>NZ_RKIU01000004.1:1167500-2237898 GCF_003938925.1 Agrobacterium sp. FDAARGOS_525 | reverse complement strand
GACGCCACCGGCGACGGCCGAACGGGTGGTCGGCCCGATGCCGGGCAATCCGCCATAGCTCGTCGCATGCGTCTGCCCGTCGATGACGCCGGGAATGATTATGCCGTCGCCCGCCTCGAAAACCTCTGCAGCTTCGGGCGCTGCACCATTGCCGATCGCGCGGATGACGCCATCCGAGACCGCAATCCAGCCTCCGGGCAGAGCCCCGTCGGGAAGCGCCAGCGTCCCGCGTATCACAAGATCAAACATCCTATCCTGTCCTTTCAGTCAGTGAGCCTATTGCCGGGCATGGCGGAAAAAGCGCTGGACGCGTTCGGGTGCATCGTCGGAGAACATCGTCTCCGGCGACCCCTGGGAAACCATCCGTCCGGCCTCCATGAAAACGATGTCGTCGGCTACCGTCCGGGCAAAACCGGTTTCATGGGTGACCACCAGCATGGTCATTCCGGCCCCGGCCAGTTCCTGCATCACCGCCAGAACCTCACGCGACAATTCGGGATCGAGCGCCGATGTCGCCTCGTCGAAGAGCATGACTTTCGGCTGCATGGCGAGGGCACGCGCGATGGCGACCCGCTGCTGCTGACCACCGGAAAGCTGCGAGGGTAAAGCATTTTCCCGATGCGAAAGCCCGACCCTGGTGAGAAGCCCGCTCGCCCTGTCCCGCGCTTCGGCGTGACTGCAAAGCCCCGCGGAAACCGGGGCAAAGGCGACATTGGCAAGCGCGGTCAGGTTGGCGAACAGATTGAACCGCTGGAAAACCATTCCCGTACGCCGGCGATGACCGCGCAGAACACGCTCGCTGGCCGGGTAGAGCCGCCCGCCGCGTTCCTCGCAACCGACCAGTTCGCCGTCCACCCATACCTCCCCGGCCACCGGAGTGGCGAGATAGTTGACGCAGCGCAGCAGGGTGGTCTTCCCCGAGCCGCTCGGCCCGACCAGCGCCGTCGTCGTCCCTTCGCGCACGGCAAGGTCGACGCCTTTGAGAATATCATGAGCACCATAGGAAAGATGAAGGTCGCGCAACTCGACGGCAATTCCCGGATCAGGCCTTTGCGGCCAGGAGCGTAGTGACCAGACGCCCCACACAAGGGTCGTGATGAGAAAGAAGGCAAGGAGAAGCAACGCTTCGACGGAGGGCAATGCGACGGGGATCATGCAAACCCATAATTCTGGGGAATCGTGTCCGTCCTAAGGGACATCCGTGCTTTAACTCACAGGCTGTGGTCATTTCAACGGCGATGGCGAGAGATGCGACGTAGCCTGACGGAGGGCGAGCGTCGTCATCGGACGCGTTCGCATGACGACCCATGCAGGAAGAGCGCGCCAAATACCGCTTGACCTCAACTGCGCTTGAGATCGTACCGATACATGGTGTTTCACCATTGCTCCGGGACAACGATGATAACAAAACTCATGAAGATGCTGGAAGACGGGAGGGACAGTCCCCTTCTGCGCTTTTCAATCGCGAAGGCTCTGGCGGCAGCGGGGCAGTTCGAAAATGCCGCGCATCACCTGCAGGAGGCTATCCGGCAGGATCCCGACTATTCGGCGGTATGGGCAGAACTCGGCGAATGCCGTGCACGGTTGGGAGACAATGACGGCGCGATTACGGCGTGGGTGGAAGGGATGTCGGTCGCCGTCAGGCGAGGCGACATTCAGGCGAGGAGACATATGGAAGTCCGGCTCCGGCGTCTGCGATCACGCACAGCGCGACCTCATTCGGCGGCTTGATCACTATGAAATCCGCCGTGATGTCTCCACAGGATGGATTTGCAGGATGATACGGAGCCGTCTTGGTCGTTCATCCGGGGCTGACTACACCGCTTACTGACGGCGACGCTGACCCACATGTCCGGCCCTCGGAAAGGCTCGGCCCGCCTCGATGAGACGGGCCGGCCGTTCGTTTACGGCTGGGCGCTATCCGACCGCCAGAACCGGTAAAGCTCCGCAACATTGCCGCTGGTCATGAGTGGCATCGCGGCTTTCAGCCGGTCCGCCGGCCAATCCCACCACTTCATCTCCAGAAGCAGCTCGATCGAGTCGTCGTCGAAACGCTTGCGGATCGTTTTCGCGGGATTGCCACCGACGATAGCGTAAGGTTCGACATCTTTCGTCACCAGCGCACGCGTTCCAATCACGGCGCCGTCGCCTATGGTAACACCGGGCATGATGACAGCTTCCGAGCCTATCCAGACATCATTGCCGATGACTGTATCGCCGGACGGCAGATAGCCGTTTGCGGCATTCTCGAATTCCGGCACCTCGGGCATGAAGAAGAAGGGAAAGGTGCTGATCCACTCATTGCGATGGCCCTGATTGCCCGCCATGATGAAGGCTGCGCCCGAACCTATCGAGCAGAAGCTCCCCACCACCAGCCTGTCCGCGCCCTCATCCGGCAACAGATAACGGGCACAATCTTCAAAGCTGTGGCCGTGATAATAGCCGGAATAATAGCTGTATTTTCCGACCAGGAGGTTTGGGTTCTTTACCTGCTTGTCGAGCGTGATGCCCCGGAACGGGCTTTCGAAATAGTTTTCCATTGAGTAATCTCACTGCATGTCTTCGCTTTCGCTTGCCTTGCGGCAAGCCGACACCAGGCGAAAAGCCGGCTGGCTTCTCGTCCGATGCTCCTCGCGCTGCGGCGGGAGCTAGATGCAGGTGGTACTCGATGCTTTGATCATGGCCCCCTGTTACCGCAAAACGAGCCAAAGGCAAAGTGCCGCCACACGACAACCTTCAAAGATCAGGAAGCGATGGCCAGAATGAGCGCGATCATAAGCAGCATGGGGCCCATCCACTTGAAGTGACGCGCCACCGGTGGCCGGTGGGCTGGATTTCCCGACAGGGACAGATATCCGAACCCCACCAGCGTCATCCAGAGGCCGACGCAGAACATGATGAATTCATCAATATAGGCTGCGATCATGTCTTCCCCTCCCAGGCACCGCCCCAATGGCGGCAAACCTTACCAACATGACGACGAATGGCAACGAATAGCCACGGCGCAGTGGCAGGCTGATCCGTCCCGAAAAGCAGAACACCGGGCTCAGGCTAAAAACCCGACCCCGGTGCCCCTGTCTGGAATAGTGCTTTCAGCGCCATGGAGGGCGTGAAGGCAGAGTGGGTATCAGAACTCCTCCCAATTATCCGTTGTCGTATTCAGTGCCGCGTTGCCGGAGAACGCCGCCCTGATCCGGCCGCCAAGGGCGCGGGCCGGTGAGGTCGCCGGTCTGTCGGCCGACGAAGCGGTTCGCACGGGCGCGGAAGCCTCGCTGTAACCGGCTTCAGACAGCTTGAACTGGGCGATCAGCCGGTTGAGCGACGACGCCTCGCGTGCGAGTCCGTGGCTCGCCGCGGTGCTCTCCTCCACCATTGCGGCGTTCTTCTGGGTGTCCTGGTCCATCTGGTTCACGGCCGTATTGATCTGCTGGAGACCGGAGGACTGTTCCTGTGCCGATTCCGCAATCGCCGCCACGTGGCGGTTGATCTCCTGCACTTCCGTGACGATCAGTTCCAATGCCTTGCCGGTCTCTCCGACGAGCTGCACGCCTTGCTGGACCTGACCGTTCGAGGTCGTGATCAGGTTCTTGATCTCCTTGGCGGCGCCTGCGGAACGCTGCGCCAGTTCGCGAACCTCCTGCGCGACAACGGCGAAGCCCTTGCCCGCCTCGCCCGCACGGGCAGCCTCCACCCCGGCATTCAGTGCCAGAAGGTTGGTCTGGAAGGCAATCTCATCGATAACGCCGATAATATTGGAAATCTCATTCGCGGATGTCGCGATCTGTTCCATCGCGGCAACGGCCTTCTGCACCACGTCTCCGGATCTTTCGGCGCCGATCTTCGCGCGGCTGACGAGGTGTCCCGCTTCCTGCGCCCGTTTGGTCGAATCCTTCACCGTCGTGGTGATCTCTTCCAGCGCCGCAGCGGTTTCCTCTACCGCCGCAGCCTGCTGCTCCGTCCGTTTCGCCAGATCGTCGGCCGCTGCGCGGATTTCGTTTGCGCCGGAATCGATGCCACGGGCATTCTGCGCCACCTGGTTGAGCGTCGACTGCAGCTGTTCCGCGGCCCTGTTGAAGTCGCCGCGAATACCGTCCAGGCTCGGCACAAACGGCTGCGCTATGCGGTAAGTGACATCGCCTTCGGCGATCTTCGAAAGCGCGGTGGCAAGATTGTTGACCGCAAACTGAACGTCGGCGGCTTCCTGCGCCTTCTGTTTCTCCCGCTCGATCCGATCCTTTTCGGACATGGACCGGTTCGCGTCCGTTTCAGCCTCGAGCCGCAGGCGCTCCACTGCGCTTTCGCGGAACGCTTGAACGGTGGCGGCCATCTGACCAACTTCATCCTTGCGATCCATGCCGACGATTTCGCTTGCAGTATCCCCAGCCGCCAGCGCTTCCATGCGGGCGCGAAGGCGTGCAATCGGCGTGGTAATGCCGCGGGACGAGATGAGCAGGCCAAGCGCGATCACGGCCAGAGACATGAGTGCGAGTGTGACAACACCCGTCCAGATCGTCGTATTCGTGCTTGCGGTAAGGCGCTCCCGGCCCTCATTCATGACCTGGATGAGCTGTTCGTTACCCGCACTGATTTTCGGCGAAACCTCGGTGATTTTCCGCAGGACGTTAAGCGCCATCTGCTGGGCTTCGGCCCGTTGTCCTGCCTGCATGAGGGAAATGACCTGATTGCCGATTTCCTCGACTTCGACAACACCCTTGAGGATGTCCCGCGCGGCGTCCGTGCGGGCCGGCACGAGTTCCATAATCTTGTTCTGGCGTTCCTCGAGCTGCTTGCGATCTGCCCTGAAGGTCTTTACGGCCGCTTCGAAATCGCTGCTGGCCGGATCGTTGAGGCTGGCGCGAAGCATCTGCATGCCGAGCGCATTGAGATTTCCGCTTGTTCTGGCGTTCAGCACCGCAGCAAGGGCCTCGTGGCCGATGAAATCACTATAGACATTATCGGTGCTTTTATATTGCAGGCTGACATAGCTTATGCCGGAAAGCGACATCAGGCTCATCAGCGAGATGACAAAAACGACCTTCGTTTTTATCTTGGTATTCTTCAGGAATGACATGAACGGCCTCAAGGCAAGCGCTCCTCCTGCCGCCGCACGGGTGGCCGGGGGAACCATATGATGAAACATCGCGGGTAGCTGTTGCCCCTCCTCATAGGGCGACAAGCGGGTGCCTTTTTCGAACCGCAGGGCAGGTCGTGACGGGTCCGCTTGTTCTACCGGCTCCACCGATAAAACCTTGGAACCTGCGTATTTTAGATTTCACAAAACAACTAAACGAAGTGTTACCCTTGCCATGCAAGTGCTGACAATTCGGCATGCCGCAGACGGCTATTGTCTTGATAATGCTCAAGACCCGGCGGGCCAGCGACAAGGGCCAATACAAAAAGAGCAGCGGGAATATCTCCCCGCCGCCCTCTTTCATTCACCGCACCGTCCCGCATCCAGATGCAGGCGGTATTGCGGATTAATAATGCACCGACTGCGAATCGATCGGCGTCGTCTTCGGCGGAGCGAACTTCGTCAGATCGATGCCCTCGACGGCGGAACGATACTCCTCGATGCTCGGCGTACGGCCGAGAATGGCGGACAGCACCACGACCGGTGTTGAGGCCAGAAGCGATTCACCCTTCTTTTCGGCACTGTCTTCAACGACACGGCCCTGGAAGAGACGCGTCGAAGTTGCCAGAACCGTGTCACCCTTGGCTGCCTTTTCCTGGTTGCCCATGCACAGGTTGCAGCCCGGGCGTTCCAGATAGAGGATGTTTTCGTATTCGGTCCGGTTCGTTGTCTTCGGGTTGATGTCATCGAATTCGAAGCCGGAATATTTCTGGAGGATTTCCCAATCCCCTTCCGCCTTCAGCTCGTCGATGATGTTGTAGGTCGGCGCGGCAACGACGAGCGGCGCCTTGAATTCGACCTTGCCTTCGGTCTTTTCGATGTTGCGCAGCATCTGCGCGACGATCTTCACGTCGCCCTTATGCACCATGCACGAGCCGACGAAGCCGAGATCGACCTTCTTGGTAGCGCCATAATAGGAAACCGGACGGATCGTATCGTGCGTGTAGCGTCTCGAAACGTCGTTGTTGTTGACGTCCGGGTCGGCGATCATCGGTTCGTTGATGACATCGAGATCGACGACGACTTCAGCGAAATATTTCGCGTTCGCGTCAGGCTTCAATGCTGGAACTTCACCGGAACGGATTTCCGCAATACGCTGATCCGCCTTCGCAATCAGGCCTTTAAGCGTCTGTGCGGCATTGTCCATGCCCTTGTCGATCATGATCTGGATGCGCGACTTGGCGATCTCCAGCGACTCGATCAGCGTTTCGTCTTCGGAAATGCAGATCGACGCCTTGGCCTTCATCTCGGCCGTCCAGTCGGTGAAGGTGAAAGCCTGGTCGGCAAGCAGTGTTCCGAGATGGACTTCGATGATACGGCCCTGGAACACGTTGTCGCCGTGCTGCTGCAGCATCTGCGCCTGCGTTGCGTGCACCACGTCGCGGAAGTCCATGTAGGGCTGCATCGTTCCCTTGAAGGTGACCTTGACCGATTGCGGGATCGGCATGGTCGCCTCGCCCGTGGCGAGCGCCAAAGCGACGGTGCCGGAGTCCGCACCGAAGGCGACGCCCTTGGACATGCGGGTGTGGCTGTCGCCGCCGATGATGATTGCCCGGTCATCAACGGTGATGTCGTTCACCACCTTGTGGATCACGTCCGTCATGGAGTGATAGACGCCCTTCGGATCACGGCCGGTGATGACGCCGAAATTGTGCATGAAGGCCATGAGCTTCGGCGTGTTGGCCTGAGCCTTCTTGTCCCAGACGGACGCCGTGTGGCAGCCAGACTGATAGGCGCCGTCCACCAGCGGCGAAATGACGGTGGCCGCCATCGCTTCCAGTTCCTGCGCGGTCATCAGGCCGGTCGTATCCTGCGAACCGACGATGTTGACCTTGACGCGAACGTCGGAGCCGGCGTGCAGGACCTTGCCAGGCGTCACGCCAACGGCGTTGCGGTTGAAGATCTTCTCGACGGCGGTGAGGCCCTGGCCTTCGATCGAAATTTCCTTGTTCGGTGCAAAGACAGGGGTCGCCTCGACGCCAAGCGTTTCAGCGGCAAAAGTCTGGAGCTTCTTGCCGAAGACGATGGCATAGGAGCTCCCAGCCTTCATGAATTCCATCTTCTGGGGCGTGAAGGACGAAGCGAGATCGACCAGCTCGGTGCCGTTTTCGTCCCGCAGCTTGCGATTCTTGGCGTCGATCTTGAGGACCGTGCCGGTCTCGACAGAATATTTCTGCTCAAGGATGGGGTTGCCGTCATTGTTGAGGATCGGCTTGCCGTCTTCGCCGAGCTTCTTCACCCAGTTCTTCAGATTGATGCCGATGCCACCCGTCACGTCGACGGTGGTGGCGAAAATCGGCGAAATGCCGTTGGTGCCCGCAACGATGGGGGCATAGTTGACGAAGGGCACGTAGGGGCTGGCCTGCTTGCCGGTCCACAGCGCCACGTTATTGACGCCCGACATGCGCGAGGAGCCAACGCCCATCGTGCCCTTTTCGGCGATCATCATCACCCGCTTGTCGGGGTGCTGCTTCTGCAGCGCGACGATTTGCGCCTGCGCTTCCGGCGAGATCATACACTGGCCGTGCAGCTGGCGGTCGGAGCGCGAATGCGCCTGATTGCCCGGCGACAGGAGGTCGGTCGAAATATCGCCTTCGGCGGCGATGAAGGTGACGACCTTGATCTCGTCCTCGACATCGGGAAGCTTGGTGAAGAATTCGGCCTTGGCGTAGCTTTCAAGCACGTCCCGCGCAATCGCGTTGCCGGCCTTGTAGGCATCACGCAGGCGGAACATGTCGGCATCGTAAAGGAAGACCTGGGTCTTCAGCACTTCACCCGCCTTGGTGGCGATTGCGGCATCGTTGCCGAGCGCGATGTCGAGCAGCACCTTGATCGACGGGCCGCCCTTCATGTGCGACAGCAGCTCCAGCGCGAAGGTCGGGGTGATCTCGGGGACGATGACGTCGCCGAGGATGATCTGCTTCAGAAACGCAGCCTTCACACCGGCGGCGCTCGTGGTTCCCGGCAATGTGTTATAAATGAAAAACTTCAGGGCATCGGCGCGGTGTTCGCTGCCTGCATCCTTGATCAGTTCGATGATTTCGGCGGTCAACGCACCGTCATCGATCGGCTTGGGCGCAAGTCCCTGTGGTTCTCTGCTTTTGATTTCAGCCAGGTAATCCAAGTAAAGGTTCATCGCAATCCCAACGTCATGATGTCTATGGAGCCGAACACAGCGCCACCAAACGGTAGTGCTGGTCGCCCCCGGGTTTCTGTCGGTTTCGACTACGCCAACCGGGGGCCGCTGACAAGATGTCGCATGCCTGTAAGCGCGGGGATGCGCGATATTTCGCCCATCCCACATCTTCGCCGCCAGGTCGCGCCGGCACTCCCCGCCTTATCGTCCCTGCGACGGCTTGCCGAGGCCGAGCAGATGATAAAAGGCGATGGCGCCGATTGTGGCCGTGCCGATGCCATCGAGCGTGAATCCGCCCACATTCAGCTTGAAATTTCCTGCCCCCAGAACAAGGGCGATACCCACCGTGATGAGGTTGCGTGGCTCGGAAAAGTCGACCTTGTTTTCCACCCAAATGCGCCCGGCGGTTGCCGCGATGAGGCCGAAGACGACGACGGACAGGCCGCCGATGACCGGCCCGGGTATCGTCTG
Source organism: Agrobacterium sp. FDAARGOS_525 (assembly GCF_003938925.1). Classification (NCBI taxonomy): domain Bacteria; kingdom Pseudomonadati; phylum Pseudomonadota; class Alphaproteobacteria; order Hyphomicrobiales; family Rhizobiaceae; genus Agrobacterium; species Agrobacterium sp. FDAARGOS_525. The sequence continues at coordinate 2,229,160 of NZ_RKIU01000004.1, read as the reverse complement.
TATCAGCGCGCCAAACTTCGGCGAAAAGCCGAGGAGGATGGCCACCAAAGCCGCGACAATGAAAACGAGCGTCGAGAAGATGCGGGTTATCGCCATGACGCCCATGTTCTCTGCATAGGTGGTCATGCCGGTTCCGCCAAAGGCGCCGGAGAAGATGGTCGCGATGCCGTCGCCGATAAAGGCCCGACCGAGGTAGGGATCGAGGTTCCTGCCGGTCATCGCGCCGATTGCCTTGATGTGCCCGAGATTTTCCGCCACGAGGATGACGACGACCGGAGCTATGAGTGCGATTGCCGACGCGGAAAAGACCGGCGTGGTGAAGGTTGGCAATCCGAACCAGGCTGCGGCGGCGACGCCTGAAAAATCAACCGGTTTGCCGAGGCCGAGACCGTTCGCCACCAAGAGATAGGCGAGATAGGCGATCGCGCCGCCGATGAGGATCGGCAAGCGCCGCGCCATTCCGGGCGCATAGACGGCAATCGCACCGACCGAGGTGACCGTCAGAATGGCAATCCATCGCGATAGCTGGTCGCCATCGGGATTGCCAGGGCCGGAGCCGGAGGCGCTGGCTATCGCGATAGGCGCGAGCACGAGGCCGATGGCGGCGACGATGGCCCCCGTCAGGACCGGCGGCATCAGCCGCTCGATCCAGTTATGACCGGCAATCATGACGATCACGCCAATCAGTGCATAAAGCACGCCCGCAGCGATGATGCCGCCGAGCGCAAGCGCGATATTCGGGCTTGCCGCGCCCGCCGCCGCCCCGGTCGCCACCAGAACGGGGCCGATGAAGGCGAAGGATGAACCAAGATAGCTCGGCACGCGACCGCCAACGGCGATGAAGAAGATCAGCGTGGAAATACCGGAAAACAGGATCGATACATTCGGATCGAAGCCCATGATCAGCGGCGCGAGAACCGTGGAGCCGAACATGGCCACGACGTGCTGCAACCCGAGCACCGCGGTCTGCCCGGCGGGCAATCGCTCATCCGGCATGATGCGCCCTTCGGTTTTCAATCGCCAGCGAGGAAAATAACCACCCGTGTCGCTCATCGTCGTCCCCCACGAACCGCCCGGCGCGAGACTGACGGTTTTTCCGTCGCAGATCGCAGCCGCGCAAAAAGAGTTGCCTTTTGATGATAAGCGCGGTTGGCCGAGATCGAATCGGTGGCCGGCGTATCTTTTCTCCGGTAGCGCGATTGGTTCTCGCTGTCATCCGGGCGGCGGGATCGAAATGCGTTTGGCGCCGGCGGGAGTGCGCCCCGCGCCGGCACGGCAAGGAAGCATCGAGCGGATATCAGTCCGCCTTGTCGACAGCCGTCAAAATCTCAACGGCCGCCGTGACACGATCCTCATTGGGATAGTTTTTGTTGGCCAGTATGACGATGCCGAGTTTCCGTTGAGGGATGAAGGCGACATAGGCGCCAAAACCATTGGTGGAACCCGTCTTGTTGACGAAGACATCCTGTCCGGGCTTCAGGGGCGGCGCGATTTCCTGCACCGGAACGGTTTTGAGAAGAGCGCCGGAATTGGACTGGACAAGCGTCTTCAAGGCGACAGGCTGGGCATATTGCTCCCAGACGAGATCCTGCGTCATGGCGCCGACCGCGAAATAACCGGTATGGGTGCTTGCGATCGCCTGCCGGATCTTGCCGTCCAGCTTTTCAAGCCCCAGATTCGCGTTGACGAAGCGGATCATGTCTGTCGCCGTCGATCTGACGCCATAGGCTTCCGAAGAGAGAATGCCCGGCGTCAGGCGGGCCGGCTCGTCGTTTCGCGTGTAGCCCTGTGCATAATTGGCCAACTTCGCCTGGGGAACGACCGTGAACGTGTCCTTCAGGCCGAGCGCGGGAAAGAGCGTGTCCTGCATGGCGGCGTCGTAGCCCTGCCCCATCGCCTTTGCCGTGATGTAGCATGCCGATGCTGGGATTGGCGTAGGTCCTGTGCGTTCCGGCGCCGTAAGAAGGCTTCCAGCTCTTGAGATAAGCCAGCAGCTGCGTTTCCGTTTTGACATTGTCAGGCACCTGTAGCGGAAAGCCGCCTGCGGTGTGGGTGCCGAGATGCGTCAATGTAACGTCACCGAAAGCGGTGCCCTTCATGCCCGGAAGATAATCCCTGACCCTGCCGGACAGCGACAAATGCCCGTTCGCCTCGGCGTAGGTCGCAAGAATAGCCGTGAATGTCTTGCTGATGGAGCCGAGTTCGAACAGCGTTTCAGCCGTCACCGGCTGGCCGGTGCTTTTTGACATCGCGCCGTAAGTGAAAATGTAACTCTCTCCATCGACGCTGATGCCGACCGCAAGCCCGGGTATGCCGTTCTTTTCCATGATGGGCTTGATCGCCGCATCCGTTATCGCCTTCAGCCTCGCCTCGTCGGCGGCCAGAGCCGGCGTGAGGAGGATCGCCGAAAGCATGGCCGTCCATACGATATGTCTGCGGTGAAAATTCATCTGTCGCGTCTCCAAAACCTCAGGTGGATATCAGGCGTTTCCCCAGCCAGCGCGAAAGACGTTTAGCCGCCCTACATTGCACGAACAAATCATGATATCTCGGAGGAGACACAAGAAAATCTAGGTCTCGAATGGTCCGTCAATTTCTTCCCCTGAACGGTCTGCGCGCGTTCGAAGCTTCCGCGCGGCATCTGAGCTTTACCCGCGCGGCGATCGAACTTTGCGTGACGCAGGCCGCTGTGAGCCAGCAGGTCAAGGGACTGGAAAAGCGGCTGGGCGTCGCGCTTTTTCAACGTCTCCCGCGCGGCCTGAAGATAACTGCGGAAGGCGAAGCCCTGCTGCCGACGGTGACCAGTTCCTTCGACCAGATGGCAACGACGCTTGACCGCATCGAGGCCGGGCAGGTGCGCGAACTGCTGTTTCTCGGCGTTGTCGGCACCTTCGCGGTCGGCTGGCTGCTGCCGCGCCTGCAGGCGTTTCAGAAGCGCCACCCCTTTATTGACGTCAGGGTGTCCACTAACAACAACCGGGTGGATATGGCGGCAGAGGGGCTCGATTTTGCCATTCGTTTCGGTCAGGGCTCGTGGCACGGCACGGATGCGTTTCGTCTCTTCGACGCGCCGCTTTCGCCGCTGTGCACGCCGAAACTGGCGGAAACGCTGAAAGCGCCGGCCGACCTGATGGAAGCGACATTGCTGCGCAGTTACCGCGCCGATGAATGGAGCAGCTGGTTTGCGGCGGCGGGCGTCACGCCGGCCGCACAGGTCAATGCCGGCATTGTCTTCGACACGTCGCTCGGGATGATGGAGGCCGCCCTGCAAGGGCTCGGTGTCGCGCTGGCGCCGCCGTCGATGTTTTCACGGCATCTGGCTTCCGGAGCGGTCGTCCAACCTTTTCCCGTCACCATATCGCTCGGAAGCTATTGGTTGACCCGGCTGCAATCGAAACCGCCGACCCCAGCCATGCAGGTCTTTTCCGACTGGCTGTTCGACAGCATCGGCACTGCCTGAAGCCTTTACACGAGGGCGAGCGCCACGCCGCCGGCCGCGCAAAGAAGAACGACGACCCATGGCGGCGCTTTCCAGACCGTCAGCAGGATGAAACCCGCAAGCGCCAGTGCAAAATCCCTGGGGGTGAAGACGGCGCTGGTCCAGACGGGATCATAAAGCGCCGCGCCCAATATGCCGACCACCGCGGCATTGGCACCTCGCATGGCCGCCTGCGCCAGAGGATGCCGGCGAAAACCCTCCCAGAAAGGAAGTGCGCCGACGAGAAGCAACATGCCGGGCAGGAAGATGGCGACGAGAGCGATGGCTGCGCCCGCCACGCCGTTCGGCTGAGGGCCCGCCACCGCGCCGAGATAAGCAGAAAAAGTGAAGAGCGGACCGGGCACGGCCTGCGTTGCGCCATAGCCGGCAATGAAGGCATCCCTGGTGACCCAGCCTGAGGCGACGACTTCGGATTGCAGAAGAGGCAACACCACGTGGCCGCCTCCGAAGACCAGCGCGCCGGCCCGATAGAAGGCGTCAAACAAGGAGAGCCCCTGCCAGGCCGCGCCCGCCGCAAGAACCGGCAGCAGAAAGAGAAGAAGGGCAAAAGCCGCAAGCGAAACATATCCCACGCGTTTCGACACGCGGAAGGCAAGATGGCTGGTCGACCCCGCCGAGGCGGCGCGGCAGAAGACGAGCCCGGCGAGCGCTCCGGCGCAAAGCGCCAGGATTTGCCCGAAAGCGCCGGCGATGAACACGACACAGACGATGGCGGCCATCGCGATGGTCGCGCGCTCACGATCCGGTGAGAGGCTTTTTGCCATTCCCCATACCGCCTGGGCGACCACGGCAACAGCGACGATCTTCAATCCATGCAGCAGTCCGGTGCCGACGGGGCCTTCGATGGATGCGGCGACCATTGCGAAAGCGACGAGAAGAATGGCAGATGGCAGCGTAAACGCCGTCCAGGCGGCCAGCGCCCCGAGCGGCCCTGCCCTCAGCAGCCCGAGCGCAAAGCCCACCTGGCTGGAAGCGGGACCGGGCAGAAACTGGCAGAGCGCCACGAGGTCCGCATAACCGGCTTCATCGACCCATTTGCGCCGGACGACCAGCTCATCGCGAAAATAACCGAGATGAGCGATGGGGCCGCCAAAGGACGTGACCCCGAGCTTCAGAAAGGCCGCGAAAACTTCGCCGGGCGTTCCGATTTTGTGACGCGCGGTGTCGTTCGAAATCGTGGGTGTCGAGGAATTCAACGATAGCTCCCTAAGCGTATGACGGCTGCGCATACACATCGTCCGCACTGAAACGCCGAGGGTATCAGACACTATTACGACAGGGATATGAAGGGCCTTGCGAAATCAGCACCGTGTGAACCGGACCGGGAAACGCTTCAGCCGCCCTCCGGCATCCCGCCGCTCCTGCCCGGCTGAAACATGTCCAGCAATCCGCGATAGGGCTTGGCGACCGGCGTGGCATAAGCACCGCGCTTGGCGGTGGAGAGCCCCATGGATACCAGTGCTTCCGCCTGTTTGACGGCTGCTGCGACGCCGTCAATGACAGGGACGCCGAATTCGGCGCGGAGTTCCGCCGTCAGGTCGGCCATGCCGGCGCAGCCGAGCACGATCGCCTCGGCACGATCCTGCCTCAGAGCCAGCGAAATTTCCTCCCGCAGCCTTTCGCGTGCATTCGAACCCGCCTCTTCCAGCGACAGTACCGGAATGTCGGCGGCGCGGACATTGCAGCGGGAAGACATGCCATAGCGATGGACGAGATGTTCGAGCGGCAGCCGGGACCGTTCCATCGTCGTGACGATGGTGAATTTCTGCGCGATGAAGGCCGTGGCGGAAACCGCCGCCTCACAGATGCCGATGACGGGAATATCTGCAAGAGCCCGGGCCGCATCAAGCCCGGTATCATCGAAACAGGCGATGATCGCCGCGTCGACGCGCAGCACCGGAGCCTTGGCAAGCTCCAGCAGAAGGCCGGGCACCGCGAATACCTCGTCGTAATAACCTTCGATGGAGACAGGCCCCATGGAAGAGGTGACGGCGAGGATTTCCGTATCGCGGCCCGCCACCCGTGTCGCGGCGTCGGCGATGGTCGCGGTCATGGACTGCGTTGTATTGGGATTGATGACGAGAATGCGCATCTTGGGTTTCTTCATCCGCGCGAATGGCGTCGATTGAGTGTGACGATCAGGCCAAGCGTGGCCGCAATCACCAGGAAGGAAAACAGGGTGGTAACGGCGCCGAGCGCATAAAGCACAGGGGTCGTGACATTGGTGGTCATGCCGTAGATTTCCAGCGGCAACGTGTTGTAGGTGCCAGACGTCATCAGCGTGCGGGCGAACTCGTCGTAGGAAAGCGTGAACCCGAAGAGGCCGACACCGATGAGGCTCGGCGCGATCATCGGCAGCACCACATGGGCGAAGGTCTGCCATGAGGACGCACCGAGATCGCGCGCCGCTTCCTCATAGGACGGCGAAAACCGGTTGAAGACGGCGAGCATGATGAGAACGCCGAAGGGCAACGTCCAGGTCAGATGCGCGCCAAAAGCTGATGTATACCATGAAGGCTCAAGCCCAAGCTGCTGAAACAAAACGCCAATGCCAAGGGATATGATGATGGAAGGCACCACCAGGCTGGCGACCGACAGATAAAACAGCGGCGTCGCGCCGATGAATTTGCGACGGAAGGCAAGGCCTGCCAGCAGCGAGACGAGCACGGTTACGACCATGACCATCAGGCCGAGAGCGAAGGAACGGCGGAACGATCCGCCGAAATCGCCGACTGCCTGCTGTTCGAAGAGATTGCCGAACCAGTGCAGCGAGACGCCGTTCAGCGGGAACGTCAGGCCTCCGTTCGGCCCCTGGAAGGCGAGGATGAGGATGGCCGACAACGGGCCGTAAAGGAACAGCACGAAGAGGGCGAAAAAGAAAGCGAGGATATAGAATTCGCGGCCGCGTTTTTCCCGGTGCATAATCAAAGCTCCTTGCGGATATCGACGATGCGCAGGATGCCCGCGACCATCAGGAGAACGAGGACGAGCAGGATGACGGCATTGGCGGCAGCGGCCGGATATTGCAGCAGCGACATCTGGTTCTTCATCATCAGCGCCACCGAGGCGCTTTGGCCGCCCGACATGACCTGAACCGTGGAAAAATCGGCCATGACCAGGGTGACAACGAAGATGCTGCCGATCGCCATGCCGGGTTTTGCGAGCGGGATGATGACATTGGTGAGCGTCTGCCAGCCGGTCGCACCAGCGTCGCGCGCCGCCTCGATCAAGGATTTGTCGATGCGCATCAGCGTGTTGAAGATCGGCGTGACCATGAACAGCGTATAGAGATGCACCATGGCCAGCACCACGGCGAAATCGGAATAGAGCAGCCATTCGATCGGCTCGGGGATGATGCCGGTGCCGACCAGCGCGCTGTTGACGAGACCGTTTCGCCCCAGAACGGGTATCCACGAAATCATGCGGATGATGTTGGACGTCAGGAAGGGCACGGTGCAGACAAGGAACAGCACCATCTGCATGGTGGTGGTGCGGATGTGAAAGGCGAGGAAATAAGCCACCCAGAAACCGCAGAACAGTGTGATGGCCCAGACCATCGCTGCATATTTCAGCGTATTTAGATAGGTCTGCCAGGTGACCCACGATCCCAGTGTCTCGCTGTAATTGAAGGTCACGAAATCAGGATACATCTGGGCAAAATCGTAATCCCAGAAGCTGACGACGGCGATCATCAGGATCGGCAGAGCCAGGAAAAAGCCGAGGATCAGGAAAAGCGGGGCAGCCTGCACATAGGAGACGAGTTTTTGCGGCAGCGCGAAGCTGCGGGGCGGTCTGTCCTTCTTGTCGCTGACGCCGATGAGTCTGACCGTCACCATGGGGAGCCTTTCTGTGGATTTGCAGAAGTGCCGGCGGCATTGCCGCCAGCGGGCACGTTGGAAGGTCCGCCACACCCTCGACGTCATCCTCGGGCTTGACCCGAGGATCCAACCACGTCTGATGTGGTGGTTCGTTAGATCCTCGGGTCAAGCCAGAGGATGACGTCGAGAGGTGGGTGCCTGTCGCAATTGACCGGCGGCACTTGCCGCCGGTCGTCCTGAAAGCATCACGCCGCGATGAACTCGTTCCAGCGGCGGACCATGTAGCGGTCTTCGTCCATGACCGAGTTCCAGCACGCCACCTTGCCCATGCGCTCCTCGAAGGAACCGCCATCGCGCACGGCACCGGCCTTTTCCATGACCTTGCCGTCTGGCGCGATGATATCGCCCTGAGCCGCCTTGCCCTCGACCCAGTAACCCCACTCGTCGGCGGTCATGTGCTCCTTCGCGGTTTCCATGGCGGCGGAGTAATAACCCTGACGGTTGAGGTAGGCGCCGACCCAGCCCGAGGTGTACCAGTTGATATATTCATAGGCTGCATCGAGCTTTGCACCGGACAGATGCTTGGCGAGACCGAGACCGCCGCCCCAGGAGCGATAGCCTTCCTTCAGCGGCTGATATTTGCAGGCGATGCCCTTCGAGCGGACCGCGGCAACGGCCGGTGACCACATGGACTGGATGATGACTTCGCCCGAGGCCATGAGGTTGACGCTTTCGTCGAAGCTCTTCCAGAAGGCGCGGAACTGGCCGTCCTTCTTGGCCTTGATGAGGAAATCGATGGTCTTGTCGATTTCCGCCTTCGTCATGTTGCCCTTGTCGGCATATTTGATGTTGCCCATGGCTTCCATGATCATCGCCGCGTCCATGATGCCGATGGACGGGATGTTGAGGATGGAGGTCTTGCCCTTGAACTTGGGGTCCATGATATCGGCCCAGCTGGTGATATCGCGGCCGACGAGATCGGGGCGGATGCCGAGCGTATCGGCATTGTAGATGGTCGGAACCATGGTGAAATAATCGGTCTCACCCTTGGCAAATGTCTTGTCGCCGGGCTTCTCGACGTAACCGACAGTGTGCGGCGCAGTGCCCTGCGCCACCACGCTGTCAGGCTTCAGCTTGCCGTTTTTGAACAGCGGCACGATCTTGTCGTAATATTTGAGCTTCTTGATTTCCATCGGCTGGATGACGCCGGCCGGATAGACCTTCTTCAGGATCCAGTATTCGATATCGGCGATATCGTAGGAGTTCGGCTGGGTGACGGCGCGCTGGGCAGCGGCGTCGGAATCCGTCGCCGTCATCTCAAGCGTGATGCCGAGGTCCGCCTTGCACTTTTCGGCAATGGCGTTGAGGTTGGAGACGCCGGTGCCGAACTGGCGGATGGTGATGGGGTTCTGCGCCCAGATGGTCGGGAAGCCGGTTATGAGGCCGGAGCCGATCGCCGCACCCGTGGCAGCCGCGCCCGCTTTCAGGAGGCCGCGGCGGGACAGGCCCTTCTTGCTGCTGGTGGTATCGGTCATTTCAAAGTTCTCCTCTGGTTATTTTTGGGGTCACTTCTCTACCCGGCCGAGCACGATGGCATCGGCCGCATTCCATGAGAGCGGTATGGCGTCGCCGGTCCTGACCGGGTTTTCGAAAAAGGCGGCGTCGCTGAGGATGACGTTGAAATCCTCCATGCCGGCGCCGGTCACGGCGATCTTCACGGTGGCGCCGCGATACTCGACATTGGAGACGATGCCCGTGAAACCGAGACCGGGTTGATCGGTCTCACCCACACGCACCCGATCGGTGCGAACGGCGATATCGACCGCCCCGTCATCCGGCGCCGCGCCTGTCGCGGTAAATGTGCCGCCGCCTGCGACTTCAAGCGTCACCAGTTCGCCGGACCTTTCCCTGAATCGTCCGGAAATGACATTGTGGTCGCCCATGAAACGGGCGACGAAAGCGGTCGCCGGTCGCTCGAAAACCTCACGCGGGGTCGCGGCCTGCTCGATGCGGCCGTCATTCATGACGACGATGATATCGGCCAGTGCCATCGCCTCTTCCTGACTGTGGGTGACGTGGACGAAGGTGATGCCGAGTGAAGTCTGCAGCTTCTTCAGCTCTGCGCGCATGCGGATCTTGAGGAAGGGATCGAGCGCCGAAAGCGGCTCGTCCAGCAACAGCGCCTCGGGATCGGTAATGAGCGCGCGCGCCAGCGCCACACGCTGCTGCTGTCCGCCGGAAAGCTGGGCCGGGCGGCGGCCGGCATAAGGCTCGAGCTGCATCAGGCGCAGCATGTCCAGCGCCTTTGTGCGCCGGGTCTCCCTGTCCACACCCTTCATCTTGAGGCTGAAGGCGACATTGTCGACGAGATCGAGATGCGGAAACAGCGCATAGGACTGGAACATCATCGCCGTGCCGCGCCGGGCGGGCGGCAGATCGGTCACGACGGTGTTGCCAAGCCTGACATCGCCGCTGGAAATGCTCTCGTGACCAGCGATCATCCGGAGCGTCGAGGTCTTGCCGCAGCCCGACGGGCCGAGCAGGCAGCAGTAGCTCCCCGCCGGTATCTTCAGGCTTATCGCATGGACGGCGGTGGTGTTGCCGTAAATCTTGGATACGGAAGCGATGTCAATTGCGGCGGCTTTGCTCATAAACACTCTCCTGCGACACTTCTATCCATGCAGGAGGCGTGCCAATCGGCTTTCTCATTGATGCAAAAGGATAATTTAAATGGGGAGAACCACCGGTTGGGAAGAGTGCCCAAATTTACAGCGATTGTTTTCGATGCGATGGAAAAATTGTATGCAATCTTGGCGACTAATTGATTACGCGCCGCTGGTTCACATGGCGCATGAACGCGCAAGTCGCAGCGCGAAGCCTGCGGCGCACGGGCCACTGCGCACGCCGTTCTGCGGGCGTGCGCAGCCATGGAATGTTAGAGCACACCGAGGAACTGCCTGAGTTCCGGTGTGCGGGGGTTAGCGAAAACTTCTTCCGGCGGGCCGATCTCGTGTACCCTTCCCTGATGCATGAAGACGACGCGCGAGCAGACGTCACGGGCGAACTTCATTTCATGCGTCACCATCAAAAGTGTCATGCCCTCCCTGGCAAGCTCACGCACGACAGCGAGCACCTCCGACACCAGTTCCGGGTCAAGCGCGGACGTGATTTCATCACACAGAAGCGCGATGGGCTGCATGGCAAGCGCGCGGGCGATGGCCACGCGCTGCTGCTGACCGCCGGAGAGCTGGTCCGGATAAGCGTCGAACTTGTGCGCCAGACCGACACGCTCCAGCATCCTGCGCGCCATCGCCTCCGCCTCGGGCGCCGCCAGCTTCTTCACCACCATCTGCGACAGCATCACATTGCCGCCGGCAGTCAGATGCGGGAAGAGATTGAACTGCTGGAAAATCATGCCCACCTTTAATCTGAGGGCCTTCAGATGCAGCTCGTCATCAAGCAGCTGGGCGCCCGCCACCTGAATGGAGCCGCTGCTGATCGTCTCAAGACCGTTGATACAGCGTAGCAGCGTCGATTTTCCCGAACCGCTTTTCCCGATGATCGCGATCACCTCTCCGGGCTCGACATCCAGGTTGATGCCCTTCAGCACCTCGTTGTCGCCAAAGCTCTTGTGGACTTCAGTGATTTCGATGAGCGACATTGAGCTTCCTTTCGAGAAACTGGCTGGATTTCGACAGCGGCCAGCAGAGGGCGAAATAGATGAGCGCCACCAGCCCGTATACCGTGAAAGGCTGGAAGGTCGCGTTGGTGACGATCGTGCCGGCCTTGGACAGTTCGACGAAACCGATAATGGAGGTGAGCGCGGTGCCCTTGATGACCTGAACGGAAAAACCGACTGTCGGTGGAATGGCGATCTTCATCGCCTGGGGCAGGATGACGTAACGCATCTGCTGCATTCGGCCCATGGCAAGGCTCGCCGAGGCCTCCCATTGCCCCTTTGCGATCGACTCTACACAGCCGCGCCAGATTTCCGCCAGAAACGCAGCAGTCCACAGGATGAGCGCCACGCCTGCGGCAAGCCAGGCTGGAACATCGATTCCGAAGAGGCCGAGGCCGAAAAAGGCGATGAAAAGCTGCATCAGGAGCGGCGTGCCCTGAAAGACTTCGATGTAGATGCGGGCAAGACGGCCCAAGGCCGGACGCGGACTGATGCGCAGCCACAGAAGCGCGAGGCCGACCAGGCCTCCGCCAGCGAAGGAAACCAGCGACAGCAGCAGCGTCCAGCGCGTGGCAAGCAACAGGTTGCGCAGAATATCCCAGAAGGTGAATTCCATCATCGCGCCAGCCTCCGCGGAAAAAGGAGGCCGCCCAGCGCCAGCATGCCCTGCCGCAGCAGGATCGCGAGCAGCAGGTAGATCACCGTCGAAACAATATAGGCCTCGAAGGCGCGGAAGGTTCGCGACTGGATGAAGTTGGCCGCAAACGTCAGGTCTTCCACCGCGATCTGCGAGACAACCGCCGAGCCGAGCATGACGATGACAACCTGCGACGTGAGCGCTGGCCAGATGCGCTGCAGCGATGGCCGGAGCACCACGTGGCGGAAGGTTTCGAAGCGCGTCATCGCAAGGCTTGCCCCCGCCTCGAACTGGCCTTTCGGTGTTGCCTGGATGCCGGCGCGAATGATCTCGCAGCTATAGGCGCCGAGATTGACGATCATCGCCAGATTGGCGGCGGTCAGCTCCGAAAGCTTGAAACCAAGCGACGGCAGGCCGAAAAAGATAAAAAACAGCTGGATGAGGAAAGGCGTATTGCGGATGAGTTCGACGTAACCGCCGACGATGGGCCTTAGCCAGGAGGGGCCAAGCGCACGGGCCCAGGCGCAGGCGGTGCCGAGCGACACGCCGATAACGCCGCCCACCAGCGTCAGCTGGCTGGTGATGGCAATACCCTTGGCAATCTGCGGCCAATATTCGCCGAGCCACAGGAAATCAAATTGATAGCTCAAGAAAAGTCCCCTTGCGCCGGTGGTGAGAAAGCCGTCCCGGGGAACCGGGACGACGGGGATATGTGACGATCAGAGATCGGCCGGCAGATCCTGCCCGAGCCATTTGGTGGCGATGGCATTCAGCGAACCGTCCGCCTTGGCCGCGGCGATAGTCGCATTGACCTTTTCCAGCAGGGCCGTCTCATTTTTGTTGAGGCCGATGTAGCAGGGCGAATTCTTGATCAGGAATTTCATTTCCGGCCGCTTCGGCGGGTTCTTCGCCAGAATGGCGGCGGCGACCACGTTACCGGTTGCGACAACCTCCGCCTGACCGGACAGGAAGGCAGAGATGGTGCCGTTATTGTCCTCATAGCGCTTGATGGTGGCGTCAGCGGGCGCAACCTTCGTCAGCTCGAGGTCTTCGACAGAACCGCGTGTCACGGCAACGGTCTTGCCCTTCAGGTCCTCGGCTTTGGAGAGGGAAACGTCCTGCGGACCGAATACGCCGTTGAAAAAAGGAGCATAGGCGGTCGAAAAATCGATGACCTTCTCGCGTTCGGCGTTCTTGCCGAGGCTGGAGATCACCAGATCGACCTTGTTGGTCTGCAGATAGGGAACGCGGTTGGCGCTGGTGACCGGCACCAGCTCCACCTTCACGCCCAGCTTGTCGGCGATCAGCTTCGCGACGTCGATGTCATAACCCTGCGGGGTCATGTCGGCCCCGACACTGCCAAAGGGTGGAAAATCCTGCGGCACGGCGACGCGCAGCGTGCCGCGTGCGGCAATGTCGGCAAGGGCGTCCGCCTTTGCGGGCGCGGAAAGTCCGAAGGCGGCAGCCATGGCGGCGGCGGCGATGAAGGTCCGTCTGAATATCATGGGTCATTCTCCTTGTGCTGGTTCTGTTGCTCGGTTTTTTTGTCGGTATCGCCGCGGTTATGTTCCGGAAGGGCGAGCGAGTGGCGAAGACCGGCGAGCGGGTCAGGTCGCCGGGTGAGATCGAGGCCGGTTTCCACTTCGTCCAGATGTTCGATTGAAAGCTCCGCCGCCCTCGCGAAATCGCCGGATGCCATCGCCTCGAATATCCGGCAATGTCCCTGATGCGACTGCAGCGCATGAAATTCCGACTGGTAAAGCATGGAAATGAGGATCGTGCGGGCTGTCAGGTCGCGCAGCAGTTCAACGAGGACGGCATTGCCACAAAGCTCGGCGATCCTGATGTGAAAATCGCCCATGAGGCAGGTCAGGCGCTGCCGGTCGCCCGCGGCTATGGCGACTTTCTCTTCCTGGAGATGCGCCAGGAGAACGCCGCGCCCTTCTTCGGTAAGGGTCCGCATACTGCGCACTAACCCGGATTCGATGATCCGGCGCGCTTCATAGATGGTCATCGCCTCCTCGGCAGACGGCTCGACCACGAACCAGCCCCGCCTCGCACTAACGTGCACGATTCCCCGGGTTTCCAGCCGCATCATCGCCTCGCGTACCCGGGTGCGCGATACGGAGAAAAGACCGGCAAGCTGGTTTTCGCTGAGCCGTGTGCCCGGCCGGATACGCGCCGACAAAATGCCGGATACGATGGCCTCTTCAATGTTTATCTGACGATCCTGCCTGGTATGTAAATCTTGCATACAAGACAGAAAGCAAAGCCCGTGCCAGACGGATTCCCCACTTTAAATCGCGGGGAAAATGACATGAGCTCAAAATTTGAGCAACCTGTCCAGCGCACACGAAAGAAGCAGCCTGTTAACAGGACAGATTTTCATCACTAGATCAAAACGCCCGCAGGCGATTAACCCTACCCGGCCTTGAACCGGTCGAAAGCCGTGAGATATTTGACCGTAGGGTCGGCGTCCCAGCGATAGATTTCGGTGCGCAGAAAATGCAGCTCCTCCGCCAGCATCTCTTCCGGCAGCTCCGCCCACCAGGATTTCGGCCGGCCGTCCGAACCGTCCGACCAGCGATACCCCCGCTTTTTGAGGTGATCCTTCATATCGAAGGGGCTGTTCTCCGCGTAGATCCGGACGCGCGATCTACGGCTAGCCGCGTGAAGCTCCATGAAGGGCGTCATGCCTTCCTGGCCCGGCCGGTTCTGCTCGAGCACCTCCAGCAGCGCGAAGCAATCATCAACCGCGCGATGGCCATCATGGAAATAACCGGACTGACCGATCAGATAACCCAGCTTGTTGCCCTCAAATCCACGCACCCGCCAGTCGATTTCGGAAACGGAGCAGGCCCAGGCCTTCTCATTGAATATGGGCGAGAAGGCTTCACAGAAGGGACGGTCGAAGCCGGCATTGTGGGCAATGATCAGATCGGCATCGCCGACGAGAGAAGCCAGCCGCTCCATGTCGATCGCCTGCCCCGCAACCATGTCATCGGTGATCCCTGTCAGCCGGGTGATCTCCGCCGGTATGGCGACGTTGGGCTGCCGCAGTCCGCCGTAAATGCCGGTGACGTCGCCAATGGCGCCCTGATCGTCGAACGTGAAGGCGATGACGCCGATCTCGATTATTTCGTCCGTCCGGTGGTTCAGACCCGTGGTTTCGGTGTCGAGGATCACACCCCGGCGGGAAAATTCCGGCCTTGGCCGTTCCACGACCTGACGCGGCATGAGCTTGCGCAGAACGCGGTAATTGCCGGTGGATTCGAGATAGCCCGCCAGCCCCTCGTCATCCATCGCGACCCTCTGCACCGCTCCGCGTCCCGGCATTTTTCGCCCCCGTTCGGTCTCGGGAAGCCGCGCGGCCGCGGAAGCGAAAAAGTCCAACTGGGAGGTCATGAGGTGCCTGCCGCCTTGCCCGGAAATCGAAAATCAGTACTCCAACATATGCGTAGAGGCTCACGGTAACAACAGCAGACGCTCTCATCCACAGAAAGGCGGCGCCAATCCGTTAACGAAAGACGCGCACGGTTTCAGGCTTCGGAAAAAACCGCCGTCATCTGTAAATCTGCGGCGATCTCAACCACGGCGGTCAGGGAGCCGGACGCCCCAGGACAGTCTCGCAGCTTGCCGGATCGCCGATGATCTCGCTCGTGGTGATGATGGAAGCTGCGTCCGCGGTGATCTTGATGATGCAATCGCGGCGATGTTGCTTGATTTTCATGCCCTCGGTCTGCGAGACCTGCGCCTGCCCGTCAACGGTCCGGTATTCGCGCCGGTTGCTGAGCCCGGCATAGGTCTCGACATCCACTTTCAGCCAGTAGGATTCGGTTGCGCCTTTTTCGATGATGACCTTGTTGGGGCGGCCAAGCCGGGCGATTGCCGCCTCCCGCGGCTGCCCTTTAAAACCGGCCACAGTGCGGGTGATTTCCGTCTGCCCGGTGCTGGTGCACGCCACGGCCATGGTCAGCACCGCTGCCAGCGCTCCGGTTTCAAGCAATCTCATGTGCAATTCATCCCCTCGTCACACGTCACCGGCCCGCGGGTTGCGGTCGCCGCCGGCCGCAAATCTAGGAGCGATCATCTCACACTGAAAGGAGGAGCGGCGTATGGGCCGATCAACTTGTCATGATCAGCCGCGGCCCCTGCTAGCGATTGCGGAACACGGTGCAGGGAACACCCGCCCCGCGGATTTCACCACAAAGCGCATTGGCTTCGGCTCTGGTCTCGCGGCCGATGCGCGCGGCGTAACGCGGGCGCGAACCGAAATTGCCACCCCTTTGCCGCACGATCAGTGCGCGCTCGGCATTGAGAGGCCCCGACAATTGGCCTATAGCACGGGTAAAGAGCCGGTTCGCCACCGTCGGATTGTAATGGGCGGCAAGCTGCACACCCCATGGCGCCCAGTCGGCCGAAGATATCAGGACGGGATCGTTGATCGTGCGTGTATCGGCAAGCCGCAGGCAGGCGTCGATGAAGGGCCGGCTGCCGTCCAGCGCCGGCGCGGCCTTATCAGGTGGATTGTCTTTCCAGCTTTCCACAGGGTACCCGGTGATTGCAAAGACATAATCGCGCGTTTCCACCGGCAGGCGACCTGTCGCGATAAAACCGCGCAGCCCCGCCTCGCCGGCATTATAGGCTGCGGCTGCCAGACCGAAATTGCCGAAGCGCAGCTTCAGCTCCGACAGATAGCGTGACGACGCCTCCAGCGCAGCAATGATGTTGAAACTGTTGTCCAGACCACGCAGCCTCGCCGTCCCCGGCATGAACTGGGCAATGCCTTCCGCCCCCTTCGGGCTCACCGCATCGGCCCGGAACAGGCTCTCCCGCCAGATCAGCCTGGCGAAATAATCCGGCGGAACGGCATGGCGCGCGGCGAGAACCTCGATGGCGTGGCAAAGGTCCCTGTTGTAGCTCTGGGGACTGATGCACAATTCGGGCGCCACATCGTGGGCATGGGCGCAGGACGCCTTGCCGTCAGCCGGCGTTTCGGCCTGCGCCGGCCCGAGAAACGCCGCCAGCCAGCAGAGAACGAGCACGACCCTGCCTGTTGATTTCATCCCTGCCAAACGAAAGTCCCCGTAATCTTCAGGCGCGCTGCGTCGATTATCCGACAATCGCGACGATATGCCTATACCCGCACTCGCATGGATCGATTTCGATTTCGGTTTCAGACGTTTCATGGCCTCCCATGCCAAGGCCCGCAGGGGATGGAAGGGAACCGGAGATGCTTCTAGAAGTCCTGCCATTCCTCACGCGCGACAGCCGCGCTCGACGCGCCACGCACGCCCGGCGGGCGGGATAGCGGGTGGCGCGGGGCGGCGGCACCGGGCTGGTCCGACCAGCTGCCCGTAGAGGCCGCATGACGCGCAGTCTCCTCGAACCGGAACTGGCCAAGGAGCTCGAACAGGGCCGCAGCCTCCCGCGCGAGGCTGTGGCTTGCGGCCGTCTGCTCCTCCACCATCGCGGCGTTCTGCTGGGTAGCCTGATCCACGCTGTTGACCGCCTGATTGATTTCGGCAAGCGCCGTGGACTGTTCGCGGGCCGCATCCACGATCGCCGCCACATTGGTATTGATGTCGCGGACCTGCTCTGCGATTTCCTGCAGCGCCGAACCCGCCCTGGTGACGAGGCCGACGCCGTTTTCCACCTGCTTGCCCGAAGCGTTGATCAGGTTCTTGATTTCCTTCGCGGCCGTCGCCGAGCGCTGCGCAAGCTCGCGCACCTCCTGCGCGACAACGGCAAAACCCTTGCCTGCCTCGCCTGCACGGGCCGCTTCCACGCCCGCATTGAGCGCCAGAAGGTTGGTCTGGAAAGCAATTTCGTCGATCACGCCGATGATGCTCGAGATTTCCCGCGATGATTTTTCAATCTGATCCATGGCGCCTTTGGCATCGCGCACCACCTGGCCTGAATGTTCGGCATGGTCGCGGGCACGGGCAACGATCCTGCCGGCTTCTTCCGCCCGACGGCTTGAATCACTGACTGCGGTGGTGACCTCTTCAAGCGCGGCAGCGGTCTCCTCTATCGAAGCCGCCTGCTGCTCCGTCCGTCTGGCAAGATCATCTGCCGCGGATCGTATTTCATTCGACCCGGAAGAAATGGCGCCGGCATTTTCAGACACCCGCGTCATGGCCCGCTTGAGCTTTTCCGAAGCCGCGTTGAAATCGTTGCGCAGCCGTTCGAGCGAGGGAATGAAAGGCGTGTCGATGCTCTGGGCAAGATCGCCTTCGGCAAGGTCTGTAAGGCACTGCGCCAGCTTTTCGACATTCTCGACACGGCCGGTCACATCGGTCGCGAATTTGACGACCTTGAACACTTTCCCATTCAGATCGAAGATCGGATTATAGGAAGCCTGGATGAAGACCTTGCGGCCGCCCTTGCCAAGACGCATGAATTCATCCGCCACCAGATCGCCGCCGGCGAGCCTTTCCCAGAACTGCCTGTAGGCCGGTGACTGTGTATAGGCCGGCTCGCAGAACATGGAATGATGCCGGCCCTGCACTTCCGCCAGAGAATAGCCCAGCGCCGTCAGAAAATTCTCGTTGGCAGTCAGGATTTCGCCGTTCGGCGAGAATTCGATGATGGCCTGCGCCCGGGAAAGGGCGTCGATCTTGCCGGCGTCTTCCGCCGCCTTCAGCTTGCGTGCGGTGATGTCTGTAGCGATCTTCACCACCTTCACCGGCTTGCCGCGGCGAAACACCGGTTTATAGGAAGCCTCGATCCAGACCTCCCTGCCGCCCTTGCCGATACGCTTATACTGCTGCTGATCGAACTGACCGGCAGCAAGCTTTGCCCAGAAGCCCTTGTAATCCGCCGAAGCCATGACGGCGGGTTCGACGAACATGCTGTGATGCCTGCCGAGGATTTCCGAAAGTTCGTAACCCAGAGCCCGACAGAAATTCTCATTGGCGGCAAGAATCTTTCCCGAAGGTCGAATTCTATGATGGCCTGGGATTTGGAAAGCGCGGCGAGAACCGCGAAAGCATTGGCACCACGATCAAGAACACTCAAGCGCGCTTCTCCGATAAAACAGGAAGTTTCCATCCAAAATTATTCACGCATATTATAATTTCAGTATTAATTGATATTTAATGATAATTTTATTTTCGTCCGATGCGCGTGCGTACTCCAGCGAAATTTCCATTCATTGGTTCGTTTTTTGAAATTTCACACCTGTCCCCGTAGTCGAAGACGGGGCGATGCAATAGTTCCATTGCTACATTTGTTCCGAGTCGGGAGCCCGCTTCCGGCTTGGGCAATATATTTGGGGGAGACATGATTGATCTTGTGGCAGTGCTTGCGGTGTGGACCTATATCGGCGGTTTCTTATGGCTGACGGCCCGGCTGGCGAAGCGCACGGGCGAACCGGTTTGGCTTTTTGCCAAGGGTCGCGAAAGGCAAACCGTTCCCGCCACGCTTTTCCGTGTCGCGTTTCTTCTCGGCGCGCTTCTGCCGCTTTTCACCCTCTGGCTGGAACCGCAAGGGGCCGGTTGGCTGCTGGACCGACATTATACCGGCGCAGCCATCCGCTTCGCTGGGGTGGTTATGGCGCTGGGGGGAAGTGCGCTCGCGCTCTACGCGCAGCATTACATGGGCAAATCGTGGCGCATCGGCGCGGCCGAAGGCCATCTCGGAACCATCGTGGATACCGGGCCTTTCAGCATGTCAAGAAACCCGGTCTTCGTCGGGCAGATTGTGCTGTTTGCGGGATTGGTTCTGGTGTTCACATCCGTTCTGCAGCTCACCGTCGCCATCGTCCTCATCATTGCGGTGATGCTGCAGGTCAACATTGAAGAGCGCGTGCTGACAAAGGAACTTGGCCCGGCCTATGTTGCCTATCGCCGCAGGGTGAGACGCTGGCTTTGACACTGGTCACGTATTGTTTTCGGAACGTTTGCGCTGCGGCTGCATTTTATGCCGGATGGGGAGCCGTCAATCTGCCCATGAGTTACCCGCCGGCAAGGGGGAAGCCGTCAACCTCGGAGGACCATACCCATGCAAAAGAACATGATCTGTATCTGGTACGACAAGGACGCAGAGGCAGCAGCCCGTTTTTATGCCGACACGTTTCCCGATAGCGAGGTTATAAAAGTGTATCACGCGCCGGGCGACTATCCCTCCGGCAAGCAGGGGGACGTTCTCATGGTGCAGTTCACTGTCGCGGGCGTAACCTGCATCGGCCTCAATGGTGGGCCGCAATTCAAGCACAGCGAAGCTTTCTCATTCCAGATATCGACTGAAGATCAGGAGGAAACCGACCGCTACTGGAACGCCATCGTTGGCAATGGCGGCCAGGAAAGCGCCTGCGGCTGGTGCAAGGACAAATGGGGCATCTCCTGGCAGATCACGCCACGCGTGCTGATGGATGCCATGGCTGCCGGCGGGGCAGAAGCCAGACGAGCCTTCACGGCGATGATGGATATGAAGAAAATCGACGTCGCCGCCATCGAAGCCGCACGCCGGGGTTGATGGAGACAGACGGTTCAGCATCAGGTAGCGGAACGCCCGCTTTCCACGTAAATAACTGACGTCTAAATAGAAATACATGCATTGCGCTTCCAGCGATCGTATTTCGCCGCGCCGACGATGCTGCGCCGCAAGTCATCATAAAACGTTCAACAAAATGTAAGCTATCCGTCAAATACGACTGTTAGCAGAGCCCGTGGCTTCGTGCTCAGGACATGACGTCCCTGCCGATCAGGCCATCATTCCATCAACGGGGCTCAACTCATGAAACCTTCCGCTCTGACCTCTTTCATGGCCGGCGTTGCCATTGCCGCCGCCTTCGGCGCCACGGCTGCCCACGCTGAAAAGACCAAGTTCGAATTCTGGTACGGCCTTTCCGGCGATCTTGGCGAACGCGTTCAGGACACCTGCAAGAAGTTCAACGAATCCCAGGCTGAATTCGAGATCGTCTGCACGTCTCAGAACGATTACGACGCCACGCTGCAGAACACCATCGCCGCCTACCGCGCCAAGAAGCAGCCGGCGATCACCCAGATTTACGACGCCGGCACGCTGGACATGATGCTGTCCAAGGCTTTCGTTCCCGCGAAAAAGCTGATGGCTGACAATGGCTACAAGATCGACTGGGACAATTATTTCCCGGGCATTGCCAATTATTATGCAACGGCTGCGGGCGAGCTGAACTCCTTCCCCTACAATTCATCCACCGCTGTCTTCTATTACAATGTCGATGCGTTCGAAAAAGCCGGCATCACCTTCAAGCCCGATACATGGGAACAGGTTGAAGAGGCCGCGAAGAAGCTGAAAGCCGCCGGTTTCGAATGCCCGCTCGCCTTCAACTTCGACACCTGGATGCTGATGGAACAGTTCTCCGCCATCCATAACCAGCCGATCGCCACCAAAGGCAACGGCTATCAGGGCCTCGACGCGGAACTGACGATCAACAAGACCAAGTTCGTCGACCATGTGAAATTCTTCAAAAAGATGCAGGACGAGAAGCTGTTCGTCGTCAAGACGAAGCAGCTCGGCATGGACATCCTGCCCGCATTCACCTCGCAGACCTGCCAGATGTTCATGTCTTCGATTGCCGGGCACGGCACCGTGGGCAAAGGCATGCCTGAGGGCGTGAAGTGGGACGTGGCCATGCTGCCGGTCTGGAAGGGCACGCAGCGGCAGAACTCACTCGTCGGTGGCGCTTCCCTGTGGGTCATGGCCGGCCGTCCGGAAGCGGAATACAAGGGCGCGGCAGCATTCCTCAACTTCATCGCCCAGCCGGAGATGGTTCAGTGGTGGTCCACGGTCACCGGTTACATCCCGGTCACCAAGACCGGCTTCGACGCCATGAAGGCCAACGGCTTCTACGACAAGGCACCCTATAAGGGTCGCGAAAAGGCAATCGAGAGCCTGACTTTCACGCCGCCTTCCGAATATACCCGCGGCATCCGTCTCGGCAACTTCACGCAGATCCGCAAGGAAGTCTCCACGGCACTCGAAGCCATCTTCATGCAGAATGCCGACGTTCAGGGGGAACTCGACAAGGCCGTCGAGCGCTCCAATGCCGGCCTGCGCCGCTTCGAAAAGACCTATGCCGGCGCCAAGCTGAACTAAGCTTTGCCGTTTTGAAGGGGCTTGCCCGCGGGATCTCCCGGGCAAGCCCGTCCAGTTCTCCACTTTTGCCGGTTACTCAATGGAAAAGCGCGCCGTCTTCAAGAGCACGTGGTTGCCCGTGCTGTTCGCCCTGCCGCAGCTTCTGCTGATCTTTCTGTTCTTTTATTGGCCTGTGGCAGCGGTCATCAACTGGGCGTTCACACTTGAGCCGCCCTTCGGCGGTGCGGCGGAATTCGTCGGGCTCGCCAATTTCAAGGAGACCTTCTTCGATCCGCTTTATTGGCAATCGGTGCTCGTCAGCCTGATCTTCGCCGTCGCCGGTCCGTTCTTCACCATTCTCATCGGCCTTGTCCTTGCGCTTTGCGTGGATCGCGCCCTTCCCGGCTCCGGCTTCTTCCGGGTGCTCTACATTCTTCCTTACGCCATCGCCGGGCCTGCGGCGGGCATGGCTTTCCGTTTCATCCTCTCGCCGGAACGCGGGCTTGCCGCCTCGCTCAACGCCTGGTTGCCGGATTTCTGGAACCCGGCGAAATATGGCGAGCACGCGCTGATCCTCGTCATCGTCATCTTCATCTGGAAATGGGCGGGTTACACCTTCATCTTCCTGTTCGCCGGCCTGCAATCCGTGCCGCGCGCGCTGACGGAAGCAGCCGCCATGGACGGCTCCGGGCCCGTCCGCCGCGCCATCGACATTCAGGTGCCGCTGTTGGCACCGACCCTGTTCTTCCTGACCGTCATCATGATGACGGAGGGTTTCGTCGGCGCGGATACGTTCGGCATCGTAGCCTCCACCACCGAGGGCGGTCCCAACCGCGCCACCGAAGTGATGGTCTACCGCATCGTCAGCGAAGCGTTCGAGGGGCTGAACTATTCCGGCGCCTCGGCACAGAGCCTCGTCCTCATCGGCCTCATCATGATTTTCACCTTCATCCAGTTCCGCTTCGTCGAGCGGCAGGTCCATTACAAGTGAGGCGACGATGATCCAGCGCACCCCCTATGCCGACGCCCTGACCTACGGGCTGATGATTGCCGGTTTTCTTCTGCTCATCGGTCCCCTGCTCGTCGTGATCGCCGGCGCTAGCCAGTCTGTCGTTCAGGTCAACAGCATCCCGTTCAGCTTTCTGCCGCAGGGCGAATTCCTCACCAACGCCCAAACCGCCTGGCAACGCGCCAATCTCGGCAACGCCCTTCTCAACAGCATGATCATGGCCACACTGGTCACGATCGGCAAGGTGGCCCTTTCGGCCTTTACCGCCTTTGCCATCGTGTTCTTCCGCTCGCCGCTGAAGCACCTCTTCTTCTGGACGGTGTTCATTACCCTCATGCTGCCGCTGGAAGTGCGCGTGGTGCCGACCTATTCGGTAGCCGCGGATATTTTCCAGCCATTCCGCTCCATCCTCGGATGGTTCGGAATTGAGGTCTCAGTGGAGTGGAACCTCCTGAATTCCTATGTCGGCCTCACCCTGCCGCTGGTCGCGACCGCCACCGGCACCTTTCTATACCGCCAGTTCTTCATGACCATCCCCGACGAACTGGCTGAAGCGGCGCGCATGGACGGATCGGGGCCAATCCGCTTCTTCGTGGAAATGCTGTTGCCACTCTCCAGAACCAACATGGCGGCGCTCACCACCATCATGTTCGTTTATGCCTGGAACCAGTATCTCTGGCCGTTATTGATGGTCACCGATCCTTCCTACAAGACGGTGATGATGTCGCTGCGCGCCCTTCTGCCCGCCGAAGACGGCACGCCGGACTGGAACGTGACCCTGGCCGGCTCCCTCATCATCATCACACCGCCGCTTCTCGTTGTCGCCTTCCTGCAACGCTGGTTCGTCCGCGGTCTCGTTTCGTCCGAAAAGTGACGGCGCGCGGCTTTTAACAACAAGGTTCCCATCATGGCTCAGATCGATATCCGCCAGCTCCGCAAATCCTATGGCAAGACCCCCACGCTGCATGGCGTGGATCTCACTTTCGGCTCCGGCGAATTCGTCGTCATCCTCGGTCCCTCCGGCTGCGGCAAGTCCACCCTTCTGCGCATGATCGCCGGGCTGGAGGACATCACCTCCGGCGAGATCGCGATTGGCGGACGCGTGGTCAACAGGCTCGAGCCGCGTGAGCGCGGATGCGCCATGGTATTTCAGAACTACGCGCTCTATCCGCACATGACCGTCGCCGGCAATATCGGCTACGCGCTGAAAGTTGCCGGCGTCGCCAGGGCCGAGCGCCAGCGCCGGATCGAGGAAACGGCGAAGATTGTCGGCCTTTCCGATTATCTGGAACGCAAGCCGGCTGCGCTTTCCGGCGGCCAGCGCCAGCGTGTGGCCATG
Source organism: Agrobacterium sp. FDAARGOS_525 (assembly GCF_003938925.1). Lineage (NCBI taxonomy): Bacteria > Pseudomonadati > Pseudomonadota > Alphaproteobacteria > Hyphomicrobiales > Rhizobiaceae > Agrobacterium > Agrobacterium sp. FDAARGOS_525. The sequence goes on along the minus strand of NZ_RKIU01000004.1, from coordinate 2,205,117 downwards.
GCCCGGGCAATCATTCGGGAGCCGCAGGTCTTCCTGTTCGATGAGCCGCTCTCCAATCTCGACGCCAAGCTGCGTGTCACCATGCGCGCCGAAATCCGCAAGCTGCACCAGCGCCTGTCCGCCACCTCCGTCTTCGTCACCCACGACCAGGTGGAAGCCATGACGCTGGCCGACCGGCTGGTCGTGATGAACAGGGGCATCGTCGAACAGGTCGGTCATCCCCTCGATATCTATCATCGTCCCGCCAGCACCTTTGTTGCATCCTTCATCGGTTCGCCGGCCATGAACCTGTTCACCACCCGGGTTGAAGTGGAATCCCACGCCGTCATGCTGGCCGGTACGCCGGTGAAACTCTTTCCCGAAACCGCACTGGAACTGCGCGGCCGCGACGTAACGGTCGGCATCCGCCCGGAGCAATGCCTCGTCAGCGCGGATGGCGAGGGCGTGCCGGCCATCGTCGATTTCGTCGAAGAACTGGGATCGGGACGCATCGTACACGCCGAGATTGCCGGCGAAACATTCTCCGCTGCCATAGGCGAGGACCTGGCCGTGAAGCCCGGCCAGCGCATCCATCTCGGCCTGCCGGCCGCGCAGCTCCACTTCTTCGATCCGGCTACCGGCAAGCGTATAGAAACGGAAAGCGCCATTGAGACCCGCCGCACGGGCAACGAGGCGCTTCTGGCGGTCTGAACACGGACGGCACCGAAAAAGAGGTCCGGTGGCAGGCCGCCTGCCGGACCTTCACACGACGCGGCCCCTTCACGACGATACGAAGTTGCAGACATATTACCCGCCCGCGACAACCGGTCGGCAGCGACGGTTGCATCGTCGCAAACGCGATCCCGGGAAAAATCTTTCGGTTTGCAAATCATAATCGGAATAGTCTTTGCCGCGCCAATTCCCTGACGGGGATATCGTCGCCGCAAGCAAGAAGCGGGCTTGCGCCCGCCAGCGGATGCGACAGCGAGCCGTCCGCGCCGAAACACCGACAAGAGAGTGAAACCCAATGGCAAATGATCGCAAACTGCATCTCGGCGCCTTTACGAGGCCCGTCAGCCTCCACACGGGCGCATGGCGTTATCCCGGCGCCTTTCCTGACGCCAATTTCAATTTCGCCCATCTGGCGCGTTTCGCGCAGCAGCTCGAAGCTGCGAAATTCGACGCATTTTTCATGGCCGATCATCTCGCCGTCCTGAACATGCCCACGGAGGCACTGCGCCGCAGCCATACCGTTACTTCCTTCGAGCCCTTCACGCTTCTTTCCGCCCTGGCCGCCGTCACCCAGCGCATCGGTCTCGTCGCCACCGCGTCCACCACATTCGACGAGCCCTATCACGTGGCCCGGCGTTTTGCCTCTCTCGATCACCTCAGCAATGGCCGCGCCGGCTGGAACATCGTCACAACCTCGAACCCGGACGCCGCCCGGAATTTCGGCCGTGATGATCAACCCGACCACGCCGAGCGCTATGGCCGCGCGCGGGAGTTCTATGATGTCGTCACCGGGCTGTGGGATTCATTTTCGGACGATGCCTTCATTCGGGATGTCGATAGCGGACTGTTCTTCGACCCTGAAAAAATGCATGTGCTGAACCACAGGGGCCCCGAATTTTCGGTGCGCGGACCGCTCAATATCGCCCGCCCGGTGCAGGGCTGGCCGGTCATCGTTCAGGCCGGCGCATCCGAACCCGGACGCCAGCTCGCCGCCGAAACCGCTGAGGTGGTCTTTGCGGCCACACCCACCCTTGCAGCCGGCAAGGCCTTTTACAAGGACGTAAAGGACAGGACGGTCGCCGCCGGACGGTCGCGTGATGGCATCGTCATTCTGCCTGGCGCGTTCGTTCTTGTCGGCGATACGGTCGAGGAGGCAAAAGCCAAGCGCGCCAGGCTCGACAGCCTCGTCCACTATGAAAGCGCGATAGCATCGCTGTCGATCGCGCTGGGTCACGATGTGTCCGGTTTCGATCCCGACGCCCCGCTGCCCGAAATTCCGGAGACGAATGCGAGCAAATCCAGCCGCGAAAGAGTGATAGAACTTGCCAGAAGCGAAGGGTTGACCGTGCGTCAACTCGCGCAGCGGCTGGGCGGCTATGCGGGGCTCGCCTTCGTCGGCACGCCGAAAACCATCGCCGACGAGATGGAACAATGGCTGCGTGAGGAAGGCTCGGACGGCTTCAACGTCACCTTCCCCTTCCTGCCCGCCGGCCTTGACGATTTCACTACGCTGGTCGTGCCGGAACTGCAAAAGCGCGGACTGTTCCGAACGGACTATGAGGGTCCGACATTGCGCGATCATCTCGGACTGCACCGCCCGGTCAACCGCTTCTTTGCTTGATAACGGGATGTCGCGCCGATCCCTCCGGGATTAGGGAGATTTTCCACGCCGCTTTCGAAGTTTGGCATGGGGTTCCAGAGGTGCGTATTGACCACAAAAACCCCTGCCTTTAGCCTTTATGTACATAAAATCCATAAAATAGGTGAAGTAAATGAAGGCCGAACATTCCCGCCGCCATATCCTCAAGCTCGGTATTGCCGGCGCGCTTGCCGCGCCGCTTGCAACTCGCGGTGCGCTGGCACAGAGCACGCCGGAATTTCCGGCAGAGCTGAAGCTGGACTGGGGATTTTATTCGTCCCATACACTGCTGATAAAGAACAAGGGCTGGCTTGAGGAAGCGTTTAAGGATGTCGGCACCAAGATCACCTGGGTACAATCGCGCGGCAGCAACAACTCGCTGGAGTTCCTCAAGGTCGGCTCGACCGATTTCGCCGGTTCCGCGGCGCTTTCGGCCTTTCTTGCCCGCGCCAATGGCGTGCCGCTGAAAGTCATCTATGTAGCAAGCTGGGGCGGTTCGTCCATCATTCAGGTGCGTCCGGATTCGCCGGTAAAGACGGTGGCCGATCTCAAGGGCAAGACCATTGCCGTCACCAAGGGCACGGCTCCCTATTTCACCCTTGTCCGCGCGCTTGCTCAACACAAGCTGTCAGTCGATGATCTGAAGGTTGTAAACCTGCAGCACCCCGAGGGGTTCAACGCGCTGCAGCAGGGACAGGTGGATGCCTGGGTCGGTATCGATCCGCACACCTCCCAGGCCGAGCTTGCCGGCGACAGGGCAATTTTCGATGAGCGTAGCTGGCGCGACGGCAGTGTCTTCAGCGTATCGGAGACGTTCCTTGCAAAACACCCGCGCGCGGTAGAGCGTCTGCTCGGCGTGTGGGTGCAGACGCAGAAATGGATCCGCGAGAATAACGGCGAATTCATCGATTTCGTCACGAAGGTCACGGGCAACGACCCCAAGATCACGGAACTTACCATCAACAAGCGTGACTGGAACGACCCCGTCCCGGGTGAAGAACTGCTGAATTCGATCCGTATCGTTACCCCGCTGCTTGGCGACGACGTCCTGCGTCCGGGGGTCAATGTCGACAATGTTCTTGCGTCATTGATAGACCCGGCTCCGGCGAAAAAGGTGCTGGGCGCATGAATTCCCATCCGCGCGAATTTCAGCGCGTGAGACAGCCATCCAGACAGTCTCCTTCCCGATCGACGCTTGTGCAAAAGGTGGGGGCTTTCTTCACACGGTTCGACCTGCGCGGTGCGATCGTGCCGGTCGGGTCTTTGCTGCTGCTCGAGCTTTTTGTTCGCATGGGCTGGGTGAGCCCTTATGTGCTGCCGCCGCCATCGGAACTCTACGATACGTTTCTGCGGCTTGCTGAAGGACCTCTCTGGACCAATGTCGCGGCAAGCACCGCCCGCGTTTTCGTCGGCTTCGTCATCGGCTCGGTGCTTGCGGTCATCGTTGGATCGCTGGTCGGGCTGGTCGTTGCCGCCGAGCGTTATCTGGAGCCCACGTTCCAGGCCCTGCGCGCGGTTCCGAGCCTCGCCTGGGTGCCGCTGCTGATGATCTGGTTCGGCATCGGCGAAACCTCTAAAATCGTCCTGATCGCCAAGAGCGCGTTTTTCCCGGTCTATCTCAACCTGTTCTCCGGCATCCGCAATGTGGATCGCAAACTTGTGGAAGTGGGCGAAATGTATCGCCAGCCCCTGCCCGTACTGGTCTGGCGAATTTTTATCCCGGCCTCCCTGCCTCATCTTTTCACCGGCCTGCGTTACGGGCTGTCCCTTGCCTGGCTGAGCGTCGTGGCAGCCGAGCTACCGGCCGCATCCGAAGGGATCGGCTACATGCTTTCCGACGGGCGGGAACTGTCCCGTCCCGATCTGGTGATGATCGCCATCATCTGCCTTGCGGTGCTCGGCAAGATTTCCGACAGCCTGTTCAAGATCGTCGAGGAACGCTGCCTGCGTTGGCGCGATACCTATCCCCTGCAGGAAGGAGGTCGGTTGCGATGAGCCTGCTTCAGGTTGACGTGCGCGAAAAGGCCTTCGGCGATACCGTTGTCCTTCAGGACATTCATCTGGGGCTCGGCGATGGCGAAGCGGCGGTTCTTCTCGGGCCAAGCGGCTGCGGAAAGAGCACGCTGCTGCGCATCGCCGCAGGTCTGGACAGGCGATTTGCCGGCGCAGTGACGATCAACACGGCGGAAGAAGACGGAGCGACGGACACGCGGCCGATCGCCTTCGTCTTTCAGGAACCCCGCCTGATGCCCTGGCTGACGGTTTCCGAAAATATTGGCTATGCGGCCGGCAAGAAATTCGACGTGCAGCGGGTTGAAGGGCTGATCAACGACGTAGGCCTCAGCGGCCACGGCGCGGCGCTGCCAAAGGCGCTTTCCGGCGGCATGGCGCAGCGTGTCGCCATCGCTCGGGCGCTCTATACGCAACCGCGTATCCTGCTGCTGGATGAACCCTTCAGCGCGGTCGATGCCTTCACGCGGATGAAGCTTCAGGACCTTGTTCTAAAGCTTGTCGAACAGCGCGGCATCTCATTCCTTCTCGTCACCCACGATATCGATGAAGCTCTCTATCTCGGCGACCGGATTTACATGATGGGTGCCCATGACGGTCGTATACAGGAGGAGATCGAGGTGGACGTGCCACGCCCCCGTGACCGGCGCTCACCCCGACTGGCAACCCTCAAGAACGACGTGCTGACAGCCCTGCACAAGGCGCATGTCATCTGATCGTTCGCCCCCTCACCCTTTCACACCGGACGAGATCATGATGGCTTCCGTTACCCGCCGCTGGAAGATGACGTAGGCGATGATGACCGGCAGCGCGGCAAGCATGGCGATGGCCATTAGCCGTGCATAGGCAACGCCGAATGTGTCATTGACCTGGGTGATGCCGACCGGGATCGTCATCATGTTTTCCGAGGTAACGACGAGGAAGGGCCAGAAGAAGGCGTTCCAGACCGTGATGAATGTCACGATCGCCATGGCGGTCGTAATGCCCCAGTTCAGCGGCAGGTAGACCTTGAAAAGGATCGTATACTCACCGCCGCCATCCAGAACCACAGCCTCGCGCATCTCCTTCGGCACGCTGTCGAAGAACTGCTTGTAGACGATGATGACGATGGGCGTGATTAGCTGCGGCAGGATGATGCCTGCCCAGGTGTTGATGAGGTTAAGGTTTTTCATCAGGATGAACTGCGTGACGACAAGCGTCTGCGCCGGCACCATGAAACTCGCCAGCACGATGCCATAGAGCAGGCGTCGGCCCGGAAACCGTATCTGCGAGAGGGCATAGGCGCACAACATCGAGATAAGAAGCACCGATACGGTAACGATCGCCGCCGTGCCGACCGAGTTGATATACCAGTTCATCAACTGCGTGTTGAAGATGGCGTTCACATAGGCGCTCAGCCGGAACTCGTCGGGTATCAGCAAGGTGTTCCCTGCAACATTCTCATCCGAGCGAATGGAGGTGACGAAGGTCCAGTAGAGCGGAAATATCCATACCAGCGCCGCCGAGAAGGTCAGCACGGTCAGGATGATGTTTTCTAGTCTTCTGGTAAGGCTCATGAGTTCCTCCGGATGCGCAGCAACTGGAACTGGAGAATGGAAACGATGACGATCAGCAGGAACAGCACGGTGGCGACGGCAGAGGCATAACCGCCATTGTTGAGCTGGAAGGCTTCACGATAGACCTTTAGAAGCAGCACGAAGCTTGAGTTGAAAGGGCCGCCGCCGCTCAGGAGATAGATCTGGTCGAATATCTTCAGTTGCAGGATCAACTGAAGGGTCAGCACGAGGGCTGTCACGGGCCATAATAGCGGCCAGGTCACGCGCCAGAAGCGTTGCCACGTCGTTGCGCCATCGAGCGAGGCGGCCTCATAAAGCTCGGCCGGAATGTTGCGAAGACCCGCGATGAATAGCAATACGTTGAAACCGTTGGTCCACCAGATGGTGACGACGGCGACCATCGGCATGACCCAATAGGGATTCTTGAAGACCGCGACCGGTTTTCCGGCAAACAGGGAAATTACCGGCTGAAGAATGCCGAACTGAAGATCGAGCATCCACGTCCAGATTTCCGTGACGACCGATACAGGCAAGACATAAGGCAAGAAAAACAGGCTCATCGCAACCGTCTGCCTGACGCCCGAAAGGCGGCTGACGGCGAGTGCGATCATCAGCGCGATGACAGTCGTCGGGACCACGGTTAGAAGCACAAAATAACCGTTGTTCTTCAGCGACGTGATAAACAGGCGGTCGCTCAGCAGCTTTGCGTAGTTTGCAAACCCGACCCAGTTTCCATCACCGATCAGGGGCGCATCGGTGAAACTCATGCGCACCATCTCGATCAGCGGATAAAGGAAGAAGGTGGCGAAGACCACGATGAACGGCGTCACCATCGACAGCGCGATCAGCGATTTCTTGCGCCGGTTTTCAATCATAGCCATGGACTGTCTCCGGGACTTCACGCATTGCAGGCGCCCTCCGGCCAGAGACCGGAGGGCCGGTTCCTGTCACTTCAGCTTGCTCTGCAGCTCTTCCTTGATCTGCTCCACCGCATCCGTGCCGCTCATGAAGCCCTGAATGGCCGGAGCGATGACGTTGAGCGCGGCATCATAGGCAGGCGAAGCGACACCCGTGATCGTCGTTTTCGGATCGAACACGGCTGCTTCCGCAAGTGACGCATAGGTGGCGTTCGGCTGCATCGCCTTGTAATCGCTGCCCTCGGTGATCGATTTATAGGCCGGGATATGGCCGGCATCGGCCCAGCTGATGGCGTGTTTTTCCATCCAGCCGATTACCTTCATCACCGCGGCGCGTTTTTCGCCGGAAACGGTCTTGTCACCCTGGTTGGGAATGGCAAAAGCGTGTGAATCCGCCCATGTAGCGCGTTTACCCATGAAGGGCGGAACCTCGACCGCGCTCCATTTGAAGCCCAGCTTGTTGTTCTTTTCCAGGTCCTTGTAGGTCGGCACTTCCCAGACGCCGTTCAGCTGGAAGGCGGATTTTCCGGCGGAGAAGAGCGCGACGGACGCGGGATATTCCGCCTGCTCCGGCGCCCAGCCGTTTTCGCGCCATTTCGACATGGTATCGATAGCCTTGGCGGCCTTCTCCGCATTGTCGCCGGCCAGCACCTCGCCATTGGTGACGAGTTCACCACCCTGCTGCGAGAACAAGGTGTAGAAGACGCGCCAGACACCGGCTTCTCCGCCGGATTGATACGTGACCGGCGTTTCGACGCCTTTTTCCTTGGCCCAGGCCAGCGCCTTCTCGAAGTCGTCTATCGTCTTGATACCGGTCAGCTTGCCTTCGGCATCGATATAGGGCGAGCCTTTGAGAAGATCGGCATTGTAATAGAGAACCAGCGCGTGAATATCGAAAGGCACGGCATAAAGCTTGCCGTCATGGGTGGCCGCATCGAGCGGCGCACTGAAGAAATCGTCCTTCTTCAGTCCCGCATCCTCAAGATCCTTGTCGGTAATCTCGCTCAGCACCTTCTCCTGCAGCGCCAGCGGCGCACGGGACAGGTGATAGGTCATGACGTCAGGTCCTTCGCCGACGGCAGAAGCGGTCCGCACCTTGGTATAGAAGGGCACGCCCCATTCGAGCGTCGTTCCCTTCACCTGAATATCAGGATGTTCCTTGTTGAAGGCATCGATCAGCGCCTTCATGCGCACGCCGTCACCACCGGACAGGAAATCCCACCAGACGATATCCTGTCTGGCCAGCGCCGGCAGGGCGGTCAAACCCAGAACCGTGCCAACAAGCAATGTCTTGATCAGTCGCATCGTTCACTCCTCCCGTTTTCTTTGAAAACACCCCATGGGGATGGTCTGCTGCATCGACAGGCGCCTCCTCGCGCCTATCGCAACCTTCTGCCGTCGCTGTCGAAAACCATGATGTGGTCGGGCGCGGCGGTGAGCGAAACCGGACGGCCATCCAGGCTCTCGCGCGAGCCCTGGCGCTGCACGATGATTTCCCTGCCGGCCCCGGTGCGGGTATAGAGGTAGGAGACGTCGCCCAGCTCTTCCGCGACCTCGACAACGACCGGCAAGGCGCCGTCCTGTGTTATGATCAGATGCTCGGGTCGGATCCCGATCTCGACACGCTGCCCGGCGGAGACGGGTTGCGAGAGCCGCGCCTCGATATGTCGATGCCCGCCATCGGGCGAAAGCGTCACGACGCCTTCGTGCTGTCCGACGACGTCCGCCTGCAGGAAGTTCATCGCCGGTGAGCCGATGAAGCCCGCGACGAACCGGTTATCAGGATCGTCATAGAGGGTGAGCGGTGCACCCGCCTGCTGCACGACGCCGCCCTTCAACACGAAGATCTTGTCCGCGAGCGTCATGGCCTCCACCTGATCATGGGTGACATAGATCATTGTGGCACCCAGCTTGCGGTGAAGCCGGGTCAGCTCCAGCCGCATCTGCACGCGCAACTCCGCATCGAGGTTCGAAAGCGGCTCATCGAACAGGAAGACCTTCGGCTGTCGAACGATGGCGCGGCCGATGGCGACGCGCTGGCGCTGTCCACCGGAAAGCTGCGACGGCTTTTTCTGCAGATGATCTTCCAGCTGCAGGATGCGGGCCGCCTCGCCCACCCTCTCATTCACCTCCGCCTTCGGCCGGCGGGCAAGACGCAGGCTGAACGCCATGTTCTCGAACACCGTCAGATGCGGATAGAGGGCGTAGTTCTGGAAAACCATCGCAACGCCGCGATCCGCCGGCTCGACGGCCGTGACATCACGGTCGTCGATGGCTATGCGTCCGCCGCTGGTCTCTTCAAGACCGGCAATCATCCGCAGCAGCGTGGATTTTCCGCAGCCGGAAGGCCCGACGAAGACCGCGAAGCTGCCGGTCGGGATGTCCATCGAGACATCCCGGATCGCCGCGAAGGAGCCGAAGGACTTGGCGATATTATTAAGACGGACACCCATGGCCGCCTCACTGAACCTTCACACGCAGCACATGATAAGACAGCGCCGGCACGGACCCCTTCAGCGCTCCGTCTTCGACGCCGACACCGCTGCCCGGCACCGGCACGACACGATCCGGCTGATCCGGGCCATTACCGACACGCAGATCGTAACCCGCCATGGCCAGATGCAGATCGAGCGTGGCCGACGAGAAACCGGTGAGGCTGACATCGAGGTCGGCGGCCTCGCTCAAGTGCCGGTTCAACACGAACAATGTCACCATGCCTTCCGCCTCGTCATAGACACTGGCGACATCGAGATATTTGACATCATCGGCCGCATTGCAGTCATAGGTCGGGCAATCAACGGCGACATTCAGCGCGACGCCACGGCCATAAAGCGAAGCGAACTGGTATGGATAATAGATCGTCTGACGCCATGCCGGGCCGTTCTTCTCGGCACGGATGGGGGCGATGACATTGACGAGCTGCGCGATGCAGGCGATGCGCACCCGATCCGAACGGCGGATGAACTCGTTGAGCAGACCCGCCACGAACAGTGCGTCCTCGAAATTGTATGTCTCTTCGAGAAGTGCGGGCGCTTCCGGCCAGTCCCAGCTCTTGATGCGTTTGCCGTCTTCTTCGCGGATGTGATACCAGACGTTCCATTCGTCGAAGCAGATGGAGACGTCGTTCTTGGCGCGCTTCTTCGCCTTCACATAATCGATGACGCCCGCAATCGTCTGGATGTAGCGCCCGGTTTCCTCGATCTTGCCGAAATAATTCAGCGTGTCGCGGCTGTTATTGCCGAAATATTTGTGCAGCGAGATGTGATCCACGTTTTCATAGCACTCCTCGAGAACTTCCCGCTCCCATTCGGGATAAGTGGGCATGCCGTCATTGGAGCTGCCGCAGACAATTGCTTCAATTGTCGGGTCGAAACCCTTGAAGGCCTTGGCGGTTTCGTTGGCGAGACGCCCGTACTCCACAGCCGTTTTGTGACCGATCTGCCAGGGTCCGTCCATTTCGTTGCCAAGGCACCACATTTTCACGCCATGCGGCTTTTCGGCGCCATGGCTGCGGCGCAGATCGCTGAGCGTCGTACCGCCGGGGAAGTTGACGTATTCGAGGAAGTTGCGGGCGTCGTCCAGACCACGGGAGCCGAGATTGACGGCGAGCATCATTTCGATGCCGGCCTTCTGCGCCCAGTCGGCGAATTCATTGATGCCGATCTGGTTGGTTTCCTTGGAGCGCCAGGCGAGATCGAGACGGATGGGACGCTGATCGCGCGGCCCAATGCCGTCTTCCCAGCGATAGGCCGAAACGAAGTTGCCGCCCGGATAACGGATGGCCGGGATCTTCAGGTCCTGCACGAATTTCAGAACGTCCTTGCGAAAGCCGTTTTCATCCGCCTGAGGATGGCCCGGCTCGTAGATGCCGCCGTATATGGCGCGCCCCATATGTTCGATGAAGGCGGAATAAAGACGATCGTCGATACGCCCAATCCGGAAGTCCCGGTGGACTGAAACCCGCGCTTTCATAAGGCTCTCCTCCCATGCGCATTTATATCGTGAAATGTGGTATAAACCACATTTGATAATATAGTTGCCGAGGGAATCCGCGCCTGTCAACCGCGAAAATCATACTTATTAAATTTGCTGGATCAGGCAGCCGTTCGCAGGCGCAGAACGATGTCCTGGTCGTAATTTCCGAACCCGCGGCCAAATATGTTCAGACCGCCCGGATGTTTCGCATCCGCCTTGACCTCGATGCGCAGCCGGATGGAACGGTGGCTGGTCAGATCGATATCCGCGAGCGTCACATCCGAAATCCGGGTCCCATCCACAAAGGTTCCCTGGGCGGTAATCCGCCATGTTTTCAGCATACCGTATTGCGAACCGGACAGCTTCCACCAGTCAGGCGTGAACGTTCCCCGCTTGTCTCCAAAATCGCCGGGCGACGTCCAGACGCCGATTTCCCTGCCGTTAACGGACAGGGTGATGTCCGACGGCCAGTTGCTGTGGGTTCCGGGAACCTCGGAACTGACCTCCATGGAAAACTCGACTTCCTCGACCTCCCGCCCCTGAATCTTGGCGTTATTGGGGAACTGATACTCGACGAAACCCGATGTCAGCCATAACAAGGCCGTCTTCATGCGGTCCGGATCCATGAACGTATCGGGCACATCCAGAAGCCCGATAATGCCCTCCGGCGAGCAGATGCCACAGGGCGCCGTTACCGAACTTTGCGTGTAAAGACCGAGAGGCATCGCCACGGCAATATAGTTTGAGGTCGCCGGGGTTTCGGGTTTTCGGAAGGAAACGATGAGTTCGTCACAGGTGGCAAAGCAGATTTTCTGGCTGCCCTTGCGCGCCTTGCGCGTCTCGGTTCGCAGCAACCCCGCCTCCTCCAGAACGGCCACGCCGGCGGAAACGGTGGACTGGGGCAAATCCAGCCTCTGCGCAATTTCGTTGACATTGAGACCGCTCCCCTCGTGCAAGAGCTTCAATATCTGCACGCGGATCAGCGATGCGGCCGCTTTCAGCACATCGAATTCTTTTTCAGCATCAACGAGAAGGAAATTAGGCGCCATATTCTAATCTTCAGATTTATCGATCCAGATCAGAATTTCTGGCTTAAATGCCATGCACTTGTCCAGTGCTGTTTGCCATGCAGGCGCTTCCAAAAGGCGGAAAGCGGGATTCACCGCCATCGCTTCATGAAAAAGACATCACCACGCGGCTGCGAGACCGCGCGGCGATGCCCTTTCGTCGTCAGCCGCGCTTGCGCAGGGTCCGCGTGCCGGTGTCGACGAGATTTTGCGCTGCTTCATCCACGGTGGCGCGGCCGAAGGCAAGCGAATCGGCGATGGGGCGCATCACGCCGCGGTCGAACTCATTGGCGCCGATCGGGGCAGGCTCCGGATAGGGATCGAGCTTGCCCGACAGGCTCTCAATGTAATCCACCGTCTTGCGCTCGGTCTCGTTGAGCGTCGGCAACAATGCCTCGCGCACAACCTTGGCGGGCGGCACGCCGCGCTCGACGCCGAGTACCTTGCCTGCTTCCAGATCGTTGACGAAGAAGTTGATGAATTTCGCCGCCGCTTCCGCGTTGGTCGAAGTGGACGAAATGGACCAGATGAGGCCCGGCCGATAATAATGCCCGGTCGGCTTGCCCGGCCCCTCACCCGGCAGCATGCCGATGGACAGCGTTTGCTTGTTGAGTTTCTGGTAACCGACAAGCTGGTTGGAATAGGCAAAACCAATGGCCGAATTGCCAAGCGTCAGCGCGTTGGATTCGATGGTATTGTCGTCACGCGTCTGGATATCGGCGGAAACGCAAAGCTTGTTCTCGCGCAGGTCCTCCCAATAGGCGAACCATTCCTTGGCATCTTCCTTGTTGAAGCCGATGGTGCCGTCCTGAAACAGAAGCTTGCCGCGCTGGCGCAGCCAGACATCGAAGACATAATGATAACGCGCGCCATAGGGTACGGCCCAATAGTTGCGCTTCGCCGGGCCGTTCTTCTTGAAATCGCGCGCCAGTTCAGCAAGCGCCTTCCAGGTGATCTGATCCTGTGGAACGGAAACACCCGCTTCTTTCAGCGTGTCGGCGTCATACATCATGCAGAAGGAATTGAGCCCGAGGCCGACGCCGTAAAGCTTGCCGTCGATACGGCAGAGATCGATCTCACTTTTGCCGAAGGTGGAAAGATCAAGCGACTTGCCGACGAACTGATCCAGCTCCATGCAGGCGCCTCGACCCGAATAATCGGCGATGGTGGAAGGTTCAAGCTGGAAGATATCGGCGACGTTTCGCCCCGCCATCGATGTCGCAAGCTTGGTCCAGTAATCGGAACCGGCGATCATTTCACCGCTGATCTCGGTCTGCGGATTGGCCTTCTGGTAAAGGGCGATCACATCGTTGGTGCGCTTGCTGCGATCGGCAGATCCCCACCACACGCAACGAAGCCGGGTTTCAGCCGCAGCCGCGCGAAAACCGCCCGCCGCAGCACCCAGGCTCGCCAGCGCCGCCGTCACCAAAAACCCGCGTCTATCAATCATTTGCATCTGCTCCTCCCGCGTTTTGCAAATTTTTCTGATATCACTTAAATTCTTGCAAATTTTCTTTGTTTGCAATATTTGCATCATAATAGATTTTTTTGCAAGCGCAGGAGCCGATATGAACGATACGCCCGACATCAGCCGTCCGCGCCAGTCGGATATCGCCCAGCGCGCCGGGGTTTCCATCAGCACAGTCTCGCGTGTTCTCGCAGGGGAAAAAGGAATCAGCGCGTCGATCCAGACCAAGGTTCTGGGAGTTGCGGCGGAGCTCGGTTACCCCTTGCGACCGGCAACCAATCAGGCGGCGGGTGTGCAGCTAGAAGGCAAGACAATCCTCGCGCTCATGTCCGCGGAAAGGGCGACGGGCGATATTGGCGCGTTTTATCACGATATTTTCGATGTGCTGCGCAGCCTCGCCCAGACGGACGGTTTCGAACTCGACATCAGGCTATTGCACCAGAAGCAGATCGACGATTCCCTGATCCAGCGGGTCTGTGAGGTGGACGGCCTCCTGGCCATCGGGCTCGATCCCGAGGAGGAGATCATCCACCGCATCACGCAGGGCGTACTGCAACCTGTTCTTGTCAACAGTGCTGACCCCTCCATGATGCTCGATTGCGTTTCGCCGTCCAATTTTTACGGCGGCGCGCTGGCGGCCCGGCGGCTTCTGGAACTCGGCCATCGCAAGGTCGCCTATATTGGTCCGCATCATCGCCACACCATCAGGGAGCGCATGCGCGGCTTCCGCCATACGATCCTTGAGGAGAAAGGAACGACCTATGAGGAGTTCCTGCTTTCGACGGCAGATAGCGGCTTCGGGCAGGCGGGCGACGCGGTTCGCCAGCTGCTGGCCAAAAACCCTGAACTGACAGGCATTTTCTGTATGAATGACGCAATTGCCCTTGGCGCACTCGGGGCAGCGCAGGAGCTGGGCCTCGGCGTTCCCGACGATCTTTCCATCATCGGTTTCGATGACCTGCCCTTTGCCGAACTTTCCACCCCACGTCTCAGCACGATCCGGGTCGATCGCCGCGAAATTGCGCGCGAAGCGGTTGACCTGCTGCGGCGGCGCCTGACCGAGCCTTCCGCCAATGCCCGTCAGGTGCAACTTGGCGTGCAGCTGGTGGAAGGACAGACAGCCGGCAAGGCGAAAAAGACGGGAAAGGCGACACGCGATGCATGACACCATGAGCAGACCCCATATGGCGCGATTTAATCCGCTGCACGGCAATCCGCTCAAAAGCCGCGCCGATGTCCGGCGGGCGCTGGATGATAGCTTTGCGCCGCTTCTTCCCTATTTCTCGCAGGGTGGCGCAAGGGTGACGCTCAGCGGAGCGGCCGCGCACTTCGACCGGGCCGCGGCCGATCTGGAAGGCTTTGCCCGACCGCTCTGGGGCATCGCACCGCTTGCGCTGAGTGGCGATCGTTTCGACCATTGGCCGCTTCTCGCCCGGGGCATAGCCAACGGCACCGATCCTTCCCATCCTGAATACTGGGGTGATGTCCGCCAGAAGGATCAGCGGCTGGTGGAGCTCGCTGCAATCGGTTTTGCACTGCGGCTTGCGCCGCAGCATCTGTGGGAACCACTGTCCGATACACAGAAAGACAATGTGCGCCGCTATTTGCTGACCGCCCGTGAGCGCGGTTACGCCGATAATAACTGGAAGTTCTTTCGCATCATGGTCGACATGGCGCTGGATCATCTCGGTATCGAATTCGATCGCAGCCTGACCGAAACCTTCCAGAAGGAGCTCGACGATTTCTATATATCCGACGGCTGGTATCGCGACGGCAACTATCGCCGCATCGATCACTACATTGCCTTCGCCATGCATTTCTACGGGCTGATTTACGCGAAACTCAGCAAGCCTGATGACGCCTATGCCGAGCGTTACCGGCAGCGCGCACGGCTTTTCGCTGGCGATTTTGCCAGCTGGTTCGATGAGGATGGCGGAACCCTGGCTTTCGGCCGCTCCATGACCTACCGTTTTGCCTGTGGCGGTTTCTGGGCGGGCCTTGCCTTTGCCGACGAGGAGGCGCTGCCCTGGGGCGAGATCAAGGGCCTTTATCTGCAGCATCTGCGCTGGTGGGCCAAAAAGCCGATTGCCGATCGCGATGGCGCGCTCTCCATCGGCTACGCCTATCCGCAGCTCACCATGTCGGAAAGTTATAATTCGGCAGGTTCGCCCTATTGGGCTTTCAAGGCTTTCCTGCCGCTTGCCCTGCCGGAAAGTCATCCCTTCTGGCAGGCGGAGGAAAGGCTGCCCGAACCGTCCGCAAGCCCTAAGCCGCTTGTTCATCCCGGCATGGTGATGATGCGGACGAAAGGCAACGTCACGGCGCTCTCCAGCGGCCAGGAAAATCTCTCCATGCGCGGCGGGCCGGAAAAATACGCAAAATTCGCCTATTCCTCCCGCTACGGCTTCGGCGTGGAAGTGGACGAGCGTGGCTTCAAGACCAACGGTTTCGACAATATGCTGGCCTTTTCCGAGGACGGACTGCATTACCGCGTGCGCGAGACCAACGAGAAGGTTCTGCTGGCGGGAGCAAGCCTGCGGGCGACATGGAAGCCGTTTGCCGATGTCGCCGTTGAAACCACGCTGGTTGCGGCTGGCGACTGGCATATCAGACTGCACCGGATCACCTCTGCCCGCTCCCTTTGGGTTACGGAAGGTGGTTTTGCGATCAACCGCAACGATGGCGACCGCGACGCCGTGAGCGAAGAGGCCGGACGGGCGACGACGGATTGTGGCACTGACATATCGGCAATCATCGATCTCGGTTGGAACATAGACCGGCACGGCGTGGCGCTGAAGGCACTGCCCAATACAAATCTCATCAACGCCAAGACCACCGTGCCGCAATTGCGCGGCCAGATCGCCGCCGGCGAGAGCGTTCTGGTTTGCGCGGTCTTTGCCGGAGTGAGCGGCCCGGAAGGCGAGAAAGCAATGGCTTCGGTTCCAGCCATTCCCGACCTGGAGGCGCTTGATCGCCTCTTCGCGAGAGAGGGCGTGCCGGTCAGCAGCATGGCGGCCAGGGGAGAGCCGCAATGACGAGCCCGATTCCGCGTCTCAGCATAGCCATGGACCCGGAACGGACCGAGCATGTGCTGACATCGCAGGCGCTCGACAGGTTGTCAGAGAGGGTCGAGATTCTCGACACAGGCACAATCCGCGATTTCCACGATCCCGCGGTGAAAGAGCAGCTGGCGAAGACGGATATCCTCCTGACCGGCTGGGGCTGTCCGGATATCGGCGCGCAGGAACTGGCGCTGATGCCCCGCCTCAGGCTCATCTCCCATGCTGCCGGCACGGTAAAATATTTCCTGTCGCAAGCGGTGTTCGATCGGGGCGTTACGGTGTGCAGCGCCGCAGAGGCGAATGCGCAGCCGGTCGCAGAATTTTCTCTGGCGATGATCCTGCTGGCCGGCAAGCGGACCTTCGGCTTCAGGCGTCTTTATCTGGAGCATCGCGACCGAGCCCCGGTCGAGCGATTGCAGGCGCAGGCCATCGGCAATCTCGGCCTCACGGTCGGCATCGTCGGCGCGTCACGCATCGGACGTCGCGTCATTGGTCTATTGCAGCCCTTCGATCTCAATCTCATGCTTTTCGACCCGCTTCTCGGTGCTGCGGAAGCGGAAAAGCTCGGCGTCCGTCTTGCCTCGCTCGAAGAGCTGATGGCGGCGAGCGATGTCATTTCCCTGCATGCGCCCTCCCTGCCGCAGACGCGGCACATGATTGGCGCGGCAGCGCTTGCCCGCATGAAGGACGGCGCAACCCTGATCAACACGGCGCGCGGCGCACTTGTGGATGAAGACGCGCTTCTGGCCGAACTGAAAACCGGACGCATCGAAGCCGTCATCGACGTGACCGATCCCGAAGTGCCGCCGCCGGACTCACCCTTTTACAGCCTGCCGAACGTCTTCCTGACGCCGCATATTGCCGGCGCCACCGGTCTCGAACGGGCGAGGCTCGGCGACATGGCGATTGCCGAAATCGAACGCTTCTGCTGCGCGGTGCCTTTGCAGCAGCAGGTGCGGCCCGAACATCTGGACCTGATCGCGTGAGACCTTTCGAACCCGGCCTGTGCTCCGTCACCTTCCGCTCCCTGACGCCACAGGTCGTGATAGAGCTTGCGGCCAGCAATGGCATCAGGGCAATCGAATGGGGTGCGGATGTCCATGTCCCGCCGGGCGACCTCGAAAATGCGCGGCAGGTTGCTGCGCGGACGGCAGAAGCGGGCCTCTCCGTCTCGTCCTACGGCTCCTATATCTTCGCGCCGGATTTCACACCTGACGATGTGACCAGTGTGCTCGAAACCACAAGGGCGCTCGGCACACAGCATATCCGTATCTGGCCGGGGCAACGCAAACGTCCATCCGCCGATTACACACCCGCGGAACGCCGCGCGGCAACGGAAGCGCTGGCGACAATTGCTCACCGAGCGGAAGACTACGGCATGACGATCGGCCTCGAATATCACCCGAATTCGCTGACCGACGCCCTCCCCTCCGCCCAGCAGCTGGCGCAGGATTTGCCGATGCCCAACCTGTTCTTCTACTGGCAGCCCGCCCCGGGCCTGCCGCTGGAAGAGGCACTCGCGGAAATATCCGCGCTCGGCCCGCGCATCTGCCATCTGCATGTGTTCGCCTGGCTCGCCGACGCCAGCCGCCTGCCGCTTGCCGACCGCGCAGACTACTGGCGGGCGTGCATCGCGGCTTTGCCTGAGGGCGAATGGACGAGAACCGCCTATGCGATGCTGGAATTCGTCAGGGGTGATGACATCGGCCAGTTTGCGGAAGACGCGCTGACGCTTCGGAAGATTCTCGACAGGTCTTAGATCCCGCCTGCTCATCATAAATATCCTGCAGCCGAACTTGCCATAGTGAAAATTATGCACCATATTTATTGAGGATATGGGTGCTGGATGGGCAAGCTGGTTCAAATTGGAAACATGATCGTACGCGTGTATGCGAACGATCACCTGCCACCACATTTCCACATCATAACACCTGATGCGGATGCCCTTGTCCACATAGAAACTCTGGAAATCCTGCGTGGCAAACTATCCCGCAGGGCGGAGGCCGAAGCTTTGGCATGGGCGAAGGCCAATGGGAGCCTGATTGTTGAGGAGTGGAATCGCACTAACCCGCGTTTTCCTATTGCAGCTAAGGGAAGCAAGTCATGACACCACGCGTCAAAGCCATCCTGCCCACCCTGCCCAGCTCACTCACGATCGACTGGGCCGATGGCAGACGGTCAACCGCCAATCTGACGGGGTGGATCGCGACGGGAGGAGAGTTACTCGCTCCCCTCCGTTCAGCGGGTATCTGGGAGACTGCGAAAGTCACCGACTATGGCGCCAGCGTGGAATGGGAAGGCGATGATCTCGCAATCGACTCCTATCATCTTTACCAGATCGCCGAGGACCAGCGCGACTTTGACGTCGACGACCTGCGCAAATGGCAGGAGGACATCGGCCTTTCCAACAATGAGGCGGCGGATTTTCTTGGTGTGACCTTGAGGACATGGAACAACTACCGCGCTGGCACACCGGTAAGCCATGCCGTGAAGATGCTGCTACGAGCAAGCCAGCGCGACCCGCTTCTATTACATGCTCATTTCCGCCCCCGGCGGCCGGGACGTCCCAGGCATGCCGCATAAGACAGTTCCTCTGCGGCACTATATCCGCCGTCCATCCGCCCCGAACAGATGCGTCTTGCCCAGATCGAAGGCAAAGGGAATCGTTTCGCCGATGCGGATATGGCGCTGGCCATCGAGAAGCACGGTCGCTGGCTGGCCGTCGGGGGTGCTGGTGTAAACCACCGTCGAGCCGCCGAGATGTTCCACGAGCTGGATGGAAGCTTCACCGAGCGAGGATTGGGCCTGCGGGTTCACATGTTCCGGGCGCACACCGAAGGTGAGCGGTTCCCCCTGCTGAGCAGTGACCGGTTTTTCAAGCACGATGCGCTGTCCCGCCACTTCGATGGTGCGGTTGGAGGCGTCGCCTGAAGCCACTTTTGCGGAGAGGAAATTCATCTTCGGTGAGCCGATGAACCCCGCGACGAACTGGTTTGCGGGATTGTTGTAGAGATCGAGCGGGCGGCCGACCTGCATGATGCGGCCGTCGCGCAGCACGACGATCTTGTCGGCCATGGTCATGGCTTCCACCTGGTCATGCGTCACATAGATCATGGTGCTGCCGAGCGTCTGGTGCAGCTTGGCAATTTCGACGCGCATCTGCACGCGCAGTTCCGCATCGAGGTTGGAGAGCGGTTCGTCGAAGAGGAAGATTTTCGGCTCGCGCACGATGGCGCGACCGATGGCGACACGCTGGCGCTGGCCGCCGGAAAGTGCCTTCGGCTTGCGCTGCAACAACGGGCCGATCTGCAGGATATCGGCGGCCTTCTGCACCCGCGCCTCGACTTCCGGTTTTTTGTAGCCCGCCGTTTCCAGCCCGAAGGCAAGGTTCTTGTAGACACTCATATGCGGATAGAGCGCATAGGACTGGAAGACCATGGCGATGCCGCGCTTGGAGGCAGCGGTTTCGTTGACCCTCTCACCGTCGATACGCAGATCGCCTTCGGAGATTTCCTCAAGCCCGGCGATCATGCGCAGAAGCGTGGATTTTCCACAGCCCGAAGGGCCGACGAAGACGGTGAATTCGCCCGGCTCGATCTTGAGATCGATGCCGTGGATGACCGGAAAAGCGCCGAACCGCTTGACGATTTTTTCGAGCGTAATGCTGCTTGCCATGCTGTTTCTCCCGACTGTCGCGCCGTATGCAGGACGGCTGCGACAGTGTTGATTGTCTTAGAATACGTTCCCGATCCGGGATCCGTTCAGCGTTTCATTCCCGTCGTCGCGATGCCTTCAATCAGCAGCCGCTGGAAGAACAGGAAAAACAGGAAGACCGGCACCAGTGACAGGTTGGACATGGCGAAAAGCGAGGTCCAGTCCGAGCTGCCGGTGGAATCCACGAAGGACCTGAGACCAAGCTGCACGGTGTAGGTGTTGATGTCGTTCAGATAGATCAGCGGACCGAAGAAATCGTCCCAGGTCCAGATGAAGGAAAAGATGGCGGCCGTTGCCAGAACCGGCAGCGACAGGGGCAGCATGATCTTCCAGTAGATACGGAAGGGCGAGCAGCCATCCATGACAGCCGCTTCATCCAGCTCACGCGGAATACCGCGGAAGAACTGCACCATCAGGAAGATGAAGAAGGCGTCCGTCGCGAGATACTTCGGCACGATCAGCGGCAGGGATGTGTTCACCCAGCCCATTTCCAGAAACAGGATATATTGCGGGATGAGCACAACGTGATAGGGCAGCATCAAGGTGCCGAGCATCAGCGCGAACCAGAAATTGCGCCCGCCGAAGCGAAGCCTTGCAAAAGCGAACGCTGTGAGCGAGCAGCCGACCACGTTGCCGATGGTGGCCAGCACCGAAATGAAGAAGGAGTTCCAGAAGAACTGCCCAAAGCTCACCTGCAGCCCGGTCCAGCCTCTGATATAACCGCCGACATCCACCGCCGAGGGAATGAGCGAGGATGAGCCGAACAGCTCGTCCTGCGGCCGGAAGGAGCCTGAAATCATCCACAGGATCGGATAGAGCATCGCAAAGGAGGCGATGATCAGCGCCGTATGGAGCATCACCGATTTCAGCGGCGAGCGTTGCGGGCCTTGTCCCGGCCGGGGAGCGGTAACAGCGTCAGTCATCGTAATGCACCCAGTATTTTGCGCTGAGGAACGAGAAGGCCGTGAACAGCGAGATGATGATCACCAGGATCCAGGCAAGCGCCGAGGCATAACCCATGCGGAAGAAACCAAAGGCTTCCTGGTAAAGATAGAGCGTGTAGAACAGAGTCGAATTGATCGGCCCGCCGGTGCCCTCGGAAATGATGAAGGCCGGCGTGAAGGCCTTGAAGGCGTCGATCGTCTGGATCACGGCGTTGAAGAAGATGACGGGCGTCAGAAGCGGCAGCGTAATGCGGAAGAACTGCCGCACCTTGCTTGCGCCATCGATTTCGGCGGCCTCATACATGTCCTGCGGAATTTGCCTCAGACCTGCGAGGAAAATGATCATCGGCGAACCGAACTGCCAGACCGACAGGATGACCAGCGTGTAGATCGAATAATCCGGATTGGAAATCCAGCTCGGCCCTTCATAACCAAAGGCCTGCCAGAGTATTATGTTGACGAGACCGTCAGAGGCGAAAAGCTGACGCCAGAGAACGGCAATCGCGACGCTGGAGCCCAACAAGGACGGCAGATAGAAAATCGCCCGATAGAGGGTCAGGCCGCGGATGCCGCGGTTGAAGGCGAGCGCCACCAGCAGCGCGAAAATCAGCTTCAGCGGCACCGACAGCAGCACATAGGTGAAGGTGACCTGCATGGCTGCGGCAAACTTCGGGTCGGCCGTGGCGATGCGCACATAATTGGCCGCACCCACCCAGTCCGGCGACTGCAACAGGTCGTAGTTGGTGAAGGACAGATAAAGCGACGCAAGCGCCGGGCCCAGCGTAAGGCCGAAAAAGCCGATCAGCCAGGGCAGGAGAAACAGGTAGGCGTGAATGTTGCGGTCGAAGATCCGCTTCAGGCCGCCCCGTTTCGGGAGAGCCGCGCCACGGCTCTCCCCCACAAGAGTTTCAGATCGAAAGGCCATAAACCATCACTTCCGTTTGATAACGGTTTCGGATTCCTTGACGAGGCGGTCACCGCCTTCTTCCGGGGTGATCTTGCCGAAGCCGACTTCTTCCGCCGTGCGTTTCAGGACAAAGGCGAATTCCCCCGCACCCGGAGGTGGCGCCGGCGGCAGATCGCCGACGCCGGGTGTAATTTCGGCGATGTATTCCACCATGCTCTTGCTGACTTCATCGAGTTTCGGGGTCAGCGCGTTGCGCATGGATTCCGACGCCGGAACGCCGCGCTCCACGCCGAGAATATCGATGCCTTCCGGCTCGGCGACGAGGAAATTGATAAACCCGACGGCCTGTTCGATACCGGCACTGCCATTGGCGACGCTGATGAGCATGGAAGGTTTAAGGTAGTGGCCGGAAGGGCCGTCCTTCGTGCTCTTCGGATAGGAGCTGATGGCAAGTTTGGCCTTGTTGAGCTTCTGATACCCGACGAACTGGTTGGAATGGGCAAATGCGGTTGCCGCTTTGCCCGTCGTCAAAGGGTTGGTTTCGATATTGAGCTGGTCGAGCGCCTGCACATCGGCGGGCACGCAGGCACCACTCTTGCGCAGATCCGCCCAGAGCGTGAACCACTTGGTCGCGTCGGTCGGATCGAAGCCGATGCCGCCATCCTGCGTGTAGAGTGACTTGCCGTTCTGGCGCAGCCAGTTTTCAAAGCTCGGCTCCACGCCGCTCGCATCGGCTGTGGCGTAATAACCGGGCTTCGGCTTGTTCTTGCTGAGCTTGGCGGCATTTTCGGCAAACTCCTCCCAGGTCTGGCCGATGGCCGGCGGTGTCGCGCCGGATTTTTCCCAGGCCGCCCTGTCAAAGAAGACGGCGCTGGAATTGACCCCCAGATTGATGCCGTAAAGCTTGCCATCGACCCTGCCGGAATCGATGTTCATCTTGCCGAAATCCTCGATCTTCAAGCCCTTGCCGATGTAATCATCCAGCGGCGCCAGCGCGCCGCGCCGGCCATATTCGAAGATGTAACGATAATCCATCTGGATCAGATCGGGCGCATTGCGGCCCGCCACCTGCGTTGCAAGGCGGGGCCAATAATCGCTCCAGCCGGCGAATTCCCCGGCGATGTCGAGATCGGGCTTCACCTGCTTGTAGGCTGCTATCGCCTTGTTGGTGCGATCGGCACGCTCCTGCGACCCCCACCACAACATGCGAAGGCGCGCGGCCTGCGCCTGCGCCGAACCACCTCCCAATGCTGCAAGCGACAGGGCCGCAAGCCCTGCCGAAAGCACAGTTCTCCTCTGAAGCATCACGGGCATTGGCAACTCCTCCCTATTGACTGCCAATTGATGATGAACGCAAACGACACTTGCCGTTTTATAACTAATTGGTTACATGGGAACACCGATCGCAAACATTGTCAAGCGGGTGCCGAAATGGAAGAAACGACTAAGAACCAGCCGTCCGATCCGGGCCCCGATCCGGCCGTGGAGGAAACGGTGCCGCCAAAGCGCAAACGGGCCACAGCTCAGGTGCGAAACCCGGAAAGAACCCGCGCCGCCATTCTTGAAGCTGCCCGCCGCGAGGTGGCCGCCAAAGGGCTGGCGGGGGCCAGAATCGATGTCGTCGCCCGCCGCGCCGGGACCAACAAGAGGATGATCTACCATTACTTCGGCGACAAGGATGCGCTTTATCTCGCCGTTCTGGAAGACGCCTACCGCCATATCCGCCACACTGAAAGACGGCTTGATCTGGCCCGTAAGGCCCCGTCCGAGGGCTTGCGGGAACTTGCGCTTTTCACCTGGCACTACTTTCTCGACCACCCCGAATTCCTGAGCATCCTCGCCACGGAAAACCTCAATAAAGCCCGGTATCTCAGGCAATCACCGACGATCACAGCGATGCACTCAAATTTCATTTCCGAGCTTGAGGACGTGCTGCGGCGTGGCAGCGACGCCGGCGAATTCCGTGACGGCCTCGACCCGATCGACGTTTATCTGACCATCGCTTCGCTCGGCGCCTTCTACCTGTCGAACAGGTTCACCCTGTCAACGATCTTCCAGCGCGACCTGACAGACCCTGCCGAGCTGGAGCGATGGGGCCAGCACATCGTCGACACGTTGCTTGCTGCAGTGCGGCGGGTCTGAACGAGCCAAACCGGATTCCTGTTTAACTACAGCGATGACGCGCCATTCGCATCCGCGAAGCGTGTCATTTTCTTTTGCGGCGCAGCGAATAACTGCAAGGGCGAGCCTTCAAACCTCATCAATTTTTCCTGTCAAAAAACACCTTGACAGATCGTGTTCTTCGCGATCACAAATAACCAAATGGTTACAAATTACCATGTTTGACGGAAGCGGCCTTGCGGGAAAAGGTCGCCTTGGGAGGAAATTCATGAAACGTATCGGCGTCATCATGCACGGCATCACCGGCCGCATGGGTTACAACCAGCATCTCGTGCGCTCCGTTCTCGCCATTCGCGATCAGGGCGGCGTGCTTTTGAAGAACGGTGAAAGGGTGATGCTTGATCCCATTCTCGTCGGCCGCAACGGCGCGAAGATCGAGGAAATCGCCAAAAAGCATAATGTCGCGCGCTGGACGACCGATATTGATGCCGCTCTCGCCAACCCTGACGACACACTGTTCTTCGACGCTGGCACGACACAGATGCGTGGCAGCCTTTTGGAAAAAGCCATCAAGGCCGATAAGAACGTCTATTGCGAAAAACCGATTTCGGACACGATGGATGAGGCGCTGGCGATTGCCCGCCTGGCCGAAAGTGCGGGCATCAAGCACGGCGTGGTGCAGGACAAGCTGTTCCTGCCCGGCCTTCGCAAGCTCGCCATGCTGCGCGACAGCGGCTTCTTCGGCAAGATTCTCTCCGTGCGGGGCGAGTTCGGTTACTGGGTCTTCGAGGGCGACTGGCAGCCAGCGCAACGCCCCTCATGGAACTACCGCCTGAAGGATGGCGGCGGCATCATTCTCGATATGCTTTGCCACTGGCGTTATGTGCTCGACAATCTGTTCGGACCGGTGAAATCCGTGAGCTGCCTCGGCGCGACGCACATTCCGGAGCGTTTCGATGAACAGGGCAAAGCCTATAAGGCGGATGCGGACGACGCCGCCTACGCCACCTTCGAACTGGAGGGCGGAATTATCGCCCACATCAACTCTTCATGGGCGGTACGGGTGCGCCGTGACGATCTCGTCACCTTCCAGGTGGACGGCACTCACGGCTCGGCCGTCGCTGGCCTGACGAAGTGCTTCACCCAGCACCGCACCAACACGCCGAAGCCGGTATGGAACCCCGACCAGCCGCAGACCATCGACTTCTACAAGACCTGGCAGGAGGTGCCGGACAACGTCATTTATGACAACGGCTTCAAGGCACAGTGGGAAATGTTCATCCGCCACCTCGTCGATAACGACCCGTGGCCTTATGGCCTGATGGAAGGCGTGAAGGGCGTGCAGCTTGCCGAGCTGGGGCTGAAATCATGGAAGGAACGCCGCTGGCTCGACGTTCCCGCCCTTTCCTGAGGAGGCTGACATGAGTGAACTCAAGCTTCCGAAGGACGACCGCAGCATCGAGGTTTACAGATTATCCGGCACGCCGGTCGCGGTTGAAAAACGAAGTGCCGCCGATTTCAACCGCGTCGCTTTCGCAGCCGCCCACGTGGTGGCCGATCCGCTTGCCGACAACGACCCGTGGCTGACCCCCGCGATCGATTGGGACGCGACCTTGCGGTTCCGTCATCGCCTTTGGGACCTCGGCCTCGGGGTCGCGGAAGCGATGGACACGGCTCAGCGCGGCATGGGGCTGGCATGGCCGCAGGCCCAGGAGCTGATCTCCCGTTCGCTCAAGGAAGCCGCCAGCCGCAAGGATGCGCTGATTGCCTGCGGGGTGGGCACCGATCATCTGAACGGCAGCGGTTACGATCTGAACCAGATTGTCCACTCTTACCTCGAACAGCTTGATTTTGTTCAGGGAGAAGGCGGGCGCGTTATCCTGATGGCCAGCCGCGCGCTCGCCGCCGCCGCCCGTTCGCCCGATGATTACCTCAAGACCTACACCAGGGTGCTTTCCCGCGCCGAACAGAAAGTGGTGATCCACTGGCTGGGCGAAATGTTCGACCCGGCGCTCGAGGGCTACTGGGGTTCGGGCGACCATATGACCGCCATGGACACCTGCCTTGCCATGATCGAGGAGAATGCCGACAAGATCGACGGCATCAAGATTTCACTCCTCTCCAAGGAAAAGGAAATTGCCATGCGCCGCCGCCTGCCCGCTGGCGTGCGCATGTATACCGGCGACGATTTCAACTATGCCGAACTGATCGCCGGCGACGAGAAGGGCCATTCGGATGCGCTCCTCGGCATTTTCGACGCCATCGCGCCTGCTGCATCCAAGGCGCTGGCCAGCCTGAAGCGCGGTGCCGACAATGAGTTCTTCGATATTCTGGAGCCGACGGTGGCGCTTTCACGCCACATCTTCAAGGCGCCCACCCGCTTCTACAAGACCGGCGTGGTGTTCCTCGCCTATCTCAACGGATTGCAGGATCATTTCACCATGGTCGGCGGCCAGGAAAGCACCCGTTCCACGCAGCATTTCGCCGAGCTTTTCCGGCTGGCGGACAAGGCCAACGTGCTGGCTGAACCTGACCTGGCGACGCACCGGATGAAGGCATTTCTCGCCGTCCGGGGTATCAGCTGAAGCAGAACGAGGGAGGATAGAACATGAGCCTTGAAGGCCTTTCCATCAATTTCGCGACCGTGCGGCAAGGCGCAAATTTCGGTGCCATCGTGGATGCCTGCCTCGCCCATGGCATCACCACCATCTCACCGTGGCGCGAGCAGGTGAACGGTATCGGCCTTGCGGAAGCCGCCCGCATCGTTGAGCGGAACGGCCTGCGCCTGTCCGGTCATTGCCGCGGCGGTTTTTTCCCGGCTCCTGACGCTGAAGGCCGACGTCTCGCCATCGAGGACAATAAGCGCGCCGTCGATGAGGCCGCCGCCATGAAGGCCGACTGCCTTGTGCTTGTCGTGGGCGGCCTGCCCGCCGGTTCGCGCGATCTGAAAGGTGCGCGGCAGATGGTGGAGGACGGCATGGCAGAACTTCTTCCTTATGCGCGGGCTGCCGGCGTGCCGCTCGCCATTGAACCGCTGCATCCTTTCTATGCCGCGGACCGCGCCTGCATCAACACGCTGAAACAATCGCTCGACCTCTGTGACCGGCTGGGTGCCGGCACCGGCGTGGCCATCGATGTCTATCATGTCTGGTGGGACCCGGAACTGGAGGAGCAGGTGGCGCGGGCCGGCAGGAATGGCCAAATTCTTGCCCATCACATCTGCGACTGGCTGGTGCCAACCACTGACCCGCTCAACGATCGCGGCATGATGGGAGATGGTGTGATTGACCTCAAGGCATTTCGCGCCATGATCGAGGCTGCGGGCTTCCACGGCCCGCAGGAAGTGGAAATCTTTTCGCATCGCTGGCAGGCGCGCCCGGTGGACGAGGTCCTCGCCACCGTGGTCGAGCGTTTCAAGACTGTTTGTTGATAGATCCGGGAGAGAGACAATGCCTGAAAGGGTGAAACGCAAACGCTATGCGCTGGTCGGCACCGGCAATCGTGGCACCACCATGTGGGGCCGCGAATTGCTGGCCGGCTGGAGCGACTATGTCGAACTCGTCGGCATTTGCGACCTGAACCTGATGCGCGCCGAGCGCGCGCGCGCCATGATGGGATCGAGCGCCCCGCTTTACGACGATTTCGACCGGATGATGGAAGAGCAGCGCCCGGAGCTGGTGATCGTCTGCACGCCCGACGATACGCATGACGACATCATCATCCGCGCGCTGGAAGGCGGGGCAGACGTCATCAGCGAAAAGCCGATGACCACCACCCCCGAAAAGATTGACCGGATTCGCGCAGCCGAGGCCAAAAGCGGCCGCCGGGTCGATGTCTCCTTCAATTATCGCTTCTCTCCCACCGCCGCCCGCATCAAGGAACTGATCGACGAAGGCGCCATCGGCACCGTTACCTCGGTGGATTTCCACTGGTATCTCGATAACCAGCACGGCGCGGATTATTTCCGCCGGTGGCACGCCTTCACCGAACATTCCGGCAGCCTGTTCGTGCACAAGGCCACGCACCATTTCGACCTCCTTAACTGGTATCTCGACTCCGACCCCGTCGAGGTGAAGGGCTTCGGGCAATTGCTGCATTATGGCAAGAACGGCCCGTTCCGCGGAACGCGCTGTCGCACCTGTCCGCACAAGAATGAGTGTGATTATTTCATGGACCTCGGCGCCGATCCTTTCCTCGATGCGCTCTACGAGGACCCGTCGAGCATTGACGGATACATGCGTGATGCCTGCGTCTTCCGGGAGGACATCGACATTCCCGATACCATGAGCGCTTCGATCCGTTATGCCAGCGGCGTGCAGGTTTCCTATTCACTCAACACCTATATGCCGATAGAGGGTCACCACATCGCCTTCAACGGCCACAAGGGTCGCATCGAGATGCGCCAATATGAAAAGCAGCCCTGGACGGAGCCGCCGGCCGATGAAATCCTGCTGGTGAAGAGCTTCGGCGGCGGTGTTGAGCACATCTGGGTGCCGCATGAGCCGGGCGGCCATTATGGCGGCGACAACCGCATGCGCGACATGATCTTCAAGCCCGGCTCCAACGACCGGCTGCGGCAGCGGGCTGGTTCGCGCGCTGGCGCCATGTCGGTTCTGACAGGCGTGGCGGCACTGAAAAGTGCGCTGGAAGGCGGCTCCCAGCCGGTGAAATCCCTGCCCCTCTAGCTGCCTCAGCCCGTGGCGCCATCCGCCACGGGCAACCACCAAAAAGAACGGGCGATATTCCGCAGATTACGCACTCCTTCCATACCGATAAATTGATTGCCGGGGGAAGAAAGAGTGAGTCATGTCCAGTTTGCAATCCATCGTTCCGCTCATCATCATCGGCGTCAGCCTCGTCGTATTCTTCAAATGGGTGGGGCGCGACATGAATCGGGAAGAGAAGAAGCCGCGCTCCCGCCGCTGACCGATCACGCCCGCCCGCGCCCTTGCACGGTTACGGAACCTCGTCTTGCCGTCAGCGTTTCCCTGTCAGAAGGAGAACGCCATGACGCAAGAGCAAAAGACGAAAAACGACGACAACAGGGCTTCGAAGGCCAGCGACATTCCTCCTGCAGGCCCGCACGCCAAACCTTCTCTGACCGACCATGAAAAGACACCAGGCGCAGGAAGCCTGCCGGATGGCGACAGCAAGGACGTCACGCCTGGCGCCGGCTGATGACCATTTGCGCCGAAATATCATACATTTATTATATTTCGGCGCATTAACAGTAACTTAGCCCCCGAACCGTCGCGAAATACCTGTTTCTTCACGGTGGTCATTGCAAAATCGAAAATTGAGCTTATATTTGCCTTATCGACCATTGCTTGTGACGTCGTTCTGGAACAGACTGTTCCCCGTCGGATTTCCTCTCAAATAATCGATCTTATCCCGCAAGGTATCGCGGGAACCACAACGATTCTACGAAAGGAAATCGTTATGAACACTGGTACTGTAAAGTGGTTTAACGCCACCAAGGGCTTCGGCTTCATTCAGCCTGACAATGGCGGCACGGACGTTTTCGTCCACATTTCCGCTGTCGAGCGCGCTGGCATGCGTTCTCTGAACGACGGCCAGAAGATCAGCTACGAGATCGTCCAGGACCGTCGGTCCGGAAAGAGCTCTGCCGACAACCTTCAGGCAGCTTGATATTCGTCATTTTGGCACCGCAGACCACGGATGTACTGGCTGCGCTTGCCGATGACTGTGAGAGGTCGGGTTAAAGCCCGGCCTTTTGTTTTTGGGCCATGGAGGTCCTCATGCGTAAAAATTCCTATCATTGCGGTGACACCGTCTTTTTGAAGTCCGGCGTCCTTGGCAATGCACAGCCCGATGGTCCCGGCCGGATTGTGTCAGTCATGCCCGAAGCCCAGGGAACGGTTCGTTACAGGGTGCGTTTCCAGCACGAGAATTTTGAGCGCAGCGTCGCACTCGATGAGATAGATGCGTCGATGTCGACGGCCTCGCGGCTAGGCAAAGGCGAAAGCCTCTCGCCACGCGAAACCGGATCAAGCTGGATCAACCTGAACACAATCAAAATCAGAAAGTAGCGGAATTGGCCGCTTAAAGGAGATAGTCTTGCAGGTACTCGTCAGAGACAACAATGTTGAACAGGCCCTTCGCGTCCTGAAAAAGAGAATGCAGCGTGAAGGCATTTTCCGCGAGATGCGCGCCCGCGAATCCTATGAAAAGCCGTCGGAAAAGCGTGTTCGCGAAGAAGCCGAAGCCGTACGCCGCCACCGCAAGCTGGAGAAAAAGAAGATGCAGCGCGAAGGGCTGCTGCCTGCGCCCAAAAAGGCCGCCCGTACCCGGTAAACGCCCTACACCGCACTTCCGCGAAGGAGACTGCCATGGCCGCCACGAAAGAAGTTTTTTTCAAGCCCGGTAAACTGTCCGCTCAGGACAAAGCATCATTGACCGACAGCGCGGCAAAGCAGATCATCAACGCCGAAGCCGACCAGCGCGCCCGCAAGACGGAACGCCTTCGCCAGCTTCGCGAGGCACAGGAAGCGGCGGTTGTCGCCGCCGATCCGGTGCCCGCAAAGAAACGATCCGGTAACAGATAGCGGGCGCTTTTACATCGCCCGGTCAACGCAGGAGGACGACACCATGGCAAAGGGTCAGTTGCGCAGTAACAAGGAAATCCGCAAGCCGAAGAAGGACAAGACGAAAACACCCGCCGCGGCGCCAGCCGGTTCGCAGGTGAAGTTCGCAAACGCCACGACAGCGGATGGCAAGAAGAAGTAGGGCACGGTGTCGGCGCGCAGGTCACGACGATAAATCTCTCGTCTGGGAGACCGGACTTGTTTTGGCCATATTGCTCTTCTATATATCTCTCATAGCAACTGCTGGTGAGCGCGAATGAAATCGTCGTTCGCAGTTGTTCTAGTCGCTTCAGACTTTTGACCACGGATGTACTGGCACTGGTGTTGAGAGCGATATGAGGAAGGTCGGTGCAATATTGCCCCGGCCTTTTTTGTTGCCGTGAGCAGCCGAAGATAAATATGCACGACTGCCGCCGACTGCGACGGAATTAACTTGCCTATTCCGCCCAATGGGCGCACCCTCCCAATCACTGAAAAGGGCGTTACCGCCGCTTTACGACGGCCGCTGAAGCCCTCGTCCTGCTCATGTCGTTGACCCGCAGGAACGATACGGACCCACACGACATGAATGTCCAAGGCGCGACGCTTTAATGGCACGGCCTGTCGCTCGGATGCACGGAAGCGGCGTCGCATGACATCCGCAGCGACGCGAGACACCACAGTTTTGGTGAACCCCATAGAAAGGAGGACGTGATGTCTTCCGCATATGAAAATTGCATCATTTCGTCACAGGACCTCAAGATGCTCCAGTCGGTGCTGGCAGACCTCGGTTATGACCGGCACACCATGGACGAGGAGGTCATGCTTTACAACAATGCCGCCCGAAAGGTGATCCAGCTGTTTCAGGGCGGGCTGACCGACCCTGCCGAGCTTTCGAAGGAAATGCGCTTTCTTTTTGGCGTTCATAAACATGAACGCAGTAATTCATGGAAACCGTTGCCACGTTACGCGATCCAGGGGCTGCCGCCTCTCTATCGATAACGGCGCTCTTCCATTCATGACGACGGGAAACCAGGCCTTCAAAATCACCGATGAAAATAACGGCTTGGCAAATGATGTATATCAGGCAACACTGAAATGGATACCTCCGTGCGCCGATCAGGCGGCACGAAGGTGACGGATGGAACATGCGCGCTGAAGGCCGGGACAGGCCTCGACGTCAGCGGGTTTCATACCGGCGAGTTTGCGTCTGCGTGGAGAGAGAGTATGACGTATGACTGGAGCGGCCGCAGAATGCGCCGCATGCGAGCGGCGAAACTGACGATCATCAGCCTTGTGGCCGCCTTTGTGCTGACCGCGCCTATCTTTGCCCACTACTGAATTTCAGGCCCGCTTGTTTCGACTAGACGGGCTGGCGGGTTTCTGCGCGTTTCCGCAGGCGGTTTTTCACCCATTTCTGAACGGGCTGATCGTAACGGACCGTCAGCCACCATGAAATCCACGTCGTGCCGATGAGAAACAGGACGCCGGCTGGCAGGGCGATATTCTGCTGCGTGATGGACGGGATCAAAAACTCCGTCCATGCCAGAAGCGGAATATGCAGGACATAGACGGCGTAAGACGCCGTACCAAGAAACCCCGAAAGTGCACTCACCATGGGGCCCGGCACCGTTCGGCTGGCCACGAACAGCAGCAGCGGCCAGAGGAGCAGGACGATTGCGAGGTCGAAGAAGGGCCGGACTTCGCGTGATACGGGCACGGCAAGGATAACACAGACGAGCACCAGACACAGCGCGGCCTGGACGGGCTTCAGCTCCGGCACACGGTTGCGGAACCGGTAAACCAGCACGCCGGCGAAAAACGAAAAGAATACCCGGCCCATGCCGGCATACATTTCATGCCAACGGAAACCGAGATGCAGCTTTCCAGACGCGGCGGCGGCCACCACCAGCACGATGGCGCTGGCAACGATGACGGCTGCGATCTGTTTCACCGTCGCCCGCACGCCCCAGCGGGCATAGACCACGTTCACCACCAGTTCGTTGAAAAGCGACCACGCCGGGCTGACGAGAAACAGCGCGCCATTGAGGGTCAACGTGAAAGGCGCCGGCAGAAAGAGAAGCCCCGTCACCAGCGCAAAGGCCAGTTCACCGGGATCGATGAGACGATGCAGATCGTCGATCGGCGTCGGCAGACCCAGCACATAAAGGCAGATGAAATAGGCCACCATCAACGCCAGTGCCAGCACATAAAGCGGATAAAGCCGGGCGAAGCGCGCCTTCATGAAAAAGCCGGGCGTGATAGCCCCGTCACGCAATCTGACGCCATAGGCGTGAGCCAGCACGAAGCCGCTGAGAGCAAAAAACAGATCAACGGCAAGATAGCTCGAGGCCGGATCCCTGCCGAAAAACTGCTCGGCATGGCGATGGACGATAAAGAGCGCAGCCACGCCCCTTATGCCGTCAAGCAAGATGAAGCGTTCCGGGGATGATGGGGCCATGGCGTTGATGCTCAATGAGATAGCGGCAATTGTTCAATGGAAACCAGCTTTACCGCGTCCCGGTTCTCCGCTTCCAGTCACAAACCGTTTAATCTTGCAGTCGCCGCGAATTTTTCCGGACATGGGCTCGAGGCCGGCACCCTTTCGCAGCGGAGAAAGGCGTGCTACGTCCGGATGTCATCGATGTTTCGACCCCGTGACACAGCCGTGTTGTTCCTGCAAATGTGTGATTTTGCAAGAACAAGTTCCGGCAATGTCCATGGGGCAGGTTCGGCGACAACCACTCTCGCGGAGCCTTCTCATGCCCACAATTGCCGAACGTATCAGAAAAATCATCGTGGACCAGCTTGGCGCAGACCCTGCCGCCGTCGTGGACGATGCCAGTTTCGCCGACGATCTCGGGGCAGACTCTCTGGAAATAGTTCAGGTGGTCATGGAGATCGAAGAGGAATTCGGGGTGGAGATTCCGGATTCCGCCGCAAATACGATCCTGACCGTCGGCGACGCCATCCGCTTCATCGAAAAAAGCACGCCCTGACGGTGAAGCGCCGGAGGCGGGCCTGATCCGCCGATAGCGTCGCAACCGGGCCAAATTTCGGGGTGTCCCGCTCTAACTATCCTCCTCATCGAGGTGGTGGCACATCAGACCAGCAGGAAATTTTCGGCAAAGGCCATCATCAGGGGACCCACTCCCTTGGCGTCATCGCTAACCACTGGCTCGGTCAGATAATATTCCGGCGAGCCGTCGCGATAATTGCCCTCGAAACCACCAAGTCCAGCGACGTGTACGATGCCGGCAAGACGAGTGACACCGTCTTCGCCCGCCAGAAGCCGGGTCTCCAGCAGAGCCGAAAGCGCGCGACGACCTGCGGACAAAGCCGCGCCCGCCGCCTCTCCCTGCAGCAGCCCAAGACGGACCGCACGCAGCAGCGCATAGGAGAACATGGCGGAGGCGGATGTCTCCTCGTAATTGCCCGCCAGATCCGGATTATCGAGAACCTGCATCCACAGACCGGCGCCTGTCTGGCGTGCGATGATCTCAGCCAGGAGGCGCCGTGTGCTCTGTCGCAATTCATTTGTCCGGCCATCATCGGGCAGGATCGTGAGCGCATCCACCAGCGCCATGGCCAGCCAGCCGACCGCACGGGCCCAGACGGCCGGCGATTTGCCGGTCTGCGGATCGGCCCAGCGTTGGGTGCGGCTTTCATCGTAGCCATGAACATAGAGCCCGCCGGTATCCGCCGTCAGGGCAAGTGCCGTTGAAAACTGCCTCAGCGCGTCGTCGATCAGTTCGGCCCGCCCCGTTGCCTGCGCATATTCAATCTGGAACGGAAGACCCATATAGAGACCGTCCAGCCAGACCTGATGCGGATAGCGTTTCTTGTGCCAGTAATTGCCGCAGGCGATGCGTGGATGGCTGCGTAGCTGCCCCGCCAGATGGTCCGCGGCAGCGAGATACCGTGGGTCGCCCGTTTCTTCCGAAAGGGGAAAGAGGATACGGCCGGCAAGAATATGGTCGATATTATATTCCTGCGGATCGTAACCGGCGAGCGCGCCGTCGGTCGCTATCTGCACATCGGCGAGCCGGTGCAGATGGTCGCTCCAGCGCGCCTCTCCGGTGGCCTTGGACAGCTGCTGCAGGCCGCGGTAGATGCATCCATCCTCATAACACCAGCTGCCGCCCTTGTAATGCCTATAACGACTGCAGAATTGCTCAAAATATTCAGTGGCTTTCATGGATTTTCTCAATCGCGATCTGAAACAGTGGAAATGGAAGCGTCGCTCAGCATGGCGGGATCGTCGCAGACTATATGTGTCTGTTCGACAACAATCGCCTCATGGCGCATGGGACGAACCCGGTCGGCCATGATGGGAGGCGCGGCGATGGCCGATGGATCGCGCGAGACGATGGTGAGATTGCGGATGGCGACATTGCGGATGGGTGCTTCGGGAAGGCCGAGAAAGACGCCCGCAGCATGGGCGAGATTGCGTATTTCGACATCTTCCACGATAATTCCATCGATGAATGGCGTGCCCTTGTCGATCGGCGCCGGCTGCCGCGACTGTACCCGTTCGTCATGTCCATCAGCATCGCAATGATAGTGTGCATTGGCGGAAAGCGCGGTTTGCACGCCGTCCAGCAGCACCCGGCGCATGGCGATATTGCTGACGATGCCGCCCCGTCCGCGCCGCGTCTTGAGGCGCAGGCCGCGATCCGTGCCGACCATGTCGCAATCCTCCACAGATACGTCATGCACGCCGCCGGACATTTCCGAGCCGATCACCAGCCCGCCATGGCCGCGCTCCATCAGACAATGGCGCACACGAATGCCACGGGTTTCCGCGAGATGATCGTCCTCGCCATCCGGGCCGCGCTTTCCTGCCTTTACGGCGATGCAATCGTCTCCGACCGAAAAACGAACGCCCGATATCGTGACGTTGCGGCAGCTTTCAGGATTGAAACCATCGGTGTTCGGGCTGTCATGCGGCGCGTTGATGGTGAGGCCGGCAGCGATCAAGTCTTCGCAGCCCTGCGGATGGATTGTCCATGAGGCGGCGTTTTTTATCGTAAAGCCGAGAAGCTGGATCTTGTGGCAGGAAACGAGATGCAGGCCGCGCGGCCGCCGCGCGCCGTCACGTGTTTCTTTTGGCCAGCTCCACCAGTCACCCCTGTTGCCCGAACCATCGAGAACGCCCCTGCCCTCAATGATGAGATTATCTGTCCCGATGGCGTGAACCGGCGCGGCGAAACAGGCATCCGGCAGGCCCTCCCAGCTTCCGAGCATATGGCCCGCATCATCGCGTGCCGGCAGGATCGGCCACCCTTTGCGGCTCGAAGGGGCGCGCAGCACGGCTCCCTCGGCAAGATGGAAGGTCATGTTGCTTTTGAGGCGGACAGGGAAGGACGTCCACAGACCGGCCGCAAGCTGCAATGTGCCGCCATGCGGCACCGCAGCCACCGCCCTTTCCAGCGCCTCGGCATTGGCACGCGCGCCCTCTTCATCATCGAGCGCGACATCCGGCGTCAGGGAGAACGCCGCAGCCTCCACAAGCCCGGCGCAAGGGCTGGTTCTGAACTCCAGCGCTGCGAACCCCTCGGCCTCGAACAGATAGCAGGTATCCGGGAAGAGATCATGCAGCAGCGTCACCACGGTCGCAGTTTCGCCGCGCCGCTCGTCGCCTTCCGTCGACGACAAACGCCACTCCGTCCTCGCCGGAAGGAAATGGCGAGCGCCGGGTGCGGCGAGGCAAAGCGCTGCCGTTCGCGCTGAAGACGCGATGATAAGAGGTTCGTTCATGTTCATTTCCCGTCTTTCGTCCCTATCCGGCCAGGCCCTGGCGGACATGCCTCGCATGTTCCGGCAGCCGGTCAGTGAGCCCGCCGCCACGGACGCGGCGGCGGGAGATTGCCGTCAATCGAACTTCGCCAGAACATCATTGGTGGAATCGACGATCTGCTCGGCCGCCTCCTCCGCCGTCAGCTGGCCATAGGCATATTCTTCCAGCGTATCGATGAAGGCCGAGCGGATTTCCGGATGTTCGTTGAAGGGCGATACCACCGGCCCGGATGCGGCCATGACGATGGCATTGGCGGCTCGCACTTCCGGCTCGCCCTTGTCGCCCAGACGTGCAGCCGCAGCCTTGGATGCCGGCAAACCACGCGAGGTGCCGAGTGCGTCGATACCCTCAGGCTCGTTCAGCAGGCAGTTCAGTATCTGCGCCGCTGCTTCCGGGTTCTTCGAGTTTTTAGAGATCGAGAACACCATTGAAGGCTTGCGATAGACCCCTTCGGTCACCGCGTCTGCAAGCTTCAGCATCGGCACGGGTTTCAGAACCTGCCCCTGCTTCAGGGGATCGGCATATTTTGAATAGGTCGAATCCCATTCATAGGAGCCGGCAATGCGGCCTTCAGACCAGGACGGCTTTTCATAAAGATTGACATTGCCATCGGCCGCTTCCTCTTTCTGGGAGCGGATGGATCCGGTTTCGACCAGCTTGCCGACAAAGGAGATGCCCTCGGCCAGTTCCTCCGGCGTCCAGGCCACGCGGTTTGTCTTGGGATCGACCAGATCCTTGCCGGTTTTCTGCACAACGGCCAGCGTCACCAGAAGCTGGGCGGTCTCCTTGACGGCGTTGAAGGTATAATAGTCCTTGCCGAGCTTTTCCTTGATGGTCTTCGTCGCCGCGAAGAACTCATCCCAGGTCTTCGGAATTTCGACACCCGCCTTTTCGAAGGTCGTGGCATTGAAGAAGAAGACGCGGCCGGTGGTGGAAACGGAAAGCCCCTGCAGCACGCCGTTCATCGACCCCGCCTCCAGATCGCTCTCGGCCCATTGGGAAAGATCCAGCGGCTTCATCTGGCGCAGATCGGCAAAACCTTCGCCATTCTTGGAAAACAGCGGCAGCCACGGCCAGTTGACCTGAACGATATCAGCTTCCGTCTTGCCCGCCATCTGGGTGGTGAGTTTTTCGAGATAACCGTCGAAACCGGTGAACTCGCCCTTGATCGTGTGGCCGTATTTCTCGCCACAGGCGGCAATCGCTTTCTGGGTGGCGACATGGCGGCTCTCGCCGCCCCACCATGACATGCGCAGTTCCGCGGCACCTGCCGCAGGTGTGGTCGCCATCGCCACATAAGCGGCACCGGCAAGCATCGCCATCATTCTGGTCATCATCTTCATTGTTCTTCTCCTCCTCGAAAAATCAGGCACGCCCGTCCGCTGCTCACAGCGAAACGTTGCGCCCATCGGCCTTGTCGAAAATATGCAGCTTCTCCGGGTCCGGCTTCAGGCGCAGAAGACCATCGCGGCCGAGCACCTCGAATTCCGCCGCGCCGACGACGCTGACGACCTTCTGGCCGCCGAGATCGGCGTGCAGATAGACCTCGTGGCCCATGAATTCCGCATTGGTGAGTTTCGCCTGCAGCGCCGGACCATCGGTCGCCTCCGCCAATGAGAGATGCTGCGGACGGATGCCGATGACGGCGTCCGTGGGTCTCGCCGATAGTCGCTGTTCCAGATGCGCGCCGATCGGCAGGCGCTGACCGGCGATCACGAATTCAGTACCCTCGATTGCCACATCCACGAGGTTCATTTCCGGCGTGCCGATGAAGCCGGCGACGAAGAGATTGGCGGGATGGTTGTAAAGCTCCTTCGGCGTCGCGACCTGCATGATGCGACCTGCCTGCATGACGCAGATGCGGTCACCCATGGTCATGGCCTCCGTCTGGTCATGGGTGACGTAGATAACAGTCGATGACAGGCCTTCCGCTTTCAACTGGCGGTGCAGATCGGTAATGCGAACCCGCATCGAAGCACGCAGCTTGGCGTCGAGATTGGACAGCGGCTCATCGAACAAAAACACACCCGGTTTCTTGATGAGCGCACGGCCGAGCGCCACACGCTGCGCCTGCCCGCCGGAAAGCTGCTTCGGCAGACGGTCGAGCAGCGGCTCGATCTCCAGGATGCGCGCGACATTGTCGATGGCCTTCTCGATCTCCGGCTTGGCGACACCGGCGATCTTCAGGCCGAAGGCGAGATTGCCGCGCACCTTCATATGCGGATAAAGCGCATAGTTCTGGAACACCATGGCAATGGAGCGCTTGCCGGGCGGCAGATCGTTGACGCGCTGATCGCCGATCAGGATTTCACCACCGGTGATTTCCTCCAGCCCCGCCACCATGCGCAGCGTCGTGGATTTGGCGCAGCCCGAAGGGCCGACGAACACCATGAACTCGCCATCCTCGACGTCGAGATTGATGCCGTGCACCGCCTTGAAGCTGCCGCCATAGACTTTTTCGAGATTTTTAAGTTGAACGCTTGCCATTTTCAGCCCTTGACCCCGCCAGACGAGATCCCTTCAATGAAATACCGTTGCGCCGCGAAGAACACGATCAGCGCGGGCGCGATCGTCAGCACCGACATCGCCAGGATGCGGTTCCATT
This sequence comes from Agrobacterium sp. FDAARGOS_525, assembly GCF_003938925.1. Classification (NCBI taxonomy): domain Bacteria; kingdom Pseudomonadati; phylum Pseudomonadota; class Alphaproteobacteria; order Hyphomicrobiales; family Rhizobiaceae; genus Agrobacterium; species Agrobacterium sp. FDAARGOS_525. The sequence goes on along the minus strand of NZ_RKIU01000004.1, from coordinate 2,166,037 downwards.
CAAAGGCTTCGGTGGTGTCGATGGAGAGTTTGAGCGCCAGGCTCACCGGATATTTGTCGACCGAGGACAGGTAGATCAGCGGACCGAGAAAGTCGTTCATCGTCCACATGAACTGGAACAGGCAGACCGAGATCAGCGCCGGCGCCAGCATCGGTACGACGATGTAGACCAGTGTCTGCAGGCTGTTGGCGCCGTCCACCCGGGCGGCCTCTTCCATGTCCGAGGGCAGCGAGCGCAGAAACTGCACCAGCATGAAGACAAAGAAGGCATCACCGGCGAAAGCCGAGGGCACCCAGAGCGGCAGGAAACTGTCCAGCCAGCCGAGATCGCGAAACAGGATATATTGCGGAATGCGGGTGACGACATTGGGCAGCAGCAGAATGGCGATGACCGAGCCGAACAGGATCTTCTTCAGCGGAAAATCGAAGCGGGCAAAGGCATAGGCCGCCATGGTGCAGGAAATCGCCGTGCCGATGACCTTCGGCAGGATGATCAGGAACGAGTTCCAGAAGAACCGGCCGAAGGTGTAGGGCGTCGAGGTTTCCCAGCCGCGGATATAGCCATCCAGCGTCGGGTTTTCCGGGATGAAACCGGCACCGGAGAAGATTTCCGAATTGGTCTTGAAGCTTGCGCCCACCAGCCAGATCAGCGGATAGAGCATGACGAGTCCGACCGCGAAGAGAAGCACGTAGCGGACCGAGGTAGAAAGCAGCCTGAGCCGCGCCCGGCGGGCCGCCTGCATGTCGTTTAGGGTTGCGATATCGGTCATGGCATCAGTTCCGCTTGTCGCCGGCGTAATAGACCCACTTCTTGGAGGACCAGAAGGCCACGAGGGTCAGCACGGTGATGATGATGAAGAGCACCCAGGCGATTGCGGAGGCATAGCCCATGTTGAACTTCTTGAAGGCCTCGTCGTAGATATAAAGAGGCAGGAGATAGGTGGACTTCAGCGGCCCGCCCTGGGTGATGATGTAAGGACCGTTGAACTCCTGGAATGCCTGCACCATCTGCATGATGAGGTTGAAAAAGATCACCGGCGTCAGAAGCGGCAGGGTGATGAAGAAGAAGGTCCTCACCTTGCCGGCACCATCGATGGCGGCCGCTTCGTAAAGCGATTTGTCGATGGATTGCAGGGCCGCAAGGAAGATCACCATCGCCGAGCCGAACTGCCAGCAGCGCAGCAGCGTGATGGTGAAAAGCGCATTGCCCGGATCTCCGAACCAGTCCACCGGCGACAGCCCCACGGCGGCAAGCGCCATATTGGCAAGGCCTTCGCTGGCGAAGATATAGCGCCACAGAACCGCAATCGCGATCGAGCCGCCGAGGATGGACGGCACGTAAAAGGCGGTGCGGAAAAAGTTGATGAATTGCAGCTTGTAATTGAGTATTGCCGCGATGAACAGCGCAAAGGCAAGCTTCAGCGGCACCGTCAGAAACACGTAGAACAGGGTGACGTTCAGGGATTTCATGAAGGTGCGGTCGCGGGTGAACAGCCGCTCGTAATTGGCAAGCCCTGTCCAGCTGGGATCGCTCATCAAGTCGTAACGGGTGAAACTGAGATAGAGCGAGCCAAGAAACGGAATGGCCGTGAAGACCAAAAGCCCGATGATGTAAGGCGTCAGATATCCCAGCCCCAGGAAGCGCTGAGATTTCATGATGCTCCTCCCCGCGTCCCGGCGGAACGCGACTGACAGAATACAATTTCGTACAAGTGATTCTCCCGGAACGGCCAGCGGCGGGCGCAATAAAGCGTATTTCCTCGCCGCGACCGATCTCCTCCCTCATTGATACGGCGCGTAAAAGCAATTTATGCGGTGACAAAACCAAATTTCAGCGCCAAGGTGAATTAACAAAGACGAGGAAAAAGATGGACGAAATCGAAGGTGGCATCCTGTCATCCGTTCCGCCTGCGGCGCTCGACCTCAACCTGACGCGCGCGACGATCAAAATGGAGCATTCGCGCACCTGGCAGATCGACAAATCCAATCCGGTGGACGATCTCATCATCTGCCTGGAAGGGCGCGGGCACTATCTCGTTGATGGCGAAGCAAGGGTACTGGAGCCCGGTGACGCCATGCTTATTTTCCGAGGGCAACGCTTTGTCGGGTGGAACGAGCAGGCCGTGACCTATCGCGGCGTGGCGCAGCATTTCACGCTCGATATTTACGGCCGCCACAACCTGATCGCGCAGATGGACCTGAAACCGAAACTGCGGCTAAGCCGCTGGTCGCTTCTGGAACCGCTGGTGCGCCACTACCGGCAGAGCGCGCCTCCTTCCTCCGTCACTCTGGGTCAACATCATCTCTTCATGGTGCTTCTGATCGCCTTCATCGATGACGCGTTTCTGGGCTGGGTCGACCGCCCGAGTTTTCAGCCGGAGGGTACGGAAGGCCTCGACCTTGCGGTGATGAAGGCGATCACGATGATTTCCGCCAATCCGTTGGACCCCGACATTGCCGGGCGGGCCACCGATGCAGCGCCCTATAATCGCGATTATTTCCTGCGGGAATTCCAGAAGCGGGTGGGACGGACGCCGCGCAAATATCAGGAGTTCAAACGCATGGAACGCGCCATGCATTTTCTCGAGGCCGGACTTTCGGTCTCGGCAGCGGCGGCCGAGGTGGGTTATGGCGACCCCTATTATTTCTCGCGCATGTTCAAGCGGACATTGGGATTAAGCCCGCGTGACCATATGAACCGGATACGCCGCAGCCGGCACGGCAACCTGATGGCATTTGACGAGCATGAGCAGCAAAGGCTGCTTGCCGACGAAACGGAAAAGGCCCCGGCATAACGGGGCCCCCTCGTTTGAAAGCGCTGGAATTACCGGAACAGTGACGGCAACCACAGGGACAGCGACGGAATATAGGTGACAGCAAGCAGCACTGCGATGCTGGCGCCGAAGAACGGCCAGATCGTCCGCATTGCCTCCCGTATCGATATGCCGCCCACCGCGCAGCCGACGAAGAGCACCGTTCCGACCGGCGGCGTATTGAGACCAATGCCGGCGTTCAGGATCATCACCACGCCGAAATGCACGGGGTCGATACCGAAGGCCTTTACGACAGGCAGAAGCACCGGCGTGGAAATGATGACCATCGGCGCCATGTCCATGAAGGTGCCGAGCAGCAGCAGGATGATGTTGATGACAAGCAGCACGATGATCGGGTTGTCCGAAATCGCGCTGATTGCGGCAATCATCAACGTCTGCACCTGCAGAAAGGCCATCAGCCAGCCGAAGGACGCCGCCGTGCCGATGACCAGCAGCACCATGGCCGTGGTGCGGACAGCACCCATCACCGCTTCCACGAAGCCGTCCCAGTTGAGTTCGCGATAGACCAGCATGGCGACAAGGAAGGCATAGAGCACGGCGATGCAGGAACTCTCGGTCGCGGTGAAGATGCCCGAACGCACGCCGCCGAAAATGATGCCGATCAGCAGGATGCCGGGGAAAGACGCCAGCAGATAATACATCAGCTTCGAGAAACCGGGGAAAGGCTCGGACGGATAGCCCTTGCGCCGGGCGACGATATAGGCCGTCACCATCAGCGCTGCTGCAAGCAACAGGCCCGGAATGATACCGGCGGTGAAGAGATCGGCCACAGAGACATTGCCGCCCGCCGCGATGGAATAGAGGATCATGTTGTGCGAGGGCGGGATCATCAGCGCAATGATGGCGGCGTTGACGGTGACATTGACGGCGTAATCCCTGTCGTAACCGCGTTTTGCCATCTGCGGTATCATCAGCCCGCCCACCGCAGAGGCATCGGCCACGGCCGAGCCGGAAATGCCGCCGAACAGTGTCGAAGCCACGATGTTGACCTGACCAAGACCGCCGCGCAGGTGTCCCACGAGGCCTGCCGCGAAGCGGATGAGGCGGTGGGCGATGCCGCCGCGCACCATCAGGTCACCGGCGAAGATGAAGAACGGTATCGCCATCATCGCGAAGACATTCATGCCGGAATTCATCTGCTGGAACACCACGATGGGCGGCAGGCCGAGATAAAGAACCGTGGCGAAGGACGCGATGCCGAGACAGAACGCGATCGGCGTTCCGATCAGCATCAGCAGGGTGAACACCCCGAAGAGAATGGTGTAAGCCATTTATGCGGCCTCCTGCACGATCACGTCTGCAGCGATTTCCTCGCCGATGGAAAGATCGACGAAACGTTCGGCAGCAAACAGCGCGATAAGGAAACCGCCGCCGATCAGCGGAAAGAAATCCGTCCCGCCCGGCCAGCCGAGAACAGGAATCGTCGCCGTCCATGTCCCCATGGCAAGCGAGGTGCCATACCAGGCCATGCCGGCACCGAAGAAGAAGATCAGCGCAAGGCTTGTCAGGTCCATGCCCTTCTGCACACGCGGCGGCATCATGTAGCGCAGAATATCGAGCCCCAGATGCACGCTCTCGCGCACGCCGACGGCGGCGCCAAGCATGATGAACCACGACATGAGATGCAGCGACAGCGGCTCAGACCAGCTGGGTGAATCGTTGAGAATGTACCGCGCAAAGACCTGCCAGCCGACGATAAGCGTCATGGCGATCATGCCGATACCGGCAATATAAAGCGACGCGTGGCTAAGCGCGCCGAGAAAAGGGCGGATGGCCCGCATGAAGTGTCGCATTGTCTGTTCCTCCCGCATCAACGGCGACGAAAGAAAACCGGCCCTGTTTCCAAGGCCGGTTTCCCACGCGTTACTTGACCGCTTTCACCCGTTCCAGAAGGTCCTTCATCTTCGGATCGGTGACGAACTTGTCGTAGACCGGCCCCATCGCGGCAGCGAATTCCTCCTTGTTGACCTTGATGACATTGACCCCGCCGGCCCGGACCTTTTCTTCCGATGCCTTTTCGCGGGCGCTCCACAGTTCGCGCATCTTGCCGACTGAATCCTTGGCCGCCTGGCGCAGCAGCTTCTGGTCTTCCGGGGAGAGCTTGTCATAGGAGATCTTCGAAATGACGAGGATTTCCGGGTTCAGAGAATGCTCCGTCAGGGAGTAGTTCTTCGCCACCTCGTAGTGACGGGCGGATTCGTAGGATGGCCAGTTGTTTTCGGCACCGTCGACGACACCGGTTTCCAGTGAGGAATAGACCTCGCCCATCGGCATCGGCGTCGGGTTGGCGCCGAAGGCCTGCATCATCGAAATCCACAGGTCCGACTGCTGCACGCGGATTTTGAGCCCCTTCAGATCCGCCAGTTTTTCGATGGGCTTTTTGGTGGTGTAGAAGGATCGGGCGCCGGAATCGTAAAAGGCGAGACCGACGAGACCGTGCGGTTCGAAGGCAGCCAGAACCTCATCACCAATCGGACCGTCGACCGTATTGTGCATGTGCTCCGTCGAGCGGAACAGGAAAGGCAGACCAAGAACGGTGGTTTCCTTGACAAGATTGTTGAAAGGCGCGGCATTGACGCGGTTCATGTCGATGACGCCGAAGCGGGTCTGCTCGATGGTGTCCTTTTCGCCGCCAAGAACGGAATTGTTCATGACCTGTATCTTGATACGGCCATTGGTCCGCTCGGCCAGAAGCTCGCCCATATATTTCACGGCTTCGACTGTGGGATAACCGTCCGGATGAATATCGGCCGAACGCAGGGTGATTTCCTGCGCCATGGCGGAAACGCCTGACAGCGCGATCCCCATCGCGACGCACATCATGCTTGCAATCTTTTTCATGCTTTCCTCCTCCATTGTTGAAACGGCCCAGCCCCTCCAAGGCTTGTCGGGCCGATTTTTTCACGCCCATCCGGGCCGGCATGCAAAGACCTTTCATGTGAAAAGGATGACGGGGCCTCCCTTCCCCAACCATCCCGGATCAAATTAGGCCGCCTTGACCGGCGACAGCTTGAACAGCTCTTCGGGGTTTTCGACCAGCGCCCGATGACGCGCCGCCTCATCCGGCAGCCAGCCGAGCGTCAGTTCCGCAAGGCGGGCATCATCAGGATAGGCAGCCGTCTCGCGCACGGAATTATGCGGCCAGTTGGTGCCCCAGACGATGCGTTCCGGCGCATGCGCCGCGATCACCCGCGAAAAGGCGGCGACATCCTCGTAGGGCCAGCTTTCGCGGGAGCTTTCATAAACGCCGGCGAATTTGAACCACAGATTGCCGCCGTCGATGAGTTTCAGAAGCGCCGCCATTTCCGGCCCGTCGGTTTTGATGCCCTTGAAGAACTTGCCATGATGATCGAACACCCAGCGCGAGCGGATTTTCTGAAGACGCGGCAGATGGTCGAGAAGACCGTTTCCGTCGAACTGCACCGCCACCATCCAGTCGGCCGCATGCGCCCGCTCGTCCACCGCTTCCAGTTCGGAAAGGTTCACAGCGCCACCCGGCAAATCCATGATACGCGCGCCGACCGCACCCGCGGCGGCAAGCTTCTCCATGTCCTTTTCGCTCGTGGTGGCATCGATGATGACGACCGCGCGCGCCGCCTCGCCCATCTCGGCAACACAGGTCAGCGTATTGTCATTGTCTCGCTGATGGGCATTGCCCTGCGTGATGATGACCCGGTCTATGCCGAGCCATTGCATGAGGCGACGATAATCCTCCGGTCCCGGCAGGGCGCCCGGCGGAAGGCCGGGGCCACCCGGCAAGGCGGGATATCCGGGCAGATACATGTGCATCTGCGTATCGACCGCGCCTTTCGGGAAAGCGGGTCTCGGCGCGGTGCCGCTCAGCTTTCTGACGAGTTCACTCATGGGTCTGGCATCCTGAATTCAACGAGTGCATCCCGGTTGATCTCGATGCCGAGACCGGGACCATCGGGAATGGCGACGATACCGTTCACCGCTTCGAGAGGTTCACTGAGAACCGCCTGACGGAACGGATTATGGGTGCGGTCAAATTCCATGATCGGTTCGATGGGATTGACCCGCACCGGATCAGGCGTCATCGCCGCCATGAATTGCAGCGCGGCGGCGATCTGTACGCCGGTGCCCCAGACATGCGGCACGATGCGCACGCCGTGCAGCGTGGCAAGCGTGGCAATCTTCTGCGTTTCTGAAAAACCGCCGCATCCGCAGAGATCGGGCTGGAGAATATCCACGGCACCGGCGGAAAGCGCCTGCCACATGCCGTGACGCCCGTGCCAGGTCTCGCCGCCCGCAACCGGGATCGGCTGCCCTGCCCGTACACGCTGATAGGCATCGAGCTGTTCGGGAACCACCGGCTCCTCAAACCAGTCGATGCCATAGTCGGCGGCGCGGTTGCCAAGCGTGACGGCTTCGGTGACCGTATAACCGTGATTGGCATCGATCATCAGCCGCATGTCAGGCCCGATCGCCTCTCGAACCGCGGCTATGACCCTGAGGTCCTCCTCGATGCCGAAGCCGATCTTGATCTTGCAGGCGTGGAAGCCGTCAGCGCGGCGCTCCGCCATTTCGGACGCATTGTCTGAAACGCGGTCGACACCATCACGCTTGAAGCTGCCGGTGGCATAGGCGCGTACGCTCTCGCGCCAGCGCCCGCCGAGCAGCATCGAGATGGAAGCACCGTAATGCTTGCCCTTGATGTCCCACAACGCGATATCGATGCCGGACAGGGCCGTAAGACTGAGGCCGCGCTGGCCCTGATCGCGCAGGGCATTATAAAGCACGGCCCAGATCTTTTCGGTCTGGCGCGGGTCCTGGCCGATAAGCCAGCCGGAATAGGCCTGGACCACGGCGGCGTTCGGCCGCGCCGGGCCGAGGCATTCGCCCCAGCCAACGGTCCCGTCGTCGCATTCGATTTCCACCAGAACATGGGCCCGCCGGTCGAAACGCATGGAGGCGCTTTCGAATGGCGTATCCAGACGATGTTCGAGCAGATGCGTGCGCACTGCCGTGATCTTCATGGCTCCCCTCCCGTTATGCCGTGATCAGGCTTTGCGCTTGTGCGTGCCGATCAGCGCTTCGAGCATGCCGATTTCCTCATTGGTCAGGTCCTTCAGCGGCGCACGCACCGGACCGGCATCGAAGCCCTGCAGGCGGACGCCGGCCTTGATGGCGGAGACGGCATAACCCTTGGCGCGGTTGCGGATCGCCATGAATGGATAGAAGAAATCGACAAGAATGCGCTCGCAGGTGGCGCGCTCGCCGGCGCGCAGCGCTGCGTAGAACTCGTTGGCAAGGCCGGGCACGAAGTTGAATACGGCCGAGGAATAGGTCGTGAAACCGGCACCGAGATAGGCTTCGGCGAACAGTTCCGCGGTTGGCATTCCGCCGAGATACATCAGGCGGTCCCCCATCTTGGCGGTGATCTGGCGAACGAGGCCGATATCGCCGGTGCCGTCCTTGAAGCCGACAAGGTTCGGGCACTCGTCGCACAGCCGCGCCAGCGTATCGGCCTGAAGAACCGAGTTGTCACGGTTATAGACCATGACACCGATGCCGACCGACTGACACACCTTCTTGATATGGGCGTAAAGCCCTTCCTGCGGCGCATCGATGAGGTAATGCGGCAGAAGCAGGATGCCATCGGCGCCGACCTTTTCGACAGAGCGGGCGATATCAACCGCAATTTCAGTGCCGTAACCGCAGCCGGAAACGATGGCGGTTTCGCCGGCGACTTCCTTGGCGGCGGAAACGATCGTCGGAATCTCATCCGGCTTCAGCGAAAAGAACTCGCCGGTGCCGCCTGCGGCAAACAGCACCGGCGCCTTGTAACCGGCAAGCCATTCGACATGGGCCCTGTAGCTGTCGGCAGCGAAACGGCCCTCGGAATCGAAATGGGTGACCGGGAAAGACAGAAGGCCGGAGCCGAGAGCCGTTTTGATTTGTTCAGGGTTCATGATCGGTATTCCTTTGAAGTTCAATGACTGAAAGTCACCTAAACCACTTGCCGTATATTTGTCAACAATTCATCATACAAGTTATATGATGAATTTTACAGGCGGGCGCGGCTCAGCGCGCCAGCCAGCCGCCATCGACATTGAGAATGGCGCCATGCACATAATCCGCCGCCGGCGAAGCAAGGAAAACCGCCGCCCCGGCTATATCGTCTGAATGACCCCAGCGGCCAGCCGGAATGCGCTCGAGAATGGCCTTGTTGCGGGTCGCATCCGCGCGCAGTGCCTCTGTATTGTTGGTTTCGATGTAACCCGGCGCAATCGCATTCACATTGATGCCCTTCGCCGCCCACTCGTTTGCCAGAAGCTTGGTGAGACCGGCGACGCCATGTTTTGCAGCCGTATAGGACGGCACACGAATGCCCCCCTGGAACGACAGGAGCGAGGCGATATTGACGACCTTGCCGGGGCGGCCGTTCGCCAGCAGCTCCTTTGCAAAGGCCTGCGTGGTGAAAAACAGCGCCTTGAGGTTGACGTCCATCACCTCGTCCCAGTCCAGCTCGGAAAATTCAACGGAATCGGCACGGCGGATGATGCCGGCATTGTTGACGAGAATGTCGAAACCGGCACCGGCAAAACTGTCTTTTGCCGCCAGCGGATCGGCAAAGTCGATAGACAATGCGCTGGCCTTGCCGCCGTCACTCGCGATGATCGCAAGCGTTTCATCCGGCGCACGACGGGCGGCGCAGACGACGTCCGCGCCGGCAGCGGCGAGACCCACCGCAATCGCCTGGCCGAGCCCCGTATTCGCGCCGGTGACGAGCGCCTTGCGCCCCTGAAGCGAAAAGGGGTTCCTCATTTCAGGTCTCCCGGCTGAATGAAGTCCATGTCGGTATAGTCGACATTGTCGCCGGCCATGGCCCAGATGAAGGTGTAGGAGCCGATGCCCGCACCGGAATGAATGGACCAGGGCGGGGAAATCGCGCCTTCTTCATTTGAAATGAACAGGTGCCGGGTCTCCTGCGGCTCGCCCATCAGGTGCAGCACGCGCGACTTTTCATCCATGCCGAAATAGAGATAGGCCTCCATGCGGCGATCATGAATATGCGAGGGAATGGTGTTCCAGACCGAGCCGTCCTCCAGTGTCGTATATCCCAGCACCAGCTGGCAGCTTTCCATGACCAGCGGATGGATGAACTGGTTGATGGTGCGCTTGTTGGAGGTTTCGGTTGCACCAAGCTTGACCTCCTTGCTGTTCGCCAGCGTCACCAGCTTCGCCGGCAGGCTGCGATGCGCCGGGCACGAGGTGATGTAGAATCGCCCGGCGCCGTCGAAGGTCACCGCGCCGCTGCCGGCACCGAGATAAAGCACGTCACCGCGGTTCAGCGTGTAGGTTTCGCCGCCGGCGCTGACCGTGCCCGCCTCACCGATGTTGACGATGCCCATTTCACGTCGATCGAGGAAGGAAGGTGTCCTGGTTTCCTCCACCTTGTCGAGCGTCAGCGGCTTTCCGTCAGGCACGGCGCCGCCCATCACGAAGCGGTCGTAATGGGTGTAGATCAGCCTGATTTCACCGGAACGGAACATGTCGCTGGCGAGGAAATGCCGGCGGAGACCTTCGGTATCCAGCGTTTTTGCATATTCCGGGTTCACGGCCTGCCTTGTTTCGACGGTCAGCATCAAACTCATCCTTCATGATTGTTGCGTATGGCACATAATATATGTTATCCGCTTTTTGTACGATCTGTATGACAAGGTCAAGAGGCGCTGCCATATCTGACTGCGTCGATGACGTATAATGCTGATGGAGAATTGCGATGAAACGGCTTCTTGTTACCGGTGCGGCAGGCCAGCTCGGCCGCGTCATGCGCGAACGCCTCGCACCGGTGGCCGAGATCTTGCGCCTCGCCGATCTTGCTCCGCTAGACCCGGCAGGCCCGAACGAGGAATGCGTGCAGTGCGACCTGGCGGACGCAAATGCCGTGGATGCCATGGTCGCCGGTTGCGACGGGATTATCCACCTTGGCGGCATATCGGTGGAAAAGCCGTTCGAACAAATCGTTCAAGGCAACATCATCGGGCTTTATAATCTCTATGAAGCCGCCCGCGCCCACGGACAGCCGCGGATCGTTTTTGCCAGTTCCAACCACACGATCGGTTATTATCCCCAGACGGAGCGTCTTGGCCCCGACGCCCCCTTCCGACCGGACGGGCTTTACGGCGTCTCCAAGTGTTTTGGCGAAAACCTGGCCCGCATGTATTTCGAGAAGTTCGGGCAGGAGACGGCGCTTGTGCGCATCGGTTCCTGCACCCCGGAACCCACCAATTATCGCATGTTGTCCACCTGGTTCTCGCACGACGATTTCGTATCGCTGATCGAAGCGGTATTTCGGGCACCGATCCTCGGCTGCCCCGTTGTCTGGGGCGCGTCTGCCAATGACGCCGGCTGGTGGGACAATTCGCATCTCGGTTTTCTCGGATGGAAACCCAAAGACAATGCGGAGGCCTTCCGGCGGCACATTGCCGAGACAACGCCGAAACCCGACCCCGGCGATGCCATGGTGCGGTTTCAGGGCGGTGTTTTCGTCGACAACCCGATCTTCAAGGCGACGTGAAATGCGGCAGGGAACGTTCCCGGCAGGCGGTGGGATTGCAAGCCGGGCCGCGAATAACGTATCGAGGAACGGTAGACGCAACCGATATTTTTAGAACGGCGACGAAGATGACAAGAACGACGACCTCCGAACCGGCAGCGCCACAGGCCAAAACGCTTGTGGTGAAGGTTTCGGAGGAACTCCGCAGCCAGATCGCCAAGGGCCGTTACAAGACTGGCGACCGCCTGCCATCGGAAGCGCAGATGACGCAGGAATTCGGCGTGAGCCGAACCGTTGTGCGCGAGGCGATTGCCTCCCTGCGCTCAGACGGTCTCGTCGAACCGCGTCAGGGCGCCGGTGTCTTCGTACTGGAGCCCGCCCCGGTCGAACGGCGGCCTTTCCATAATGTCGATCTGGCCCGCGTCTCCTCGCTGATCGAAATGCTGGAACTGCGCACCGCGGTGGAAGGCGATGCCGCGGGCCTTGCTGCGATCCGCCGTTCGCCGGCGCAGGAAGAAAAGATCATCGAGGCCTTCGACGCCTTCCGCGCCAGCGCCGCCAAGGGCAGCCCGACGGCCGAGGCCGATTTCGCCTTCCATCTGGCAGTTGCCGAAGCGACCAACAATCCCCGCTTCAGCGAGTTTCTGCAGGTGCTCGGCCCGACCGTCATTCCCCGCCGCGCCGTGGCCGAAAACGGCTCCGAGACCGTGCTTTCGCCCGCTGATCTCAGCCGTCTGGTGGGAGAGCACGAGGCGATACTGATCGCGATACAGGACGGCGACGAGGAGGCGGCGCGAAGCGCCATGCGCAACCACCTGAAAAGCAGCCAGATGCGATACCGCGCGATGTTGCGCGCACCGCGCTGAGATTGCCGCCTGAACCGCATTGACTGAGGAGAAAGATATGCAGCAGCTTCCGACCTTCCCCACTGTTTCGCCCGACGATGGCGTAGAACGCACCGTGCTTTCCGAAGCGCCTGAACTGATGGTGGTATCGTTCCGTTTCAAGACCGGCGCGGAAGGCAAGCTGCACAGCCATCCGCATGTACAATCGACCTATGTCGCCAGCGGCAGCTTCCGCTTTTATCGTGATGGCGAGGCCTACGACCTCAAGAAGGGCGATAGCCTCGTCATTCCCGGCCATATCGAGCATGGCTGCCTGTGTCTGGAAGAGGGCGAACTGATCGACTGCTTCACGCCGCGCCGCGACGATTTCCTCTGATCCGGCGATCAGTCTGCAGATAAATCCCGTAGGGTGCGTGGCAGGCTGTTCATGCACTCTGCGCCAGATGCGGTGACGAGGAACTGGTCCTCGATCATCAACGCACCCACGCCTTCCCCATAAAACGGCGCTTCGAGCGCAACGACCATGCCGGGAAGAATGAGTTCCGGATTGTCGTGGGAAAAGAACGGCCATTCCTCGATACCCACGCTGCCACCAACGGAGTGGCCGAAGTGGCCGCGATAATATTCACCGAAGCCGTCCTTGCGCATCGAGGCCAGCATGGCGGCGTGCACTGCACCGAATGTATTGCCCGGGCGGAGCGCGTCCAGCCCGCGGGCGAAGGCCGCTTCCAGAGCCTTGAAGATATCGCCCGCCAAAGGCGAAACCGGCCCCCATGAAAAAGTCCGCGCGCCATCCGAAGAATAACCGTCCACCAGCGTACCTACATCGGCCTTGATCAGCGCACCCGGCGCGACCGCTGCCGTCATATCCGACAAAGCCGGGCCGACCGAAATGAAGTCCCAATGCCCGGTCAACGAAAAACCTGATTTCGCGGCATATGCCTGCGCGCCGGATTTCCAGGCGGCGGAGAGTTGACCAAGGGCCGCCCCCGGTCGGACGGCGGCTGCCATCTCGACCAGCCCCGCCTCGGCGGCGGCTGACGCCTGCCTGAGAAGTTTGATCTCGCGTTGGGATTTCACCGCCCTCAGACGTTTCAGCACCGTCGAACCATCAACCCAATTCACCTCGGGCAGCGCCTGACGCAGGGCGAAAAAATCGGCGGCGGGCATGAATTCAAGGTCGGCACCGATCCGCGCCGCGGACAGTCCGCGCTCCCGCAGCAGATCGGATAGCAGGCCGAAGCAGGCGGTACGATCAAATGTCTCCGGCCGCGGCCCACCGGAATTGTTGCGGCGATAGGCATCATCCACCTGCGCGATGGTTTCCACACCCGAAAGATCGACCAAATCGATCCAGATGCGATGGCAGCGCAGATCGATATCAGGTGCCGCCCTCCTGATGATCGGCGCGGCATGATCACTGACGACGGCGGCCAGCCCTGCCCCGGAAGCGGCAGGCACCAGCGCAATTGCGGAACCCGCTTTGCCCCACATGGTCGCAACACCGGCAGGCGCACCAACCGCATAACGAAAGGCCTCGGGCTGGAACAGTACCAGCGCATCAATCTCCGCCTCCCGCATCAGCTGCTGGGCGCGGCCTCGGTCGATATCGCTCATGGGAACTCCGGTGATTGTTTGGCGGCAGGTTTGTGAACCTACGCTTTAGCAGTCACCGGGATAGGAAAGAAGGTGGAAGATGATGTCACAACCCTGAGATTCATCAGTGTGAGCGAGCGGATGCCCCTTGTTTCTTCTCCCCGCCGGGGAGAAGTCCGCGGCAGCGGGATGAGGGGGCTCGCTCTCCGAAATCCGGCAACGTTCCCCCCTCATCCGACCCTTCAGGCCACCTTCTCTCCGGCGGGGAGAAGAAATATGCCGCAACGGCTTGCCCTATCCGAAAGAGGCGGCGGATAAATCCGTAGCCTCAATCCACTCTTACGCCTCCAGCCACTTCACCTGCTCATCCGTCAGCGCAATATCAAGCGCCGAAAGACTGTCCTCCAGCTCCGCAATCGTGCGCGGCCCGATCAGCGGGATGACCGGGAAAGGCTGGGCGATGACATAAGCGAGAGCGATATGGATTGGGTGGCGCCCGAGTTTCTGCGCAAGCTCGATCGCCCGATCGCGACGGACGAAATTGCGGTCGGAATACCAGACGCGGACGATTTCCTCATCGTCATGCTTGTCCCGCCCTGCCCGCTCGGTGAAGAAACCGCGCCCCTGGCTGGACCATGCGAAATTGGGGATTTGTCGGGATTTCAGCCATTCTTTCCATTCGTCATCCGATGCCGCCACGCAGCCTGCCCAGATGGGATCGAGCATTTCGGCAAGCGAGAAATTGTTGGAAAGCGCGCCGGGGGCCTGTTTGCCGTTCTTCTGCGCGTAAGCCGCGGCCTCATCCATGCGTTCGCGCGTCCAGTTCGAGCCGCCGAAAATGCCGCGAATGCGCCCACGCCGGACTTCAGCATCCATGGCATCAACGAACTCGCCCACCGGGATGTCGAGATTATCGCGATGCATGAAATAAACATCGACGTAATCCGTCTTCAGACGCTCCAGCGACTGATCTAGCTGTTTGGCGATCATATCGGGATAGCAGAGCGGCGAATGCGCGCCCTTGCCGATCAACACGATCTCTTCGCGCGGCACGTTGCGGCTGGTGTGCCAGTCGCCGAAAATCGCCTCCGTTTTGCCGCCGCCATAGACATAGGCCGTATCGAAGAGATTGCCGCCCGCCTCGTAAAACGCATCGAGCGTCAGGGATGCGGAAGCGAAATTGGGGAAAAACTCGAAGCCGAGCGCGACTACCGAAGCGGGTTTGGCAAGGCCCGGTATCTGCCGCTTCGGGACCGTATTTCCGGATACAACCTTACCACCTGCTATATTGGCGGTGCGCGACGTCGCCTTTTCGACGCTGTATTCCAGCCCGACGCAAGCCCGCCACTGGTCCATGACGCGCAGGTTGCCGAGGCTGTCCGCCCAGGCCATGCCAGGTGCCGCGAATTCGTGTCTGCCCTGGCGAATTGCCTCGCCCGCCGCATCGACCTCAAAGGAATAAAGCCAGCGATCCTCGGGCAATTCGATGGTTTCGACCTTGTCGCCCCTGATGATATCGATCCGGCCGGTGCCACCCTTGTGGCCGGCAGCAAACCAGAAATCCTTGACCTCGATGCGCCCTTCCGAGCCGATGATGCGCAGCACATTGTCCTGCGCCGCCATGATCGAGCACGAGACTTCGGCGACGATGCCGTTTGCGAATTTCAGCACGGCCGAGGCCCATTCATCAACGCCCGACTGGCCGAGATGCGCCGCACCCGCGACCTTTTCCGGTTCGGCGAAAGGTTTGCCCTCCACGGCACCTGCGATCATCCGCACCATGGAAACCGGATAACCACCGACATCGAGAATGCCACCACCCGCGGTTTCATTGGCGAACAGCCGGTGATCGGCCCGGAACGAGCCCATGTTGAAACCGAAGCTGGAGCGGATGATGCGGATATCGCCCACCGCGCGGGCTTTCACCAGTTCCAGCAGCTTCGCCGTCTGCGGATGCAGGCGATACATATAGGCCTCGCCGGCGAAGACGCCTGCCTTTTTCGCCTCGTGGAAAATGGCGTCGGCATCATAGGCCGAGAGCGCGATGGGCTTTTCCACCAGCACGTTCTTGCCGGCCCGGATCGCCTTGATCGCCCATTCGGCATGGCCGGTATGGGGTGTGGCGATATAGACCGCATCGATAGTAGGATCGGCAAGCAGCGCGTCGTACCCATGGATGATGCGCGCGCCGGCAAAAGCTTCTGCAAGGCCGGGCTTGTCCGGATTGCGGGTGGCGATGGCCTCTAACCTGCCGGTGCGGGAATGGGCGATACCGTCAGCAAAGGTTCTGGCGATGGTGCCCGGGCCGATGATGCCCCAGCGGATCGGTTGTTCGGTGGTCATGAAATCCTCGTCTTTCGTATCGGTCTTGGGTGCTTGGGAAAGGGTTCAGCGCAGGCGTTCGCCCTTGCTGTCGAAAAGGAAAGCCCGGCGGGCGGAAAGGCCGACCGTCAGCCGGTCGCGATTGCCGACATCACGCGATTCCGGCCGCTCGATGATGATCTGCTCGCCGCCTTCGGTTCGGGCATAGACATAGCTGGTATTGCCGAGATGCTCGGCGACATCGACATGCACGGTGAGATCGGCATCGCCCCCGCCCGCATCGGCAAAATGCTCCGGCCGGATGCCGAGCGAGACCCTGGCGCCCTCGTTGACGCGCTCTTTGATCGGCAAAGTCAGCCGCACCGCAGGATCGCTGTCGAGGGCGAGCGTGACGCTGTCGGCGCCGCCGCCGATGACAGTGGCGTCGAGAAAGTTCATCTTCGGCGAGCCGACAAAGCCGGCGACAAAGCGGTTGGCGGGATCATCGTAAAGATCGAGCGGCGCACCCACCTGTTCGATATTGCCCGCCCGCAGGACCACGATCTTGTCGGCCAGCGTCATCGCCTCGGTCTGGTCATGCGTCACATAGATCATCGTGGTGCCGAGTTGCTTGTGCAGGCGCGAAATTTCGACGCGCATCTGCACCCGCAGTTCCGCATCGAGGTTGGACAGAGGCTCGTCGAACAGGAAGACCTGCGGCTCGCGCACAATGGCCCGGCCGATGGCCACACGCTGCCGCTGGCCGCCGGAAAGCTGTTTCGGCCGGCGATCCATCAGTTCATTGATCTGCAGGATTTCGGCGGCGCGGTTGACCCGCTTTTCCGTATCGGCCTTTGGGTTGCCGTTCATCCTGAGGCCGAAGGAGAGGTTTTCGGCTACCGTCATGTGCGGATAAAGTGCATAGGACTGGAACACCATGGCAATGCCACGATCGGCCGGATCAGCATCACTGACCGTCTTGCCGCCAATCACGATATCGCCACCGGAAATATCCTCCAGCCCCGCGATCATTCTGAGAAGCGTGGATTTTCCGCAGCCGGACGGGCCGACAAAAACGACGAATTCCCCGTCTTTCACCTCAAGGTTGGCGCCATGGATCACCTCCAGCGCACCGTATCGCTTGACCACGTTTTTGAGCGAAAGTTCCGCCATGCGGCCTCCCCTTACTTGACTGCCCCGGCTGAAATGCCGGCGATGAAGTGACGCTGCAGGACCACGAAAACCACGAGAATGGGTGCGGTCAGCAGCACCGCGCCGGCCATGATGCCGCCCCATGACACCTTGGTGAGCCCGATAAGGGTGCCAAGCGCCACGGGTGCGGTCATCATTCCTGGGCGGGAATTGATGAGAAGCGGCCAGAGGTAATTGTTCCACGAGGCCAGGAAGAGAATGATGGAGAGCGCCGCCATTGTGGGCCGCGCCAAGGGCAAAGCAATGCGCAGAAAAATCTGCCATTCCTTGACGCCTTCCACCCGCGCGGCATCGAAAAGCTCCGTCGGCATCATCGAGAAGGATTGCCGCATGAACAGCACGCCGAGCGAGTTGAAGAGCGGCGGCACGATCAGCGCCACCCAGGTATTGGCGAGCTTGAATTCCCGCGCCACCATGATGAATTGCGGAATGACGACGACTGCAAACGGCAGGGTGATGGTGCCGAGAATGATGGCGATCACCACGCCCCGTCCCGCAAAACGGTAACGCGCCAGCGCCCAGCCCGCCATCGACGTCAGGAAGACCGAAAGGACGGTGTAAATGCAGGCGACGGTGATCGAGATGAACATGGCCCTGAGGAAATTCGTATCCGCCTGCAGGTTGTTGAAATTCTCGATGAAGTTGGTGGACGGCACCAGAACGATATCGGGGCTGAAGATGCCGTAATCCGGCATGGTCGAGAACACGAACATCATCCACAGCGGAAACAGCCAGATGACGGCAAGTGGCGTCATCACCGCATGCAGCGCGATCTTTTGCCAGAAAAGCGATCTCGATTTCGATCTCATTTCGGCTCCCTCCCGACCCAGAGATTAAGCAGCGAAATGGCGATGGCGAGCGCCGCCATGGTGTAGGCGATGGCCGAGGCGTACCCGAAATTGAGCGAGGTGAAGCCCTGCCGATAAAGGAAAAGTCCCAGCGTTTCCGTGCCGCCGCCCGGCCCGCCCCTGTTGGTGATGAGGAAGGGTTCGGCAAAGAGCTGCATGGTGCCGATGACCGACAGGACAACGCAGAACAGGATGATGGGCTTGAGGAGCGGCAGCGTGATATGAAAGAACTGCTGGCGCTTGCTCACCTTGTCCAGCGTCGCCGCCTCATAGACATCGCCGGGGATCGATTGCAGACCGGCGAGAATGATGATGGCATTATACCCCGCCCAGCGCCATGTCACCGCGATGATGACCAGCGCCATGGCCGCATTGGCATTGTCGAACCACGAGATGGACGAAAGGCCGACTGACGTGATGAGCTTGTTGATGATGCCAAAATCGGCGCTGAACATCAGCCGGAACACCGCCGCATAGGCCACCTCACCGACAACGACAGGCGCGAAGAAGGCAAAACGATAGAGCGGCCGCGCCTTCAGCAGCGGCGAATTCAGGAGCACCGCCATGACGGTGGCGAGCGCGATCATGACCGGCACCTGAATGACCAGAATGATCAGCGTATTGTAGAGCGCGTTATAAAAAGCCGGATCGGAGACGAGCCGCCCCCAGTTCATGGACGGTGCAAACCGCCACGGGTTAATGCGGGTATTCTGGAACGACAGCATGAACGAGCTGATGATCGGCCAGACCCAGAAGGTGGCGAAAATCAGGAGATAAGGTGCAAGGAACGCATAAGCGATCCTGTTCCTAGACGGCATGACGACCTCCAGATGCCGGACATGGACCGGATAAATGGAAAAGCTTGAAGGCCTGCCCGATTTCGAGGGCGAGACCATTGCAGGGCGGTTCGGCCTATTTCTTCTCCCCAAGGGGGAGAAGGTGGCCCGAAGGGTCGGATGAGGGGGGTAGCTCGCGATCTATCACCAACGTTGCCCCCTCATCCCGCTGCCGCGGACTTCTCCCCCTCGGGGAGAAGAAGCCCGTGGCACCCGCTCGGTCCTGGCCGCGGGCTTACTGCGCGACAGGCAGCCCCGTGGCCGTTTCGATCTGCTTTGCCGCATCATCGAGCGCAGCCTTCGCATCGGGATAGCCACCTGCGAAATATTTCGTCTGCGTCGCCTTGTAGATCGCATCCGCATCGGACTGGAATGCCGTGCCGCGGCTTGGAACGATCTTCGGCAGCGTGGCGAGAATATCGGTCCAGACCGCCTGCCCGCCCCAATAGGGGTGCTTTTCCTTCACGAAGGGATCGTCGATGGCTGATAGCAGCGAGGGAACGAGGCCGAAGGATTTCAGCATCGTCACCTGGCCCTCATTCGTGGTCAGCGCGTAATCGATGTATTTCCATGCGGCTTCCTTGTGCTCGGACGTCGAACTGATCGCCAGCGAAGACCCGCCAAGATTGGCCGCATGCGGACCGTCAGGCGTGAGGCTCGGCATCAGATAGACGCCCCATTTGCCCGCGAGATCGGGCGAGCCGGAGCGGATCGTGCCCTCGTACCAGGCGCCATACATCTGGCTTGCCGCCTTGCCGGCGGTATTGGCCTGGATCTTTTCATCCCAGATCGCCGCCGTGATGATGCCGGCGTCCTTCATTTCCTTGACCTTTTCAAGGGTCGCGACACAGGCGGGCTGGTTGATGGTAATGTTCTGGCCATCGGTCGAAAAGTAACCGCATCCCTGCTCATTGGCGATCATGCGGAACCATTCGCTATCGCCGTTGAAGTCGGCCTGCGCCATGACCGTTCCGGGATTGGCAGCCATGACCTTCTCGCCGGCGGCGATGAAATCATCCCAGCTCTTGATGGTGGCCGGATCGACGCCCGCCTTTTCATAGAAGTCGCGGCGATAGAAAACCGCTACCGGGCCGGAGTCCCACGGAACCGCATAGGCTACACCGTCAACCTCCAGTTCCGTGCGCTTGAAATCAGGAAAAAGCGCCTGTTTCTCAGGCGTATAGCCAAGCTCGGTCAGATTGGCGAAACAATCGGGAAAACGGCTCCAGAACAGTTCCGCTTCGAAATTTTCAATGGTGACGATATCAGGAAGACCATCGCCCCCGGCGGCGCAGGCGGCCAGCGTCTTGTCAAAAACCTGATTGTTTCCAAGGTCTTCAACGACGATCTTGATATCCGGATTCTGCTTGTTGAAGCCCTCTACCGTGGATTTCAGCGCGGAAGCCGCGACATTCCAGCTCCAGATGGTGACGGTCTCGGTTTGCGCGAAAGCCGGGGCTGCAAGAAGCAGCATGGCCGTAGACGCGCCAAGAAATTTCAAGCACATTGAAAACCTCCCTTTTTCAATTGCCGTTCTTCAGCGAACATGGGCACATTACCGGCGGCAGGAAATCTGTCTCGTAAAAAGGGAACATCGATTTGGCGGAAAGTAAGATTGCTGAAAGAGCCTTCTACCAGCCGGGTGCAAGCAGCATCGAAGGCATGCCGACAACCCTTCAGCTTTTTCACAATCACCCGCCCATCATGCTCAGGCCACACTGGCACGCGCAGGTGGAGGTGAATTACGTGATGGCGGGATCGGTGCATTATCGCATGGGCGATCATGACCTTACGCTTAATTCCGGCCAGATGTGCATCTTCTGGGGTGGCCAGCCGCACCAGATGGACCACTCTTCCGACGATTCGTTTTACGCCGGCGCGCATCTTCCGCTCGTGCACTTTTTCCGCATGCGCCTGCCCGCTACCGTTTCGAGCCTGCTGATGGGCGGTGCGACGATGGTGAGTGCTGAGACGGACAAGGCAGACGCCGAAAATTTCGGCCGCTGGTTTCGCTATGTCACCTCCGGCGACCCGGCGAAAGCCCAGCACGCGGTGGAAGAATTGCTGCTCAGGGTCGAGCGGATGTTCCTCGAGCCATACTCCGTCATATCTTCCGCCGCCAGCGGCAAACGCAGAGAGAATGATGAGGGCATGGCGCCCTCCATCGGCGTGGTACGCATGTGCGATTTCATTGCCGCCAATTTCCTCGACGATATCGACGCAACCGACATCGCCCGCGCCGCCGCGCTTCACCCGAAATATGCGATGAACCTGTTCCGCAAATCCACCGGCATGACGCTGATCAAATATCTGACCCTGCTCCGGCTTTCGCGCGCGCAGGCCATGCTGATGACGGGCAAGGACAATATCCTGCAGATCGCCATGGAAAGCGGTTTCGGCTCGGTCAGCGCATTCAACAAGGCATTCCGCCAGATATCAGGCATGTCGCCTTCCGATTTCCGCCGCGACATGCGGGCGGCGGCGGCTTAGGGTGCCCTCCTCATTCCTGTGCTCGTCACAGGGATGAGGTTGAGTGAGCACCCCAACCCTAGCCACCCATCTCTTCAAAATCGGGAAAAGCAGCGCTGCGCTGCCGCGCCGCCTGGCGATAAGCCCGGGGCGAGCTGCCCAGCATTCGCCGGAACATCGTTGTAAAAGCGGGGATGTTTTCATAACCGGCATCCAGCGCCACGTTCGTCACGGCCTCCCCCGCCGCCAGCCGCGGCAGGGAGGCGAAGATGCAGGCCTGCTGACGCCATGTGGCGAAGCTCACCCCCAGTTCCTTGCGAAACAGACGCGTAAAGGACCGGCGGCTGATGCCCATGGCCGCCGCCCAGTCATCGATCTCCACCCGCGCCACGGGCCTGTTGAGGAAATCCCGGCAAAGCGCTGCCAGCCGCTGATTGTCCGGAAATGGCAAACCCAAAGGGCGTTCCGGCAGGCGGTTCACTTCATCCAGCAAAAGTGCGCGCACGAGACCCTGCCGGTGAAAAGCAGCTGGCTGATGTTCCTCGGCCAGCAATTCGGAAATCAGGCTCGAGGCGAGATCTGTTATTTCCACGACCCTTGGAGACGTTGCCTGGAAGAGATCGGGATGGACATAGATGGAGTGCATCTCGACATTGGAGATGACTTCGGCCTCATGTTGCAGACCGGCGGGAATGAGCAGCCCGTGACCCGGCGGTATCATCCAGCGCCCATCCGCCGTGCTGACCAGCACCACCCCCCGGCGCGCGCACCATATCTGCACGCGACTATGGTTATGGGGCGGAGTGCGATGCCCCGTCGGATAGATGCGATGGAGCGCCAGCACCGGCTCATTGGTGCCGTCGATCAATTTCAGGCTGCGCTCATGCTCCTCGAGCGTCACACCGACTGTCTGTCGCGATTTGATTTTTGCCATTTGGCCCACTCACAAAGAAACTCGTCCAGAACACAAATGCAGGCCAGACACAATATGAATAAAAGCGGGAGCAAATAAAGACATGTTTCCCGTTTCATCGGCGGGGATCTGGAGAGGATAATTCATGGCCACCGTCACCAGCACCGGGTTCAACCCGCAACGCACGGCGTTTTCAATCATCGCAGCCGCGAGCTTCTGCCACATGCTGAACGACATCATGCAATCGCTGCTGACGTCGCTTTACCCGTTGCTGAAAGCCAATTACGCGCTCGATTTCGTACAGATCGGACTGCTTACCTTCGCCTTTCAGGTCACGGCATCGCTGCTGCAGCCGGTCGTCGGCATGGTGACAGACCGTTGGCCCATGCCGTTTTCCCTGCCCGTGGCCATGCTCTCCACCTGCGCCGGCCTCATCACGCTCGCCTTTGCCCATAGTTTCGAGGTTCTGGTGATTGGCGCCTGCCTCATCGGCATCGGCTCGGCGATCTTCCATCCCGAAGCCTCGCGCGTTGCCCGCCTGGCATCCGGCGGCCGCCATGGTCTGGCGCAGTCCTTCTTCCAGGTGGGTGGGAATACCGGCACGGCCATCGGCCCGCTGCTCGCCGCCTTCATCGTCATTCCATTGGGCCAGTCGAGCCTCAGCTGGTTCTCGCTGATTGCGCTCCTCGGCTTCGGCGTGCTGTCCTGGGTCGGCGTCTGGTATACCCGCCACCGCCGCGCAACCGTCGGCAAGGCTCCGGCCAGCCGCGCCCTGCCGCTCTCACGCGGAACCGTGATGATGACGCTTCTGGTGCTGGTGGTCCTGACCGCCACCAAGAATGCCTATCTCGCCAGCCTGTCGAGCTACTTCACCTTCTACACCATCGACAGGTTCGGCCTTGGCGTGCAGGACGCGCAGGTACTGCTGTTCCTCTTCCTCGGGGCTTCGGCACTGGGCGTGTTCTTCGGCGGCCCGATCGGTGACCGTTTCGGCTCGCGCGTCGTCATCTGGTTCTCGATCCTCGGCGTCATTCCCTTCGCGTTGATGCTGCCCTATGCGAACCTGTTCTGGACAGCCGTTCTGGTCGTCGTCATCGGCTTCGTCTTCTCTTCCGCTTTCTCGGCCATCGTCGTTTTCGCGCAGGAGCTTGTGCCGGGCCGCGTCGGCCTCATCGCCGGCATGTTCTTCGGTTTCGCCTTCGGTTTCGGCGGCATCGGAGCTGCGGTTCTGGGGGTCTATGCGGATAAGGAAGGCATTGAATTCGTCTACCGCATCTGCTCCTACATGCCGCTGCTCGGCCTTTTGACGGTCTTCCTGCCGAAACTGCCGAGCCACCGCTAAAAGCCTCGCGTTCAACGCTTTTCAACACGGCGGTCACCTGTGATACTCGGGTGACCGCCGTATTCCGTTGAGCAAAGCCCTATCCATGCAAATCCCGATAAAATCGATCCTCGTTTTCCACGCCGCGGCAAGGGCGGGCAGCATTTCCCGGGCGGCGGAAGAGTTGAGCGTGACGCCTTCGGCCGTTTCCCAGCAGATCCAGCTGCTGGAAGGCCAGCTCGGCACGACGCTGATGGCGCGGACGGGCCGCAAGGTGACATTGACGGAAGCGGGCGAGCGCTATTTTTCGATGATCACCGCCCAGATTGAGCAGATATCCGACGCGACCGACAGCATTCGTGGTTTCCGTTCCGTCACGGCACTGACGATCCGGGCGACGCCGACCATTTCCAACAAATGGCTTCTGCCGCGTCTCGGCTCCTTTCTGGAGGAGCATCCTGAACTGGAAGTGCGCTTGGACGGCACCAACGAGCCGACCGATTTTTCGCAGGAGCTCGTCGATGTGGAGCTGCGCCACGGCGATGGTCGTTGGCCGGGCCTCTTCGTGGAAGGGCTGGTGGAAGAGGAATTCCTGCCGGTGTCCTCACCGGACTATGCCGCCACCGGAAGCCTTCAGGCCGCCGATCTGCTCGAACTGCGGCTCATTCATTCGGTGAAGGCGCAGGCGCAGTGGACGCACTGGTTCCCGATGGCGGGCGTGCATTCAGACAAAAGATGGCGGCGCGTGCTGTTCGACCGCAGCCATATGGCCATCGACGCCGCGGCCGGCGGTCTGGGCGTCGCGCTGGAAAGCACGCTGATGATGGAACGGGAACTGAGTACCGGAGCGCTTGTCTGCCCTGTCATCGACGCACCGCGCATCAAGCTCGTTACCCAATGGATCGTTTGCCCGCATTCTCACCTGCGGCAGCGAAAGGTGACGCTTTTCCTGGAGTGGATGCGAAAACAACGCGACGAGTGGCGTGACCGTCGCGTTGTCTGAGTTTTTCAGGCGTACTGTTTCGGCTCAGTAGAGACCCATCAGCCGTATCGGCCCAAGCGTCAGGATCGGGAAAAGCACCAGCGCAAATATGGCGAGCGTCAGCACCGTCATCGGCGCCAGCGAACCGCGGATGACATCCTCGATCTTCATATTCGCGACCTGGGCTGCGGCAAACAGGCAGACCCCGACTGGCGGCGTCACCAGCCCGAGCGTCAGCGTCATGACAGTCACGATCAGGAAATGGATCGGATCGATACCGAGCGCTTCGACCGGCGGCATCAATACCGGAATGAGGATGAACATGGCGGGGATCGCTTCCATGAAAATGCCGATGATCAGCAGGAACACGAAGATCACGAGCATGCCCGTCATCGGCCCGAGGTTCATCGCCTTCAAGAGTTCGGCGACCTGTTCCGGCAGGCCGTCAAAGGTGAAGACCCAGGCAGCCAGCTGCGAAGTGGCGGCGATGAACAGGATGGTTCCGGAAATGCGTGCCGTCGAGATGAGGATTTCCGGCAGTTCGCGCACCGGCAGCGTGCGGTAGACGATGACGCCGAGCACCGCGACATAAACGACCGCGATGGCAGCGGCTTCCGTCGGCGTGAACAGGCCGCTGGCGATGCCGATGATGAGGATCAGCGGGGTGAGCATCGGCAGGATGGCGCGAAGTCCGGTGATGACAACCAGACGGAAGTTGAAGGGGGTCGGCGGGTTATATCCGTAGTGCACGGAATAGAAGTGATTGAAGACCAGGAAGGCGAAGGCGATGAAGAGGCCGGGCACCAGGCCCGCGATCAGCAATGTGCCGATGGACACGTTGGCGATGGAGCCGGCAATGACGATCAGGATCGACGGCGGAATGATCGAGGAGAGCGTGGAGGTGCAAAGCGTCATGCCGACGGCATAACCCTTCGGGAAGCCATGCCGCTCCATCGCCTTGATCTCGATGGCGCCGACAGAGGCGATGTCGGCGACGGACGAGCCGGAGACACCGGAAAAAATCACCGAAGAGATGACGTTGACGTGACCGAGGCCGCCGGGCAACCAGCCCACCATGGCCTCGGCGAAATCGAAAATGCGCTCCGCAACACGCCCCCGCTCCATGACGGTGCCGACGAGGATGAACAGCGGCACGGCGACGAGCAGGAAGGAGTTCATGGACGAGAACATCGTCTGCGACAGCAGGTCCATCGGCATGGAGGTAAAGAGCCAGAGCGTGCCGACGCTGGCGAGCGCCAGCGCAATGGCAAGCGGTACACCGAGCATGCTGAGACCGAAAAAGGCGACGAGAAGAAAGACCGACATGAATCAATGTCCTGCTGAAATGGAGATGTCGGCGTGTGCGATCTCGTCCGCCGGCAGGCCAAGCTCGGGAAGCGCGATGAGCTCCCGGCGGCTGCGCAGCGATTCGACGATGGCGAGCACGGCGATGATGGCGGAGACCGGCAGAACGATGCCGATGGTCCACATCGGGATGGGAAGCGTGGCGGCGGTTTCGTTCATCATGACCTGCTGGCGCACCATGGTCAGGCCCGTCCAGCCCATCATGCCGAAGAAGAACACGGATGAACCGACGTAGATCGGCACCGCGAGCCGCCGGAAGAAGCGGTGAAACAGCACGAGAAACACCACAACACGGGCGCTTTCAACGGTGCGGAAGCCGGCGGCGAGGCCCAGAAACACCATCCAGATGAAGAGAAAGCGGGTCGCTTCCTCGGTCCAGGGGAGAGGACTGCCGATGAGGCGGCCAATGACCTGGAGGAGCACGACGATGAGAATGCCGGCGCAGGCCGCGCCTGCGGCCACATCGGCGATGAGTCTTACGATGGTGCCGAGCACCGAAGGTTTCGTATCGTTCATGACAATACCCTTCCACTGCTGAAACCGGATATCCGGTAAAACGAATGCCACCCTGCCCTCACGGCAAGACGACCCTGCCTGACATTTGGGAAGGCCGGATCGAAACCCGGCCGTCCGTTTGCGGAAAGGTCAGTTCGTCTTGAGGAACGCCTGCGTCTTGTCGAAGAAGGCCTGATCCTTCACCAGAGCGGAGAATTTCGCCGAAAGGCCGGCCGCCACGGCCACGAAAGCCTTGCGCTCGTCATCGGTCAGCGCGTTCACCTCCATGCCGTTCTTTTTCAGCGTTTCCAGTGACTTGTCGATATCGGCAGCGTCGTTCTGCGCCTTCCAGGCCTCCGTTTCCACGGCGGCCTCCTTGAGCGCGGTCTTGAAGTTCTCATCAAGACCTTCAAAACGGGCAGGATTCATGCCCAGCACCCAGGCGTCGGCGATGTGGTTGCTGATCGTCAGGTATTTCTGCACCTCGTAGAGCTTGGCGCTGACCGGCACATTGACCGGATTTTCCTGCCCGTCGACCACCTTGAGCTGGAGGGCATTATAGACTTCGGCAAAAGCCATCGGCGTCGGGGCGGCCCCCATGGCGCCGAAGAATTCAACCCAGAGCGGATTGTTCGGCACCCGCAGCTTCATGCCCTTCAAATCGGCTGGGGATTTGATCGGCGCCCTCGAATTGGTGATCTGGCGCAGCGGCCGTGACCAGAGATCGAGCCCGAGAATGCCGATCTTGCTCAGATCGCTGGAAAGCTCCTTGCCGAGATCGCTGTCGAGATAGACCCGGAGCTGGTCGATATCGCGGAACTGGTAGGGAATGGCGATAGCTGTGAATTTCGGGTTGAACGTCGCGTAGAGCGATGTCGAATTCAGGAGCATGTCAAGCGAGCCGCCGGCCAGCTGCTTGACGCCCGCCGAAGGATCGCCGCCATAAAGCGTACCGTTGGGGAATACCTTGATCTTGAGTTTGCCGTCGGTCTTTTTTGAAACCAGTTCCGCGAACTTGTTGGCGGAAAGCGTGATTTCGGAATTGTCTGCATCCGGCGTCGACAGCGTCAGCGTCTCGGCCCGTGCAATCGATGCGACCAGCATGGTGGCGGCAAGGGCCAGCCCGTAAAGTTTTGAAATTTTCATGTGTTCCTCCCTTTGTTGTGTCTTAAACAGTTTCGAGCGTTCCTCCGAACGCATTCATGCGCTTAATTTCAAGGATCACACCGCTGTGATCAAGCTCGCCCGCACCATGCTCGACCATGGAGCGAAACAGCCGGTCAACCTCCTCGCTGACCGGTAATGTCAGGCCGCGGCTTCTGGCGAAGGCCAGCGCCGTGGACGTATCCTTGACCTGATATTTCGCCGGCCCGCCGGGGCGGAAATCGCCCTCAACCATGCGTTTTCCGTGCTGACGGAAGACGGTGGAATCGGCAAATCCGCCAAGCAGGGCGTGGCGCACCTGTGCCGGGTCCGCTCCCCCTTCTTCCGCAAGGGTGAGAGCTTCGGCAACGGCGCAGATTGTCGAGGCGACGATCAGCTGATTGGCAAGCTTGGCCAGAGAGCCGCAGCCCACCGGCCCTACGTGCGTGACGCGGCCAAGACAACCGAAGAGCGGCCGCAGCGCATCCACATCCCGCTGTTCACCCCCGGCCATGATGGCGAGCGTTCCTTCGATCGCTCCCTTTTCACCGCCGGACACGGGCGCATCGACATATCTGACGCCGCATGCCAGGGCGACTTCAGCCTGTTCAATTGCAATTTCAACGGGAATGGAACTCATGACCAGCAGAACCGCACCGAGCTTCATGGCTGAAACGATGCCCGGCGAACCGAGCAGAACATCGTTGCAGACCGGCCCGGAACTCAGCATGCAGAGCACCACATCCGCTTCGGCCGCAGCCTCGGCAGCCGTTACGGTCGGCTGCACGCCCTTCTCCGCCAGAACCGCAGCCTTGTCGGCACTGCGGTTCCAGGCCTTGACGGAAAACCCGGCCTCTGCCAGGCGCGCCGCCATGGGTGCGCCCATGATACCCGTACCGATAACGGCGACCTGGCGGATGTCTGCCATCGTTCCCATCCTTCAAAGCCATTGCCGGTTCAGGAAGCGCACCGGCAGTTCTTCTTCGATAAGCGCCGGGAACGCCTCGCGGAATCGGTCGAGATGCGGTGTCTTCAGGTGGTCGTCAAAAGCCTGTTTGTCGTCATAGACCTCGTAGAACACCACATTGTTTCCCGTTTCCGGCCGCACCACGTCGAATTGCCGGCAACCCGGTTCATCACGAACCGAATGGGTGGCGTCATCACGCGCAGCGTCGAGAAAGGCCTCCATCGCGTCGGGCTTGACCCGAAATTCCGCTATCACCACGAAGGCCCCCTTCGACATGTCCTGATCCCCGCCCGTCACGCCGCAGCGTCCTTTTGCGGGCGGAAGCGGTTTTCCATGTCCTGACGCAGCTTCACCACGTCGAGATCGTTGACCAGCTCCACATCGTCGAAGCTGACGATCTGGTCTTTCCCGATGGCGCGCTTCAGCTTGACGTTATGGGCGAGGCCGATCGGCAGCGCTTTCATGTCCAGGCTGCGGGTCGCTGGAATGGCGTTCGCCCAGACCGCATAACCGCCCTCGCCGTCCAGCATTTCGCCGGGCTGCATGTCCTTCTTGGCTGTGGCGACGGCATCGCCGCGGAACTCCTTCGAGCAGCCGGTTGCCTCGTTTCGCAATACGGCAGAGAGCACGCTGATCGAGGTTTCGAGTCCGATGATATGGAACGGACGCCACATGGAGGCGTACCAGCCGGACGGATCGGTCAGCAGGCCATATTGCTTGAAGCAGGCGCGGGCATATTCATTATGCGCCTTGAACGTGACGAAGACGCCGTAACGGATGTTGTTGAACACCTCGCGTCCATCCGGTTCCTGGCTTGCGGCGATATCCACCAGGCCTGAACGGGCCATGCGGCCGCCATCGGCGGCGGGACGGAAAACACGGGCGAGATCGTGCAGGCCGGCGGGCGGGAAAGCCAGACCGTCATCCGGGCAATCCAGCCCCGTACCATTGGCGACAGCCGCCATTTCGATGGCCGCCTTGGTGCCATCGGTGAAGGAATTATACATTTTCGGATTGAAGTCGCCCTTGGCCACTTCCTCGTCCGTCCAGCCGAAATAACCCCAGACCGTGTCGGGCGTCGAATAACGGTAACGCGGCTCGAAGTTCATGCCCTTGCCGGCGGAAACGACCTCGAAGCCGGTGGCGCGCGCCCAGTCGACAAGCTCGCAGATCAACGCCGGCTGGTCGCCGTAAGCCATGGAATAGATCAGGCCCTTGGCGCGGGCCTTTTCGGCAAGGATCGGGCCGACCATGACGTCGGCTTCGACATTGACCATGACGACGTGTTTGTTGTGGTCGATGGCGCCCAACGCGTGGCGGGCACCGGCCAGCGGATGGCCGGTGGCCTCGATGACGCATTCGATCTCACCGCAGGCGAAAAGCTCGTTCACGTCGTCGGTCACATAGGTCTTGCCGCTCTTCAGCGCCTCGGCGCAGCTCTTCGCATCGTAGCGCTCCTTCGGCCAGCCGACGCGATCCAGCGATTCCTTCGCCTTTCCGACATTGAGGTCCGCAACGGCGACCATGTGGAAACCGGCGATGCGCTGCGCCTGCGCCAGCACCATGGAGCCGAACTTGCCCGCGCCGATGAGACCGACGCGGACAGGCCTGCCGCCGGCCGCACGTTCTGACAGAAGAGAATAGAGGTTCATGTTTCATCATCCTTCGCTGGGGAAATTGCTGGCGAGAATGTCCAGTCAGCCCGGCGAAAACCATGCGATACCGCGGCTGCGAGGCTCCCCTCACGGCACTGGAGACATGGCAATCTGACGTTCCTCCCGAAGCCCGGCACACCTGTGCGCCGGCTCTCGCGGTCGCCTCCCAAAGCAACCTTGAGAACAGAGTAGGAGCGTTCAAATATTAGTTCTATTTAGAAAATCACATTTTTATTTTAGTTTTTCTAACGACCCTCAGGCCGATTTCCGCAGCATCAGATCGGCGCTGAGCAGGATGCGCTCCCGCATTCGGGTGGCATCGTCTGCCTCCTCGTTCAGTTTCTGAAACAGCAGCTCGATCGACAGCCTGCCGATCTCGTTGTAGTTCTGCGCCACGGTGGTGATGGGTGGGCAGGCATAACGCGCCAGCGGATGATCGTCGTGGCCAGCGACCCTTAGATCGTAATCGGCGCCGTGGCCAACCCTGATGCCCTTCTGAAAAGCCGCGGCGATGACGCCGAAGGCGATGCGGTCATGGGCGCACAGGATCGTCCGCGAGGGCAGAAGCGTGCGCCGTTCCAGAAGCCGGCCTGCTTCCTCGAAAGCAAACCGTTCAAACTCCCATGTGATGTCGCCCGGGACGTTAATCACATGTGGCTCGAAGCCGAGTTGTTGCATGGCCTCCACATAGGCCGTGCGGCGCGTGGCGGCATTGGTATTGACCTGCGGCATGTCGAAGAAACAGGGCGGTTCTCCCGACCGGCAGAGATAATCCACCATCAGTCCCACGCTCTGCCGGTTATCTGTGCCGACAAAGGCGGACGTCTCGTCGAGTGGCGAATCGACATAGACGATCGGGACAGTGGCCGCGAGTTGCTCCAGCGTAGCGCGATGGGATTTGACGCCAAGCGGCGCGATGATGGCACCCGCCACGTTCATCGACTTGAAGGTGCGGATGGCGCGGTCTTCGATTTCGGGCTTGCCGTCCGATGAAAGCACGAAGGCCAGAAACCCGGCTTCGCTGGCGATGAGCTCGATACGGCTCGTGAGCGCCATATAAAAGGGGTCGGTGGAACTCGGGATGATGATGCCGATGATGTTGGAACGGCGGCGGTTGAGGTTGACGGCGAAAATGTTCGGCCGAAACCCGGATTTCTTCAGCGCATCCTCGATGGCATCCCGCGTCTTCTTGCGGACCGAGGCCGGGTCATTGAAGTATTTCGAAACGGTCGGGCGGGAAAGGCCGACAAACTCCGAAAACTCCTCCATCGTCCTGATAGATTTGGCCAAAGTGCTTGCCCCCATGAACGTCACAGGTGGCACTTTACATCGACGGGCCTTCGCACGAAAAGCCGGTCCGATGCGGTTATCAACGGCCAAACGATCAATCGGCCGCAAATTAGAGTTTTATAGTGGTCGGATCGGACAACTCGAAAGCTCCGGTCCGTCCCTGTCAGGGCGAAAAGTCGACGGGGGTGGACGGCCAGAACCGATGGCAAGCTCGAGCTCAGGCTCGGTCAGGCCGTTTCATCACGCCGATGACAGCAGAGCGATCCCGGCCTGAATGATACGAGCGAAATCAGGGTGGCCGAAGCCACCCTGAAACTTTTCGGCTGAACGGCGGTCTTATTGCCCGAGTACAGCGGCCGAGATGGTCTCGATATTGTGGTTGACCATGTCGATATAGGTCGCGGCCGGGCCATCGGCCGTGGAAAGCGCGTCGGAATAAAGCGTGCCGCCAACCTTCAGGCCGGTTTCGCTGGCGATCTGGTCGATCAGCCGCTTGTCGGTGATGTTTTCGACGAAGATGGCCGAAGCCTTGTCGTGTCTGACCTGGTCCACCAGCTTGGCGACATCGGCGGCAGAGGCTTCGGACTCCGTCGAGATGCCCTCCGGCGCGAGGAAATTCAGGCCATAGGCATGCTCGAAATAACCGAAGGCATCATGCGACGTGATGATGACGCGCTTCTCCGGCGGGATCGCGGCGATCTCCGTCTTCACCTTCTCGTTCAGAGTGGCAAGCTTGGCGACATAGGCGTCGGAATTCGCGGTATAGGTCGCGCAGCCGGGTTTGTCGGCCTTGCAAAAGGCGCCGGCTATGTTCTTCACGTAGATTTGGGCATTCTTGATGGACTGCCAGGCATGGGGATCGTACTCGCCATGATGGTGATGTCCTTCGTGGCCATGGTCGTGATCGTGGGCGTCAGCCGTTTCGTGCTTGTGGCCGGCTTCCCCGGTCTTGTGGTCGTGAGCCTCCTCTTCCTCGGCCTCAGGATGGGCGTGGCCGGCGGGCTCGTCGGAAAGCCTGAGCGGCTCGACACCCTTGGTCAGCTCGACAACCGGCGCCTTCGTGCCGCTCGTTTCAATCAGCCGCTTCAGAAAGCCTTCGAATTCCAGGCCGTTGACCAGCACGACATCCGCCTTGCTGACGGCGACAGCATCGGCAGGGCGCGGCTCATAGACATGGGCATCGCCATCCGGCCCGACGAGCGTGGTGACCTCCACACGATCCCCACCGACATTTTTCGCGAAGTCGGCGATGATCGAGAAGCTGGCGACGACCTTCAGTTCGGCGGCGGAAGCCTGCGCCGTCAGAACCGGTGAGAGGGAAAGAAGACTGGCGTACGTGGCTAAGCGGAAGGTTTTGAACATTGGATTCTCCTGTTTCAAAGGCTGTTTTCAGGCCGCGCGGTGGCGGCCGGAACCGAGAAGATCGATGAGCACGCCGCGCGTGCCGAAGAGGATGGAGAGCACATAGACGGCGCCCGCCGAAAGGATGATCGCCGGGCCCGATGGCAGCGACGCGTGATAGGACAGGACAAGACCGGCAAAGCAGGACACCATGCCGATGCCGATGGAAATGAAGCACATGGGCGCGACGCGGTTTGACCAGAAGCGGCTGGCGGCAGCCGGCAGCATCATCAGCCCGACTGAAAGGAGCGTCCCCAGCGCCTGAAAGCCACCCACGAGATTGAGCACGACGATGCCGAGGAAGAGGAAATGCACCGGGCTGCCCCATCTGCTGACCGAGCGCAGAAAGAGCGGATCGAGGCATTCGGCCACGAGCGCCCTCCAGAAGGTGATCATCACCGAAAGCGTAATGACACAGATGCCGCCGATCAGTCCGAGCGCCTCATTGTTCAGCGCCAGCACCGTGCCGAACAGAACGTGCATCAGGTCGACGCTGGAGCCACGCCATGAGACGAGCAGCACGCCGAGCGCCAGCGAAATCAGATAAAGCGCGGCGAGAGAGGCGTCCTCCTTCTGAACGGTGAAACGCGACACCGCGCCGGCCCCCAGCGCGACCACGAGGCCAACGACGAGCCCGCCAATCGTCATCGGCAGAATGTCCAGCCCATAAAACAGAAAGCCGACAGCAGCGCCCGGCAGGATGGCGTGCGACATGGCATCGCCCGTCAGGCTCATGCGGCGCAGCATCAGAAAAACCCCGACGGGGCCGCAGCTGACCGCGAGGATCAGCGCACCGGCAAGCGCGC
Source organism: Agrobacterium sp. FDAARGOS_525 (assembly GCF_003938925.1). Classification (NCBI taxonomy): domain Bacteria; kingdom Pseudomonadati; phylum Pseudomonadota; class Alphaproteobacteria; order Hyphomicrobiales; family Rhizobiaceae; genus Agrobacterium; species Agrobacterium sp. FDAARGOS_525. The sequence goes on along the minus strand of NZ_RKIU01000004.1, from coordinate 2,132,235 downwards.
GCTGCATGAAGACATACTGGATGAAAGGATCGATGAAGATATCAGCCATGGCTATTCGAATTCGCGTGGAAGTGGGGGTGGGCGTGCGGCGGCGCCGCCGGATCCGGAGGGAGCGGAGGGGAAGCCGGCGCGCACCAAGGCGCGTCCTCCTCCCACGCCTCATGGAAATGTCGGGCCTGGCGAAGATTCTCCGCCTGCAGGACTTCAGCCGTTGGACCAAGCCCGACCAGCCTTCGCGCCAGGAAAAGCGTCTGGGGAAAATGCTGCTGCACGAGCTGGTGATCGTGAAGTACGGTCAGAACGGTGCGCCCTTGCGCCACCCATGCCTTGATCAGCACCAGCAGGTCGGTCACGGTCCGCTCGTCGACGGCATTGAAGGGCTCATCGAGCAGAATGAGCTGCGCATCCTGCAGCATGGCCCGGGCAAAAAGGGCACGCTGCATCTGGCCACCCGAGAGGGAGTCGATATTTCGCCTTTCAAAACCGGACAGTCCGACCGCTTTCAGCGCTTGGTCGATCGCCGTCCGATCTTCGGAACGGTGTCGTCCGAGCAGGCCGCGTCTCGGCCAGAGACCGAGGGCCACAAGGTCTCGTACTTGAGCGGGAAAGGACCGGTCCAGCTCCGACTGTTGCGGCAGATAGGCGACGGAGATCGCCGGACTAACCCGACATTCGCCGCCAAGCGGCTTCAAAATGCCGGCAATGCCTTTCATCAACGTGGATTTTCCCGAGCCGTTGGCGCCGATAACGGCGGTAAGCGAGCCGCAGGCAATACTACCATTGAGATGGTGCACCGCCGCCCGGCCGGCATATCCAAGGGTCAGATTTGAGAAGATAAGGCACGGATCGTTCATCGATCCCTCCGGAAGCAGGATGTCATTCGATGACCCTTGATATGTAATGTTATTACATTCGTCAAACGAATATGTAATGAAATAACATTTACTGGTGGAGGCGGACTGGCACGCTGTCACCTCCGGCGGTAGGCCGTTGCTGGCAAACGGCGAATTATTCATCCGGACGCGTAACCACCACGCTCATGCCGAAGGCAATTTCTCGCTCACCTGTTGACATTCCCTGTATATGTAATGTTATTACGTTACATATGGTAACGATGCGCGCCGGATCGTTTCCCAATGCCCCGATGTGCCCGCCGAGGTCCACTCGAAACACGTTTACAGAACGAGGTCCAAATGTCGAAAAAACTACCCGTCACCGTGCTTTCCGGCTTTTTAGGCGCTGGCAAGACGACGCTTCTGAACCACATTCTCGCCAATCGCGATGGTTTGCGCGTGGCCTTGATCGTCAACGACATGAGCGAGATCAATATCGATGCGGCGCTGGTTCGTGACGGCGGGGCCAATCTCTCCCGAACCGAAGAGCAATTGGTGGAAATGACCAATGGCTGCATCTGTTGCACCCTGCGTGACGATCTTCTCAAGGAAGTGCGGGCGCTGGCGGAGCAGGACCGTTTCGACTATCTGCTGATCGAATCGACCGGCATCGCCGAGCCGCTTCCCGTCGCCGCGACGTTCGATTTCCGCGACGAGAATGGTCGCAGCCTTTCCGATGTTGCCCGGCTCGACACGATGGTGACGGTGGTGGACGCCGCCAATCTTCTCAACGATTACGGTTCATCCGATTTTCTGGCCGACCGGGGCGAAACGGCGGGCGATGGCGACAACCGCACCATCGTCGATCTTCTAGTGGAGCAGATCGAATTCGCCGATGTCGTCGTGCTCAACAAGATCGGCACTGCAACGCCAGAGGAGCGGGATGCCGCCCGCAAGATCATCATCGGGCTGAACCCCGATGCAAAACTCATCGACGCCGATTTCGGCAAGGTGGCGCTGAAGGAGGTTCTGGGCACTGGCCGCTTCGATTTCGCCAGGGCCGAAGAACACCCTCTCTGGTTCAAGGAATTGCATGGTTTCAAGGACCACATTCCCGAAACCGAGGAATATGGCATTCGCTCTTTCGTCTATCGTGCCAAAAAGCCTTTCGACCCCGTGCTGTTCCAGCGTTTCATCGATCGCGCCTGGCCGGGGGTCGTGCGCGCCAAGGGTTTTTTCTGGCTGGCGACGCGGCCGCGTTATGTGGGAGAGATCAGCCAGGCCGGCGCTCTGGTTCGCACCGGCAAGATGGGTCTCTGGTGGTCCGCCGTGCCGAAAGAGCAATGGCCGCGCGAAAAGCAGTTCCTTGATATGATGAAGCCCTATCTCGACCCGGTCTTCGGCGACCGCCGGCAGGAAATCGTCTTCATAGGTTCCGATCCAATGAATGAAGCCCGCATCCGCGCCCAGCTCGATGCCTGCCTGATAGACACGGATGCCTTCACGCCCGATGCCTGGCGGCACCTGCCCGATCCTTTCGCCAGCTGGGACCGGCAGGCGGCTTGAGCGGTAGCTACCGATGCGGGGCAATCGCAAACCGTCACTCGGGATCAGGTCCGTGTCCAGCGCGGTCAAGTCCTTGATCGCGAAAAACTCTTTTCACGGCGCAGACGCGCCGTGGCTGGATGCCGGATCCAGTCCGGCATGACGGAGGAGAGGCTTCATGAAAAATTCAACGTCACCATCGCGAGCACCACGTATCGCCCGACCTTCGCGATGGTGACCAGCAGCAGAAACACCGGCAGCGGCTCTTTCATGATGCCGGCCGCAACCGTTAGAGGGTCCCCGATGATCGGCGCCCAGCTGAGGAGCAGGGACCATTTGCCGTAACGCCGGTACCAGTTCTGCGCCCGTTGCAGCGCAGCCTCCCCGACCGGAAACCAACGTTCATGTCGAAAACGTTCGATGCCACGGCCAAGCAGCCAGTTGGCGAAGGACCCGGCGACATTGCCGACGCTCGCCACGACAACCAGCAGCCAGACGGGCTGGGATTTCAGAAGAATGAGCCCCGCAAGCGCCGCCTCCGACTGCATGGGAAGGATGGTCGCCGCAATGAACGCCGTCAGAAACAAACCCGCATATACAGCCAGATCGGCCATTCCGTGCCCTTCATCATCCGCGAATCCCATCGCTGTCCCTGAAGTGGCGGATAAGGGCCGCGGCGGTCAAGCGGCTCTGCCGCGTGGAGGCCGGTTCTCAAGCTGAATTCGCGGCAATGGCGCGCACAATATCGTCATGATCCACCGCGAGAAGCGCCTTGTGGATGGATAATTGCCGGGTCGTACCGGAAACGGCGAGGATGACGATCACCGTTTCCCGTGGCGGGCAATCCGGCAGCGCGCAGGAAAGCTCGCTGACGGTAATACTGTCTTCCGGCTTGAGTTGCAGCAAATCACGTGACCATTGCTTCAGAAGACGCGCGTGCGAGATGATCGCGGAGCCACTGCGTGCAAGCGGATTGTTCATGCCCTGCCCTTCCGCCTTGCCTGCGCGGCCAATGTGTCGAAAAGCTCGCGAATGGGCTTTTGCGGCATGTCCATGCCGATCAGCACGATACGTGTCGAACGATCTTGATCCGGCCAGCGCTCCAGGCGGGTAAGCGGATAAAGCCGATGCTGCACCGCGTGGGCGACAACCGGTCGCTCCGGATCATCCGTCGCCCCGAAAATTCCCTTGAGCCGCAGAAGACCGGAATGCACATTGCTGGTGACGAGCTCGAGAAAAGTCACAATCGCCTGGGGGTCAAAAACCCCGTCAAAGGTGAGATTGAAGGCCTCGACCCCGACGCCGTGGCGGTTGACATCGTGCTGATGGGCCGCATGAAGGCTCAGCCTGTCGGCCGCAAGCCATGCAGGCGCATCCTCCGGCTTGCCACACAACGAATAATCCGATGCGTTGAACAACGACATCAGATCGAAATCGGCTGCATTGCGATCATGAAACGAGGCTGCGGGATTGAGATCGGCGAGGCTTTCGCGGTCCAGCGCCGCGTCATCGGCCAGATCGGTCTTCGTCAAAACGATGTGGTCGGCAAAGGCAAGCTGTTTCCAGCCCTCAATGAAGCTGTTGAGCATCGGCGGGCCCGAGACAACGTCGAAAGCCGTCACCACGCCCGAAAGATGAAAATGCCGGGCGACGATGTGATCCCGCAGGCCCAGCGCCGGCGTGCCGCTGGCGATGAGGCTGTTGATGATCGGCGCAGGATCGGCAAGACCGGTGGTTTCGATGACAACCCGCGAGACATCAGGCATTACCCCTTCCAGAATGGCCTGATGCAGTTCGTAAAGCGAGGTGCGGATATCGCTCGTGGCGGTGCAGCAGATGCAACCCGTCGTCGTTCTGAAATATCGTTCGGACCCCGTCCGCACCAGACCGTGATCGATGGGCACCGAGCCGAATTCGTTGACGATCACAGCCGCATCCCGCATGGCCGGCTCAGCCAGAAGCGCGTTCAGCAAGGTGGTCTTGCCTGCACCGAGAAAGCCGGTAAGCAGGGTAACCGGCACCGTTCGCAATGATGGCAGGCCAGCCGAATCGTCCCTGCGCTCAAACGCCTTTTTACGCTTCAATCCGAACACATCCACCTCTTCGCCCGCACAAATTCACAGCAATACAATACGTAATGTAATAACATATCAATGGCAACTATTGGATTTCGACAGGAGGGAATCCAGCGGAGACACGCGCCGGTGGCCAAGCGCATGAAAAAACCGTGGAACGAAGGAAATGGAATAATAAATCCGTTTCCTTCACTTTCGTTTTAATCGTTCCACGTTCTATTGCATTTTCGTTAGAGTTCGCTTTTAATCGGCAATGCTAATACAGAAAAGATCGCCCGCAACCATATCGAGGAGGATAGGCTGCAATTAAGGGGCTGTATCTTTTACTGTTTTCATAATGGGAGGAATCGCCTTGAAAAAACTCAGCTACCGCCTTGCTGCGGCATCCGCGCTTTCGTTTTTTGTCACATCGAATGCATATGCTGTGACGGAGATCCAGTGGTGGCACGCCATGACCGGCGCCAACAACGAAGTCGTGGATTCGCTTGCCAAGGAATTCAACGACAGCCAGAAAGACTACAAGGTCATGCCCGTCTTCAAGGGCACCTATCCCGAAACCCTGAACGCCGGCATCGCCGCCTTCCGCGCCAAGCAGGCGCCTGCCATCATTCAGGTCTTCGATGCCGGCTCCGGTGTCATGATGGGTGCTGCGGGCGCCATCAAACCGGTAGCGGACGTGCTGAAGGAAGGCGGCTACACCTTCAACAAGGATGAATATCTGGCAGGCATCGTCGCCTATTATTCCAAGCCTGACGGCACCATGCTGTCCTTCCCCTATAATTCGTCCTCGCCGATCCTCTATTATAACAAGGATATCTTCCAGAAGGCCGGCCTCGATGCCGCCAACCCGCCGAAGACCTGGCCGGAAGTTTTCGATGCCGCCAGGAAGATCAAGACCAGCGGTGCCGCGCAATGTGGTTTCACCTCCACCTGGCTGACCTGGATCCAGACCGAAAACTTCGCCGCATGGAACAACGTCTCCTATGGCAGCAATGAAAACGGTCTCGGCGGCACCGATGTGAAGCTCGCCGTCAATGCGCCGCTTTTTGTCGAGCATTTCCAGGCGATTGCCGATCTGGCGAAAGACGGTGTCTTCCGTTATGGCGGCCGCACTTCGGAAGCCAAGCAGCTCTTCATGTCCGGCGAATGCGGTATTCTGACCGAATCCTCCGGCGGCCTTGGAGATATCATCAAGACCGGAATGAATTACGGCATCGGCCAGCTTCCCTATTATGAGGGCCATGGCCCGCAGAACACCATCCCGGGCGGCGCCAGCCTCTGGGTCTTCGGTGGCAAGAGCGATGCCGAATATAAGGGCGTAGCGGAATTCTTCCACTTCCTCTCCCAGACCAAGATCCAGTCTCGCCTGCATCAGGTCTCTGGCTATATGCCGGTCACGATCGCGGCCTATGAGGAAACCAAGAAATCCGGCTTCTACGACAAGAACCCCGGCCGTGAAACGCCGCTGCTGCAGATGATGGGCAAACCGCCGACAGAAAACTCCAAGGGTGTACGTCTCGTGAACCTGCCGCAGGTACGCGACATCATGAACGAGGAGTTCGAGGCGATGCTGGCCGGCAAGCAGGATGCGAAGGCAGCACTCGACAAGATAGTCCAGCGCGGCGACGCGGCCATCAAACAGGCCGCCGGCAATTAAACGATCCCCTGCCCCGCCCGCATCCTCTGACAGATGCGGGCGGCATTTCCATGTCATCAGGAGATCGCCGTGCAAAGCGTCGGATTCCCCAACAAGATCCTGCCCTATCTGCTGGTCGCCCCGCAGATCATCCTCACGGTGATCTTTTTCTTCTGGCCGGCCAGCCAGGCGCTCTATCAGTCCACCATGCGCGAGGATGCCTTCGGGCTGAACAGCAATTTCGTCGGCCTGGCGAATTTTTCCGCGGTACTTTCTGATGAAAGCTACCTCAACTCGCTGCAGGTCACCGTCGTTTTCAGCATCCTCACCGCGCTTGTCTCCATGGGGCTGGCGCTGCTGCTGGCAACGGCGGCAGACAGGGTGGTGCGCGGCAAGGGCTTTTACCGCACCATGATGATCATGCCCTATGCCGTCGCGCCGGCGGTGGCCGGCATGTTATGGCTCTTCATGTTCAATCCGGCCATGGGAACCTTCTCTTATATCCTGCGTCGCAACGGCATCATGTGGGACCCGCTGCTTAACGGCAATCAGGCCATGCTGCTCGTCGTCGCGGCGGCTGCGTGGAAACAGATCAGCTACAATTTCCTGTTTTTTGTCGCGGGCTTGCAGGCAATTCCTAAATCATTGCTGGAGGCCGCCTCCATTGATGGCGCGCGCGGTTCGCGGCGCTTCTGGACCATCGTTTTCCCTCTGCTTGCGCCGACCACCTTCTTCCTTCTGGTCGTCAACACGGTCTACGCCTTCTTCGACACCTTCGGCATCATCCATGCGGTGACCGGCGGCGGCCCCGCAAAGGCGACGGAAACGCTGGTTTACAAGGTCTATAATGATGGCTTCGTGAACCTCAATCTCGGCTCATCCGCCGCGCAATCCGTGATCCTGATGGTGATCGTCATCGCGCTCACCGCCTTCCAGTTCCGCTTCGTCGAGAAGCGCGTGCATTACGGCTGAGGACGTCCTGATGATTGAAAATCGCCCCATCGCACGCGTGATTGCCCATCTGATGCTGGTGCTCGGCATCATCATCGTGGCCTTTCCGATCTACTACACCTTCATCGCGTCCTCGATGACGTCGAACGACATCATCCGGCCGCCCATGTCGCTGCTGCCAGGCGGCCATCTCGGAGAAAACTATACCGACGCCATGGTTGGCGGCGTGGAAAGGGTCGTCGGCGTCAGCCTCGAACGGCTGCTGTTCAACAGCTTCGTCGTGGCGCTGGCCATCGCCATCGGCAAGATCATCATCTCGTTCCTGTCCGCCTTCGCCATCGTTTTCTTCCGCTTTCCCTTCCGCATGGGCTTTTTCTGGATGATCTTCATCACGCTCATGCTGCCGGTGGAAGTACGCATCCTGCCCACCTACAAGGTCATCGTCGATCTGGGCCTGATCGACACCTATGCGGGGCTCACCCTGCCGCTGATGGCTTCAGCCACGGCGACCTTTCTCTTCCGGCAATTCTTTCTGACAATTCCCGGTGAAATGGTGGAAGCGGCGCGCATCGACAATGCGGGTCCGTTCCGCTTCATGCGCGATATCCTGCTGCCGCTGTCGAAGACCAATATCGCGGCACTTTTCGTGATCCTCTTCATCTACGGCTGGACGCAATATCTCTGGCCGCTGCTCGTGACCAACGACGCAAAGATGAACACGATCATCATCGGCCTCAAGCGCATGGTGGATTTTACCGATGCCTCGACGCCCTGGAATTATGTGATGGTGACGGCGATCCTCGCCATCATCCCCCCTGTTATCGTTGTGGTGCTGATGCAGCGCTGGTTCGTCAAAGGTTTGGTGGAGACCGAGAAGTAATGGCAAAAATTGCGCTGAAAGACGTCCGCAAGGTTTATGGCGGCAATGTCGAAGCCATCAAGGGCGTATCGATGGACATCGCCGATGGCGAAATGATCGTGCTCGTCGGTCCCTCCGGCTGCGGAAAGTCCACCCTGCTGCGCATGATCGCCGGTCTGGAAGGCATTTCCGGCGGCCAGATCGTCATCGGCGACCGCGTCGTCAACGATCTGGAACCCTCAGACCGCGACATTGCCATGGTGTTCCAGAACTACGCGCTCTACCCGCATATGACGGTGCGCCAGAGCCTTGCCTATGGCCTGAAGAACCGCAACACGCCGAAGGAGGAGATCGAGCGGCGTATCACGGAGGCGGCCAAGGCTCTCGAAATCGAGCAATTCCTGGAGCGCAAGCCGCGCCAGCTTTCCGGCGGCCAGCGCCAGCGTGTGGCCATGGGCCGCGCCATCGTGCGCAAGCCCGCGGCATTCCTGTTCGACGAGCCGCTTTCCAACCTCGACGCCAAGCTGCGCGTGCAGATGCGCGTCGAAATCCGCCGCCTGCAGCGCTCTCTCGCCACGACAAGCGTTTACGTGACCCACGACCAGATGGAAGCCATGACGCTCGCCGACAGGCTGGTGGTGCTGAATGCCGGCCGCATCGAGCAGATGGGCACGCCGATCGAGCTTTACGAAAAACCGGCCACGACCTTTGTCGCCACCTTCATCGGCTCGCCCTCGATGAACCTGCTGAACCACGGGACGGCGACGGCCAACGGCTCTTCCGGTTGGTCGGTGATGGAAAGCACCGCACTGCCGCAGGGTGCTGCCACGCTCGGCATCCGCCCGGAAGACATCACCCTTGCCAGTGAGGCCCCCACCGACGCTGCATTTACCGGCACCGTGCAGGTGGACGCCGTGGAACTGGTGGGTGCGGAAAGTTACGTGCACGGCTCCTTCGCCGACGGCACCACCATCGTCTTCCGCGTCCACGGCCGCTCGCAACTGCGCATCGGCGAAACGCTGAAAATCGCCGCCCAGGCAAAGGATTTCCATCTGTTCGATTCGGCGGGGAAGCGGATTTAAGCCACTGCGGGATGCCATTACTGCGACGTCCAGCATCTAAGTAATGGCGTCCCGTCGTGTTAGCCGCCCTTTCTCGCCGTGAAATGAAAGGTAAGGACATCACCTTGATAATGCTCGGAAAGCAAAACGTCCTTCATTCCGTTCCGACTGAACGCCGCGAGGATGGCGATAGGATCATATTCCGACATTCGCATTGAAAGTGTATTCCAGCCTTTTCCACGCAGGAATCTGTATGTTGCCGCCAGCACTGGCACATTGTGGCGCAGGTGATAGCGTAGGCGGTCTGACAAGCGGCGTTCAGGCCGTTTGACGCTCGCCTGGAGAATGGCGACACCGTTGGGGCCGACCTTAGACAGCAACTTGTCGATCAGCATCACTCCCCTCCTGGCATCTACGTGCTGGAGAACGATATAGCTGAGGACGAGGTCAAATTCGCCCGAAGCGTGACTTAAATCGTCGTCTGAAGGGACCATTTCGACATTTTTGACATTGTATAACTGGCAGTTCTTAACGGCTTCGGCACGCATGTCTGGAGATAGTTCTACGCCGATTACGGTTTCAAAACGGGATGCAAGCGGTATGCTCATTCGAGCCACCCCGGCACCGAACTCAAGAACACGTCCTTTACCCAACGGCCCGAAATACTGTTCCGCACGACCCAGCATCCAAGAGACATTGGCTTCCCCGGTTGCGAAGAATTCCCCCTTCGTTGCCTCGATATTTGAAGTGTGAAATCGGTCTTCGGAATACACGCCGTAATATGGGTTTTTCCTGCCCCATTCCAGCCACTGCGTATCGCTCATAAAATCCCTCAAACATAAGCAGACAATAATATTTATATATCCACTATTCAATACAATAACAGACATTACTTTGCAAAACAAATATATCAACAATAAATGCTATTAATAAAACACAAGCACAACCAAAATATATGTTATAAATACTCGGACGAGCAGGGGTGATGTGGAAAGACGCGGTGAAGCAAACATCGCAAATTTCGACTGAACCCCCTTTCAGTTTTCAAATGAAAAGGGGTTCAAAAGCCTGAAATCCCGTGCTTCGCCTCCATGAACGGCGACCAATCAAGGGAGCGCCAACCTACCAGACGAGTTCCACCTGCGGCCGGCCATTGGAAGTTTTCTCAAGGGTGCGGCCGGAGGTATCGACATTGCAATGAACGCGCTGGCGGAAAGCGGAGAAGCTTTCGAAGGTCACGACATCCACGGGATCATCGAGATGCAGGGTCAGCCGGTAACGTTCGGGATCCCCGCCGAGCGCCTGCACGCCCAGAACGGAGGCCACGAAAGGCTGCCCGAGGTAAAAACCTTCCACCCTCGAACCCAGAAGATAGGGATTGAATGCGGGACGATTTCCCGCGGCGGCATGTAGCGTATTCCAGTCGCGGAAGCCATATTGTGCGGCGATGAGTTCCAACGCCTTTGAATGGGTGATTGACTGCCCCCCATCCTCAAGAGCGGCACGCAGGCGCTTTGCCTGTTCTTTCAGCCCCTCAAGTGCGGGAAGCGGTTTGGACACGTTCATAACGGTTCTCCAACATGTGCATGCCGAATGTTCCGAAGGGGGTCCGCGTTGCCATCGACGACATGCAAAACATGGGATGACCGTTATCAAGAAAAGAGCTTCACCAGGGGCGCAAACGCGCCTGCGGACGGCCGGGGCTCTTGCCCGTGACCGTCCCTATAGCCCAGAAAGCGCCGCCCGTCAAAGGCCGCGCTTCATTGATCTACTGTCAGAAACGATAGGTGATACCCGCGCCAATCAGCCACGGATCCAGCTTGGCCTTGCCGCTGATCGGCGTGCCACCGAGTTCCGCCGTCCAGTCGGTCTTGAGGAAGATCTTCTTCACGTCGAAGTTCACACCCCAATGCTCATCCAGCATATAGTCGAAACCGACCTGCACCGCGGCGCCCAGCTTGTTCTTGACGTCGAGATTGCTGAAACCGGGCTTTTCCGTCTGGTTGTAGAACAGCGAATAGTTCACGCCCGCGCCGATATAGGGCTTGAAAGCGCCGAAGTCGGTGAAGTGATATTGCAGCGTCAGTGTCGGCGGCAGCAGCCAGGTCTTGCCGACCGGCGTGCCGGCCAGCACGCCCTCGCCATTGATTTTGGCATAGGTGGTGCCGAGAATGAGTTCGGCGGCGAAGTTATCGGTGAAGAAATAGCTGATGTCGAGTTCCGGGATTACGGTATCCGAATAGGACAGGCCAGCCCCTGGCACACCGTCGACGCTCCCGCTGTCGTTGGTGATGACGCCGAGGCCGCGCACGCGCAGCATCCACGGGCTTGCCGCCGCAATCGCTTCCTCCGCAGTCGGAGCCGGCGCCGCCTGGGTCATATCAGCGGCTATCGCATCGGCGGACCCGAGCATGGCGGCAACGCCAATCGCAACACTGGCAAGCAAGGCGTTGTTTCTGTTTCTATTCGTCATTCCATCTCTCCTATAGCGCACCGCAGCCGGGCAAGTCCCCGGAACCGGCTGATGACGGCGGGCCTTGCGAATCTTCGCCTGCCGCAACCGCTTGGGAGCCACTATGACGAAGGGTGACGCAGGCCGATTGAGATGGATCAAACCGGGATGCCCTTCATGTATGGAAGCGATGAACCGGCAAGCATTGTGGCAATTACGCAACAATACCGCCCGGCGACCCGCCTGCAGAAGCCGGAATACGGAGAAGGCCACATGCGCAGGCCTCCCCCATTCATATCACGCCGTCTGCGGCGTCAGGGTCGCGGAGCCCGGCTTTCGCAGCAGCAGAACCGAGACGGCGGCAATCATGCACATCAGACCGGCAATCTGCAGAGCGGGCATATAGGTATCGAAGTCGCTCTTGAAGAAACCGGCGCCAAAGGCGGCGGTGGCTGCCCCCAGCTGATGGCCGGCAAAGACCCAGCCGAAAACAAGACCGGCCTTTTCACGGCCGAAGTTTTCCGCGGCAAGCTTCACCGTTGGCGGCACGGTCGCTACCCAGTCCAGCCCGTAGAAGACGGCAAAGACCGAAAGCTCCACGAAGCTGAAGCCTGAGAATGAGAGGTAAAGCAAGGACAGACCGCGCAGACCGTAGAACCAGAACAACAGGAAGCGATTGTCGAACCGGTCGGAAAGCCAACCGGCGAAGATCGTACCGAAGAAGTCGAAAATGCCGATCACCGCCAGCGTTCCCGCCGCTGTTACCGCAGCCATGCCGAAATCGCCGCAGATCGAGATCCAGTGTGTCTGGATGAGACCGTTGGTCGAAAGTCCGCAGACGAAAAACGTGCCGAACAGCACCCAGAAGACGGGGTTGCCCGAGACGCTTTTCAGCGTCACCAGCGGCGATGCCAGCGTGGCGAGGAGATTGTGGTCCTGCTTGACCGGCTTTGTCACCACCGTCTCGCCATAGGCCGGCAAACCGACATCGGCGGGGTGGTCACGCATCAAAAGCAGGACGAGGACCATGGCGGTGGCAATCACAGCAACGGACAGGGTCAAGGCGGTTCGCCAGCCATAGGCTTCCGTCAGCGCCGCCAGCAGCGGCAGGAAAACCAGCTGGCCGGTGGCGTTGCTTGCCGTCATCAGGCCGATCACCAGTCCCCGGCGCTTGGAAAACCAGCGTGTCGCCACGGTGGCGCCCAGCACCAGGGCAGTCATGCCGGTGCCGACGCCGATCACCACGCCCCAGAGCAGCAGCAATTGCCACACCTCAGTCATGAAAAACGAGGCGACAATGCCGCCCATGATCAGGGCAAGCGCGGTGGAAACCACCTGCCGGATGCCGAAATGGTTCATGAAAGCGGCGGCAAAAGGACCAAGCAGACCGAACAGCACAAGCCTGACGGCCATGGCCGAAGAAATATCGGCGATATCCCAACCGAATTCCTGATGCAGCGGCTGGATCATCACCCCCGCAGATCCCATCGCACCGGCGGTGGCCAGCATGGTGAGAAAGGTGGTCGCGGCGACGAGCCAGCCATAGTGCAGATTTCTGCCGGCCATCCAGCTGGCGAGGCGTGTGGAGAGCATGTTCGAATTCCCTTTCCGGCGGCCGCGGCCGATATTTTACGGGTATATACCCACATTGCGGGCAGATAACCGCATATGCCCAAAAAACTACAGGGCTGCGAGCAGTTCCTGCAATTGTGCTGTCTTCTCGGGCCCAAGCCGGGCCTCGATTTCATCCTGCACCCCATCCCAGAGCGGTGCGCCCGCCTTGAGGATCGCGTGCCCTTCCTCCGTTACGGTCAGCATCGCTTCCCGCTGATCCTCGCCGTGACCAATAGCGACCAAACCCATCCGCGCCAGCACCTTGGCATTGCGGCCAACGGTGGAGCGATCCAGTTCCACCCTTGCAGCCAGGTCGGTCAGCGAGACCGGCGCAACGCGGTTGATGTTCCGCAGCAGGCTGAACTGACCGATGTTGACACCAAGCGGCGCCAGTGCCTCGTCATAATAGGACGAGACCTTGCGGGATGCTTTGCGCAACAGAATGCAGTGGCAGCTATCGTTTGGCATTTGTCTCGGGTATATACCCGCAAATTCCCGGGCGCAAGGGGGCATGGAACGCAAAGATGCGACAAAACGGCCGGAGATCGGCATGCGGCAGGGTTCAGAAGCGCAGTCGGAAGAAGCCATAGGCGGCAAGAACCGCACAGACAGAGGCGCCAACCAGATAAGGCATATGCAGCGCCGCGGTGCGGCCGATCTCCGGTTCGGCCAAACTGACCATTATCCCGGCGGCAAAGGCGCCGAACGACATGGCGCTCCAACCGAAAAACCGATAGACGGAATTGACGCGTCCAAGAAGCTCATCTGGAATGAGCCTCTGCCTGTAGCTGACGGTGACCACATTCCACAACATGCCGGCTGCGGCCTCGAAAAACAGGCCGGCCGCCACCAGCGGCAAGGACGCCGACAGGCCAAGCACCAGATTGAACAGTGCAAATGTGCAAAGCGCCAGAAAGAGGCTTGCCCTCGCCCCCAACCGCCGGGCAAGCCAGGGTGAGACCAGCCCGCCAAGAACGCCGCCAGCTGCGCCACAGGTCAACAGTACGCCATAGGCGGCCGCGGAGAGATTGAGCACCTCCTGCGCATAGAGAACGAGGACTGTCATTCCCCCGACAAATACGGCGTTGATTGCGCCCAGCATGATAGCGAGCCGCAGCACCATGGGGTTGCGCCACATCCAGCCAAGGCCTTCCTGCAATGCCGGCCAGAATGAAGCCGGACCGGAGGGTTTGCGTGGCGGCAGCACGATGAGCCAGATCAACACCGCCGAGACCGCGTAAAAGCCGGCATCAAGGCCGAAGGGAATGGCAATGCCCGCCGCGATCAACAGGCCGGCCAGCGGCGGGCCGATGAACTGGCCGGTCACCTGTTCGGCGCTCCACATCTGGCCATTGGCATGTTCAAGATCACCCGGCGCGACAAGCGAAGGCAGGATCGTCTGCGCCGCATTGTCCCGAACGACCTCGGCGCAGCCGAACAGGAACGCTATTACCGCGAGCGAAAAAATCGCCGTCGAACCCGATTGCATCGGTAATGGCAGGTTTGCAGTGGCGGAGATCATGGCGACTGCGCATATCATCAGCGCCAGCCGTACCATGTCTGCCCGCACCATCAGCAAACGCCGGTCGCTTCGATCGGTCCAAACCCCCACCGGCAGCGCAAAAAGCAGCCATGGCAACCGTTGCGCCACCGCGATCATGGATATCAGCAGCGGATCGCTGGTCAGCAACGTGCCGAGCCATGGTATCGCCACCATCGAAATACCATCGGCAAGATTGGATACGGCGCTGGCGGAGAATAACAGGCGGTAATCACGATTGGTTCGGAGTAGAGCTGCCTGCATGCCTGATCCCCTGCCGCTGAAATCACGCCGGAGCAGTCATAAACTGTCACAATGGCCAAAGAGGCTATTGCGACCTATCGCCGCCGAACCGGTATCGCATCCGATTCCGCAGCCTCGCATGAAAGAATATTTTGCAGCAATACAATTTCGCTGGATCGGCCCCGGCCACCCGGCCGGAGCACGAAATCAACGGTTGACGGTGTCAGGCAGAGAGCCTGCGGCCGCTTGCCACCAGCAGGCCGGCAGCGCCTTCAAGCCAGCCAGCTTTCAGCTCCAGCGCCAGGAAACGGCTACGCTCAAACGGGCCGGGCATGATGAGATGCTGGGCCTTGTCGGCGAAAAAGCCGAAACGCTCGTAATAGGGTGCGTCGCCAACCAGAAGAATGGCGCCATGGCCCCGCCTGGTGGCCTCGGTAATGGCGGCGCGCATCAGCGCCGAGCCGATGCCCTTGCCCTCATGGGCGGCATCGACGGCAAGCGGGCCGAGCAGCAGCGCTTCGACGGCGCGGCCTTCGCGGGAGATACCGGCTTCGACGTTCCACAGGCGCACCGTGCCGATGACATGGCCGTCCTCATCGCGGGCGACGAGCGCCAGGCCTTCGGCGGGAACGCGGCCGGCGCGCAGCTTTTCGGAAGACTTGCGGCGGCGTCCGGCGCCCATGGCGCGGTCCAGCAGGTTCTCACGGGCAACGACATCGCCCGGATTTTCCTGATCGACATGAAATGTCTGCGGTGTGAAAAATGCCCGTACCGAATTCAAAAGAGCGGCCATCCTTGGCCTCCCGTCACACAACCGCCCACACGCGGCCCTTGATGAAAATTGGTGGAGCCGTTCCGGCCCGCCGACACGCTTTCCTCGGCTGGAAGAGGTGCAGCAAGCAGGGATTTGCGCAACAGCACAATCGGCAGGGCCAGAACGGAAGCTTGGTCGAGACGCCGCCCTTTCAGCGGACGGCGCTCGGATCAGATGACGTAGGCCTTCAGCGGCTCGAAACCGTTGAACGCGACCGCCGAATAGGTGGTCGTGTAAGCGCCCGTGCCTTCGATCAGAACTTCATCGCCGATGGTCAGCGAGACCGGCAGCGGATACATGTTCTTTTCATACAGCACGTCGGCACTGTCGCAGGTAGGGCCGGCTAGAACGCAGGGCTCCATCTCGTCCTGATCGCGCTCGGTGCGGATCGGGTAACGGATCGCCTCATCCATCGTCTCGGCGAGACCGCCGAACTTGCCGATGTCGAGGAACACCCAGCGGTGGTTGTCATTGTCGGACTTGCGCGACACGAGAACGACTTCCGCCTTGATGACACCGGCATTGCCTACCATGCCGCGGCCCGGTTCGATGATGGTCTTCGGGATCTGGTTGCCGAAGTGCTTGCGCAGCGCCGTGTCGATGGCCTGGCCGTACTCTTCGGCAGCCGGAACGTCGCGCAGGTACTTTGTCGGGAAACCGCCGCCCATATTGACCATCTGCAGGTGGATGCCCTGTTTGGCAAGCGAAGCGAAAACGCGCTTGGCATCGGCCAGTGCCGCATCCCATGCGTCAAGGTTCATCATCTGCGAACCGACATGGAAGGATACGCCGTAGGACTCAAGACCGAGCTGATGGGCGTAAACCAGAACGTCGACAGCCATCTGCGGTACGCAGCCGAACTTGCGCGACAGCGGCCATTCCGCACCTTCGCCATCCGTCAGAACGCGGCAGAACACGCGCGCGCCGGGAGCTGCACGGGCAACCTTCTCAACTTCCTCATGGCTGTCCACGGCGAAGAGATCGATGCCGAGCGCATGGGCGCGCGCAACATCGCGTTCCTTCTTGATGGTGTTGCCGAAGGAGATACGGTCGGAAGTCGCACCCGCATCGAGCGCCATCTGGATTTCAGCCACGGAGGCGCAATCGAAGTTGGAGCCGAGCGAAGCAAGCAGCTTCAGGATTTCGGGAGCCGGGTTTGCCTTCACGGCATAATAGATCGCGCTGTTCGGCAGGGAGTGCCGGAACGCGTTGAAATTGTCGCGCACGACGTCGAGATCAACCACGAGGCAAGGGCCTTCGGGACGTCGGGTCTTGATGAAGTCGAGAATGCGTGCAGTCGTCATCGATGTATTCCCTGTTAAACCGGCTCCGGAAAAATCCGGAGGACAAAGGACGCTCGAGATATGCATTCGAATCAGCCGGTGGAGGCGCAGAATCGATAGCATACGCTCAAGGCGCGAATGTGAACGACGCCCTGCCAGAGCATCATTCGGCTTTGTCTGCCATGGATTGGAGGGAATGACCCGACCGCACTTCAGGCAATGATGGTGTGCCTCTTTAGTACCCCGGCTGATGGAGAGCCGGCAGAGAACCAGAAAGGCCCGCACCGTCGTTGCTTCGTATGTCCTCGCATTTTCCGGTTGGCCGGAATAGCGACTGGAGGGGTTAGTTCCAGGTACCTTACCTAAATCCTCACCACATCGAGGAATCGGCGGACACACATGGGCACGTGCGACTTTGGGCAGCACGGGAGATAAGAATATTCGCCGTCATAATCAAGAGGATTTTTTCACCATATAGCGGAATTTTTCAGCAGCGATTTTAAGGTTGAACAGTCAGGATGCAGCGTTCAATTATATGGAACAAACTGGAGGGTTTTCATGGACACGCTCACGCGCATCCGCGCCTTTATCGATGTTGTCGAAGCGGAGGGGTTTTCCGCTGCGGCGCGCAAGACCGGGCGCTCCAAGGCGCTTCTGTCCAAATATGTGCGGGAACTGGAGGACGATCTCGGAGCGCTTCTCTTAAACCGAACCACGCGGCAGTTTTCGCTGACGGAAGCCGGGCACACCTATTACCGCACAGCATCCGACATTCTGAAGGAGATCGACAATCTCGCCGACCTTGTTCGGGAAAAGAATGCCGATCTGAAAGGAAAACTGCGGATCTCCGTTCCACGCACTTTCATCGACGCGGAGGTCGGCCAGAGCCTCATCGACTTCGCCAAGGAAAATCCGGAACTGTCGCTCGAGATCGTCGCGGAAGACCGATTCGTCGACCTGATCGAAGAAGGCTTCGATCTCGCGATCCGGATCACCCGGCTGGAGGATTCGGGCCTGATCGCCCGCAAGCTTTCCGATTTCCGGGTCTATGCGGTGGCGACGGCGGATTTCGTCGCGCAACACGGACCGCTCGATGGTCCGCAGGATTTCTCCCGCGTTCCCTTCATCATCGACACCAATACGCGTTTTCATAATACGGTGCGGTATCTGGAGCCGGATGGCGGCTCAAATTCGGTCGCCATCAGCGGACCCATCGAGGTCAACAGCCCACAGGCGACCCTGCGCGCCGCCCGTGCCGGCCTCGGCATCGCCATGGTGCCTGACTTTATCGCCCGGCCCTATATCCAGTCCGGAGAACTGGTGACGCTGTTCGACGATTATATTTCCAAGGACCGCGGCATTTATGCGGTTTATCCGCATCGCCGCTACCTGCCCGCCAAGGTGCGCAGCTTCGTGGATTATCTCTCGGCGTGGTTCAGGAAGAACGGGTGAAGGCGGCATTCGCCGAGCGTCCTTCCGTCATGCCGGACTTGATCCGGCATCCAGCCACGGCGCGTCTGCGCCGTGAAAGGACTCTCCCGCGATCAAGGACTTGATCGCCCTGGACCCCGGATCAAGTCCGGGGTGACGGAGTGGGGATGCAGCCGTCTCGCCAAATCCAAACCTAGGCAAAACTTTTAGCAGCATCGACGCCCGCCTTGCAGCGGACGTCGCATGGCAGAAGCCAGCTCGTCAGAACGGCGAATCCGGGAAGTAGAACTGCTCGGCATTGTCCTTGGTGATCAGCGTCGCATCGAGGATGTACTCACCCGCGACCGGCACCTGATCGTAGAAATGCCCGGCCGTCAGCTGCATGGCGGTCGCCACCATCGCCGGCGGATAGAGCACGTCGACCGGCACAAGCTTGTCGCCGTCCATGACCTTCTTGATCATGTCCTTGGACCCGGCGCCCGCGACGATATACTGGATATCGGTGCGTTTGGCCTGCTGGATGGCTTCCAGCACGCCAATCGCCATATCGTCATCCTGACACCAGACCACGTCGATCTTCTTGTACTTGGTCAGATAGTCCTGCATCACACGGAAGGCGTCGTCGCGGTTCCAGTTGCCGTACTGGCGGTCGAGAACCTTGACATTCGAGCCGGCGATACCCTTGTCGAAGCCATCCTGGCGCTGCTGGTCGATCGGGATCGGCAGGCCGCGAATGACCACGACTTCGGCATCCGGCGTCGTCTTCTTGATGTATTCGCCGGCCACCTGGCCGAGCGCCGGGTTGTTGCCGGCCACATAGAGATCGCGGATCGAATTGTCGTTGACACTCGGCGCGCGGTCGACGAGCGCGACGAAGGTGCCCTTGTCCTTGATCTCCTTGATGGCGTTGACAAGCGGATCGGGATCGGACGGCAGGACGACCAGCGCGTCGAGCCCCTGCACGGCCAGATCCTGCAGCGCATTGGCCTGGTTTGCGGCGTCCGGCGATGTCTTGACGATGACGTTGAGACCCGGATGCTCCTTCATCAGAAGCTTCGCCACACGTTCGGCATGGTAGACCACGCCCGCCGTCCAGCCATGGTCGGCCGCCGGAATGGACACGCCGATCGTGACCTTTTTGTCCTGCGCGTGGGCCGAACCCGCCAGCACCGTTGCCAGCGCGGCAAAGGCCACGCCGATGAATTTATTACGCATAGTCTCTTTCCTCCCAAGACCGGGGCGTTCCTCCTCCAACCGCGCCTGCCCCACATGGCGCGGCGTGATACCTTACCTGCGGCTGAGCGAGCGCTGCACCAGCATGGCGATGATGATGATGGCCCCCTGTATGGCGCCGATCAGATATTCGCTGACGAAGTTCGACAGGATCATGATGTTGCCGACGATCTCCAGAATGAAGGCGCCGCAGATCGTGCCCCAGATGCGCCCTACCCCGCCGCGCAGCGCCGTACCGCCGACGACGACGGCCGTAATCGCCTGCAGCTCCCACAACATGCCTGTCGTTGCCGAAGTAGACGCGAGGCGCGGAACGTAAAGCAGCACCGCAACGGCGACGCAGAGCCCCTGTACCACATAGGCGATGGTGCGAACCCGGGCGACCGAAATGCCGGAATAACGCGCAACATCCTCACTGGAGCCCACCGCCGTCAGATGCCGCCCGTAGCGGGTACGGTAAAGCACGAAGGCGGCTATCGCAGCCGTGACGAAGATGACGATGACCGGCACCGGCACGCCCAGAACATTGCCGAAATAGACCGGGCGATAAAGCGTCTGGATTTCCGGGTTGCGCAGCGTGATCGCGCCGCCCTGCGACAGCCAGGTCGTCAGCCCGCGATAGATACCCATGGTGCCGAGTGTGGCGATGAAGGGTTCGATGCGGCCGATGGTGGTGATGAGCCCGTTTACCAGCCCGCAGGCCGCGCCGATGGCGAGCGCGAGCGCCATTGCCGCAAGAAGCATAAGCAACGGGCTCGCTATCGCGCCGCTGTTCATGAACAGGATCATCAGGCTGGCCACGAAAGCAACCATGGCGCCCACCGACAGGTCCAGCCCGCCCGACGTGATGACATAGGTTGCGCCCAGCGCGATGATGGCGATGAAGGCGCTGCGGGTGATGACATTCAACAGATTGTAGATGCCGATGAAATTGGGATTGGCGATGGTGCCGAGAACCAGCAGCAGTGCCAGCGCCACGAAAGGCGCGACGGCGCGCAGGTCCCAGTCCTTCGAGGTCTTCGGCGTTTTGCCGTTATCAAATGCGGCCTCAGTCATATTTCCCCTCAGTTTCTTTTGTCAGGCCATGTTTCCCGGAAAGCGGGCGCTCAGGCGGGTTCCTGCGTGTGAACACCCGTCGCCAGCGCCACGATGTCGTTTTCAGTCATGCGCTCCCCCGTCACCTCACCGACAATCCTGCCCGAACGCATCACCAGAATGCGGTCGCAGATGCCGATCAGCTCCAGCATTTCCGAGGAAACCACGATGATCGACCGTCCCTCATCCGCAAGCCCGGCGATAAAGCGGTAAATCTGCTCCTTGGTGCCGATATCGATGCCGCGGGTCGGCTCGTCGATGATGACGATGGACGGGTCGAGCAACATCATCTTGGCCAGCAGCAGCTTCTGCTGGTTGCCGCCGGAAAGCTGGCCCGCCAGCAAGTCCTTGCGTCCTGTGCGAATGTCGAAGTCGCGCACTGCAGCATCAAGCGCGGCCGTTTCCCGGCCGGTGTCGATCTGGAACAGACGGCTGAATTTTTTCAGCGACGCAAGCGTGAGATTGACCCGCAGATCCTTGGTGAGCAACAGCCCCTTCCCCTTACGGTCTTCGCTGAGGTAAACGATGCCGGCCCTGAGACTGTCCTCCGCCTTGGCGAAGTGCACCGTCCGGCCAAGGTGACGCACCGTCCCACGCCCGGTCCGCAGGCCCAGCACACCCTCCATCAGCTCCGTCCGGCCCGCCCCCACCAGCCCGGCAAAACCGAGGATTTCACCTTTGCGCAGGCTGAAACCGGCATCCTGCGCATAACCGGGAACGTTGAAATGCTCCACCTCAAGAACAGGCTCGCGCTCGCCGCCGGCGTTCCGGTCGGGATAGAGTTTCGCCACATCGCGCCCCACCATCAGCCGCGCCATATCGGCCGGCTCCAGCTCCGAGGCCGGGTGAGAGGCGACCAGCCGGCCGTCGCGCAGCACGGTCACGCGGTCGGCGATTTCCTTCACTTCCGGCAGGCGGTGCGAGATATAGAGCACGGCCACGCCTTTCGCGCGAATATCGCGGATGACGTTAAGCAGCGCCTCGGTTTCGATAGGCGTCAGGCTGGCCGTCGGTTCGTCAAAAATGACCAGCCGATGCGGCACGAGCAGCACGCGCGCGATCTGTACCAACTGCCGCTGGGCGATAGACAGGCTGCCGACGATGGCGTCGGGGTCTATAGCGCCGCCCAGTTCGGTGATCGCCCTGCGGGCGCCGTCGCGCATGGCACGATCGTCCACCACCGGGCCCTTGCGCAGTTCGCGGCCAAGGTAGATGTTCTGCGCCACCGTCAGATCAGGCGCGAGCAATATTTCCTGATGGACGAGCACAATGCCGCGATGTTCGGCATCCACCGGCCCGCTCAGCGTGACAGGGTCGCCGTCGACACGGATCTCACCGCCCGAGGGCTTTTCATTGCCCGCCAGCAGTTTCATGAGCGTCGACTTGCCGGCGCCGTTCTCACCGATGATGGCATGCACCTCACCGGCCCGCACGTCTATCTCTATGTCCTTCAGAACCTGAACCGGTCCGAAAGATTTCGATAACCCGACCGTCCGGACAAGTGCCGGTTCCGCAGTAACCTCAGCAATAGCCATGCGCCCTCACCGACATCCGGTGCGAACGGGCGGCTCCTGCCCTTCGATTGTCCTTGAAGTGACCATGAGCGAACTCCTCCCAAAGCTCGGAGAAGAAGCTAGCGTTGGTTTTGAGGTACGTAAAGCAAATTTCGCTTGTGTGTTAGAATACACTGAAATGTGAGGGTCGTCCGGTGGACGAGGAGCCCGCAAAACGCCTCACTCTGCAGGGGAACGCTGGAAGCCTTTCATGAGGCGATGTACCGCTTCGGCGCCGTCGCTGGCCAGATCGAATCGTTTGCCGAACAGCACCCAGTCGGAGCACATGCCCTTCAAAAGCCAGTAAAGCGCTCCAAGCGCGGATTCCGCGGTCCAGTTGTCGTTAAACGCGCCTTCCGCCTGCGCCCGCTCGAAAGCCGCCTCCAGCCGCTCCTTGTGGTATCGATCCAGCTCCTCCTGAGCATGAAGAACGGGCGCGAACTCATCGGAATAATTGGTACGAAGACTGATCGTCATGATGCGCTGGCGCTGTTCGTCGCCCGCCAGGAGCGCCAGCCATTTGCAGGCCGCTTCTTCTATCCTGGAGAGCAGCGCCGCACCCTTGAGGTCGGGATCGCCGAAATCGAGCAGGTCGGATTCCGGCAGAGCCACCGATTGGTAAAGGCCGATGAAGAGATCGGTCTTGCTGGAAAAATGCCAGTATATCGCCCCGCGTGTGACCCCGGCCGCGGCCGCCACCTCGTCAAGCGAGCTGTTGGCAACGCCCTTCTTGAAGAACACCCGCTCGGCAGCGGCAAGGATCGCCTGACGCGTCTCTTCTGCCTCGGCCTTGGTACGGCGCATTCCGTTATCTCCTTCCACTGCCGGCACGGCGCTTCCGCACCGTGCCTTTCCTCAACACCGGGGCGTCATGACATGACGGTATCCCGGCTTTCCCTCGATGTTATTCCGCCGGTGAAACGGCGTCAGCAGCAATCTCGTTCTCCTTCTTCCGATCCCCGAAAATCTTCATGACGAAAACAAAGAACACGGGAACGAAGAAGATCGCGAGGATCGTCGCCGAGATCATGCCGCCGAGAACACCGGTACCGATGGCATTCTGGCTCGCGGCGCTCGCACCGGAGGCGATCGCCATGGGCAGCACGCCGAGCGAGAAGGCGAGCGACGTCATCAGGATCGGCCTGAAGCGCAGATGCGCCGCCTCCACCGTCGCATCATAGGTGGATTTGCCCTCTGCCCGCAAATCCTTGGCGAATTCGATGATGAGGATCGCATTTTTCGCGGAAAGGCCGATGATGGCGACGAGGCCGACGAGGAAGTAGACATCGTTCGGCATGCCGCGCAGCATCACCGCCGCCACCGAGCCGATGACCCCGAGCGGCACCACCAGCATGACGGAGAGCGGAATTGACCAGCTTTCGTAAAGCGCTGCGAGCAGCAGGAAGACGAACAGCACGCTGAGACCGATGAGCGCCGGTGCCTGCGAACCCGACTGGATTTCCTGCAGTGACTGGCCGGTCCATTCGAAACCGAAACCGCCGGGCAATTCGCGCGCCAGACGTTCCATTTCGGCAATGGCATCACCGGAGGAGTAGCCCGGCGCCGCCTGGCCACCGATACGGATCGCCGGATAGCCGTTATAACCGACCACCTGAGAAGGACCGCGCACCCATTCCACCGAGGCGAAAGAGCTGATCGGCACCATGCCGCCATTGGCGTTGCGGACGTTGAGGTTCAGAAGATCCTCGGTCTTCATGCGCTGGCCCTGTTCGGCCTGCACCGTCACGCGCTGCATACGGCCGGCATTGGGGAAGTCGTTGACGTAGGACGAACCCATATTGGCCGAGATGGTTGCGTTGATATCGCTGAAAGTCACGCCGAATGTGTTTGCCTTCTCGCGGTCGATGACGAGATTGACCTGCGCCGCATCCGGCATGCCTTCGATGCGAAGGCCGGCAAGGATGGGGCTCTGCCGCGCCGCGGCCATCAGCTGCGCGCCGGCGGCGCTCAGTGCCGTCTGGCCCGCTCCGGACCTGTCCTGCAGGCGGAAGGTAAAGCCGCTGGAGTTGCCGAGACCCTGAATGGGCGGCGGCGACAGCGCAAAGGACATTGCGTCCGGCAGGCCCCAGAGCTTGCCATTGATCCGGGCTGAGATGGCCGCTGCAGAATCCTCCGGTCCACGTTCGCTCCAGTCCTTCAGCGTCGCGAAGGCGAGGCCGGCATTCTGGCCGGAACCGGAGAAGGAGAAGCCCGACACGGCGATGACGCGTTCAACCGCCGGCTCTTCCAGGAAGATCTTTTCGATCTGCTGGATGGACTGCAGGGTGCGGTCGCTGCTGGCTTCCGCAGGCGCCTGGATGTCCACGATCAGGTAGCCCTGGTCTTCGTTCGGCAGGAACGAGCTCGGCAATTGCATATAGGCCCAGCCGAGACCGGCCAGCAGCGCCGCATAGATCACCATGAAGCGGCCGGAGCGCTTGATGATGCCGCCGACCGAAGACGAATATTTGTGCGACGCCTTGTCGAAGTTGCGGTTGAACCAGCCGAAGAAGCCCTTCTTTTCATGATGCCCGGCCTTGATGGGCTTCAGGAAAGAAGCGCACAGCGCCGGCGTCAGCGACAGGGCCAGGAAGCCGGAGAACAGGATCGACACCACCATGGTCAGGCTGAACTGCTGGTAGATGATGCCGACGGCGCCGGGGAAGAAGGCCATGGGCACGAACACGGCCGTCAGCACCAGCGTGATGCCGATGATCGCGCCGGAAATCTGGCCCATTGCCTTGCGGGTCGCCTCCTTCGGCGACAGATGCTCTTCCGCCATGATGCGCTCGACATTCTCAACGACGACGATCGCGTCATCCACCAGAATGCCGATGGCGAGAACCATGGCGAACATGGTCAGAACGTTGATCGAGAAACCCGAGACATACATGATTGCGCAGGTGCCGAGCAGCGCCACGGGCACCACCAATGTCGGAATGATGGTGTAGCGGATGTTCTGGAGAAACACGAACATCACCACGAAGACGAGGATGATGGCCTCGATCAGCGTGTGAATGACCTTCTCGATCGAAATCTTGACGAAGGGGCTGGTATCATAGGGAATTTCATACTCTATGCCCTGCGGGAAATAGCGCGACAGCTCCTCCATCGTGGCGCGTACGCCCTCCGATGTCTGCAGCGCATTGCCGGTCGGCGACAGCTGCACGCCGATGGCGGCACTCGGCTTGCCGTTCAGGCGGCTCGAGAAGTTATAGCTTTCGCCGCCCACCTCCACACGCGCGACATCGCGCAGCCTGACGGAAGAACCATCCGGGTTGGCGCGCAGCACGATGGAGCCGAACTCTTCCGGCGAGGTGAGCTGACCCTGCACGTTGACGGTCGCGGAAATCTGCTGGCCAATCGGGTTTGGCGATGCACCGATGCGGCCGGCGGCGACCTGCGAGTTCTGCGCCTGGATGGCGCCGATGACGTCGCTCGACGTCAGGCTGAGGCCCAGCATCTTGTCCGGATCCATCCAGATGCGCATGGAGCGCTGGGTGGCAAAGAGCTGCGCGCTGCCGACGCCGGGAACGCGGCGCAATTCGCCGAGCACGTTGCGGCTGAGATAATCGCCGAGACCGATGGCATCGGTATTGCCGTCGACGGAGGTGAGCGCCACCATCATCAGAAACGAAGTGCCTGCCTGTTCCACGCGCAGGCCCTGCTGCGTCACTGCCTGCGGCAGGCGTGGCTCCACGCGTGCGATGCGGTTTTGAACTTCGACCTGCGCCTCACCGATATTGGTGCCTGGTTCAAACGTGACGTTGATCGAAATGCGGCCGGAAGCCTCCGATGTCGACTCGAAATAGATCAGGCCGGGAACACCGTTCAGTTCCTCTTCGATCGGGCGCGTGACGCTCTGGTAGATATCTTCCGGCGCAGCGCCGGGATAGGTCGTGGAGACCGAAATCTGCGGCGGCGCCACATTCGGATATTGCGCAATAGGCAGCATGGGAATGGCGAGCAGGCCCGCCAGCATGATGAAGATGGCGACGACCCAGGCAAAAATGGGCCGATCGATGAAAAAACGTGCCATGAAATCGGTCCTTATTGCTTCTGGGCCGGAGCCGCGCTCTCGCTGCCTGCGGCAGCGGCGACATCGGCCTCGTCGGACCAGGGTTCAGGCTTCACCTTGGCTCCCGGGGCGGTCTTCTGGAAGCCTTCGGCAACAACGCGGTCGCCATCCTTCAGCCCTTCCGAAATTACCCAGCGGTCACCGATGGAACGGCCGACGCTGACGCGCCGCTGCTCGACCGTATCTTCGGCGTTGACGACAAGCACGCTCGCCTGACCGCCGGCATCGCGCTGAACCGCCTGCTGCGGCACCGCGAATGCAGCCTTCTGAATGCCCTGCTGGATCTGCACGCGGACATACATGCCCGGCAGCAGATCGCCGTTCGGGTTGGGAAATTCGCCGCGCAGCGTCACCTGGCCGGTGGTCTCATCAACCGCCGCTTCCGAAAACAGCAGACGGCCGGGCTGCGGGTAACGGCTGCCGTCATCGAAGAGCAGATTGACTTCGGCTTCATTCGGGCCGGTCATCAGCTTGCCGTCCTGAAGCGCCTTGCGCAGCCGAATGAGATCGGCCGCCGGCTGGGTGAAGTCGGCATAGATCGGATCAAGCTGCTGGATCGTCGCCAGGTTTTCAGAGCCGGTCGCGCTGACGAGCGCGCCTTCCGTAATACGCGCGCGGCCGATCCGGCCGCTGATCGGGGCTTTGACATCGGCATATTGAAGATTGAGCTTCGCTTCCGCCAGGCCTGCCTCAGCCACCGCCACCTCGGCATCGGCCTGCGCCAGCTGGGCAATGGCGTTGTCGAATTCCTGCTGCGAACCAACGTTGGAACGGCGCAGCTGTTGCTGCCTGTCGGCCGTCTGGCGCGCCTGAAGCTGCGCGGCCTGCGCCCGGCGCAACGTGCCCTCGGCGCTGTCGACGCGCACCTGGAACGGGGCGGGATCGATGCGGTAGAGGACATCGCCTTCCTTCACCAGCGAACCCTGCTCGAACACGCGCTCAACGATGATGCCTGAGACACGCGGGCGCACTTCCGCAAGTCGCGTCGGTGCAATGCGGCCCGGCAGGTCGTTGGTTATCGGCAACTCTTCCTGCTTTACGGTCACGACCTTGACTGCACCAGGCGGCGGCGCGCCGGGGGCAGACGCCTGCTCGTCGCTACATCCGACCACAACGATGCCCGCCAACAACACCGCCACGATCTGCCCCAGTCTATTCGCCATTCTGCGCTCCGAATCCATGAAAAAGGTCACATTTACATACATACTAAGACGTATGTAAATTTCTGACAATAGAATTGTTGCAGCGCAAAACCGGCCTCACGCGCTTGTGAAGCCGCGCGAGACGGCGTGGAAACACGGCCTGCATTCGCAAGAACATCGGGAAACGGAAGGCACTGGGACCCACGACGGCGTGGGTCCCGCCTTGGGCCTTATGGCCGGAAGATCAGAAATAATTGCGAGAGCAAGGGTCGACGACCCGTCTTACCCTCAGGACAAACGCTTCAGCGAGCTGGCTTCGGGCTGGGGGCCGGCATTGGTCTTGTCGTTATTGTCGGCAGATCTGTTACGCAGCGCCGCGTAATAGGCATTTTTCTGCTCGTACATATTCATATCGGCGCGGCGCACCAACGATTCCATCGTCTCGCCTGCCTCGCTGGTCGCCACACCCAACGACAGGCTGAGCGGCGCGCTGGAATAGAACTGGTTGTTGATCTTCAGCAGCTCATAAACGGTTTCGACCATGGCGGCGGCCACCTGCTTGTCGGCGCCGGGAAGAAGAATGGCGAATTCGTCGCCGCCGATGCGGGCTGCATGGTTCGGCGCGGTCACCACGCCGTTCAGCACCTCGCCCATGCGTCGCAACAGGGCGTCGCCGGCATCGTGCCCAAGCTTGTCATTCGCGTCCTTCAGGCCGTTGAGATCGATCACGATCGCCGATACGGGCCGCAACGCGCTGCGCTCCAGCCTGTTCAGCTCGTCGGAATAGAAGGCGCGGTTGTGCAGCTTGGTCAGCACATCGTGCTTGCCGAGATATTCGAGGTAGGCTTCGGCTTTCTTGCGCGCGGTAATATCCGTCAGCGCCACCTGCACCAGAGACCAGTCCCGCTCATACCCGGGAAAAACCGAAAAATGCAAAAGCAGATGCCTCTCGGAACCGTCCAGCGCGTAGTTCACCACCTCGCGGTGATGGCTGAGATTACCGTTCCAGAGTTCCATCAGCTGTTCGCGGAACGGCTTTTCCATCTCGTCTCGGAAAATATCGCCGAGCCGCTGCAGCAGAACCTGCCGGTCCGGCGCACAG
Organism: Agrobacterium sp. FDAARGOS_525; assembly: GCF_003938925.1. Lineage (NCBI taxonomy): Bacteria > Pseudomonadati > Pseudomonadota > Alphaproteobacteria > Hyphomicrobiales > Rhizobiaceae > Agrobacterium > Agrobacterium sp. FDAARGOS_525. Next base: position 2,103,695 of record NZ_RKIU01000004.1, on the reverse strand, counting down.
AACAGGTCGAGCGTCGCGCGATTGACGTCGATGACGCGGATTTCGCTCATGCATTGCCGCACGAATTCCGGATGCACATCCATGAAGACCCGGAAATCGATGATGCCGCGCTCCCTGACCTCCTCGATCAGGCGCCTTACCCGGCTGAAATCCTCCACCCATAGGGACACAGGCGAATGTTTGAACATGCCCTCGGCATAACGGCGGTTGAGCAGCTCCTTGCGGCGGGCCTCCTCCCGCTCCGTTACATCCTCGGTGGTCAGAAGCAGCCGGTCGAGCGTGTCCTCGTGGCCGGGTATCACCGCGCCGCGCAACTGAATGTCCAGCCGCTTGCCACCGATCGAATAATTGACAGCATTGCTGGTGAATTCCGTCTTGCCGGCCCAGAGTTCGGAAAGCTCGTTCACATGGCTCTCTAGCATGTCATCGCGAAAGATGCGGTGCAGATTGTCGACGAGATGGCCCTGGTCGTGGGCCTCGAACAGTTCCAGCGTCCTGGCGTTGACCTGGATGACGCGGATCTTCTGCGAACAGGCCGCCACCCTTGTCAGATCGTCCAGAAGAAACGCCCTGAGATCCTCTACGCCCTCCGCCCGCCAGATATCGAACTGGCGCTTTACCTCGCTGAAATCCTCGATCCACATCGCCACGGGCGCAAGATTGAAGACATTGGCATCGATCGTCTCAGTCATACGGGCAAGTCTTCTCAAGGATAGGTGCAGGCGGATCACCAAACGGAGCGGCGCAGCAATAGCCGCCGCCTACGGGAATTTATTAGGGATATTCGATCCAAAGCAAGCATTTATCGCGCAAGCCGCCGGATTGCGCGACAATTCATGGTTTTTTGCAGACCGCAGGCCCGTTACCAGAGCTTCACGTGTCGGTTTACATCCTTATAGAGCAGATAGCGGAATCGGCCCGGCCCGCCCGCATAACACGCCTGCGGGCAATAGGCGCGCAGCCACATGAAGTCGCCGGCCTGCACCTCCACCCAGTCCTCGTTCAGCCGGTACACGGCCTTGCCTTCGAGAACATAGAGGCCGTGTTCCATGACGTGGGTTTCCATGAAGGGAATGGTCGCGCCCGGCTCGAAGGTGACGATGTTGAGATGCATGTCGTAACGCACGTCATCAGGATCGATGAAACGGGTCGTCGCCCATTTGCCGTCGGTGTCCGGCATTGCCGAAAGGGCGGTCTCGTCTTCATGGGTGAAGATCGCCGGCGGTGGCTCCAGCCCGTCTACGGCCTGAAACGCCTTCCGCACCCAGTGGAATTTGACCGGCGCCTTGCCCGAATTACGGATCTGCCAGCGGCTGCCGGCCGGAAGGAAAGCGAAGGAGCCCTCCCGCAGCTCATGCCGGGCGCCCTCGAATTCCACGGTCATCTCGCCATCGACGACGAAGATCGCCGCCTGCGCCCGTGCGTCCGGCTCCGGACGGTCGCTGCCGCCGCCGGGCTGCACTTCAACGATATATTGCGCGAAAGTCTCGGAAAAGCCGGTCATCGGCCGGGCGATGATCCAGGCACGCGTGCCGGTCCAGTGGGGCAGCACGCTTGTCACGATATCGGACATCACGGTCTTGGGGATGACAGCATAGGCGGTCTTGAATACAGCCTTGCTCGACAGGAGTTCCGTCTGCCCGGGCAGACCGCCCATATCCGAATAATATCTCTTCATTTCAGCCATTCCATTCTGCAATGCATTCGGCGCGGATTCTTAGGCCCGCGACGAGGTTTAAGCAAATGGTTATTGGCAGGAAGACGGGCCGAAGGATGTCATGCCTTCTTACGCATCGTCGCGTAGACGATATTGTGGTTCTCGCCAAAGAACACCTCGGCCTCGATGCTGTCGGGATCGGCGCTGGCATTGACGATCCGCCACATATCCGCCTTCGAGCGCAACAGCAGCGCCCAGTTCATGAAGGTTTCCATGTAGCCGTCCACAACGATGTCCTCGGAGAAGTTGGCGAAGAGGAACATGCCGCCGGGTTTCAGCATCTCCATGCAGCGCCGCGTGAGTTTGATCGCCACACGGTCGTTCAGGTAGTCGTATAGACCGGCTGCGTATATCAGATCGAAAGTGCCGAGCTCCTGCGTGCGCAGGACGATATCGCGCACCGAGCCGTCGATCGCCTCGATGCAGGTGCCGGCGAAATCGCGGGCAACGGAACCGACGCTCAAGGGGTCCTGATCGAGCGCCACCCAGCGCCGCAGCCTGCCCTCCTTCAGCGCCGCGGAAGCATCCGCCTCGCGCAGATGTCCGGACGCTATGGTGAGGATTTCGGTATCTTCACCGTGCCGGGCCGCCGCTTCGTCGACAAAACGCGTCAGCAGATCCCGTCGCTCGCGCACCGCCACGGAAGAACTGGCGTCCTTCGTATAGTCGTAAAGATCACGCCCCAGCGGCGTCGCATTCTTCACCAGACCGGCAACGCTTTCGTGGCCATAGATAAAATCCAGCAATTGCGCATCGCCGGAATAACCCCGCGGCTTGTCGAACGACCAGCGCGTGAACGGATCCTGCAGAAAACGCTCCGACACGGGGTGATTCTGTATGATGGGGATCAGTTCAGCCCACACGCTTGAGTGGAGTTTTTCTCGCAACCCATGCAGCGCCCCCGCCGTTCGATGTATTATGTCATGTGCTGAAATACCATTATCGAACTGCTGCTGTGCCAATTCGAGAATGATGGCAATTTCTGCTTTTGCAACTGCGAACTGCTCATCGAACGTTTTCGTTTTGCGTGCAAAAATCTCTTTTGCGACAGTATCCGGGGTGATCAGACTTGCCCCATCCAGATTTTTCTTCTTTACCCGCACCACTTCAGCCTCCAGTGTTAACACATTGTTAACTATACGTTTCTGGGACACCGAAGGCCACTCGATTTCGATTTTTGCGCGGTGTAGGGATAGATTAGTAAATTAGCGTATTTTTTTGGTCACACTCTCGGGTGGCGGCTGGGAGGATAGGCGGTTTAGTGAAACTTAATGTTGCGAACGTATGATGCGTTCTTCCTTTCCATGGTCTCAATCCGCTTTGGCAGAGATCGACAGGAACCCGAACTGGGTGCGACAGCACACGGAAAAGTGGAATAAGCAGTTACTTAATAAGTATACGCAACACTATGGGAAAGTGCATGAAGCACACATTGGGAGAGGTGAGTGGACAGCAAGACTATCGGCGGCCGGACTCCCGGTTTTCTGATGAACTTCTTGCCCTTTACCAGCAGGAAGGCGAACGCGGCCGCCGGGGTTCTATCCGTCGGGGCCTGTGGACGGCTGTCTTCATTTATCTTCTGTTTGCCGCTTCAGACATCGTTCTGATACCCGACGTCGCGTTTTACACCATTGTCGCACGTTTCGCGGTCGCCGTATCAGCGCTGCTGACACTGGAAATCCAGCTACGCCGGGGAGCCAGCACCGCAGCGCTCGACCTCACCTGTGCGACCGCCCTCGTCATGGGTTATATCGGCTGGCTGTTGCCATCGCTGCTGACCGACAATATCGAAAACATGTCCTATTACATGGTTTTCGGGGCGATCTTCATGATGGGCGCCAATCTGTTTTTCACTTTCAGATTCCATCTGTCGCTGGTGTCATCGGGCATCATTCTCGTCACCTATTTTCTGGCGGCGACGCAGTTTCCTGAAGACGCTTTCTACAAATTCGCTTTCGGCACCTTCTATATCTCCTGCTTCGTCTTCACGTCTTATGTGAACTGGAACCTGAACAGGGAACGCTACCATGTCTTCGTCAACGGGCTGGAAGCGAAGGCCCAGCAGAAGGCGGCGGATGAGCGTGGCCAGGCGCTGCTGCGTCTTTCCAACACCGATTCCCTGACCGGGCTGCAGAACCGCCGCGCCATCGATCACCATCTGCGCCTGTTGTGGGATAACTGGATGAAGAAGGAAGAAGGTTTTTCCGTATTCCTGATCGATGTCGATTTCTTCAAGAAATACAACGACCGTTATGGCCACCAGGAAGGCGACAAGTGTCTCGTGACCGTGGGTAATGCCTTGCAGGATGCAATCATCCAGCACGGCGCCTCGATCGGCCGCTATGGTGGCGAAGAATTCATCGTGCTGGCGCCATTCAAGTCCAAACAGCAGGTTGGCGAGCTCGCCGAAACGATCCGCCATACCGTGGAAAGCCTGTCCCTCGCACATGACCAGCGCCGTGACGGCACCTTTATCGTCACTGTCAGCATCGGCGCCTCCTTCACCCGCCCCAATCCGGACGGCAAGCTGGAGAAGATCATCAACGAGGCCGATCGCGCGCTTTACATCGCCAAGGGCAATGGCCGCAATTGCATGAAGCTGTTCGATCCCGACGATCCGCAGACCAGCGACGAAACGGAAAACATCGCCGCTCTTCTGAAGATCGCAGTTGCGGAGAACCTTGTTTCCCTTGTCTACCAGCCGATCTTGAACATCTCGACCAATGAAACGACAGGCGTCGAGGCGCTGATGCGACTTCGCCTGCTGGATGGCAATTCCGTCGCCCCCGGCATCTTCATCCCGATCGCCGAGCGTACCGGCACGATCATGGAACTGGGCCTGTGGACCATCAAGACGGTCTGCAAGCACATATTGGCCGATGACAGGGTTGATGTCGTCAGCGTCAATGTGTCACCCATGCAATTGAAGAACCCTGGGTTTGCCACGTCCGTCGCGGCCATTCTCGTGGAAGCCGGTATTGCCGGCAACAGGCTCGCCTTCGAAATCACCGAAGGCCTGGACATGGAAATGCATTCGGATGTGCTGCGTTGCCTGAACGACCTGAAGACGCTTGGCATCAAAATCTGGCTGGATGATTTCGGAACGGGTTTCGCCGGGCTGTCATGGCTGCGCATGACGGATTTCGATACCGTCAAGATTGATCGTTCCTTCCTGCATGACAGCAAGACCCCACGCGGACGGGCGATGCTGCAGGACATGATCCGCCTCATTCGCAATCGCGGCCATAAAATTTTGATCGAAGGCGTGGAAACCGAGGAACAGCTAAGGCTCGTGCGCCAGATGGAAATCGATTACGCGCAGGGCTATTACATCGGCCGCCCGGTCGTGGCGGAAAGGCTGGGACCCGCAAAAGCACCCTATCCGCGCCCCAGCATGCTTCTTCGTCCCGCCTGAGCGGGCGCTGACAATCGTGGAAGCTTAGTGATATGCGGGCGGGCTGACCGAAAACCTTGCCGCCATTTCCGAAAAGGCCGCGCGGGTGACCGGATCGACCGGCGCTCCTTCCCTTTCCCGCTTCGCCGCCACCGCCCATTCGCGATCGCCAGGCGCCATGACCTTGCAATCCTCGCGAACGGGGGAACCCCGCAGCACTTCGAGATAGCGCTTCATGCCCTCGTCAAACGCGTCGCGCTCGAGGAAGGCTTCTGGTTTCAGCGCCAGAACGAAGGCACCAAGCCCGCGCGGCGTGGAGAAATCCGGCCCGCCCATCGGGGCGATATCGAAGCTCAGCTTCATGCCGGTCAGAACCGCACTGAAAATCTCCACCATTCCCGCCAGCGCCGCGCCCTTGAAGCCGAATTCGCCGCCGACAGGGGCAAGCATTTCCGCAGCATTCGGATCCCTTGTATCGACGCCGTCACCATCCGAGGCAACGCCCGCAGGCAATTGCTGTCCTAGGCTGCGGTAAAGCAGCACGCGATTATAGGGCACCGCGCTGGTCGCCATGTCCAGCAGCCACGGCAGGTCATCCGCTGCAGGAACGCCGACGGCAATCGGGTTGGTGCCGTGAAAGCGCATGGCGCCATCATGCAGGCGCACGAAACTGTCCGAATTGCAGAATGCCAGGCCGATATAGCCCTGCCGGGCCGCCTCCAGCGCATAAGCCCCAGCCGGTCCGAAATGCGAGGAATTCCTGATCGCCACCGCGCCGATGCCAAATTTTTCCGCGAGCGCCATGGCGTTTTCCATGGCCGCATAGGTGGCGCGGGCGCCGTGGGCGTTGTCCGCATCCACCGTCTCCACCGCGCCGAAGCCGGAAACGCGGCTGATCTGCGGCCGCGGATTGAGACGCCCGCCTTCAAGTGCGGTGACATAATGAGCGAGCAGGCGCACACCGTGGCTGTCAACGCCAAGCCGCGTACCATGCATCATGGCGCGGGTCGCCGCATCGGCCGTCTCGTCATCCGTACCGGCAGCGAGGAAAACGGCGCGGCAGAACCGATCCAGCTCATCCAGCCTCGCCAGAGCAGGGACGTTTTCATTGCTGTGCGACATGCGGGGAACCCTCCCGATTCCAGAATCCATGCCGCACAGGCTATTCATGGGATAGGTTTTTGCAATCGAATATCACGTGGAAAACGTCGATCGGCGCGGCGGCGGCGGAAAGCGGCCTATTTGCGCGGCGGGGCGATACTGCCCCTCAGCACCAGCCGGCAACCGAGTTCCAGCCGGTGCGCCGGCCGGGTGGGATCGGCCGCCACCAGCCGCTGCTCCAGCAGCGACAGCGCCGCCCCGCCCAGCCTGTCGGCGGGCAACTGGATGGTGCTGAGAGGCGGTGTGCTGAAGGCGGCTGGCATGATGTCATCGAAACCCAGCACCGAGACATCCTCGGGCACCCGGATACCGGCCTCCCCCAAGGCCTTCAGACAGCCGAGCGCCAGATTATCGGCGGCGCAGAAAATCGCGGTGGCGTTTCGCAGCGGTCGCTGCTCGGCAAGCAGACGGCGGATAGCCACCTCTCCCCATTCCGGTTCGTAGCTCTCGACCTCGATGACCATATCGGCCGGAACGGCAAGGCCCGTTGCAAGGAATGCATCGTTATAGCCATCATGACGACGGCGGATCGTCGTGCGGCCCTTCCAGGTCACATGCACAATATTGCGATGCCCGAGCGACAGCAGATGCTCGATGCCGAGGCGGGCGCCGAACCGGTTCTCCGCCGTTACCGTATCGACGATCATGGCCGGATCTTCGCCATTGATCAGCACCACGGGCTTGCCAAGCGCGGAAAGCGCCTCGACCAGCTGCGGCCTGTCGTCATTCAGAACCACGACACCGTCCACATTATCTGTCCTGACGGCCTCGGCAACCGCCACGGGGTCGAGCCGGCTCGTTGCACTGACATAGGGAACGATGCGGATTCCGCGCCGCTCGCATTCGCGGCGGAAGCCGTTCAACATTGTCCAGCTGACCATGTTGAGGTCGCTCTGCGGTGCCGCGTCATTGGTCATGGCCAGCAGGACGACACGCAAGGTGGCGATGGTCGCCTTCTGGCGCCGGTTTTCGAGATAACCAAGCGACCGGGCGGCTTCCAGAACCCGCTCGCGAACCTGCGTGGTGAGCGGCGCCGTGCCGTTGATCGCATGCGAAGCCGTGCTCAGCGAAACATTCGCCTCCCGCGCGACGTCCTTAAGCGTCGTTTTCCTGTCTATTTTCATAAAAGGGAATTCAACCACTCTTCTTCGGACGGCCCTGGCGGAAAGACTCACGCAATCGATCTGAAGAATAACCGCGCCGGTCTGCTGCTCTCTCGTTACCGGAGACTACAGCATCATCCGTAAATGCGGAATTGATTTCTCCGGCTTAGGCGATCGTCCGGTTGCCGCCCGCGCTTCACCGCGGGCGGCAGCGTGGTCAGAGCGCGCCGGCGATGTGGTCGATGCTGGCTTTCACGGCAGCGGCCGGGTCCTTCAGGTCATGAACTTCCGTCGCAAAGGGCTCGAAGCTGTAGGGGCCCTTGTAACCGGCGGCCTCCAGCGCCCTGATCTGGGCGATATTCTCCAGCCGGTCGGCGCCATCCACCAGGACGCGGTGGGCATCCAGCATGTCGGCGACGGAGACGGCGGGGTCGGTGACGCCGGAAATGTGGACGAGACCGGTGCGTTCGGGGAAAAACGCCATCTCGCCCGCGAGGTGATGGTGGAAGGTGTCGTGCACCAGCCTGTAGACATCGCCGCCGCCGGCCACATCAATGGCTCTCACCGCCTCGGTCTTGGTGCGCAGCGAGGAGACCGGGAAGCCGAGCGGTTCGACAAGACCGGTAAGGCCCCTCTCCTCAAGGATCGGCTTCATGGCCTTCAGCGCCGTCACGAGATCGTCGAAGGAAACCGCCCTGCCGTCATTGAGCGGGCACATGACCAGCGCTTTTGCACCGCTCGCCGCGGCGTAATCGGCCATGGCGACGGCGCGCTGCGGCAGGTCGCCCGACCAGACGTTGAAGGGATAAAGCGCGTTGATGGAGATGATCGTCACGCCGGCCTTTTCCGCCGCCGCCTTCACCTGCGCCGGTGTCACCGTACCGACAATATCCGGCAGGTCGTTGCGGATCTCGACCTCGGTGAGGCCGAGTTCGCGCGCGGTCTGGAAGAAGTCCTCGAGCGAAAGCGCCGGGGCGGTGATGTGGTTGATGGCAAAACGCATGAAAGACCTCACTGATAAAGGGCGGGACGGGCGGGAAGCCTGATTGCGACGGCTGCTCCGTCCGTCTCCTGCGCGGCGACGCAGGCATCGGAAGTGATCGCGGCCACGTAGCCGTCCCAGGAATTGGGGCCGGAGGCTGTTCCCTTCGCCGCCGCATGGATGAAGTCCTGCAATTCGACGTCGTAGCTCGCGATGAAGCGATCCTTCCAGTCGGTGAGAATATCGCTCTGCAGCTTGGCGCCGAGCCGTGTCTGTATCGCCATCGGCTCCGGCAGGCTGGCAATGCCGTCCTCGCCGACCACCTGGCACTGTATGTCGTAACCGTAGTGGCAGTTCACGAAGATTTCGACGTCGATGATCGTGCCCCTGGCCGTTTCCAGAATGACGATCTGCGGGTCCCTCAGCTTTGCATGGCTGCGGGCGGCGGCACGTGGAAAGAGAACCCGGGCCGACACATAGTCGTCATCGAGCAGCCAGCGCAGCACGTCGATCTCGTGGATCATCGTGTCGTGGATCGCCATGGGCGTCACATACTGCTCCGGAACGGTCGGGTTGCGATGGGCGGCATGGACCATGATCGGGGCGCCGATCATGGTGTCCACGGTCTTTTTCAGCGCCACGTAACCGGCATCGTAGCGGCGCATGAAACCCACCTGTACCAGCCGTTTGCCATGCACCACCTCAGCATCGACGATCCGCTTCGCGCCCTCTGCCGTCGTCGCCAGCGGCTTTTCGCAGAAGCACGGCTTGCCGGCGGCGATGGCCGCCAGCACATATTGCTCATGCGTCGCGCCCCAGGAGGTGACAAGCACGGCATCCACCTCAGCTGATGCAATGAGCTCCTCGCCGGTGGCGAAAATGGCGGCATCAGGGGCGATGTCTTTTTTGACCGCCTCGGCCGAGTCGCGGTTGACGTCGCTCAGCGCAACGACCTTCGCACCGCCCAGAACCTCATTGATACGTCGGGCGTGATCGCGCCCGATGGCACCGGTGCCGATGACACCAATTTTCACAGTCATCCGAAAAACCTCATTTCCAGTATTTGGCGACATATCGCCGGGTTTCGCTGAGCATGAAACGCGCGCTTTCATCGACACGATCTTCCCAGGCAAAGACGCAGTTCGACAGCACACCGTCGAATTTCATGTCGGCCAGCGTGGCGAAGAATATCTCCCAGTCGATCTCGCCTTGGCCGAAATCCGTGTGCTGGTGCACCCTGACTTTGGCGCCGGGCGGATTAACGATGTAGCGCAGCTGCGACGATTTGGTGTGGTCATAGGTATCGGCAAGGCGCACATGCACCAGATGACCTTCGGTCGCGCGCAGGTTGGCAACCATGTCCGGACCGTAAAAGAAGGTGTGAGGCGCGATGAAGGAGGCCTTTACCGCCTTGGAATTGATGGTCTTGATGATGTCGATGGCCGGCGCGATTTCCTCGACCCAGTCTTCGGGATGCGCCTCCAGCGACAGCACCAGCCCCTCCCGCTCGAGGATCGGAACCAGAACATCCATGGCGCGGAAGAACTGCGCTTCGCAGGTTTCCGGACGGTGCAGGCCGGACCGGTCGTTGAGGCTGCGCTCCGGCGAGCCTCCACGACCGAATTCCGAAACGAACATCGGGCACTCCATCTCCACCGCAATCTCGATGGCGCGTTTCCAGTTGTCGATCGCTACCTCCCATTCGTCCGGATACGGGCTCGCCCAGCGATACATGGGCTGCAGCGTGGCAAGGCCGACGCCGTGATCCTTCAGGGCTTTTTTGAATTCGGCGACGCGCTCGGGATAGACCTTCGGTCGCGTCCACCAGGACAGAAAATCCGGACGGGGTGAAAGTTCGACATAGTCGTAACCGAGCTCTGCGACCTTGCGGCAGGTCTCGGCCAGCGAAAGATGCCGGAACATGTGGGGATCGAGCGTATGTTTCATGGCTGTTTCCAGTCGGTGGGATAAGGGACGGGGCCGAAGCCCCGGCTCATTTGGCATAGGCGGACATGTTTTCCGGCGTGACGAGTTCGAAGGGCACCCAGAGCGTCTTTTCGGTGCTTTGACCGGCAGCGGCCTTCACCGCCGTCTGAACGGAGACCTCGCCCTGCTTCGTCGCATTCTGGTAGACGGTGATATCGAGATCGCCCGCCTGCATCGCGGCAAGTCCATCGGGTGTCGCGTCAATGCCGGCAATGACGACGTCCTTCATGGATACGCCCGCTGCCTTCAGCGCCTGCACGGCGCCAATCGCCATTTCATCGTTGTTGGCGATGACCGCATCGAACTGTATGCCCGCCGTCAGCCAGGAGGAAACGAGGTCCTGTGCCTGCGTGCGGCTCCAGTTCGCCGTCTGCTTTTCAAGGATTTCGATCTTGCAGTCCGGCTTGGAGAACACCGTTTCCACATCCTTGGTACGAACCAGCGCCGCATGGTTTTCCAAAGGGCCCATCAGAATGACGGCCTTGCCCTTGCCGCCCATCAGCTTGCAGGCGGCTTCGGCTTCCATGGTGCCGGAATCAAGTTCATTGGAGCCGACAAATGCCGTGCCGTCAGGCAGCCCGGTTTCCAGCTCAGCCGGCGGATGGTTCACATAGACAAGCGGAATTTTCGCAGCGGATGCGGCCTTGGTTATCGCCGAGGTAGCGTCACCATCGACGGCGTTGACGATGATTGCATCGACGCCATTGGCAATGAAATTCTGCACCTGGTTCAGCTGCTTTGAAGGATCGAGCTGGGCATCCTCGACCAGAAGCTCGATGGTCTTGTCGCGCCCGGCCTCGGCCCTTATGCCGTTGAGCAGGATCGTCAGAAACGGATTGTCGAAAGACGTCATCGAGACTGCAATTCGGGTCTCGGCCAGAGCCGGTGTCGCGAAGATACAGAGTGCCGTCGCCATCAATAGTTTTTTCAAGGTTTCCTCCCGCGGAAATCGCTGCTGATTGCATTGTCCAGTTTTTGCCGTAGCCGGTCGTGCCCGGCTGCGGCGCGTCAGGCCCCTCCGGCGGCACTCCCCCGGGGAGCGGAAGCCGGCAGGCACGGCCATGGCTCAGTTCCCGGCCTGATGGTTTTTGAGATCGGCCGGCCTTACCAGCTCGAAGGGCACGAAGACCCTCCTGTCTGCCGCAGCGTTTCCGGCAGGTTTCAGCGCCATCGAAACTCCAACGGCCTGCACCGGCGCGCCCGTCGTCCGCATGGTCGCGAAGGCTGCATTGGCGAAATGTCTTTTCATCTCGTTCCCCCTCCAAACCTTGAAAAGAACCGGCCGCACCATCGCGCTCGAAGTGCGCCGTCACGGCTTTCCGGAAAAAGCTGCCCCCGCGCCGCGAAGGAATATCCGCGGCGTCAAGCAACCCCGACGTAATCTCATGCTGTGAAGGTCGGCCTCCTGTCCGCTCCACAGGCAGGCAAGATTTCCTAGTCCGGTCACCACGTCAACGCGTCAGCAGCAGGCAAAACCATCAAGCATGATAGAAACGGGCGGGTGCGATATGATGTAATCTATCAAACCATCAAAGGCTTTCAGGAACCCAGAGATGGGCAGGAAGGAAACGCTGTCCCGGCGTCTCCGCCATGCCATGTTCGATAGTGTGAACCATGGTTGCGATGAGATCGGCGCACAATTCGCGCAGCGGGGTCTGGAACACGCCGCTGATGCTGCCTTCCAGCAGTGCCTGGCGGGACACGGGGGTCAGTTCGTTGACAAGGCAGACAATGGGTTCCTGCCGCTTTTCGTGTTGAAGCGCCTCGATCACCCCTTCCATGCCGCCGCCCACGCAATAGATGCCGACGAGATCCCTGTGCTTGGCGATAGAGTCCATCACGAGCTCATAGGTTACGCGTCGCGTTTCCAGCGTGATCAGGGCATCCATAACCTCAAATTCCGGCGCATATTCACGCATGTAGCTGCGAAAACCGGTTTCGCGCAGTGAATGACCATGAAACCGGTGACCACCAAGCAGCAGAAGCACCTTGCCCTTGCTGCGCGCCAGTCGTGAGATCATCCACGCCGCTGTGCGCCCCACCTTCATGCTGTTGACACCGAGATAAGCTTCCCGCACGCCCTGGGCAAAATCGGAAAGCAGCGAGAATGTCGGAATGCCCTTGATCTTCAATGCCTCGACGGCGGCCGTGACATCGTGGTGGTCCGGCCCGGTAGCGGCCACCGCCTGTACCCGGCCCTTCATGCCCATAAGCAGCGCCGCAAGCTCCGCCGGCTCACCGGATTGCGCAAATTCGATGCGCAGATTGACGTGGCGATCCCGGATGTTGCGCGCCGCAAGCTCCAGCTCGTCGGCAAAGGTCTGATAAAAGGCGTGCCGCTCCTTGCGCAGAATGATGCCAAGGCCATAGGACGGCATATCCGCCAGCATACGCTGACGAATGATGTTGGTGGCATGAAAGCCGATCTTCTCCGCGGCCTCGAACACACGCCGCGAGGTTTCCTCCCGCACCGGCAGGCGGCCGTTCAGCACCCGGTCGACCGTGGCGACGCTGACGCCGGCGGCCTTTGCAACATCGGTAATGGTCGGACGTTTCATGCGGGTGCCCCGTAGACGGAAAGATTCCTGTCATATCTCGCAAAACATGTCACGGATCATGATGGAATCCAACATGTGCAGAGGGATAAGAGCGTGGAGTACTTTATCAGGGAATAATCGACCGGGGCCTGCATCGCAGGGCCGGCTTGCTTGGCCCAGCACGCCTCCTCCCCTCATCTCTGTGCTTGTCACAGAGACTCAGCCAGCCCAAGTCCCTGGGCTGAGAGGAGTCTTTCCGCCGCGCAGACGCGCGTCGGCTGGATTCCTGTGACAAGCACAGGAATGAGGGGGCTGGGATGTGTCAGAGCGAAAAAATCACCTGCCGAGTAACCTGAATGGCCACTGTCACACTAAGGAAGATGCGGCAGCGGGCATTCGTACCGGTTTACGGCGGCATTAGCACCGTCATCACGATGCTGAAGCCGTTATCCCGTCAGATCCGCTCCAGCGCGACGGCGATACCCTGCCCGACGCCGATACACAAGGTGGCGAGCGCCAGCTGCTTGCCCGTCAAGGAAAGTTCGAGCGCCGCCGTGCCGGCGATACGCGCACCGGACATGCCGAGCGGATGGCCGAGCGCGATGGCACCGCCATTCGCATTTACCCGCGCATCGTCATCGGCAATGCCGAGCTGGCGCAGCGTTGCAAGGCCCTGACTGGCGAATGCCTCGTTCAGCTCGATCACATCGAGCTGTTCCTGCTTCAGCCCGAGCCGCGCCAGAAGTTTGGCGGAGGCCGGAGCCGGGCCGATGCCCATCACGCGCGGCGGCACGCCGGCAGCGGCGCCACCGAGGATACGGGCGATGGGAGTGAGGCCATATTTCTTCGCAGCCTCGGCTGACGCGATGATAAGCGCGGCCGCACCATCATTGACGCCAGACGCATTGCCCGCCGTTACCGTAGCGCCCTCGCGCTTGTTCACCGGCTTCAGCTTAGCCAGTGCTTCGAGGCTTGTGGCCCGCGGATGTTCGTCCTTCGAGACGACAAGTGGATCGCCCTTGCGCTGGGGGATCGTTACCGAAACGATTTCCCTGTCGAGACGGCCATTGGCCTGCGCATCCGCCGCCTTCTGCTGACTGCGTACGGCGAAGGCATCCTGATCCTCGCGCGAGACCTGATAATCGACCGCGACATTGTCACCGGTTTCCGGCATGGAATCGACGCCATATTGCGCCTTCATCAGCGGGTTGACGAAACGCCAGCCGATGGTGGTGTCGTAGATTTCGGCATTGCGCGAAAAAGCGCTCTCCGCCTTGGGCAGAACGAAGGGCGCTCGGCTCATGCTTTCGACGCCGCCGGCAATCATCAGCTCCGCCTCGCCCGATTTGACGGCCCGGGCGGCAGCAATGACGGCATCCATGCCGGAACCGCACAGACGATTGATGGTCGTTCCGGTTACCGACACCGGCAGGCCGGCGAGCAGCAACGACATGCGCGCCACGTTACGGTTATCCTCACCCGCCTGATTGGCGCAGCCGAAGATCACATCCTCGACGGCTTCCCAGTCGATGGAAGGATTGCGTTCCATCAGCGCCTTCAGCGGCACCGCGCCGAGGTCATCCGCCCTCACGGAAGAAAGCGCACCGCCGAAACGGCCAATGGGCGTGCGGATGTAATCGCAGATATAGGCTTCGGTCATCGGTGTTTCCTCAAAGTTCCGGTGCAACGAGATCAGCAACCGTGCCATCCACATGAAGCGGCGCGCCGGTCATGGCCTGCAATTCCTCAAACGTCATTGCCGGCAGTTTTTCACGCAGCACGAAGCGGCCATCAACCACGTCAATCACCGCGTGGCTGGTATAGATGCGGGTGATGCAGCCGACGCCGGTCAGCGGGAAGGCGCATTTCTCAACCAGCTTTGGCTCGCCATTCTTGGTCACATGTTCGGTGATGACGAAGACCTGCTTGGCCCCATGAACCAGATCCATCGCCCCACCGACGGCTGGCACACCCCTGGAGCCGACGCGCCAATTGGCGAGATCGCCATTCTGGGCCACCTGATAAGCCCCGAGGATCGCCACATCCAGATGTCCGCCACGCACCATCGCGAAGCTGTCGGCATGGTGGAAGAAGGCGGCACCCGGCTTCAGCGTCACGGCCTTCTTGCCGGCATTGATGAGGTTCCAGTCCTCCTCGCCTTCCGGCGGCGCTTCGCCGAAATTCAGGATGCCATTTTCGGTGTGGAAGATCGCCTGACGGCCGGGTGGCTGATAGCGCGCCACCATTTCGGGAAAGCCGATGCCGAGATTGACGTAGGCGCCATCCTCGATGTCCTGCGCCGCGCGCCATGCGATCTGGGCGTTGGAAAGCTTGATGTCTTCGCGGGTGTCGATGGTCATGGTCATGCGTAGGCTACTCCGGCGCGAATGAGGACTTCTTCCTGTTGCGGATCGGGAATTTCCACGACGCCGTTCACGAAAATACCCGGCGTCACGACATGCTCCGGATCGATCTCGCCGGCGGCGACGATCTTCGAGACCTGCGCAATGGTGGTTTTCGCGGCCATGCACATCAGCGGGTTAAAATTGCGCCCGGCCTTGTTGTAGGTGAGGTTGCCATAGGTGTCGCCAAGCTCGGCCTTGACGATGGCAAAGTCGGCCTTCAGCCAGCGCTCCTGCACGTAGGAGCGGCCGTCGAATTCCGCGATTACCTTGCCTTCTGCCAGTTCCGTGCCGAAGCCGGTCGGGGTGTAGAAGGCCGGAATACCGGAACCGCCAGCGCGAATGCGCTCGGCAAGCGTGCCCTGCGGCACCAGCTCCAGCTCGATTTCGCCGGCCAGATAGCGGTCAGTGAAGGCGCGCGGATCCGAAGATCGCGGGAAGGAGCAGATCATCTTCTTGACCATGCCCGCATCGATCATCGCGGCGATGCCGATGCGGCCGTTGCCGGCATTGTTGTTGATGACGGTAAGGTCCTTCGGTCCCTTGTCGATCAGTGCGTGGATCAGCTCGATCGGCGCGCCGGAGCCGCCGAAACCGCCGATCATGATCGTCGCACCATCGCCGATGCCAGCAAGCGCCTTTTCCGCGCTCTTGATTGTCTTGTCCATTCTTAAAACCTCCATCCAGCCGAGCGGATGGACCGGCAGGGCTGCTTCGCCATGAGGTAAAGCCGAAATTGCCTCGACGGCAAGGATTTTGTGCGTTATATGATTTTTGTTCGTATATCGCACAAATGGAGCGTAGCCATGGCCGTCAGCGAAAGAGACATGATGGGCGGTCTCGCCAAGGGATTGCGCGTGATCGAAGCCTTCAGCGCCGAGCGGCCGCGCCTGTCCATCTCCGATGCCGCCGAGATCGCCGGACTGGACCGCGCCACCACACGCCGCTGCCTGCTCACGCTATCGGAGCTTGGTTATGCCGCCTATGACGGCAAATTCTTTACCGTCACGCCGAAGGTGCTGCGGCTCGGCACCGGCTGCCTCGCCACCATGCCGCTGCCGAAAATCGTACAACCGCTCATCGACCATCTCTCTGAGGAGATCGGCCAGAGTACCTCCGTCTCTATCCTGGACGAGACCGAAATTGTTTATGTCGCCCGCGCCGCCCAGCAGCGGGTCATGTCCATTGCGCTGATGCCCGGGTCGCGCCTGCCCGCCTATTGCACCTCCATGGGCCGTGTTCTTCTTTCCGCTCAGCCGCCCGAACGCCAGCGCGACATTCTCGAAGCCTCCCGGCTGGTCGCCCGCACGGAAAAGACGATTACCGATATTCAGGCCCTGCTCACCGAGATCGAGGTGACCGGCCATCGCGGTTATGCGTTGATCGATCAGGAAGTCGAAATCGGCCTTCGCTCCATCGCCGTGCCGCTGAAAAGCGTGCGTGGCCAAACGGTTGCCGCGCTGAATGTCGGGCTCGCCGCCTCGGTCGCTTCGATGGATGATCTGGTGGAGCGATATTTGCCCGCCCTTCTGTCCGTTCAGCGGGAACTGGCGAGAATGCTGGTCTGAAGCGGCATCTGCCGCACGCCGGTATCGCCCATCCTGCGCTGCTCGGCGAGCCACCAGGCGCGCGGCGTCATGCCGGTTTCCCGCCTGAAGAAGCGGTTGAAATAAGCGGGATCGGCAAATCCAAGACCCTCCGCGATCATCTGTACGCTGGAAACGGTGAAGACCAGTTCCTGCTGGGCGATCTCGATCTGGCGCTTGGCAATCAGCCGCTGCAGGCTGAGCCCGGAAACGGAACGGACAAGCCGGTTGAGGTGCGTTTCCGAAAGGCCGAGCTTCCTCGCATAAAAACCGGCTTTCTGCGGCTCGCGGATATGGCGGGCGATCAGCGACAGCAACCGTTCGAAACGCTGCTCCGCCAGGCCCTCACCGCTTGTTTCCAGAAGCGGCCGCGCCGCCCGTGAAAGAAGCGCTACGACGGTCGCAAGCTGGCCTTCTATCATCGCGTCGCGACCGATCTCACGGGCCTCATATTCCGCGGAAATCCGTTCGAACCCGCTGCGCACTCCTTCTCCATCGGCAAAATCCTGCAAGGGCAGAAGCACCGGTTGGGAGAAATTCCGCAGCAGAAGCGCCTGCACCGATGCCGGCAGCGCGCCCTGCAGCATAGTGACGATGACGCCGCCGATATCGCGGGAAAAACGGAAGCCGTGTTCGAAACCGGGTGGCACGATGATGGCGACCGGCGGGCGGATCGGCTCGATGCGGCCATCCAGCAAGGCATCGCCCTCGCCGCCAAAAATGTACAAGATTTGCAAAAAAGCAGAATGGCGATGCAGGCCGATTTCAAAGCGATGCAGGCTGCTCCGCGAAAAAAGCGTTTCGCAATGGAAGCGAAAATCGCTGCCCTGCGCGGCTTCCTCACCATAGAGCCCTTCATTGGCAGTCACACGCATCTCATCCCCCTCCTGGACCCGATGGTCGGATTGTGCAATTTACGGACCGGAAAGTCCATTGAGCTTCCGGCAACGCTTGGTCAATTTCTTGACCGGAGACAAGTTCGGGAGGAAACAATGCGTACACAGGTCGTCATCATCGGCTCCGGTCCATCGGGGCTGTTGCTTGGCCAGCTTCTGGCGAAAGCCGGTGTCGAGACCGTCATTCTCGACCGCGTCAGCAAGGAATACATTCTCGGCCGCGTCCGCGCCGGCGTACTGGAAGAAGGCACGGTACAGCTCATGGAAAAGGCCGGCGCGGATAAGCGCCTGCGCCGCGAGGGTCTGCCGCATGACGGTTTTTCGCTGACCTTCGACGGTCGCGACCATCGTATCGATCTATTCGATCTGACCGGCGGCAAGCGTGTGACCGTCTATGGCCAAACGGAAGTGACCCATGACCTGATGGATGTGCGCGAAGCGGCCGGCCTCTCGACCATCTACGATGCATCTGATGTCGAGCCGCATGATTTCGATGGCGAAAGCCCTTATGTAACCTATCAGAAAGATGGCGTAACCCACCGGATCGATTGCGATTTCATTGCCGGCTGCGATGGTTTTCACGGGGTGAGCCGAAAATCCGTGCCGCAAGGCGCGATCAGGGAATTCGAGAAGGTCTACCCCTTCGGCTGGCTCGGCATTCTGGCCGAAGTGCCGCCGGTCAACCACGAACTCATCTACGCCAATCATCCGCGCGGTTTTGCGCTCTGCTCCATGCGCTCGCACACGCGCAGCCGTTATTACATTCAATGTTCGCTCGAGGACCGGCCTGAAGACTGGAGCGATGAACGTTTCTGGGATGAAATCCGCCGTCGCCTGCCGGAAAACCATGCGGATGCAATGGTGACCGGCCCCTCCTTTGAAAAATCGATCGCGCCGCTCCGTTCCTTTGTCAGTGAACCAATGCGGTTCGGACGGCTGTTTTTAGCGGGGGATGCCGCCCATATCGTGCCGCCAACGGGTGCCAAGGGCCTGAACCTTGCCGCCAGCGACGTACATTATCTGAGCGAGGCGCTGATCGAGTTTTATCGCGACAGGTCTGAGGCCGGCATCGACGCCTATTCGCAGAAGGCGCTTTCCCGCGTGTGGAAGGCGGTGCGCTTCTCCTGGTGGATGACGACGATGATGCATCGTTTTCCCGATACGGGGGATTTCGGCCAGCGCATTCAGGAGGCGGAACTGGATTATCTCGTCCAATCGCGCGCCGCTTCCACCGCGCTTGCGGAAAATTACGTGGGGCTTCCCTATTAGGGCTGCCCCAGACACGCGGCTTTTATCTCTACCGTTTCCACACCTCACCCCGGACCTGATCCGGGGTCCAGCGCTATCAAGTCATTGATCGCCAAAAAAGGACTCTTTTCACGGCGCAGACGCGCCGTGGCTGGATTCCGGCTCAAGGCCGGAATGACGGAGGAGAGGTTCTCAGACTTTTCCGACCCTCACCCTCATCTCAAGAACCAGCCTCCGCCCTCCCATCCAGCAACTCGCCCGCCGCCTCACGTATGGCCTGCATCAGCAGCGAAAGCGGCAGCGAGGGCTGCGTATCGGCCCGGACCGTCAGACCCACCGGCCCGCTGGTATCGCCGGTCTCGACCGGCAGAATTTCGAGGATGCCATCCGCCACATCCGCCGCCACCACGCCCTCCGAGATGATCCAGATCGCGTCGCTGGTGCGCAGAAAGGCGCGACCGAAGGCGTCGGATACGGTTTCGATGCGGATCGGCAGGGCCGGAACACCGTTGGCGATCAAAAACTGTTCCACGACAGGACCGATGACGGACTGCCGTGTGGGCATCAGCACCGGATATTCATGCAGGTGATCGAACACCGAAACACCGGGCGACAGAAGCGGGTGGCCAGCCCGCACCACGAAGCGCACCCTTTCCGAATAGAGATGCTCGAAGGAAAACCCGGCCATCTTCTGCGGCGCCGCGAGACGGCCGACGACGAGATCGAGATCGCCGACCCGCAGCTGCTCCAGCAGAACGGCGTTTTCGCCCGTCACGATCTTCACCGGGCTGCCGGTCTTTTCCGCCAGAAAACCGGCCATCGCCTTCGGCATGATGCGGACCGAAACCGTGGGCAGAGCACCCACCCGCACCGGGGGACCGGCGCGCGCCGCCTCCTGCGAAACCGAATCGACCGCCTGTCGCAACGCCGTCATCGTCGCGCCGGCGTGGCGCAGGAAAACCTCGCCGTAGCGGCTGATGCGAATGCCGCGACCTTCCCGGTCGAATAGCGAGACACCCAGAATCTCTTCCAGTTCGCGGATCGTTTTTGTCACCGCCGGCTGGCTGACATGCAGGATTTCGGCGGCGCGGATGACGCTTTTCTGCCGCGCAACCTCCACGAAGGTCTGCAGGTGGCGGAACTTGATACGCTGGTCGACCATCGCTCGTATAATCCAGTGGTTATGATTTTCATCGATAATGTCATTTTACTTAACCGGAACCCGCTTGCAATATCCCCGGCAGGAGGAGCCATCATGCATTTTCTGCGCTGCGGCGAGACCGTGATCCATTATCGCGTCAAGGGATTGGACAGCGGCAAGCCGGTCATCGCCTTCGTCAATTCGCTCGGTACGGATTTCCGCATCTGGGATGCGGTGATCGAGGTGCTTGGCGATGACTATGCCTACGTGCTGCACGACAAGCGTGGCCACGGGCTTTCCGATATCGGTTGCCCACCCTATTCGATCGACGACCATGCCGGTGACCTGATCGCGCTGCTCGATCATCTCGGCGTGAAAAGTGCCGTCATCTGGGGACTGTCCGTCGGCGGCCTGATTGCCCAGGGGCTTTATGCCCGCCGGCCCGATCTCGTCCGCGCACTCGTGCTCAGCAATACCGCTCACAAGATCGGCACGGCCGACATGTGGAACGCCCGCATCGACAAAATCTCTGCGGATGGCCTCGGCTCGCTGGTCGATCCCGTCATGGAGCGCTGGTTCACGCCCGCCTTCCGCACGCCTGACAATGCCGCCTATGCCGGCGCACGCAACATGCTGGCGCAGCAGCCGGAAGCCGGTTACAGCGGCACTTGCGCCGCCATCCGCGATGCGGATTTTACCGCTGCCGCCGGGCACATTGCCGTGCCGACGCTTTGTGTCGTGGGCGATCAGGACGGCTCGACACCGCCGGAACTGGTAAAATCGCTGGCAGACCTCATTCCCGCAAGCCGCTTTGTAACAATTGCCGGCTGCGGCCACATTCCCTGCCTTGAACAGCCACTCGCCTACGCGCAGGCCGCGTGCATTTTTCTCAAGACCTTGCCGGAGCATTGACCGATGGCGGACCAGAACAACAAGAACGAACGTTTCGAACAGGGCATGAAGACCCGTCGCTCCGTGCTGGGAGATGCCCATGTGGACCGCGCCCAGACCGTGACGACGGGCTTCGACCAGCCTTTTCAGCAGCTCATTACCGAAGGCGCCTGGGGCACCGTCTGGTCCGGCAATCAATGGACGAAACGCGAGCGCTCGATGGTCACCATCGCCCTTCTTGCGGCGCTGGGCCAGGACGAAGAACTTGCCATGCATGTGCGCGCCACCGTCAATACCGGCGCAACCGAGGCGGATATTCGCGAGGCGCTGATGCACGTGGCGATCTATGCCGGCGTGCCTGCCGCCAATCATGCTTTCAAGATTGCCAAGCTTGCCCTGGCCAGCATGAAAGCCGATAGTTCCCTTGATGAAACTGGCGATGGGGAGGAGACGAAATGAGCAACCAGCCACCAGAAACCGGGCCTTTCTTCGCGCGCAACCGCGATATTCACCCGCTGGCCTATGCGCCCGGCTACAAGACCTCGATCCTGCGCTCGCCGCAACGCGCCCTGATTTCGCTTGAGGGAACCAAGAGCGAGATCACCGGTCCCGTTTTTGGCCATGGCATGCTGAATCCGCTGGATAACGATCTCATCCTGAACTATGCCCGCCCCGGTGAAATGCCTGTTGGACCGCGTATTCTCGTTCATGGCCGGGTGCTGGACGAGCGCGGTCGCGGCGTCGGCGGCGCGCTGGTGGAATTCTGGCAGGCCAATGCCGGCGGTCGCTACCGCCACAAGAAGGAAAGCTACCTCGCCGCCATCGATCCGAATTTCGGCGGCGTCGGCCGCACGATCACCGACGAGAACGGCTATTACTGGTTCAAGACCATCCAGCCGGGCGCCTATCCCTGGCCGAACGGCGTCAATGACTGGCGGCCGGCCCATATCCATTTCTCCATCTTCGGTCACGGTTTCGCGCAGCGCCTCATCACCCAGATGTATTTCGAGGGCGATCCGCTGATCTGGAAATGTCCGATCGTCAAAACCATTCCGGACGAGGATGCGATACGGAGACTGATCGCGCCACTGGACATGAATGCGACGCTGCCGATGGACATGCTGGCCTATAAGTTCGATATCGTGCTGCGCGGTCGCCGCTCCACCCTTTTCGAAAACCGCATGGAGGGCAACTGACCATGGTTCAGCCGCTCAACTATTTCAAGGAAACCGCCTCGCAGACGGCAGGCCCCTATGTGCATATCGGCTGCACACCCAATTTCGTCGGCATCGAAGGCGTGTTCGAGAAGGATCTCGGTTCCGGCCCGCTTTATAACGACAAGGCCCGCGGCGAGCGCATCAGCGTGCGCGGCACGGTCTATGACGGCGCCGGCATGCCGCTCAAGGATGCGCTAATCGAGATATGGCAGGCCGATACCGACGGCTATTACAACAGCCCGAGCGAAACGCGCGGCAAGGCCGATCCGAATTTCATCGGCTGGGGCCGCTCGCCCGGTGACATGGATACGGGCGAATTCGTCTTCGAAACCATCAAGCCCGGCTCGGTGCCGTTCCGCGACGGTCGGCCGATGGCGCCGCACATCACCTTCTGGATCGTCGCGCGCGGCATCAATATCGGCCTGCAGACCCGTATGTATTTCCCGGAAGAACAGGAGGCCAATGCCGCCGATCCCGTTCTCGCCCGCATCGAGCAGAAAAGCCGCATCGCCACGCTTGTCGCCAAAAAGGAAGAAGGCAACGTTTATCGTTTCGATATCCGTCTGCAGGGCGAAGGCGAAACCGTGTTTTTCGATATCTGACGCATATCGCGCAAAAGTGTGCAGCGGTTTTGCGACAACGATATGCGCAAAAGAAAGCGAGACGGACGATGAGCCTTTCCCCCTTCGAGCACCCTTTCCTCTCAGGCCTTTTCAGCGACAGCGAAATCGTCGAGCTGTTTTCGGCAAGGGCGGATATCGACGCCATGATCCGTTTCGAAGCGGCGCTGGCGGAGGCGGAGGCGGAGGCTGGCATCCTTGCGGATGAGGTGGCACAAGCGATTGTCTCAGGCCTGTCGGACTTTGCCGCCGACGTCACCGCCCTTCGCCACGGCGTCGCAAAGGATGGCGTTGTGGTTCCCGAACTCATCCGGCAGATGCGGGCGGCCGTCGCCGGCAAGGCAGCGGACAAGGTGCATTTCGGTGCGACAAGCCAGGATGTCATCGATACCAGCCTGATGCTGCGGCTGAAATTGGCGGCGGAAATCATCGCCATGCGGCTCGGACGTCTCGTCGATACGCTGGGAGATCTCGCCTCCCGCGACGGCCACAATCCGTTGACGGGCTACACCCGCATGCAGGCCGCGATCGGCATCACCGTCGCCGACCGGGCGGCAAGCTGGATTTCACCGCTGGAGCGCCATTTACTGCGGCTCCAGAGCTTCGCGCAGACCGGTTTCGCCCTGCAATTCGGCGGCGCGGCCGGCACGCTCGAAAAGCTCGGTGACAATGCCGCAGCCGTGCGCATCGATCTGGCAAGGCGCCTCGGCCTTGCCGATCGGCCACAATGGCAAAGCCAGCGCGACGGCATCGCCGAATTTTCCGGTCTGCTTTCGCTGATCACGGGCACGCTCGGCAAGTTCGGGCAGGACATCGCGCTCATGGCCGAACTCGGCACGGAAATCCGTCTCTCCGGAGGCGGCGGTTCCTCGGCCATGCCGCACAAACAAAACCCGGTCAATGCCGAAACGCTGGTGACGCTCGCGCGCTTCAATGCCGTGCACATATCGGCGTTGCACCAGTCGCTTGTGCACGAACAGGAAAGGTCCGGTGCGGGCTGGATGCTGGAATGGCTGTCGCTCCCACAAATGGTGACGGCAACGGGAGCCTCGCTGTTGATCGCCGAGCGGTTGGCGGGGCAGATAGACAGGTTGGGCGCAGGCGACAACGAGCCTCAGGACGATCGGCATCTTCCATAGACCAGGGCTTCAAGGGACTGCCAGACGGGCGGCCGGTGGCGACATGGTGACGTGCGGAAAGCGCTTGCGCTCCTTTGCATTAGCCATTGATAAAAAAGACTTTATCGGGAATTTCAAAAAATAAAAAAACCGCGGTAACGCCACTTTTTAACCGGACATGGCGCTTGACACAAAAATGAACTAACTGGTACAAACATTAAGATTAACGAGACGCCGCCGGCAAGGGTTCGAAGCCCGCAGCGGCAAAAATCGACAAATGGAGGGCTTTGGCGCCGCACGGTTCCAGAGCGATGCGGACAAGGCGCAAAGCCTGTCCGGGCCCGAAGGGGTTGGGAGGAAGAATGTCTTACAGTCTCGATTTCTCAGCGGTCATAGACCGGCTGCCCGAGCTGCTTTTAGCCTGTCTGGCGACGATCGGCCTTGCCATTGCCGGCATGTCGCTTGCCACCGTCATCGGGGTTCTCGGGGTTGTCGCCCGACGCTCGCGTTTCAGGCTGCTGCGCGGCATCGTCATCGGCTTTGTGGAAGCCATCCGCAATACGCCGTTTCTGGTGCAGATATTCTTCATCTTCTTCGCCCTGCCGCAGATCGGCATCAAGCTCAATCCCACCGTCACCGCCATCATTGCGCTGGCCCTGAACGGTGGCGCCTACGCCATTGAAATCATTCGAGGCGGGGTCGATTCCATCCCCAAGGGCCAGGTGGAAGCGGGCCTCGCGCTCGGCCTGCACCGGGCGCAGATCTTCCGCCATATCATCCTGAAGCCGGCGTTGCGCGCGGTCTATCCGTCACTCACCAGCCAGTTCATCATGCTGACGCTGACGACGTCGGTCTGCACTTCGATCGCCGCTTATGAGCTGACTTCGGTCGCGCAGAAGATCGAGGCGGATACGTTCAGGTCCTTCGAGGTCTATTTCTCGATCACGCTGCTTTATCTCGTCATTTCCTCGCTGATGATGGCCGTCTTCTCGCTCATCTCCCGCCTTTCCTTCAGCTATCCGGTCAAGTGAGGAGAAAAGACAATGGCATCCATCGGTCCCAACGAACTCTTCTTCCTGCTGCAGGGCCTGAAATGGACCCTTGCGCTGACCATCATCGGCTTTATCGGCGGCGGCATTTTCGGCCTTTGCGTGGCGCTCGCCCGCGTTGCGGACAGCCCGGCAATCCAGCGGGCAAGCACGGCCTACATCGCCATCTTCCAGGGCACGCCGCTCCTGATGCAGCTTTTCGTCGTTTATTACGGCGTGGCGCTCGCCGGCCTCAATGTCGATGCCTGGATCGCCGTTGCCATCGCCTTCACGCTGCATGCCAGCGCCTTTCTGGGTGAAATCTGGCGCGGCGGCATCCAGGCTGTGCCGAAGGGCCAGACGGAAGCGGCCAATGCGCTCGGCCTGCATTACGTCTCACGCATGAAGGATGTGATCCTGCCGCAGGCGCTCAAGATTTCACTGCCGGCCACCATCGGTTTCCTCGTGCAGCTCATCAAGGGCACCTCGCTTGCGGCGATCGTGGGTTTCGTCGAGCTCTCCCGCGCCGGACAGATCGTCTCCAACCAGACGTTCCGCCCGCTCACCGTCTTCGCCCTCGTCGGCATCATCTATTTCCTGATCTGCTGGCCGCTCTCCCTGTGGGGCGCTGGCGTCGAAAAGCGGCTGCAGGCCGCGTCCCGTTAAACGTCAAAACCATCTCATCAGCTTTGTAAGGAGGAGCAAAAGATGAAAACCACCAGCATGAAATTCTCGCGTCGCGCCCTGCTCGCGCTCGCCGCGGCAACGGTTGCGCTGCCTTTCGTGACACCGGGCGATGCTTTCGCCGGGACCGTTGAAGAGGCAAAGGCCAAGGGCAAGGTCGTCATCGGCATTCAGGGTGACAATTCGCCCTGGGGCTTCGTGAATTCCAGCGGCGTGCAGGATGGTCTCGATGCCGATATCGGCAAGGCCTTCGCGGACTATCTCGGCGTGAAGGCCGAGTTCGTGCCGCTCGCCGTCGCAAACCGCATCCCGGCGCTGCTGACCGGCAAGGTCGACGTGCTCTTCGCCACCATGGCCATGACCGCCGAGCGCGCCAAGAGCATCCAGTATTCGAAGCCCTATGTCGGCAACGTGTTTTCCGTCTATGCCCCCAAGGACAAGAAGATCGCCGGTTACGATGATCTGACCGGCATCAATGTCGGCGTGCCGAAGTCGAGCGCCATGGACACGGCGATTACTGCCGGTGCCGGCTCCAAAGCCAATATTCTGCGCTTCGATGACGACGCCGCCAACATTCAGGCGCTGATATCGGGCCAGGTCGAAGCCGTGGGCGGCAACATGTTCTACGGCGACCGGCTGAACAAGGCCTCCGAGGGCAAGTACGAATCAAAGTTCGAACTGACGACCATGTATAACGGCGCCGGCACCCGCCCGGGCGAGAAGGACTGGAACGAAACCGTCAACGCCTTCCTCGACAAGATCAAGTCGGATGGTCAGCTCGCCAAGATTTACGACAAATGGATGAAGCGCGAAGTGCCGGCCTTCCCGGACAGCCTTCCCGACATCCCCTTCACCGTGAAGTAATCTGGAGGTTTCCATGCCGCAATCCGCCGCCGCACAGGTTCCGCTTATCGCCCTTGAAGGGGTCGGAAAGTGGTATGGAGCCTACCACGCGCTTAAAAATGTCAACATGACGGTTCGCAAGGGCGAGAAGATCGTTCTTTGCGGCCCGTCCGGTTCGGGCAAATCCACCCTCATTCGCTGCATCAACCATCTGGAGGAAATCCAGGAGGGCAAGATTACGGTGGAGGGAACCATGCTTTCGGATTCCAGCCGCGCCATCGATGCGGTTCGGCGCGAAGTGGGCATGGTGTTCCAGAGCTTCAATCTCTTCCCGCACAAGACCATCATGGAAAACTGCACGCTGGCGCCCATGCGGGTGAAAGGCCTGTCGAAGGCCGATGCGGAGGCGACGGCACGCAAATATCTGGAGCGCGTGCGCATTCTCAACCAGGCCGACAAGTACCCCGCCCAGCTTTCCGGCGGCCAGCAGCAGCGCGCGGCGATTGCGCGGGCGCTGTGTATGGAACCGAAGGCGATGCTGTTCGACGAACCGACCTCGGCCCTCGATCCGGAAATGGTGAAGGAAGTGCTCGACACCATGATCGGTCTTGCCCGCGACGGCATGACGATGATCTGCGTCACGCATGAAATGGGTTTCGCCCGGCAGGTGGCCGACCGCGTGGTCTTCATGTCGGAAGGCGAGATCATCGAGGAAGGCCCCCCGGAGGAATTCTTCCGCGATCCCAAGCACCAGCGTACCCGCACGTTCCTTGGCGAAATTCTCGCCCATCATTGAGGTTCGCGCTCCGCGGGGAACTCTTGGCGACCTCCCGCGCAGAGACAGCGTCATCCCCGGGACAGGCCCGGGGATCCATGGAGCCAGCGGATGACAGATCCCCGGGATCAGGCCCGAGGATGACGACGGCGAGGTTTCAACACCTCGCCAGCAACCCGAAGGCAGGCGATGCCCGCCGCCGAACAGATGAACGACCCGAGATCATGACAGACAAAACCGCATTCAAGGTCGGCCTGATAGGCGCCGATATCCAGCTATCCAAGTCACCC
This sequence comes from Agrobacterium sp. FDAARGOS_525, assembly GCF_003938925.1. NCBI lineage: Bacteria > Pseudomonadati > Pseudomonadota > Alphaproteobacteria > Hyphomicrobiales > Rhizobiaceae > Agrobacterium > Agrobacterium sp. FDAARGOS_525. The sequence goes on along the minus strand of NZ_RKIU01000004.1, from coordinate 2,076,076 downwards.
GCGCTGCATATGCGCGAGGGAGCAGCCCATGGTCTCGACTATTCTTATGAGCTGGTGGATGTCTCCGCCCGCAAATTGCCCTTAAGCGCCCTTCCCGATCTGCTCGATGAGCTGGAGGCGCGCGGTTTTGCCGGCACCAATATCACCCATCCGTTCAAACAGGCCGTCATCGCGCATCTGCACGAACTTTCTGACGACGCCCGGATGCTTGGAGCGGTCAATACCGTCGTCTTCCGCGACGGCCGCCGCATTGGCCATAACACGGACTGGTACGGCTTTTACGAAAGCTTCGTGCGCGGCCTGCCGGATGCAAAGCGTGATCGGGCGCTGCTGGTCGGCGCAGGCGGCGCCGGCGTGGCTGTCGCCCATGCCGCCCTGAAGCTCGATATTATGAGACTCGATATTTTCGATCGCGATTTGCCCCGGGCCGAGCGCCTGGCGAGCGAACTCAACGACCGGTTCGGAGAAGGGCGCGCCTTTGCCGTTGGCGACCCGGCCGCTTCCCTGCCCTTTGCCGATGGCCTGATCCACGCCACGCCAATGGGCATGCCCGCGCATCCCGGCATGCCGGTTTCGGCCGACCTGATCGAGCAACGACACTGGGTGGCCGACATCGTCTACATGCCGCTCGTGACCGAGTTGCTGGCGACGGCGGCGAAAAAGGGCTGCCGCACCCTGCCCGGCGGCGGCATGACGGTATTTCAGGCCGTTGGCGCATTCCGCCTCTTCTGCGGCCGCGAGCCGGACGCTGCGCGCATGACCGCACATTTCACCGAGCTGTGCATGGCGGAGGGGGTGGCATGAGCCTTTTCACAATCCTCAACGGCCCGAACCTCAACCTGCTCGGCCAGCGCCAGCCGGAAATCTACGGCTATGAAACGCTCGCCGATATCGAGTCCCGTTGCCGCGGGATCGCAGAAACCTCCGGCCACGAACTGTTTTTTGCCCAGAGCAACCGGGAATATGAGCTGATCGACTGGGTTCACGAAGCCCGCGGCAAATCCGCAGGCATCGTCATCAACCCCGGCGCCTTTACCCATACGTCGGTGGCCATCCTCGATGCGCTCAATGCCTTTGAGGGGCCGGTGATCGAGGTTCACATTTCCAACATCCACAAGCGCGAGGTCTTCCGGCACCACTCCTATGTCTCGACCCGCGCGGAAGGCGTGATCGCCGGCCTCGGCATCGAAGGTTATGACGTGGCGCTGCGCCACCTCATCGGCCGTCTTTCGCGCTCGTCGTGATATGGGCGGGCGTCAGCACATAACGCAGCACCATGTCGCTGACATGCCGCGACAATGTCTCCTGTCCCGCATCGGTGAACAGGCTGTCGCCGAAGATGAACGAGAACGTCGTGACATTCGAGACGTTGAAAAAGGACAGCGCGCTGATCTGCCAGTGCAATTCCAGCGCATCGATGCCCTCGCGGAAGACGCCGCTCTGCTGGCCTCGCAGCAGCACGCTTTCCAGCGCATCGATGGCCGGACGGTTGAGCTGGCGGATCGTTTCGGAGGACTGCATGTGCCGGCCGTGATGGATGTTCTCGATCATCACCATGCGAATGAAAGCGGGATTGCGCCGGTGGTGATCGAAGGTGAACCGACAGAGCTTGTCGAGCGCCGCAGCCGGTTCCAGATCATCGAGCTCCAGATCGCTCTCGCCGCCGCGAACCTTGGCATAAGCCTCCTCCAGAACGCGCTGGTAAAGGCTCTCCTTGTCGGTGAAATAATAATAGATCATGCGCTTGGACGTGCGCGTGCGCGCCGCTATTTCATCGATGCGGGCGCCGGAGAGGCCATTTTGCGAAAACTCTTCCATGGCCACCGAAAGAATGTCGCGGCGAACCCCTTCCGGATCACGCTTCGCCTGCCGGCTTTCTCGGGTCGCGTTCAAAGTCGCAGTTTTGGTCATCATCCATTCCATCGGTGGGGCGGCGGCCTGCGGTCACGCCCTGCTTATTAACCAATCAGTACATAAGGCTGAAAAGGAAGGCAATATGGCGAGCTATGACACAGCAGGACACGGCATGCCAATGCGCACATCCATTGCAACCGTATCGATCAGTGGCGAATTCCCCGAAAAGCTGGCGGCGATCGCCAAGGCCGGCTTTTCCGGCGTGGAGATTTTCGAAAACGATTTCCTGACCTATGACGCCTCCCCGCGCGAGGTAAAGGCACTGGCTGCCGACCACGGACTTGATATCACCCTGTTTCAGCCGTTCCGCGATTTCGAGGGCATGCCGGAGCCGCACCGCGCCCGCGCCTTCGAGAGAGCGCAGCGGAAATTCGACATCATGGGCGAACTCGGCACAGATCTGATGCTGATCTGCTCGAATGTCTCGCCGGTCTCGCTCGGCGGCATAGACCGCGCCGCCGCCGACTTCCATCAGCTGGGCGAACTCGCCGCAAAACATGGCGTGCGCGTGGGTTACGAGGCGTTGGCCTGGGGCCGTCACATCAGCGATCACCGCGATGCCTGGGAAGTGGTGCGCCGTGCCGACCACGCCAATGTCGGCATCATTCTCGACAGTTTCCACACGCTGTCGCGCAAGATCGATCCCAATTCCATCCGTTCCATTCCTGGCGACAAGATTTTCATCGTTCAACTGGCCGATGCGCCGCTGATCGACATGGACCTGCTCTACTGGAGCCGCCATTTCCGCAACATGCCGGGAGAAGGCGATCTGCCTGTCGTGGATTTCATGCGCGCCGTGGCTGCAACCGGTTATAGCGGCCCGCTGTCGCTCGAAATCTTCAATGACCAGTTCCGCGGCGGCTCGGCCCGGCTGCTCGCCGAGGACGGCCACCGCTCGCTCGTCAACCTGATGGATCAGGTGCGCCGTCTTGAGCCGGATATCAGAATCGACGTGCCCGCCATGCCGGACCGGGTTGAGACGCGGGGCGTGGAGTTCGTGGAATTCACCACGGCGCCGGAAGAAAAGATCAATCTGGAGGCGCTGCTCGCCACGCTCGGTTTCGAGAAAACCGCACATCACCGCAATCGCGATGTCGACCTCTACACCCAGGGCGATATCCGCATCGTCATCAATACCAGTGATGGCGGCGACAGTTTCGCCGGGGCGTCCTATTCCATCCACGGCACCAATGCCTATGCATTCGGCCTGAAGGTCGATGACGCCAAAGCGGCGCTGGCGCGTGCTGAAGCGCTGGGTGCGCCCACCTTCGCCGAGCCGCGCAAGACGGGCGAAGTCGCCGTCCCGGCCATTCAGGGCGTGGGCAACGGTGTCATTTATTTCCTCGACGATTCGCCGGCGCTTGCTTCCATCTGGGACAATGAGTTTGCGAAAGTCGGCGACAATAAACCAGCTGGCGATGCCGGGCTGAAGAGGATCGATCATCTTGCGCAAACAACGCATTACGATGAAATGCTGACGTGGCTTCTGTTCTACACCTCGCTATTTTCTACGCGCCGCACACCGATGATCGATGTGGTCGATCCGGGCGGGTTGGTGCGCAGCCAGGCGATTGAAAGCGTACCCTCACCGCATTTCCGCCTGACCATGAACGGCGCCGACAATCGCAAGACCTTCGCCGGCAAATTCCTGGCTGAAGGTTTCGGCACCAGCATCCAGCACATCGCCTTCGCCACCGACGATATTTTCGCGACGGCCAGGGCGATGCAGGCACGTGGCTTCCACGCCCTGCCGATCTCGCGCAATTATTACGACGATCTGGAAGCGCGTTTCGGTCTGGAGCCGGAATTTTCCGATGCTCTCCGGGCTGCCAGCATCCTTTATGACCGCGACGACAATGGCGAATATTTCCAGATCTACAGCCGCACCTTCGGCGAAGGTTTCTTCTTCGAAATCATCGAAAGACGCGGGGCTTACGGCGGTTATGGTGCCATGAACGCCCCCTTCCGCATCGCCGCGCAACGACGCCTTGCGCCGCCGGTTGGCATGCCGAAGGAATAGGTCTCGGCAGCGAAATCCTAAGAGGCTGCAGCGCTCAGGAATGCCGCTGCGGCCTGTTCTCAATTATTCCAATGTCGCTATCTCGTAATTGCGTGGAATGGCGGAGGTCGCCATAAACCACTCCGAAGCCCGCGTCCGCTGCTGATGAAAATCAAAGGCGGCACGATCGGCAAAAAGCTCCTCAACCCGCCAGATCAGGGGATCGTCTGTCTCGGATACCTCGAAGGAAATGCAGCCGGGTTCCTCTCTCGTCAGACGAAGATGTTCAGGAAGGTGGCGCCGGACCAGTTCGACATCATCCTTGGACAAGCATCGTAGAAAACCCCTCAGCCTGACTGCGCCCGCCCTATTGTTCATGCACGGCATTCCCATTCCTCTTCGTTCTTCTCAGCGTTTTCAGTGGCGCTACACGCGGAATACACGCCTCTTTGCGAAGCATTGTACAGGAACACGCGCTCAAAATCGGTGCATATGCGTATTTGTAGAGCAGTACACAAAAATTGTTCAACACTATGGACATGATTGTTCTGTTTTGTTAGCTTTTTCCATAAAACAAGGGCGGGGGAGAATAAGGTTTCATGCGCATTGTCGAATTGGCATCCGGCGTTTCGCGTCGGGTGGCTGACATGGATTTGACCGGTACGGCTGCGGCGGCACTGCGGCTATTAATGCGGGGCATCGCTTGTCGCGCGGCTCCCTGTGAAAAAGCATCCTGAAGATGCGATCTTACCCGACATTTTCGATATTCCCGCCCGGCGTTGCGCCAAGCTCGCCTGCCCATCGCTCTTTTCCTTTTCCAGACCACCGCGCCGCTTCACCGGCGCAGGCCACGCCGGAGACACTGACATGACTGCCGCAAACGCAAACGCCCTGCTGTCCGTCGAAGGCCTGAGCGTCGAGTTTGGCAACAGCCGCGTCGTGGACGATATTTCCTTTCGCGTCGAGCCTGGCCGCACGGTGGCGATCGTCGGCGAATCCGGATCGGGAAAATCGGTCACGTCGCTCTCCACCATGCGCCTTGCGGACATGATGGGCGCGACCTATCCGACAGGCAAAATCCTGTTTGAAGGCAGGGACTTGCTGAAGGCCTCTCAGAAAGAGATGCGCTCGATCCGCGGCAAGGAGATCGCCATGATCTTCCAGGAGCCGATGACCTCGCTCAACCCCGTCTTCACCATCGGCGACCAGATCTGCGAAGTGCTTGTGCTGCATGAGAAGATGGGTAAGCAGGCAGCGATGGCAGAAGCACAGAAGCTTCTCGAAATGGTGCGCCTGCCCGATGCCGCCGAGCTTCTGAAGCGATACCCGCACCAGCTTTCCGGCGGCATGCGCCAGCGTGTGATGATTGCCATGGCGCTCGCCTGTCGCCCGAAGCTTCTCATTGCCGACGAACCGACGACGGCGCTCGACGTGACCATTCAGGCGCAGATCCTCAACATCATGCGCGACCTGCAAAAGAAGCTCGGCATGGGCATGGTCTTCATCACCCATGACATGGGCGTGGTGGCGGAAATGGCCGATGACGTCGTCGTCATGTGGAAGGGCAAAAAGGTCGAGGAAGGTCCGGTCAAGGATATCTTCGCCAATCCGCAGCACCCTTACACGCGCGCCCTGCTTTCCGCCGTTCCGCGCCTTGGCAGCATGGAAGGTGAAGCCTTTCCGAAGCGCCTGCCGCTCACCGTGCTGCAGGATGGCCAGCCGGTCGTGATCGGTGAAGAGCGCGTGCAAAATACCGCGAAATACGACCAGAAACCGCTTCTGTCGGTCAAGGACCTGTTCGTGCGCTTCGATATCCGCAAGAACCTGTTCGGCAAGGCAACGCACCGGTGCAGCGCCGTGCAGAAGGTGAGTTTCGATATTCATGCCGGCGAAACGCTGGCGCTGGTGGGAGAATCCGGCTCGGGGAAATCCACCATCGGCCGCACCATCCAGCAGTTGCAGTCGGCCATCTCGGGCGAAATAACCTTCAACGGCCGCAGCTTTGCACAGATGTCGGCGGCGGAACGCTTCCGCATGCGTCAGGAAGTGCAATATATCTTCCAGGACCCCTTCGCCTCGCTCGATCCACGCAAGACGGTCGGTTTTTCGATTGCCGAGCCGATCAACACCCATGGTTTGATCAATGATCAGAAAGCCGTAAAGCGGCGGGTGGATGAATTGCTGGAGCGTGTGGGCCTCTCCTCCGAGCACGCCGCGCGGTATCCGCACGAGTTCTCCGGCGGCCAGCGACAGCGCGTCTGCATTGCCCGCGCGCTTGCTTCCGATCCAAAGCTTATCATTGCAGACGAGGCGCTGTCGGCGCTCGATGTCTCCATTCAGGCGCAGATCATCAATCTCTTCATGGATTTGCAGGCCGAGCGTGGCCTCGCCTATCTCTTCATCAGCCATGACATGGCTGTCGTGGAAAAGATGAGCCACCGCGTCGCCGTGCTTTATCTCGGCCAGATCATGGAAATGGGCAGCCGCCGCCAGGTCTTCGAAACGCCGACCCATGATTATACCCGCCGCCTGCTATCGGCCGTGCCGGTGGCCGATCCGACCATCGAGCGCCGCATCGCCATGATCGAGGGCGAAATTCCCAATCCCGTGCGCCGTGTCGGCGATGAGCCGGCCATTCTCGCCCATGAGGAAATCAATCCGGGCCACTTCATCGCGAAGAGCGCCTGAATAACAACCAGAACCACAACCATCTGAAGAGGAACAGGTAGATGACAATAATCAAGAAGGGGATGACGACAACGTTCGTCGCGCTTGCCATGGCCGCAACGGCCTTGACCGCCGCACCGGCTCTTGCCGCCGGCAAGATGACCATTTCCAGCCCGCAGGATCCGGGCAGCTGGGATCCGATCGACACCTTCCTCGTTCAATGGGCCGCTGTCGCCACCAACATCTTCGATGGCCTCACCTATCGCGGCCCGGACCTGAAGGTCGTGCCCGGCCTCGCCGAATCCTGGGAAGAGCTGGATGAAGGCAAGCGCATCCGCTTCAAGCTGCGCCAGAACGTCAAGTTCCACAATGGCGAGCCCTTTAACGCCGCCGCCGTCAAGTTCACCTTCGAGCGCCTTCTTGGCGAACAGGGTGCCAAGGGCCCGCAGCGCTCCAACTATGTCGCCATCGAAAGCGTCGATGTCATCGACGACTACACCGTCGACATGAAGCTGAAGGCGCCGGATCCGGTTCTGCTCACCAAGCTTGCCGGTTATGGCGGCATGATCGTGCCGCCGAAATATATCCAGGAAAAGGGTGAGGACAACTTCAACCTCAACCCTATCGGCACCGGCGCGTTCAAATTCGTATCCTATGCACCGAAGACCAACATCAAGCTTGAAGCCAACCCGGATTACTGGGGCGGCGCACCGAAGCTTTCCGAACTGGAATACCGCTTCATTTCAGAGCCGGCGACCGCCGTTGCCGAATTGCAGGCAGGCCGCGTCGATCTCGTCATTCCGCCCACCATCCCGATCGGCATGATCCCGGTCATCGAAGGCGATTCCAAGCTTCAGATCGTCAGCGTCCCCGGCCCGACCGTCGATGCGCTGCGTTTCAACACCCGTGACGGCATTACCGCCGATCCGAAGGTGCGCAAGGCCATCATCATGGCCGTCGACCGCGGCACGATCGTCAAGTCGATCCTTGCCGGCCAGGCATCGGAAATCGCAAGCTTCCAGAGCGCGCTGTCCTTCGGTTACGATCCGGAACTGAAGCCGCTGCCTTACGATCCTGAAGGCGCAAAGAAGCTTCTCGCGGAAGCCGGCGTCAAGCCGGGTGCGGCGCTCCAGATCGACATCCGCGGCAATGACGCGACGATGAACGAAGTGGCGCAGGTCATTTCCAGCTACCTCTCCATGGTTGGCATCACCGCTACCATCAAGCCCTATGAAACCAACGTTCTCCTGAACGACATCATTCCGCAGGGCAAGACCGGCGCGATGTTCCAGCAGAAATGGGGCGGCTGGACCTTCGATTACGATAACACCGCCTATTCCATGTATCACTCGGGTGAAAAGTGGAACCCCTATGACAAGGACGAAAAGCTGGACAAGCTCCTGGAATCCCAGCGTCCGCTGACGGACCGCGCCGAGCGCGAAAAGATTCTCAAGGAAATCGGCAGCTACACCGCCGAACGCGCGCTGGAAATCCCGCTTTACAACACCAATGCCATTTACGGCATCAACAAGCGGGTCAAGGGTTTTGTCGCACCGCCTGACAATCGCCTGAAGCTGACCGACGTTACCGTCGAATAATCGGGCTGGTTTCTGATCAACACACCTTGCCCGCCGCAATGCGGGCAAGGCCGGGTTTCTCTTCAAGGTAAAAAACGTGGCCGGTTTCCTCATCAAGCGATTGCTGCAGGCGATTTTTGTCGTCATTGCCATCACCCTTCTCGTTTCTTTCGCCATCCGCCTGACGGGTGACCCCGCCGTCACCATGTTCCAGGGCGGCGGCAGCATGACGGAAGATGATCTGGCGCGCATCCGTGCGGCGCTCGGCACCGACCGGCCGTTCTTCGTGCAATATTTCAGCTTCCTGAAGGGCCTCGTGACGCTCGATTTCGGCCGCAGCTTCACCGGCAGCACGCCGGTCTCGCGCCTGATCGCCGATGCCCTGCCCGCCACGCTGCTCTTGGCCTTCATCTCCATGGCGGTGTCGATTGCGCTATCCATCCCGCTCGGCATCAAGGCGGCGACTTCGCGTGGCAAGACGGCAGATCAGGTGATCCGCATCTTCTCGCTCGTCGGCCTTTCCTTCCCGAATTTCTGGCTGGCCACCATGCTGGTGCTGCTGTTCTCCATCACGCTCGGCTGGCTACCGCCAAGCGGCATGGGCGGTTTTGCGAGCTACATCATGCCCGCGGTCACCATGGGTGTGATCCTTACTGCCACCAATGTGCGCCTTGTACGCACGGCAATGCTCGATACGCTGCGCTCGCAATACGTCATGGTGGCGCGCGCCAAGGGGCTCAGTGAAAGCAAGGTTCTCTACAAACATGCGCTGCGCAACTGCGCCATTCCGCTCATCACCTATTTCGGCCTGCAATTTGGTGGGCTGCTTGGCGGCATCGTCGTCATCGAGCGTGTCTTCAACTGGCCGGGCCTCGGCACGCTCGCCTTCGACGCGGTCGGCGCGCGCGATTATCCCGTGCTTCAGGCCGTCATCACCGTGCTGTCGCTGATGATCGTCGGCATCAACCTTCTGGTCGATATCGCCTATGGCCTTGTCGATCCGCGCATCCGCACGGAGTAAGTGACGATGGCTGCCAAAACCTCGCGTCTCGCGCGCTTCACCAATCTCGAATTCGTCCTCGGCGCGTCGCTGACGACAATCATCTGCCTTGCCGTCATCTTTTCCGACGTGCTGTTTCCTGGCGGGGCCGACAAGATCGACCTGATGGCGCGCCTTGCCAAACCCTTCGCCAATGCCGCCCATCCCCTCGGCACCGATCCGCTCGGGCGTGATGTGCTCGCCCGCGTCGTCGCAGGTGGCAAGATTTCGCTGCTGGTCGGTTTCACCTCGGTCATCGGCGCGGTGATCTTCGGCGTCGCCGTTGGCCTTGTCGCCGGTTATTATCGCGGCTTCTGGGATATGCTGGTCATGCGCTTTGCCGATATCCAGCTCGCCATGCCCTTCATCCTGCTCGCCATCACCTTCATCGCCATTGTCGGCGGCAGTCTCACCAACACCATCATCCTCCTGATCGTCTCGCAATGGGTGCAATATGCCCGTCTCGTGCGCGGCTCGGTGCTGACGCTCAGGGAGCGGGAATTCATTCTTTCCGCCCGCGCCATCGGCGTGAAAGACTGGCGCATCATCCTACAGCACCTGCTGCCGAACCTCATCGGCCCTGTCATCGTGCTGATGACGCTCAACGTCGCCAACAACATCCTGCTGGAAAGCAGCCTCACCTTCCTCGGTCTCGGCGTTGATCCGACAATTCCGAGCTGGGGCGGCATGCTGGCGGATGGGCGTACCTATCTGCAGACGGCATGGTGGGTTAGCGTCTTTCCCGGCCTTGCGATTCTTCTGACCGTGCTTGGCCTCAACCTTCTCGGCGACTGGCTGCGCGACAGCCTCGACCCAACAGGCAGAACTTCGAGGTAACCGTGATGAGCCAGATTTTCGACAAGACCTTCGAACGAACGCTGGACGCGCTTGTCGCCAAAGCCGAGCCCGGCCAGTCCTTCGAGGCATGGACCTTCGATGACGCCAAAAGCCGCCGCGAGACTGAAGAAAGGCTGAAGAAAAAAGGCATCTGCGCCCGCATCCGCAGCGCCTACAAGCCGCTTCTCTTCACCTTTCTGGAAGAGATCAATCTGGATGGCGTCGACGCCATCGAAGTGCGTTACCCGGTGCACGAAAACGCCCCCTCCAACCGTTTCCGGCTGGAGGCCTATCCGCTGGCGGCGCTGGTGGGCGATGCGAAGCTGGATTTCATCGCCCGCGAGGACGGCAGTTTCCATTATGAGGTGACGCTGAGCCGCCGTGGCAAGACGGAAACTCTGAAGGTTCTGGCTCCGAACCGGGTTCATACCGATATCGTCGGCGAAACCAATGTCTCGCCAACCGGCTGGTTCCGGCTTGCCGGTGATGCCTCGGGCGAGCGACTGGAGACGGATTACGAACAGCTTTTTGAAGCGGCAATCAGTGCCGTCGCCAACCACGGCTGGGGCGATGAAGAGCCCTATTTCGAGGAACTGAACATCCGTGTTACCCATCCGGCAGAAGATCTGCCTCTTTCCGTTGGTGATGAGGTCGTCAGCCTGCGCGAAGCGCTGCACGAGGATTTCTATTTCTCGCTGCTGGAGTTCTTTCAGAAAAAATCCGGCCGACCGCTGGGTGACCGTGGCCTCAAGCCCGGCCAGATCGTACCGGAAATCGTCAAAAGCGAAGGCGAGATCACCCTTCACATCGAGACCCGCCCGCTCACAACCGCCTTCCTCGATGGCGGCGAGCAACCGATCGATGAGGCGCGCGAACCGGTTGCGGCAGGCCAGCTCGCAGGGCTGCTTGAGGAAATCGGCGGCGAGCCATTCCAGGCGCGCTCCCGCTCCGGCCGCGTCCTTTCCGCCCGTTATGTCGCCGGCAGCGATGCCGCGGTGATGATCAGCGGCGGCCAGCACCCCAACGAGACGACGGGCATCGTCGGCGCCATCCGCGCCGCCCGCAAACTCGCTGATCGCAAGGGCGCGCATTTCACCATCTCGCCGCTCGAAAATCCTGACGGTTACGCCCTGCATCAGCGTCTGCGTGTCGATAATCCGCGCCACATGCATCATGCGGCGCGGTACACCGCCCTTGGCGATGACCTCGAATATCGCACGCCGGAAAATTCGGCTGCGCATCTGAACGAGAAGGAAATCCGTTTCAAGGCGCAGGAAATGAGCGGCGCCAGCCTGCATGTGAACCTGCACGGGTATCCCTCGCATGAGTGGACCAGACCACTATCCGGTTATGTGCCGCGCAATTTCGCCATGTGGACGCTGCCGAAGGGTTTCTTCCTCATCATCCGCCACCATGCGGACTGGGAAAGCCGAGCGGAAGCCCTGCTGGACAAGGTAACCCGCCATCTCGGCGCCATTCCCGGCCTGCTAGACTACAATAACCGCCAGATCGCGCTTTATGAAATCCACGCCGGCGAAACCGGTTTCCGCATCATCAACGGCTTTCCGTGCCTGTCGTCCATCGATGACCGCCACACCGTGCCGATGACGCTGATCACCGAATATCCCGACGAAACCATCTATGGCACGGATTTCATCACCGGCCACACCGCGCAAATGGAAACGGTGCTGTCCGCCTACGATGCCTGGCAGGAAATCCTGTCGCCGCAAGTGGCCTGATACGGCAACCGCCCCGGGCGGGCGGTTCACTTCCCCGGCGTTGTCGCAGCCAGTTTCTGATCGCGCTGTTTTTGCAGCAGCTTCTTGCCCTTGCTGAGAATATGCAGGTTGGCGGCATCAAGCTTGTTATATCCCGCCTGGATAATATCGAGATCGGCCACATGGCCGATGGCGGCCAGCTTGTACATCACGTCGCCAACGGCCACGTCGATGGTCGGTGCAGGTGACGACACGGCGTCCTTGACGGCCGCTTCCACATCCTCCATCGCACCACCAATGGCATGATAAAGCGTCAGCGCCTTGCGCAGAAATGCTTCACGACGCTCGATCCGGTTGTTGAGCCTGTTTTCTCCAACGCGATTGCGCATCAGCTCAACAGCTTTATTCTGATATTCGCCCATCAAGACACCAAATAACGTTCTAAATATGCTTGGGGAGACTACGAAAAATCCCCTTAGAACTGGTTAAAGCTCTGGTTGCGGGACGGCCGGTCGCGCGGTTGCAGGCGACATTTCCCCCGAACTGTTTGACCGCGAAGACCAAGGCCGATGCGGAGCTGAAAAAGGGGCAGGCGCCGGCCTGATTTCCCGATCCGATATGGGCAAGGCGTCAAAGACGCGGTATTGATAACCGTCAGGTTATTTATTACCCCCCTTATTTCATTTTACTTTGATATTCTTAATCATCAATCTGGCAGCCTGGACCGGTGGATGGGAGCCACAGGCGAATTTGGAGGAAACCATGAAATTTCGGATCACCGTGGCGATAGCGGCCATCTGTTTCAGCTCTGCCGCTTATGCAGAAACGATCAAGGTGGGCGTTGTCGGCCCGTTCTCCGGCCCGTTTGCGCTGCAGGGCAAGAACTTCAAGGCCGGCATCGATGCCTGGTTTGCCCTTCACGGTAACAAGGTCGGCAATGACACGGTCGAGGTCGTCTATCGCGATGTGCCGCAGGCCGATCCGGCGCAATCCAAGGCACTGGCGCAGGAGCTGGTGGTGAAGGAAGGCGTGCAATATCTTGCCGGCTTCTATTTTACCCCTGACGCCATGGCCGTCACACCCCTGCTGAAGCAGGGCAACGTGCCGATGGTGGTCATGAATGCCGCCACCTCGGCCATCGTGACCAAGAGCCCCTATGTGGTGCGCACGTCGTTCACCACCTGGCAGACTTCCACCCCCATCGCCAAGGTGGCCTTTGACGGCGGCGTGAAGAAGGTCATCTCACTGGTCAGCGATTATGGCCCGGGCGTCGATGCCGAAAATGCTTTCAAGGCGGCCTTCACCGCTGCCGGCGGCGAAGTGGTTGAAACCATCCGCATGCCGCTTTCCACCAATGATTTCAGTCCCATCATGCAACGTGTGAAGGATTCCGGCGCACAGGGTGTTTTCGCCTTCCTGCCATCGGGCCCGACCACGCTCGGTTTCGTCAAGGCCTTCAACGACAACGGCCTGAAATCCGCAGGCGTCAAGCTCTTCGCGCCGGGTGATCTGACGCAGGAATCCGACCTGCCGGCGCTCGGGGAAGCCGCACTCGGCATGCAGACGACCTTCCATTATGCCATCTCGCATGATTCACTCGAGAACAAGACCTTCGTGGAAGCCGCAACCAAGGCAATCGGCAATCCGAAGGAACTCTCCTTCCCTTCCGTCGGCGCCTTTGACGGCATGTATGTCATCAGCAAGATGATCGAGGCCACTGGCGGCAAGCAGGATGCGGAAAAGGCGGTTGAGGCAGTCAAGGGCCTTTCCTGGACAAGCCCGCGCGGCCCGGTCAGCATCGACCCGGAAAGCCGCCACATCACGCAGAACATCTATCTGCGCGAAGTAGCCAAGGCCGATGACGGCAGCTATTACAACAAGGAAGTCCAGACCTTCGAAAAACAGGGCGATCCGGGTCTCGCCGCCGCGAAGTAACGGCCAGACAGGACAAAATTGCCGGGCCGCCAGTGGCGGCCCGTTTCCGGCCCGGACGGGCATTGCAGCACCGGGAGGAGTTTCTTCATCATGCAGACGGTCTTCAGCATCCTCATCGATGCGCTTGCCTATGGCATGGTCCTGTTCATCATCTCCATCGGCCTTTCGGTCACCATGGGGCTGATGCGTGTGGTCAATCTGGCGCACGGCGCTTTCGCCATGATCGGCGGTTATCTCGCCTCCTATGCCGCCCACGGACTGGGTCTCGGTTATGCGGCTGCGATCCTCGTCGCCATCGTCGGTACCATCGTCATCGCCATACCGCTGGAACGTTTCCTTTATCGCCGCATCTATGGCGCGCCGGAACTGACACAGGTGCTGATGACCATCGGCATCACCTTCTGCATCATTGGCATCGCGAACTTCGTTTTCGGCCCGACGCTGAAGACCATTCCGCTGCCGCAGCAGCTGGCCGGCCCCACCGATCTTGGCTTCCGCACCATCGCCACCCACCGCATCTTCGCCATTGCCTGCGGTCTTGCCGTGGCCGGCGCGCTGTGGTTCACCTTTGAAAAGACCGCCTTCGGCATCAAGCTGCGCGCGGCGGTCGATAATGCCGCCATGGCCGCAGCCCTCGGCGTGCGCACCGAAATCATCTATGCCGTCAGCTTCGCCATCGCCGTCGGACTAGCCGCCATGGGCGGCGTCATCGGCGCGGAACTACTGCCGGTGGAACCCTATTACGCCCTGCGCTACATGGTCACCTTTCTGGTCGTAGTTTCCGTTGGTGGCGCGGGCTCCATTCCCGGAGCGTTGATCGCCTGTCTGCTGCTCGGCGCCATCGATACGACCGGGCGATATCTTGCGCCCGAATATGGCGAATTCTTCTTTTATCTGGCGGTCATCGTGATCATCACGCTGTTCCCGCGCGGCCTTCTTGGAAGGGCGAAATGAGATGGCGGTGCTCATGAACGACGTGACTGAAACGGCAGACATTCCGAAGGCGCGCTCACCACTGCGCGCGCTCGCGGGGCCGCTCCTCATCATCGCCGCCGCTGTTGCCGGTTATTACCTGTTTCCGGATAATCTGGCACTTCTGACACGCATCATAGCCATTGCGCTTCTGGTGCTGTCGATCGATCTCGTCACCGGTTATTGCGGCGTCGCCACGCTTGGCCATGCCGCCCTCTTCGGCGCCGGCGCTTATGCCGCCGGCATCGCCGCCGCCCATTTCGAAATCACCGACCCGCTTCTCATGACCGCCATCGGCGCGGCTGCGGGCGGCGTGGCCGGGCTGCTTTCCGGCGCGGTGCTGCTGCGTGCCCACGGGCTTCCACAGCTTGTGCTATCCATCGCTGTCATCCACCTGTTCCACGAGGCGGCGAACAAGGCTTCAGGCTGGACCGGCGGCAGCGACGGTCTTGCCGGCGTTTCGCCGGACGCGCTGTTCGGCACCTTCGAATTCGACCTCTTCGGCCGCACCGCCTATATCTATGGTGTCTGCCTGCTGCTTGTCGTCTTCCTCGCTCTAAAGGTGGTCGTCAATTCACCCTTCGGCATGTTGTGCCGCGGCGTCAAACAGGACAGCATCCGCATTCAGGCCATGGGCGGCGCCGTCAATGGCACAATCCTGAAGATGTTCGTTATCTCAGGCATCGTCGCCGGCATTGGTGGTGCGCTTAACGCCATCTCCACGCAGGTCGTCGGCCTGGACAGCCTCAGCTTCACGCTATCGGCCGAGGGGCTGGTCATGCTGGTGCTCGGTGGCGCGGGTTCCCTTTACGGCGCGCTGATCGGCACCGTCACCTTCATGTGGTTTGAAGACGTGGTTTCCGCCGCCAACCCGTTTCACTGGCTCACCATTGTCGGCCTGCTGCTGATCGCCGTCGTGCTCTTCGCGCCGCGCGGCCTTTATGGCGCAGGCGAACAGATCATCGCGCGTCTCCGGGGAGGTCGCAAATGAGCGCCATTTTCGAAGTCTCCGGCCTGCAGAAAAATTTCGGCGGCCTCGTCGTCACCAACAACGTCTCGCTGTCGCTTTCGCCGGGAGACCGGACGGTACTCATCGGCCCCAATGGCGCCGGCAAGACGACCTTTGTCAATCTCGTCACCGGCAATATCAAACCGTCAGCCGGCACGGTGCGCATCGCCGGCGAGGATGTGACGGGCCTCAGCGCCAGCCAGCGCGTGAAACGCGGGCTCGTACGTTCCTTCCAGGTTACCAGGCTGTTTCAGGACATGACGCCAGAGGAGCACGTGGCGCTCGCCATTCTCCAGCGTGAGGGAAAGACCGGCCGGATTTTCGGCCGTTACCGTGCCATGCCTGCGGTGATGGGCGAAGCCCGCGACATTCTCGGCACGCTTGGCCTCACGGCCCTCGCCGAAACGAAGGTGCGCGAAATCGCTTATGGCCAGCAGCGGCTGATCGAGATCGCGCTTGCCATGGCGCTTCGCCCGAAAATCCTCTTGCTCGACGAACCTGCCGCCGGCGTGCCTTCCACAGAAACCGCGCGTATCGAACAGGCGCTTGACCGGCTGCCATCCGACCTCGCGATCCTGATGATCGAACACGACATGGATCTGGTCTTCCGTTTTGCCAAGCGCGTCGTCGTTTTGGCCGCCGGCGCCGTCATCTTCGACGGTTCGCCTGATGATGTCACCAGCAATGCGGAAGTCCGCCAAGCCTATCTGGGAAGTTACGCCGATGCCCGCAGCGCCGCTTGAAATCGTCAACCTCACGGCCGGTTATGGCCCGACGAGGGTCATCGAGGGCCTGTCGCTTTCCGTGCCATCGGGCTCGCGTTTCGCCGTGCTCGGCCGCAACGGCGTCGGCAAGACGAGCCTCTTCGCCACGCTGGCCGGCCAGACGAAGCGTTTTTCCGGCGATATCCGCATCGGGGGGCAGGAGATTGGCACCCTGCCAAGTGCTGCGCGCGCCAAGGCCGGCCTCGGTTACGTGCCACAGACCCGTGACGTGTTTCCGACGCTGACGGTGGAGGAAAACCTGTTCGTGGGCCTCAAGGGGCGACCGAAATTGGCGATCGAGGAAGCCTACACGCTGTTTCCGCGCCTCAAGGAGCGCCGCCGCAATCTCGGCTCGCAACTTTCCGGTGGCGAACAGCAGATGCTGTCCACCGCCCGCACCATTCTCGGCCAGCCGCGGGTGCTGCTGCTCGATGAACCGCTCGAAGGCCTCGCCCCCGTCATCTGCGAAGAGCTGATGGCCGCCTTCTCCAAGCTCGCGCAATCCGGCGAAATGACCATTCTTCTCGTCGAACAACGCATCCAGATGGCCATCGACTTCGCCGACCACGCCATCATCATGGAACGCGGCCGCATCGTCTGGGACGGACCGTCGAGCGAACTGGTGGAGAACCCGGATATTATCGATACACATCTAGGCGTGGGTGGGCTGCACTAAGCCAACGCATCGCCATTGCGCGTTCATATATAATCTCCGTCATACCGGCCTTGAGCCAGCATCCAGGCACCCCAAGTCTTTGGGGTGAAGAGACCCTTCGCGCCGCGCCGACGCGCGTCGGCTGGATTCCGGCTTGAGGCCGGAGCGACGGAGGGTGACCGATCATACAAAGCCCCCGCCGTCTCATCTGCCCTTCCTCCGAAAAACCCAATGGAATAAAAATTCCATTGCAGTTAAAGTGCACACGATTTCAATCTGCACCAGGGAACGACAATGACGGCAATCGAGGCGCCAGACTCCGTAAAGGCTTTTGAGGAGCGGCTGCTCCAGGTGGCGGAGGGTTTGCCGAAACGATTGCGGCAATGTGCCGATTATGTCGCCTCCAATCAGGATAGAATCGCCGTTTCCACCGTCGCCGAAATGGCTGAAGGCGCCGGCGTGCAACCCTCGGCCTTCATGCGTTTCTGCCAGATCATGGGTTTTTCCGGATTTTCGGAAATGCAGCGCCTGTTCCGTGATTCCTATGTCGGCGGCTGGCCGGATTATGCCACGCGGCTCGATCATCTGCGCGAAAAGGGCGATGAAAGCGCGTCCGGCCTGCTTGCCGAATTCGTGGAAGCCGGCCGCTCGTCGCTGGAAATGCTGCTGAAATCGGTCGACACCCGACAGCTCGATGAGGCGGTTTCCGTGCTGGCCAAGGCGCGCACCGTGCATATCGTCGGCCTGCGGCGGTCCTTCCCCATTGCCAGCTATCTGGCCTATGCCTTCGAGAAGATGAAGGTGCCGGCGGTTCTGCATAGCGCCGTGGGCGGGCTCGGCAATATCAGTGCGATTTCCCGCGACGACGCGCTGATCGCAATCACCTTTTCCCCCTACTCTACCGAGACGCTGGAACTGGCGGAAACGGCCCGCGCCAAGGGCGTTCCGGTTGTCGCCATGTCCGATTCCGCCGTCAATCCGCTAAGGAAATCCGGCGCAACGCTGCTGACGGTTACAGAGATCGATTTCGGCGCTTTCCGCTCCCTTTCGGCCACGCTCTGTCTCGCCATCACGCTGGCCGTGGCTGTGGGAACACGCAAGACGGCCTGAATATTTTTATTGAAAACGGAAAAAATAGAATTTATGATCCAAATTCATGAAACGGACATTCCACGACTGTCCTTCTCGTGACGGGCCATGTGAGCGGAGGAGGCTCACCGGAGCGGGGATGGCGATAGCTGGCGGCATGGTTGCCTGATCCGCTCGACACATATGAGGCAGACCGCGCCAGCGTGCAGTGCTAAGGAGGAACCTTTTGAAAAAACTTGATCTCATCACGATCGGGCGCTCGTCTGTTGACCTTTATGGGTCGCAGGTCGGTGGCCGTCTGGAGGACATGGCCTCCTTTGCCAAATATATTGGCGGCTCTCCCACGAACATCGCAGCCGGTGCTGCGCGGCTTGGCCTTAACAGCGCCGTCATCACCCGTGTCGGCGACGAGCACATGGGCCGCTTCATCCGCGAACAGCTGGTGCGCGAAGGCGTTGACGTGCGTGGCGTGAAAACCGACCCGGAGCGCCTGACCGCGCTGGTGCTGCTCGGCATTCGTGACCAGAACCAGTTTCCGCTGATTTTCTACCGCGAAAACTGTGCCGACATGGCGCTGAGCGAAGACGATATCGATCCCGCCTTCATTGCCGAGGCGGCCTGCGTCTGCGCCACCGGCACGCATCTGTCGCATCCAAGAACGGAAGCGGCCGTGCTGAAGGCCCTGAAACTTGCCCGCGAAAATGGTGCAAAAACCGCGCTCGATATCGATTACCGCCCCAATCTCTGGGGTGTGGCCGGCCATGGCGATGGCGAGAGCCGTTTCGTGGAATCGCAGAAGGTCACCGCCAAGCTGCAATCCACCCTGCATCTCTTCGATCTGATCGTCGGCACGGAAGAAGAATTCCACATTGCCGGCGGCTCGACAGATACGCTGGCCGCACTGAATGCCGTGCGCAAGGTTTCGAATGCCACGCTCGTTTGCAAGCGCGGCCCGATGGGTGCTTCGGTCTTCACCGGCGATATTCCCGCAAGCCTCGATGACGGGCAGACGGGCGAAGGTTTCCCGATCGAGGTCTTCAATGTTCTGGGCGCTGGTGACGGCTTCATGGCCGGGCTGTTCCGCGGCTGGCTGCGCGGCGAAGACTGGCCGACGACGCTGAAATACGCCAATGCCTGCGGCGCCTTCGCCGTCTCCCGCCATGGCTGCACGCCCGCTTATCCAAGCTGGGAAGAACTGCAATATTTCTTCAAGGCCGGCATTCGCAACAAGGCGCTGCGCAAGGACGAGGCGCTGGAGCAGGTGCACTGGTCCACCAACCGCAAGGGCGATTGGGAGACCATGCGCGTCTTCGCTTTCGACCATCGCATGCAGCTGGAAGCGATCGCCGACGAGCTTGGCGTCAAGCATGAGCAGATCGGCGCCTTCAAGAAGCTTTGCCTCCAGGCCGCGCAAAAAGTTTCCGGTGGTGAGCCGGGCTATGGCATTCTCTGCGACGGACGCCTTGGACGTGACGCGCTGTTTGCCGCCAGCGGCTCCGGCCTCTGGATCGGCCGTCCGGTGGAATGGCCGGGCTCGCGCCCGCTGACACTGGAACCCGATCTCGGCAAGGACTTTGGCGGGCTCTCCGAATGGCCGCTTGAAAATGTCGTCAAAGTTCTGTGTTTCTATCACCCCGACGACACGGATGAGATGCGCGCTGCGCAGGAAGAGACCGTGATACGGCTGTTCGAGGCCGCACGGCGCAACCGCTTGGAAATGCTGCTGGAGATCATTCCCTCCAAGGTCGGCCCGACCGACGATCTGACCGCCGCCCGCATCATCGAGCGTTTCTACGAGATCGGCGTTTACCCGGACTGGTGGAAGCTGGAGCCGATGAAAACCACCGCGGCATGGAAGAATGCCTGCGACGCCGTTAACCGCAACGACCCTTACGTGAGGGGCATCGTCGTTCTCGGTCTCGACGCACCGCAGAGTGAGCTGGAAGAAAGCTTCCGCCTTGCGGCTGGCTTCGATCTGGTCAAGGGTTTCGCCGTTGGCCGCACGATTTTTGCCGACGCCGCCCGCGGCTGGCTTTCCGGCAAGATGACCGACGAGGAAGCGGTCAAGGATATGGCGCAGCGCTATACCAGCCTGTGCCGTATTTGGGATGAGGCGCGCGCCAAAAAGGGAGAGGCAGCGTGAAGACAGTAAGATTGACGGCTGCGCAGGCCATGGTTCGTTACCTGGCAGCGCAGATGAATGAACATGGCGAAACCTATATCGCCGGCATGTGGGCGATTTTCGGCCATGGCAATGTCGCCGGCATCGGCGAAGCGCTTTACGGCATCAGGGACGAGCTGCCGACCTATCGCGGCCAGAACGAGCAGTCCATGGCTCATGCGGCCATCGCCTATTCCAAGCAGCTGCGCCGCCGCCGCGCCATGGCGGTCACCTCCTCCATCGGCCCCGGCGCGGCAAACATGGTGACGGCGGCAGCGCTGGCGCATGTCAACCGCCTGCCCGTCCTGCTGATCCCCGGCGATGTTTTCGCCAATCGTGGCCCGGACCCCGTGCTGCAACAGCTCGAAGATTTCGGCGATGGCACCATGACGGTGAATGACTGCTTCCGTCCGGTCAGCCGCTATTTCGACCGCATCATGCGGCCGGAACAGTTGCTCACCGCCCTCCCCCGCGCCATGCGCACCATGACGGACCCTGCCGATTGCGGCCCCGTCACGCTCGCCTTCTGCCAGGATGTACAGGCGGAAGCCTACGACTATCCCGAAAGTTTCTTCGAAAAGCGGGTCTGGCGCCAGCGCCGCCCCGAGCCCGACGTGGTGGAATTCGAAGAGGCCGTCGCGGCGCTGAAGGCCGCGAAGAACCCCATCATCGTTGCTGGCGGCGGCGTTCATTTCGCCGGCGCAACGGAGACGCTGAAGCGCTTTGCCGAAACCCACTCCATCCCCGTCGTCGAAACGCAGGCCGGTAAATCAGCATTGGCTTGGGATCACGATCTCAATTTCGGCCCCGTTGGCGTTACCGGTGCCGAAAGCGCCAATATCATCAGCGAAAAGGCTGATCTGGTCTTCGGTGTCGGCACCCGCTTTCAGGATTTCACCACCGGCTCCTGGGCGCTATTCAAGAACCCGAACCGCAAAATCCTGGCGCTCAACGTCCAGCCCTATGACAGCGCCAAGCATGATGCGATCAGCCTGACGGCGGATGCCAAAATCGGGCTTGAAAAACTCTCCGCAGCCCTCGGCGCTCACCGTTTTGCAGCGCCGGATGCCGGCCTGAAGGCAGCATGGTTCGAAAAGGCCGATGCCGATACGGCGGCGCCGGGCGAAGAGCACGCAAACAGCCTGCCGACCGACATGCAGGTCATCGGTGCTGTCCAGCGCCAGTCGCGCGACAATACCGTCGTCATGTGCGCGGCCGGCACCATGCCGGGCGAGTTGCACCAGCTCTGGAAATCCAAGCTGCCGCTTTCCTATCACATGGAATACGGCTTCTCCTGCATGGGTTACGAGGTCGCCGGCGGCCTCGGCATCAAGATGGCGGAACCGGACCGCGACGTGATCGTCATGGTCGGCGATGGCTCCTACATGATGATGAATTCCGAGCTTGCCACATCGGTCGCCATGGGCGTGAAGATCACGCTCGTCATTACCGACAACAGGGGTTACGGCTGTATCAACCGCCTGCAGATGGAAACCGGCGGCGCGGAGTTCAACAACCTCTACGCCCATACCAACGTCAATCCGATCGCCATCGACTTCGTCGCCCATGCCGGCTCGATGGGGGCGGATGCACGTAAGGTTTCCACCATAACCGAACTGGAAGAGGCGCTCGCCGCCGCCCGCGCCTCCACCCGCACGACCGTCATCGTCATCGATACCGACCCCTATCCGACACCGCAGGCCGGTGGCCACTGGTGGGATGTCGCGGTGCCTGAAGTCTCAGTCCGCGCCGAAATCGGCCCGGCCCGCGTCCGTTATGAAAACCATGTCAAGGAAAGACAGTAAGATGATCCGTTACGGCACCAACCCCATCGCCTGGTCCAACGACGACGACCGCACGCTGGGCGCCCATATCAGCCTGGAACAATGCCTTGATGAAACCGCCAAGATCGGTTTCGACGGCATCGAAAAGGGTCACAAATTCCCGACCGACCCGGAAGGCCTGAAGGGTGTGCTTTCGCCGCGCGGCCTCTCCTTCGTCTCGGGCTGGCATTCGCTGAACCTTCTGACCGACGATATCGAATCCGAAAAGAAGGCGATGCAGCAGGCGCTTGACCTTCTGAAGGCCATGGGCTCGAAGGTCATCATCGTCTGCGAGACCTCCAACGCCATCCACGGCGCGGACAACACGGCGCTGGTAGACCGTCCGCGCCTTGCGGCCGATGACTGGGCGAAATTCGGCGCAGGCGTGGAAGCGCTGGCCGCCTTTGCCGCAGAACAGGGCGTCACCCTCGTTTATCACCACCACATGGGCACGGTGGTCGAGAGCGAAGACGAGATCGACCTTCTGATGCAGCACACCGGTCCGAAGACGCATCTGCTGCTCGATACCGGCCATTGCCTGTTCGGCGGCGGCGACCCCGTTCGCGTCGCGCAGAAATACATGGGCCGCGTTGGCCATATCCATGCCAAGAACGTGCGCCCGGTCATTGCCGATCAGGTCCGCAATGAGCGGCTCTCCTTCCTCGAAGGCGTTCGCCGCGGTGTCTTCACCGTGCCGGGCGATAGCGAAGGCGGCGTCAACTTCCCGCCCGTGCTGAAAGTGGCGGCCGAGCATGGCTATAGCGGCTGGCTGGTGATCGAGGCCGAGCAGGATCCTGACGTGCGCAACCCGTTCGAATATCAGAGCCTCGGGCTGAAATCGCTGAAGGCGTTTGCGCGCGAAGCGGGGCTGGACAAGGCTCAGGCCGCTTGAGCTGAGCCAAGGAAGGCGGGTGACCTATCCCACCCGTCATACCGGCCTTGAGCCGGTATCCAGCCAGCCCAAGTCCTTGGGCTGAAAAAGTCTTCGCGCCGCGCAGACGCGCGTCAGCTGGATTCCGGCTCAAGGCCGGAATGACGGCAGGGCGCGAAACTACCGAACGACATGTTTGTGCTACACACGAAAAAGGAACGACACCATGACCTCACTTCTGCGCAAGCCGGTCGCGACAAGCGGCAAGGTGCACGATATCACGCCCCAAAGCGCGGATTGGGGTTATGTCGGTTTCGGCCTTTACCGACTGAAGCCGGGCGAGACGGCAGCCGAAAGCACCGGCGACACGGAAGTCATTCTCGTGCTGGTCGAAGGCAAGGCGACGATTTCCGCTGGCGGCAAGGATTTCGGTGAACTCGGTGACCGCATGAATGTGTTCGAGCGCAAGCCGCCGCATTGCGTTTATGTTCCGGCCGGTTCCGAATGGTCGCTGACGGCCACAACGGATTGCACCATCGGCGTCTGCACTGCTCCCGGCGAAAAAGGCAACCGCGAGGCACAGCAGATCGGACCTGACGGCGTGCAGCTGACGGAACGCGGCAAGGGCGCCAACACGCGATACATCTTCCCCATCGCCATGGAAGAACGCGACGTCGCCGACAGCCTGC
The DNA here is from genome assembly GCF_003938925.1 of Agrobacterium sp. FDAARGOS_525. Lineage (NCBI taxonomy): Bacteria > Pseudomonadati > Pseudomonadota > Alphaproteobacteria > Hyphomicrobiales > Rhizobiaceae > Agrobacterium > Agrobacterium sp. FDAARGOS_525. The sequence continues at coordinate 2,052,357 of NZ_RKIU01000004.1, read as the reverse complement.
TGGTAACGGAAGTCTTCACACCCTCGGGCAACTGGTCTTCCTATCCGCCGCACCGGCATGACGAGGATAACTATCCCGACATGACCTATCTCGAAGAGACCTATTATCATCGCCTCAACCCGGCGCAGGGTTTCGGTTTCCAGCGCGTCTTCACCGAAGACGGCTCGCTTGATGAGACCATGGCGGTATCCGATGGGGATGTCGTGCTGGTGCCAAAGGGCCACCACCCCTGCGGCGCGCCCTATGGTTACGAGATGTATTATCTGAACGTGATGGCGGGGCCGATGCGCAAATGGCGCTTCAAGAACCACCCGGATCATGACTGGATTTTCAAGCGCGATAATCCGTAAGGCATTTCGGGCAAACATCGCCGCCTCCCTCATCCCTGTGCCTGTCACAGGGATGAGGGAGTGCGCGAAGACACGTCTTGAGACTGTCTTGGCACACAACAAACGCAATTAACGAATTGTATTAATTCAAATAATTTCGGGAGGAGAACACCATGACCGCTCTTGGCGTGGGCCTTATCGGCACCGGTTACATGGGCAAATGCCACGCGCTGGCGTGGAATAACGTCACGAGCGTCTTCGGCGATGTGGAACGCCCCCGCCTCGTGACGCTGGCGGAAGTCAACCCCGAGCTTGCCGCGAAGAAAGCCGCAGAGTTCGGTTTTGCCCGCTCGACAGGCAACTGGCGCGACCTGCTTTCCGATCCCGAGATCGACGTGATCTCCGTCACCACGCCCAACGCCTTCCACCCGGAAATGGCGATTGCCGCGCTTGAGGCCGGCAAGCATGTCTGGTGTGAAAAGCCGATGGCGCCCGCCTTTGCTGACGCGGTGAAGATGCGTGATGCGGCCCGCCAGTCCGGCAAGGCGGCGGCGATGGGTTACAACTACATCCAGAACCCCGTCATCCGCCACATCCGCCGCCTGATCGACGAAGGTGCGATCGGCAGGGTCTATCATGTACGTGCCGAAATGGATGAGGACTTCATGGCCGATGCCACCCAGCCCTTCTACTGGAAGAGTGAGGCGTCTTCCGGTTACGGCGCGCTGGACGATTTCGCCGTGCACCCGCTATCGCTGCTTTACGCCCTGTTCGGCCACGCACAAAGCGCCATTACCGACATGGTCAAACCTTACGAGACCCGTCCGCTTGCCGGCGGCGGCGAACGCGCGGTTGAGACTCATGATCTCGCGAGCGTTCTCCTGAAACTTGAAGGCGGCATTTCCGCCGTGCTCATCGCCAACCGTTCCGCCTGGGGCCGCAAGGGGCGCATCGCCATTCAGATTTATGGCTCCACCGGCTCGATCCTGTTCGATCAGGAACGGATGAACGAGTTTCAGCTCTACACCACGGATGGACGCCCGGAAGAGCAAGGTTTCAGGACTATCCTCACCGCCCCGCACCACAAGCCCTACGACCGCTTCATCCCCGCCCCCGGCCACGGCCTCGGCTTCAATGACCTGAAGGTCATCGAATGCCGGGAGCTGATCGCGGCGATCGAAGGGAAAAAGGCGCATATCATCGACTTCGAGGAGGGGCTGAAGATCGAGCGCAGCATTCACGCCATGGCACGGTCTTTTGCCGAAGGGCGCTGGGTGGGAAGCGCGGAGATCGTGGAATAGAACGCCCACAACGGGCGAAAACGTCTCCTCCGTCATGCCGGACTTGATCCGGCATCCAGCCACGACGCGTCTGCGCCGTGAGAGGAGTCTTTCGCGATCAAAGACTTGATCGCGCTGGACCCCGGATCAAGTCCGGGGTGACGGTGCGTGGAGGTTCCGACCTTACCCCTTGACCGGCGTCTCCGGCACCGGCGTCAGCACCTTGCCATCCCGGAACCAGCCGAGAATATTGTCGGCCACCAGATCGGCCATCGCATCGCGCGTCGGGATGGACGCAGAAGCGACATGCGGCAACAGGGAAACATTCGGCAGCGACAGGAAGGCCTCCGGCACTTTCGGTTCGGCATAAAACACATCGAGTCCCGCAGCACCCAAAGCACCGCTTTTGAGCGCCTCAAGAAGCGCGTCCTCATCGACGCTGGAGCCACGACCGACATTGATGAAAACGCCCTCAGGCCCAAGCGCGGTCAGGATGTCGGCATTGATCGCCTTGTGCGTCTCCGGCGTGCCCGGCACGATGCAGATCAGCGTATCGACGGCCTCAGCCATCTCCTTCAGCGAAGCGTAATAGGTGTAGGAGAGTTCTTCGCGCTTGCTGCGGGTGTAATAGCCGATCTCCACCTTGAAAGGCTCCAGCCGCTTGGCGATTTCCTGGCCGATGCGGCCCATTCCGAACAGGCCAACCTTGCGGCCGCGCAGCGAAAACGGCGACAGCGCGAACGGGCCTTCGCCGACCCATTTGCCAGCCCGCAGCCAGGTTTCGGCCTGATAGAGACGCCGCACGGTATTGATCAACAGCGCAATCGTCGTATCGGCCACTTCGTCATTCAGCACATCAGGCGTGTTCGTCACCACGATGCCACGCGTGGCGGCGTGTTTGGCATCAACGCCATCGTAACCCACACCGAAATTGGCGATGATCTCGAGCTTCGGCAGCGCGTCGATCCATTTGGCGTTGACGGCGCCGGAAACGGCAATGGCATTGATGCGCTCCGCCGCGCCGTCAGGCAGAACCGGCTCTGCGCCGGCGGGTGCCGTGACAATCTCGACCTTGCCTTCGAGGCGTTCAAGAACGCGCGGATTAATCTTGCCGGGAACGAGAACGACGGCCTTTTTGTCAGACATAAGCGGATATTCCTCCTGATAACATTCCAATAGCCGGAGAGGGTTGCGGGCAAACTACCCGCCATCCTGCTCCATCGGACCGCGATCTTTTCAAACAACGGCTGCCGTGAAAAGGCCAATAAGCGGAAGCTATGGGGGCAGAGCGACGTTTCATGCCGATTTTTTTTAGCGCCCGGCAGCATCATGCAGCCTTTGCTGCGGCACTTGCAAGGTTGTCATGCCGGACTTGATCCGGCATCCAGCCAGCCCAAGTCATTGGGCTGAATGACTGTTTTTCACCGCGTAGACACGCGGCGGCCGGGATTCCGGCTCAAGGCCGGAATGACGGAGGGAGGAAACACCGTAGACGGCGAGGAGCACGTAACCTGCCGTATCCAGGCCTGCGAGGGCGTTACGCTCACACCCGCGGCCGCACCGGCCCGGTCGATTGCCGGATACGCATTTCCGGCTTGATGAGGTGAATGCCGTCAGGTTCATGGCTGCCCGCCAGCCTGTCCAGCAGTGCGCGGGCCGCCAGGCGCCCGACCTCGGCCTGGCCGTTGGAAACGGTGGTCAGCGCCGGGGTGGCGATGGCCGCTTCCTCCAGGTCGTCGTAGCCCGTTACCGAGATATCGACACCCGGCACCAGACCGGCGCGGGAAATACCGTTCATGAGGCCGATGGCAACGAGATCGTTCCAGCACACGGCCGCAGTCGGCTTCTGCGGCAGCGACAGGAAATGCACCGCCGCCTCGAAACCACCCTGCTTGGAGCGCGGGCCGGGAATGCGCAGGTTCGGATCGACCTCGATGCCGGCCTTGCGCAGCGCATTGACGTAACCCTGGTAACGGTCACGGCCCGTGGAAGTCTGGTCCGTGCCGCCGACCATGGCGATGGTGCGGTGGCCGAGGCTGATCAGATGGTTGGTGGCGAGCGAAATGCCGTAGCTGTCGTCGCCGCGATAGGTCGGCATATCAACGCCATCCATGGAACGGGCCACCAGAATGGCAGGCATGCCGTTTTCTTCGGCGAGCGTCATGTCCTCGATCGGCGTGCCGATGGCCGGCGACATGATGATGCCGTCGGAGCCGAGCTGCAGCAGCGTCTCGATGAAGGTGCGCTGCTTTTCAACCGAATCATAATGGTTGGACAGGATGAAGGTCTGGCGGCTGCGGTCCAGCTCGCTTTCAATGGCTTTCAGGATTTCGCCATAGAAGGGGTTCATCACGTCATGGAACACGACACCAACAATGCCGGAGCGCGAGGTGCGCAGGCTGGCGGCACGGCGGTTGTAGATGTAGCCCAGCGCCCGCGCCTGTTCCTTGATCTTGTCCCGCGTATCGGCGGCGACCAGCGGACTGTCGCGCAATGCAAGGGAAATGGTGGCGGTTGAAAGGCCGAGACTTTCGGCGATGGTAGACAGTTTGACCTTTTGGGCCACGGCATTCCTCCCCAAACGCGTGTCAGTGACGGATGGCTCCGTTTAAATCGCAATTAAACAATTTAAACAAAATCCGCAACCCGTTTAAGGAATAACCGCAAAACAGATGGTTCTTTTAAAAATTTCAGCAAAAATTATTGAAGATTGGCGTCTATTGCTTTCAAGAGTTTAACAATGTTGCGAACATCCTTGGCCGAAAGGCCTTCGACAGCTCTCGCGCCACAATTGGCGATGGAAACATTGATGTGCTCGACGCTTTTCAGGCCCGCTTCGGTCAGCTTCACCAGCGTCACACGGCCGTCCCCGTCGTCACCGCTGCGTTCCACGAAACCCTGGGCTTCCATGCGGCCAATGGTGCGCGTCATGGTCGGCGCCTTGACACCCAGCTTCTGGGCGATTTGCCCCGGCGTCAGGCTGCCTTCCTGCGCCAGCGCCAGGATGACGCCGTCCTGTCCGGCATAAAGCCCGCTTTCGGCGAGGCTGTGGCTGAGCGCGGTACGCATGGAGCGGGCGGCCTGGGTTATCGATTGCGCCAACTCCTCCGGGTTGAAGTTTTCATCCCTCTTTTTGCCGTCCTTGACCTTCTTGCCGCCCTTATCCTTCTTGGCGCTTTTGTCCTTGTTCCCGGATTTGTCCTTGCTCATACGCGAGTGCCTTTTACCCTGTGGCGGAACCGATATATGTTGCTGGAAATCCTTACCGAATGCTCGCGCGGACTGCCAGATGCCAAACTCATACACGCATTATCACGACGAAAACGTAACAGACCCTCATCTTCACGCAACAGGCGCAATTTCCGTGCTGCCGCTCGGCGCGCATGAACAGCATGGCCCCCACCTGCCCTTCGAGACCGATACGCTGATTGCCGAAGGCATCGTCGCCCGCCTTGCCGCCGCCTTGCCCGGTCATCTGCCCGTCTCCTTCCTGCCAGCGGAGCCGGTCGGATATTCCATCGAGCACATGAATGTGCCGGGCACGAAGACGCTGCGATACGATGAGGCCATCGAGCGCTGGCTCGGCATCGCCGAGTTGGAACATAAAAGAGGTGTGCGCAAATTCGTGATGCTGAACGCCCATGGCGGCAATTCACCGCTGATGACCATCGTCGCCACCGAGGCCCGCGCCCGTTTCGGCATGCTGGCGGTCGCCACGAGCTGGACCCGTTTCGGCGTGCCGGAAGATATCGTGAAGCCGGAGGACAAGGCGGTTGACATTCACGGCGGCGATATCGAGACATCCGTCATGCTGGCACTTCACCCCGAATGCGTGGCAATGGAAAAGGCCGCGAATTTCCCCTCGCGCCAGAGCGATTTCGCCAGCCGCTTCAAACACCTGCGCGCCTATGGCCCGCACGCATTCGGCTGGCTGATGAGCGACCTCAACCCTGATGGCGTTGCCGGAAACGCCGCCGCCGCGACAGCGGAAAAGGGCGAAAGGCTGATTTCCCACGCCGTCAACGGCCTTGTCGAACTGCTTGAAGATATCCACGCTTTTGACATAACGTTATTTCATAACAAAATTTGAGTGAGATGGCCGGATTCGGCCAAAATCTCTTTGAACTGCCGGAGCGTCGCGCCTATATGGACGACGACACATCTTCCTGAGGCCATCGGGCCTCTCTCCACGCGGGGTTTTCCATGACCGAAACAGCAACAGCCAAGCCCATTCCAGTCACCGTCCTGACGGGTTATCTCGGCGCCGGCAAGACGACGCTTCTCAACCGCATTCTCTCCGAGAACCACGGCAAGAAATACGCTGTCATCGTCAATGAATTCGGCGAGATCGGCATCGACAACGATCTGATCGTCGAATCCGACGAGGAAATCTACGAAATGAACAATGGCTGCGTGTGCTGCACGGTGCGCGGCGACCTGATCCGCGTCGTGGAAGGTCTGATGCGCCGCCCCGGCCGCTTCGACGGTATCATCGTTGAGACGACGGGCCTCGCCGATCCGGTGCCCGTCGCCCAGACTTTCTTCATGGATGACGACGTGCGCGCCAAGACCGAGCTTGATGCGGTCGTCGCCCTCGTTGATGCCAAGCACCTGCCACTGCGCCTGAAGGACAGCCGCGAGGCCGAAGACCAGATCGCCTTTGCCGATGTCGTTGTCGTCAACAAGACCGATCTCGTTTCGCCGGAGGAAGTTGCCCGCATCGAGGATATCGTGCGCGCCATCAATCCTTCCGCCCGCATCTACAAGACCACCCGTTCCGGCGTCGATCTCGCCCGGGTTCTCGATCAGGGCGCCTTCAACCTGGAACGCGCGCTGGAAAACGACCCGCATTTCCTAGAGCACGGCCATGACGACCACGTCTGCGGCCCTGATTGCGATCATCATCACGATCACGACCATCATCATCATGACCATGACCATGACCACGGGCATCATCACCACGATCATGACCATGGCCACGATCATCACCACCATGGCGCGGTCTCGCCGATCCATGACGTGACGGTCCAGTCAGTTTCGCTGCGCGGCGGCGAGATGAACCCCGAACGGTTCTTCCCGTGGATCCAGAAGGTCACCCAGACCGACGGCCCGAACATTCTGCGCCTCAAGGGTATCATCGCCTTCAAGGGCGATGCCGAGCGGTACGTGGTGCAGGGCGTGCACATGATCATCGAGGGCGATCACCAGCGCCCGTGGAAGGAAGATGAAAAACGCGAAAGCCGCCTCGTCTTCATCGGCCGTGAGCTGGACCGCGAGAAGCTGGAAAAGAGTTTTAACGCCTGCCTCGCCACGGCTTGATCTTTATCCCTCCGTCACCCCGGTCCTGAGCTGGGGTACGGCTGCGTTCGTCATCCGCCCGACGCGCGTTCTTCGACACCGTACACGGCAGTTGAAATCATTGACGCTCTGCGCTCCGGGCTCCCCCCCCTCTGTCCTGTCGGACATCTCCCCCTCAAGGGGGGAGATCGTTCCGTGGCGAGGTTTCGCACCTCTCGACGGTCGAGAATGAAGCGAGAAAAGTGCGTCTTGCCGATCTCCCCCCTTGAGGGGGAGATGTCCGGCAGGACAGAGGGGGGTGAGCCCGGAGCGCAGAACATCAATAATTTTCGACCGCTGTGCAGGATGATTCCCCTACCGCAAAGAATTCTATCTCCTTGATTTCGCGAATCGTCCGAACGTAAAAGCGGTTCCGCTTTTGCCGGAAATGCTCTAGAACCATGCCAGCCGGCGGGAATGACGCCCCGCCAATCAGACACAGATACGAAAGACCAATACCCCATGCCGACTGTTGCCCCGCTTGATATCGAAGGCCACGTGGTCTCGACCCATTTTCTCGGCGACATTCCCCTGTTTGCCACCGCCGCCGGCACCATTCACCGGCTCGATGGCGGCGAGAAGGTGACTGAGGCGCATGACGGGCTTTTGACCTGCATTCGCGACCCCTACAGCGCCACGCTGCTTTCCGGCGGCGAAGACGGGCGTGTGCTGCGCATCGGCCATGATGGCAGCCTCAGCGAAATTGCCAACGTGCCGCGCAAATGGGTGGGCGTCGTTGCCGGCGGGCCACAGAAGGCGGTTGCTTATGGTGTCGGCAAATCCAGCTTCGTGCGACTGCCGGACGGTACGGTCAAGGAATTCAAGGAAGAGCGCACGGTGGAGGCGATCGCGTTTGCGCCCAAGGGCCTGCGCATTGCCGTTGCCCGTTATAACGGCGTGACATTGCATTGGGTCGCCACAGCAGGCGACCCGGTGGATCTCGAATGGAAGGGCGCGCATACCGGCATCACCTTCTCGCCCGACGGCAAGTTCCTCGTCACCACCATGCAGGAAAATGCCCTGCACGGCTGGAAGATGGAAGCCACCAAGGGCGGCATGGAGGCCCGCCATATGCGCATGACGGGTTATCCCGGCAAGGTCAAATCCGTTTCCTGGTCGGCAAAGGGCAAATGGCTCGCCTCATCGGGCGCACCGGCCGCCATCGTCTGGCCCTTCTCCGGCAAGGATGGTCCGATGGGCAAGGCCCCGGAGGAACTCGGCACCCGCGCCAACATCATGGTCACCAATGTCGCCTTCCACCCTGTGGAAGATGTGCTCGCCATCGGGTTCATCGACGGCATGATCCTCGGCGTGCGCCTTGCGGACGGCAAGGAAGCCCTGCTGCGTCGTCCCGGCAAGGGTGCGATCACATCCATGGACTGGAGCGCCACCGGCAAGCTGCTCGCCTTCGCTTCAGAAGCGGGTGATTGCGGGATTATAGACATTTCGGCTTGAGGGCTGGCCGCCCGCGAGGCGGCCGCTTATCCCACGGCCAATCTCGCTGCCTCATTCCTGTGCCTGTCACAGGAATCCAGCCAGCCCAAGTCCCTGGGCTGAAAGGAGCCTCCCGTCGCGCAGACGCGCGTCGACCGGAATCCTGTGACAGGCACAGGAACGAGGGTCGTCCGCTATCTCGCCGCCAAGCCTTTGTGCAGGATTGCTGCCCCCTGCAATACCCTGCAATACCCTACTCTCCCACCTGCCGCCGCGTGAGGAACAAGAGCAGCAAAGTCGCGCCTGCACCGACCGAGGCGAGCCGGATCGAGGCCCCGAAGCTGGCATATTGCGATACGAACCCCATTAGCGGCACCGCAAATAGCGCAGCGAGAAAAATCGAATTCATATAGAGCGCCGTTGCCCGCGCCGTGCGTCCACGGGCAAAGCCCTGCACGAAGGTCAGACAGGTGCCGGCGAAAAGGCCGTAATAGGCACCCTCCATCGCAGCCCCCACCAGCATTGCGGGCAGGGTCGTGACCGAAGCGATGATGTTGAAGGCGATTATCGCCGTTATCGCCGCGCCGCTCAGAAGCAGCCGTGCGCTGATCCGGCGCATGATGCGCGGCGCAAGAAGAATAAGCAGAACTTCCATGGCGCATTTGACGCTGAGCGACAGGCCCGGCGCATAGTCCGGCAACCCCACTTCACGCACCAGAAACACCGGCAATGCCGAAGCGCAGAGCGCATGGGCGAAAGACATGCAGAAACTGGCCGCGGCGGCGAGAAGCAGCGGCATATTGCGCCGTGTGTCGCCCTCGCCCTGCGGCCGCCGTTCCATGGGGCTTGTCTGGTTCAAAGGCACGACGACGAGCGCAAGACCGCCCCAGATGACGGCCATCAGCATGGCATTCACGAATACCGCCTTCGCACCCGCAAGGTCGAAGATCAGATAGGCGGCGGCGGGGACCAGCATCCATGCCAGCGACACCATCGTCCGCAGGAAGGCATTATAGGCGGCCGTGTCCAGCCCCTTCACCCGGCCATGATACCGGCCGAAACTGAAAATGAGCGTGCTTGCGGCGTTGGAAAGCCCCATGCCGGTCGCCGTTACGGCGACCAGCAGCGCCATATGCCCAAAGCTTGCCGCCGCGGCCGCGACAAGAGCGCCGCACACCGAAAGCAACAAAAGCGGCCTCACCCGCATCCCGGCATCAACGCGCTCACCATAAACACGGCTTGCGACAATCGAAGCCAGCGCCGCCGTCACACTGTAAAATCCGACGGTGGCCGGCGGATGACCAAGCACCTGAATGATGTAGAAGCCGATAAATGGCACAACGGCGGCATTGGTGCTGCCGGCAATGAAGACCAGCAACGCGATCATATAGGCCTGGCGATCAAAAGCGCCCGGCAAAGTGCTTTTTTGTTGCATGGGAATCGTCTGAAGGCTGGCAAGCGGGGGTGGCACCCACCATCACATCAAAACGCTCCGCTGTTCAAGCCTGAGCGCAACACTGGATGCCGTTTCGTGGCTGAAAGAAGACGAGACCTTTTCTCTCCACTCAGGATTTCTATCGCCCACGGGCTGGACCTGCTTCAGCGGAAAGCAAGTGTCGTTCGATTAAGGGCACCTGCCCGGGGATGTTCTCGCCACCGGGCAGGTTATGGATTGATACTGCTTGACTGTCGCCCCGATGCGTTCGGCAGGGACGAACAACCGCCAATCAGAACTTCACGCCGAGACCGACGTTAACGACGTGGTCGCTGAGCTTTCCATCGGCAGAGAGGTTCTGGATAGTATAGGTTTTCTTGCCGAAATCGTTGTAGCGATATTCGAGACGGCCGAATATGTTGTCGGTGAAGGCGTAATCGATACCCGCACCAATCGTCCAGCCATTCAGCGTCTCGCTCGTGTTGCCGAAAGGCGTCTTGATCTTGCTGTTTGTGGCGGTGTAACCGCCGGCGGTGTAGATCAGGGCGCGGTCGATGGCATAGCCGGCACGCAGACGTGCCGAACCGTTCAAGCCCGAGGAAACCTTGCTGAGCTCGATCGTCTTTTTGCCCCAGGCGTAACCGAGGTCGCCCTCGACACCGAGAACGACTGACGGCGCCACTTCCGCATTATAACCGGCAAAGCCCGCGAAGCGACCGCCATCAAAACTATGCTTTTCGGTGTCACCGTCTTCCGTGGCTTTCAAACGGTTCCAGCCATAGCCACCGGAAACACCGGCGTAAAAACCATCCCAGGAAAAGGCAGGCGCAACGTCGCTGACAGCAGGCGCCGCCGGAATGTCGCTAACGGCATCAGCAGCAATGGCTGCGCCGGAAAGAACGCCAAGTGCGGCGAAGACGAGAAATGATTGTTTCAACATAAATTGCTCCTTCAAAACTGCCCTACCCGCCACGAAGCGGGCCTCGAATATACCCGCCGCCGAAATCACGGTCACAAACGACGAGTCGGGGACACGTTTTAATTGAAGCATCCAAACGTTAAAAACAAGTAACAATGACGCCAAAGCCAGAGAATAGCAAATTATATTGTATATTTCTACATTATAACTTCTTATTTCATTTGAAGTAAAATTAGAATATATAAACATAAATACACCGGATGCACGCATCTTTCTAAGGCACTTCAAGGATCGGCGAGCGCGACGACGCAGCTGGATCATCCTCCAAAAAAAGGGAGCCCGAGGGCCCCCTTCAGTCATGCGATGCGCCGTTTGTTCTTGCCGGAAATACCATGCGTCACACACACGCAACTCTGGGCTCGTTACCGGCTTATGCGCTTCGCGCATCGTCTGCGTCGAAAATCCCTGATGATCTTCGAGCTGTCCCGTAAGAGCGGGATGGCGAAAGACAATGGTTTCGCCATCCCTTTCTTCATTCCTTAGAGCCTGATCCGAAATTAAGTTGAGTGGTGTCAGCGGGTTAGCTTGACGCCATCCCAAGTCGCTGATTCACGGGGTTTTGCAACAAACTTCCGGAGTTCGACGATGTGGACCGACACCACTCGGGCGCAGTATGCCCGTGCACAGCTGACTTTGCCAAGCGATTTGACTGACGCGGAATGGGCCGTGCTGGAGCCGTTTCTTCCGCAGCCTTCACAGGTTGGGCGTCCGCGGAAGTGGCCGCTGCGGCGCATCGTCGAGGCGATCCTGTATCTGCTGCGCGGAGGGCTGCCTTGGCGGATGTTGCCGCCCTGCTTTCCTCCGGTCTCGACGGTACGACGCTGGTTCTACCTGTGGCGCGACAATGGTCTGTGGCTTTCGCTCAATCATGCTCTGCTTCTGATCGGCCGGGAAGCGGCAGGGCGCGAAGCGTCGCCCAGTGCAGGAGTGATCGACAGCCAGAGTGTCAAAACCACCGAGAGCGGCGGGCCTCGGGGCTACGATGCGGGCAAGAAAATCAAGGGGCGCAAGCGCCACATCCTGACCGACACAGACGGCAACCTGGTTCATGCTGTGATCCACACCGCCGACATCCAGGATCGCGACGGGGCACCGTTCGTCCTCGCCGAAATAATCCGCCGCTTCCCGTGGCTGCGGCACGTCTTCGCCGATGGTGGGTATGCCGGTGACAAGCTCCGGGAGGCACTGCGCAAGATCGGAAAGAGCAAATGGACCATCGAAATCATCAAGCGGTCCGACGCCGCGAAAGGCTTCGAGGTGCTGCCGCGCCGCTGGGTGGTGGAACGAACCTTCGCATGGCTCAGCCGCAACCGACGTCTCGCCAAGGACTTCGAACAAACCATCGCCTCAGCAACCGCCTGGCTGTTCATCGCATCAATCCAGCTCTTCACACGCCGTATCGCAAGAGCATGAAATTACACGAGATAGTTTTGAATCAGACTCTTAGTGCCGGCGCTTCTTGCCGCCGTCATTCTTGTTGTCGATGACATCGACGGACGTCTTGTTGCCATTCAGCACGCCGTTCAGGATGCCGGTCTTGTTGCCATTCAAAATCCCGTTATTGGACAGGATGCCACTGACACCGAGATCGATGCTCGGCGAAACCACGACAAGGGCGCCGCCCTTGTTGCTGTTGCCGGACAGGATGCCACCCAGAAGACCGCCCGCATTGGCCTGACCAACGGAAGCGACAGTAAGAATAGCGGCTACACAAGCGAACTTTGCAATCATTTCTCTCTCCTCTTTTGTTTGATCACGCCATCTGGCGTAACTGAACTGTATATTTAGAGGATTCTAATTCAAGCAAAGGCTAATATTACAATAAACGATTCACACTAATACTGGCGATTTTAATCAAATACTACATATCTCGCCTCCGCCCTTTCGCTCCTTTTCCTAACAGTATCGGCAGGCACCTTTGGCGGAGACAGTAAAACCGGGCAGGAAACTTTATTAACCATCCAAATATAAGATATTGCTTAATTAGCGACCGGAGATGCAAATGCGGCTGGGGGGATATATCGCGCTTGTTCTCGGGCTTGCCTGCGCCTGCCGCGGGTGGGCGGGAGAAAAGGCCGATGAGCACACCATCATCTACAAATCCGGCATCTCCTATGACAGCAATTATTTCGCCGACACCAATCGGCTGAGCGCCATTTCGCTGCGCGCCGGCTTCGGGCTCACGGGCAAGATCGCGCTTGAAGGGGCGGAACTGCGTTACTCGCTTGAGCAGGAAGAGGTTCGCCTTCCCCGTTACCGTTTTGCCAATGAGCATAACACCATCGCGTCGCTGGGTTTGACCAGACGCTTTTCCGAAAAGCTGGAATGGGCTCTTGAGTTGCGCGGCACCCGCAGCGATGCCGGCGATATTTTCCTGCACCTGCCGGAAGAAAATATCGGATACAGGCAGCTGGATCACAAGCTTGAAGCCTCCTCCCAGCTTGGCATCCTCGCCCTTGGCGGCAAGAACAAGCTGACGGCCAGCCTTGCCAGCCTGATGAAAGGCGAGGCGCGATTCCGCCCGGCCTATTTCATCCCCACGCGTCTGGAGGCCAATGAGGCGCTCCTGTCGCTGAAGGCGGAACATGAACGGCCACTCGCCGGCGGTGAGGCTGGCATCACGATCGCCTATGACCGCATTCTCGTGCCGGAAGGGCAGCAGGAAAAATATGAGCGGTTTCCGGCCCATACGCTGCGCGGCTCGCTTGCTTACGGCTACAGGTTCTCGAACCGTCTCGCAGTGCTTGCCGAAGCTGGGCTGACCTCCATTTCCGGAGACGAGATCAGCGACAAGGTGAAGCGCACCCGGCCTTATCTCCGGGCGGAAGCCGAGCTGAAGGCCACGGACCGCATCGCCTTCGGCGTGGGCTTCTCGCAGGATTACGCCCTGTTCGATCCCGACGACCCGATCGCCGAATTTCACCGTCGCTGGCAGTTCGTCGTGAAAAGCAGGCTGGCCGAGAAGGTCGGCCTGGACCTCGCGCTGCAGCAGGTCCACAAGGACTGGATCTATTACAATTACGATACCAGCGAGCGCCGGCTGGTCGCCACCCTCTCTTTCGATACCGGCAAGAACAGCAAGCTGGAGGTGGAGTTCAACCGCCTGCTGCATGACGAGCGCGATACCGACCTTGCCTATGATGGCTCGAGCGTCACCTCGCGTTTCAGCGGCACCTTCTGAACTCCGTCTCAACCTGCGCGAAGGTTCGGACGCATCGGGTCGAAATTCGGTCCCAATTTCTGCTAGAGTCAGACCTTCCAGATTCGACGGCAGGACAGACCGGATAATGTACAGACGATTTTTGCTTCTCGCGGCCGGCCTCGCCAGCATCCCCGTCGCCGCCTCCGCCCATCCGCATATCTTTGCCGAAGCCCGGATGGAAATCGTCGAGGGACCGAACCGGACCATCCAGGAAGTGCGCAACATCTGGCGTTTCGACGAGATGTTCTCAGCAAGCGTTGTGATGGATTACGACAAGAACAGCGATCTGAAATTGGACAAGGACGAGCTGGCCGAAATCGGCAATACCGTGCTGGAATCGCTGGCCGAATATTCCTACTACACCTTCATCACCGCTGACGGGAAACCGGTGGAGTTCGGTAAACCCGACGCCATTCATGTGGATTACAAGGACCAGCAGATTCTGATGTTCTTTTCCGTGAAACCGCTCAAACCTCTGGCGGTGAAGGGCAGGCTCAGCTTTGGCGCGTGGGATCCGACGATGTATACGGCGATCGATTTCGCCAAGGACGGCGATATCGCCACCGAGGGCAAGGATTTGAAGGCCTGCAAGCAGCATGTGGTGCGCCCTGATCCGGACGAGGTGATCTCCCAGAACCAGAATACGCTCACCGATGCCTTTTTCAACGATCCCACCGGTACAGACATGACCAAGCTCTTTGCCACGCGGCTGGAGGTCACATGCTGAGCCGCCGGGTCGGCCTGCTTGCCGTCGTCATCGGCTTCATTGCCGTGGCCGGCGCGGCCCATGCGCAATCGCCGCTCGGCATAGGCTCGGCCGAACCGTCCTTTTCCGTCGGCGGGCCTTTCGCCCCGTTGATGCAGTGGATCAACGTGCACCAGCAGATGTTCTACCGGGCGCTGACCGGCGCGCTGAAGGCGATGCGCGAGGACAGCTGGGCGCTCGGTTCGCTGATCGGCCTCTCCTTTGCTTATGGCGTGTTCCATGCGGCCGGTCCCGGCCACGGTAAGGCGGTCATCTCCTCCTACATGATCGCCAATGAAACGCAGCTGAGACGTGGCATCGTCATCTCTTTCGTCTCGGCGCTCATTCAGGGCGCTGTCGCGATCGGCCTTGTCGGCGCGGCCTGGCTGGTGCTGCGCGGCACCTCAATTACCATGACGAAAGCGACACAGGCGATGGAAATCGCCAGTTTCGCCATGGTCGCCCTGTTCGGCGCATGGCTGCTGGTGCGAAAACTCTGGTCGCTGCGCATCCGGCGCGAGCCGGCCACCGTTTTCGCTGTGGCGGGTGAGGCACCGGCAGCAAGAACCACCGGCATGGGCACGGGGCTGCGGTTTCAGGGCAAACCGGTTTTTGCCGATCACGCCCATGACGGCTCGGGCGACCTCTGCACCACCTGCGGCAAATCCCATGCGCCCGATCCGATGCTGCTGAGGGCAAAGAACTTCAGTCTTCACGAGGCATGGTCAGCCATCATCGCTGTAGGGCTCAGGCCCTGCTCGGGGGCTATCATCGTCATGAGCTTCGCGCTTTTGAACGGGCTTTATCTTGGCGGTGTGCTCTCTGTCCTTGCGATGTCGCTCGGCACCGCCATCACGGTCTCGGTCCTCGCCATCATGGCCGTCTCCGCCAAGGGTCTGGCCGTGCGTTTCGCCGGCCCCGGCAGCCGCAGGGCGGCCGGTATCAGCCACGCGATCGAAATCGCCGGTGCGCTCTTCGTCTTGCTGATGGGCCTGATGCTGCTCGGCGCGTCGCTTCAGTTCTGATCGTTATGGCGGCGCTGGTAACGCGCCCGCAGCCAGAACAGCAGGAAAAAACAGAGCACCGCCACCGTGCCGAAGGCGGCCGCCAGCCAGGGCGAATAATCCCCGAGCCACAACATGATTTTAGGCATGATGAAGAATATCAGCCCGAAGCCGAGGATGATGAGCACCGCGGCAATGGCAGGCGACCAATCCTTCCTGGCGGTTGGCGTCTCGGACTTTGGCTTTTCAGGCGTTGGCATGGGCAAGCTCCGCGCGAATATCCTCAAGCTTGCGCTTCTGCGTGCCGTCAGCTGTAAAATTGTCCGGTGAAAGCCAGGCCTCGAAGGCCCTGCCGATCAGTGGCCATTCGCCGTCGATCATGGAAAACCACGCCGTATCGCGATTTTGCCCCTTCGAGATCATATGCTGGCGGAAGACGCCTTCGAAGGTGAAGCCATAACGCTTCGCCGTCGTCTTGGAGGGCTCGTTTTCGTTGTGGCATTTCCACTCGTAACGGCGATACCCCAGATCCTCGAACACATGCTTTGCCATAAGGTAATGCGCCTCGGTGGCAAGCGGGGAACGTTTCATCTTCGCCCCATGGGCGACGGAGCCGACTTCTACCACGCCATTGGCGGGATCGGGCCGCATGTAACTCGCCATGCCGACGATTTCGCCCGTTGTGTTTTCGACGAAGACCAGCGTCACCCAGTTAAGCTTTTCGCCAGCGCCAACAAGCCAGTCGCCAAAGGCATCCGCATCGGGAAAGGCGCTTTGCGGGAAATATCTGAGCAGCGCATTGGTGCCCTTGCCGCCAAGCGCAGCCCAGAGTTTCTCCAGATGTTTGTCGCGATCGAACGGTTCCGCCGTTACATAACGGCCCTTCAGCACCACCGGCAGCGGCGCCGGGCATCCCTTGAATTCACTCAGATCGCGCATTCTCTTCCCCATTTGCTGGGAGAAGGATTAGGGCAAGCCGGGCGGGATGACAACAGTGGATGTGGGGGTGGGATGCGGTGATCTCGGCGGGGCGCTTATCGTCCTCGGTGGGCGTGGCTCATCCCCCTCTGCCCTGCCTGGCATCTCCCCCTCAGCGGGGGAGATCAGCGGGAGGCCCTACCGCCGCTTCAATCGCAAACGTCGAAAGAGGCGAGATGTAGCCGCTTGTCGATCTCCCCCCTTGAGGGGAGATGCCCGGAGGGGCAGAGGGGGTGAGCCACACGCTCAAACCTCATGCCCAAGCCCAAACGCCAACCTACACCTTCGCCGCCACCACCGTCGCCTCGATGTGATCCACCAGCGCATCCGGCAACCCAAGCCGCCCGGCAAGAAGATCGAGATACCCCCGCTCCGCCCGCGTATCGGCCTCGATGGCAAGCCGCGAGGCGGTATAAAGCTCCACCTTCTGCTCTTCCGTGCGGGCAGCGGCCACCAGCGCGTCGATGTCGAGCGGATCGGCCAGTTCCTTTTCGAGGAAACGCTCGGCTTCGCTATCGAGGCCGGAAACCTGCACCTTGTCCATGATATTGGCGCGCTCTTTCTCATCGATATGCCCGTCGGCCTTGGCCGCCGCGATCATGGCTTGGATGAGCTTCAGCGCGAAATCATTGGAAAGCGCCGGCGACTGCGGATGGAAAGCGGAATCGGCGGGTGGAGCGAGAAGTTCCGGCTCTGGTTTCGGCGCGGCTTCCGGCGCCTGTCCTGACTTGTAATTCTTGTAGGCGAGGTAACCGAGGCCAGCGATGGCGGCGACACCGCCGATGGTGGCGACGTTGCCGGCGAGCTTGCGGCCGGTTTTGGTGCCCAGGATTGCGGCGGCGAGAGCACCGGCCTTGAGGGGATTGTTCTTGGCGATATCGGCGGCCTGCCCGGCTCTGTCACGGACGCTTCCCGAAAGGCCCGGCACCTGCGAGCCGAGGAATTGTTCAAGAAGCTTCTTGGCGTCGAACATCAAAATCTCCTGTAGAGGTCAAATCTACAGGGGAGATAGGAAGCCGTGGGCCGATTATAAATGTCAAACCCGCTCACGCCTTCGTGAACGGGTTTGACAGGAGATAAATCAGCCGCGCAGCGCAGCAGCTTCGGCGGCAAGCTTGGTGATGCCCGCCCAGTCACCCGTCGCCACCAGTTCGCGTGGGGCAACCCAGGAGCCGCCGACGCAGACGACGTTCGGCAGGGAGAGATAGTCGTTGGCGTTCTTGAGCGATACGCTGCCGGTCGGGCAGAAGACGGTGCCGGCGAGCGGCGAAGACAGCGCCTTGAGGTAAGGTGCGCCGCCAGCCTGTTCGGCCGGGAAAAACTTCAGCACCTTGTAACCCTCGTCGCGCAGCGCCATGACTTCGCTGGCAGTGGCGGCGCCCGGAAGCAGCGGCACCCTGGAGCTGCGCGCAGCTTCCAGCACGCTCTTGTTGATGCCTGGGCTGACGATGAAGGTGGAACCGGCTTCGGCAGCCGCCTCGAAATCCTTCGCATTGAGAATGGTGCCGGCGCCGACATTGGCGCCTTCCACTTCCGCCGCAACAGCACGGATGGCGTCCAGCGCGGCCGGCGTGCGCATGGTGATCTCGATTGCCTTCAGACCGCCAGCGACCAAAGCACGCGCAAGCGGCACGGCGGAGGCGGCGTCATCCACGATCAGCACCGGCACGACCGGCTGAAGTTTCAGGATGGAGAGAAGTTTTTCGGAGTCCTGGGCCAAGATGAGCCTCCTTGCGCGATTGAAACGATTGAAATCCCGTTTACCGATTAGCCTGCCCCGGCTTTGATGTCGAGGCATGGCAAGGCCATTTTTTGCCCTGATACTTCAATCAATTCGCTTCTTCATCAGGCTGTCTTGCGATAGTCTGGCGCACCAGTTTGCGGAGACAGCATGGCCAAGGAAATCGAACGGAAGTTTCTTGTTGCAGGCGGTGAATGGCGCGATGAGGTAACGCATAGCATGGCTTTCCGGCAGGCCTATGTCGCCTCCATGGAAAATCGTTCGGTCAGGGTGAGGGTCGTCGACGGGCGTGACGCGACACTCACCATCAAGATCGGCGCAAGCGCGCTCGTCCGCGACGAATATGAATATCCCATCCCGCTGGAAGATGCCGAGGAACTGATGGCCAGCGCGCCCGGCGTGGTGATCGAGAAGACGCGGCACACGGTTGATCACGGCGGCTTCACCTGGGAGATCGATGTTTTCGAAGGCCGATATAAGGGGCTTATCGTGGCGGAAGTGGAGATGGATGACGAAAATGCCGATCCGGATCTTCCTGCCTGGCTCGGCAGGGAGGTAACGGGCGACAGGCGCTTTTCCAACCAGTCCCTCGCCACGGACGACCAGAGCGGAGACCTGTCGGATGCCTTTCAGAATTGATCCGAAAAAGCCCTTTGACGATGAAATCCGCCGCGCCGGCCTGGAATTGATCGAAGACACGGTCACCATCCTGCGTAACCGTCCGTCCGGCCCGCACGAGGCCGTGCACGATGCGCGCAAGCGCTTCAAGCGGCTGCGAGCCCTCTACCGCCTCATCCGAAAGGCGGCGCCGGATTTCAGCCGAGAGGAAAATGCCCGCTTCCGGGATATTGCCCGTTCGCTCGCCTTCGCCCGTGATGCGACGGCATTGGTGGAAACGGCGGAATATCTGGAGGCTTTCGCGCTCTCCGATACACAGGGTGAGGCGCTGCGGTCCATCACGGCGATGCTGCGCGCGCGTCGGGATCATGCGGTGAAATACGAGGCCGCTCTCGACGAGGCGATTTCTGCGGCCATCACCGGCTGCGAGGCGGGACGTGAACGGCTGAAGACGCTATCGCTGCCGGATGAGCTCAAGGACAGCGCCCGGCTGCTGAGGACAAGCTGGGCGCGGCAGAGGAAACGGGCGCGACAGGCGCTGGCCGATTGCCACGAGCGGGCCGATGTCGAGCATTTCCATGAGTTGCGCAAGGCCGGCCAGACCTACTGGATGCATCTCGGTCTGATGAGGCGTATCTGGCCATCCGCCATGCGCGCCAAGCGCGCCGATACCAAGCGACTGGTCGACATTCTCGGCCACGAACACGATCTCTCGGTTCTCGCCGCCGTGGCCGACCGCGAGCCCGACCGCTTTGGCAACGGCGAACGGCTGGCGCTGCTGCTCGACGCCATCATCGAACGGCAGCAGGCGCTGCGTGCCGAAGGCCTTGAACTGGCAGATGAGGTCTTTTCCGAATCTGCCAGCACGGAAAGCCGCATCGTCGGCCTGCTGTGGCGGCAGGCGGCGAAGTAGGCCAAACGCCACTTTCGGCGCTCGCTCACCTCCGTCATTCCGGCCTTGAGCCGGAATCCAGCCAGCCCAAGTCCTTGGGCTGAAAAGACTTGTCCCGCCGCGCAGACGCGCGTCGGCTGGATTCCGGCTCAAGGCCGGAATGACGGAGGAGGCATTGCGACATCCCGTTGCCTGCACACGGCAGCAGGAATGACAGGAAGCCAGCAAATCCTCCCGATTGACGATTTTCAAAATACCCGAACCCACCGATAAATATTGCTTTGCGGCCGCCGTCGCTGTATTTCACCGGCCATGACCGACACGACCATTCTCCCCCGCCCGGAAGTCTCTGGCGATTTCCTTGTGGCCGCGCTTTACCATTTCGCCCGCCTGCCGCGGTTCGAGAGCCTGCGTGAGCCATTGTTCGAGCTCTGCCAGAAGAACGGCGTGAAGGGCACGCTGCTGCTGGCCGCCGAGGGCATCAATGGCACGATCGCCGGCCCGGATGCAGGCGTTCACGCCGTGCTTTCCTTCCTGCGCGCCCAGCCGGAATTTTCAGCATTGGAGCACAAGGAAAGCCGCGCCTCGCACATGCCTTTCGTGCGGCTGAAGGTGAAGCTCAAAAAAGAGATCGTCACGATGGGCGTGCCTGATATCGATCCGAACCGGATCGTCGGCACCTATGTCGACCCGCGCGATTGGAACGAATTGATCTCCGACCCGGACACGATCGTCATCGATACCCGCAACGATTACGAAACCGCCATCGGCGTCTTCAAGGGTGCAGTCGATCCGAAGACGAAAACCTTCCGCGAGTTTCCGGACTGGGTGAAGAACAATCCCGGCCTGCACAACAAGCCGAAGATCGCCATGTATTGCACCGGCGGCATTCGCTGCGAAAAGGCCACGGCCTTCATGAAGGAGCAGGGCTTCGACGAGGTCTATCACCTCAAGGGCGGCATCCTGAAATATCTGGAAGAAGTGCCGGAAGAAGAAAGCCTGTGGGAGGGCGCCTGCTTCGTTTTCGACGAGCGTGTGTCGGTGGTGCATGGCCTGGCCGAAGGCGACCACCAGCTGTGCCACGCCTGCCGCAACCCGATCACCCCGGAAGTGCGCCTGTCACCCAAGTTCGAGGAAGGCGTCTCCTGCCCGAGCTGCTACGATGAGCGCAGCGAAGAAGACCGCCAGCGCTTCCGCGACCGGCAACAGCAGATCGACCTCGCAAAGAAGCGCGGCGAGCGGCATCTGGGGCGGTAAGCCCAGGTAGCTATAGGACTGTATCTAAATTTGGATAGAGCGGCGCCGCGTGTTTCTTCTCCCCGTCGGGGAGAAGAAACGAGAAGCGACACGTCGAGAACCTCACGCCCCCGCCCGCAGCGCAAAGAGCGGCGCATCCTGCCCGTCCAGCATGGCGGTGATCTCTTCCGCCGCGACCGGTTTTGAGAACAGGTAACCCTGCAATTCGTCGCAGCCGCACAGATGCAGTATGGCCGCCTGCTCTTCCGTTTCCACGCCTTCGGCCGTGACCGGAATGTCGAGGGATTTCGCCAGCGCCACGGTCGCCTGCAGCATTTCCAGCGAGCGGCCGCCCTTGTCGAGCGCCATGATGAGCGAACGGTCGATCTTCATCCTGTCGAAGCCGAAGCGACGCAGATAGCCGACGCTGGCAAAGCCGGCGCCGAAATCGTCGAGCGCAATATGCAGGCCGAGCTGTTTCAGCTTGTCTATCGCCGCACTTGCCCGCTCCGGGTGCTGGATGAAATAACCTTCCGTCATTTCCAGCCGCAGCCTTTCCGGCGGCGTCTTCGTTGCATCCAGAATATCCGCGACATGGCCGGAAAAGGCCGGATTGCGGAACTGCACGGGTGAAATATTGACCGACAGCTTGATGGACGACCATTGCTGTGCTGTCTCGCAGGCCTTGCGCAGCACCAGCAGGCCGAGCCGGTCGATGAGACCACTCGTCTCGGCAGCGGCGATGAATATGTCGGGCGGGACGAAGCCATATCCCGGCCTTTGCCAGCGGGCCAGCGCCTCCACCCCGGTAATGCAGCGCGTGGCGGCGCTGACGACCGGCTGATAAACCACCTGTATCTCGTCGTTCAAAATGGCGGAGCGAAGATCGGCCTCGAGCTGCAGTTTTTCCTCGCGCAGCGCATCCATTTTCAATTCGTAGGACACGTAACGACCGCGGCCGTTTTCCTTGGCCTGATACATGGCCATATCCGCGCGGCGCAGCAATTCCTCACCATTGATGTCCCCCGCCCGCGAGATCGACGTGCCGATGCTGCAGCCTATACTTGCCACACGCTCGCCTATGCTGAAGGGTTCGGTGAAGAGTTCCAGCAGTGACATACAGAGCTTGCGGCCTTCCACCCACACGTCGTCGCCCTGAATGGCGATGGCGAATTCGTCGCCGCCGAGCCGCGCCAGAACCGCGCCTTCCGGCACCAGCACCCTGAGCGCCGCCGCCACGCCCTTGATGAGCCGGTCACCCGCCGCGTGGCCGTAGGAATCGTTGATTTCCTTGAAGCCGTCGAGATCGAGATAAAGCAGCTTGATATCCGTCTTGTCGTGGCTTGCCCTGGCGACCATGCGGTCCAGCCTCGCGAAGAGACCGGCGCGATTATTGAGGCCGCTCAGCCGATCGCGCAGAGCTTCTTCCCGCGCCGCCGCCTCATCCGCCTTCAGACGATCGAGCGTGGCCGAACCGATAATGAGCAGCACCAGAAAGAACGTGCCGGCGATACCGAGCGCGGTAAAGACGACCGGCCGCGCCTCATGAAAACTGACATCTCCGGGCAGGTGCGACCGCCAGACGAGCCGTGCCAGCACCTGCCCCAGCGGATTGACGATATCCACGTGGTTGGCGGCCGTTCCCTCGCCATATTGCAGCTCCAGGCCCTCGATCACGTAGTTGCGGGCGAGTTTGTGCACCGTCGCCTGGGTGAGATGACGGGCAAAAACCAGATAGCGCCGCTCCGCACCGACCGGCGGCAGCGCTCCCGATTTGAGCCGCACCAGCGCAACACCGGCAGCGGCGATACCGTCCCCGGTTTTGACGAAACCCGTGACCTGCGAGGTGACGCCGGGACGCATGGACCGCACCCGTTCGATCATTTCCGGAAGGCCGGCGGCGAAATAGGTGCCGGGCACCCATTTCACCGGCTTGCCATTCTGATAAGCCATACGGACCTTGTCATCCTCGTCGATGATAACGGCAGTATCGAAAAGATCGTTATTGGCCGTCATGTCGCCGTAATTGCTGGCCACCCAGTCGAAGCGATCAGGAGCATAGACATATTCGGCGGCATCGTCCCAGGCGGCGTAATCGTTGAGCGTCGCACCAAGCTGTTCGCGAAAAGTGATGAGAGCTCCCGCCGTCGTCTCGCGTGAACGGGCACTGTCGAGCAGATTGGCCTTTTCCCGGACCTGACTGAGAGCGGAGAGGACGAGCGCCGTAACGATGAGAAGCACCAGCGCGAAGGTGGACAGCACAACGCCGACGGCGGTTCTGCGCCCGACCGGCAAATAGTCCCCAATGTTGCGCGGCGCAATCCGCATAAAATCCCCTTCGAAAGCATCATCTTGCGAAGGAAACATTCAAAAGCCGTTAAGCCGCGCCGTAACACCGACCCAAAAAACAACGGGTACAAAACGACAGTCCGACCGGAAATCTGAAAAATCCTTTCTGAAAGAACGGAGGTTTTTCAGGAAAAGTGGATTTGCGCCCGTCCGTAAAACAAAAAACCTCCCCCGCGCGCGGGAGAGGTCATCATTTTCATCGTGATGGAGCGATTACCAGGACGGGATAACCGTGCCGTTATACTTCTCCAGAATGAAGGCCTTCACTTCCGGGCTGTGGTAGGATTCCACCAGCGTCTTCACCCAGGGCTTGTCCTTGTCCTGCGTGCGAACGGCGATGACGTTCGCGTAAGGGGACTTTTCGCTTTCGATGGCGATGGAGTCCTTCTTCGGGTTCAGGCCGGCTGCCGTGGCATAGTTGGTGTTGATGACCGAAGCGTCGGTATCGTCAAGCGAGCGCGGCAGCTGTGCGGCGTCGAGTTCGACGATCTGGATGTTCTTCGGGTTTTCGGTGATGTCGGCAGGCGTTACCTTGAGGCCAGCTTCTTCCTTGACCTTGATCAGGCCCTTGGAGGCAAGAACCAGAAGGGCGCGGCCGCCATTGGTGGGATCGTTCGGAATACCGACCGTCGCGCCATCCTTCAGCTCGTCAAGGCTCTTCACCTTCTTCGAATAAACGCCCATCGGGGTGGTGATGGTGGTGCCGACGCTGACGAGATCGAACTTGCGGTCAGCGATCTGGTTGTCGAGGTACGGCTGGTGCTGGAAGGAGTTGGCCTGCAGCTCGCCGTCGTTCAGCGCCTGGTTCGGCACGACATAATCGGAGAACTCGACGATATCGATATCGAGGCCCTTGGCGGCCGCGATCTTCTTCACCTGTTCCATGATCTGCGCGTGTTCGGCGGGGGTGACGCCGATCTTGATCGTCTCGGCCAACGCCTGACCGGCAGTGAAGAGAGCGGCGAGCGATGCCGCGAGGATGAGTTTCTTCATGGGTGTCTCCTTGGGTTGTTATTATGAACGCAGTTAATTCTTCCGTGTACGCTTGTCGAAGCTGCGCGCCAGCCGGTCGCCGGCGCTCTGCACCAGCTGCACCAGCACGATCAGCACCAGAACCACGGCCAGCATCACGTCTGGCATGAAGCGCTGGTAACCGTAGCGGATGCCGAGATCGCCCAGCCCGCCGCCGCCAACCGCGCCCACCATGGCCGAATAACCGATGAGGCTGACCAGCGTGAGCGTGAGCGCCAGCGTGATGCCGGGCTTCGCCTCAGCCAGCAGAACCTTGGTGACGATCTGCAGCGGGGTCGCGCCCATGGCGCGGGCGGCCTCGATCAGACCCTTGTCCACCTCACGGATCGCCGCCTCCACCAGCCTGGCGATGAAGGGCACGGTCGCAACCGTCAGCGGCACGATAGCGGCGCTGGTGCCGATCGATGTGCCGGCCACGAGACGGGTGAAGGGAATGATCGCCACGACAAGAATGATGAAGGGCGTGGAGCGCGCCGCATTCACGATGAGGCCGAGGATGCGGTTGGTCATGGGCGCGGGAAACAGTTCGCCCTTGCCGCTGGTGGCGAGGAAAACGCCCATCGGCACGCCGATGATGGACCCAACGATGCCGGAAACAGCAACCATGTGAAGGGTTTGCAACAGCCCTTTCAGCAGAAGGTTGAAGATCATATCAGGCGGCATAACCGAGCTCCTCCGTGTGAAGACCGGTTTCAGCATAAAAGCGATCGGCGCGCGCCGTAACCTCAGCCGAGGCCGGATAGGAGACGACAAGCGAACCGAAGGGCTCGCCGGAAATTTCCTCGATGGTGCCGGCGAGGATGTTCACATCGGCGCCGATTTCGGCGACGAGACGGGCCGTCAGCGGCTGGAAGGCCGTTTCGCCGAAGAACACCAGACGCACCAGAACACGATCGCCTTCCGCTGCCTGCGGCTTGAGACCAGAGGTAACCCAGTGCGGCAGCTTCACGCCGACAGAGGAGGACAGCAGGCTGCGGGTGGTCTCGTGTTTCGGCGCCGTGAAGATATCGAAGGTGCTGCCTTGCTCAACGATCAGTCCCCTGTCGATGACGGCCACCTGCGACGCGATGGTCTTTACCACTTCCATCTCATGGGTGATGAGCAGCACGGTCAGACCGAGTTCAGCATTGATGCGCTTCAGCAGTTCGAGAATGGATTGTGTCGTTTCCGGATCGAGCGCAGACGTTGCTTCGTCGGAAAGCAGCAGCTTCGGCTGGGTGGCGAGCGCACGGGCAATGCCGACACGCTGCTTCTGGCCGCCGGAAAGTTCCGCCGGATAACGCTTTGCCTTATCGGACAGGCCAACAAGATCGAGCAGCGGCGCAACCCGGGTCTCGATATCCTTCTTGCCCATGCCTGATATTTCGAGCGGCAGCGCGACATTGTCGAAGGCTGTGCGCGAGGACAGGAGATTGAAGTGCTGGAAGATCATGCCGACGGAACGACGCAGCGTGCGCAGGCTCTTTTCATCGAGCGCCGCAACATCGACGCCATCGACGATCACACGACCGGTCGAAGGCTTTTCGAGGCCGTTGGCGAGGCGGATGAGCGTGGACTTGCCGGCACCGGAACGACCGATGATGCCGGTGATGGAGCCTTTCGGCACGGCGTAATCGATACCGGCTAGGGCTGCGAAGCCGGGCTTGCCGCCCGTGCCGCCAAAGGTCTTGGTCACGCCTTCGAACGTGACCATCGGCTCCTTTGCCGCCCCTTCAGGGACCGCCTGTTCTTGGCGCGCGGGCGAGGCCGCACTGGATGGAAAACTCATTGTGAACTCTGGGAATGCGTGACGGATCGGGTCTCAAAAAATCCTGTTGCGGTGCTGAACCGCTCTCTTCATGCAGCCTTCGGGCACATTCGATGACAGCTGATTTTCCGGGTCATTTCGTCAGGCTTTCACTCAGAAATGCCGGGGATCGGCAATTCGATGGCGCATACTTGCCCGCACACGCCACCTTTTAACAGGGATGTTTTTTCAATTATCTGAAAAGAGAGGAAAAATCTACCGCAAAGCCGCGTGTGCAGCCCTGCGGTAGTCAAGATTTTGCGAGTACCTTGAATCAGACGCGGCTGACGAATTCTTCAGCGGGACGGCGCACCTTCTTCAGGTTCACCAGCCAGTCGCCTTCCGGCTGGCGATAACCGAGCGGCAGGATGGTGACGGAGCGCAGGCCCTTCTCACGCAGGCCAAGGATTTCATCGAGCTTGGCAGGATCGAAACCTTCCATCGGAGTGGAATCCACACCCTCAAAGGCGGCCTGCGCCACAGCCATGCCGAACCCGATATAGGCCTGACGGGCGGCGTGCTCGAAATTCACCTGCTGATCGCGCTGCGGATAGGTGTTAAGCAGCATCTGGCGATAGGCTTCCCAGCCTTCATTCTTGATGCCGCGCTCTTCATTGACCAGATCGAACATATGGTTGATCCGCTCTTCGGTGTAATTATCCCACGCCGCAAAGACCAGCAGATGCGAGCCTTCGGTCACCTGCGCCTGGTTCCAGGCAATCTCGCGGATTTTGGCGCGCACTTCCGGATCGGTGACGACGATGACTTCAAAGGGCTGAAGACCGCTGGAGGTGGGCGCCAGCCGCGCTGCCTCGACAATGCGCTCAACCTTGTCTTCGGACACCGTCTTGGAAGGGTCCATTTTCTTGGTGGCATAACGCCAGTTAAGTTTTTCGATAAGCATGTTCGTTTTCCCTGGGAGGACCAGCCCGCCCTGCCCCTTGACGGCAGGATGGGCGCTACGCTTCGTAGCCCGTCTCACATAGGAGCCGGGACGGCAGGCGCAAGCAGGCACCGTGGGGTAACCGACAAAAAAGTTTGGAAAACTGATAATAAGGGGAGAGAACTTTATTGCGGACAGGCTTCGTGCCCTCGCCCGTCAAGAGTCGACGTTGAATTTTACGCATCAGCCGGCCTCCCCACCCTCATTCCTGTGCTTGTCACAGGAATTTAGCCCACACGCGTCCGCGTGGCGGAGAGACTCCCCTCAGCCCAAGGACTTGGGCTGGCTAGATCCCTGTGACAAGCACAGGGATAAGGGGAAAAAACCTCACCCCTTGGCAACCCCATGGTTCCCCTTCGGGAAACCCGAAGCCAGCGCGCTGTACCACTTGCCGCTATTCTTCACCGTCCGCACCTGGGTCTCATAATCCACATGCACGAGCCCGAAACGCATGCGGTAACCCTCGGCCCATTCGAAATTATCCATCAGGCTCCAGGCGAAATAACCGCGCATCGGGTAACCGTCACGGATGAGATCGGCGACGATGCCGAGGTGTTCGGCGTAATAATCGAGACGCGGCTGGTCATTCACCTCGCCGTTTTCGACGCCCATATTATAGCAGGCGCCGTTTTCGGTGATGTAGCACTCCGGCAGATCGTAACGCCTGTAGAGCGTCTCAACCAACGACTTCAGCGCCGGAGCGTAAACCTCCCAGCCGATATCGGTCTTCACATCGCTGACCGCCGGTGCGGGCATAGTCGCGGGGAATTCCGCGCCCGGTGTCGCGTCGTCGGCAACGCGCATCGGCGTGTAATAATTCAGGCCCCACCAGTCGAGCTTCTGGCTGATGATGCCGAGGTCTTCCGCCTCCACGACGGGCATACGATCACCCAGCGCCTCCATCATCTCGGCGGGATATTTGCCTTTGAAGACCGGGTCAAAGAACGCGCCATTGTGGAACTGGAAGGCCCGCTCGGCCGCCTTCAGATCAGCCTCGCCATCGGAAGCGGGAATGACGGAATGGGCGTTCAATACCAGCCCCACCGGCACTTTCGGCGCGACGTGGCGGGAAGCTTCCACGCCGAAACCGTGGGCGAGGTTGATATGGTGCATGGCGGCAAGCGCGGCCTCCATGTTGCGCTCGCCCGGCGCGTGGACGCCGTAGAGATGGCTGAGCCACACCGCGCACCATGGTTCGTTGAAGGTCGCCACCGCATCCAGCCGGTCGCCGAGGCGGGCCATGACGGTCTTGGCGTAACGCTGGAAGGCATGTGCCGTGGAGCGGGAAGACCAGCCGCCATCCCCCATCAGGGTCAGCGGCAGATCCCAATGGTACAGCGTCGCATAGGTCTTGATCCCGCGTGCCTTGCAGCCATCAACGAGACGGTCGTAGAAATCCAGACCCTTCTCGTTGATCGGCCCGAAACCATCGGGAATGATGCGCGGCCAGGCGATCGAGAAACGATAGGCCTCCACCCCCATCTCCTTGATGAGATCGAGGTCTTCCTCCCAGCGATTGTAATGATCGCAGGCGATATCGCCATTGTGACGCCCGAAGACATGGCCCGGCATATTGCAGAAGGCATCCCAGATGGAGGGCTTGCGGCCATCCGCCTTGGTGGAACCTTCGATCTGGAACGAGGCAGTTGCAACGCCAAACAGGAAATCGCCGGGGAAACGGGCTGCGAGCGTTTTGGGATCGGTCATCGGAGAGTCCATCGGATGTGAAAAGATCAGCAGCGGTTTAGACCATGTCGCCTGCGAGGTACAGTCGGGCTCGGCGGAATCTACAACGTTTCAGGATGCGCGGTGAACAGGCCCAAAGCGCTTTGCATGCGCAAACGTCGCCGCGGCGCTCGGCCGGCGGCGTGGAAGGCAGGCCCGGTGAATGCGGGTGGAACAGGTATTGGTGGAAGTATTTGCATGCACCGGGCCGCATTATAGAGACCATGATCATGGCCTCTCGCTTACAGCCTTTTCACGACATCTATCCGATCAGCCCTTCCCGCCTCTGGCCGTGCGGGACGCCTCTCCGAAACACGGTCTACCAGAACCATGCTTGTCGATGCCGGCAGCCGGTTCGCAAAAGGCGCCGCGCGTATCGCCCTTCCGTTCCGGTTGCGGGAGGAATGATGCAGCCAAAGAGGGTGATGGGGATGGAAGAGGAAGGATTTTTTTGGAAGTGACTGAAAAGGATGGAGGGGTGGCGCGGAGTTGTCCTCGCCTTTAAATGCCTGCCGGAGAGCGAGCCACCGGATCAGGCGTTTCAACCTTCTTCCTCCGACTGTGGAATGGTATCTGCAGCATCAGGGCCGAAGACGGCATGAGCGGCATCCCGCATATTCGACGTCATCCTCGGGCTCGTCCCGAGGATCCAACCACCTCTCAATCAATTGAGACGTTGCAGATGCTCGGGACAGGCCCGAGCATGACGGAAGCAAGGTCTTGCAGCTTAAACGAGCCTATGGATGGGGGGAGGTTCCCCCATCCACCATCTTTGAACAAACCAACCGTCAAACGTAACGATTGACCACGTTTTCGAGATATTCCTGACGACCCGATTTTGGCTCAGGATTGATATCCTCGCGCTCGACCAATGCCGCAATCTCGTCGAGCTTCAGCTCGCCGCGCAGCATCTTCTGGGCTTCCGGCGAATCCCACTTGGCGTAGCGCTCCTTGAGTGGCTTCGACAATGCGCCGTCCTCGATCATCTTCGCCGCCGCCTTGAGGCCACGGGCGCAGCAATCCATGCCACCGATATGGCCGATCAGCAGGTCCTGCGGATCGAGCGACTGGCGACGCAGCTTGGAATCGAAGTTGGTACCGCCATTCTTGAAACCGCCGCCGGCGAGCACATGGTAATAGGCCAGCGCCATTTCCGGCACGTTGTTGGGGAACTGGTCCGTATCCCAGCCGGACTGGTAATCGTTGCGGTTCATGTCGATGGAGCCGAAAATGCCGAAGGCGTTGGCCATGGCAAGCTCGTGCTCGAAAGAGTGGCCGGCGAGGATGGCGTGGCCCTGCTCGATATTGACCTTCACTTCCTTGTCGAGACCGTTCTTCTGCAGGAAGGCATAAACGGTGGCGACGTCATAGTCGTACTGGTGCTTGGTCGGCTCCTGCGGCTTCGGCTCGATAAGGATCGTGCCTTCAAAACCGATCTTGTATTTGTATTCCACCACCAGATTGAGGAAGCGGCCGAGCTGGTCGAGCTCGCGCGACAGATCGGTGTTGAGCAGGGTTTCGTAGCCTTCGCGGCCGCCCCACAGAACGTAGTTCGCGCCGCCGAGCTTCTTGGTGGCGTCCATGCAGGTCTTCACCGTTGCGGCGGAGAAAGCGAAGACGTCAGGATCGGGATTGGTCGCGGCACCCGACATGAAGCGGCGGTTGGAGAAGAGGTTGGCCGTGCCCCAAAGGAGCTTCACGCCGGTATCGGCCTGCTTCTGCGCGAAATAATCAACGATCTCGTTGAGGTTCTTGGTGTTTTCAGCGAAGTTCTTGCCTTCCGGCCGTACGTCGGCATCGTGGAAGCAGTAGAACGGCGAACCCAGCAGCGAAAAGAATTCGAACGCCACGTCGGCCTTCAGTTTCGCGGCCTGCATGCTGTCTTCAAACCATGGACGCTCGAACGTCTGGCCGCCGAAGGGGTCACCGCCCGGCCAGGTAAAGGTGTGCCAGTAGGCCACGGCAAAACGCAGATGGTCTTCCATGCGCTTGCCGGCAACGATTTCGTTGGGGTTGTAATGGCGGAAGGCCAGCGGGTTGGTGCTGTCGGGGCCTTCATATTTGATCTTGGCGATATCGCCGAAGAAGCCTGTGCTCATTGGGTGGTTCCTCCTTGGTGGGTTAGGTTTAATTGATGGAGGGTGTGGCTACCCCCCTCTGTCCTGCCGGACATCTCCCCCTCAAGGGGGGAGATCGACTCGTGGTTAGGTGTCCACCTCTTGCGAGGCTGGAGATGAAGCGAAGTGTCCGCCGCTTGCCGATCTCCCCCCTTGAGGGGGAGATGTCCGGCAGGGCAGAGGGGGGTGAAGCCGCACCCTCAACACCTCAATGCGATAGCGCCCGAATGGCCGGATAAACCGCGTGATACCGCCGGTAAGCCTCCTCATAGGCATCGGCCAGATCAGCCACCGGCTCAATCGTCCGCGCCGTCTCCGGCTGCGAGCACACCGCCACCGGATCAGCTCCGGTCGCAGCAATCAGGCCGAGACGCGCGGCACCGAAGGCCGCACCGAAATCGCCCTCGGCGGGAATATCCACTGGCACACCAAGCGACGTAGCAATCGACGCCAGCCAATAGGCCGAACGCGAGCCGCCGCCGATGGCGGTGACACGAGAGATCGAGGTGCCGGCGGATTTCAGGGCTTCGAGATTGTCCCTGATCGCGAAGGTCACGCCCTCAAGCACGGCCTGCGTCAGCGCCTTGCGGTCGCTTTCATGCGAAAGGCCGATGAAGGAGCCGCGGATGGCAGCATCATTGTGCGGTGTGCGCTCGCCGGAAAGGTAGGGTGCAAAGGTGACACCCGTGGGGGCAAGCAGCGTGTGGCCGAGTTCGCCGGTCAGATCGGCGCCGGATTGGCCTGTCAGCCGCGAATACCAGTTCAGCGCATCCGTGGCGGAGAGAATGACGCCCATCTGGTGCCAGGTATTGGGCAACGCGTGGCAGAAAGCATGAACTGCGCTTTCCGGCTTCGGCAGATAAGAGGCATTGGCGGCAAAAAGCACGCCAGAGGTTCCGAGCGACACGAAGGCATGACCTTCCTTCACCGTGCCCATGCCGCAGGCCGAGGCGGCATTGTCGCCCGCTCCGCCGGCAACCACGGCCCGGCCGGAAATGCCCCATTCGGAGGCAAGCTCGGCGCGCAGAACGCCCGCCTCATCCGTGCCTTCCACCAGAGACGGCATGTGTTTTTCATCGAGCCCGGTGACGGCGAGAAGTTCGGATGACCATTTGCGCGCGCCGGTATCGAGCCAGGAGGTGCCGGCGGAATCGGACATTTCCGAGATATACTCACCGGTCAGCCACAGCCGCAGATAATCCTTCGGCAGCAATACCTTGGCGACTTTTGCGAAGACTTGAGGTTCGTTCTTTGCCACCCAGGCGAGCTTCGGCGCGGTGAAGCCAGGGAAGACGATATTGCCGGTTATCTTGCGGAAGCGCGGATCAGCGTCGAGTGCGGCTGCTTCGGCATGGGAGCGGGTGTCATTCCAGAGAATGCAGGGGCGCAGCACCTTGCCATCGGCATCGACAAGTGTGGCGCCGTGCATCTGGCCGGAAAGGCCGATGCCCTTCACCGCGGCAAGCTCTTTCGGAAACTTCTGCTTCAGGCCGGCAACTGCGGTTTTCGTCGCGGCGATCCAGTCCGCCGGGTCCTGTTCCGACCAGCCATGATGCGGGCGCGAGACATCCAGCGAGCCGTTGGCCGAGCCGATGATTTTCTGATCGCCGTCCATCAGCAGGGCTTTGACGCCTGAAGTGCCAAGATCGAGACCGAGATACATGTATTTCTCCATTCCGGCGCGCCATGCGCCAAAGTTCATGCGGTTTTTTAAAGCCGCCGCCAGAGGGAAAACCGGCGGCCACTTTTCCTTCGGAAGAGTTTCTTCAGGGAAGATTGTCCCTGAGGAAGATATCGATACGAATACGTTCCTGCGCGGCGATGACGGGCAGACCATCGGCGCGCGCCTTCAGGACGCGGATGGCGCTGCGCACCTCGTGACCCGCGTCCTGGTTGAGCACGGCATCCAGCAGCCCTTGCCGTAGCGCATTGGCGGTGGTTTCGGTGAGCTCATGGGCAATGACCGAAAGCGGTCTTTCGTCATCTACCGCCCCAAGCGCGCGGATGAGACCTCGATTACCGGCACCGAGACTGTAAATGCCGGCGAGGGTTGCATTGCCGAGCGCCTCGCGCACCAGCGCCTCGACGGTCACCGGATCGTCCCTGCCCTCCAGCACCGGCAGCAGCCGCGCCTGGGGAAACTCTGCCTCGATGACGGCGCGAAACCCTTCCAGACGCTCGCGGTGGTCCCGCACCAGCATGGAGCCGGCCACAACGGCGACATCGCCGCCGCGCCCGGAAAGAAAACGTCCCATCAGGCTCGCCGCCGTGCGGCCGGCGGCGACGTTGTCCACGCCGGCATAATGGTCGCGCCTCGAACCCGAGAGGTCCGACACCAGCGTCACCGTGGCGATGCCGTCTTCCGCCAGCCGGTCGGCGGCCTCCGCCACATCCTCGGAATCGGTGGCGACGAAGGCCACCCCGGATGGTTTTTCCCGGCGCGCGACTTCCAGAGCCTCGGTCAGAGCCGCAGCATTAAACGGCGGCACCTCGATGACGCGGATCGCCGTCCGCTCCAGATGCGAGCGGCTGGCCGCAGCCCGCACCTCGGCGCGCAGCGTCGCCATGAAGGAATTGTCGTTGTCGGGCAGGATGAAGATCATCGAGTAATTGCGCCCCTTGGCCAGATTGGCGGCGGCGATGTCGCGCACGTAACCCAGTTCGGCAATGGCCGCTTCCACCCGCGCCCGCGTTGCGGCATGCACGCCGGGGCGCATGTTCAGCACCCGGTCGATGGTGGCGAGGCTGACGCCCGCCCGCTCGGCGATATCGTGAACTGTCGGCTTCATGGCTCCTCCCGCCTCCTGCATATCCAGCTTTGCCGCCGCCGTAAATCGAAAAATGATGTACGTACCTCATAATTCATCAAATGGTTGCGGAATATCAATCCCGGCATTGGCTGAGGCTAATAGAGGGTCCGGCGGTAGTCCTGCTCCAGCTGCTCATCCATCTTCCGCAGGTCATCCCCATTTGTCGGAGTGCGCGACGTTTCATCCAAGATGATCTTGATAAGCGAGGGCATTTCCGACCGGGACTGGTGATGCGCGGGATCCCACAGGTGGGAACGCCGGAACGCCTTGGCGCAATGCATAAAGACCTCATCCACCTTCAAGACGATGGCAAGTTTGGGGATACGATCCGCAACGCTCATCAGCTTCAGTAGTTCTGGATCGGTGCTCAGTGTCGCTCGCCCGTTCACCCGCAGGGTGTCGTCGAAACCGGGGCACGATAAACAAGAGACCGACAATGGGGTTGGCGATGATATTGCTGAGCGTATCAAGGCGATTGTTGCCCGGCCGGTCCGGGATCGCCAGCGTGCGCGCGTCGAGAACCTTTACAAAGCCCGGCGGATCGCCGCGGGGGCTGACATCGGCCTTTCCCTCAAGGTTTTGGGTGCCGATGCAGAGAAAGGGCGAACGCCGAATGAATTCCTGCGCATGTTCGCCGAGCCTGTCCTGACACTTCTGTAGCGCAAGGGCATGTGTCGGCTCGAACAGGCCGCGAAGCGACTGCTCATCCGTGATTGCGAAGTCTGGATTGAGTTCCAAGGCCGCCATGATCTCCCCCTCTGAACCGCCCTGCCCAAGGGGCCACAATCCCGGTCAGCCGTCCTCCCGGCCCCGTTTTCGCTCCCCTTGCGCCTTTGAGGTACGTACCTCATAAATTGATATACATGGCTTGCCCGCTGCGATCAACAGTTGAAATCTGGCAACAGGCGAAATGGGGATTTTGGCCGGATATAAAAAAGGGGCCGTCATTTCCGACGGCCCCAGCTCTGCGGTGGATGGGAGGGGATTGTTATCAGTGCGCCGCGTCTGGCGGCGGCGCTGCCTTGGGTTTCTGGATCAGGATCGTCATGAAGATCAGGCTGGAAAACAGCAGCGTCAGCGCGAAGAACACATCGGCGAAGGCTAGAATCCATGCCTGCTGCGAGACCATGCCAACCATTTTCTTGACCGCGACGGATGCGCCGTCCAGCCCGTAGGAATCATAGTTGGCGCCGACACTGTTCAGCCATTCCAGCGCCTTGGGGTTGGAATAGCTGATATGTTCGGCCAGACGCACATAATGGTCGTCCGTGCGCTGCGACAGCATGGTGTTGATGACGGCAAGACCAACGGCGCCGCCGAGGTTACGCGTGAGGTTGAACAGGCCGGAGGCGTTGCGGATACGGGCGGGCGGCAGGGTGCCGAGCGCGATGTTGTTGATCGGCACCATGCACATCATCAGGCCGAAACCGCGCAGGATCTGCGGGATCAGCAGCTCGTAGAAATCCCAGTCGGTCGTCACATGCGTCATGATCCAGGTGCCGCAGCCGAAGCTGATGAAGCCGATGGCCATCATCGCCCGCGGATCGAGCTTGGTGGAGACCTTGCCGGCAATCGGCGCGGTGAAGAACATCGCAAGGCCGGACACGAACATGGTCTCGCCGATCATCAGCGCGTCATATCCCCTCACCCGGCCGAGATAGAGCGGGTAGAGATAGGTCAACCCGTAAAGCCCGATGCCCATGACGAAGGAGAACAGCGAGCCGATGGAGAAGTTGCGGTCCGCAAAGGCGCGGATATCAACCACGGGGAACTCTACCTTGAAGGCGCGCCAGAAAAAGACGACCGCGCCGATAACCATGGCGACCGTTCCCATGACGATGTGCTCGTCGTTAAACCAGTCCTTGTTGTTACCCTCTTCCAGCACATATTCCAGCGAGCCGAGGAAGACGGCCATGGAGATGAGCCCCCACCAATCGAACTTCTTCCAGAGCGACCGCTCCGGCTTGTCGAAATCGATCAGGCTCCATGTCAGGATGGTGACGATGATGCCGGGGATGATGTTGACGAGGAACAGCCAGTGCCAGGAAAAGGCGTTGGAAAGATAACCGCCGACCGTCGGGCCGATGGTGGGCGCAAGCGTGGCGACGAGACCGATGATCGGCGACACGACAGAACGCTTCGACGGCGGGAAGATGGTAAAGGCGGCCGCAAAGACCGACGGGATCATGCCGCCGCCGATAAAGCCCTGGATCGCGCGGTAAACGATCATCTGGTCGATATTGGTGGCAGTGGCGCAAAGCGCGCTCGAGATGGTGAAGCCCGCAGCACAGGTGGCGAAGAGCACGCGCGTGGAGAGGATGCGCGCCAGCGTGCCCGATAGCGGGATCATAATGACTTCCGCGATCAGATAGGACGTCTGCACCCAGGCGATCTCATCCGAGCCGGCGCCGAGGCCGGCCTGGATTTCCGCAAGCGAGGCGGAAACGATCTGAATGTCGAGAATGGACATGAACATGCCGAAGACCATCGCGAAGAATGCGATGAGCCTGCGCCTGTCCATCGGAGGATCGGCGGGGATGGACGCCCCGCCCGTACCGACAACCGTAGCCGCCATGATCTTGCCCTCAACGGTGCGTCAAAGACGCGCCTTACTTGGCCTGCGGATTAGCTTGCGCCGTTCTGGTGGTTTCCGGCGCCGTGCGGGTATCGACATCGACAACAACGCTGAGGCCCGCGCGCAGATTATGCTTTTCGAGGTCTTCCTTGGAGAAGACGATCCGAACCGGCACGCGCTGGATGACCTTGGTGAAATTACCCGTGGCATTTTCCGGCGGCAGCATCGAGAAGACCGAGCCGGAACCCGGCGAGATCGACTGGACCGTACCTTCGATCGTCGCGTCGTCAAAGGCGTCGACATGCACGCGCACCTTCGAACCGGGTACGACGCGGGCGAGCTGCGTTTCCTTGAAATTGGCGTCGATATAAAGCTCGTTCATCGGCACCAGCGAAGCCAGACGCTTGCCGACAGACACCAGATCGCCATTCTGTACCGCGAGATTGCCGATAACGCCGTCATAAGGCGCCTTCAGAACCGTGAAGGACAGATCGCGGGCCGCCTTGTCGCGGGACAGCTGCAGCGAACGGATGGTGCTTTCCGCCTCCTGACGCTGGGCGCGCAGGAGCTCCACATTGGCCTTGGCCGAGGCGATGGCGGCATCGCCGGCCACGACATTCGCCTTGGCCTGATCGAGCGCGACCTGCGCATTATCGGACGCGGCAACCGTGCCGACATCCTTTGCCTGCAGCTGGCTTGCGCGCTTCTGGGTGATTTCCGCACCACGAAGGGCTGCATCCAGCGCGCCCTTCTGGGCAACGGCCTGCTCGAGCGCCGCTTCGCCGCCGATGATCTGCGCATCGATACGCTTCAGAGACAGTTCCTCGGTGCGGATCTGCGCTTCGGCCTGGTCAAGCGCGATACGATAATCGCCGTCGTCAAGCGTCACCAGCGGATCGCCCGCCTTGACTTCCTGGTTCTCTACCACGTTCACTCTGGCGACGTAACCGGAAACCTTCGGCGCGATGACCGCGATGTCACCTTCGATATAGGCGTCGTCCGTCGACACCAGGAAGCGACCATCGATCCACCAGTTGTAACCGTACCAGCCAGCACCGGCCAGCAGTGCAATGGCAATGACAGGCAGAAGCTTCGAGCGCTTCTTCTGCTTTGGTGCCGGCGCTGCCTGCGGCTGCTGGGACGGCGCCTCCGCCGGCTTTGCGGGAGAGGTCTCGGCCTTGGCGGAGATATCCGCCTCTTCCGCATCGTTGACGGCGCGAACCGCATTATTCTTCTGGGCCGACATGAGAGAGCTTACCGTGATAGATTGAAGAAAGTTTTTCGAACTGAACCGTTCGGTTCGATTGACATAATCTCTTTCCTGACACATATCAAGTGTTATCGAACCGATTGGTTCGACGTTCGGTTAATTTTTTTTACGCCGTTGTGATGCTATGAGGGCGGTAGCGATGGCAGGTGAAGACAGGGATATGGAGACGGAAACGGAAACGGGCTGTCCGGGCAATGCCGCCGGGCGTTTTGCGGCGGGCGAAGACCCGGCCAAACGCGAGCAGATTCTGGCAGGTGCGTGGCGTGTGTTCAAGCGCAAGGGCTTCGATGCGGCCAGCATGAACGACATCACGCGTGAAGCGGGCGTTTCCAAGGGCACGATCTACGTCTATTTCTCCAACAAGGAGGATCTGTTCGTTGCGCTCGTCGATCACCATCGCAACGAATTCGCCACCTCCATGCGCCATATCCTTGAGGGCACCGAGGAGGTGCGCGAGGGGCTGGAGCAGTTCGGCAAGGCCTTTGCCAACAAGATGATCTGTTCGGACATGATCCCCGCCATGCGTTCGGTGCTCGGCGTCATCGATCGCATGCCAAAACTGGCGCAGCGCTTTTTCCTGTCGGCTCCGAACAACGTGCGCACCGTGCTCCTGGATTTCATCCAACATCAGGTCGAGATCGGCCATCTGAAAGTGGACGA
Source organism: Agrobacterium sp. FDAARGOS_525 (assembly GCF_003938925.1). Lineage (NCBI taxonomy): Bacteria > Pseudomonadati > Pseudomonadota > Alphaproteobacteria > Hyphomicrobiales > Rhizobiaceae > Agrobacterium > Agrobacterium sp. FDAARGOS_525. The sequence continues at coordinate 2,013,880 of NZ_RKIU01000004.1, read as the reverse complement.
TCCTGAACTGGCCGCCCGGCAATATATCGAGCTTTCCACCGGCACCTTCTTCAAGCTGCGGCTGTTCGGCGAACTGGAAGGCCCGGTTCCCGACGAGGAACTGGACCGGGTTATCAGCAGCGCCATCAACGTATTCATGGCGGCTTACGGAACAGACAAGGCCTGAGACCATTCAGCAAGGGACGGCCTGACCGGCATCGGGCCGGCAAGGCAATGGCGCCCGATACGCGGTTTGCGCGAAATTTCGATGAAATCTTGCCAAACACAGGAGCTATCTCCTTGTTTCTCGCGTATTGCGCTATAAATTCCACCCACCGAATATATCGGCTGGCCTTGTTGCTGAAAGGAAAACATACCTGATGGAGTCCATTCTCCCTCTTCTGTCGGACCCCGCCGCCTGGGTGGCGCTCGTCACACTGATCGTCATGGAGGTCGTGCTTGGCATCGACAACCTGATCTTCATCTCCATTCTCACCAACAAGCTGCCGCCTGAACAGCGCGAAAAAGCCCGCAAGATCGGTATAGGCCTCGCGCTCGTCATGCGCCTTGGCCTGCTTGGTACCGTCGCCTGGATTGTGCAGCTCACCACACCGGTCTTCGAAGCCTTCGGCCACCCATTCTCGTGGAAGGACATGATCCTCATCGCCGGCGGTCTCTTCCTCGTCTGGAAGGCGACCAAGGAAATTCACCACAATGTCGACCCGGAAGACCACAAGGAAGACCTGGTGGGCGGCCCTGTGGGCATGAATTTCGGCGCCGCCATCGGCCAGATCCTGCTGCTCGACCTCGTCTTCTCGGTGGACAGCATCATCACCGCCGTCGGCATGACCCCTCACCTGCCGATCATGATCGTCGCCGTCATCGTGGCCGTGACAGTCATGCTGCTGGCCGCAACGCCGCTCGCCAATTTCATCGAGCGCAACCCCACCATCGTCATGCTGGCGCTCGCCTTCCTGATGATGATCGGCACGACACTGATCGCCGAAGGCATGGGCTTCCATGTTCCCAAGGGCTACGTCTATGCCGCCATGGCGTTCTCGGCACTGGTGGAACTGCTCAACATGCTGGCGCGCAATGCGAGGCGAAAGAACAAACAGCTGCATTGAGTGATAGCTGCAACGACTGGTAGGGCCCGCAGCATGCGGGCCTTGCATAACCGGACCAAGGGGGCCGACACATGGCATCGCCCGAAGGGACGAGAACATGGCTTTCGTCATTAAAGCGGAAATCTCAGACCCCGACGCGGAAACTTTCGCATTCACCGCGCAGAAAACCATGTATGGCGGCAAGACCATCATGGCGGGCGATACTGTTTTCCTGTTTGCCAGCGAAAATGAGGGCGGGCACGGCCTCATTGCGAGCGGCGTCGTGACAGCCACCCGGGCAATTGCCCGCAGACCGGGCATCGCGCGCCAAACGCCCCGGGTCGATCTCACCATAAAGAGAACGGCAACGGCCTGGCGTCCTCTCGGCCGGGCACAGTTGCGGGATTTCCGGGACTGGGAGGACGGGCAGCCTGAGACCGAACTCAATTTCAAACTTTACCGCCAGGCGACAGACAAGATCGTCGGCATATCTGACGAGGCAACACGTTTTATCGAGGCATTTTTTAAGCAATGAAATGATGTGCGCAGACACGAGGAACTCCCGCCCCGCACTTGCGTTGATGAGCAGGTCCCTGACAAAAAAAGCAAATACGATTCCATCCCCCGCATGCGAAAGTAACCCGCACAAATGACGACAGACCAGATTCTCGCCTTCACCGTCATCGCCGGCATGATGGTGGCCTTCATCTGGGACAGGTTTCGTTATGACGTCGTCGCCTGCAGCGCGCTGCTGGTGGCTGTAGCACTCGGCGTCGTGCCTTTCGACAAGGCATTTTCCGGCTTTTCGGATGATATCGTCATCATCGTCGGCAGCGCGCTGGTTGTCAGTTCGGCGGTGGCGCGTTCAGGCATCGTCGACATGACGATCAAGAAATATTTCCCCGAGATGCATTCAAAAGGCCTGCAGCTCGCCTTCCTGATGATCGTCGTCGCCGTCATGTCGGCCTTCATCAAGAACATCGGCGCACTCGCCATCATGATGCCTGTCGCGTTCCAGTTCGCCCGCAAATCAGGAAGCCCGGTTTCCTATTACCTGATGCCCATGGCGTTTGCCGCCTTGCTGGGCGGGCTGATGACGCAGATTGGCACATCGCCGAACATCGTCGTCTCGCGCCTGCGTGAGGAGATGACCGGTGAGAGCTTCTCGATGTTCGATTTCACGCCGGTTGGGGCTGGCCTCACCGTCATCGGCATCATCTTTCTGACCTTCGGTTATCGGTTGCTGCCGGTGCGCAACCGGGAAAAGGCCTCCGTTGAGGATATTCTCGACCAATCCGCCTATACAGCCGAAGCGACGCTGCCCGCAGACAGCACCTTTTCGGACAAGCCGCTGCGCGAGCTTCTCAAGCAGGCCGATGGTGATGTCATTGCCAGCACCATCCTGCGCGGGCCGCGGCGCATCTCGCCCTTCCCCGATGTGACGCTGAAGGCGGGCGATACGGTTATGCTCGAAGGCAGCCCGGAGGGGCTCGACCGCATCGTCTCCCAGGCAAAGTTGCTGCTTTCCGGCAAGCCCCTGATGGAGAACGGCCAGAAGACCGCCGATCTCATCTCGATGGAAGCCGTCATCAGCAATGAATCCGTTCTGAACGGCATTTCGGCGCGTGAACTCGCGCTCTCCTACACGCGCGGCGTCAATCTCATCGCAGTCAGCCGGCGCGGCCAGCGTGTCAGCCAGCGCCTCTCGGAACTGACATTGCAGGCGGGTGACGTCATCCTTTTACAGGGCAGCCGCAAGAACCTGCCGCAGGTGCTGCAGGAATTTTCGCTGCTGCCGCTGGCGCAGCGGGAGATTCTGCTCGGCGTACAGCGCCGCGCGCTTTTGCCGGTCATCGTACTCGCCGCCGCCATGATCGCGGCCGGCAGCGGTCTGGTCCCGGTCTCGGTCGCCTTTTTCGCAGCCGCCTTCATGATGATCGTCGTCGGCGCGATTCCGCTTACCGAAGTCTACAAATCCGTCGATGGCCCGATCCTCGTCATGCTCGCCGCCCTCATTCCCGTCAGCGACTCGCTGCGCACCAGCGGCGCCAGCGAGTTGATCGCCGCCTGGCTCGGCAGCGCGGCTCAGGGCCTGCCGCCCTTTGCCGCGCTCGGCATGATCCTGCTCACCGCCATGGCGGTTACGCCCTTCCTCAACAATGCCGCAACGGTGCTGGTCATGGCCCCCATCGCCGCCGGTTTTGCCACCACGCTCGGTTTCCGGCCGGAGGCCTTCCTGATGGCGGTGGCGATCGGCGCGGGCTGCGATTTCCTCACCCCCATCGGGCACCAGTGCAATACGCTGGTCATGGGTCCTGGCGGTTATCGTTTCAGCGACTATCCGCGGCTTGGCCTGCCGCTATCGATCATGATCGTCCTCGCCAGCATTCCCATGCTGCTTTACGTCTGGCCGGTCAACTGAAGCCAGCCGGCAGGACCGGCCGACCTCTGAAGACTCCATATTTCCTTGACGCCTGCGGCAGAATATGGCCTAAGCCCAAGCCGAACGGGAATATGAAAAAGGCACTTTCCTTTCGCCTTTCGACATGATGTCCTGCCGCATCCAAACGAAAACTCCGTGGTATCAGGGTGGAACCGCCCCGATGTCACCGCCACGTCACGACGAGTGAAATTCATGACCACTTCCGGCGTTCGCGTCCGCATCGCACCTTCCCCCACCGGCGAGCCGCATGTCGGCACCGCTTATATCGCGCTGTTCAACTATCTCTTCGCCAAGAAACACGGCGGCGAGTTCATCCTGCGCATCGAGGATACCGACGCCACCCGCTCGACCCTGGAATATGAGCAGAAGGTGCTGGAAGCCCTGCGCTGGACCGGCCTTACCTGGTCGGAAGGCCCCGATGTCGGCGGCCCTTACGGTCCCTACCGCCAGTCAGAGCGCAAGGCGATGTACTGGCCCTATGCCGAAGAGCTGCTGGAAAAGGGCCATGCCTTCCGCTGTTTCTGCACGCCCGAGCGGCTGGAGCAGATGCGCGAGGCCCAGCGCGCCGCCGGCAAGCCGCCGAAATATGACGGTCACTGCCTCAACCTGAAGGCCGAGGAAGTGACCGCGCGCGTCGCGGCCGGGGAGCCCAACGTCGTGCGCATGAAAATCCCGACCGAAGGCTCGTGCGATTTCCATGACGGCGTTTATGGCGATGTCTCGATCCCGTGGGATTCCGTCGACATGCAGGTGCTGATCAAGGCCGACGGCATGCCGACCTATCACATGGCCAACGTCATCGACGACCATCTGATGAAGATCAGCCATGTGGCGCGCGGTGAAGAATGGCTGGCGTCTGTGCCCAAGCACATCCTGCTTTACCGTTATTTCGGCTGGCAGGAGCCGGTGTTCATGCATCTTTCTTTGATGCGCAATGCCGACAAGTCGAAGCTTTCCAAGCGCAAGAACCCGACCTCGATCTCCTATTATTCCGCGCTCGGCTACCTGCCGGAAGCGTTGATGAACTTCCTCGGCCTGTTCTTCATCCAGATCGCAGAGGGCGAAGAACTTCTCACCATGGACGAGCTCGCCGCGAAGTTCGACCCGGAAGCGCTTTCCAAGGCCGGCGCCATTTTCGACATTCAGAAGCTGGATTGGCTGAACGGCCGCTGGCTGCGCGAAAAGCTTTCGCCGGAAGAGTTCATTGCCCGCACACTGGAATGGGCGATGGAGAATTCCCGCCTGACCGAGGGCCTGAAGCTTGCGCAGAGCCGCGTTTCCAAACTCGGCGAGCTGCCGAACCTTGCCGGCTTCCTGCTCGCAGGCGATGCTGGCCTGACGCCCGCTTCCTTTGCCGGGCTGAAGAGCAAGCCGGAGGAAATCCACGAAATCCTCACCACGGTTGCCGCAGACCTCGAAAAGATGCCTGACTGGAATGTGGAAGCCATCGAGGCCGAGCTGCGCGATGTGGCCGAACGCACCGGCAAGAAGCTGCGCGTCGTTACGCCGCCGCTTTTCGTCGCCATGTCCGGATCGTCGCGCTCGCTGCCGCTGTTTGACTCGATGGCGCTGCTCGGCCGCTCCGTCGTGCGCCAGCGCCTGAAGGCTGCGATCGCCGTTGTGGCCACGATGGTTGGCAGCGGAAGCTGATGATGACGTGCTGGCGGTGACGGCAGCATTTTAGAATACGCCCTTTGCCTGGGGCTCACCCCCCTCTGCCCTGCCGGGCATCTCCCCCTCAAGGGGGGAGATCGACAAGCGGCTGACACCTTGCCCATGGAACGGGCGGGCGCGGCATCTGATCTCCCCCCTTGAGGGGGAGATGTCCGGCAGGACAGAGGGGGGGGTAACCCAGAGCGCCAAGGGTAACCGCAACGAACAAGCCCGCTAAAGGCGAACACGATGACCGACACCAAGACCGAAACCACCGCCCTGTCCTCCGACGCAACAGAAGTGCGCCGCCAGAAACTTGCGCTGCTGCGCGAGCAGATCGGCGACGTCTATCCGGCGCATTTCCACCGCACGATGAGCAATGCCGAGCTGGCGGAAAAATATGCCGATATCGAAGCCGACGTCGAGACCGGTGATACGGTGACGGTGGCGGGGCGCGTTTATTCCTCGCGCAATTCCGGCATGTTCATGGATATTCATGACGCCTCGGGCAAGGTGCAGATCTTCAGCCACAAGGATACGACGCCGGAAGCGGCGCGCAACCTGCTGCCGATGATCGATATCGGCGACATCATCGGCGTGACCGGCAAGGTGCGCCGCACCAAGCGCGGTGAGCTGACGATCAACGCCGAAGAAATCACCATGCTGACGAAGTCGCTGCTGCCGATGCCCGAGAAATGGCACGGCGTCTCCGACATCGAGCTGCGTTACCGCAAGCGCCACCTCGACATTCTCTCCAACGAGGAATCCAAGCTGCGATTCCTGCAGCGCTCGAAGATTCTCTCCGGCATCCGCCGCTTCATGGAAGCCGAAGGCTTCCTCGAAGTCGAAACGCCGATGCTGCAGACCGTCTATGGCGGTGCAACGGCCGACCCGTTCAAGACCTTCCACAACACGCTGAAGATGGACATGTATCTGCGCATCGCGCCGGAACTGTTCCTGAAGCGCACGCTGGTTTCGGGCCTGTCCGACAAGGTTTTTGAAATCAACCGCAACTTCCGCAACGAAGGCGTCTCCACACGGCACAATCCTGAATTCACCATGATGGAGTGCTACTGGGCCTATGCCGACTACGAGGACATCATGGGTCTCGTTGAGCGGCTGTTCGAGACGCTGGCGATCTCGCTCCACGGCACCACAGAGGTGGAATTCCAGGGCCAGACGATCTCGTTCAAGGGTCCGTTCAAGCGCGTGCCGATGCCTGATGCGGTGAAGGAAGCAACCGGTATCGACTTCCTCGCCATCAAGACCGACGAAGAAGCCCGAGCTGCCGCCAAGGCCGCCGGTTTTGCTGTCGAGAAGGACTGGACCTGGGGCGAATGCCTTGCCTTCATCTTCGAAGAGAAGGTGGAAGGCACGCTGATCCAGCCGAGCCACGTCACGCACTTTCCGAAAGACATCTCGCCCTTCGCCAAGGAAGTGCCGGGCGAACCCCGCCTCGTCGAGCGTTTCGAAAGCTATTGCAACGCCTGGGAAGTGGGCAACGCCTTCTCGGAACTCAACGATCCCGAAGAACAGCGCCGCCGCATGGTGGAGCAGCTGGAACAGGCGCACGCCCGCGGCGAAAAGGACAAGCAGCTGGACGACGAGTTCCTCGACGCCATCGACCAGGGCATGCCACCCGCCGGCGGCCTCGGCATCGGCGTCGACCGCCTGATCATGCTTTTGACCAACGCCCCGTCGATCCGCGACGTCATTCTCTTCCCGGCCCGCCGCAACAAGGCGGATTGAGGCACCAGGAGCGCTGCCCGGTTCGAATTTCCGGGCAAGCTGCAATCCCCTTGAAGTTGGCGCTGAAAGGTGAATATTCACTCAACCTCATCCTCGGGCTTGTCCCGAGGATTTGCTAACGTAGCGATTTTGTTGACGTGCTTAGAGGCGTGGGGCAAGCCCAAGGATGACGTCGGGCAAGCATGACAAGGCAGCGTCGGCGGAACCTACCGCCGGCATGAAACAGGAACGCCTAGGCAACAGCCGAATCCCTCTCAATGCCCCGCCTTGGCCTTTTCGCCAGCAGCTTCCTCTGCCACCGCCGCCTCTCCGTCCATCGGTTTTTCCTCCGCCGCCTGCGCGGTGGTCGAGCCTTTTCCGAAGATCAGTGACTTCAGATAGGACAGGCTGAAGATGCTGCTGCCCTCGGCTTCCGGTGTCGAGGTCAGAAGCTCGTCGGTGACGGTCTCACCATGCGCTTCGGGAGACGGAGTTTCGTCATGTGCTTCCGGAGCAGTTTCGCCATGGCCGGGCTCCGTTGGCGCAGCGTCATGTTCGCCGCTGGCCCCGCCCTTGCTTTCGCCGTGACCTTTGGCGGACTTGCCCTCGTGGCCGCCCGCTTCCGGCTCCGCAACCGGCGTCGCACAATCGGCGAAGTCGCTGAGGCTGGCAGCCATGGCTTCGGTATCTTCAAGCGGCAGATCGATGCGCAGACCGTAAAACTGGCCGCTGCCATTTGCTGCGCCGTCATAATAGAAGGCTGAATAACGGCGGGCCTCGGCGCCCTCGGGAATTTTCGCCGTATCCGGAATGAAGACCACCTGTGCGGCAATGGCCCGGCCGCGCATTTCCGAACGCAGCTGCGGGCCGTTCCTGTCAAGCACGGAGACCTGAACCAGATCGGGCTTCTGTTTGTCGTAAACCGCTTTGGCGACGCGCAGGGCGGTTTTCAACCGCTCCGTGCCGTCTCCGCCTTCGGTGCGAATGAATTTGCGTACCCATAGCGAGCCGTTCTTGCGGATATTCACTGTCTGGACTGCGTCGCAGGAAAGCCCGTTGGTGGAGGCATAGGATGGGCCAAGCAGCCGCTCGCTGCCGATGAACACGGCAGCGGAACCGGTCGCGCCTGCCAAAAGCAGGATCCCGCCTCCAATCATAACGAGCTTGCGCGAAAACCGCATTCGTCCGAATACAGCTTTCACCCGCAACATCCTGACATCAAGTACCCCGCCTCTCGCCCTCACCCCGGAAACGTGGCTCGAAGGATGAGGAACACACGCGGGATAAGCTTCGGACCACGCTGTCCGAGCCTTCCGATAGTGCCGCTTTCTCATTGAAAAAAGTTTAATCCCGCAGGCAAGATACCCGCAAAAGCGCATTATTTTCGGACATTTCAGAAATCTCAAGATTTGCGAATGATTTGCAATAGCGTTGACAAAGGTGATTTTATAACAGATGGTATTGCGAATTAGTCGCAACAAAATCTGGTGAGCACGTGAACGTCCATAAATTCCGCCACGCCATTTTCGCTTTCTCGCTTTTTCTTCCGGGCGTCGGCTTTGCCCAGGAAAAACCTGTTGTCGTGACCACCTTCACCATCATCGCCGATATGGCGCGCAACGTAGCGGGTGACGCGGCCGAGGTGGAAAGCATCACCAAGCCCGGCGCGGAAATCCACAATTACCAGCCGACGCCCCGCGACATTCTGAAGGCCCGCAAGGCCGATCTGGTGCTGCGCAACGGACTCAATCTGGAATTGTGGTTCGAGAAATTCCTGACTAACCTCTCCGGCGTGCCTGATGTGACGGTGAGCGATGGTGTGAAGCCCATGGCGATCAGCGGCGGCGCCTATCAGGGCAAGCCCAATCCGCACGCCTGGATGTCTCCCGATAACGCCTTGATCTACGTCGAAAATATTCGCAAGGGCCTGAGCGAGATCGACCCCGCCCACGCCGATGTCTACGCCGCCAATGCCAAGGCCTATTCGGACAGGATCAGGGCCACGGTGCAGCCGATCCGCAATGAACTTTCGGCCCTTCCGGAAAACAAGCGCTGGTTGGTGACAAGTGAAGGCGCCTTTTCTTATCTCGCCCGCGATTTCGGCCTGAAGGAATTGTTCCTCTGGCCGGTCAACGCCGACAGTCAGGGCACGCCCCAGCAGGTTCGGGGTGTGATCGACGCCATGCGCGAGCATAATATCCACGTCATCTTCAGCGAAAGCACCGTTTCCGCCGATCCCGCCCAGCAGGTGGCCAAGGAAACCGGTGCGGCCTATGGCGGCATTCTCTATGTGGATTCGCTGAGCGAGGCTGATGGGCCCGTCCCGACTTACCTGGACCTGCTGCGTGTGACGAGCGAAACAATCGCCAAGGGACTGTCTTCATGAGAATGGGGGGTAGAAAATCAGGCGGTGGCCTGACGGTTCAAAATGCGACAGTGACCTATCGCAACGGCCACACCGCATTAAGAGATGCCAGCTTCTCCATTCCTCGCGGAACGATCACGGCACTTGTCGGCGTCAACGGCGCCGGCAAGTCCACGATTTTCAAGGCGATCATGGGTTTCGTTCCTTTGGCCACCGGTTCCGTCTCGATCTTCGATCTGCCGGTGAAGGAGGCGCTGAAGAAAAACCTCGTCGCTTACGTGCCGCAGGCGGAAGAGGTGGACTGGAGCTTTCCGGTGCTGGTGGAGGACGTGGTGATGATGGGCCGTTATGGCCACATGAATTTCCTGCGCATCCCCTCGAAGCGCGATCACCAGATGGTGGAAGAGGCGCTGAAACGCGTCAACATGCTCGATTATCGCAAGCGCCAGATCGGCGAACTCTCCGGCGGGCAGAAGAAGCGAGTGTTTCTGGCCCGCGCGCTGGCGCAGGAAGGGCAGGTGATTCTGCTGGACGAACCTTTCACCGGTGTCGACGTGACGACGGAGGAGCAGATAGTCGCGCTTTTGAAGGCGCTGCGCGACGAGGGCCGCGTCATGCTGGTCTCCACCCACAATCTTGGCAGCGTTCCGGAATTCTGCGACCGCGCCGTCTTCGTCAAGGGTACGGTTCTGGCGTCGGGCAAAACAAGCGACACCTTTACAGAGGAAAACCTGCAAAGGGCTTTCGGCGGCAGCCTGCGCCACTTCGTTCTCGGCGGGGCAGACCTGCATAGCGACGCCGATCCGCGCCGCCTGAAGGTCATAACCGATGACGAGCGGCCCTTCGTGATCTACGGCAAAAATGGCCAGGACAGGGGCGATTCTGAGGCTCCGAAAGAGAAAGCCGATGATTGAGACCCTTCTTGAGCCTTTCACCTATGGTTACATGTTGAACGCCATCTGGGTCAGCGCACTGGTGGGCGGTGTCTGCGGCTTTCTCTCGGCCTATCTGATGCTGAAGGGCTGGTCATTGATCGGCGATGCGCTTTCCCATGCCATCGTTCCCGGCGTTGCCGGAGCCTATATGCTGGGCCTGCCCTTTTCGCTCGGCGCGTTTCTCTCCGGCGGGTTGGCGGCCGGGTCCATGCTGTTTCTGAATCAGAAGGCACGGCTCAAGGAAGATGCGATTATCGGCCTGATCTTCACCTCGTTTTTCGGGCTTGGCCTGTTCATGGTATCGCTCTCGCCGACCTCGGTGAATATCCAGACCATCGTGCTCGGCAATATCCTCGCCATCACTGCTGAAGACACCATCCAGCTGGCTTTGATCGGCGGTATCAGCCTCCTTGTGCTTTCGCTGAAATGGCGCGACTTCATGGTGGTGTTCTTCGATGAGAACCACGCCCGCACCGTGGGGCTGAAACCGGAAGCGCTGAAGGTGATCTTCTTCACCCTGCTGGCCGCCTCTACGGTTGCCGCCCTACAGACTGTCGGCGCTTTCCTCGTCGTCGCCATGGTGGTGACGCCGGGCGCTACTGCCTATCTCCTGACCGACCGTTTCGAGCGGCTGATCCTGATGAGCCTCATCATCGGCGCGGCCACCAGCTTCATCGGCGCCTATCTCAGCTATTTTCTCGATGGCGCGACCGGCGGCGTCATCGTGGTGCTACAGACGGCGATCTTCCTTGCCGCCTTCGTCTTTGCACCCAAACACGGCCTGCTCGCCTCGCGCGCCAAGGCGCGCAGGGCGCTGGAGGAAACGCCATGAGTGAATATCTCGAACTGGCCATACTGCCGTTTCAGCTGCCTTTCATGCAATATGCCTTCCTGATCACGCTGATGATCGCGGTGCCCATGGCAATGCTCTCCTGTTTTCTGGTGCTGAAGGGCTGGTCGCTGATGGGGGACGCCGTTTCCCATGCCGTGCTGCCCGGCGTGGTGGTGGCCTATATCGTTGGCATCCCGCTTTCCATCGGGGCCTTCATCGCGGGCATGATATGTGCCCTCGGCACCGGTTTCATCAAGGAAAACAGCCGCATCAAGGAGGATACGGTGCTCGGCATCGTCTTTTCCGGCATGTTCGGGCTGGGACTGGTGCTTTACGTGAAGGTGCAGAGCGACGTACATCTCGACCATATCCTCTTCGGCGACATGCTCGGCATCGCGCCCTTGGACATGCTGGAGACGGGCGTGATCGCGCTTTTCGCCACCCTGTTTCTCGGCATCCTGCGCAAGGACCTGCTGGTCAACGCCTTCGATGCGCAACATGCAAGAGCCATCGGCCTGCCCGTGCGTGTGCTGCATTATGGCCTGCTGATGGTGCTGTCGCTCACCGTAGTCGGCGCGCTGAAGGCGGTTGGCATCATTCTCTCCGTCGCCATGCTCGTCGCACCGGGCGCAATCGCCTTCCTGCTGACCCGGCGTTTTTCCGCCATGCTGCTGGTGGCCATTGCGGTGGCGGTCGCCTCGTCGCTTGCGGGCATATGGCTGAGTTTCCTGATCGACAGCGCTCCCGCCCCCACGATCGTGCTCTTCATGAGCGTCACCTTCGTCGCGACATTCGTCCGCACCATCTGGAAAACCCGCCGTACCGACACGGCCCGTGAGACGGCAATATAAAAGAACGATTTTTACGGGCGCGTGGAACATTTTCTCCTTTTGCGCGTCATTTTATCGAGCCTGTCGCGGGGCGGCGGCTCGGGAAAATTTCGCAAAAGGGGAAGCGCCATGCTTAAATGGGCTCTTATTTTCTTTGTCATTTCTTTGATCGCAGGCGTGTTCGGCTTTACCGGCATTTCGGCAGCTGCAGCCGGCGTGGCCCGCATTCTGTTCTTCATCGCCGTGGTGATCTTCCTGGTCTTCCTCGTGCTTGCGCTGATGGCCGGAAGCGCCGTCGTCTGAATGAAAAAGGCGACCGGTTGTCACGCCGGTCGCCCTCCTCTCTCCCTTGAAATCCGTCAGCCCGTCCAGCCGCCATCAATGACATGGATCTGGCCGGTGGTGAAACCTGCTTCGTCTGACGCGAGGTAGGTGACGAGCGCTGCGATCTCTTCCGGCGTAGCGATGCGGCCCATAGGCTGGCGCGCGATGAAATCTGCAAGAGCCTGTTCGTAATTGCCGGTGGCGCGCAGACGATCGTGCAGCGAAGGGCTATCCACCGTTCCGGGGCAGATGGCGTTGCAACGAATGCCCTTTGTTACGAAGTCCGCCGCAATCGCCTTGGTCAGGCCCACAACGGCGGCCTTGGAAGCGGTGTAGGCAAACCGGTTTGGCACTCCCTTTACGCTGGAAGCAACCGAGGACATGTTGACGATTGCGCCCTTTCCCTTCTCCAGCATGCCGGGCAGGAAAGCGCGGCAGGTACGGTACATGGCCTTTGCGTTGAGGTCGAAGGAGAAATCCCAGTCCTTCTCTTCACACTCGAGGATGGTGCCGGAATGAACAAAACCGGCGCAGTTGAACAGCACATCCGCATGGCCGATATCGGCGGCAAAATCTTTTACGCCATCGCCGTCGAGCACGTTCAGAACCCGCGTCTCTGCCCCCTTGAGCGTAGAAAGCGCCTGCTCATTGATATCGGTGGCGATGACGCGCGCCCCGAGCGACACGAACCGCTCTGCCGCCGCCCGCCCGATACCCTGACCGGCCGCGGTGATCACCACTGTCCGGCCGTTAAAATCCTGCACCATGAATAGCCTCCCGCTAAGGCACGCCCGCCTGCCGGGGCCGAGCCGTTGAATTTCAGTGATCTCAAATATGGATCGACAATTCATATGTAAACGCGGTATTCATATGGCGTCAAGCAAACTTGCGTGGACGGCCGGTATAGGGCAAGCCTATTTTCAGGCTCAGCCCGGCGCCGGCGACCATACACACCATCATCATCGAGGCCAGATGACCGACGACGACAGCGAAAGATATCGCGCTCCCGCCCTCGACAAGGGCCTGGACATTCTCGAACTTCTGGCCCGCACCGATGGCGGGCTGACACAGATCGAGATCGCCAAGTCCATCGGAAAGAGCCCCAACGAGCTTTACCGCATGCTGGACCGGCTGGTGCGCCGGGGTTATGTGCAGCGGCTTGACGGCGATCGATTCTCTTTGACGCTGAAGATGTTCGGGCTGGCGCATTTCCATGCGCCGATCCGCCGGCTGGTTTCCTTCGCAGCCCCTGTCATGCGCGATTTTTCGGCGAGTGCGGAGCAGGCCTGCCATCTGGCGGTCCATGATCGCGGCAGCGTTGTGGTCATTGCCCAACAGGAATCATCCACCTACTGGGCCATGTCCATGCGTGTCGGCGCGCAGATGAGCCTGTTCCACACCGGCTCGGGCCACGTGCTTCTGGCCTTCCAGACAGAAGCGCAGCGCCAGATCATGATAACCGAACAGGTGCGCGGCAGCGGCGAGACCATACCGCAGGGTCTTGCCGATCGGCTGGCAGAGGTGCGCAAGAACGGCTTCGAATCGATGGACAGCCTCCAGACCGCCGGGGTCCGCAATATTTCCGCTCCGGTGCTGACGCTCGATGGCACCGCGCTGGCCGTGATCACCTGCCCCTATATTACCCCTCTTGGCGGCAAGGCGCCCACACGCGAGGCCTGCGAGGTGTTGATCCGCGAGGCAGCAAAACGTATCTCCGAGATCGTGACGGGCACTATCTGAGCACAAAAAAACGCGACCGGCAGGGACCCGATCGCGTTTCAGTTGACTGGAGATTTATGTCTCGTAAACGTCGGGGGAACGTGGATGGTTCCCCCTTTTTTCGTCAGGCGGCGGCGGCCGTCAGTTCCTTGCGCACCATTTCGCGCAGCGTCACCAGATCCTTGGCGAAGAGGCGGATACCTTCCGAGAGCTTCTCGGTGGCCATTGCGTCTTCGTTCAGCGCCCAGCGGAATGCCTTCTCGTCCAGCGACTGCAGCGGCTCGGCCTTGACGTTTTCTGCCGAAAGCTTGCGCTCCAGCTTGCCGGTATCCTTGTCCAGCTCTTCCAGCAGCGCCGGGCTGATCGTCAGGCGGTCGCAACCGGCAAGCGCTTCGATTTCGCCGACGTTGCGGAAGGACGCGCCCATGACGACGGTGCTGATGCCATTGGCCTTGTAGTAGTTGTAGATGCTGCGCACGGAAACGACGCCCGGATCGGTCTCGGCGGTGTAGTTTTCGCCGGTCGACTTCTTGTACCAGTCAAGGATACGGCCGACGAAGGGCGAAATGAGGAAGACCTTGGCTTCGGCGCAGGCAATCGCCTGAGCCTGCGAGAAAAGGAGCGTCAGGTTGCAGTCGATGCCTTCGGACTGCAGCACTTCGGCAGCCTTGATGCCTTCCCAGGTGGAAGCAAGCTTGATGAGGATGCGTTCACGCTCGATGCCGCGCTCCTTGTAGGCGGCAATGATGTGGCGGGCCTTCGTGATGGAGGCTTCGGTATCGAATGAAAGGTCGGCATCGACTTCGGTCGATACGCGGCCCGGCACGAGGCCGGCAAGCGCTGCCCCCACGGAGATGGCCAGTCGATCGGCAACGGCGGCAACAACGGCGTCGGACTGACCGCCCTGCTTCTTGCCCCAGGCGACGGCTTCCTTGACCGCATCGGCAAATGCCGGCGTGCCAAGCGCCTTCAGAACGATGGTCGGGTTGGTGGTGCAATCCACCGGCTTCAGGCGGGCAACCGCCTCGATATCGCCGGTGTCGGCAACGACCGTGGTGATGGCGCGAAGTTGTTCGAGTTTGGATGTCATATCGAATGATCCTTCATGATCTCTTGAAAACTTGCTCAGCCGTCATTTCGTTCCCGCACCATGGGTGCGCCCAAGGCCGAAATCGCGGTTTCGTCGGCTTTGACTATCGCAAGCGGCACGGTCGAAAGTCAAGACATTTGCGCATCGCAATTGACATAAGTTTCATGCCTGCGATACTCGGCAAACACAATGAATGGCGGAAACCGTGGCGAAACTGAGAAGAGAAACCCATACGGCCTATTCGGAAGCGGCTTCGCTGCGGCTGCGGGCGGCATGGCTCTATTATAACCAGGGCATGACGCAGAAAGATGTCGCCGAAAAACTGGGTATCAGCCGCTCCACCGTCATCCGCCTGCTGGACGAAGCGATGAAGCGCTCCGAAGTGCAGATATGGATCAATGAGGGCATCGAAGATTTCGTCTCGCTGGCCGGCCAGCTTGAGGCGGCTTACGGGCTGGACGAGGCCGTGATCATCCCCTCTCCAGACAAAGCCAGTGCCGAAGGCACCGCCAAGGCCGTCGGGCTGGCGCTCGGGCAGTTCCTCTCCGAAGCGGTGCCGAATGGCGCCACCATCGGCGTTGGCTGGGGTCGCACCATGACCGCCTCGCTTTCCAGCTTCCGCCCGCCGCGCCGGGAGAACTGCAAGGTCGTTTCGCTGCTCGGCGGTATCGTCGCCGTGCACCAGACCAACCCGCTCGATTACACCTGGCGGCTGGCGAGCGCGCTCGGCGCTGAATGTTACATGTTCCTCGCACCGCTGCTGGTGGATTCGGTTGAGACCAAACGGGCGCTGATCGAAAAATGCGGGCTTGCAACGCTGTACGATCTCGCCGAAACGCTCGATCTTGCCATCGTCTCCTGCGGCGATATCGGCCCGCACTCCACATCTTTGTCGGAAGGTTTCATCTCCAGGGAGACGCTGCGCGAACTCATTGACGCCGGCTGCGTCTGCGACACCATGTTCAACTTCATCGATGCCGAGGGCCGCTCGGTCGATCACCCAATCAACCAGCGCGCCATGGCGATCGATCTCGATACGCTGCGCAAGGCCAAACACATCGTGCTTGCCTCCGGCGGCGCCCACCGCGCCATCGCCATCCGCGCCACGATCAAGCGGATCGGCTGCAATACGCTGATAACGGACGAGGCGGCGGCGCGGGCGTTGATGGCGCTGGTTTAGGCGTTGTCAGGCACTACTCAGACATCCCTCATTCCTGTGACAAACACAGGGATGAGGGAGACCAGCCTCACACCTTTCCCGTTTCCCAGCCCAGCATCGCCCGCTTGCGAGTGAGGCCCCAATGGTAACCCGTTAGAGCCCCGCTTTTGCCGACAGCGCGATGGCAGGGAACGACGAAGGACACCGGGTTTGCCCCCACTGCGGCACCCACCGCGCGGGAGGCGGTGGGCTGGCCGATATCACAGGCGATGTGCGAATAGGTGACCGCGCGGCCCATCGGGATTTTGAGGAGGCTTTCCCATACCCTCACCTGAAAATCCGTACCGAGCAGCACAACACGCAGCGGCCTGTCCGCCGACCACATTGACGGATCGAAGATACGGGCGGCATAAGGCGCGGTCGCTTCGCGATCCTCGACATAATCCGCATTCGGCCAGCGGCCGGCCATGTCCTCAAAACAGGCCCTCTCCTCACCCGGATCGGCAAAAGCGCAGCCGGCAAGGCCACGATCGGTCACCATGACCAGCGCAAGACCGAAGGGCGAGGCGTGGAACCCGTAACGGATCGTCAGCCCGCCGCCCTTCGCCTTCCATTCGCCGGGCGACATGGCTTCATGCGTGACGAAGAGGTCGTGCAGGCGTCCCGGCCCCGACATGCCGACCTCGATCGAGGTTTCGAGCAGCGGCAGATCCTCCTCGCGCAAAAGCCGCTTGGCATGATCGAGCGTTACAGCCTGAAGGAATGCCTTGGGCGAAAGGCCGGCCCAGCGGGTGAAAGTCTTCTGCAATTGCGTCGGTGACTGGCCGAGCCTTGCGGCAATGGCTTCGAGGGAGGGCTGCTCGCGATAATCCAGCGTCAAAAGCTCGATGACCCCGCGCACCGTGTCGTAATCGGATCCGATGGGGGTGATGTCTTCGTTCAGCGCAATATTGGCGTTCATCGCAAATCTCCTAACGGTTAAGAGAAAACCATTAAAGCGTGGTCGTCTCCACCCGTTTCTTGCGCCCTGCTCCATTTCTACCGTCATACCGGCCTCGAGCCGGTATCCAGCCAGCCCAAGTCCTTGGGCTGAAAGGAGTCTTTTCCGCCGCGCCGACGCGCGTCGGCTGGATTCCGGCTCAGGGCCGGAATGACGGAGGGAGAGCTGGATTATCCTCTTACATCCGCCGCCGCACCGTCGCCAGCGCACCGCCAAACGCCTTGGCAAAGCTTTCCCGATCATCCGGATTGAGGAACGAGCCGATGTCGGTCGCCCGGCCCTCGCCCGTCACATGCATCGAGACGATGCCGATCTCGTCATGCCGCCTCACCCTGAAACGCGCCCAGAACGGATTGGAGCGATGCTCCACCATTCGTCCGGCAGGGGAGAATTTTCGGATCGACAGGCTGGTGCGCGAGACGCTGACCTCCTCCCGCACCTTGGCCGCCCGGTAATTGGCGCGGAAAGCGATATAAAGCAGCAGAAAATCCAGTCCGAAAAACAGGCCGATCGGCCACGCTCCAGTGGCGAAGAAAAAGCCGCCATAGATCAGGCAGGCAAATCCCGACAGGATGAGAAGGAGCCGGAAACCGCGGCGGCCAAGCGAACGGTGCGGAACGAGTTCCGCCGCGAAAATCGGCTGGTCGTTGAGCGTATCCACGTTGCTTTCCTTTGGGCGGGCTGGCTATAGATAATCCATGACAATCGCCAAGAAACGATCCAGCACCCAAACCTTGAAAAAGTCAAATCCGGCAGCCGCGCGCAGGCCGGCGCGGGTGAAGACGGCCTATTCCAGGGAGGAGCTCAGCGAAATCTTCCGCCGCTTTTCCATCCAGCGGCCGGAACCGAAAGGCGAGCTGGAACATACCAATCCCTTCACCCTGCTGGTGGCTGTGGCGCTGTCCGCACAGGCGACCGATGTGGGCGTGAACCGGGCCACCCGCGCGCTGTTCAGGGTGGCCGATACGCCGGAAAAGATGCTGGCGCTCGGCGAGGAAGAACTGATCGGTTACATCAAGACCATCGGGCTTTACCGTAACAAGGCGAAGAACGTCATTGCCCTGTCGCAGATGCTGATCGACAATTTCGGCGGCGAGGTGCCGAAGACCCGCGACGAACTGGTGACGCTTCCCGGTGTGGGCCGCAAGACGGCCAATGTGGTGATGTCGATGGCCTTCGGCGTGCCCACGCTTGCGGTGGACACACATGTGTTCCGCATCGCCAACCGGCTCTGTCTTGCGCCGGGCAAGACCCCTGACGAGGTTGAAGACCGGCTGATCCGCATCATTCCCGAAGAATATCTGTTCCATGCGCATCACTGGCTGATCCTGCACGGGCGTTACTGCTGCAAGGCACGCAAGCCGGAATGCGAGCGCTGCGTGATCGCCGATATCTGCAAATCGCCGGAAAAGACCTTCGATATTCCGGCGCCGCTGGTGGAATTACCCGCGCAGCTGTTCGGTTCGGCTGGCGGCGAATGAAGGGTCGCGGCGGCTGACAGCCTTGTGCAGATGCACCATCATGGAGGCCGCAAAAAGCGGCGTCAGCAGGTTGAGGAATGGAACCGCCAGAAAGGCCGCAATGACCAGCCCGGCCATGAAGACGGTGGTGCGGTGTTTTACCCGGAACAGCCGGGCGTCAGCGGGCGAGCGGAAACGCATCGCCGCGAATTCGAAGAATTCCCGGCCGAGCAGGTAACCGTTCACCAGAAAAAACGCGATGAGGTTGATACCGGGAACAAGCAGCAGAAAAAGCGCAATGAGGTTGCCGGCAATGACAACGCCGAAAAACTTGATGGAGGAGAGCACGGCCTCGCCCATCGGCATCGCCTTGCCGGGCGGATCGTCCGGATAGCTCTTTTTTTCAACCACTTCGGCAACATCGTCGAGAAACAGGCCGGCGATGACGGCAGTGACCGGCGAGATGAGCAGCGCCAGTGCCAAAGCCAGCCCTATTCCGGCGAAAATGGCGAAAACGAAGCTCAGCCAGCCCGCCCAGTCCGGCACGCCGGGAATCAGCGCATCTATCCATGGCAGGGCGAAATAGATGAAGATCGAGCGGATGGCGAACCACAGGGCCGCGAGCACGAGAAGGGTGAGCCCCAGTACCTTCCAGAATACCGACCGGGTTTCGGCGGCAAAGAGATTTTGGAAGGCGAGCCGCGCCGCATCAAAAATCATTCGGAACTCCTTGAAGCTTCTCGGGTTGGGGCACTCTCTCAGGAGGAGATAGGCGATGACCCCATCCTGCGCAAGACGGGGACCCAAAAGGTAGATTAGCGCGATCTAAACCGGAGATGGAATTTCTCTTGAATAAAAGGTATCTCTAAAATATAATAATATACCTATCATAATTCGCATTCCGGTCCGGTGGAGGACAAGGCCGGAAAAGCTATCCCCCACCGTCAAATTGCGGTTCGCACGCTTGTCTGCGCGCGCGCATGCATCATCGTTCAATAAAGATAAGAATGAGGCGTTGGTGGAAAAGCTGCTGTTGAACCTTACGCGCGCCATGAAGGCAGGCACCCCTTCCGAGCGCAAGATCGCCAAATATCTGATCGAACATCTCGACGAATTACCGTTCGAGACGGCGCAGACGCTGGCTGCGAAGCTCGGCCTCAGCCCGATGACGGTCGGACGTTTCCTGCGCTCGCTGGGATACCGGCAGTTCAGCGATATCCGCGCCGATCTGCGCCATGCCGAAGAAACCGCCGGCGCGGACCAGCCCGCAACGGCGGAAGGCGGCGAACGCCAGTCCAACCCGTTTTCACAGCTTCTTTCGCAGCAGATCCAGGCCGTCCAGACTGCCTTCGACATGACGTCCCAGTCAATCTGGCGGCTTGCCATGAACGAGATCGCCACGACGGGCGATGTCTTTCTGGCAACCTCGCCGGAAGGTCTCGATGCCGGGCGGCATTTCTACGCGCGTCTTCTCGAAAGCCGGGGGCACATCCATTATCTCGGCAGCGACAGCGCCGCCTATGTTGCCCTGTGGGATTTCGACGCCGCGAAGACCCTGCTCGTCATCATGGATTGCGGCGGCAGCCTGTCACCGCTGCAGCGCTTGGCTGCAATGGCGCGCAAGAGCGGCTATCGCACATTGCTGATCACCACGCGCTTTTACGAATGGGGTCCGGAAAGTGCCGACCTCTGTCTCGCCATGCCGCAGGCGCAAAATGGCGGCCAAGGCTTGCTGCAACTGGTTTCCCTGCTGGAATTCACCCTCTGCGCGCTAAGCGCCGGGGCCGATGACGCAACAAAAGCGCGGGCGAAAAACTTTGCCGCGCTGAAGCGCTCGCTACGCGGCTGATCTGCGCTTGGCACGCGACAGGATCGAGTGGCCACCACCTGTTTCTTCTCCCGCCGGAGAAGAATCGCGCGGCATCCGTCAGCAAAAATTCCACGCTGATAAGTCAAAGGCTTTCCAGCTCCTGACGATGCCGGTACATGGCGAGAAAACGGCGATAATCCCGCTCATAACGTGGTCCCCGCGCCGGATCGCCTGATATTTCCGCGTTGCCGGGATACATGGCGGCGCCAGCAGCCGCGAGGCTTGCATGCACCCCGCCGGCGGTTGCCGCTGTCATTGCCGTGCCCAGTAACACCGCATCGGCGGTGGCGGGAACCACGATGCGCTTGCCGGTCACATCGGCATAAAGCTCCATCAGCAGCGGGTTTTTCACGTGTCCGC
The DNA here is from genome assembly GCF_003938925.1 of Agrobacterium sp. FDAARGOS_525. Taxonomy (NCBI): domain Bacteria; kingdom Pseudomonadati; phylum Pseudomonadota; class Alphaproteobacteria; order Hyphomicrobiales; family Rhizobiaceae; genus Agrobacterium; species Agrobacterium sp. FDAARGOS_525. The sequence continues at coordinate 1,993,027 of NZ_RKIU01000004.1, read as the reverse complement.
CAGTGACATGCAGGCTCTCCACGGCATAACCGAAACGCTCCATCGCATCGAGCACATGGCGCGCGCCGAGCGCAATCGCCACGGCGGTGCGCCAATAGAGACGGCAGAGGCTGTCGAAAGACGTATCCAATGTCAGCCCGCTGATGACGCCGACGGCGTGCGGATCGGCAAGCGGCGAGCGGTTGCCGTGAAAATCCGGCAGCACATGCAGCCGCTCGGCAAAGGCCTCGCCCTCAAGCGCCCGCAATTCCGTTACCCGCGCAACGATGCGGGCATGCAGCGCCGTATCCGGCTCCCCGCCCGCCGCATGCATGCGTACCATATGATCGAGCAGCGCGCCGGTGGCCGATTGCCCGCCCTCCACCAGCCAGTGCCCGGGCAGGATCGCCTGCCAATAGGGGCCCCAGAGGCTATGGCCGGGCATCTGCCGCTCCGACACCGCAACAAGGCAGCTCGAAGTCCCGGCGATCAGCGCAACATGGCGGCCAACATCGGCAGACAGGCATCCGCCCAGCGCCCCCAGCGCGCCGGCATAGGCGTCGATCATGCCCGCAGCGACCTGACAACCGGTGTCGAGACCAAGCTCGGCTGCAGCTTCGGGCGAAAGCGGACCGATGCTTTCTCCCGGCATCACGGTGGTTTCGGGGAGCCCCGCCCGATCTCTCAAGTCGGCAAGCCCCGCCAGTTCGAGATAATCCGCCTGCCAGCCGGGATTTTCCTGCGCAAGAAAATTCCACTTCGCCGTCTGCGTGCAATTTGAACGTTTTGCTGAACCGGTCGCTTTCCACGTCAGGAAATCCGCCAGATCGAAGGCGAAGGACATGCGCGACCAGCTCTCAGGCATATGCTGCTTCAGCCACATCAGCTTCGGCATCTGCATTTCCGGCGAGACGCTGTTGCCGGCGAAATCCAGCACCCGGTGTCCCGATGCCGTCAGCCGGTCGGCCTCCGATATCGCCCGGTGATCGAGCCAGACGATGGTGTCGAACCGGTCTTCCCCGGTCACGGATACCGAAACCGGCTCACCCCGCCCATCGCGGATGACGAGCGAACAGGTGGCATCGAAACCGATTGCAGCAATGCTTTGCGGCGGAACACCCGCCTCGGCAAGCGCTGCCCTTACCACGATGCAGACTGCCTTCCATATGTCGGTGGAATCATGTTCGGCGTGGTTTTCCTGCGGCCTCTGCATCAGGATCGGATGGGTGGCGCGGGCAAGCAGCCGGCCGGCCGCATCGAAAATGCCGGCCCGGGCGCTGGCGGTGCCGACATCGACAGCGACGAGATTTTGACGCTTCAAGACTGCAATTCCATCCCTTGCGCAACGGCCCGGCGACAGCGGCGGCAGGCGAAATCCGTTTTAGCCTGCATCACGTTCCGCTTGGCCGCCCAAACCGCCCTTCCCCACATAGCTGCCGACAAGTTGGACCAAATCCGGCATCGCGTCAAACACGGCATCCGCGCCAAGCCCGGCGATCTTTTCACGGAATGCGGGAAAACGGGCATGCGAACCACCGGTAAAAGCAAAAACGCCCATGCCGGCGGCCTTTGCCGCGGCAATACCGGCCGGGCTGTCCTCGATCACGATGCAGTGACGCGGATCGACGCCCATCTGGCGCGCCGCGTGCAGAAAGAGATCAGGCGCCGGCTTGCCGTTCTTCACCATGGTGGCGCTGAAGACATGCGGTTCGAATTTGTCGATCAGGCCGGTCAACCCCAGTGAATAACGGATACGTTCCGGCTGACTGGAGGAAGCAACACAGCGCCTGAATGGCACAAGCCTGTCGAGCGTCTGCGCAATGCCGTCGATCGGCTGCAACTCGCTTTTGAAGCGCTCGAACAGCGTCGCCCGCATATGATCGAGAAAATCGATATCCGTCTCGACACCGTAATCCTCGAACAACGTCCTTGTCATGCTGGCGACGCTTCGGCCGAGAAAGCGCTCATAGGCTTCCTCCTCCCCCATCGTCACACCCAGATGGGAGAGCATGTCGAGGAGGACGGAGATGGAAACCGGCTCGCTGTCGACGAGAACGCCGTCGCAGTCGAAAATCAAAAGGGGGCCGGTGTCGTCTTCCATCTCATCGTCACTTTTCAGCCAGCTTGTCATCCAGATAAAGCTGCAAGGTCTTCGCTGTACCCTCTTGCCACAGCGTCTTCAGCGCGTGGGCGAAGCGTTTACGGAAAAGTTCCGATTCGGCAACTGCTCCGAAAATATCGTTAAGCGCGAGGAAGGCCATGGGATCGTCCTTGGCCTTGATGGCCGCCGCCTGCAGGCGCTCGGCGCTGGCATCGTTGAAGACGATTTCCTTGCCGCTGTCGGACGTGCCGTAGAAATAGCGGCACCACAAGGCCGAAACCAGCGAAAGACCGGTGATATCCTCTCCGCGCTCCAGCCGGTCGGCGGTGGAAGGCAGGATGAATTTCGGCTGGCGGTTGGAACCGTCCTGCGCCAGGCGCGGAATGGTGTCGCCAATCTTCGGATTGAGGAAGCGCCGCTCGATCAGCGCGAAATACTCATTGAGGTCCGTATCCGGCACCGGCGGAATGACCGGTATGATCTCTTCCTTTTCGAGCTTTGCCAGAAACGCCCGGATCAGCGGATGCTCCATCGCCTCGTGGACAAAGTGGATGTCGAGCAGCGCCGCAGGATAGGCGATTGCCGCATGGCCGCCATTGAGGATGCGGATTTTCATATGCTCATAGGGCGCAACATCGGATACGAACTGCACGCCCGCCTTTTCCAGCGCCGGGCGGCCCGCCGGGAAATTATCCTCCATCACCCATTGCTTGAATTCTTCGCAGAAGACCGGCCAGTTGTCGTCGATGTTGAAGTCATCCCGGGCGATGTTGCGTTCGCGCTCGCCGGTGGCTGGCGTGATGCGGTCGACCATCGAATTGGGGAAGGCAACGTTTTCGCCAATCCAGTTGGCAAAGGCCGGATCGGACAGGGCCGCCAGCCCGACCACGGCATTTTTCGTGACCTTGCCATTATGCGGAATGTTGTCGCAGGACATGACGGTGAAAGGCTGCACGCCTCTGTCGCGCCGCACCTTCAGCCCGGCGACGATCAGCCCGAACACGGTTTTCGGCGAAGCCGGATTTTTGCCGTCTTCGGCAATCGCCGGATGCTGCGGATTAAAGGAGCCGGAGGCGTCAATGAAGTAACCGCCTTCCGTGATCGTCATGGAGACGATGCGAATCTTCGGATCGGCCAGTTTTTCGATGATCGCCGCGCTGTCGCCGACCGGCAGAATATCGATCATCGGCCCGGTGACACGCGCACCGGTGCGGTTATTGTCCTGCTCCACAACGGTCGTCAGGAAATCCTGTGCGGCGAGTTTTTCGCGCATCACCATATCCGACGGCAGGACACCCGCGCCGATGATCGCGAAGTCATGGTCCGCTCCGGTGTTGAAGAGGTCGTCGAGATAAACCGCCTGATGGGCGCGGTGGAAATTGCCAACGCCGAAATGCACGATGCCGGCAGAAAGATCGTCCCGGCTGTAGGACGGAACGGCCGCGGTCTTTTTTGCTTCGTCAAGCGTTGCGAGGGAAAGTTTGCATGTCATGTCATGATCCTCGAAGGGAAAACGGTGGTCTTGCCAATCGCCCTGTCGCGGGCATTCGGACTATCTGCAAACGGCCGCCACCGAATGGCGAGCCGCTGCGTCTTTAGGGCCAGCCCCGCCTAGATTGCTTTGCCCTTGTCATCGAACCTGTGGATTTTGGTATCGTCGGGCGTGATGAAGACAGTGTCGCCGTGCTTGCAGGCGAATTCGCCGTCCGCGCGGGCGGTAATCGGGCCGATGCCTGGGACATCGATATGCAGAAAAGTGTCGGAGCCGAGATGTTCGGCGACGGTGACCTTGCCCTGCCAGAGACCGCTTTCCTTCGACAGCACCAAATGTTCCGGCCGAACCCCGGCTGTGGCGGCACCCTTTTGGCGGGCGAAGTCACGGGTGATGAGGTTCATGCGCGGCGAGCCGATGAAGCCGGCGACAAAGAGGTTGGCGGGAGAGCGATAGAGCTCCATCGGCGAGCCGACCTGCTCGATATTGCCACGGTTCAGCACCACGATCTTGTCGGCCATGGTCATGGCCTCCACCTGGTCGTGGGTAACGTAGATCATCGTCGTTTTCAGCGTGTTGTGCAGCTCGGAGATTTCCAGCCGCATGGTGCCGCGCAGCGCCGCATCGAGGTTGGAGAGCGGCTCATCAAACAGGAAGGCGGAAGGCTCGCGCACGATGGCGCGGCCAATCGCCACGCGCTGGCGCTGGCCGCCCGAGAGCTGTGAGGGCCGGCGTTCGAGATAATCGGTGAGGTTCAGCACCCGTGCCGCATCCTCCACCTTCTTGTCGATAATCGCCTTGTCGAGCTTGGCCATCTTCAACGGAAAGGCGATGTTGTTCCTGACGCTCATATGCGGATAAAGCGCATAGGACTGGAACACCATGGCAAGGCCACGTTCGGCCGGCGCCCGCTCGGTCACATCCTTGCCGTCGATGACGATCTTGCCGCCGGAGACATCCTCCAGCCCGGCGATGAGGCGCAGAAGCGTGGACTTGCCGCAACCGGAGGGACCGACGAAGACGACGAATTCGCCATCGTTGATATCGAGATCGATCGACGGGATGACCTTTGCCTCACCGAAGACCTTGGACACGTTCTGAAGGGAAATGCTGCCCATGTTTGTCGTTCCTTATTTCACGGCGCCAAAGGTCAGGCCGCGCACGAGTTGCTTCTGCGAGAACCAGCCAATGACGAGAATGGGGGCGATCGCCATCATCGAGGCGGCCGAAAGTTTTGCCCAGAACAGCCCCTGCGGCGAGGAGAAGGAGGCAATGAAGGCCGTCAGTGGTGCCGCATTGGTGGTGGTCAGCCGGATGGTCCAGAAGGATTCATTCCAGGCGAGGATGACGTTTAAGAGCAGCGTCGAGGCAATGCCGGGCACCGCCATCGGTGTCAACACATGCACGATCTCGTTCCACAGCGATGCGCCATCCATGCGGGCCGCTTCCAGGATCTCGCCGGGAATTTCCCGGAAATAGGTGTAGAGCATCCAGATGACGATCGGCAGGTTGATGAAGGTGAGCATGATGGTGAGGCCAATGCGGGTATCGAGCAGGCCGGCATTGCGGAAGATCAGATAGATCGGCACCAGCACGGCCACCGCCGGCATCATCTTGGTGGAAAGCATCCACATCAAAATGTCCTTGGTGCGCTTGGTCGGCGAGAACGCCATGGCCCAGGCGGCAGGAATGGCGATGATCAGCGCGATGATCGTCGAGCCGAGCGACAGCACCACCGAGTTCATGAAGGGCTTGAAGTAATCGCGCTGGGTCTGGACCGTCACGTAATTCTCAAGCGTGCCCGAGGGAATGAGGCTGAAGCCGGCGATCGCCTCCGGCTCGGTCTTGATCGAAGTGAGGAAGGCGTAAAGGATCGGGAAGAACAGCAGGAGCGCGACGATCCATGCAGCGATGGAGAAGCCGATCTTTGCGCGAGTGGTTGTCTTGCGGGCCATGATGTTTCCCCTTTACCGGTCGAGGTTCTTGCCGACGGCGCGCATCAGGAAGATGGCGACGATATTGGCGAGGATAACGGCGATGATACCGCCGGCCGAAGCGCCACCGACGTCATAACCCAGAAGTGCGGTGCGATAGATCAGGAAGGCAAGGTTGGTGGAAGCGTAACCCGGGCCACCATTTGTGGTGACGAGGATTTCCGCGTAGACGCCGAGCAGGAAGATTGTCTGGATCAGAATAACGACGGTGATAGCGCGGGAAAGATGCGGCAGCGTCAGATAGATGAAGCGGTTGACGAAGTTTGCGCCATCCATCTCGGCCGCTTCCTTTTGCTCACCATCGAGCGATTGCAGCGCGGTGAGCAGGATCAGCGTCGCAAAGGGCAGCCATTGCCAGGCGACGATGATGATGATGGACAGCAGCGGAAACTGCGCGAACCAGTCCACGGGCTGGAAACCGAAAAAGCGCGAGAGATCGGCAAGCACGCCATAGCCGGGATGCATGATCATGTTCTTCCACACCAGCGCGGCAACCGGCGGCATGACGAAGAAGGGCGAGATGATCATGATGCGCACGATGCCCTGGCCGAAAATGTCGTTGTCAAGCAACAGAGCAATGGCAATGCCGCCGATCACGGTGATCAAAAGCACCCCGCCGACGATCAGCAGCGTGTTCCAGATCGACTGGAAAAAGGCGGGATCGGTGTAGAAATACTGATAATTGAACAGGCCGGCGAAGCTGACATTGGCTGGGTTCAGGAGGTTGTAGTTCTGGAACGAGAACCACAGGGTCATTGCCAGAGGCACGATCATCCAGACCAGAAGCAGCAGAACCGAAGGCGCAAGCATCACCCGCGCAAGACCGCTTGTGTTTCGTGTTGCCATTTGCACTCACCTCCCCTTGGGCTCGGGCATCACGAGATGCGCCCGGCATATCCGGAAGAACCGGCTCATTCTTGTTTTGATTTGAAAGCTATCGAAGCCGCATGGCGGTCTTCAGCCCGCAGTCTCGCTGCCCGGCATTGGCGCCGGACAGCGATCTTCGGGAGGATTACTTGATGTAACCGGCGCGGGTCATTTCGCGCGTCGCGGTCGACTGGGCGCTGGCAAGCGCATCATCGACGCTGGACTGGCCGGCAACGACCGCCGAGAACAGCTGACCAACCGTGGTGCCGAGCGCCTGGAATTCAGGGATCGCCACGAACTGGCCGCCGGTGTAAGGCACGGGCTTTACAGTCGGCTTGGTGATGTCGGCGGCATCCATGGCGGCAAGCGTCGGCTTGGCGAAGGCGGCAGCCTTTTCATAGTCGGCGTTCTTGTAAAGCGAGGTGCGGGTGCCCGGAGGCACGTTTGCCCAGCCTTCCTTGGAAGCGACGAGTGCGGTGTAGTCCTTGCTGGTTGCCCAGGAGATGAACTTCTCAGCGGCTTCGGCCTTCTGCGAGCTCTTCGGGATAGCAAGGTTCCAGGACCACAGCCAGTTGCCGTGGTTCTTCAGCTCGCCATGGGTCGGGAAGAGCGCGTAACCCACCTTGTCGGCAACGGTGGAATCCTTCGGATTGGAAACGAAGGAGGCAGCCACAGTGGCGTCAATCCACATGCCGCATTTGCCCTGCTGGAACAGCGTCAGGTTTTCATTGAAACCGTTGGAGGAGGCACCGGACGGTCCGGCATCCTTCATCAGATCAACGTAGAACTGCAGCGAGCTCTTCCATTCCGGCTGATCGAACTGCGGCTTCCAGTTTTCATCGAACCAGCGGCCACCGAAGGAGTTGGTGAGCGCGCTGATGAAGGCCATGTTCTCGCCCCAGCCGGCCTTGCCGCGCAGGCAGATGCCGTTGATATCGGCCTTGCGGTCGGTGATCTTGCGGGCCGCATCGCCGATGAATTCCCATGTGGGGTTATCAGGCATCTTCAGGCCGGCTTTTTCAAACAGGTCCTTGCGATACATGATCATGGCGGATTCGCCATAGAAGGGGGCTGCGTAAAGCTTGCCGTCAGCGGAAAGGCCGCCACGGATCGCCGGCAGAATGTCGTCGACGTCATATTTGTCGCCGAGCTTTTCGAGCGGCAGCAGCCAGCCCTGCTTGGCCCAGATCGGCACTTCGTAGTTGCCGATGGTCATGATGTCATATTGACCGCCATTGGTGGCGATATCGGTCGTCACACGCTCGCGCAGGACGTTTTCTTCAAGCGTTACCCATTCGACCTTGATATCCGGGTTCTTGGCGGTGAAGTCCGAGGTGAGACCCTGCATGCGGATCATGTCGCCGTTGTTCACGGTGGCAATGGTCAGCGTCTCGGCGGAAGCAAGGGTCGAAAAGGCGAGTGCCGAGCATGCGCCCAGCAAAATGGTCTTCAATGTCATATCTTCCTCCCAGAAGAAAAATGATGAGCATTCGCTTTGCTCCGGGGCATTTACTCACCTGGAGACCAAAAATGTCAAGCGACATCCTGTGCTGCGACGCACAGGGAAAAACCAAGCTCTTGATTTTACGTAATTAATTTTTGCTCAGTGTGTGAGCAAATATTCACTTGTCGCTTCGTCGGTGATGAGCCCGTTCAACAGGCCACCCTTCAGCGCCGCCAGAATCGATGCGTTCTTGCGCGCACCCTGCGCCATGCCGATGACGGTGCAGGTGTCTCGTGAGGGAATGGGAACGGAGGCGACGCGCTCGTTGACAGCGTGATCGAGGATGTCGCCGTTGGCATCATAAATCCACCCACAAATCTCTCCCACCGCCCCGCTCGCCATCAGTGCCTTCATCTCGTCGACATCAAGAAACCCATCGACGCAGAGCGGTGCATTTTCGCCGAGTTCACCGATACCGACGAAGGTAACATTGGCAGCGGCCCCCAGCGCCAGCGTGGAGCGCACCATGGATTGATCGTGCAGCAACTCGCGTTCTTCCGCCGATGAGCAGAGCACCGGCAGCGGCATCGGGAAATGCCTTGCCTTGATGGCATCGGCCATGCTGAAGATGACGTTGTAATAGGCGGCCGATCCGTCTGGGCCGATATTGCCCGTCAGCGAGACGATGCGGTGCTGCGGGCATTCCATCGGCGGCAGCTGATCCACGGCGGCCTTCAATGTACGGCCGGTGCCGATGGCGAGCACGATGGGATCGACATTTCTCAGCCAGCGCTCGATTTCCGCCGCGCCCGCTTCGGCAATGCCGACGGTCGAGGACACACCGGCGGGATCGCTCGGCACCACCTCGATATATCGAAGGTCGAATTTCTCTTTCAGCCGTTCGGCCTTTTCGAGACAGGCGGCGATGGGGTGGTCGAGCCGAACCTTGATCAGCCGCTCGGCAACGGCCAGCGACACCAGCCGCTGCGCCGACTGCCGGGAAATGCCCATGGCGGCGGCAATCTCGTCCTGCGTGCGACCGGCGACATAATAAAGCCAGCCAGCACGGGCCGCATCATCCAGCCGTCCATGTGCGTCGTTTCGTCTGGCCATGCCGCTGCCCTCTGAGAATTTCGTCTGCGCATTTGCTGGCATTTTTTTGCAGCGGCTGTCAAACGGGGGATGCGGAAGAGAACGCTCGGCGGTGCGGCGTAATTCTTCTCCCCGCCGGGGAGAAGGTGGCCCGAAGGGTCAGATAAGGGGGCAACGCCAGCGATATGCGGGGAGCTTGCCCACTCATCCCGCTGCCGCGGACTTCTCCCCCTCGGGGAGAAGAAACAAGTGGCCGCCGCCCGATTCCCTACCGGCGCTCAGCCCGAAGCCAGCACTGCTCAATCAAGCCGCTTCCTGCACCAGGTGCCCCGCCGAAACCTCACGATAAAGCCGCTGCGGCGGCACATAGTCCACCGGCCGGATCGGGCTTCTGATCTCGTCGGTCGCCATGTTGCGCTTGATCTGCCGTCGCGCGGGATCAGGCACCGGAACGGCGGACATCAGCTTCTTCGTATAGGGGTGCTGGGGATTATCGAAAACGGCCGCGCGCGGGCCGATCTCGACGATCTCGCCAAGATACATCACCGCCACCCGGTGACTGACGCGTTCCACCACCGCCATGTCATGGCTGATGAACAGGAAGGCGAGGTTGAGGTTCTGCTGCAGGTCGAGCAGCAGGTTGCAGACCTGCGCCTTGATCGAGACATCGAGCGCCGATACCGCCTCATCGGCGACGATGACCTTGGGATCGAGCATCAGCGAGCGGGCAATGGCGATGCGCTGGCGCTGGCCGCCGGAAAATTCATGCGGGAAGCGCCGCATCATATCCGGGCTCAAGCCCACTTTTTCCAGAAGATCGGCAGCCTTTTCCCGGGCCTGCTGTTTGGTTCCGAGGCGATGTTCGATAAAGGGCTCCATGATCGCCGTGCCGACGCTCATGCGCGGGTCGAGCGAGGCGAAGGGGTCCTGGAAGATCATCTGCACGCTGCGGCGCATGGTTCGCAGCGTCGTCTTGTCGAGCTTCAGCACCTCGTAGCCATCGAGCATGACATCGCCTGACGTCGGCTCGATCAGCCGGGTGATGGAGCGGCCCGTGGTGGACTTGCCGCAGCCCGATTCACCCACCAGCGAGAGGGTTTCGCCCTCGGCGAGATCGAAGGAAACCTTTTCCACTGCATGCACGGCGCCGGATTTGCGGCCGAATAGGCCGGAGCGGATGTCGAAACGGGTGGTCAGATCCTTGACCGAAAGGATGGGCGTGCGGCCGCCGGAGACAGTATCCTTCACGTCCGCCACAGGCTGACTTTCGCCGGTCTTGATATCGATGATCGGGAAGCGGGCCGGCAGCAGCCTTTCCTTCATCGAACCCAGCTTCGGCACCGCGGAAAGCAGGGCACGCGTATATGGGTGGCGGCCACGATGGAAGATGTCGTCGGTGGTGCCGGTTTCCACCACATCGCCACGGAACATGACGATGGTGCGGTCAGAGACTTCCGCCACCACGCCCATATCGTGGGTGATGAAGAGAACCGACATGCCCTCCTCTTCCTGCAATGTCTTGATGAGGTCGAGAATCTGGCCCTGGATGGTCACGTCGAGCGCCGTCGTCGGCTCGTCGGCGATCAGCAGCTTCGGTTTGGAGGCAAGCGCCATGGCGATCATCACGCGCTGGCGCATGCCGCCGGAAAACTGGTGTGGATAATCGTCGAAACGGTTCTTCGCGTTGGGAATGCGGACTTTTTCCAGAAGCCGGATGACCTCAGCCTTCGCAGCAGAGGAGGAAATATCCTGATGTACGGTCAGCGCTTCGGCGATCTGCTTGCCGATCGGAAAGATCGGGTTGAGGCTGGTCATCGGCTCCTGGAAGATCATCGAAATGTCCTTGCCCCGGACCTTGCGCATCTCTTCTTCCGGCAGCGCCAGCAGATCGCGCCCGCCGAGCATGACCTTGCCTTCGATGCGGCTCGTCTTTTTATCGAGCAGCCGCATGATGGAGAGCGAGGTGACGCTCTTGCCCGAGCCGCTCTCGCCGACGATCGCCACCGTCTCACGCGGCGCGATCTCGAAACTCATATTGCGCACCACGGATTTCCAGCCGCCATCGACGCGGAAGGAGGTGGTGAGATTTTGAACCGATAAAACCGGGCTGACCGAACCGCCGGTCTGTTCCATTGATGTCGCTGCCAAAAGCATGCCGATCTCCTGAAAAGCAGAAGGCGGCCACGAGGGGCCGCCGGATGTCTCATGCAGCAAGTGCAGTTTCGGCCATCGAAACCCAGTAGCTGATGCCGTAAGGCAGCGCGTCGTCGTTGAAATCATAGGCGGCATTGTGCAGTCCGGCGGTATCGCCATTGCCGATGAAGATGAAGGCGCCGGGGCGCGCTTCCAGCATGTAGGAGAAATCCTCTGCGCCCATATGCGGATTGGGATTGGTGTTGACGGCGTTGGCGCCGGCCACACCCATCGCCACGCCGGTCGCGAATTCTGTCTCGTCACTGTGGTTGAACGTGACGGGATAACCGCGATCGTATTTCACCTCCACCGTCGCGCCATGAGCCATGGCGGTGGCGGCGGCCACTTCCTTGAGGCGCTTTTCGGCGAAATCGCGGGTCTCCGGCAGCAGCGTGCGCACGGTGCCGGTCAGCGTCACTGCACCGGGAATGACGTTGGACGCCGTGCCGCCATGGGTGGTGGCCACGGTGACGACGAGTGATTTCAACGGATCCGTCTCGCGCGAGACAATGGATTGCAGGGCGATGATGATATGCGCCGAAGTCAGCACCGGATCGATGGAAAGATGCGGTGCCGCCGCATGGCTGCCCTTGCCGGTGATGGTGATTTCGAAACTGTCCGCAGCCGCCATGGTGGAACCCTTGCGGATGGCGAACTGCCCGACGGGGATGCCCGGCTCGTTATGCATGCCATAGACCTGCGAGATGCCGAATTTCTCCATCATGCCATCATTCAACATGGCAAGCGCTCCCGCGCCACCTTCTTCCGCCGGCTGGAAGATCACGGCCACCGACCCCTTGAAATTGCGCGTCTCGGCCAGATATTGCGCCGCACCCAAAAGCATGGCGGTATGCCCGTCATGACCGCAGGAATGGGCCTTGCCCGGCGTCTTCGAGGCCCATGGCTTGCCGCTCGTCTCAAGGATCGGCAGCGCATCCATGTCGGATCGGAAACCGATGGTCGGACCATCCCCGTGCCGGCCCTTGATGATGCCGACCACGCCTGTTTTGCCAATGCCCGTTTCGACCACGTCGCAGCCGAAGGATTTCAGTTTTTCGGCAACGAATTTCGATGTTTCGTAGACATCGTAGAGCAGTTCCGGGTGTTCATGCAGATGGCGCCTCCAGCCGGCAACTTCTTCCTGCATTTCAGCCACACGGTTCAATATCGGCATTCTCTTTTTCCCTTTTTTTGTTCCCCGCCGGGTTGTCGGACGCCATATTGAGTTTGGAATTTCCTCTTTTGCAAGCATGAAATTTGCTGCATGAGCGAAAAATAGGCCCAAAACTAAATGGCTCAAAATTTGTTCATCAATGAAACATTGGGACTTGCTTTTCAAAAAAACTGACAATAGCATCATCTGGAATGGAGGAATATTCCTTAGCAAAGTCAAATAGTTAGAATAACAGGCCTTGCACATGACGACGGGAAAAGCGTCAAACATTCAAACAGATAAAATCCAAAAAGGGGAAAACCACAATGAAGAAGCGCAGCGTTCTCTTTGCCGGCACGGTGGCGGCCATGGCTCTCGCGGGCTCTGCCGCCCACGCCGAGCGCGGCAGTGACGGCGAACTGAAAATCCTGTTCTGGCAGGCCGTATCGACGCTTAATCCCTATCTTTCGGGTGGCACGAAGGAAGTCTACAGCTCGTCCATGGTTATCGAGCCGCTGGCGCGGTATGACGAAAAGGGCGAGCTGGTGCCGATGCTGGTGACCGAGATTCCGACGATCGACAATGGCGGCGTCGCGAAGGATCTTCTCAGCATGACGTGGAAGCTGAAGACCGACGTGAAGTGGTCTGACGGCACGCCCTTCACCGCAGAGGATGTGATCTTCACCTGGAAATATTGCACCGCACCCGATGGCGGCTGCGCGCAGGCGGCACAATATGAGGGCGTGAAGAACGTCGAGGCCATCGACGCACACACCGTCAAGGTCAGCTTCACGGAGCCGAAACCCTACCCCTATTCGGCATTCGTGGGCGCACAGTCGCCGGTCATCCAGAAGAAGCAGTTTGAAAAATGCGTCGGCGCGGCAGCTCCCGGCTGCACCTCCGCCAATTTCGGCCCCATCGGCACCGGCCCCTTCGTCGTCAAGGATTTCAAGCCGAACGACGTCATCAGCTTCGTCGCCAACCCCAATTACCGTGACCCCGCCAAGCCCGCCTTCGCCACGGCGACCCTGAAGGGCGGCGGCGATGCCGCTTCCGCCGCGCGCGCCGTGCTGGAAACCGGGGAATTCGACTATGCCTGGAACATGCAGGTGGAGCCGGAAATCCTCGCCACCATGGTGGCGGCCGGCAAGGGCAAGCTGGAAACCGCCTTCGGCACGCAGGTCGAGCGTATCAATCTCAACTGGTACAATGCCGATCCTTCGCTGGGCGACAAGCGCTCCACCAAACACGCCGGTCCCCATCCGGCCATTTCCGATCCCGCGGTACGTCGCGCGCTTTCGCTCGCCATCGACCGTGAGGTCATCGATGAAGCAGGTTACGGAGAAGCGGGCAAGCCGACCTGCAACATCGTACCGGCTCCGGAAGCCGTCGCTTCCACCAAGAATGACAGCTGGTGCCTGAAGCAGGATGTGGAAGGCGCAAACAAGCTATTGGACGATGCCGGATGGGTGAAGGGTGCCGATGGCATTCGCGCCAAGAATGGCGTGAAACTTTCCTTCCTTTACCAGACGTCCACAAACTCGGTTCGCCAGGCCACGCAGGAACTGGTGAAGGACATGTGGTCGCAGATCGGCGTCGCTTCCGAACTGCGCAATGTCAGCGCCTCGGTCTTCTTCGGCGGTGACCCGGCGAGCCCGGATACCTTCCAGAAATTTTATGCCGACGTCGAAATGTACACCAACAATTTCGACGGTACGGACCCGGAAAAATATCTGGCGGAATGGCTGTGCGACAAGATTCCGGCCCCTGAAAACGGCTGGCAGGGGCAGAATATTCCGCGTTACTGCAACCCGGAATTCGACAAGCTTGTGGGTGAGCTCTCCAAGACCGCCGACCTTGCCAAGCGTGCGGAGATTTCCAAGCAGCTCAACGACATGCTGACGGAGGAAGGCGCGCATATTCCGCTCATCCACCGCGGCAGCGTTTCCTCGCATTCGCTGACGCTGGAAGGCGTGCGCATGAATGCCTGGGACTCGGAACTCTGGAACGTCGCGGACTGGTCCCGCAAGAAGTAACACGCAGATGCGCCGGCTTCTCCCCCGGAGAGGCCGGCCTTATGCATGCCCCTGGACCATGTTCTGAAGACACATTTGCCGCGTTAAGGCGAAATAGCTCCCAATTTTCGCTCTGCCGCGCCCTGGGTCTGGAGAGTTTCAGATGTTTACCTTTACGCTCCGGCGGCTAGCCTTTGCCGTTCCGACGTTGCTCGTCATCAGCTTCGTCATCTTCGCGCTGCTTGATCTCGCGCCCAACGATCCGACCGGCGACCTTCCCCTCACCATTCCGCCTGAAGTGCGTGAGCAAATCCGCGCCTCGCTTGGCCTCGACCAGCCCTTCTTCATCCGTTACCTGATGTGGCTGCAGCAATTCTTCATCAACGAGCCGCTGAACCTCTTCGAAAAGCTGACCGGCTGGCAGATCGGCGATGGCAGCCGTATGCGGGTGCTTTCCTGGGCGACACGCAGCCCGGTGGTCGATCTCGTCATCCAGCGCATGCCGCAGACACTGTGGGTGGTGGGCCTTGCCTATCTCTTCGGTGCGCTGCTGGCGATCCCGATCGGGGTGATCTCCGCCTACAAGCAATATTCGATCTTCGACCAGATCGGCACTTTCGTCTCCATGGTCGGTTATTCGGTGCCGACCTTCTTCACCGGCGTGTTGCTGGTCGTCATCTTCAGCTCTTACCTGCAATGGTTCCCTTCAGTCTACGACACCAATCTGAGGGTCACGGACTGGGCGAGCTTCGTGGCGCAGGTGAAGCAGATGTTCCTGCCGGTGCTGGTCCTGACGCTCTATAACGTCTCGCAGATCAGCCGCTTCGTGCGCGCCTCCATGCTCGACAATCTGCATCAGGATTATGTGCGCACCGCACGCGCCAAGGGCGTGAAGGAAAAATCCGTGCTGCTCATCCACGTGCTGCGCAACAGCCTCATCCCGGTCGTAACGGTTATTGCGCTTGGGGTGCCGACCATCTTCTCCGGCGCCATCATCACCGAGCAGATTTTCCGCGTGAACGGGCTTGGCCAATTGCTGATAACAGCCGTTCAGGGGGCGGATATTCCGCTGGTTCAGACGCTGACCTTCATCTTTGCGGTGCTGATCGTGCTCTTCAACCTGATTGCCGACGTACTTTACGGCATTCTCGACCCGAGGATCCGCTATGACTGACGCCACCATTACAGCGCCGACGGTTGCGGCCACCCCCACGCAATCCGCCCTTGCCGATATCTGGAAACAGTTTCGCGTTCACAAGGGCGGCGTGGCGGGGCTCTTCGTCTTTATCTTCATCCTGCTCGCGGTCTATGTCGGGCCTTATATTCACACCGTTGCTCCGAACGCCATCAATGTGAAGGCGCGCAACCAGTGGCCGTCGCTGGCGCATCCCTTCGGCACCGATAATCTTGGCAAGGACATGCTGGCGCAGGTCCTGGCCGGCGGGCGCATTTCGCTTGCCGTCGGCATCACCGCCATGCTGCTGGCTCTGTTCCTCGGCACGCTGGTGGGTGTTCTGTCAGGTTATTTCCGCAGGCTGGACGGACCCTTGATGCGCCTCACCGACCTGTTCCTGGCGCTACCACTTTTGCCGCTGCTGCTCGTCATCCTGATGCTGTTTCGCGACACGCTGCGTGCGGCCTTTGGACCGGAGACTGGCATTTTCATCCTGATCGTCTTCGTGATCGGGATAACCAGCTGGATGCATACAGCCCGCATCGTGCGCGGTGATGTGCTGACAATCAAAAGCCAGGAATTCATCATGGCTGCGAAATCGAGCGGCATGCGCGAATACCGCATCATCCTCAGGCATATTCTGCCGAATGTGCTGAGCTCGATCATGGTCTCCGCCACGCTCGGCATCGCTGCCGCCATCATCACGGAATCCGCCCTCTCCTTCCTCGGTCTCGGCTTCCCCTCCGACTTTCCGACCTGGGGACGGCTGCTGTTCGACGGCGCGAACTTCCTGCAACTGACGCCCTCGCGCGTGTTGTGGCCGGGGCTGGCGATTTCGCTGACGGTCCTGAGCGTGAATTACATCGGCGATGCCGTGCGCGATGCGCTTGATCCGCGGGCGCTGAAGAGCTGAACGCTTCCCTTATCCCTGTGACAAGCACAGGGATGAGGTTGAGCGTATCGCGGCACAAAAGCGCAACGCGTCCTAGTGATAATTCACCTTTTCTGCATCCAGAATGCTGTCCGCATCCAGCGCGGCAATCGGGATATCGTTCCGCGCCGGAATATCGCCAGAAAGCTGAAGCGCGAGATAACGCCCGCAGCAGACCCGCAGGAACGAGGTGAAATTGCCGAGATCGTGCCCGGCATCGATCGATTCATTATAAAGCTTGGCGATGAGCTGCACGCTGTTCATGCCGTCGCGCCGCGCGATCTCGTCCAGCGTCGTCCAGAAAAAGTTCTCAAGCCGGACACTGGTGACCATGCCATCGATGCGGAGCGACCGCGTATGGCTTTCCCAGAGCGCTGGGTCTGCCTTGATGAAGAGCTTGCACATGGTTTCCTCCCTCACCACGCCTGAGATATAGGCGGAAAAAGGGGCCGGAAAAAGCCCCGTTCGCCGGTCTTATTTACCGAGCACCGCCATGAACTGCGAAAGCCAAGCGGGATGGGCGGGCCATGCGGGCGCCGTTACCAGCTTGCCGTCGGTCACCGCCGCATCGATGGCGATATCGGCATAGGTGCCGCCTGCCAGCTCCACCTCCGGGCGGCAGGCGGGATAGGCCGAGCAGTTGCGGCCCTTGAGCACACCCGCAGCCGCCAGCAATTGCGCGCCATGGCAGACGGCCGCGACAGGCTTGTCTGCCTCGAAGAAATGTTTCACCGCCGCCAGCACGTCCGCATTGAGCCGCAGATATTCCGGCGCACGGCCACCCGGAATGACCAGCGCATCGTAATCCGCCGGTTTGATATCGGCGAAGGTGGCATTGAGCGCGAAATTATGGCCGCGTTTTTCCGAGTAGGTCTGGTCGCCCTCGAAATCGTGGATGGCCGTGGCGATGGTCTGGCCCGCCTTCTTGCCGGGGCAGACGGCGTGCACCGTGTGGCCGACAGCGAGCAGCGTCTGGAACGGCACCATGGTCTCGTAATCCTCGGCGAAATCACCGGTGATCATCAAAATCTTCTTCGGCATGTCTGCTCCTCCCGTTTTCGAATGCCTTTGGGCACCCTAACAGGAGGGATCGAGATGCGGGTATTATGGCAATACTACATGCCCGATAAAGGTGATATCAGCCGGCCGGCGGCTCCGGCCAGCGCCGGACGCCACCACCCCAATCCTCGAACGCTTTCGAAAGCCTGAGCACGAACAGGTCCTCATAACGCGGGCCGACAATCTGCAATCCGATGGGCATGCCGGATGCCGAGAAACCGCAATTGATCGAGGATGCCGGCTGTTCCGACATGTTCCACGGCACGGTAAAGGCGATATGTTCGAAGGGCCGTGCAGGATCGTTGGTGGGAGAAGCCCAGTCGGCAGGATAGGAGACGATGGGGTTAACGGGTGAAATCACCACATCAACGGACTGCATCAACCGCCCGCAAACTTTACGCATTTCCATGGTCTGGTTGAAACCGAAAACGGCACGCGCGCCGGAAACATCAGCACCCTTTTCCGCCCATTCGTGAATATAGGGAAGGATCGCGGCACGACGATCCGCGCTCAACGCCACCATGTCGCCCCAGAACTTCGCCCGCCAAAAATCATCCAGCCCGTCGAGCATCTCACGCGTCAGCACCGGCTCGACCGGGATGACAATGGCGCCGGCCGCCTCGAACAGTTTTGCGGCCGCGACAACGGCGTCGCGCACCTCTTCGTCCAGCGGCAGGCCGCAGCCCGCATCCAGCATCAGTCCGATTTTCAGGCCTTTCACATCAATATCGAGGTCCATCCAGTCGATGCTGTTCGGCGGCAGCGACGTGCCGTCGCGCCAGTCCGGCCGCGAAAGCGTTGCCATGGCATAAGCCGCATCAACGACCGTGCGCGTCATCGGCCCGGCACAGCGGCCGGTATAATAGGGATCAACCGGGATACGACCCTGGCTCGGCTTGAAGCCGAAGAGGCCCGTCCACCCCGCCGGCAATCTTACCGAGCCGCCAATATCCGTGCCGATATGCAAGGTGCCGTAACCCGCAGCACCGGCCGAAGCAGCACCGGCGCTGGAGCCGCCGGGATTCTGGGTGGAGTCCCACGGGTTGCGGCTGAGCTTATGGAAGCTGGAAAGGCCAGAAGAGAGCATGCCGTAATCCGGGCACGTCGTCTTTGCATAGATAATCGCGCCATCCTCACGGCAACGGGCGGCCACCGGCGCGTCTTCAACCGCGGGCACAAGCTCCACCGCCCTGGTGCCGAGCGGCACAGGATGGCCTTTCGTGGCGATGAGTTCCTTCAGCGAGACCGGAATTCCATCGAGGGCTCCCAGCGTTTCACCCTTTTGCCAGCGCTCCGTCGAGGCCAGCGCCTGCCTGCGCGCATCCTCCGGATCATAAGCGTAAAGGGCGTTCACAACCGGCTCGAATGCCTCGATACGCGCCTCCACCGCCTGCCAATATTCCGATGGCGAGAGTTTCTTTTCCCGGTAAAGCGCCAGAATTTCGAGCGTGTTGAGGTGTATGAGATCGGTCATGGCATCGTCTCGTCAGAAAAACAGGAAATAGGGGCGATATCGGCGTGAAGCGGTCAGCTTGTATCGCGCGGGTCCAGCAGGTCGCGCAGGCCGTCGCCGAGAAGATTGAGGCCGAAGACGGCGAGCGCAATGGCAAGGCCGGGCATGATGGCAAGCCAGGGCGCCGCGCCGAGATAGGTCTGGGCGTCAGCCAGCATCCGCCCCCAGGTGGCGGCGGGCGGCGGCATGCCGAGACCGAGGAAGGAAAGGCCTGCCTCCGTCAGTATCGCCAGACCCAGCTGGATCGTCACCTGCACGATGATCTGGTTGGAGATATTCGGCACGACGTGCAACATCGTGATCTTGGCGCGGTTCTGGCCGATGCTGGTGGCGGCGGTGATGTATTCCCGCGCCCAGATTTGTAAGGCCGCCCCAAGCGTCAGTCGCGCAAAGACCGGCACCATGAAGGTGGCGATGGCGATGATGGCGGTAAAGCGTCCCGTGCCGATGAAGGCGCCGAGCATCATGGCCGACAGGATGGGCGGCACGGCGAAGATGATATCGCAGATGCGCATGACGACGGTTTCTGTGAAACCGCGCAGCGCCGCGACCGTGACGCCGATCGCCGTGCCGATAAAGGCGCCGATGGCGACGGCGGCAATGGCGGTGGAGAGTGAGTTCCACGCACCGGCCATCAGCATGGAGAGCACATCGCGGCCAAAATGGTCGGTACCGAGACCACCGTAGACGAAGGGCGATTTCAGCTTTTGGACGATCTGCATCTTGGTGGGCGAAACCGGTGTCCAGACCAGCGACAACAGCGCGACGGCGACGAGAAAGGCCGTGACGGCAATACCGATAACGAAGGCCGGGCGGCGGCGGATAAATCGCATCATCGCGCACCTGCCCGCAGTCTCGGGTCGATGAAGAGATAGGCTATATCGACCACGAAATTCATGATGATGACCAGCGCCGAGAAGAACAGCACGACGGACTGCATGACGACGATATCCCGCTGGGTCAGCGCCTGATAGGCAAGCCGGCCGAGGCCCGGCAGGTTGAAGACGTTTTCCACCAGCACCGCACCCGCAATGAGGAAGGTGAACTGCAGGCCGATCATGGTGACGACGGGGATCATCGCGTTCGGCACCGCATGCCGCCACAGCGCCACCCGCTCGCTCAGGCCCTTGGCCCGGGCGGTACGGACGAAATCCTCGTTCATCACTTCAAGCACGGCGGAACGGCAGACGCGGGTGAGAACGCCGGCCTGCGACAGCGCAAGAGCGACCGCCGGCAGGATAAGCGCCGTGAGACCCGCTGCAAAGCTTGGCGACCAGCCGGGAAAACCGCCAGCCGGCATCCAGCCGAGCGTGGTGGAAAAGACGATGATGAGCAGCAACCCGACCCAGAAGCCCGGCACGGCAATACCCACATGGGAAAACAGCCCGGCCGCGAAATCCAGCGCCCCGTTGCGGTTCCTCGCCGCCGCTACGCCGAGCGGAATGGCGATAGTGACGGACAGGCAAACGGCCAGCAGCGCAAGCGGCAGCGTCACGGCCAACCGCTCGACGATCAGGCCCGCCACCGGCACGCCATAGGTATAGGATTGTCCGAGATCGCCGCGGAAGACGCCAGCAAGCCAGCGGATGTAGCGCAGCAGCAGCGGCTGATCGAGACCCATCTGCTTTTGCAGCGCCGCCAGCGTATCCGGACTGGCCGAGGTTCCCAGCATGATGGCGGCCGGATCACCCGGCAGCAGGCCCATGACAAGATAGATGATGAGCGAGACGGCAAACAGCGTGATGACGAGGCTTACGAGACGCCGGATGAGGACGGCTAACATCTGGCATCTGCTCCTTGCGATACTTTACGCGCGGCGGCTGGAAAGCTCCACACTCTCCCGTCATGCCGGACTTGATCCGGCATCCAGCCGACGCGCGTCTGCGCGGCGGAGGGAGCCTTTTCAGCCCAAAGACTTGGGCTGGCAGGATGCCGGATCAAGTCCGGCATTACGGAAGACACGAGTATCGTCAAACGTCACTCTTCCCAATGCACATCCGTCAGCACATTCGAGGGAATGGGCTCGTTTTCCCACAGCCCTTTCACCTTCTTGTCCCAGACCCCGAGCTTCGGCATCACGAACAGGAACAGCGCCGGCACATCTTCGGCGAGGATTTTCTGGGCGTCGCCATAAAGCTTTTCCTGCTCAGCCGCATCCGCCGTCTTTTCGACGCTGGCGATGACCTCGTTGAAGGCCGGGTTCTTGTAGTTGAAATAATAGGGATCACGGGAGTAGATATCGATATCCATCGGCTCGGCATGGGCGACAATGGTCATGTCGTAATCCGCACCCTTCAGGACGTCCGCCACCCATTTGGCCGGAAATTCCGTGGTCTCGATGGTCATGGTCACGCCGATTTCAGCCAGCATCGCCTGCAGGATTTGCGAGGTGCGCTGGGCATAGGCCATCTGCGGGGCCTTGATGGTGAAGCTGAAACCGTCCGCATACCCCGCTTCGGCAAGCAGCGCCTTGGCCTTATCGATATCATAGGGATGAACGCCCGTCGTATCGATGTATCCGCGATCATTCGGCGTATAGTGACTGCCGATAGCCGTTCCGAAACCGGACCATGCACCCTCGATGACGGTGCCACGATCCACCGCCATCATCAGCGCCTGGCGCACGCGCTTGTCGCTGAAGGGCTTGCGGGCGCTGTTCATGCCCGCCACGACCTTCAACTCGGTATTGCCGACGAAGGTGCCGAGGCGCGCATCGCCGTCAAACGAGCTCATCAATTCCGGCGCACCGAATTCCGGGAAGGCGTCGATATCGCCGGATTTCAGCGCCGCCGCCTGCGCCTGCGGATCGGAGACGAAACGGAACGTCGCCTTTTCCAGCTTTACCGACACGGCCTTGTCCCAATAGGCGGCGTTCTTCTGCAACTCCACCTTGTCGCCCTTGGCCCAGTTCACAAATTTGAACGGGCCGGTGCCGACGGGCGTGGTGCGGTTGGTCTCTGCGCTCTTGGGCGCGACCATGACGGAGGCCGGCCAGCCGAGCCAGTAGATGAGGCTGCCGGCGGGCTGCTTCAGCTTCAGCACCAGCGTGTCGGCATCCGGGGTCTCGATACTGTCGATCGCCGCAAAGAAGCGTTTCTGCGGATTGACGGAAGCTTCACCACGCGCCCGGTCCAGCGAGAACTTCGCGACGGAGGAATCGAACGCCTCGCCGTCATGGAAGGTGACACCCTTGCGCAGCTTGAAGGTGTAGGTCTTGCCATCAGGGGAAATTTCCCAGCTTTCGGCGAGCTGCGGCTTCACCTTGCCCTTGCTGTCGATGGTGACGAGACCTTCGAAAATATTCTGCCAGGTGACCTGACCGATGGCGACGGGAGCGGCAATGGTCGGATCGAGACCGGTCGGCTCTACCGTCATTCCGAGCGTCAAAGCGGTTTTCGCCGCAGCTTCGGCCTCAGCAATCGAGAGCGGCAGAAAGAGCGCCGTGCCGAGAGCAAGCGCCAGCGCGGTACGGCGCGAGAGCTTCGCCGCCTGCGAAAGATAGGTACGTGGCATCCTTTAGTCCCCTGTCTGGCGGCCGGGGCATTTTTGCCCTTCCAAAGACCACCCGTTGCAAAAAGAGTGTCATGTTGCAGGCGCACACACAATCATGATTTTTGTGTGCTCCGTGTAGCTGAAATGGCTACACGGGAATGCGGGTGAAAATCAACCTTGGTGGGCAATTCCGGGAACGTCTCCGGTTCCTCGCCCCGCCGAGGAGAAGAAACTACCCTGCCGTCGCCTCACGCATGAAACGCTCGATGAAATCGGCAAGCTTGGAAGCTGCGAAGGACAATTGCCTGTCGGGCGCCACACAGAGGTCGATCTGGGTGTGGATACCCTTCTTGCCCGAGAGCGGAACGGCGACCATCTGGCCGCTACGGATTTCGCGCGCCACCGAAAGCGCCGGCAGCAGCGTGGCCGCGGCGTGGCCCAGCACCAGCTCTTTCAGCATTTCCAGCGAACTGGTGATGAAAACGGGGTCAAGTTCGATATCCGCCTCGGCAAAAAGCATATCGAAGGCCTGCCGCGCGGCAAAACTCTTGTCCGGCAAGGCAAGTGGCAACCCGGCCAGTTCCTTCAGCGACACCTCCGGCTGACCGGCAAGGGCATGACCGGCGGGAAAGATCGCGTCGTAATTGATGCGCGTGCGCGAGCGCACCTTGACCCCGGAAACCTTTGGCGCAAACAGGCTGACAACGAGGTCTGCTTCCGCAGTCCCCAGCGCTTCCATGGCTTGGCGCGCACTTGTGATATGGACCTCGAAACGCAGCTTCGGATATTTGAGGCTGAACTGCGCCAGCACCGGCGCCAGAAGGTTGGCCACTGTAGCGCCATTGGCGTAAATGGTCACCCGGCCGCGCTGCAGACCTTTGAGATCGTCGATCAACTGGTGCACATGGTCGAGTTCGCGCAGCGTCTTGCCGGCGCGGGCGGCCAGCAGCTCGCCCGCCGCCGTTAGCTTCACGCCACGGCTGGAACGCTCTACCAGGGGCGAGCCGAAATAATATTCGAGATTTTCGATCTGCCGGCTCACCGCCGTCGGCGCCACATTCAGGTTTTCCGCCGCGGCGCGCATGGAATTGGTGCGGACGAGTTCATCGAAATACATCAAGGCGCGCAATTGCATGGGTGGTACCTTATTCGGGTGGGCTGGTGTGCGGCTCACCATATCATCGCAGCGTCGCGAGAGAATACTTCACCCGGAAAGATCGCCGCTTGTTTCTTCCCCCGCCGGGGAGAAGGTGGTGCGCAGCGTCGGATGAGGGGGCGACGGTGGAGAAATGCGGAGAGCTTGCCCCCTCATCTGCCCCGCTCGGGGGCATCTTCTCCCCCTCGGGGAGAAGAAAAGGAGGCACCCCTACCCCATTACGTCCGCTTGAAACCCTCGCTCGCCACCAGCAGCTGCCTCGTATAATCCGCGCTGAACTCGCGGCTTTCCAGCGCCTCGGCCTCCAGCATTTCCACCACCTTGCCGCTTTTCATCACCGCCAGACGGTCGCACATGTGGCTGATGACGCCGAGATCGTGGCTGACCATGACGAAGGTGAGGTTGCGGTCCTTGCGGGCCTGTTCCAGGAGGTTCAGGATTTCAGCCTGAATAGACGCATCAAGCGCCGAGGTCGGCTCATCGAGCAGCAGGACCTTCGGCTCAACGATCAGTGCGCGGGCAATGGCGATACGCTGGCGCTGGCCGCCGGACAGCTGGTGTGAATAACGGAAGCGGAAACCGGAACCGAGGCCGACTTCGTCCAAAGCGCGGGCAATGCGCTGTTCGCGATTGTCGAGACCATGGATGACCAGCGGCTCGAGCAGCAGCGCATCCACCGTCTGGCGCGGGTGCAGTGAACCGTACGGGTCCTGAAACACCATCTGCACATCGCGGTAAAAGCTCTTGTCGCGGTGCTTGCCCGAATAGGAGCGCCCGGCCACCATCAACGAACCTTCATCGAAATGGTTGAGGCCGGCGATGGCGCGCAGCAGGGTCGATTTACCGGAACCGGATTCACCGACGATACCGAAGGATTCACCCTCGGCCACATCGACGCTGACGCTGTCGAGCGCGATGTAACCGTCGAAATCCACCACCATGTCTCTGATGGAAAGAACTGTGCTCATGCGCGCCACTCCGGCTTGCGTTCCAGAACGGGCAGCGGATGCCGATGGCCGCCAATTTGCGGCAGACAGTTCAACAGGCCCTGCGTATAGGGATGTTTCGCTTCCTTGAGGTTAGCGGAAGCAAGCTCTTCCACCACCTTGCCGGCATACATGACGAGAACCCGGTCGCAGAAGGAGGAAACGAGCCTGAGATCGTGGCTGACGAAGATCAGCCCCATGCCGCGATCGCGCACCAGCTTGTCGAGAATGTCGAGCACTTCCAGCTGCACCGTCACATCGAGCGCCGAGGTCGGCTCGTCGGCGATCAGCAATTCCGGACCGCAGACGAGCATCATGGCGATCATGACGCGCTGGCCCATGCCGCCGGAAACTTCGTGTGGAAAGAGATCGAAGACGCGCTCGGGATCACGGATCTGCACCGCCTCCAGCATGGCAAGCGTGCGCTGGCGCGCTTCGCTGGAGCCAATCTTTTCGTGGGTACGCAGCGTTTCCATGATCTGGCGGCCAATGGTCATGACCGGGTTCAGCGAATATTTCGGATCCTGCAGGATCATGGCCATACGCTTGCCGCGCATGAGCCGCCGCTCTTTTGCCGACGCCTTGAGCAGGTCAATATCGCCAAACCGCAACGTATCGGCCTCGATCCGGGCATTTTTCGGCGTCAGACCCATGATGGCGCGGCCAGTCTGCGACTTTCCGGAGCCGGATTCGCCGACGATGCCGAGGCGCTCACGCCCCAGCGTGAAGGACACGCCGCGCACCGCCTCCACCAACCCGGTGCGGGTCGGGAAGGAAACGCGCAGGTTTTCAACCGTCAGAAGAGACGCACTCATTGGCCCGCCTCCTTGGGATCAAGCGCATCGCGCAGACCGTCGCCCAAAAGGTTGAAACCGAGGCTGACGATCAGGATCGCAATACCCGGCATGGCAGCCACCCACCATTGATCGAGAATGAAACGGCGGCCCGACGCAATCATCGCGCCCCACTCCGGCAGCGGCGGCTGCGCGCCGAGACCGAGGAAACCGAGGCCTGCGGCGGTGAGGATGATGCCCGCCATATCGAGCGTGACACGCACGATCAGCGACGACATGCAAAGCGGCATGACGTGTTTCAAGACGATGCGGAAGGGCGACGCGCCCATGAGCTTCACTGCGGCGATAAAATCGGAATTGCGGAAGGTCATGGTTTCGGCACGCGCGATGCGCGCATAGGGCGGCCATGAGGTGACCGCGATGGCGAGCACCGCATTTTCGATGCCAGGCCCGAGCGCCGCAACCAGCGCCAGCGCCAGAACGAGCTTCGGAAAAGCGAGGAAAATATCGGTGATGCGCATCAGAACCGCATCCACCCAGCCACCGGCATAACCCGAAACGGTGCCCACGATGAGCCCGATGGGTGCGGCGATGATGGCCACCAAAAGCACGACGAACAGGGTCAGGCGCGAACCGTGGATGAGACGCGAGAGAATATCACGGCCCTGATCGTCGGTGCCGAGCAGATAACCGGCAGTGCCGGGCGGCAGAAGCCGGGCATTGCGCAGATCGCCCTGCACCGGATTATGTGGCGCCAGCACATTGGCAAAAATCGCCACGAACAGCAGCGCGATGATGATGCCAAGGCCAAGCAGCGCCAGCCGGTTTTCCGAAAAGCGCCGCCAGATCACATAGGCGCGGCCAAGCCGCGCCTGCCTGCGCGAGGCCGGCCGGTCGGAGAGCAGCCATTCGCGGCTATAGGGTTTGAGTGTATCGGTCGAAATCGTCATCGGCTGCGCGTCCTTGGATCGAGCGTCCGGTAAAGCAGATCGGAGAAGAGATTGATGCCGACGAAGATGGCGCCGATCACGATCGTGCCGCCGAGAACGGCGTTCATATCCGCATTCTGCAGGGAATTGGTGATGTAGAGGCCAAGCCCCGGCCAGGCGAAGATGGTTTCGGTCAGCACCGAACCTTCCAGCAGACCGGCATAGGAGAGCGCAATCACGGTCACCAGCGGCACGGCGGCGTTGCGCAGTGCGTGGAACCAGATGATGCGCGTTTCCGAAAGCCCCTTGGCGCGGGCCGCGACGACATATTCCTGGGCGAGCTCGTTCAGCATGAAGGAGCGCGTCATGCGACTGATATAGGCCAGCGAGAAATAACCGAGCAGCGAGGCCGGCAGGATGATGTGGCGGAAAAGATCCCACAACACGTCCCATTGCCGCTGCCAGATGGCGTCGATCAGGAAGAAGCCAGTGACTGGCGTGAAGGTGAATTCATAGACGATGTCCATTCGCCCAGGATAAGCCACCCATTGCAGCCGGGCGTAAAACACCAGCAGCGCCAGCAGGCCGAGCCAGAAGATCGGCACGGAATAGCCGATGAGGCCGATGACACGCACCACCTGATCGGCAAAGCTGCCGCGCTTGACGGCCGCGAGAACGCCGAGCGGAATGCCGAAGACGGCGCCGATGATCGTGCCGATCGTGGCAAGTTCGATCGTCGCCGGAAACACCCGCTTGATGTCCTCCATCACGGGATTGGTGGTGAGGACGGAGGTGCCGAAATCGCCCGAAAGCGCCTGCTTCAGATAGATAAAGAACTGCTGCCAGAGCGGCAGGTTGAGGCCGAGCTGCTCACGGACGCGCTCGACCACATGCGCAGGCGCGCGGTCGCCGACGATCGCCAGTGCGGGATCGATCGGCACCACGCGGCCAATGAAAAATGTGACCGCCATCAGCCCCAGAAAGGTGGTGATGACGGTTACGGCGAAGCCGAGAATGGCCTTCGCGCGGGCGTTGGCACGGCGTTTGCCCTGCCTCGCCCGGCTGTTTGCTTCAACGATGCTCAAGAGACCGATCCTTCCGGATCATTCCTTGGAGATCGGATAGACATAGTTGGTGTCGAAGCTCGGTCCGAGCTTCAGGCCCTTGAGCTTGGCGGAATAACCGGCCACTTCCGTCTGCTGGAAGATGATGACGAAGGGACCCTTCGCCAGAACTTCCTTCTGCAGGTTTTCATAGATGGCGGCGCGCTTGGCGCTATCCTTTTCCAAGAGAGCAGACTGGGTTTCCTTGGTCAGATCAGGAACATCCCAGGCGTTACGCCAGGCCAGCGTCTTGTTCTTGCCTTCATCCGAATTGTCGTAGTTGATGGTGAAGGTTTCCGCATTCGAGTTCGGGTCGAAATAGTCCGAACCCCACTGGCCGATGTAGATGTCATGCGTGCGGGCGCGATATTTGGTCAGCGTCTGCTTACCGTCGCCGGGGATGATTTCGAGCTTGATGCCGGCCTGTGCCAGCGTCTGCTGCACGCTTTCGGCAATGCCCGTCACCGGCTGGGTGTTGCGCACATCCATGGTGACGGTGAAGCCGTCCTTCAGACCGGCCTTGGCGAGAAGTTCCTTGGCCTTGGCGACGTCAAGCTTGTAGGGGTTCTCATCAAGCGCGCCAAGCTGGCCCTTCGGCAGGAAGGTCTGATGGACTTCGCCAATGCCCTTGATGATCGTCGCGCCGATCGCGTCATAATCGACGAGATATTTGAACGCTTCGATGACCTCAGGCTTCTTCAGGTTCTCGTTCTTCTGGTTGAGGCTGAAATAATAAACGGTGCCCTTGGGCGCGGAGGTAACGGCAAGGCCTTCCTTCTTGGAAACGGCTTCCATATCGCCGGGCTCAAGGTTACGGGCAACATCGATATCGCCGTTTTCAAGCGCCAGACGCTGGCCGGAGCTTTCCTTCATGTGACGATAGACGACCCGCTTCAGCTTCGGCTTCTCACCGTAATAGTTCGGGTTGGCCTCCAGAATGACGGCTTCGTTGGCCTTCCAGCCAAGGATCTTGTAAGGGCCGGAACCGGCATAACCGGTCTTCAGGAACTCGTTGCCGAAATCCGTGTCGTATTTGTAATCGGCGCTCGGCGTGACCGACTTCGCCTTTTCGGTGATGAGCTTCTTGTCCACCACCGAAGCGACGGTTGCGGTGAGCACGTTCAGCACGAAGCTCGGCGCATAGGGCTTGTCGACGGTCAGAACGAAGGTGTTCGCGTCCGTTGCCTTCGCCTTTTCGGTAACGTTGTCGCCCTTCAGGCCGAACTGCGTCAACAGGAATGCCGGCGACTTGTCAAGCTTGACGGCGCGTTCGAAGGAGAAGGCAACGTCATCAGCGGTGACCGGATTGCCGGAGGCGAATTTCAGGCCGGATTTCAGCTTGAACGTATAGGTCAGGCCATCCTCGGAGGTCGTCCAGCTTTCGGCGAGATCACCGACAACCTTGGACGTGTCGTTGAGATCGATGGAAACGAGCTTGCTATAGGTGTTGCCGGTGACTTCGGCGGCAGACAGTTCGAAAGCCTCACCCGGATCGAGCGTGATGATGTCGTCTATGGCGAAACCTTCCACCAGCGTATCGGCCGGCGTGGCAGCAAAAGCATGCGGGGCAGACAGCATCATCAGCGACAGGGCAGCGCTGGTGCTGAGGATACGCATGGATTTGTTGAGCGATTTGATCATAGGATCTCCCCTTTTGTTATGAGATTGATTTGGTTCGCTTAAACTGTTTATTAGGCCGCTTCGTGCCAAGCCTGGGACAAGACGCGCAGCCAGTTTTCCCGGCATATTTTAGCAAGTTCTCCATCACCGTAGCCCGCCGATTTCAGCGCCGCAACCAGATTGTGGTTGCCGCTGGCATCAGCAATTCCGACAGGGACCGTCGCGCCGTCGAAATCCGATCCGAGCGCCACACAGTCGATGCCGATACGCTCGACCATATAGTCGATATGGCGCACCATATCGGAGAGCGGCGTATCCGCGATATCACGCGCATCGGCACGCAGCATGGTCACGGCGTAGTTGAGGCCAACCAGCCCGCCGCTTTCCTTGATGGCATCCATCTGCCTGTCAGTGAGATTGCGGGCGACCGGAGTGAGCGCATGCGCATTGGAATGGCTGGCGATCAGCGGCTGGTTGGTGGTCTTGGCCACATCCCAGAAGCCTTTTTCGGTGATATGCGCGAGATCGATGAGAATGCCGAGGCGGTTGCATTCCTTCACCAGCGCAAACCCGGCATCGGTAAGACCGGGCGCGGTATCGGGCGACATGGGATAGGAGAAAGGAACGCCATGGCCGAAAATATTGTGCCGGCTCCACACCGGGCCGAGCGAACGCAGACCGGCGGCGTAAAACACCTCCAGCGCATCGAGATCGGCGCCGATCGCCTCGCAGCCTTCCATATGCAGCACGGCGGCGAAGATATCCTCGGCAAAGGCCTTGCGGATATCCGCCGTGGAGCGGCAGAGCCGCCACGCTCCAGCGCGATCGAGCCTCAGCGCAATCGCCGCCTTTTCCATCGCGATATCGAGCGAAGGCAGTCGCTCGAGCGGCGTGGCGAGCGGCGTATCGTAATGGCCGTTCTCGTCCGGTTCCTGCAGAATCAGATCGCCGGACGGGATATAGATGGCGCAGATACCGCCGCCGAGTCCGCCTGCCCGTGCGCGTGGACCATCGATATGACCTTCCCGTGTGCCGTTCTTGAATTCGGCCACGGGATCGGCACCGGCCTTGCTGTTGCGCCACAAACGAAGCAGCACATCATTATGACCGTCAAACACTGCATGCATGGGAAGAAATTCCAGTCATCGAAACAATAAACGGGGCAGGCAGACGCCGGGATGACACCGCGCGAAAGCAAGCCGGCGCATTATCAGCCGACCGCTATTGTCTGTCAGTCGCGATCTTAGGACGATCTATTCGAGCTTCGCAAGATACAAATTAGGCAGCGGTGAATTTATCACCACTTGCCTTTCGACGGAATTTGCGCTTCGTCAGGCGCGCCAGCCATCTTCCGCTTTGGTCAGCAGCGGCGTCGCGAAAACACCCCTCACCCGCTCCGGCCATTCCGGCCCGAAAGCGGCGATTTTTTCCCGCCAGCGATCCGATTGCAGCATGGCTGCGCCGATGACGGCGGGGTTGATGCCGGAGGCGGTGAGTAGCGCAAGGCCCGATAGGATGGAACTGCCGCTGGAGATCACGTCATCCACCAGCGCCACCCGTCTACCCTCGATGAGCGGCAGCATGCGCGGATCGACATAAAGCCTTTTTTCCTGCTTCGTGGTGATGGAGGACATCGGCACCGACAGCTCCTCCAGATACCAGAATTTGCGCGAGGTGCCGAGCGGCACGTA
This sequence comes from Agrobacterium sp. FDAARGOS_525, assembly GCF_003938925.1. Taxonomy (NCBI): domain Bacteria; kingdom Pseudomonadati; phylum Pseudomonadota; class Alphaproteobacteria; order Hyphomicrobiales; family Rhizobiaceae; genus Agrobacterium; species Agrobacterium sp. FDAARGOS_525. The sequence goes on along the minus strand of NZ_RKIU01000004.1, from coordinate 1,962,249 downwards.
ACGGGAATGGCCCAGATGGCGGGCAACGGCGGCCGCAAGCGTCAGGCCGAGCGTCGGCAGGCCGATAACGACATCCGGCTTGAAGGGAAGAAGCTTTGCGGCAAGATCGGCGGCCAGCGCCTCCAGAACCTCAAAGGAAGCCTGGTTGACGATGAGCGATGCGAGTGCGTGCTCTCCGTCCGCAAGCGGCCGTATGGGCAGACAGATCTGCCTTCCATCATCCAGTTCCGCCGGAAAGAATGTGGAATATGCGCCTGCTGTTTCGAAGCTCCGGGGCGGATGGATCTGCTGCCAGAACTCATGCGGCGTTGCGGGAGACGGGGCGATGGCGGGCGATGCTGGTGATGGCATCTGTTTTCCTTTCAGAACGGAGATGGCGCATGGCGGAGACGGTTTTCAGCCACGCCAATCCCGTTCGGCAGATTTATCATTTTAGCAACCACAGAGACGCTGCGGGTTCATTTCATTGGCTTTTTCCGTTAGAAGAGAAAAAAGCAACAGGCATTTGGACAAACCCACCTATGACGCGGGTTTTTCCCACATTCAAGGACAAGCTTCCCATGAGACTGCTGGACCGGATCGGCGAGGACCTGCCATTCCTGACGGAACTCCGTCATGATCTGCACGCGCATCCGGAACTGGGTTTCGAAGAGGAAAGAACGAGCGCCATCGTCGCCGATCTGCTTGAGCGCGCCGGGCTGAAGGTGCACCGCGGTCTCGGCGGCACCGGCGTCGTCGGCACGCTGCAGGTGGGCAACGGCACGCGCAGCATTGGTCTTCGCGCGGACATGGATGCCCTTGCCATGCCTGAGGTTCCAGACCGCCCCTACAAATCGAAATTCCCCGGCAAGATGCATGCCTGCGGCCATGACGGCCACACTGCCATGCTGCTGGGTGCGGCGCGTTACCTCGCAAAGACCCGCGATTTTTCCGGCACCGTGCATTTCATCTTCCAGCCGGCCGAAGAAGGCCGTGGCGGCGCAAAAAAAATGGTCGAGGACGGGCTTTTCGAGCTGTTCCCCTGCGATGCGGTCTATGGCCTGCACAATATGCCGGGGCTGGGCATCGACGAAATGGCGGTGGTGGAAGGACCGCAGCTTGCCTCGTCGGACAGCTGGCGCGTCACCTTCAAGGGCGTCGGCACCCACGGCGCGAAGCCGCATCTTGGTCGCGATCCGGTAACGGCGGCCGGCACCTTCCTCGCCTCGCTGCAAACTATCGTCGGCCGCGTGGTCGACCCATTGCAGCCGGCCGTGGTCAGTGCCTGTTCGGTGCAGGCAGGCGACCCCAAGGCACTCAATGTGATCCCAGATCTCGTCGAAATCGGCGGGACCGCGCGCGCCTATGCACCTCAAGTGCGAGACCAGCTGGAGGCGGAAATCGGCAGGCTGGCCAAGGGCACGGCGGCAATGTTCGGCATCGAGGCAAATTACGAATTCATCCGCCGCATCCCGCCCGTCATCAACGAAACGGACGCGACGAAACGGGCGCTCCGGGCAGCCAAAACCGTCTTCGGCAACAAAGCGCGCACCGCCTTTCCGCCCTCGACCGCCGGCGACGATTTCGCCTTTTTCGCGGGCGAAGCCCCAGGCTGCTATGTCTGGCTCGGCAACGGCCCGGCGGTGGACGGCGCACTGCACCACAACACCTCTTACGACTTCAACGATGCGGCCATCGTGCCGGGCGTAGCTTTCTGGGCGACGCTGGTGGAGCAGGAACTGGCGGCGGAGTAAATCCATTTTGTTCCCTGCTGTTTTTCGACCGGCAACATCTCAGACACTTGTGGCGAATCATCGGGCGCGGTAGCTTTCAGACTTAGGCTGGACCCACGCCTCCCCCCTCCTTTCGGGGAAGCATTCGACATGCTGGGTAATCTCATCATCGAACCATCTGTTCGGGCATTCGCATAAGGAGGGATTGCGTTTTGAACCCGCAACAGAGGTTTTGTGATGAAGCTTTCCACTCCGATTTTCCAATTGAAGCGACGGGCCAAACTTATGGTCCGGAATAATGCCATTCCCCTTCACGAAGCGCTGGACCAGATCGCGTGCGAGGAAGGATTTGCAGCCTGGAGCCTGCTTTCCGCTCACGTTGCGGCTGGCTCTTTGTCCAAAGACCTGTTCTCGCGCATCGTGAATGGCGACATGCTCCTGCTCGCCGGCCGCCCGGGCCAGGGCAAGACAGCGCTTGCTTTTGAGCTTCTGCGGGCGGCAGCCGAAGACGGACGGCAGTCCATTTTATTCACGCTCGAAATGACCGAGCAACAGGTACGAAAACGCACCGGGCAACACGCAGGCGCTCAAAGAGAAATCGAGATCGTGACATCGGACGAGATATGCGCGAACTACATGATCCGTTACCTCTCGCCAGCCAAATCCGGCACCGTCGCCGTAATCGATTATCTGCAGTTACTCGACCAGCAGCGCCATAAGCCGGACCTGTCGCAACAAGTCACCGTTCTTGCAGAATTCGCAAAAAAGACTGGCGTTATTTTCGCTTTCATCTCGCAGATTGACCGCTCATTTGATCCGCAAATCAAACGAGTTCCCGATATGCGCGATATCCGCCTTCCCAACCTGCTTGATCTGGGCCTGTTCACCAAAGCCTGCTTTCTGCATAACGGCGAAGCGCAACTTCACAATGTGAACTGAGACGCACGGCTGCTGCGACGTTGCCGTCGCGGCAGCCCGTGGTGTTAGTACCCTAAAACCGCCATCACCGGGCTCTCCATCACCTGTCCCGTCAGCACGTCGGCAATGCCCATATCCGTCTGGTGCGGGCCGATATTGCAGGCGAGCGTAGCCCCGAAGCAGGCCTTGAAGACGAGATAGGGCGGCTGCCATTCTACCACCCTGCCAACGGCTTCGCGCAGTTCCTCGAAAGCCTTTGCAACTTCTTCAAGTGCCGCATCGGAAACGAGGCCGGATAGCGGCAGCGGCAGAAGTGCAGTTACCTTACCTTCGGAGGCGACGGCCATACCACCGCCTGCCGCTATCACCGCATTGGCGGCGAGCGCCATGTCTTCTTCATTGCCGCCGAAAACGGTGAGGTTATGGCTGTCATGCGAGACCGTTGTGGCGAAGGCGCCGTTCCAGTCTCCCCAGCCGGTGAGGAAGCCAGTGCGGGTGACCGGTTCGGACTTGCCGTGGCGGTGGGTGACGGAGATCATCGTCGCACCTTCGGGCGGAACGACGAAACCATCTCTCACCTCGGCCTCCACCTCGCCCCATTGCGTGAAGCGCGGGCGGTCGATGGTGGCGAGGCGCACCCTCGCGCCTTCGGCAGCAACCCGAAAATCTTCGGCCACGCGCAGCGGCAGCTTCATCGAGCCTTCGAGCGCCGAAGTATCACAGGCGGGCACATCCACGAGCATATGTCCGCCTTCCGCAACCGTCCTGCCCCCGGCAAGGACGTAACGAGCGGCAAAACCGCTCAGGTCCTCGAAGATAACGATATCGGCGCGACGGCCGGAGGCGATGAGCCCGAGGTCAGGACGCCCAAGCCTTAGGGCGGCATTGAGCGTTGCGGCGCGCAGTGCCCATTCGGCTTTCAGGCCATAACGGACAAGGCGGCGCACCACATCATCCAGCCCGCCGCCATTTAACAGGTCGTCCGGGAAGACATCGTCCGTGCACAGCGTCACGGTCTGCGGCAGGTGGCCCAGCGCGTTCAGCGCTTCCACGAATTCCGGCAGCAGGTGGTCATGCGAGCCGCGCAGCTCGATGGTCATGCCGGCCCGCAGTTTCGCCATGAGGTCTTCGCCCGAGACCAGCTCGTGATCGGACGAGACGCCCGCCGCCATGAAGGCATTGAGATCGGCGTCCTTGAGGCCGCGCGCATGGCCGCAGACCAATTTCTCCGAGGCAAGCCCGGCCTGTACGATGCCGCTCATGCGCGGATCGCGCTCGATGACGCCGCGCATGTTCATGATTTCCGCGACACCGCCGACCTGGTGCCATGACAGGATATCGGCGAGAATGGCGGCGTCGAAATCAGCTCCGCCGCGTTCCAGCCCAGGCGCGGAAGGCACGCATGAGGGCGCCAGGAGAACGGCACGCAGCGGCAGGTTTTCGATGGCCTTCGCCGCCCAGCGCACCCCTTCGACGCCATGCACATTGCCGAACTCATGCGGATCCCAGACGATGGTGGTAACGCCGCGGGCGACAACCGCTGCCGCATAGGCGGCCGGTGTGACCATCGAGCTCTCGATATGCATATGCGTGTCGATCAGACCCGGCGAGACATACCCGCCGGCCGCATCGATGACCTGCGCGGCGTCGCTCCGGCTCGCCCGTTCGTGCACGCTGGCGATCAGCGCACCGACAATTCCGATATCGGCAGGGCGCAGCTCACCGGTTACCACATCCACCAATGTTCCACCGGTGATGAGGATGTCGAAAGGCGCATCGCCGCGTGCGGCGGCAACGGCGCGGGCGCGGAGCGTATCATCGCCGAGATCGGCAGGTTCGCATGTGGTGAGGTTCGCGTTCATCGGGCGGCCTCCCGGCGCAGCGCCTCAAGAATAACCGTCCTCGCACCGTCGGCATCCAGCGTCTCAGCAAAATGCGCGTTGAATGTTTGCGCTTTCTCCGCACGCGGTTCGACCACCGTTCTGCCCCGCGTCAGCGTCGCCTGAAGCTCGACATCTATCCGCGCGTGACGCCAGCCGATTAGGCAAGAGGCGGAGCCCGAGGCGAAGGCAACGGCAGCGACGGGATCGTAAAGCGCCATGCCTGGTCTGCCGCGACGGGTGGCGATGCCGATGAAACCATCAAGCAGATCGGCGATCAGCCCGGCATTCCTGCCGCCCGCATTGCGGATCGGCAGCACATCGGCGGGCGAAGCGCTAACCTTGCGGCAGGCGTCCAGATCGACCATACGCAACGGCAGGCCATGGGAGAGCACGATAGCCAGCGCTTCCGGATCGGCGAAGGCGTTGAATTCGGCCGAGGCCGTGTGATTGCCGCTCGTCACGCCGCCACCCATCCAGGTGAGGTCGGAAATTCTCGTGGCAAGATCAGGCCGGGCAAGGCACAGGGCGGCAATATTGCTGAGCGGACCAAGCGCGAGAATGCGCCTCTCGCCCTCCCCCTCCAGCCAGGCGCAGAGAGCGGCGAAGGCATCGCTTTTCGGCAAGGCCGCGGCATCCGGCAGGCTTTGGCCGACGGTCGGGATGCCGTTTTCGCCCAGAATGCACTGCGCCGTTTCAAGTGCACCTAACACCGGCATGGCGCGGCCCTGATGGATCGGCATCGACCAACCGAAGGCGGCAACCGCACCCGCGGCATTGCCGCAGACGGCCTGAAGCGTCGCATTGCCGAAGACCAGCGAGATGCCGTCTATGGCGAGACCCGACGATTGCACCACCAAGATGGCGGCGATATCGTCAAAGCCCATATCGGTATCGATCCAAACACCCATGATCAGTTGAATACCTTGAGGCTCGCCGCCTTTTCGACCGGCAGGTCGAAGGCAAGCGTATCGCCGATTGCGTGGGAGGTGAGGGCCGCGTCGGTTTCAGCCTTGATGGGCCCGAGTGGTGTGTCGAGCAGATATTCGCGGCTGTTGCCGGCGAAGGATGTGCCGCGCACGGTTCCCTGGAAAGGACCTGAACCGAGGGTGACCATGCGCGGCCGCCAGGCCAGTCCGGATGCTGAAAGGACTGGTCCGGGAAGCGGTGTTGTGCCGTTGGCGGTTTTCAAAGCCCCGCCTTGAAGGGCGAAGATGTTTTCGAAGCCGACGAAGTCGGCCACGAAGGCGGAAACCGGCGCGTTGTAAATCTCTTCCGGCGTGCCGATCTGCTCAATCTTGCCGCCCTTCATGACGACAATGCGGTCGGCAAGCGCGAGCGCCTCGATCTGGTCATGGGTGACGAAGATCATCGTGACACCCGTCTCCTTCTGCACGCGCTGCAGTTCGGTCCGCATTTCAAGACGCAGGCGGGCGTCGAGATTGGAGAGCGGCTCGTCGAGAAGCAGCACTTTCGGCTCCATGACCATGGAGCGTGCCAATGCCACGCGTTGCTGCTGGCCGCCCGATAGTTCCGCCGGCTTGCGTGAGGCGAAATTGCACAGGCCGACCGACTTCAGGCCGGAGGCGACCTTGTCCTCCAGCGCCTTGCCGCTCATTCCCTTGAGTTTCAGGCCGAAGGCGACGTTTTCATAGACCGTCAGATGGGGGAAGAGCGCGTAGGACTGGAACACCAGCCCGACGGCGCGTTTGTTGGCCGCCACGCGGGTAATATCGGCGCCATCGAGATTGATCCGCCCGGCAGCCACCGGCATCAGCCCGGCGATGGCGCGCATCGTCGTGGTCTTGCCACAGCCTGATGGTCCGAGAAGCGCGAGCAATTCGCCCTTGCGGATATCGAGATCGAGATCCTTGACGGCGACATTGCCGCCATAGGCGAGCGAGATTTTTTGCAGCGAAAGATAATTTGCGTCAGACATAACGGGAGAACCCCAGGAAACGTTCGGCCATGAAAACGATGCCGATGGAAAGGAAGGCGAGCAGCGAGGAAAGGGCGGCCACGGAAGGATCAAAGACGATTTCCATGTAGCCCAGCATGTCGATAGGCAGCGTGCGCACGCCGGGACCGGACAGGAACAGCGACACAGGCACCTGGTTGAAACTCGTCACGAAACCGAGAATGAAGGCCGACAGGATGCCGCCGCGGATATTCGGCAGCACAACGCGGAAAAATGCGCCAAGCCGCGACGAGCCGAGTAGCACCGCCGCCTCCTCAATATCGGAGCGCAGATTGTTGAGGCTGGCTGAAACCACGCGCACCGCATAGGGCAGGATGAGCGCGGTGTGGGCGAGAAACAACGCAAGCGTGATGCCGATGCCGAAGGGCACGACGAAATAACGCAGCAGCGCAAGACCCACGATAATGCCCGGCACGATGATCGGCGCGGACACGATGGTGCGCACCGTCTCGCTAAAGGGCAGTCTGTAGCGCGACATGGCGTAGGAAGCGGGAATGCCGAGGATCAGCGCCGTGAACGTGCCGCCGATGGCAAGGAACATCGACATCGCAAAGCTCTCGCGGAAGCTTTCGACCGTGAAGACCTTGGCGATCCACTTCAGCGAAAAGCCCTGCGGCGGAAAGGCGAGCGTATCGCCGGCCGAAAACGAGGCCGCAACGATGATGAGGAACGGCCCGATGAGGAAGCCGACGACAAGCAGAAGCGTGAGCGGAATGAAGAGCTGCCGGGTCATTTCTTGTTCCTTGCGGTGGCAATGCGCTTCAAGAGGATATTGGCGGCAAAGCTCATGACAATCAGGATGAAGGCGATGACGCTGGCGGCGACGAAATTATTGGAAACCGTGACCTGCTGGTAAAGCAGGGTTTCCAGCATCAGCACCTTGGACCCGCCGAGAATGGCGGGCGTGATATAGGCAGTCAGCGAACCGGTGAAGACCAGCGTGCCACCGACGACGAGCCCTTCCCGGGTGAGCGGCAGGATGACCTTCCAGAACACCTGAAACCAGTTGGCGCCGAGAACGCGGGCAGCAGCGATCGTATCCTTCGGCATGTTCTCCAGCGCACTGATGAGCGAGATGATCATCAATGGCAGGAACAGTTGCAGAAGGCCGATGAAGACGGCCGTTTCGGAAAACAGGATGCGGATTGGCCCGTCGCTGAGGCCCACCGCCTGCAGCGCCTGGTTGACGATGCCGGTTCTGCCGAGAATGACGATCCAGGCATAGGTGCGGGCGACCGGCGAAATCATCAGCGGCAGCACGACGAGGTTGACCACATGGCCCTTCCTGGCCGGCGACAGGTTGACGATGGCGAAAGCCGCCGCGTAGCCCACCACCGCCGAAACGACGGTGACGAGCGCGCCGAGCTTCAGCGTGCGCAGGAAAACCGTCTGGTTCAGTGGATCGGAAAAGAAAGCGCCATAGGCCGACAATGTCCAGCCGTCAGCGGTGCGAAAGCCTTCCGACAAAAGCATGAAGACCGGCACGAGAAAGACCGCCGCCGCGAAAATTGCGGCGGGCAAGGCAAGCGCCAGCGCTTCGGCCCGGTTCTGAAACATATGGCATTCTCCGGTCTTGAAATTCCGCCGGCTACGTTTGGCGGAGGACTTGTTCATTTGGCGTCAGTGGGTACCGGCATATCGACCTCCCCCCTTGTGGGGGAGATGTCCGGCAGGACAGAGGGGGGTGACGTGCGCCAGCACGTAACCCATTCCCGCCCCTTCGAGCTTGTTACTGCCCCACCTTGGCGTTCCACTCCGACAGCCACTTGTCGCGGTTATCGAGCGTTACGTCGGAAGGAATGAGCTGCAGGCTGCGGGCGGTTTCATCGCCATAGGTGATGTTGTTCGCCACCTCGTCGGAAACCTTGACTTCCCTGTTGGTCGGGCTGTCCACCAGCTTTTCCGCCAGCGCCTTCTGGACGTCGGTCGAGAGCCAGAAATCCATGAATTGCAGCGCAAGATCCTCGTTCTTCGTGCCCTTCGGTACGACGAGCACGTTCATGCCGCCGGTCTGGCCTTCCTTGGGCGTTGCCCAGGCGAGCGGCAGGTCGAGCTTGGTGAAAGGCGCCCAGGAGAAGCGGCCGATCGGCGCTGCCCAGATTTCCTCCTGCTGCATGAGCTGCACCAGCTGCGAGGACTTGACGTAAAAGGTGACGATATCGTCCTTCTTTTCGCCCACGGCCTCGATGGCGCCGGCAAGATCGGGCGTGTCCTTGCCGATGGCCTTGCCCAGCATGTAAAGCGCCGGCGGGCCCTGGTTGGTGGTGACATTCGGGAAGGCGACGTGGTCGACGATACCGTCCTTCAAAAGATCGGCCCAGCTGTCGATCTTCATCTTGTCGGTGCGGTAGACAATCGACGTGGCGTAGAAATTGACGCCGACGCTCATGCCATCGCCATTCGGGTCCTTGGCGATGTCATAGAGCTTTTCAATATTTGGCACCCTGGAAGCATCGATCTTCTGGATCAGGTCCTTGCGGGTGGCCGACAGCGCATCGGCCATGGAGACGATGGCGAGATCGACGACCGGACTGGCCTTGTTGGCCTCCATCTTGGCCAGACGCTCGACGCTGTTGCCGGTCTCGACGACGAGCTTGCAGCCGCATTTCTGCTCGAAGGGCGTATAGACCAGTTCCTTGAATTCATCCTGCGCGAAGGCGTAGACCGAGATCGTCAACGTCTTGTCCTGGGCCTCAGCGGCTCCCATCGTCAGCATCAGGGCGGCGCCCGATGCGAGAATGATCTTTTTCATGGTGTGAGTTCTCCTGCTGTCGTGTTCTTGGCTTCAATCGCATCATGCTTTGTCTTGCCGGTGGAGCCGCGCATGATCAGCGCCATCGGTACTTTCGAAACATCCGCCGTGACGTCGACGGCGGCCCCGTTTTCTCCGGCGCCATCGATCGCGCGCAAAAGCGCGCCAACGGCGAGATCGGCGATGCGGCCCATATCCATGCGCATGGTCGTCAAGGGCGGGGTGACCACGGCAGAAAAGATAAGATCGTCGAAGCCGGTGACACTCGCCTCTTCCGGCACCTCGATTCCCGCGCGCTGCAATTCGGTCAGCACGCGCAGCGCGTGCAGATCGGATACGGCGGCAAAGGCCGTGAAACCTTCGGCAACTTTCTCCGCAAGGCCCAGCCGGCAGCCCGCGCCACCGGCCTTTTCAAGGCCATCGATCCAGAGCGTCTGGGCCAGGCATGTTTTGCCGAGACCATCGCGAATGCCGCCGAGACGGTCATTCTGAACATTGGAATCCCTGTTCTTGCCGACTAGCACCACTTTGCGATGGCCGAGGCCCGCAAGATATTCACCCACCTGCCGGCCGCCATCCCAATGGTCGGCAGCAACGGTATTTCCCGGTGTCGACGGGCTGTCGATGACGGCCACCGGGCAATCAACGCCGGAAATGCGTGTGCCACGTCGGGGAACGACCACCATGCCGTCCACCCCGCGCTCGATCAGCCGGTCGATCGCATCCGTCTGCATGGCGATCTCACCGCGCGCATCGGCGATCAGCACGCCATAACCCGCGTTGACAGCCGCCTTCTCGATGGCCTGCGCAATCTGTGGGAAGAGAGGATTGGCAATATCGGGCAGGACGAGCCCGAGAACGCCCGATCTGCCGGTGCGAAGCGCCCTGCCCGCCGAACTCGGCACATAGCCCAGCTCGCTCGCCGTCTTGCGGATACGTTCCACCAGTTCGGGCGAAACGCGGCCCTTGCCGGACAGCGCATTGGACACGGTCGCCACCGACACGCCGAGTGCCGCTGCTATCGCGCTCAGATTGGTGGCAGGCCGTGACGACGCCATAATGGTCCGGAAGGGCTGATTAAACGTTTAATCACGATAATCGAGGCGCGAACCGCTGTCGAGTCCTGCGCTGGCAAAATAGGGCGAAAAGCTGGGCACAAAGGTTAAATGCCCGAAAAAAGAGCGATTATTTTTACGCGCTCTGGGTACTGGCTGCGCGATAAGCCTCCACCTGACGCACCAGCCAATCTCGAAACAGGACGACCGGGACGTGGTTGGCGCGTGAAAGCGGGGCCACCGCGTAATACGAGCTCGGGCTTCTGGCCTGATGATCGAAGGCTTTGACCAGCTGCTTCGATTTCAACTCGTTATCGATGAGGAAGAGCGGCATCAGCGCGACGCCGAGGCCGGCGATGCAGGCCTGCGCAACGCTGGAAAACTGTTCGAAGCGCATGCCCTGCGGCAAGACGAGTGACAGGCCGAGGCTTTCGAACCAGTGGCCCCACGCGCCCGGCCGCGAGGCCATGTGCAGCAATGGCAGGGCAGCGATGTCTTCTCCCTTTTCCACCGGATGGGCGCTGAGGAACTGCGGGCTGCACACCGGCGCCACCATTTCATGCATCAGAAAGGTGCTTTCCGCGCCTGGCCAATCGGCCTGGCCGATATGGATTGCCATATCCAGCTGCTCACGCTCGAAATCGAACTGGCCGATGCGGGTCGCAAAATTGATGGTGATCTCCGGGTGGTTCGCCACGAAATCCGGTATACGCGGCAGAAGCCAGCGGGTGCCGAAGGTGGGCAGCATGGCGAGGTTGAGCGTATTGCCATGCGTTTTGGTCATGATCTGCAGCGAGGCTGAGCGTATCTCGCCGAGCGCTGCCGCGATCGATTTTGCGTAGATCTGCCCCTCCGCCGTCAGCGCCACGCCGCGTGCGCCGCGGTCGAAGAGCCGCACGCCAAGCTGTTCTTCCAGTGACATAACCTGCCGGCTGATTGCCCCCTGCGTCAGCGCCAGCTCATCTGCGGCGGCGGAAAAGCTGCCGAGACGGGCAACGGAATCGAAAGCGGCAAGCGCACTTGTGGATGGCAGGAGTTTGCGGCTGAGAGATGTCATGAGCCATTACTATATGTAATGCAAAAATGAGTAAACATGGCTTGTGCCATCCGGGGTGAATACGAATAATCCTGCCAGCAAATCCGGAGGCATAAAGTGAGCGAACGCGTAGCATTCAATTGGCAGGATCCTTTCCTGCTCGAAGACCAACTGACTGACGACGAGCGGATGATACGCGACGCCGCGGCCGCCTTCGGCAAATCGGAGCTTTTGCCGCGTGTCTCCGAAGCCTATCTTTCTGAAACCACCGAGCCGGAACTGTTCCGCCTGATGGGCCGGCAAGGCCTTCTCGGCGTTACCCTGCCGGAAGAATATGGCGCGGCGAATGCGAGCTATGTGGCCTATGGTCTCGTCGCCCGCGAGGTGGAGCGGATCGACAGCGGTTACCGCTCGATGATGAGCGTGCAGTCCTCGCTCGTCATTCACCCGATCTTCGCTTACGGTTCGGATGAGCAGAAGAAGAAATACCTGCCCGGCCTCGTCTCGGGCGAACTGATCGGCTGTTTCGGCCTCACCGAGCCGGATGCCGGCTCCGATCCGGGCGGCATGAAGACCCGTGCTGAAAAGATCGAGGGCGGTTATCGTCTGCGCGGTTCGAAAATGTGGATTTCCAACGCACCGATCGCCGATGTCTTCGTGGTCTGGGCCAAATCCGAAGCCCATGACAACCAGATCCGCGGTTTCGTGCTCGAAAAGGGCATGAAAGGCCTCTCAGCACCGAAAATCGGCGGCAAGCTTTCGCTGCGCGCTTCCATAACAGGAGAAATCGTCATGGATGGCGTCGAAGTCGGCGAAGACGCGCTGCTGCCCAACGTGTCCGGCCTGAAGGGCCCCTTCGGCTGCCTCAACCGCGCCCGCTACGGCATTTCCTGGGGCGTCATGGGCGCTGCCGAAGATTGCTGGTTCCGTGCCCTGCAATATGGTCTCGACCGCAAGCAGTTCGGCAAGCCGCTTGCCGGCATGCAGCTTTACCAGAAGAAGCTCGCCGACATGCAGACCGAGATCGCGCTCGGCCTTCAGGCATCGCTACGCGTCGGCCAGCTGATGGACGAGCACAGGATGGCGCCGGAAATGATTTCCATCGTCAAGCGCAACAATTGCGGCAAGGCGCTGGATATCGCCCGCCAGGCCCGCGACATGCATGGCGGCAACGGCATCCAGATCGAATATCACGTCATGCGCCACGCGCAGAACCTCGAAACGGTCAACACGTATGAAGGTACGCATGACGTGCACGCGCTGATCCTCGGCCGTGCCCAGACGGGCATTCAGGCGTTTTTCTGAGGGTTATGGACCGTAGCGGTTCCGTCAAGAAAGAGGCCTTCGAAGATCGCTTCGAAGGCCTCTTTGTTTGTCGGGTTCGCTTTTGGCTCAGAATGTGCCGCGCACCCCGATGCCGAACATGCGCGGTTCGGTCATGCTCGCCTCGATGCCGCCGATGCCGCGGTTTTCCTTCATAAGGGTCGGCGCGCGCTCGTCGAAGACGTTCTTCACGTAAGCGTAGAACTCGAGTTCGTCCTGGAACTTGTAGCTCGCCCGCACATCCGCGATCGTGTAGGGATCGATCGCATAGACGGCCTTGTTGTCCGTATCGGAATAATAGCCGTCGAGATGGCGGACCTGCCCGGACACGGTGAACTTGTCCGTCACGTCCCAGCTTGCGCCGACGGTGAAGCTGTATCCCGGCGACTTCGCGAATTCCTTGCCGACATAGGCGGCATTGCTGGAAATCTCGTCGATCTTCGTCTTCAGCAGACCGGCGCTGGCTTTCAGCGTCAGATTGTCGAGCACCCGATAATCCGCGCCAATTTCCAGACCATAGGCATGGGCTTCTTCGGCGTTAACGGTGTAGGATTCGCTGATGCCGGTGGAGACGACGACGGGTACGTTAAACTGGGCGTTCTTCATGTCCATGTAGAACAGATTGCCGTTTACCGTCAGCGTGTCATCGAGCAGGCTGGCGCGGGTGAACACTTCGTAGTTCCAGATGGTTTCCTTGTCGAAGCTCCGCCATTTGCTGGTGGTCAGGTCGAATGCGACGCCGCCGGGATTGTACCCGCGGCTGACAAGACCGCCGACAGTCCAATCATCATTGATGGCATAGGCGAGAGACGCCTTGGGCAGGATTTCAGAGAAGGTTTCGTCATAATTGACCGAACTTCTGCTGGTGGCGCTGAGCGTCCGGTAACCGGCGCGCTGAATCTGGTCCTGCTGGTAGCGCAGGCCACCCGTCAGGGTCCACTGGTCGGTCAGCCGATAGCTCAGCTCGCTGAAGAGGCCGAGATTGTCCTTGGTGTCGCTGAAGCGAGAGGTGCCGCGCAGATAAAGCACCTCGTCGGCTTTCGTGTGCGCATAAAAAATGCCGGCGACACCGCTCAGAACATCCTCCTGATCGCCGAAGGTGACGCGCGTTTCATGCGACGTGTTCCTGAGATCGACATCGGCGTCGCCGTTATTGGCGATGCCGACCCGGCGTTTGGCGGTGGAGTCGGAAAACTGGGTCTGGTTGAACAGTTTCACGCCGTTCTCGAAATCGTAATTGATGTCGAGAATGCCCGTATTGGTATACTGGCTGAAATTCGGCATCGTCGTGGTGATGTGGTTGAGATCTTCGAAGGGACGCGACGCCGCTTCCTGGCTTGGCCGGTTGGAGGCGTTGTAGGAATAGGTCAGCTTTGTGGAAAGACCGGGAATTTCAGACGGTTCCCAAAGAAGCTTGAAGCGACCGTTGAATTCCTTGAAGTTCTGGTCCGTTCCCTCATGCGCAAAGGCAGAATTGATGTAATCGATGAAGGTATCGCGGCCGGAATAATCGATCGCCATGCGCGCCGCCAGTTCGTCTTCGATCAGCGGGCCGGAAAAGGCGAAGGAACCACGCTTCTGGTGATAGTTGCCGATTTCCGCCTGATAGCTGGCTTCCGGCGTAAAGGTCGGGTCCTTGGTGTTGACAAGGATGGCGCCGGCGATGGCGTTGGCGCCCTGCGAGGTCGTCTGGGGCCCGCGGAACACCTCGATGGTGTCGACATCCCATATGGAAGTCGCCCCGTAGATGAACTCGTTATACCCGAGATAGTGACCGTCCACATTGATCGTCGCGCGCGGCACCGTACCGGTGAAGAAGGCGATGGAGCCGGTATTCGGGCCCTGCGTGTCCTGTCCGCGAATGATGGGGGCACTGACATTGTCGGTGTAGACGACGTTCGGAATATCCTTGATCGCTTCGGATACGGTCGGATCGCCGGTCTTTTCCTTTTTGATCTCCTCGGCGGTTTTGACTGACACGGACGAGGCCGTGTTCTTCATGTCGCGCGCCACTTTTTCACCGGTCACGACAATCGGCTTCAACACGGTCGTCCCTGCTGTATCAGCCTGCTGATCCTGACCGACAACCGGCGTCACGAACAATGTCGCCAACGTCAGAACACTGACCCCGCTCATCAAACGGCCGTTAGAGCTAAACCCCATCATACACCCCAAATAAACATGAGTATTAAAGTCATATTCAAGTAACGGAAGCGTTATCCGTTTCGCAATAGAGAATGCGTTCCGTATTGCGGACAAGCGGGCTTCCGTAACGGGATGTGCCATATTTACAACAAAGTTTAAGGGGCCGCCTTTTCCGCCATGGCAGCCCGGCCGGAGAAGTCATTGAAAAGGCTGAAGACAGCCATTCCGATTTTCGTCGCAATGCGTTAGGCATTCTCGAAAGAGTGGGGCACGACCTTGAACGCCATGGATGACGAAACCGAAGAACGGCCGGAAAACGAAGGTGAAAAGCGCTCGGCGCTTATTCAATCCGTATCGATTGCGGCGCGGTTTCTTAATCTTCTCTCCAGGTCCGATACGGGGCTGGCGCTGGGCGAACTTGCTAAACGCGCCGGCACCGGTCGCTCCACCGCGCATCGTTACATGCAAAGCCTCGTGCGGGAGGGACTGGTGATACAGGACCCCGCAAGCGGCAGTTACGATCTCGGCCCCGCAGCGCTGGGCATCGGCATCAGCGCCCTCCGACGAATCAACCCGGTCGAAACCGCCGGACGTGAGATGAAGGCGCTTGCCGCGCAAATCGGCGCCAGCTGCGGCGTGGCGATCTGGACCGAGCGCGGCCCGACCGTGGTGCGGTGGGCGCGAAGCGCCAGCTTTTCCATCAGCACCGTCGCTCTTGGCGATGTTCTGCCGCTGGACAACAGCGCCTGCGGTCTGGTTTTTCAGGCTTATCTGCCACCGGACAGGGTGGCTGCCGTGCGCAGGCTGCAACCACCCGCCTTTCGCGGCTCTCCTCCTGCTGCCGGCATTCTCGAAACCATCCGCGAGACGGGCGGCGCCGAACTCAATGAACATCTGTTCTCCGCCCTGACGGGCAAGGCGGCGCCGGTTTTCGATGCCCAGGGCGAACTCTGTTGTGTCGTCACCACCGTCTCCTTCGTGGCTACCGCCGAAGCGGAACGGCATTTTTCGCGACTGATCGAGGCCGCCCGGCAGGCAACCGCCGAATCCGGTGGCGGCTAGACACCTTCGGCCAGATGCTCCGCAAAGGTGCGGCCGGAATAGGCGGTGCGGAAGAGCCCGGCATCGGCAAGTTTCGGCAACAGCCGCTCCAGCACCAGCCGCATGGATGCCACCGAGCCGCCGGGCACCGCGACAAAACCGTCGATTGCCCCTGCGGCCGCCCATTCACGGATGCCTTTAAAGGCATCTTCAACGGTGCCGACGATCTGCCAATGGCCGGATCCCATCACCTCCGGCCGCCGCAGTAATTCCGCGACACTTAGCGTCTCCCGCTCAATCAGCCTGCGCAGCAGTCCGGCATGGGTGCGGCTTCGCGGTTTTTCGGGCGGCGGCGGCAGGTCGGAAGCGGTGACCACCCGCGTGAGCGGCCAGTCGGTGAGGTCGAGGCCCGTCATGTCGAGAACCGACGCCAGGGTGCGGGCGCGGTTAGCGCGGGCATGGGTCTCAGAAAAGAGTTCAAGCGCCTCCTTGCCGCTATCCGCCAGATATAGGCTGAGGCCCGGCATCAGCTTCACCCCGTCAGGCTCACGGCCGTGTCCTTCGGCGCGCCGCCGTAAGTCCGCCCTCAGTTCGATGGCTGCCTGCATGTCCGGCGTGGAAGCAAAGACTGCATCCGCCACCGAAGAGGCGAAATCGCGCCCCTCGGGAGACGCACCGGCCTGCACCAGCGGAATGCGGCTGGCGTGGGCTGGCAGGTTGAGCGGCCCTTTCACACTGAAATGCCTGCCCTCATGCGCTACCGGGCGCACCAGCGAGGAATCGGCAAATCGCCCGCTTTCCCTGTCGAGTTTAAGGGCTTCATTTGGAAAACTCGCCCAGAGCTGCTGCACGACCTGCGTGAATTCGGCGGCGCGTCCATAACGCTCCTGCGGTGACGGCATTTCTCTCAGCCCGAAATTTTCGTGCCCCTCCAGTGCCGTGACGATGTTCCACCCGGCCCTGCCATTGCTGAGCCAGTTCAACGACTGAAGCTGGCGGGCCACCACATAGGGCGGCAGAAATGTGGTCGATACGGTGGACAACAGGCCGACATGGCTCGTTTCCCGCGCAATGGCCGAAAGAAGCATGGTCGGGTCCATGCTGGCAAATCCGCCGCCGGTTTCCAGCCCCTCGGTGCGGAGGAAAAGCGTATCCGGCCGGAACACGAAATCCACATGCGCAGCTTCCGCGCGCTGTGCCAGATCGACGAAATAATCGCTGGAAAATACCCGATTTATATCGCTGTCGGCTCGACGCCATGCTTCACCGCTGAGCCAGGTTGGGGCCAGCGACATGCCCACATGAAGTTTGGCTGCGACTGACATGATGCACCTCGACTGAAATATCCGGGAAGAAAACCGCGCGTTGAATCGGCAAATTTCGATTTGTGGAGAGTTTTACTATAGTTTAGTGTCGCTTCAAGACCAGAGTGTCGCGCCCGTCGGGAAGGAGCCCATTTCCCGCAGGTTCGATGTTAAGATTCAAAGACTTATAATCCTCATGTGGCGTCTCGACGCATGAGCGCATGACTAACAGGAGTTGTATCCGGTGCTTGACGCCACGGACCTTCACGCCAGCTATGGCCACGTTCCCGTCCTGCGTGGGCTTTCTTGCCGCTTCCACAGCGGTCGCGTCACGGCGCTGGTCGGCCCCAATGGCTGTGGCAAGTCGACGCTGTTGAAAACCATCATGGGTTTCGTGCCTTTGTCATCGGGCGCGATAAGGCTTGGCGAGCGTTCGCTGGGCGACATCGGACGCAGGGATCTCGCGCGCCGCATCGCCTATCTGCCGCAGGAATGCCATTGCCCCGACTATATGACGCTCGGCGAGTTGATCGAGCTTGCCGGTTATGCACGCTACGGCCTTGCCGGCGGCCCGAGCGAGCGTGACCGGGCGCTTTTCGCCGGGGCGCTGAAGACGGTCGGGCTGGAGGACAAGGCGAGAGCGCAGGTCAACACGCTTTCCGGCGGGCAGCGCCAGCGCGCCTTCATCGCCATGGTGCTGGCGCAGGATACGGACGTGATCCTGATGGACGAGCCGGTCAACCATCTCGACATGAAATATCAATATGCCGTTCTTGGCCTTGTGCGCGAGCTGACCGACAGGCACGGCAAGACCGTTATCGTCGTGCTGCACGATCTCAATCTCGCCGCCACTTTCGCCGACGACGTCATCATGCTGAAGGCCGGGCAGGTTCTGGCATCAGGGCCGGTAGCAGACACGGTCACACCCGAAAATGTTGCTGAAATCTTCGACCTCGAAGCCGATATATTTTCCAGACAGGGGCGTCTCATCTGCGTGCCCCGGCTGGAACGACAGGAACAGGCCATTCCGGCATGATCGCGAAAACAACGCTGATCCTTGCCGCGGCGCTGTTGCTGGCCGCCATCCTCGCCGTCAATCTGTTCGTCATGTCCGGCGACATGCCGCCTGCCGAAGTCATGGCGACGCTCTGGCGCGGGGAGGCCGATAGCTATGAACAATCGGTGCTCCTCTATCAGCAAATTCCACGGTCGCTGATTGCCATCTATGTGGGCGCCACAACCGCCGTCAGCGGCTGCGTGCTGCAGGGGCTTGCCCGCAATCCCCTCGCCTCGCCCTCGACCCTTGGGCTGAATGCCGGAGCGACGCTTTTCGTGATCGCCGGCGCGCTGCTGTTCGATCTCTCTGCTGAGGCACAGGGCCTTGCCGCGCTTGCGGGCGCCGGCTTCGGTTTTGCCGCCTGCTTCGTTGTCGCGCGTCTTGCCGGGCGGGTGAACGATCCGCGCGGTCTGTCGCTCATCCTTTCCGGAGCGCTGGTTTCCATGCTGCTGATCGGCGTGACAAACGCCCTGCTTCTTTCCAACCCAACGCGTCGGGCCGAATTCCTGAGCTGGGTTGGCGGCAATATCAACCATGTCTATATCGAACGGCTCACCGATTTCTGGTGGATCGGCGCCATTGCAATGGTGATTTTGCTATCGGTCGCGCGGCCGCTGACGCTCGTTCTGCTGGGCGCGGAAAAAGCCGCTTCCGCCGGCGTGAATGTCACGCGTATTTCCCGGCTCGCACTGTTTGCCACCATGCTGGCGTCAGGCTCGGCGGTAGCGATCTGCGGCCCGATCGGTTTCGTCGGCCTTATCGTGCCACATATGATCCGGCCGCTGGTCGGCGTGAATTTCACGCTTGCTTTGCCGGCCTCCGCGCTTGTCGGCGCGAGCATCTGCGTGCTCGCCGATCTTGGCGCGGAAACCCTGTTTGCGCCCTACGTGGTCAATACCGGGCTGTTCATGGACCTGCTTGGCGGCCTCGTTTTCATCGTCATCGTCAAGCGTTTCTATCTGTCGCCTTCGGCAAGGGGGCTATCGTGAAACGGGATTTTGCCACGGACGGGAAAGCCGTTCTCAGGTTGCCCGGCGGGCTGCAGATCGGTATTGGCAATCTGACGGCCGGCCTGACGCTGGTTGCGCTGGCGTTGACGATCGCCGCCGTGTCCGTCAGCCTCGGCAATACCGAAACGGGCCTTATTGATCTCCTGCACGGGTTTGCCGGCGGGCATCTCGGCGATGATCAGGCCTATGCGCTGTGGACGGTACGGCTGCCGCGCATCCTGCTCGGCTTCATGGCTGGCTGGAGTGTGGCGCTGGCAGGCGCGATGCTGCAATCCGTCGCGCGCAATCCGCTCGCCGATCCCGGCCTGTTCGGCCTGAGCCAGGGGTCGATGACCACCATCATGCTGCTTCTGGTGCTGGTGCCAACGGCCCCCAAGACGCTGGTGGCTTTTGCGGCTGTCGGCGGAGGCCTGGCCGTGGCCTTCCTTTTGATCGCGCTTGTCGGGCGCGAACGCTCGAGCGGCCTTGCCATATTGCTGATGGGCATCGCAATTGAGGCGGCGCTTTCCTCTGTCTCATCGGTGCTTCTGCTCTATACGCCAGCCGAAACCTCGCTTTCGCTGGCGGACTGGATGGCCGGTTCGCTGTTTCAGGCAAGCTGGCCGACCATCATCGTTTTTGCTCCCCTCTTTGCAGCAAGCCTTGCCGGCATTTTCCTCATTGGCCGGGCGCTTGCCGTGTTCGATCTTGGCAGCGAGATGGCCATGGCACTCGGAGAAACCGTCAGGCATTCGCGACCGCTCGTCATTGTGTTTGCGGTAATTCTAAGCGCCTCCTCCGTTACCGCCGTCGGCCCGCTGACATTTCTCGGCGTCATCGCCCCGCATCTCGCCACCTTCGTTTCGCCCGCTGTCGGCCGCGCCAGGCTTTTCCTGTCGGGGCTTACCGGCGGCATTCTGGTGGTCGCCGCCGATACGCTCTCGCGCGGGCTGGTGGCGGATGTGCCGATGCCGATTGGCCTTGCGCTGACGCTGATCGGCGTGCCGCTCTTCATCCTCACGCTGCGCCTGCAGGCGTTGCGCAGAACCACCGCTCACTAATATATCGAATAAAGGGAATGCCATGCGAATTGCCATCCTCGTCGCCGCACTTCTGGCCGCCGGAACGAGTCTCGCCGCCGAGCGCAGCGTGACCGATGCCGCCGGCCGCACCGTCTCCGTTCCGGAAAAGCCGCAGCGCATTGTCGTCATGCACGAGCCGCTTCTGGGCGTGCCGCTGATGGATCTTGGCGCTGATGTGGTCGGCGCCTATGGCCGCAACAGCGACGGCAAATTCGCAACCGCCGTCGATTTCGTTGATACCGTTCTTGGCGAAGGCCACGCGAAACCGAAGGGTTTCGGCGCTGTCGGCCAAATCGACCTCGAAAAGCTGCGGGCGCTGCAACCGGACCTCATCGTCGCCACGGAAATGGACAGCGGCAAGGCCGAACAGCTCTCCACAGTCGCACCTGTCTATCTGCAAAAAGCAAGCGCCGGCAAAGCCTATGGCTTCAGCGTGGAGGAAGACCTTGCAGATCTGGTTGGGCGAAGCGATGTCTTCGCTGAGCGTCGGAAGATTTATGACACCAAGCTCGCCGCCGTCAAAAAGACGCTGGGTGAAGATATCAACGGCAAGACTTATCTCGCGATCCTGCTGACGGACCAGATCAACGCCGTGGGGAACATGTCCGGCGCGGTGCAGGCAATAGAGGATCTCGGTTATGTCAGGCTGAAGATCGACAGCGCCGGCTCTTCGGGCGGAATGGGCTCGACCCTGATGATGCCGCTGAGCGCCGAAGCATTCGGCAAGCTCAATCCCGATCTGCTTGTGGTGATGAACAGCTATACCAGCCCAGCCCGCGGCGAGGCGGGAACCCGCGCCGCGCTTGAAAAGATCATTCCCGGCTGGGAGCGTTTCGTAAAACCGGCACGCGAGAAAAGGATTGTTTTCCTCGATTCCACCAGGGTGACGACGCCTTCCATTCCGAGCGCGCTCCATACATTGGATGAAGTGGAAAGCTGGGCAGGCCGCCGCTGACCACCTTTCTGCCCGACAAATCCCGGCACGATCACGTGCCGGGCATAAACTTGAGTTTTCGAAGAAACTTATATTGCCGGGGCGGAAACCGCCTGTTATGGTCCGCGCATCTTGACGCAACGACGCCGGAATATCGCGCCGGATGAGAACCCCAACGCGCGATCATCCGGCACGCCGACCCGGGACAGCGAGACCGCCGAACCCGCCGGCGTCATCCCAGGAAAGACAGCAGCATGAGCATGCCAGAAACCATGGATTCCGCCCTTCCGGACCGCACTCCCAAACGCCACCGCCACGCCGTGAAGCTGCGCGCGCTGGACGTGGCGCGGACCGAAAAACTCAGCCGATCCATGGTACGCATCGTGCTGACCGGGCCGGAACTGGAGGGCTTTACGAGCCTCGGTTTTGACGACCACGTCAAAATGTTCTTCCCCCAGCCCGGCCAAACCGAACCGACCCTGCCGGTGATCGGCCCGAACGGCATTGAATTCCCGGAAGGCGCGCCGCGGCCGCTGGCGCGTGACTACACGCCGCGCAGCTTCGATGCCGAAAAAGGCGAACTCGCCATCGATTTCGCCACCCATCACGATGGCCCGGCCAGCAACTGGGCGAAGAACGCGAAAGTTGGTGACAAGGCATGGATCGCCGGCCCACGCGGTTCCTTCACCGTTCCCTTCACCTATGACTGGCACCTGCTGATCGCCGACGATACCGGCCTTCCCGCGCTGGCACGGCGACTGGAGGAGATGCCTGCGGGCACACCCGTCGTGGCGCTGATCGAAGTCGAAACGGAGGCGGACCGGCTGGAGCTCGTAACCAGGGCGGACGCATCGATCGTCTGGATAACGCAGAGGCCGGACAACGGAACCGACCACGATGCATTAACGAGCGCCCTGCGCCAGCTCGAACTGCCAAAGGGCGACTTCTTCAGCTGGGTCGCCTGCGAATCGAAGACCGCAAAGGCGGTTCGCGCCCTTCTGGTCGAGGAATTTGGCGCCAACTCCAAATGGACCCGTGCTTCCGGCTACTGGCGGCGCGGCGCGAGCGGCGTTCACGATCATTTCGATGAGTAACCCGGCAATCACGACGGCTGCCATGCGGGATGCGGAAGCGATTATGACGCAACTCAGGGCCCTTCTCGCAAGGGTTCTGGAAGATGAAGTGCGCGATATCGAACCGGGGGACAACCTGTTCGGCTATGGGCTTCATTCGCTTGCCCTCATGCGCCTGATGCAGCCGCTTTCACAGCTTGCGGGAGCGCGGCTCGCTTATGACGATCTGGCCCGGCGGCCAACGCTTGCCGCGTGGCAGGCACTCATCGAACGGTCGCGCGCGGGACATTGATCCCGCGAACCGGCACGTTTCGCGCCGGAGCGCGATTTCCGACTATACCAAGGAGAGGACCATGGCAGCAGACAACACACGTATGCTCGCACGTCGCATCGAAGAAGGCTTCCACAACGAAGGGGAGGCCCTGCCGAGCCAATATGAGGAACGGGTCTGGTTCGAACAGTTTCAGGATCCCGATCAGGTCTTTCGGCAGCTTATCGCCTATCGGATCGGTGAAGAATGCGATCTGCTGCGTCTAACCTCTGCACTGAAGACGGTTTGTGAGGTCTGGCCCGAGCTTCGTGCGCGCTTTGCCTTTGGCGAGGACGGTACGCTTGCCAAGAGTATTGAGGCTCCATCCGCATCCATCGTGCAGCTGCTGCATGTCCCCTCGGCAGAGGAGGCACTGACTTTGCTGCACGACCTTCAGGGGAGGCCCTTTGATGCCGAGACCGACCCGCCTTTCCAGGCCGTCGTGCTTTTGAGCGAAGGTGAAATCCTGCTGGCATTTTTGCTCCATGCCCTGCTGGGCGAGGTCCTCTCGCCGCAGATCCTGCTGGACGGTATTACGGCGGCCTATGCCGGTGGAACGCCGAAACCGCTTTCGCCGCGTGCGGTCGAAAGTGACAGCGTCGACCCGCTTCCGCTTGGCTGGCTGCAACGTCCGGCCACCGGCTCGACTGTCGTGGCGCTGCGGCGGAACACAATTGACAGGCCCGCGAGCCATAGCCATGGCGTCGACCTTGCGGCTTCCCTGCTCGGCCTCCACAGCTCCACGGCTGCAAACGCGATCCTCGCGCGTGCCGGATCGCGTTTTGCGCTTTTCCTGACAAGAAGCGGCGGCCCCGAAACAGTAACCCTTCGCCTGCGGCCCGGCCTCGGCGCAGCCACACCGATTTCAGCCGAGTCCGTGGCGCGGATAGCGATCACCCGCGACCAATCGTCCGAACAGGCTGAAAATGCCGTGCTGTCGGGGCTGGAGCAACGAACCGACAATGGAGGCGCAAAGGTCACCTTAACGCTGCAGGCGCTTGCGACACCTGTTCAGGCCATATCGGAACATGGTCTTCACTTCGAGCACCTGCCCCTGCCCTCCCTGCAATCCGGCCTCGGCCTGACACTTGCCGTCGGGCCGACGGCCGCGGGCGAAATCCGCCTCGAATTGACGGGCGGCAGGGAAACATCGCCACATGCGACGGCCTTCCTCCTGGAGCGCTTCGTCAGCCATCTTGAAGGCGGCACGGATTTTTCCGAGGTCGTCCCTCAAGACGCCGCGGCAGCACCGCAGCAGGCAGCCCTTTCGCCCAGTGCGTCCGCTCAGAAGGACGACACCGTCGAAACGATCCTCGCCGAGTTCCGTGAAGCGCTCGTCTCACCCGACATGGGGCCGGATGACGATTTCTTCGATTTCGGTGGCCATTCGCTGATCGCGACCCGCATCATCGGCCGCCTTCTCGCCAATCACGGCATCGAGCTGCGTTTCAACGATCTGTTCAGCTACCCGACCGCCGCCACGCTCGCAAAACAGGCGACGCGGCTCGCAACCGCTGCGCCTGCGCAGGCGGACGCGACGGCGAGCGGCTCGCTGTCCGCGCCGCTTTCGCTGGCGCAGATGTCGCTCTGGAAAGCCTATGCCGCTTTCGGTTTCGGCGAAATCTTCAACATTCCCTTCGCGCTCGATTTCCTCGATCCGGTCGATGAGACCGCCTTCGAATGTGCCTTCCTCGATATAATCGAGCGCCATCCTGGCCTGCGGACCCATTTCTACGTCGAAAACGATACGGTTCTGCAGAGGATCGTGCCAATGCATGATCTGCCCGGTTACAAATGGTTCTGGACCAGCGAAGAAAGCGAAGGGGTGGACCGCCACGCCGAGGCTGGCTGGCGCTTCGATCTGGCGCGCGAACTGCCGATGCGGCTGCGCTTCCTGCGCGACCCCCACACCGGCCGTCAGGTGCTTTCCTTCCTCTTCCATCACATCGTGCTGGACGAATGGTCGGTGAACCTGATGATGGACGAGCTGACCGAGGCTTACCGGGCAAGGGCGACGGGCGTTGCCCCGGTCTTTGCGACCAAACCAGCCCCGTTCCACGAATTTGCAAGACAACAGGTCGCGTCAGGCGTCAATTCCAGCCACCTTGCCTACTGGACCGATATGTTGCGGGATGCGTCGAACGGCCTTACCCTCAACGGACAGGAAAGCACACCGCACGAGGCACCGCAGGACGAAGCACCGGCGGGCGGCTGGATCGAGTTCAAGCTGGAAAAACATGTCAGCGACGGGCTTTACGCCATTGCCAGGCAGAACAGCGCCTCGCTGTTCAACGTGGTCTATGCCGCGATTGCCGCATCACTGCGCCATCTCGGCGGGCTGAGCGATCTCGTGGTTGGCACCTCGGCTTCGGGCCGCACCGACAGCAATTATTTCGATACGATCGGTTATTTCACCACGGTCGTCGCCCATCGCGTTCGTTTCACGGAACCGATGACCGTCGGCGAACTGATTTCCTCGGTGAAGAACAC
This sequence comes from Agrobacterium sp. FDAARGOS_525, assembly GCF_003938925.1. Classification (NCBI taxonomy): domain Bacteria; kingdom Pseudomonadati; phylum Pseudomonadota; class Alphaproteobacteria; order Hyphomicrobiales; family Rhizobiaceae; genus Agrobacterium; species Agrobacterium sp. FDAARGOS_525. The sequence goes on along the minus strand of NZ_RKIU01000004.1, from coordinate 1,937,170 downwards.
CATCAATGGCTCGCTGGAACACAGCGAAATCCCGATCGATCTCGTGGAGGAAGCACTGGGCATGACGCCGGGTCGCGACCATTTGTTCGAGGTCTTCATCCAGATCCACGCCAAGAACAAGCTGAACGGCGCCCTTGCGGGGCCGGATGGCAGGGCGGTCGAATTCCGCCAGATCGATCCGGACAAACACGAATCCATGCTGGGGCTGCAGTTCGAGGTAATGGAAGAGACGATCGGCGGCGATCGCTCCATTCGCGTGCTGATGAGCTACCGTTCGGACCGTTATGGACCTGAGGATGTCGAGCGGCTGCGCAGCACCACCAGCGGCATCTTCAGCCGTTTTGCGGAAACCGGCGCTTCGGACCGCGTGCTGACGACGCTCGCCTGAGCAGGACCTGCCAAGGAAAACCCGGCTTCGCCTGACGGAGCCGGGTTATTTTGTCTTTGAACGCTGATGAGAATGTCCTGGCGCGGCCCCTGCATCCGCACGCCGTCATACCTCAGACCGCCAGGCGGAACGCCGTGGACGCCTCCACCGCCGCAAGCGCCAAGGCCTCCTCGCGCAGCATGGCATCGAGGAACAATGGCAGCTCTTTACGGTAGCGGGCGAAGTCTTCAGCTTGTGTCAGCGCCGAGTCCGCATCGATGTGCAGGTTCAGTTCGCTGCCGTCATCTTCACCGCGGAAGGTAAGGTTGAACCCGTCGCCGGGACCATTCGCCAGAATGTGCCTGGCAACGGTGAGCCCGGCAAACACCGGCGCGCTGAATGGCAGGACATTGATGAGCGGCGAGAAGAAGAAGCGCCGGCCTTTCGGTATTTCCCGGTCGGAGGCGATCTGTTCAATACGGTAGCGGCCGTGCAGGCGCTGCTTCCGCAGATTGGCGGCGTTGCGCGTCAGAAATGCGCCGACGTCCTCTCCAGGCTCGATGGTGAGGTGGAACGGCAGGATGTTGACGAGCATGGCCGGCATATGGGCGCCGACACTGCCCCAGCGGCTCATGAAAGGCAGCCACAGTGTCAGGAAATCACGATCCGGACGGGGCAGCACCCGGTGGAGATAAAGACCGGAAAGCAGCACCAGAAGATCGGGCCAGCCAATCTCCAGTGCGCCGGCCAGTCGTTGCAACCGCGTGCTGAAACCGGGCGGCAAGGCCGCATCTGCATGCAGGCCGCCGCCGCCATAATCCTCGCAATCCTTGTCCAGCACCGGGAGATCGGCGGGTGCGGCGAGATAGGCTGTCCAGAAATAGCGATCCTTTTCGAAACGCCGGCTCCGCTTGTAGGCTTCCTCTTCCGCCAGGAAATCACCGAAGGGGTGAAAATCCGGACCCGCTTCACCCTTACCGCAATAGTGCCCGTAAAGCTGGCCGCAGCGCTGCTCCACCAGCGTCAGCCCATAACCATCAACGACGATATGATGGGCGCGGATATACCAAAGGTAACGATCATCGGCGATACGGTAGAGGAGCTGCGCCGAGAGCCTGTCGGCCGTGAGATCGAGCCGCGCTTCCACATCCGCATTCATGCGCCGCAAAGCCTCCTCCAGCGGAGCGGGATTGCCGCGGAGATCGACAAGTTCCACAACCGGGGCATGGCTTGGGTCGCAGCATTGCTGCGGCGTCTCGCCATCATCGCCGACGCGGAAGCGGATAGACAGGACTTCGGATTCGCGCACGGTGCGTGTGATCGCCTGAAGGAGCGCGCTTTCATTCACCGCACCGGAAAGATCGATGTAATGGGCGACGGTTGAAACCGGTTCGTCGGGATGGAAGGAAAACTCCTCCCAGAAATCGAGTTGCGGCTGCGTCAGTGGAAGCCAGCCGCCGGCGGGATCGATATGCGCCATCTGTTTTTCCTTGCACTATTTTCGTTGCCGGGCGCGACGTGCCACCCGAAATGACGGGATTCATGCCGCCCGTACGGCCATAAGCGACGTCACCTGCCTGGCGTTGCGGCACCGCAAAAGCTGCTGCGGTGTCAGGTCAACACCGAAGACAGCGCGAATTTCGGCCGAGACGGTTTTCAGGTGCGACGGCAAAAGTCCGAGCGCCAGCAGGTCGCTGTCTGCATCCACATTTGCCGGCTTTTTACCCAATACGCTGAGATAGATATCCAGCACCCGGCGGTCGCCGTGATCGACGTCTGGAACCGCAGAGGCGGAGAATTTTGCCGGTTCCGCGTCAGCCGTTCCACCGGTCAAGAGTTCACGGGCGCGACGGCGGTCGGGCTTGCCATTGGTCGAAAGCGGCAGATCGTCAACCTTGAGAAACCGGCCGGGCACATGCGATTCCGGCAGATGCCGGCGGGCAAAGTCGCGCAGTTCGGCAGTGGTGAGTTCGAGGCCGGGTGCCGTGACATAAAGCACGCCGATGGCCGCCTCGCCCTTTTGCTCGACACCGTAATCCACAACCAGAACCCTCTGGAGAGAAGGGTGGCGGATCAGCTCGTTTTCCACATCCGGCAGCGAGACCCGCACGCCCCGCACCTTGACGTAACCATTGACACGGCTCGCGAACATGATCTTGCCATCCGGCCGGTAGCGGCCGCGGTCCCCGGTTCGGAAGGCGCGCACGCTGTTTCCCTGCGGATCGGTAATCGTCACGAAATCCGTCTGGGTAATCGCGCCGTCTTCGAGATAGCCGATCGCGACATTCACGCCGGCCGTATGGATGCGGCCAACGACGCCCGCCGGGCAATGGCCGCCGTGATCGTTGAGGACGAAATAACGATTGGCGGGCAGCGGGTGGCCATAGGGCACGGCCGCCACATCTTCCGCAACAATCTCGTGCCAGATGCTCCAGATCGTCGTCTCCGTTGGCCCGCCGAGCGATATCAGCCGCAGGTCGGGCTTCAGCTGGCGAAGCTCTTCTATGATAACAGGCTTGATATAGTCCCCGCCCTGCGCGACAAGCCGGAGCGACGATAGCTGGTTACCATGGCGGCAGGCGAGAAGCATTTCGAGGATGGCAGGCACGGAGCACCACAGCGTGACACCATGTTCTGCGACCAGCTCGTTCCAGCGCACCGCATCCTTTTCCGCTCCGGGTTCCGGCAGCACCAGCGTCGCCCCTGCAACGAGCGCGCCGAAAACATCAAAGACCGACATGTCGTGATGCAGCGGGGTGACCGAGATGAATACGTCGCGTTCCGTCACCGCCCATTCCGCCAGCGTGCCGCCAATGACATTGGCCGTGGCGCGGTTGGAAAGCACGACGCATTTCGGTTTGCCTGTCGTGCCAGACGTGTAAAGAAAATATGCAGGCCCCTCGCTTCGGGAAAGCGCCGCTAACTCCGCCATGGCGACCGGTGCGCCAGCCGGAGCGGGCGTGGACAGAAGCACCTCCGGATCGACAGCTTGGAAACCCTGCGGAGCGCGGCGGGCGACGATGAGCGCCGGGCGGCAATTGGTCAGCAGATACTGCAGGCGATCGTCGGGTGAACCGGCGTCGACCGGCACCCAGACCGCACCCGTCAGGGCCGCGGCGAGCGTGATCGCCGTGTGTTCGGGGCTACGCTGCAGGCAGATGGCTACGACATCGCCCTGACCGATGCCGCGCGCCCTTAGGCTCGTGATCACGCGCGCCACCATCTCGCCAAGCTCGCTATAGGCGATGCGCCGCTTGCCGCTGACAAGCGCGGTGCGTGACGGCTCTCCTTCGAAAAGACGGCCGGCGATCCGTTCCAGAAATGGCGGGCAGACGAAGTTTCCTTCATCGCCATTCAGCCGGTAATGGGACAGGTCGACAATATCGCGTCCGTTGAGGACGAAAGCGCCGCTATCCGCGATCCCCGCAATCGCGCGCTCGACGGCTGCGAGAATATCCGCCACCATCGCCGCATCGATCGCCTGCTCCGCATAGTCGATATCGAGCACGAGATCGCCCTCCGGATTCTGCGAAAAGCGAAAATCCAGCGCGACCTGCGGCGTCTGCGTCAGACCGTCCGTCCAGCGCATGGCCGAATCCGGCGAAAGCGTCGGCCATGTGAGACCATTGGTAATCACCACAGGCAGGGCGAGCCCGCCCGCATTCGCATTGAGAAGCACGCGATTGAGATCGATGCCGGAAAAAGCCAGATGGTTCAGCCCTTCCAGCACATCCCTCTGCAGGCCTGCCGCCCGCACGTCAAAATCGTCTTTTGCCGCGTTCCATTGGACGGCGATGAAGCTGGAGCGGTTGGCGAAGGCCCCGTCCACCTGCGGCGCGACGGGAATGCCGACCACCAGCGCACCCTCGTTCAGCCAGAGCGACAGCACCTCAAGAATGACCGCCGTAAGCGCCGAATTCTTGAACAGACGCTCTTTCGCACCGGCCCGCGCAAAGGCGGAAAAGCGCTGCTTTTCGACAATCAGACTCCGGCGGCTATATCGCGACGTCGGAATGGTTTCGAGCGGTGCTTTCCAGGGCAACTGCGAGGGCACTTCAGCTTCTTTCAGCTTCTCGGTCCAATAGGCCGCGTCCCCGGCACGGGCTGCTGCGATATCCTCTCCTGGCGTTTCAGCCGCAGCGGTGATTGCGACCGGCAGGACACCGTCAAAAAGTTCCGTTGCGAGGCTGGCTATCGCCCGCCCGTCAAGGATGAGAGCGTCAAAACGCAGGAACACCACGACATGATCAGCCTTTGCCTCGGACGCCGGCAGGCGGAAGACCGTGACCCGCCAGGGAGAGGCGGCGAGATCAAAATGGGCGTGGGAAAAATCCCGTCTGACGGCATCGATCCTCGCTTCCGCCGCCGCCGGGGAAATATCCGAGAGATCGATCATATCAAGGTTGATCTCCGCTTCCCCGGACACGATCTGCACGAGGCGCCGCTCGTCGATGCGGGTGCGCAGGCTTTCATGTCTCTCGACCATGGCAGAAAGGCGGGTCCGCAGCAGGGCGGGATCGATGCTGCCGCGATATTCGCGAAACTCCTGCATCGCCACGCCGCTGAGCGGCAGATGTGTGCCGCGACCGAGGAGATACGCCTTCTGCAGCGGCGAGAGCGGACGTTCCATGGCGTTTCCTTTTTTATCGGCCAGCTGTTCGGGCATCGCAGCACCAAATCGTTCCACGCTTTCCTCAACGAGGTCCGGGTGATCAGCGAGCCGGCGAAGGAGACCCACGTAGGTTTTAAACAGGGCGCGCAGCCATGGTTCAGGCAGCGCATCGAGCCGCACATCCCAGTTTATCAGCAGGCCGCCATCAAGCCTCGCGACCTGCGCGTCCAGCGCAACCCCCGGCCCTTGCGATACGGTGTGGACCAGGGAGCCGAACAGCTGCCCAACCCTTTGTGAAAACAGATCGCCGCCCGGCAGGTCGACACCGGCGGTAAAAACCACGGGCGAGGTCTGCAAACCGCCTCGCAGGCGAGAGAGGTCGCGCATGATGCTGACGCCCGGATAGGCCTGATGGGCAAGCAGGCCGTTCATGTCATCGAAAACCCGCCCGAGCAGGGCTTCGACGCTTTCAGCGGGTCTGATATCGACGCCGAGCACCAGCACGTTGGAAAACTCACCGACGATGGAATCAACCCCTTCAACCAGGGGTGCACGCCAGAAAGCCGGGACGGAGAGCCGGAAATTTTCGGAATCGATCGCCCGCGACAGCGCCACGGCGAAAACACCGAGCAACAGGGTCGACATCGTTACCGAGCAACGCCGCGCAGCCCGTTCAAGACCGTCACGTTCAACGACCGTAAGCATCGTGGCAAAACGGTCCGTATGAACGGCGCGTGACGCATCCTCCGGTAAAAATGGAAGCGGCGGCGCGTCCGGAATATCCGCAATATGCTGCCGCCACCACGACCGGTCGTATTCCCTCACGCTCTTGAGGTCAGGATCGGCCGCAAGGCGTTTCGTCCAGTCGAAGAAGGATGGCTGCGCCGCCGGGGGACGCGCGGTCTCATCCTTGTCCGCCTCGTCGTAAAGGCGGGCGAGGTCCTCCATCAATATCCGCACGCTGGCCGGATCGATGGCCAGCATGTCCGTGTCCACATGCAGCCGGCTACGGCCATGCGGCAACAGGCTGAGCGCAATCGCCGCGGGCGGCGCAGTGCGAAGATCCGTCGCGCGATGGCTCCACGCGTGGCGCTTGATCTCGAGTCGGCGCGCAAGCGTCTCCGCATCAAGCGCCGTCATGTCCTCCACATCGAGATGCAGCGGGCGACCATCAGGATCGACGGATTGACGCCCTTCCGCATCGATCCTGAGGCTCAGCATCGGGTGGCGCCGGCAAAGCCTGCCGACCGCAACGGCCAGTTTTTCCAGCTCCAGAGCTCGCCCCTCGAACTCGAGATAAAGATGGGGCGTAACTTTTCCGAGTATCCCATCCGTCTCCCGACCGACCCAGTAGGCCACCTGCATCGGAGTTAAATTTAGCATGTGAATTTGCACCGATTGACAAAACATGATTATCATAATCAAGTATAAGCCATCGTCAACCACTCGAACAGGAGGCATCCCATGAAAACGGGAGCACTCAGGACGAATGACGTCGAATCCGACGAAATTGCTGATTTTAATAGAGATTTTCTTTTCACTTCCGGTACCGGGCAGTTGCGGGCCAAAGGAATTCGCGAAAGGATAACGCTTCCGGCCCGCGGCGGAGAAGATACGGGCAGCCCATTGCAGCAAGCGATTAAAGCCGCTTTCGAACGGGCCCGCCGGGCTGGTCAGGACAATCCGATCGCCATTGGGGCAATCCCCTTCGATGTCAGCGAACCCTCATGCCTTTATATACCGAACAACCATGAGTGGAGCCCACGAGAAACCGCGCCGGTCGTCGCCGATTCGGCCATGCCCGCGCTTGTCGGCCACAACAGCCTGCCGGACGAGACCGGCTTTAAACGCGCCGTAGAGCACGCCATCGTCAATTTCCGCCATTCCGATGTCCGTAAGGCGGTACTTTCCGTTATGCGCGAACTCACCTTCGCTTCCGAGGTCAATGTCGAGAGATTGCTGGCGAGTCTCGCCAAACAGAATCGCGAAGGTTACCAGTTCCGTATTCCGCTGCCCGATGGCGGCGACCTCATCGGCGTCAGCCCGGAACTCCTGATTCGCAAGCAGGGTGAGAACATCATCTCCAACCCGCTGGCGGGATCGGCAAAGCGGATGGTCGACCCCGCCGCGGACAAGGCCAACGCCGAGCGGCTATCGGCTTCGGAAAAGGACCACTACGAGCACAGCCTCGTTATCGAGGATATCCGCTCCCTGCTTTCGCCGGTCTGCGCGGAACTCGATGTCCCTGAAAAACCCTCCCTCATCAACACGGCGGCCCTCTGGCATCTTTCGACCCGCATCGAAGGCCGCCTCGCCGACCCCGAGACCAATGCCCTGCAGCTTGCGTGCCTGTTGCACCCGACGCCGGCCGTCTGCGGTTTCCCCACCGAGCGCGCCCATCGCCTTATCCGCTTCGTCGAGCCTTTCGAGCGCGGCCTCTTCACCGGCATGGTCGGCTGGACGGATTCTGAGGGCAATGGCGAGTGGGTGGTGACGATCCGGTGCGGCACCGTGCAGCGAAAAACGGTGCGGCTCTTTGCCGGCGCCGGCATCGTTGAGGCATCGGAGCCCGAATCCGAATGGGCCGAGGTGCAGACCAAACTCAAGACCATGCTGAACGCCTGCGGTCTTTCTGCCTGATTTCCCGGGGACAAACCATGACAATCGAATTTCAACGCTGGCCCGACGATCTGACGCGCCGGTACCGCGAGCGCGGTTACTGGATCGACAGGCCGCTGAGCGGCATCCTCACCGAACAGATCGAGCGCCGGCCGGACGCGACGGCCCTGATCTGCGGCGACCGCCGCTTCACCTACGCGGATATCGACCGGCAATCCTCCAATCTGGCCGGACACCTATCCGCCGCTGGCATCGGCAAGGGCGACACCGCGCTGGTACAGTTGCCTAACATTGCCGAGTTCTATCTCGTCTTTTTCGCGCTGATTAAGATCGGCGCGGCCCCCGTCAACGCACTTTTCAGCCATCGCCGGCTGGAAATGACCTCCTATGCGGAGCAGATCGCGCCGAAGCTGGTGATCGGCTCGCGCAGCCACGAGCTTTTCGCCAATGACACATTTTTGGAGGCGCTGAAGGCGGCTTCTCCCGGGCTTACCCTGACCCTTCTGCTTGGCGAAACGGATCCGCGGTTGAGCCTGGAACGGCGGCTGGCCGCCCCTGCCGAAAACCCACCCGTTTACGCCCCTTCCGCCGCCGATGAAGTGGCGCTGTTCCAGCTTTCCGGTGGCAGCACCGGTACGCCAAAACTGATCCCCCGGACGCATAACGACTATGATTACAGCGTTCGGGCCAGTGCGGAAATCTGCGGCCTTTCGCCTGAGACCCGCTTCCTCTGCGCCATTCCGGTGGCGCATAATTACCCGATGAGTTCGCCCGGCGCGCTCGGTGTGTTCCACGCCGGCGGTGCGGTGGTCATGGCTGCCAATCCGGAACCACTTGCCTGCTTCGATCTCATCGAAAAACACGGCGTTAACATTGTGCCGCTGGTGCCGCCAGCGGTTGCGCTGTGGCTGCAGGCGGCTCCCGCCCATCGCGAAAGGCTGAAATCCCTCAAGCTCCTGCAGGTCGGCGGTGCAAGCTTCGCCGAGGCTTTGGCCCGCCAGGTGCCGGAAGTGCTGGGCTGCGATCTGCAACAGGTCTTCGGCATGGCGGAAGGTCTGGTGAACTACACCCGCTTCGGTGACCCCGACCATATCGTCTTCACCACGCAAGGCCGGCCGATCAGCCCGGATGACGAAATCCGCATCGTCGACGAGGACGGCAACGACGTGCCCGAGGGCGAAGCCGGCATGCTGGCAACGCGTGGCCCCTATACCTTCCGGGGCTATTACCGCGCGCCCGAACACAGCGCCCGGGTCTTCGACAAGGATGGCTTCTATTACTCGGGCGACGTCGTGCAGCGCACGCCCGAAGGTTATCTGAGGGTCGTTGGCCGGGTGAAGGACCAGATCAATCGCGGCGGCGAAAAGGTCGCTTCGGAAGAGGTGGAAAACCTGATCCTGCGGCATCCGGATGTCACCCATGCGGCGCTGGTGGCCATGCAGGACGAGCTTTTGGGCGAAAAGAGCTGCGTCTTCGTCGTGTCGCGCAATCCCGCTCTCAAGGCGCCGGCTATTCGCCAGCACCTCGCCGGCCTCGGCGTCGCGGATTACAAGCTGCCGGATCGTGTGCGCTTCATCGACGCCATGCCCCTCACCGCCGTCGGAAAAATCGACAAAAAACGCCTGCGCGATCTGCTGACGACCCCCGTCGCCGTCAGCGCCTGACATTCCGCACCCATCGAATGGGACGCCAAAATGGCGTCCCCATGTTCCTAAATGCGCCAGCCCAGCCGGTGCCGCACAAACCGAGGTCATCATGACGATCCCCACCATTTCCGACTATCCCATGCCGGTCGCCGCGAGTTTTCCGGCCAACAAGACAAAATGGCAGCCCGATGCGAAACGCGCCGTACTCCTCATCCACGACATGCAGCGTTATTTCCTGCGGTTCTACGAGGCCGACGGCAAGCTGATGACGACCCTCATCGACAATCTCGTCAAGGTGAAGACATGGGCCGCTCAGAACGGCGTCCCTGTCATTTACACCGCCCAGCCGCATAATCAGCCGCCCGGCGACCGCGCTCTTCTGAACGACATGTGGGGACCGGGTCTGACCGTCGTTGATCCCGAACTGCAGAAGGTGGTGGACAAGCTCGCCCCCACGCCTGACGACGTGGTGCTGACCAAATGGCGCTACAGCGCTTTCCAGCGCTCCGACCTTGCCGAACGTATGAAGGGCTGGAACCGTGATCAGATCATCGTCGGCGGCGTTTATGCCCATATAGGCTGCATGATGACGGCAGTGGAAGCCTTTATGAAGGACATCCAGCCGTTCATGATCGGTGATGGCGTTGCCGATTTTTCCGAGGCGGAGCATCGCATGGCGCTGCAATATGTGGCCACACGCTGCGGCGTGGTGATCGATGCCGCAAGCCTTGTCGGCGCGGGAAAGGGCGACGATATCAGCGAATGGCTGAAAGCCCGCGTCCTGCAGATGGTGGAGGATGAGAGCGATATCGACCCCGACGAAAACCTAATCTTCTACGGGCTGGATTCCCTGCAGGTGATGAAGCTTGCCGGAGAGTTGAAGGAACGCGGCGTCACCGTCGGCTTCGATGAGCTTGCGCGTGTGCCCACTCTCTCCGCCTGGTGGACGCTGATCGACCAAAAGCGGCTCGCGGCCTGAGCGGACAAAAAAGATGACGCAACAGAGATTTACCGGGCGGCGCGTGCTGGTGACGGGTACGGCTCAGGGCATCGGCCGCCGCATCGCCGAACGTTTCATCGAGGAAGGGGCCGATCTCATCGGCCTCGACCTCCAGGCCAGAACGGCGGAAGCGCCCTTCCGCCAGATCGCACTCGACATCACCGATGCGGCGGCGGTGGAGAGGGCCTGCAAGGCGATCGAGACCGAATGGGGCGGGCTCGACATTCTCGTCAATGCCGCCGGCATATTGCGGCTCGGCGACAGTGAAAGCCTGACGCCCGCAGACTGGAAGGCGTGCATGGATGTCAACGCTGCCGGGCCGTTCCATATGCTGAGACAGTGGAGCGCCACCTTCAAACGGCAGCGGCGCGGCGCAATCGTCAATATCGGCTCCAATGCCGCCGTCGTGCCGCGCATCGGCATGATGGCCTATTGCGCCTCCAAGGCGGCGCTGGTCAGCCTCAGCCATTGCGCCGCCCTCGAGCTTGCGCCCTATGGCGTGCGCTGCAACGTCGTTTCACCCGGGTCCACCGATACGCCGATGCTTGCCGGCATGTTGAGCGATCCTGCCGGCAAGGACCGGCTGGTCGCCGGCCTGCCCGAGCAGTTCAAGCTCGGCATTCCGCTCGGCAAGATCGCAAGGCCGGACGATATTGCCGATACCGTGCTGTTCCTCGCCTCCGATCAGGCCGGGCACGTGACGATGCAGCAGATCGTGGTTGATGGCGGTGCCACGCTTGCGGCTTGAATTCGAGCCGTTGGATTGAGAGTAAGGGACATGGACGTTGTAACGGCGTTTGATCACGACGCCATCTCCGGCGATCCACCCGAGGCCATCTGGCCTTGGCCGGACGACATATGCGGCTGCCATTGCCTTACCCTTCGTTTCAGCGCCGATGAGGGCTGCGGCGGCGAGGTCCCTCCCTTGCCGCCGCAGCTTTCAAGCGCCACGCAAAGACGCAAGGCGGAATTCATCGCGGGGCGCAGATGCGCTGCGGAAGCCATCCGCCGCCTGACCGGCCGTTCCATCTTTCCCGGTATGGGCGAGGACCGTGCGCCTCTCTGGCCCGAAGGGGTGATTGGCGCAATTTCCCACAGCGAGGGTACGGCGATTGCGCTTGTAGGCTGCTGTCGACAGTTTAGCGCTATCGGCGTCGATATCGAAAAACTACTGACAGAGGAGGAGGCCCGCGATATCGCCCCACAACTCCTGACCGCGAATGAGCGCTACAACCTCGGCAACATTATCGATCCCTTCATCACCGGCTTGATTTTCTCGGCCAAGGAAAGCCTGTTCAAGGCGCTGTATCCCATGGTGGAAAAGCTGTTCTTTTTCGAGGCGGCCGAATTATCCCGCCTGGACGCAAATGGCTCGGGATCCTTGTGCCTGACGGCCGAACTCAGCGAGGAATGGCGGTGCGGAACGGAGGTTCCTTTCCGTTTCTGCCGCTTCGAGGGCCAGCTTCTCACCCGCGTGCTCATCCCGCATTGAGGGAAAAACAGCAGATTCATAACCGCGACAATCATATTTTAAACCTGTCTTCCCGTCATCCGAGTGAAACACTCGGAAGGTACGCAGCCTGTGGAATGATTCCAAACATTGAACGGTGGAGACACGATATGACCGACATCGATACGAGCAAATTGTCCTGGGACGAGTGGGACGAACTGCAGAACCCGCCGCCGACCGAAACCGATTTCGACCGCGTGGTCGAAACCGCGATTTCCCGCCGCGGCTTTCTGGGCGGCGTGCTCGCCTTCGGTTCGGCCGCAGCCGCCATGGGCACGCTCGGCAACCTGATGAGCAGCACCTCGGCCGAAGCGCAGGAAGCCGCCGTCGGCCGTTTCCCCTTCAAGCCGGTTGCCGCCGCCACCGACCACACCATCCATGTGCCGGAAGGCTATAACTGGAAGCCGCTGGCGAAATGGGGCCAGCCGCTGTTCTCCAACGTTCCTGATCTCGACCCCGCAAAGGGCGTCAGCGTTGAAAATTCCGACAAGGTCTTCGGCGAAAATACCGACGGCATGGAACTCTTCGTGGTGGGCAACCACCAGCTGATCGCCGTCAATCATGAATATGTGAACCCGGAAACCAACCTGCCGCACGCCGAAAAAGGCAACCCGAAGACGGCCGACGACGTGAAAATCCTGCAGAACATGCAGGGCGTCACCGTCATGGAAGTCGCGGAAGACAAGGACGGCTGGAAAATCGTTCTCGACAGCCCTTTCAACCGCCGTATCCACCACAACACGCCGATGAAGCTTTCCGGCCCGGCCGCAGGCTCCGATCTCGTCAAGACCGCCGCCGACCCCAAGGGTGTCGACTGTCTCGGCACCTTCAACAATTGCGGCGCAGGCCGCACGCCCTGGGGCACCTACCTCACCTGCGAAGAGAACTTCAACGGCTATTTCGGCACCACCGACGCCGCCTTCAAGCTGCCTGACGATTACAAGCGTTACGGCATCGTCGCCGAGACCCGCTACGCCTATGAGAAGTTCGACGCCCGTTTCGACGTTGCCAAGAACCCCAATGAACCACGCCGCGCCGGTTACGTGGTCGAGATCGATCCCTCGGACGCCAAGTCCACGCCGATCAAGCGCACCGCGCTTGGCCGCATCAAGCATGAAAACGCCGCCGTGGTGATCGCCCGTGACGGCCGTGTCGTCGTTTACATGGGTGACGACGAGCGCGGCGAGTTCCTCTACAAATTCGTCTCCAGCGGCATCTACGTGCCGGGCGGCGACACCTCCAAGCTGCTGGACGAAGGCACGCTTTACGTCGCGAAGTTCTCCGATGACGGTGCCGGCGAGTGGCTTGCCCTGACGCCGGAAACCACGGGCATGAAGATCGACGAAATCTGCGTCTTCACCCGCCAGGCCGCTTCCAAGGTGGGCGCGACGACCATGGACCGCCCGGAATGGGTCGCCATCAACCCCGTCGCCATCGAAGCCTATTGCGCGCTGACCAACAACAGCCGCCGCGGCGAAATGAAGGACGGCAAGCTGCGCGCCAATGCCGGCGGCGACGCCATGGCGATCAATGCCGCCAACCCGCGCGAGAAGAACGAATACGGCCAGATCGTGCGCTGGTATCCGGAAAATGACGACCATGCGGACGGCAAGTTCAAGTGGGACCTGTTCTGCATGGCCGGTAACCCCGCCGTCCACAAGGACGCCTATGCCGGCTCCCCGAACATCAACGAAGGCAACATGTTCAATTCGCCTGACGGCATGATGTTCGACTCGACCGGCCTGCTCTGGATCCAGACCGATGGCGAGGACACCAATGAAGGCAACTTCGCCGGCCAGGGCAACAACCAGATGCTGGCGGGCGACCCGGCCACTGGCCGCATTGAGCGCTTCCTGACTGCGCCGAAGGGTTCCGAAGTCACCGGCCAGACCTGGTCCGCCGACAAGCGCACCCACTTCGTCGGCATCCAGCACCCCGACGCCCCCTTCCCGGACGGCGAAGGCAAGCTGCCCCGCTCGACCGTCATCGCCATCAAGCGCGACGACAATGTGAAGATCGGCTGACGCACAGGCATGAACGGAACCGGATCGCGAGGGAATTGCCATCCGGTTTCACGATAAATCGCCGCGTGCCCGAAAGGACACGCGGCGTTTTGCCTGTGTTCGTGAATGAACGTTCGGATATCGTCGTATGGCGCAGATTTATCTACCTTTCGCAAGAACCTGCATGGCAGGGCTCGCCGGGCATGTGTAGATGTAGATTATCTCCACCTGCTTGTTGGGCCTCTCTTGGATCAGATACTCGCCATTCGAACATTTGTCCGCGTCGCCGAAGCCGGGTCCTTCGCCAAGGCGGCGGATATGCTGAACCTTCCTCGGTCCTCAGTCAGCAAGCTGGTGCAGGATCTCGAGGCACATCTCGGAACAAAGCTCGTGGAGCGCACCACGAGGTCGGTCACGATGACCACGGAGGGCGTCGCCTATCACGAACGCGCGCTGAAGCTCCTCGCCGATCTCGATGACATGGACGGCACTATTGCCGGCTCCCGCAGCACACCCAAAGGAAAGCTGCGCGTCGACATCGGATCTGTGCTGGCAAACCAGATCCTCATCCCGGCACTTTCGGATTTTCAGCGCCATTATCCAGAAATCGATCTCATGCTCGGTGTCAGCGATCGCCCCGCCGATCTCGTCAGTGAGGGTATCGATTGCGTCATTCGCGGCGGGGCGCTGGGTGACTCATCAATGAAGGCGCGGAAGCTGTGCGAGCTGGACTACGTCATTTGCGCATCGCCCACTTATCTGGCTGGTCTGCAGTTGCCGGAGCGACCTGACGATATCGAGAAGCATCGGATCGTCTCCTACTTCTCCGCGTCATCTGGAAAGAGATTTCCATTGCGTTTTCAGCGCGGCGAAGAGCGAAGCGAGTATCTCCCGGCCTCTGGCGGCGTTTCCGTCAACGAGAGCACCGCGCATCTGAACGCGCTGCTGTCGGGACTGGGAATTGGCCAAAGCTTCGGATTTCTCGCGCGGCCCCATTTCAAGAGCGGGGCGCTGGTTGAACTTCTGCCCGACTGGAAGCCGGACAATCATCCCCTTCATCTCGTCTATCCCGCTGATCGTTTCCCAAATCCGCGGCTACGCGCCTTCACGGAATGGACAGCGAAGGTGTTCGAAGCGGTCGACGCACGGCGCGATGTGACGAAGACGACTATCCATCCAGATGGATAATGTCTCCATCCTGAGCGGCTTCTCTCCACCGGGCTGACGAACTAACTTCTCCTCATCGGACGGTGACAAGGCCAATGGCCAGCGCCACATCCCGAGCAAATCCAGAACTTCAACAGGCCGTGCATTCGGGCTGAACCATTTCGCGCGCGCAAGCGTCAGGAAAGTTAACATGGCCGACAGGCTTCAAAACAAGATCGCCGTCATCACCGGAGCAACCAGCGGCATCGGTCTTTCGACGGCCAAGTTGTTCGCTGCCGAAGGCGCACGCGTCTATATCACCGGCCGCCGCAAGGCCGCTCTGGACGAGGCGGTGGCAGAAATAGGACAGGGCGCGGTCGGCGTCCAGGCGGACTCCTCGAGCAACCCTGACCTCGACAAGCTGTTCGCCCAGGTGAAGGCGGAACAGGGCCGCCTTGACGCCCTCATCGTCAATGCCGGTGGCGGCACCATGCTGCCGCTCGGCCAGATCACCGAGGAGCAGATTGACGACACCTTTGGCCGCAACGTGAAAGCTGTGATCCTGACCGTGCAGGCGGCACTTCCGCTGATGGGCAAGGGCTCGTCCATCGTGCTGACGGGTTCGACTGCCGGCACCGAAGGCACGGCTGCCTTTTCCGTCTATTCCGCTTCCAAGGCCGCGGTGCGCAACCTGGCTCGTTCCTGGGCTCTCGACCTCAAGGGCACGGGCATCCGCGTCAACGTCATCTCGCCCGGCGCCACGCGCACACCAGGCCTCGTCGAACTTGCAGGCGACGACAAGGAACAGCAGCAGGGCCTGCTCGACTACCTCGCCTCTCGCATCCCTCTCGGTCGCGTCGGCGAAGCCGAGGAAATCGCCAAGGCGACGCTGTTCCTCGCCTCCGATGATGCGAGCTTCGTCAACGGCGCCGAGCTCTTCGCGGACGGCGGCCAGGCACAGGTTTAACGCTGAACCGCAGTGGCGGGTAGCCGCTCCGTTTCGAAACAAGAAATCAAGATGCGTGCTGCCGTCAATCGTCTGCACAGAGAGCCTCAGGACGTTCTTCAGACCGTCGAGCTGGCTTCTGGAATGACCAAATGCCGCGCTAAAATGCGCGGCGTTGCTCATGTTTGACGGCGTCCATGAAGCTCAAACCGTCGGGACACGCCGATCCCCTCCAGAAACGCCTCGTCGTGGCTGACGACCAGAATTGCGCCGTCATACGCTTTCAGGCCGGCCTCCACGATCGCGACGGAATCAAGATCGAGGTGATTGGTGGGTTCATCGAGTATGAGAAGCTGCGGCGGCTTCTGGTTGCCAAGGACGCAGGCAAGGCCGGCGCGCAGCATCTGGCCGCCAGACAGATGCCGCACATCCTGCAAACCGGCGTCGCCGCGAAACAGGAAGCGGGCAAGAGCGGCCCTGCAGGCGTTATCACTGGACCGCGGGTTGAGACGCATGAAATTGTCCCGGATGGATAGCCCGGGTCGCAGCAAGCTGACCTTCTGGTCCAGCAACGCGCAAGCAACCTCAACTCGGACCGAACCAGAAAATGGCGCGAGAGACCCGGTGATGACGGAAAGCAGCGTCGTCTTTCCCGAACCGTTCGGCCCCGCCACCGCAATCCGTTCCGGACCTGTAATCGCAAGCGACAGATCGGACAGGACAGGCGCATTGCGTTCGTAACCCGCAGTTACGTCTTCCAGCCGCAGAACCGTCTTTGACGCCGCCAGTCCGGTGGACGGTATGGACAGCATGAATGGTTCAAGCACCTCAATGCGCCCTCGCGCCTCTGCGACGTCTGCCTTGGCCTCCCCCGTCATTCGGCGCGCCGTGGCGGCGTTGTCACCGCTTGTCTGCTCCGCCCGCATGGCGCGCCCTCCGGCCGAAATTCTCGGTATTCCTCCTTCCGCCGCCTTCCTTTTGCCTGCACCATCGCGACGAGCCTGCCGCTCGGCCGTCTCCTGCGCCCTGCGCTCGACGGCGCTGAGCCGCTTCTCGGCCTCGGCCAGTTCATGCCTGGCATTGTCAAGCTCCAGTGCCTTGCGATCGCTGTAGTGGTCCCAGTTTCCGCCATAACGGCTGATACCGAGCGATGTCAGTTCAGCAATGCTGTCGACCGTTTCGAGCAATTCACGATCATGGCTGACAATGATTGCGCCGTGACGCCAGCCGCTCACAAGTTCGATCACTGCAGTCCGACCGTCACGATCGAGGTTGTTCGTGGGTTCGTCGAGGATCAGGAACTCCGGTGCATGATAGATTTGAGCGGCAAGCGCTGCACGGGTGCGCTGCCCGCCGGAGAGTCGGGCGAGCAGTGTCGTCGCGGGCATGGACAGGCCGAAGCGCGCGAGTGCCGCCTCGATATTCGTCTCAAGCATCCAATCAATATCGGCCAGTTCCTCCAACGTCGCGCCACCCGCCTGCGCCCGTTCAAGCACAGCGAGCGCATCACGCGCGCCAAAGAGATCGGCAATCGTCTCATCTTCGGCCACCTGGACGCTTTGACGCAGGATGTGGATACCCGACGGTGCAGAGACAGAACCCGAAGATGGTGTCAATTCGCCGGCGATCAGCTTCAAGAGCGTCGTCTTGCCGGCGCCGTTACGACCGACAAGCCCGACACGCTCCGGGCCGAACACAATATTCAGATTGGTGAAAAGCGAACGACCGTCAGGCGTGAACCAGGACAGATTGGAGAGTGTGATAAAGTGGGTCATGGACAAGGTTTTCCCGCATGGCAAGGCAAAGTGGCGTTGCTATCGGGTTGAAATCCATTGTCGACCATCCTGTTGTTGCTGCGGACCGATGGAATGTAGCGTTTGAAAATGGGACATTCAAGGCCGCTTCAATAACGGCCTGCACTCTTTTCAAGCATCGGCGGCTGACGGTCTTGTGTTCGCTCCACATCCGGCGTCAGAGGGCAATGATTTCGCCGACATGGTCATTCACGGGCACAGTTCAAACTTCTCCGGGGCCGCGAACCATGCGAGCAGACTTTTCAGTCAGGGGCATCAAAAAGCGAAAGATAGCGCTCGCCACTATCCGGAAACACGACCGCAATCGTCTTTCCGTTGTTTTCCGCGCGGCGGGAAAGCTCGATCGCGGCAAAGATGGCTGCACCGGATGAGGTTCCCACAAGGAAGCCCTCCTCTCTGGCCACCGCAAGCGCTGCCCGCCGCGCCTCCTCGGTGGTAACAGCAATGACTTCATCCACGATGCGTCTGTCGTAGGTTTCCGGCAAGGTCCCTTCCTCCACCTCGGTGACCTTGTGGACGCCTTCGATCGTGGAAGCATCGGGATTTTCGGGGGATGGAACGGACTGTGGTGTCGGCTCGGCAACAACGATTCTTATTGCCGGTTTTTGCGCCTTCAGGAAACGTCCGGCACCAAACACGGTGCCGCCCGTACCAACGGTTGCGACCAGAATATCGATGTCACCTTCGGTATCGCGCCAGATTTCCGGCCCGGTTGTCTCGAAATGCACCTGCGGGTTGGCATCATTGGAACGCTGACCGGTATAAAAGGCATCGGGATTTTCAGCTTTGATCCTGTCTATGATGCGATGGATGGCATCCGGCTGGAAGAGCTCCTCATTTTCGATCAGTTCGATCTCGGAGCCGAATTGCCTGAGGATATTGAGCTTGTCTTCGCTGATGGTATTGCGAAGGTAAAATTTCGTGCGATAGCCGCGTGCGGAGGCAACCGCTGCAATTCCGATGCCTGTATTGCCGCTGGTCAAATCGAAAAGAAGATCGCCCGGTTTCAATCGGCCACTCTTCTCAGCCTCACGTATGATGCCCCAGGCGGTGCGGTCTTTGACACTGCCTGCGGGATTGAGGTACTCGATCTTGGCAAGAATGCGCGATTGGAGATCGTATTTCGTCCGAATTCTGGCGAGTTCCACCAGCGGCGTATTGCCGACGAGGTCTGTAAAATCCCGATAAATCCTGCCCAATTTCACTACCCTGTTTGCACTGCGTGGATACAGAACGACAGGCTCTGGTGCGTATCGCCCGTCGGACCGCATGTTTTGATCATGCTTCGGATTTTTGCGTTTGCGTTTGCGGTGCTATCCCCACGCCTCCATTTGGTGCTGGTGAGGCGCCGTTCACGGCGAAATCTCCAACGATACGGTCGTGATAGATACGGGGATTGTGCGAGGTTATCGTGCGGGCGTTTCGCCAGTGACGATCGAGACCATGGCTGCGTTTTGCAGCCGAGGCGCCAAGCGCATCGAAGAGGACAGTGGACGCATCCAGAATAAGGTTGCTGACCACCGTAACCGACTGGCTGACCTCCAGCTCCGCGTCACGGTTCGCAGATGCAATATGCTCCTCGTCTCCAGAGAGATTGGCATCATAGGCAGCCTGCAGGGCTTCTGCGGCCTTTAACACGATGGCGCCGGCGCTATAGGCCGCACCCCTGATCCGCCCCACGACCTGAAGCACCTGAGGGTCATCAGAAAAACGCGCGGCGTTACTGCGTTGATAGACGCGTTTGCGCTCCGCAACATGGCGGGCGATTTCCAATGCGGCCGCGCGGCCGATCCCGGCAAGCGAGGCCAGATGGACGAGCTGGAAAAAGCCGCCTGAATAGCTGAAACGAAGCGCGCTCGGCTTGATGAGGTCCTCGGAAATCGCCACGTCGGTAAATCGCGCCGTGCCGCTGGCCGTCAGCGCCTGTCCGAAACCATCCCAATCGTTGACGATCTCGACGCCTTCAGCCTTTGTGGGAACAAGCGCGCCAACCGGTATGCCGTCCCCATCCACGGCTCCAAGCGTGATCCAGTCGGCATAGAGCGAGCCGGTCGTATAATATTTCTCGCCATTCAGCCGCCAGCCGCCGCCATCCCGGGTGAGCTGGGTGGAATAGGTTCCAAGTTTGGCATCCCCGATTTCCGAAAAGCCGCTGCCAATGGTTTCGCCACGTCCGATCCGCTCCAGCCACGCATCCCGCCATGGCGAAGCTGGTGCATTCAGCAGATCTTCCGTAAAGCCAAGATGGCTGCGGTAAGCATTGGTGAGGTTGGGATCCGCCTGCGCGAGTTCAATGATCAAGCCAAAAAGCTCGGGAAGCGTCAGCCCCAGGCCGCCAAATTTCTCCGGCAGGCGCAATCTGGAAAAGCCGGCCTTTTTCAAAGCTTCATAGTCATCGAAACGAAGCTCGCGTTCCAGATCGTGTCGTATCGAATCTTCGCCAATTTCGGCAAAAATTCCCCGAAACCCCTCGGCGATCGCGTTAAAACGTTTGCTGGGCGCAGAACCCCAGGCATGGCTGGCATTGGTCATTGCAAATTCCTGTCTGTGGAGCAGTCTGGCGAACACCCGGCCGGGTCTAGGCGGCTGCCGCTTCGGCACCCTGTTCGAAGTCGTGTAAATGGAGCGCGATTTCGAACCCTCTGCGTTTCAGCCAGTGGGCCACGACCCTGGCGCGGGCGCCGAGCAGGTCATCCACCAGAATGACCCGGGCACCGCGCACCGCGATCGTTCGATAGGCGACACCGAGAAGCTGCCCGCCTTCCGACGAAATTGAGCCCTGCAGATGGGACGTCTCGAACTCTTCCGGTGTGCGCACGTCCAGGAAATAGGTCGTTCGTGATGGGTCCTTCAACCATGTCTCGGCAGTCGGACGGTCGATGAAGCGCAGATCGTCATCCCTGGAAAAGGCCTTCAACCGCGCCTCTGCAATCTCTTTCGCGTTGGCGCTCACATGCGAATATGTCCGGGAGGGGCCTGTTTCCAGCTCAAATCCATCATCCGTCCAGCCCCGCGTCCCATCATGCAGGTAACTGACATCGTTTTCGACACCGGCGTCGATCAATGTCTGCGCGCCGAGAATTGCGCGGGGCAGGCCCGCGCAGGAGACGACGACCCTAGTTTTTGGCGAGGGAACGAGATCGGAAAAGCGCAGCAGGAGTTCCGCACCCGGCACACCGATCGCACCAGGCACATGTGCCTTTTCATATTCCGGCAATGTGCGCGTATCGAGGATGACAACATCCTCACCGGCTTCCTGCCACGCCTTGAGCTCACGCGCAAAAACCACAGGCGTGTTTTTCTCGCTTCTCACCTTCTGAACGAAAGGAACGCCAGGAATATCGAATGTCGGCAACGCCTCAACGCCACCTTCGATCCATGCCGGGATTCCGCCACGCAGAAAATGAATGTCGGTCCAACCCTTGGCGGCAAGCCGTTCGGCCGCCTGCTCCGCGCTGCCTTTTCCATCATCCACCAGCACGGTGCGCACGACGGGGCGAGGAATGAAGCGATCGATTTCCGCCTCCAGCCTGTCAACCGGAAGGTTGGCGACAAATAGCGGTGAAGCATACCCCACTTCCTCGGCGGCACGGATATCCAGAACCGCAAGTTCCCTGCCATCCCGCAGCCATTCGATGAGACGATCTTTTGTTACAGCATATACGGACATTGCGTTT
This sequence comes from Agrobacterium sp. FDAARGOS_525, assembly GCF_003938925.1. Taxonomy (NCBI): domain Bacteria; kingdom Pseudomonadati; phylum Pseudomonadota; class Alphaproteobacteria; order Hyphomicrobiales; family Rhizobiaceae; genus Agrobacterium; species Agrobacterium sp. FDAARGOS_525. The sequence goes on along the minus strand of NZ_RKIU01000004.1, from coordinate 1,915,830 downwards.
TCTCCTGAAAAATCCGGAATTTTCATGCGGGGTTTCAAGCGGTCGGATCGAGCCACAGATCGCCGAAACTCCAGTTCAGCCCCTGCGCGCCGGTGACATAGTTCCTGACCCGCTTGTGCGCCACGATCTGGCTTCCCGCCGCCACGAGATCGACGGAGGCAACGTCGTCATGGATAAGATGCTGGAACTTGCTCCAGGTTACCCAGCGTTTCTTCGGATCCGGTTCGATGGCGGCCGCCTCAAGAAGCGCATCCGCCTCTGGATTGGCGTAGTTTGCCGCATTGGAAAAAGGCAGCCCGATCCTGAAATTCTTGCTCCAGTAGGCGCGCTGGATACCGAGCGACGGGTCGAAGGTATTGGAGAGGGATTCCACCACAAGATCAAAGGCGCGGTCGGTGTAGACAGTTTTCAGATAGGTTGGCAGGTCGTATTTGCGGATTTCAACGGCAATGCCGATCTTTTCAAGCTGGCTGCGAAGAACATCGGCATAGCCTGGTGTCAGATAGGAATTATACGTCAATCGTACTGGAAAACGCTTGCCGTCCTCCTTGCGCGGATATCCCGCCGCGTCGAGTAACTTTTCCGCCTCTTTCGGGTCGTAGGCATATGGCTTGACCGAAGCATCATACCAGTTGGGAAGGGCCGTGCTGACGGGGCTGGGTGATATCTGCGCATAACCGAAGAGCGCCACATTGACGATCTCATCGAGGTTGATTGCCTTCGCAATGGCCAGGCGAACATCTTTCTTGCGGAAGATTTCGTTATCATAATTGAAGAACAACTGCTGCTGCGGACCCGCATAGGCATAGGTGTTCGTATCCAGAACGAGATCGGGGTTCTGCTTCAGCCGTTCGAGATCCGCCAGCGGCACGGGGTTGTCGCCAAGATCGACTTCCCCCGTCTCCAGCGCCACTGCCCGCGCAGCCGGGTCGGTGATGATGCGCAGGATGATGCGATCAAGATAGGGTTTGCCAGCATCCCAATAATCGGGATTTCGATCGAAGATTAGATGGCTCCCCGGCGTCCATTCGGTCAGTTTGAAGGGGCCGGTGCCAATAGCAGTCTGCAGCGTCTGGCCATCGGCGGGCTTCAGCTTTTCGAAAATATGCTTCGGCACGATCGGCGATTCCGAACTCGATTGCGCAGCAATCAGGAACGGTGCGGGTTTGGACAGAACGATAATGGCAGTGAGGGGATCCGGCGTCTCCACCGCCTGAACGTTCTGGTAGGTTATGCGGCCGCGCGGGTGTGCTTCTTTCAGGCGGAAAATCGAAAAGGCAACGTCTTCCGATGTAAAATCTTTGCCGTCATGCCATTTCACATTTGGCCTGAGTTTGAACGTATAACGCAGGTGGTCATCGGAAACGGACCATTCCGTTGCCAGCAAGGGCTGCGGCTTGAGGTCGAAATCGAATGTGAGGAGGCCTTCAACAATCTTCGGGCCGATCGCCTGCCCCGTGCCTGACGATGTGTTGATGGCGAAAAGCGCGTTGCCGGGATCGACACGATAAAGCAGCCTGAGCGTGCCGCCGGAGACGGGCCGGCTCGCATCGCCGCCCGCTGCGAAGACCGAACCAGGCAGGGCCGTTCCTGCTGTTGCCAAAAGAAGCATTTTATTGAACTGCCGGCGTCCGATCGTCATGAAAATCCCCGTTTGAAAACGTCGTTTCGATGACGAAAGCATCGGGGCAATGCAGCGCATTCCTAAGGATAAAATTCTTCCTCCTAGTCGAAGAAATCATTCCTTGCGGAATTTTATTTCAATACTTAGGCAAACAGGCACCAAAACTCGCGCTGAATTGCCCCATCCATCGGGATCTTCGTTGCGCATCCGGAGCAGATGGTGGAATGCGAAGAAATCTCGCCGGCGTTTGTTTCAGCATTCCCGTGGAAATGTTGTTTCATCTCAAAATCGCGATTGAGAAGGACATTGCTCGGCAGATGCCTCGGCCGGCCATATCAAATCACAGGAATTTACCACCTTTCTGATCCGCACATTCGAGCCCGACCCTTCCACCCCCAATTATGGAGTTTCATCCGATGACCCCGCCCAGTCCGATTACCAAACTGGAAATCCCACAGCAGCGCGTCGAGGCCCGTTATGGAACGCAGGCCGATTTTTCTCCGCCTTTCTGGAATGACACCATCGACGCCTTGCTGAACCATCGCACCGCCCGCGCCTATCTGCCCAAGGCTCTCCCGGAGGGCAGCCTGGAGCTTCTGGTCGCCGCCGCGCAATCAGCGCCCACATCATCCAATCTTCAGGCGTGGAGTGTGGTTGCGGTGCAGGACAAGGAGCGCAAGGCACGACTGGCGGGTTTCACCGGCGGCAACGCTCATATAAAGAATGCCCCCCTTTTCCTCATCTGGCTTATCGACCTGAAGCGGTTGCGCACGGTCGCTTCAAGCCAGGGGAATGAGGGCGAAGGACTGGATTACCTGGAAAGCTTCCTGATCGGCGCCATCGACGCTGCATTGGCAGCGCAGAACGCTGTAGCCGCAATTGATTCAGTCGGCTTGGGCTCCTGCTACGTCGGCGGCATCCGCAACAGGCCGGAGGACGTGGCCCGCGAACTCAACCTACCTGCCGAGACGGTTGCCGTCTTCGGCCTGACGGTCGGCTATCCTGACCCAGCGGTAAAAACAGATGTCAAACCGCGCTTGTCACAATCATCCGTTCTGTTTCATGAAACCTATTCGGAACCCGCCCACGATGACCTCAATTCTTATGATGAGGTATTAAAGGTGTTTCAGGAAAAACAGGGCCTGCCCCAAAATGGCTGGACAGGGCCCATTTCCCAGCGTGTGGAGAACGCCGCCGCGCTGAAGGGCCGTGCGGAACTGAGCCGGACGTTGCGTCGCCTCGGTTTCGCTATCAAATAAATTCCATTGCGGCTGACGGTATCAAACGAAGGCGCGCCCTTGCCCCGGCGATACAAGGCGCGGGCCGGGGCGGCGCAATCTCTCCCGAAATCACCGGTTTCGGGAACTTATTTTCTATAAAATTAGTAGATATAGAATGACCGGTCTTCCTTTGCCCCGCTCGAAGGCCTTACGATCCGTTCAGAATGCTCCGGAACGCATCCTGCCACCGTCCTCAACCGCCGCCGAAACCGCCGAACCAATCACCACACCAATATCTCCGTAGATCCGGAGCGTAAAAAGACAGGACGAGAAACGACAGATGCCACGTTATGTTATCATTGGCGCCGGCGCGGTGGGCGCGAGCCTTGCAGCACAGTTTGCACTTTCCGGCATTGATTATGCACTTTTCGGGCGGGGAGCCCAGATAAGCCATATCAGGCAGCATGGCCTCACCTTTCAACGACCCGCACAGACGCGGCAGATCGATCTGAAGGTCTTCGACCTGACGGATCTTCCGGAATTGAGACGGGATGATATCCTCCTGCTCACGGTGAAGGCTCAGGATGCCATAAGCGCACTCGCCTTCTGGTCCTGGCAGAACGTCTCCAACACGACGGCACCGGCGGCTGCACAGCTGCCTATAGTGACTTTTCAAAATGGACTGGCGACTGAAGCCAATGCCCTGAGAACATTTTCCAGGGTGTATGGCGCAAGCATTCTGACACCGGCGCGGTTCACAGAAACCGGGAAGGTGGTGGTTGGCGGCGAGCCGCAACTGGGCATCGTGACGGTCGGGCGTTTTCCGCTCGGACAGGATGACGTGACGACGCAGGTCACGGCAGACCTCAACAGGGCGGGATATCTTGCCGAGGCCAGCGACGATATCCGCCGCTGGAAAGCGGCAAAGCTCCTTCACAACGTTCGCAACGTCCTCGAACTGTTCGACGGCCCGGCCGATCTGAACGACAAGATCAGCGCGGCGCTGGTGGATGAAGCCCGCCATGTGCTCGACGCGGCAGGTTACACCCTCGCCTCGCCCTCCGAGCGAACCTTAGACATCTCGAACTGGCGAGTAGCGCCGAACAGCGGCATTCACCCGGGCCAGCAATCGACGTGGCAGAGTTTCAGGCGCGGAGCCTCAAGCGAGGTGGATTTCCTCAACGGAGAGATCGTATTGCTCGGCCGGCTTCACAATGTGCCAACGCCCTATAACGACGCTGTTCAGACGCTGGCCGGCAAACTGGCGCAACAGGGCGGGTTTTCAAAGCCGCTGCCGCTCGATGCAATCACGTCGCTCATCGCCGGCCCGGACCGGCCGGCGCCCAATCCCGCCAGCCCTTCGTGACCGGCGGCCTCAAGCAGTGCGATTTATCAAACGACAGTGTGAAACGATATAATGAGAGAAGCCATATCAGACCATATACTCACCGCCGCCGGCACGCTCTTCTATCGCGAAGGCATCCGGGCTGTCGGCATCGATCGGATCATCGAGGAAGCGAATGTCGCGAAGGCGACGCTCTACCGGCATTTCCCTTCGAAGGATCATCTTGTTGCAGCCTATCTGGAAGCGCGTCATGAGCGGGTGATCCACGCGCTTCAGAACGTGGTGGATGCGGACATGGCTCCGAAGGAGCAGATCCGGCTGATTTTCGAGCAACTCCACGAAAAGGCCGACAGCCCGGATTTTCGCGGCTGCGCCTTCGCTCTCGCGGTTGCCGAACATGGCGAATCCGAGCGGGTCGTGTTCGTTGCGCGTACCCATAAGGCGAAGGTCAGGGACCTGTTCGCCGCTATCCTGGCGAGGGCCGGCAGCACAGTGGAGATCGCCGCCGCCCATCTCTCACTTCTCTACGAAGGGGCGCTGGCGACCGTCGCGGTTGGACGCGACCCCAAGGCGGTGCTGATCGCGCGTGACTGCGCTCTCTCCGTTTTCGCCACGGCCGCCGCCTCCACCGATCAACCGAACTGAAAGCAGCAGACAATGACAAAGACGATCGATTATTTCTTCAGCATCGGCTCACCCTGGGCCTTCATAGGTGTTGAACCCTTTGCTGCCCTGGCGAAACAGCAGGGCGCCACTATCCGCCCTCACCTTATTCCGCTGATCGAGGAAAACGGTGGCATTTACTCAAAAAATCGCCCGGAGGCCAGACGCGCCTACTGGATCACGGATCTGAAGCGGTGGGCAGCATTGCGCGGAAAAGTGCTCAATTTCGACAATCGCGCTGCGCTCTCGGATCCGTCCCCGGCAGGCCTGATGGTTGCGGCGGCAATCGAGAAGGGTGAAGACTGGCTGAAGCTTGCAGTTGCACTGCAGGAGGCTTTCTGGGTCCGCCGTGAAGACATCGGCAAGGCCGACATCCGCCAGGCCATCGCGACGGCTGCAGGCTTCGATGCTGTAGCCCTCGATGAACATGGCAAAAGCGACGCGGTTGCTGTCTTGCAGAAGGCGAGCTTCGAAGCTGCCAGGGCCGCCGGTGTGTTCGGGGTTCCGACCTATCGCTATCAGGATGAACTCTACTGGGGGCAGGACAGCCTTCCGTTCCTCGAGCGTCATCTCAGGGGCGAAAAACTGGCCGCCTGATGTTCACCGCCAGATGGCGGAGACGGTCTGGCGTCGCCAGCCGCGCGCCTCGCCCTCAAGGTTTGTAAGTCTGTCGCATCGTTTTGCGACCCGCCTACACGGAATGTTTTATGCCTGACCTGTCTCCTTCTCTCATCCGGTCCCTGCGAGACCTCCTCGGGGAGCGTCTTTCAACGTCGCCGACACTGCGCGAGCAGCACGGGCGCGGCGAGGCGCATCACGCAGCCGCCTTTCCCGATGCGGTCGCTTTCGCGGAAACCACCTCCGAAGTGTCCGAGATCGTGCGGCTATGTGCGGCGGAAAGCGTGCCCGTCATCGCTTTTGGCGCCGGCACTTCGCTGGAAGGGCATCTGACAGCCGTCAATGGCGGGGTCTCGATCGACCTTTCACGCATGTCGAAAATCACCCGTATCAGCAGTGAAGATCTGGATTGTACGGTCGAGGCCGGGGTAACGCGGGAGCAGTTGAACACATATCTACGAGACATGGGACTGTTCTTTCCCATCGATCCCGGCGCAAACGCTTCGATTGGCGGCATGGCTGCAACCCGCGCTTCCGGCACCAACGCCGTCCGCTACGGAACAATGCGTGAAAACGTACTGGGCCTGACCGTGGTGCTACCGACCGGCCAGGTTATCAAAACCGGCGGTCGCGCCAGAAAGTCTTCTGCCGGATACGACCTGACCCGGCTGTTCGTGGGTTCGGAAGGAACGCTGGGGATCATCACCGAAATAACCCTTCGCCTCTATGGAATACCCGAAACCATCTCGGCGGCGCTCTGCTCTTTCGAGAGCGTCGAACAGGCAGTCGCGGCGGCCATTCAGGTCGTGCAACTCGGCATCCCCGTCGCCCGCATGGAGCTCATGGACCGTGGCCTGATCACGGCCGTCAATGCCTATTCCGGACTGGAGCTGAAGATCCAGGACACATTGGCTTTCGAGTTTCACGGCTCGCCCGCCGGCGTTCAGGAGCAGGTCGATATGGTGTCCGCCATTGTGGAAGACCATGGCGGCAAGGATTTCGAGTGGGCCAACGCCCCTGAAGAACGCAATCGCCTCTGGAAAGCGCGCCACAACGCGTTTTATGCTGTCGTATCGCAAAGGCCAAACGCCAAAGGCTGGTCTTCGGATGTCTGTGTTCCGGTCTCGCAGCTCAGCAACTGCATATTGAAGACCCGCGAGCTCCTGCAGGATTGCAGCGTACCGGCTGCCATTCTCGGCCATGTCGGCGATGGCAATTATCATGTCGTCTTCGCGGTCGATCCCGGCAATGCGGAAGAGCTCGGCGAGGTGGCGGCCATCAACAAGAAGATGGTGCAATACGCCCTCTCGGTCGGCGGCACCTCGACCGGCGAACATGGCGTGGGCACCGGCAAGATCGCCTACCTGCGTGAAGAGCATGGTGACGCGGTCGATCTTATGGCGCTCATCAAACATGCAGTCGATCCAGCCGGCATCATGAATCCCGGCAAAATCCTGCCGAGATAGAATGTTACTTTGCGATCCGCGACCGCTGGGGCGACACGATGAATTCCTTCAAGACTCACAGTTCTCACTGGGGGGCCTTCTCCGGGCGGCTCACAAATGGGCGACTGGAGATAAAGCCTCACTCCGGCGACCCCCATCCATCCCCGCTACTGGGCAATCTTCCGGCGATCGCCGACAGCCCCGTCCGCATCCGACGGCCCGCTGTCCGGCGGGGGTGGCTTGAGCGCGAAACCGACCATGCACAGCGACGGGGCGCTGACGACTATGTCGAGGTCAGCTGGGCCGAAGCGACGACACTGGTCGCCGACGAACTGAGGCGGGTCTACGACAGTCACGGTCCAAGCGCCGTGTTCGGCGGCTCCTATGGCTGGTCCAGTGCCGGTCGCTTTCATCACGCGCAAAGCCAGATCCACCGCTTCTTGAATGTCCTCGGCGGATATGTCCGGTCGGTCAACACCTATAGTTCCGGTGCGGCCATGGTCATAATCCCCCATGTCCTGGGCCCTTATGACAGCTTCGACCGAAAGAGCGTGACCTGGGATGCCATCGAACGCAGCAGCGAGCTGGTGCTCGCCTTTGGCGGGATGGCGATCAAGAATGCCGATGTCCACGGCGGAGGGATCAGCACGCACACGGTCCGGCAAAAACTTGCCGGCGCGAAGGCTCGCGGTGCGCATTTCACATTCATCAGCCCTCTGGCAGACGATTTCCCCGCTGAGGCGGATGCCGAGTGGCTTCCCATCATCCCGGGCACCGACGTGGCGATGATGCTCGGGCTGGCGCACGTCCTCGTTACGGAGGGGCTGCACGACCGGAGGTTTCTGGAGCGTTATACGGTCGGATATGACCGGTTTGAAAACTATCTTCTCGGCAGGGAGGACGGCCAGCACAAAAGCCCGGAATGGGCGGCCGAAATCTGCAACATCGCGCCGGACACAATACGCAAGCTGGCGCACAGGATGGCCGGTTCGAGAACCCTGATCACCGTCAGTCATTCGCTGCAGCGGGCCGATTACGGAGAGCAGCCGGTGTGGATGGGCATTGTGCTTGCCGCCATGCTCGGCCAGATCGGATCGGACGGCGGCGGATTTTCTTATTCCCTTGGCGCGTTGGGCAATATCGGCAAGAACCTGCTCGCCGTTCCCCTGCCAACGCTGCAGCAATTCAAAAACCCTGTGCCGGACTATATTCCCTGCGCACGCATCTCCGATATGCTGCTCAATCCCGGCGCCGAGTTCCATTACAACGGGCGCACGCTTCTTTATCCTGACATCCGGCTTGTCTATTGGGCGGGCGGCAATCCATTTCACCATCATCAGGATATCAACCGGTTGCGAGCTGCTTTCAGGCGGCCGGAAACGATCATCGTCCACGAGTCCGCCTGGACCTCCACCGCCAGACACGCCGATATCGTGCTGCCCGCCACGACCACGCTTGAGCGTGACGACATCGGCGCCGCCGATCGCGATCCGCTGATGATCGCCATGAAGCGCCTGATCGCCCCCGTCGGCGAAGCACGCGACGATTACGAAATATTCGCCGGCATTGCCCGCGAACTCGGCAGGTTCGAGGCCTTCACCGAAAACCGCAGCAGCGGAGAATGGCTTGCCTTTCTATACGAAACGACCCGTCAGGCACTTGCCGCGTCGGGCCATGAGGCGCCGGACTTTGAAACCTTCTGGGAACGCGGAGAACTGTCCCTTCCAGTCAAGCCGGACGACGGTGGACCGGCGCGCGCTTTCCTTGAGAATCCCGCAACGAAACCGCTGGCGACCCCCTCAGGAAAGATCGAGATTTTTTCCGGGACCGTCGAGGGTTTCGGTTATGATGACTGCAAGGGTCATCCGCGCTGGTATCCACCCAGAGTGGAAACTCCAGACGATGCGCACCTCTATCCGCTGCATCTCGTCTGCAATCAACCATATCAACGCCTGCACAGTCAGCTGGACTATGGCGATTTCAGCCGTTCCACCAAGATCATGGACAGGGAGCCCGTCCGTATCCATCCAGCCGACGCCTCGGCTCGTGGAATATCTGACGGCGATGTCGTGAGGCTTTTTAATCAGCGCGGCAGCTGCCTGGCGGGCGCCCTTCTCAGTGAAGACGTCATGCCGGGGGTAATGCAGCTCGCTACCGGCGCCTGGTTCGAACCAGAGGATCCAACTGCCGAAAACTCGATATGCATCCACGGAAATCCAAATATTCTGACCCGCGATATCGGCACATCGAAACTGTCGCAGGCATCGACCGGCCAGATCGCGAAGGTGGAGATCGAGCGCTTCACCGGGGCTCTGCCGCCCGTGACAATTTTCCAGGCCATGCGATTTGTATCGCCAGACCAGGTCGGCCCAGACGCCGAGCCGTCGTCACTCCACGCCGGAACCCCGCATTCCAAGGGGCCCTGAAACACCAATCCAAACAGCCGCCGAAATGACGATAAAATAATTCACTAAATCCATAGAAAAAGAATAACCAGTCTTTCTCCCTCACGCCTGACTGCTAGGTTAAGGGCAAGACGGACAGCGCAGAAGGGGATCGCGCCATGACTGGAATATGTAGAAGCGGGCGCGCTCCTCAGCCACGCAGGTTCTCGGGAACCGCTCGCTAGCGTCGCGTCGCCCAATCAGGCCACCAATGAACTCAAGCATCTCCTGCTCGGCCGAGAGGCCGGCGCGGCAACGGTTTGACATGCGTTTGAGCAGCCACCGCAGACGCACGCGCACACCAGGAGATGCCGAAATTGCAACGAAAAAACTTTGGAATTTTCAGGATCATACAATGACAAAGCGTCCTTTCTCATCGTCTCTTTCGCGTCGCCGCCTGCTTCTTACGGCTTCGCTCGCTGTTTCCGCCTCGCTGTTTTTATCGACGGCTGCACCTTTGAGTGCTGTGGCCGCAGACACGCCACATGATGGCGGTGACATCACGTTTCTGATCGATTCCCTGGGCGACACGTGGATCCCCAATAACAGCGCGATCTCCAGTTTCCAGGGCCATATATGGGGTCATGTCACGGATAAGCTGCTGTACGTCGATGCCGAAGGCAAGGTCAGCCCGTGGATTGCCGAGCGCTGGGAGCAGAACGACACCGCGACGGAGTTCACCCTCCACCTCAAAAGCGGCGTGACTTTCTCCGATGGCGAACCACTGGATGCCAAGGCCGTCGTTGCCAATCTCGACATCTGGTATGCCGGCCGCAAGAACGAGGGCATCAACCCGATCGGCCTCTTCCCCAAGACCTATGATCACGCCGAAGCGGTTGATGCGACGACGGTCAAGGTTTTCTTCAAGAAGCCCACGCTCGGGTTCATTCCGACGCTTGGCTACCACGGCTCCATCCTGATCTCTCCCAAGACCATTGCCCAGCCTGCCGGCCAGCAGGCGGACCTCAGCAAGACCGCCGGCAGCGGACCCTATGTGGTGGAGTCCTGGAAAGAGGGCGACCACGTCACCCTGGTCAAGCGCAAGGACTATAATTGGGGTCCCGCCGCAGTCGGCCACACCGGCCCCGCCTATCTCGATACCATCACCTACAAGCTGGTCTCTGAGCCATCCCTTCGCGTCGCCTCCGTTCAGTCCGGTCAGGCGGATGTCGCCTACAACGCCTCGCCCCAGGAACTGAAATCGCTCAAGGAGGAAGGCTTCACCATCGCGACCCCGCGTTATCTCGGCTTCGTCAACGGCTGGGCCGTCAACACCAAGCTTCAGCCCTATGATGATGTGAAGGTGCGTCAGGCACTTCAGGCAGGCATCAACCGTCAGGAAATCATCGACACAGTCTATACGCAGGACTGGAAGCTCGCGACGTCCTTCATCCAGAGCAACGTCCCGGGAGCCACGGATCACAGCGATCTCCTCGCCTATAACCCGGACAAGTCGGAAAAGCTTCTGGACGAAGCCGGATGGGTCAAGGGTGCGGACGGCGTTCGCGTGAAGGACGGCAAGCCGCTGGAATTGACGATCCATTCCAATCCTTATCTGGCAACCTCGAAATCAGTCGATGAGCTGATTGCCCAGCAGCTCGGCCGGCTTGGATGGAAGGTCAATATCAGGGCGTATGATGTCGTGACCTTTGGCGAGAAGGTCAAATTCGGTGGCGCCGCCGTTCCGACATATGAAGTCACCCGCAGCTTTATCGACGCCGGTACGGTCGCAAGCATCCTGACCAACGCCAATAATGGCGAGAACTGGTTTGCGCTGGACGAGCGTGATGCGACGCTCAACGACCTGCGCGACAAGATCGCTGGTGCAGGTTCCGTCGAGGATCGGAAGCCTCTGCTCGATGGCCTGCAAAAATACGTGCTGGAACAGGGCTACTTCATCCCGCGCACGCAAATCGTTCAGCGCATTTACGTGCAATCGCCGAAGCTGAAGGGCGAAGTCTATAACGGCGTCGCTTATGCCAGCTATTACACAGCTTTCATTGCCGAATGACGCCAGCACCACCGAGTAACGTCAAGGAGGTGACGGCATGAGCAATGCCTACCTAACCTACGCCGCAAAGCGGCTCGGCCAGGCGATCGTCGTCATCCTTCTGGCCTATGTCTTCACCTTCGTGGTCGTCAGCGTCCTGCCTGGCGACCCGATCACCAGCGTTCTGCGCAACCCGCAGAACGGCTTTACCGAGCAGGAGATTACCGAAATCATTGCGGCACAGGGGCTGGACCAGCCGATCATCGTGCAGCTCTGGCACTCCCTGTCGGCCTTCCTGACAGGCGATCTGGGCATCTCGATGCGCTCCAACCGACCGGTCTCGACGCTCATCGCCGAGGTGCTGCCATCGACGCTGGTCTTGGCCACCGCCGGGCTGACCGTGGCGCTGATCCTCGCCTTTGCGGTCGCCTACGGCACGCAGGTCGTGCCGAAGCGTTACGGACAGGGATTGCTGCGCGCCTTCCCTTCCCTGTTCCTGTCGACACCCAATTTCGTCATCGGCCTGTTTCTGATCCACCTTTTCGGTTTTCAGCTCAGGCTGTTCCGGGTCATCGAACCCGACAGTTTCTGGGCCACGCTGTTTGCGGCGATCACCATCGGCATACCGTTTTCCGCACAGATTGCGGAGGTCCTGATCGCCAATCTCGATCATGAGGCAGAGCAGGATTACGCAGCGGTTGCCCGCAGTCGCGGCATCGGGCCAAGACGGCTTTTCACAACACATCTCCTCAAGCCCGCCTCCTTGCCCGTGGTGACGGTTATCGCCCTCACCGTCGGCGAACTTCTGGGCAACTCGCTGATTACGGAGACGGTATTCGGCCGCACCGGTATCGGCAGTCTCGTCCAGCGTTCCGTCAGCACTCAGGATCTGCCGGTCCTGCAGGCGATCGTCTCGCTGGGGGCCGTGGTATTCGTCGTCGTCAACCTCATCGCCGATCTCCTCTATCCGCTGCTCGATCCAAGGGTGAAAATTATCGTTGGCCGAAAACGCCGCCTGTCGACGATCGACGACACGTCGCTTGGCCTTGAAACGGGGGCCAAACCATGAGCCTTATTTCCAGCCCGGCTTCCATCAGCAATCCGTTGGAGAGACTGAAAACTCTCAACATAACTGCAACGGTCGCCCTCTCCCTGCTTGTCATCGCAATCGTCGTCGCCTGGTCGATCGCACCGCAGCTTTTCACCACCCAAAGCCCGATCAACGGCGTCCCGGCTGACAAGCTTCTTGCGCCAAGTTTTGCCCATTGGTTCGGCACGGATCATCTCGGGCGCGATCTCTATACACGGGTCGTTTATGGCACCGCTTCATCTGTATCGAGCGCTTTGGTCGCTGTCGTCATCGGCGTCGTCATCGGCGGTGTGATCGGTCTGCTTGCCGGATTTTTCGGCGGCTGGGTGGATATCGTCTTTGCACGTTTTGTCGACGTGCTGTTATCCATCCCGAAGTTCCTGCTGGCGGTCATCATCGTCACGGCAATCGGCTTCGAGACAATCAACGCCGCCATTGCGACAGGCATATCGGCGATCGCCTTCTTCGCCCGTGTGGCGCGCTCAGAGGTCATCAAGACGCGTCAGGCGACCTTCGTGGAGGCATCGTTTCTCTCGGGTGGCTCACGCGGCTACATCGTGCTGAGACATGTGCTGCCAAACGCATCCCGCTCGATGTTGCCGCTGGCCGTCCTGCAATTCGGCGAGTCCATTCTCGTCATCGCCAGCCTCGCCTTCCTCGGCTACGGCGATCCGCCGCCCTCTTCCGACTGGGGCCTGCTGATCTCGATCGGCAAGGACTACCTCAAATGGCCCTGGCTCGTTTATGCGCCCGCGTTCGTTACGATCGTGACCGTCCTCTCTGTCAACAGGATCAGCCGATGGCTTCGCAAATCGCATTGAAAACAGCGCCGACCCCTCCCCGGATAGTGGCAGAGGCTCCGCAGCCCGCCATACCCCTGCTCGGCGTTGAAAATCTTGCCGTGTCCTACGGGCGGCAGGAGGTCGTGCACGGTGTCAGCTTCGAGCTTGGGCGTGGCGAAAGTCTTGCGCTGATCGGAGAATCCGGTTCGGGAAAGTCGACCATCGCAAAGGCTGTACTAAGACTGCTTCCCAACGGCGCAAACGCCACGGGCCGGGTCGTTTTCGACAGGCAGGACATTCTGGCATTGCCGGAACGGCGCTTCAGGCCTTTTCGTGGCCGCGAAATCGGCTTCGTGCCGCAGGATCCGGGCAACTCTCTCAATCCAGTGAGAACAATCGGCGCGCAGGCGCTGGAGGCGGCAGCGCTGACGCAAGAGGCCAACCCCGCAATCCGCAAGCTCCTCATTCTGGAAACATTCGCGAAGGTGGGTCTCGACAATCCGCAACGGGTTTACGATTCCTATCCGCATCAACTGTCGGGCGGAATGCTGCAGCGCGTGCTGATCGCGCTCGCAATATTACCGCGCCCCGCGCTGCTGGTGGCGGATGAGCCGACGTCGGCGCTCGACGTCACAATCCAGAAACGCATTCTCGATCTCCTCTCCCGTCTTCGCGATGAGCTGAACATCAGCCTGCTTCTCATCACCCATGATCTCGCAATAGCGGCGGAGAGGGCGGACAATCTCGTCGTGCTGAAGAACGGCGTCGTGCAGGAAGCGGGCAGGACATCGGCTGTTTTTTCCTCCCCCTCCTCTCCCTATGCCAAAAAACTCCATGGCGACGTGCCCGCGCTCAACCCGGAGCGTTATGCCAAATTTCGCGATCCGGGGTTCAGCCTTCTCGATAGTGACAAATCGCCAAAGATCGCTGTCAGCGGCGTTACCAAGCGCTTCACCGTCGATGGCAAAACCCTGACCGCTGTGGATGATATTTCGTTTACGGTTCCGGCAGGCACGACACACGCGCTTGTCGGCGAATCCGGCTCCGGGAAAACCACGACCATCCGCCTGCTGCTGGGGCTCGAGCAGCCGGAAAGCGGCACCATCACGGTTGCCGACGAGAGCGTTACAAGCAAGAGCCGCGCTTCCCTGCGGTCGGTATGGCGGCATCTGCAACTGGTTTACCAGAACCCGTTCACGTCACTCGACCCGACATGGAAGGTGGGCCAGCTTGTTCGTGAGCCGCTCGACAGATTCGAGATCGGTACTCCGAAGGAGCGATCCGAGCAGGTGCGGCAAGCTCTCGCAAATGTCGGCTTGAGCGAGCACCTCATGGAACGCAAGCCATCAGCCCTGTCAGGCGGGCAGCGTCAGCGTGTGGCAATTGCCCGTTCGCTGGTCCTCAAGCCTGATGTGATCGTGTTGGACGAACCCACATCCGCTCTCGATGTCAGCGTTCAGGCGGATATCGTCGAGGTTTTGCTGTCGCTGCAGGCGAAGCTCGGACTGACCTATGTCTTTGTTTCGCATGACCTCGCCCTCGTCAGGCAACTTGCGCACAGCGTTTCCGTGATGCAGCGAGGCCGCATTGTCGAACATGGGACCGTCACCGAGATTTTCGGCAATCCGCGACACGAATACACCGCGTCGCTGCTGAACTCCATCCCATCGGGCATCGCCGGAACGGCCCGCACCCATGCAGCCCCGCACGCGCTGCGGAAGGAACAACTCGCATGAATATTGCAGCAGCGTCGCGCGACCTTCCCGCATTGTTCCGGCCGAAAAGCCGGCTGGGTTTCAATACGCGGGTATCATTCAACGACGATGACGGTCCGGCAAAGGGGCTCCGACAGGGCATAGAATTGTTCAGACAGGCGGAAAGGCTGGGGTATCAGTCCGGCTGGGCCTATCAGCGCCATTTCGACCACTATCTTTCTTCCCCGTTGCCCTTCTTTGCGGCGGTCGGCCAGCATACGCGGCACATTACGCTTGGCTCCGCCGTCATCCCGATGCGTTATCAGGACCCCATTCTGCTGGCCGAAGCGGCGGGCACGACCGACCTGCTGATCGACGGCCGGCTTGAACTTGCGATTTCAACCGGGGCAAATGGGGCGTTCGATGCCGTATTCGGATCCGTGGATACCGATGCCCGGACAGAGGCAAAGCGGCGACAGTCGCGTTTTCTTGCCGCCATTGCCGGTGATGTTCTGCACGTTGTTACGCCGAACGACGTTGGTGCGCCTCCGGGAGCCGAGTTGCGGGTGACCCCACACAGCCCCACCTTGCGCAGCCGTATCCGACAGGGCTCCGCCAGTATCGATTCAGCGATTCAGGCCGCCGAACTCGGTATCGGCCTGATTTCCGGTACCGTCCTTCACGATCAGGACGAAGGCGAGACGTTTGGCCAATATCAGGCGCGTATCATCGATGCCTATCGCACTCACTGGCTGCGAATCTGGAAGACAACGCCGCCTCCGGTCGCCGTTGCAGCGTCGATCCTGGTCGGCACCACTCCGGAACTGCGGGAAAAATATGCCGCCTATGACCTTGAACGTCGCACAGTCGGCATTGCGGCCTCACGCCCGAAGGGTGCGCTGGCTCCTGCCGGCCAACCGGCTGGTGCCATGATTTCCCCCGTTTTTCAGGGCGCACCGGATACGGTCATTGAGGCGGTACTGAGCGACCCCGGGCTGGCGGCCGCGGATGAGCTCGTCCTCTTTTTGCCTCCGGCTTTCGGATTGACCGAAAACGTAAGATTGCTCACCGATCTTGCGACGACGGTTGCTCCCTCCCTGGGGTGGAAACCCGGCCCCTATGACGCAGATGCAGGCCCGGCGGCAATCGCCGGTTCTAGGCCACCAGAATAGTCAGGCAATATTTTCTACATTTTCCATAGAAATAGAAAGACCTGTCTTCCTCATATGCCACGTCGGCTTTAGCTTTCACTCGACATTTAGAAACAGCAAGGAGCTCCCATGGCTGCGGAATTCATCAGCGTCAGCTTTCCCAACGCATCCAATGATCTGAACCCCATCCCTGATGCTCCGGTCGATCCGCTGTTTCTGGAACGTTACGCGCGTGCACTGGATGACTACGGGTTCAACTACACGCTCATTCCCTATTCCTCCTCTTCGTTCGATCCCTTTACGCTGGGTGCGACGGTGCTTGCGCACACGAAGAACATCAAGATCATTGTCGCGCTCCGCCCCAACACCGTTTATCCGACGGTTGCGGCCAAGTCCCTCGCCACACTCGACCAGTTGAGCGGCGGGCGCGTTGTCGTCCACTTCATCGCGGGCGGGAGCGACGAGGAGCAGGCACGCGAAGGCGATTTCCTCAACAAGGAAGAGCGTTACGAGCGTCAGGAAGAATATATCCGCATTCTTCGCCTTGCATGGGCTTCGACGGAGCCGTTCGATTTCGAAGGCAAATACTACCAGTTCAAGCAGTTCCGCAGCGCCGTGCGTCCGACCAATGGCCTTATCCCGATTTCGCTCGGCGGCTCTTCGGATGCTGCTTATCGTATCGGCGGCTCCCTTTGCGACATTTTCGGCCTCTGGGGCGAACCGCTGGCTGAAACAAAACAGCAGATTGACCGTATCTACGCCGAAGCCGCAAAAGCCGGACGCACCGACCGCCCCCGGATCTGGGTTACATTCCGGCCGATCGTCGCCGAAACGGATGAACTGGCCTGGGAAAAGGCGCACAGGGTTCTCGACCGTCTGAACGAGAACCGCCAGAAGGGCCTGTCTCGTGCCCCGGTCAATGCAGCGCCTCCTGCCAATATCGGGTCCCAGCGTCTGCTGGATATCGCCAAGCGCGGCGACGTCCATGACCGCGCACTCTGGTATCCGACAGTTACCGCCACCAATGCCAGCGGCGCGACGACCGCCCTGGTCGGGTCGCCACGCACGATCGCCGACTCCATTCTCGACTATATCGACCTTGGCGCCGATCTGATTTCGATCCGTGGATACGACAACTATAATGATGCCGTAGACTACGGACGATACATCCTGCCCCTCGTCCGCGAGGGTATTCGCGAACGCGAAGAGGCGAAGAAGAAGGCAGCCGCCTGATGACGGCAGTCCGACCACGCCGTCGGACCGATCCACCTCTCTTCCAAGACCGGGATCATCCACCCCTGTGACGGATGATCCCGCCTGCCGACCATGAGAAAGCCGCTATCCGCATGTCCTATGACCCCACCGCACTCGACGCAGCCGCGCGCGTCCTTTCCGAAGCCGCACCGGATGCGGATCAGACCGGTCAGTTTCCCTGGACCGGTATTCGCGCCGTTCATAAGGCTGGACTTCTCGAAAGCACGGTGGCCACGCGTTATGGCGGACCGGGAGGAACCTTGAGCACCGCAGCCCATATTCTGGCGGCGCTCGGGCGAGGCGATCCTTCTGTAGCGCTTATCAGCGCAATGACGATTTTTACACATCTCGGGCAGGCCACGAAGGGCCATTGGCCGGACGGTCTCTACAGGGAACTTCTTTCACAGGCAAAGCAGCAGCCGCTTCTTCTGAACGCCGCGCGTGTGGAACCAGAGCTGGGGTCGCCGGCCCGCGGCGGATTGCCGTCCACGCGTGCGCACCGGACGGCAAATGGCTGGTCGATCACGGGCCGCAAGCGCTTCGTAACGGGTGCCTATGGCCTCACCCATTTTCTCGTCTGGGCGCATACCGATGAGGTTCAGCCACGAGTCGGCACCTTCGTTGTCCCCAACGGTCTGCCCGGCATCAAGATTATCGAGAACTGGAAAAGCCTCGGCATGCGGGCGACCGGTTCGCACGATGTCGAGTACACCGAAGTTGAAATCCCGGCAGAAAATGTGCTGGAGCTCGTTGATCCCTCGGTCGCCCAGCAGGATAATCGCGGCCACGCGGCAATGACGCTTGCACTCACTGCCATCTATCTGGGCGCGGCCGAAGCCGCCCAAGAAGCGTTCATCCGCTTCGCGCATGAGCGCGTGCCGGCTAATCTTGGCCGCCCGATTGCGCAAACGGAACGTTTCGTTGAACTCTCGGGTGAAATCGACCTTCTGGTTGCCGGCGCCCGCCAGATCATCTTTGGCGCGCTCGCAAACCATATTGGCGATGCCGAACACCTGATAAGGGCCCGCCTTCTCGCCGGGAGGCAAATCCGCGACGCTGTCCAGCTGGCGGTCCGCGGCATCGGCAACCCCGGTCTCAATGCCGATCTCGGGCTCGAGCGTCATTTCCGGGATATCCAGTCAGTCCTCGTCCATGCACCTCAGGAAGACACGTCCGTCGCCATTCTCGGACGCGCCGCCTTTGAGAAGTGGAAGACCGGCGAGAATGATCGATCGGCACATCCGGCCGGGCTGTCGATTCTCAAGACGGCCTAGGGCGCGCAGACACAAACCGCATTTATGCAGGATCACCCGAAAGAAAGTTCAATGAGCAACAATCTGATCGTCGGTTTCTCCGGCAACACATCGCGGCCATCAAGCACAAAGCGCTTCGTCGAAAGCGTCAGCGAGGCGCTGGCCGGCCAACTGGGCCTGCAACATCAGGTTTTCGACGTTGAGGATCTCGGCTCCTCCCTAAGCTCGGCACGATCCGTAGCAGACCTGGAAGGCAGCGCGCGGCAGGTCATTCAGACCATCATCGACGCTGAAGCTCTGGTGATCGGTTCACCGACTTACAAGGGAAGCTATACCGGCCTCTTCAAACACGTCATCGATCTTCTCGATCCCGCCGACCTCAGGGGCAAACCTGTCATCTTGACGGCGACAGGCGGCGGGGACCGGCACTCGCTTGTGGTGGAACACCAACTCAGGCCGCTATTTGCCTTTTTCGAAGCCTTCGTGACGCCGACCGCAATCTACACCTCCGGCCGGGATTACGTGGAAGGGCAGGTTTCTCCCGTGGTGAACGCCCGGGTAAATCAGGCAATCGCAGAAGCCGCGCTTCTCGTCAAAGCTCGTTTCGGAAACGTAACAATCGCGGCAGAATAATTTAGAAATGGACGGCCTTTGCCAAGGCAGTCTGCAGGCGCGACCGAAAGCTATCGGAATTCGGCGGAACCCGCCGCGACAGCGCCGGTGGCTTTGCCTTGGGCTGCATCCCGCTCGATGGTCGTGCAAAGCGTTTAGACGGCGTGCCGGCAGGATCAATCTGCAGGGATCGGCGCGTCACATGTCCGCGACCACGCGTTTGCGCGTAGCTCGGCGGCACCGCACAAAGGGATAACGACGCCACGGACACGCGTAGCGCCCGTGGATGTGATGATAAACGACAAGCAAGCTGAACTTAATCAGACTCTCCTCGTGGGCTGCTTTTGCTTGAACAGCTTTAGCTAAAGCAAGAGCAACGTACCCTAGATGCGGGCGCCGCCCGTTGCATCGATCATCTGGCCCGTGGTCCAGCGGGCATCGCTGGATGCGAGGAAGGTAATCACGTCGGCGATATCCTCCGCCTTTCCGACGCGCGAAAATACAGAGAGGGCTTCAGCGCCAGCGCGCGCTTCCGGAGACGACAGCCACTCTGCATTCATGTCGGTTTCCGTGACACCCGGCAGCACGGCATTGACTGTGATACCGCGCGTAGCAAACTCCGGTGCCAGCGCCAATGTCAACGTTTCCAGCGCGCCCTTGGACGCGGCGTAAGCGGGATGAGTCGGCGCTGCGATGCGCGTAAACCCGGTCGACACGTTGATAATACGGCCCTTTTCACGGATGTGGTCGGCCACGGCCTGGATCAGGAAAAACGGCGCCTTGTAGTTGATCGTCATCACCTCATCGAACGCGGCTTCGCTCGTCTGCTTCAATGGCAGTGCGGGCGCGATACCGGCATTGTTCACGAGAATATCGAGAGCGGTCGAGCCCGTCTCGACATGCGCTGCTTCGCTGAACTGCGCCCACAGGCTGTCAGCCGCGTCCTTGCCCTGTCTGAGATCGGCCTTCACGGCGACGGCCTTGACGCCGAGCCCTTCGATCTCGCGCACCGTGGCATTGGCCGCATCCGCGTTGGCGGCATAATGCACGCCAATCAGCGCGGCACCCTCCCTGGCAAAGGCGAGGGCAACCGCCCGGCCGATCCCGCGTGAACCTCCAGTGATAAGGGCTGTCTTGTCTGCAAGTCGTCTGGACATTGATCACTCCGTTGCCAAAATAAATAGTGACCCCTACAATAAGGAGCGAAACACATCTGTCAACAATATAATAGGGATCACTATTTTATGGAGACACCAGTCCGCAGACGAGGCAGACCCCGCCTGCTCGATCGCGACGTTGGGCTCGACATCGCGGCGCGGCTGTTTTGGGAGCGCGGCTACGAAGGAACCTCGACCGCCGATCTGACGAAAGCGATGGGCATCAACCCCCCGACGCTCTATTCGATGTTCGGATCGAAGGAGGAGTTGTACCGCCAGGCGCTGGATTTCAGCATTGCTCGTGAAAACAGCCGTCGATCCGACATATTGCAATCCGATCTGCCGCTTTACGAAGCTCTGAGGCTTTACCTCTACGATATTGCCGATGGAGACACCCAGCCGGACAAGCCGCGCGGATGCATGGTCTCCACGGCCGTCCTGCAGCATGCGGAAGAAAATGCATCCGTAGCGCGTCTGACGGCGACATTGCGCGAGGCATCAATGCAGGCCCTCAAGACCCGCTTCGACCGTGCAGTCGACGAAGGGGAACTGCCGGCGCGAACCGATACCGACACGCTTGCCCGCTTTTATGGTGCAATCATCCAGGGCATGTCCGCCCAAGCCTGCGACGGCGCCTGCAACGCCTTGCTGAAGCGGCTGATCGACCTTGCTCTCGCAGCTTGGCCCGGAACGCGTATCCCCTGACGGGGAGCAGGCCCGCCGGGTGAGCTGACGATCATATCGTTACCCAGATCGGAACTGATAACTGAAAGCCTGCGGCAGAACGGAGAATTCCGCAGCCCTTCGGGTCGGCACGTTCTCAGATCTGCACTGGCTTGATGGTGTCTATACGGACATCGCCGTCCATCACCCCTCGCGTCAGACCCTGTCGACCGTGTTCCACATCGATCACCGTATAGAGTTTTTCATCTCTAAAGGCGCTTGCATTCAACGTCGACACGTCTTCAGCGGGAAGGGCGTCGATCTCCATGAAATCGAGTTCCGCACCTGCAGCGACAACCCGTGCATCACCCGCCGTCCGCGCTGCGACGACCACGGTTCCGTGGGCAGGCGCATTCTGCCAGCCTGGGTCGTCCGGCGCCGCAACAGGTTCAAGGCGATAAACATTGAGGGTTTCGCCGGCGGCCGTTCCGCGCGCTATCTCGGTGGCATCGTCAAACTGAGCCTGGCTTTCAAGCGAGTAGCCGAACCGATTGTCGGTCGTACCCGTGTTTTCGGCGTAACCGCCATCCGTGGATTTTGAGTTAGACATGATATCTCCTCTCTTTTCCGCCTTGACCCTTGGTACAAACCGCGAACCTTGTTGAAGTGTTCCAAGCCCGGTCGGAACTCAGCCATTAGCCAACTGGCAGCAGCGGAAATTTCAATCATCGGTCAGCCCCGGCTCCGGGTCATTGTCCGGTTTCATCGCTACTCTCACGGGAAGACGCAGACGCCAACACCCAACACTGTGTAACCGGAATACTATTCGAGCACCCAGGTCCGTCTCGATGCTGCAACCGGCTATTTACCAGCGAGCGACACTGAAAAGAGCCGGCTGGACCCCCGACCGGATCACCGTCGCGGAACCTTGTCAGCCGACGAGGTTTTAAGACGAACTTGGCTGGAGCAAATTCTTGAGCTGAAATCGAGCTTTAAAGAGTTGAACTGGATCCGGTGAGGTGAAGGAGACACGATTTGCCAATCATTGCCACTGCGGCCTGGTCCATCCCGAGAAAGGTGGCCGACCGGTTCCCGGCCGAGGGGAGCGGCCTTCAACGTTACGCCTCGGTCTTTGATGGAGTCGAAATCAACTCCACATTCTACCGTCGGCACAAGGCGTCCACCTTCGCGCGGTGGGCTGAATCCGTGCCCGACACCTTCCGTTTCTCTGCAAAGATGCCCAGAGAGATTTCGCATACGCGCAGAATGAACCATATAGCCGAACCGTTTGAAACTTTCATAGAAGACCTTGCGCCACTGGGTCGAAAGCGTGGACCGCTTCTGTGTCAGCTTCCGCCATCGCTTGCCTTTGATATCCGGACGTCAGAAAGGGCGTTCGAGGCGATGCGTGGGTCTGATAACGGGCAGATTGTCATCGAAGCCCGGCACGAGAGCTGGGCGTCGCAGGAAGCGGTTGATTTGCTGAAAACATACAAGATTGACCGCGTTTTCGCCGATCCGGCGCTCGTGTGGCCTGCGGAAACCTTCAACGAACCCCCGCGATATGTTCGCCTGCACGGAAAACCAAAGATCTATTATTCCACTTATAGCGACGATGAGATCAGGCACTTTTGCAAACTCGTTGCGCCTGACGGTTGGTGCGTCTTCGACAACACCGCCTCAGGCGCTGCAATCGAGAATGCTCTGAGCATGACATCCATACCCGCACGCGATCCTGCGCGCAGGGCATCAGGATGATGCAGGTGCACTTGCGATATCAGTTCCGCGGACGAGGCAGGGGGCGGCCTTGATACTTGATCATACCCCGCGGCGTTCCCGCAAATTCACTGCAATTCCCCCCGTCATATTCCGGATCCGAAAAGCTCGCGGTCATCATCCCCTTCCCAGGGAGATGGCGCCGAGAGCCCACCGGTATTCGCCGCCGGAACCGGCATCCAGCACTTCAGCTCCGGTTCCGCATATTCAATTATCCGACCCGGTGAGGAGTCTGAAGCTCGCCAGCCTTCTGCTCCGAGCCGGTCGCCATTGGACCAATAAACAAGATCCACCTGTGCCGGGCCTTGCTCCGACGAGCGGATCGTCACGAGAATCCGGGTACCGTCTTTCGGTGCGCTTGTCATGTGACGCCACGGCTGGTCCATTTTTGCTCTCCCTTGCCAATGCCCCAAGTTTTGCCTCGCCGTGAGAGGCGGTCAATTCAAACTTTTTGAAACTCACACAATGCAAACGCTTCGCTTCCAGTCCCGGCTTCAACACGGCCGTTCAATTTCTCCGGAAAGCAAAACACAACACAGCATGAGCTGCCTGTCCCAGGTTGGACCTGCCTCGACGAACGCGATGCAGTTGCGAAGGGAAGCTACCCCCTGGAAGGGTTTGTCGCACAACGATTAGCGGAAGGGGGCGTTACGGACATACAATCCGCTTCATGGAACGACACCGCGCCACATCACACGGATAGTTACGCCCAAATCACGCCGCTTGGCGGCCTAACCGCTCAAAATTCCGAGCGCCCCATGAAAACTGCAACGCCACGCGCCAATGAAAGCGCATGACATCGCAGAATTGAGCACACCATTCGCTAGCTGCGCCTCTCGCCCATTGCCTTCAGGCCTCTCTGAAGGTGCGGTTCGCCTGATCAATTAATGGCTTGAGGAAATAGGACAAGACGCTTCGCTCACCTGTCGTGATGAAAGCTTCCACCGGCATGCCGGGCATGAGGCTGAATTCGCCAAGACGCTTTATCTGCTCTTGCGACGTGGCGACACGTACCAGATAAAAGCTGGTGCCCGTTCGCTGATCCACCGTCACATCAGCGGAGATACGTTCCACCGTTCCGGTTATTTCCGGCGTCGTTTTCTGGTTGAAGGCGGAGAAGCGCAGGTTGGTCAGCTGACCGTAATAGATCTGATCGATATCCTGCGGCGCGACCTTGACCTCGACCACCAGTTTGTCGACTTCCGGCACGATCATCATGATCTGCTCGCCGGGCGCCACAACACCACCGATGGTGTGCACTGAAAGCTGGTGCACCACCCCATCGTGCGGCGCCAGGATATCGACGCGCTTCAGCTGGTCTTCGGCCGCCACCCGGCGCTCGACATATTCACCGATGCGCGCATCCATTTCGCGCAGATCGGAACCCACCTCTTCCGACCATTGTTCGTCGATTTGCAGGATTTGCAGCGCGGTTTCGCTGATCTTCGCTTCGACCCCGGCAATGCCGGCCATCAGCCGGCCAATATCACCGTCGATATCCGTGGCCTGACGCTCCAGTGTGCTGAGGCGGCTTTTTTCCATCAGCCCCCTTTCATGCAGGGAGCGAAAGCGTATGAGCTCTTCATCGACCATGCCCTGCTCGCGGAAATTCGCCGCGCGCTCGGCTTCCATGCCGCTTATCTCATCGCGAAGCTGTCGCACGCGTTGTTCGAGCTGGCGTTTTTTACTTTCGCGAACCGCCTTGCGGTTTTCATACAGGCGCTGTTCGGCATTCATCATGGCCAGAACCTCGCCATCGCCGGCGCGATCGAGCAGCGTTTGCGGAAAAATCACCCGGCCGGCCCGATCACGCTCGCTCTCCAGCCGCGCCTTGCGGGCGGTGAATTGATCGAGGCTCTTGACGATGATGGCGAGATTGGCCTTGGTCATCGTCGCATCGATACGCATGACCACATCGCCTGCCTTGACCCGGTCTCCGTCCCGCACGGCCAGTTCGCTGACAACGCCGCCCACGGGATGCTGGACTTTCTTCAGGCTGGTTTCCACCACCAGAGAACCCTGCGCGATGACCGCACCCACAATCTCGGTACCGACGGCCCAGCCGCCGAAGACGCCGACGAGGGTTAGAAAACCCAGTCCACCAACGAAAATATGGTTGCGGATCGAGCGTCTGAGTGTCTGCCATTCATCCATATTCAGATCTTTCCTGCTTCCGTGGCCTGCACGACCTTGAGGGCGCCTGCCGCACCACCGACCGGACGCAGCACCTTGGCGAGTACTTCCTCCTTGGCGCCGAAGGCCTGCTGCCGTCCGTCAGCGAGCATGAGCACCTTGTCCACGGCCAGAAGCGCGCTTGGACGATGGGCGATGATGACGGCCACGCCGCCACGCTCGCGAATGCCGAGAATGGCAGCCGTCAGCGCCTCTTCGCCTTCGGAATCGAGGTTGGAATTGGGTTCGTCGAGCACAACGAAAAACGGCTCGCCATAAAGGGCACGCGCCAGCGCTATCCTCTGTTTTTGCCCCGCCGACAACTGCCGGCCGGTTTCGCCTACCATAGTGGAATAGCCATCGGGCAGGCTCACAACGAGGTCGTGGATGCGCGCAGCACGGGCGGCCGCGATGATTTTTTCCGAACTCGCCTGCCGGTCGAAGGAGGCGATGTTTTCCGCAATGGTGCCGTCCAGCAAGTCGATTGCCTGCGGCATGTAGCCGATGTGGCGCGCCAGCGCCTCTGCCGGCCATTGGTCCAGCGTTGCGCCATCCAGCCGGATCGAGCCTTTGAGCGGGCGCCAGAGGCCGACCAGCAACCGTGCGAGCGAACTTTTCCCCGAACCGCTCGCGCCGATCACGCCAAGGGCGCTGCCTGCCGCCAGCGTGAAGGCGACATCCTGCAGAACCGGCTCGGTCGCTTCCGGTGGAATGGCACCGACACGTTCGACGGAGAGAAGGGAGCGGGGCGCCGGAAGGTCCATGCGCATGGCGGCATCCGGCAGCAGCGCAAGCGTCTTTTCGAGACGTCGGCGGCTCTGCCGGGCAGCGATGAAGCCCTTCCAGTTGGCGATGGCGAGATCCACCGGCGCGAGCGCCCGCGCCGACAGGATGGAGCCGGCGATGATGATGCCGGGTGTCGCCTGCTCATTGATGACCAGCCACGCCCCAACCGCCAGAATGCCGGATTGCAGCAGCATGCGCAGCACCTTGCTTGCCACGCCGAAACCGGAGGCTATATCGCTTGCAGCGCGCTGTTCGCGCACATAAGCGCGATTGCCCGTCTGCCAGCGATCGCGCAGGGGCGGAACCATACCCATGACGGCGACGATGTCGGCGTTCCGGCGCACGCTTTCAATCGACCGATTGCGCTGGGAGGCGTGTCGTGCGGCCTCCTCGACGGGGCGTCTGGAGACAAGCTCGGTCATCAGCGTGAACACGGTGAGAATTGCGGCGCCGGCAAGCGCGGTGACGCCGAGCCAGAAATGAAAGGCAAAACAGATGGCAATATAAAAAGGCAGCCAGGGCAGGTCGAACAAGGCCGTCGGCCCGCTTCCCGACAGGAAAGAGCGGATTGTATCGAGATCACGAAGCGGCTGTGCCTGGGCGCCGCTGACCGGCAGGCGCAATTGCAATCCGATCACCGCCTCGTAGACCCTCGAGGAAAGGACCTGATCGAGACGATCGGATATGCGCACCAGAAGGCGCCCGCGCAGGGCATCGAACAGACCCTGAAATACGTAAAGCGCCACCACGATGGCGAACAGCGCCACCAGCGTCGGCAGGCTGCGGCTGGGCAGGACGCGGTCATAGACCTCCATCATGAACAGCGAGCCGGTGAGATAAAGAATATTGACCAGGGCGCTCATGAGGCCGACGCCGATGAAAGCGACGGCGCAGCCCGCAAATACACCCTTGATCTGACGAACATTACTATTGGCGGATTGGAAACGCATTTTACTGTCCATTGAAATCGCGGCGGCGGGATCAGCCGGCGGCAATACGCCTGTGACAATCTTCCGCGAACGGGAAAAAGCGCATCGCGAGCGGGCCGGCGATCATGTTTGAAGAGGTCGTCATCTTCTGCCCTTCCTTCGCGACACGGGAGTGGCCCGAGAGCCATGTCGGCACGCCTAGCGGCAAAGGCTAACGTGCGGATGACGGAGACCTGAAAAATCGTAAACGCGCCATAGGGATTTCCCATGGCGGCCATCGGTTTCGTAAAGGGCTGCTGCTTCACCAGCCCACCCTGCGTTTCTCGTTGATGAACGACAGGCTGATCGCAGCCAGCGTCGCTGGCGCACAAATGTTACTGAGGGCGATGATCCACGGGAACCCGTGACGGCCGGCCGCTATATGCCGCCCATGCAGAGATATTTCATTTCAAGATAATCCTCCATGCCGTGGCGCGAGCCTTCGCGGCCGATGCCGGATTGTTTGACACCACCGAAAGGAGCTGCTTCCGACGACATGCGGCCGGTATTGATACCGACCATGCCATATTCCAGGGCTTCGGCAACACGCCACACGCGCTTGAGATTGGAGGCGTAGAAATAGGCAGCCAGACCGTAGATCGTGTCATTGGCTTCACGAACAACCTGCTCCGCATCGTCGAAACGGATGATCGGCGCTAAAGGTCCGAAAGTCTCTTCCTGCGCCACCCGCATCGCGCTGGTGACGCCGGTGAGGACCGTTGGTTCGAAAAAGGTTCCGCCATTGCCGACACGCTTGCCGCCGCACCTTATTGAGCCGCCTCTTGCGCTGGCGTCGGCCAGATGTGCCTCGATCTTGTCGATGGCGTGGCTGTCGATCATCGGACCGATGGTCACCTCGGGATCGAAGCCGTCGCCAACCTTCAATTCTGCCACCCGCGCAACGAATTTTTCCGAAAACTCATCGTGAACCGCCGACTGGACATAGATGCGGTTGGCCGAAACACAGGTTTGGCCGCCATTGCGGAATTTCGCCTGAATGGCGCCTTCCACGGCTTCATCAATATCGGCATCGTCAAAAACGATGAAGGGTGCATTGCCGCCCAATTCGAGGTTGAGCTTCTTTATCTGCGGCGCGCATTGGCTCATCAGCAGCCGCCCGACTTCGGTTGAGCCGGTGAAGCTGATCTTGCGTATCCTGGCATTGGTACACAATTCCGCACCGACATCGGCACCGTGACTGGCATAGATAAGGTTGAGCGCCCCCTCCGGAAAACCGGCAAGCCGCGCGAGCACGAACATTGCCCCTGCCACCAGCGGCGTCTGTTCCGCTGGTTTCAATACGATGGCACAGCCGGCGGCAAGTGCGGGCGAAATCTTCCGGGCGACCATGGATGCTGGAAAATTCCACGGCGTGATGGTGCCGACCACGCCCACCGGCTGCTTGATAACGAGCATCCGCCGATCGTTGGAAGGGGCGGAAATCGTTTCGCCATAGATGCGGTTCGCCTCCTCGGCATACCATTGCACGTAAGCAGCGGCATGGGCGACTTCGGATTTTGCTTCCGTCAGCGGTTTACCCATTTCTGCCGTCAGGATCGTTGCGAGGTCGTCCGAATGGAGAACAATCAGTTGGTGCCAGCGGCGCATCACCGCGCTCTTGTCCTTGGCCGGCAGGCTCTGCCACACGCCCTGTGTTTCAGCCGCACGATCGATCGCGTCCCGGGTTTCCAAGGGCCCCATATCCGGCAGCCGCGCAAGCAGCGCACCGGTCGAAGGATTTAAAACATCGAATTCCGCGCCCGACCAAGCCTTGCCGCCGAGAGCGATGCCTGCAAGATCGGAAAACAGATCGGGCCGGGCAAGCCTGCCGAGGAGAACAGGATAAAGCGACAAGGACGGTTCCCCCTTTGACACGACAACCCGAGCACGCCGACCAGCCGCTATTTCAGCGAATGACCGTCGGCTGACGGGCACCGGCACAGGTGGTAGCGCCGCACCGGAAAAACGTCAATCTTGCGCGTGCATTTGCGACAATCGATCAAGAAAATTCATGAGTCATCACACGCATCGGCAATGAAAACAGCCCTCCCCTACATCGATTATGATTTGAGATATCCCCCGGCAGCTGGTTCGACGCTGGCCATCCAACAGGTCGCCGTCCGAATATGGGCGGTCCCGTCCAGCGCCAGCGCCGGTCAGCACGTCCGCTGCAGCAATATTAGCGACAGCGTGCTCTCCGGCCCCCGGGGGGCCAATGACGAAGACGTTTTCTTACTTCGTCTTTGCCGACAGGGTGGGCCACTCATGCCAGGCTCCCTCAAGCACAAACCCGCCGAAATCGGCGGGTTTGGCGCGATTTGAAGGGCACCCGGATGGATGCGCCCTTGTGGTTTACGCGAAGCGGAAGTCGTCGATGACGAATTGCTCGGTCTTCACACCATCGAAGGTAATCGTCGACCCGTCCTTGAAGGCGATCTCGGCACCGTGGTCGCCATCCGTGAAGACCCCGGAGGCGATAAACGCCTGGTAATCCGCAAAGACGTCCTTCGAGAGTTCGACGACATCCTTGCCGTCGGCGCCGGCCTGGAAGTCCGTCACCACATCCCGGCCGCTGCCGGCCGCGAAAACGAAGGTATCCGCACCACTGCCACCGGTCAGCACATCGTTGCCCGCCCCGCCGATCAGCGTGTCGTCGCCCGATCCGCCGTTCAGCTGGTCGTTGCCAGCACCGCCGTGAAGAACATCATTGCCGGCGCCGCCCATCAGCACGTCGTTACCGGCGCCGCCCTCGACGATGTCGTTGCCGTCACCAGCAACAACACGGTCGTTGCCAGCGCCCGCATCCACCATGTCGTTGCCGGCACCGGCCAGCAGCGTGTCGTTGCCGTCACCACCTTCCAGCATGTCCTTGCCATCGCCAGCCACCAGGACGTCGTTACCGTCAGTACCGCTGACGATTGTGTATTCGGTGTAGCCGTTCACAGTCACGGTTGTGGTGCCGTGCGCTTCGCCGCCATTGGCGTCGCGGACCGTATAGGTGAGCGTCACGACCGCCTGCTGGTCATCTTCCAGGGCCGCAAAGGCAGAGGAAGGATCAACAACCAGCTTGCCATCGACCACGGAGAAGGCGGCAGCGGCCTGCTCGCTGGTCAGCGCGAGACCGGTAACGGCCGCCACAGCGACGCTGATGAGCGTCAGGCGGTCACCTTCCACATCCGTACCATTGGCGACCAGATCGAAGCTGGCGCTATCCTTTTCCGATACGGCGATCCTGTCGTCTACGGCCACGGGCGCATCGTTGACGGGATTGATCGTGACGGAGACAACGCTCTCGGCACTGCCGCCCTTGCCATCGGAAACGACAACCGTGAAGCTGTCGGTTCCATTCACATTGGCGTTCGGCGCATAGACCCACTCACCGGTCGCCGCGTCGATCTTGACTTCGCCCTTCGTCGCGCCGGCATCGGCCTTGATGGCGAAGGTCAGCGTATCGCCATCGATATCGGATGCAATGACCTTGCCCTTC
Source organism: Agrobacterium sp. FDAARGOS_525 (assembly GCF_003938925.1). NCBI lineage: Bacteria > Pseudomonadati > Pseudomonadota > Alphaproteobacteria > Hyphomicrobiales > Rhizobiaceae > Agrobacterium > Agrobacterium sp. FDAARGOS_525. Next base: position 1,885,636 of record NZ_RKIU01000004.1, on the reverse strand, counting down.
AGGACAACATCCTCATCCGTTTTGACGGCGATGGAGGCGGCAACAGGTGCGTCATTGACAGGCTTGACGGTGAAGCTTGCCGTCGCCTCGCTCGAACCGCCGCGACCGTCAGTGATCCTGTAGCTGAAGGACGCCGTGCCGTTGAAATCGGCAGCCGTGGTGAAGCGGATGCCGTTTTCCTCCAGAACTGCTGTTCCACCCACGACAAGGGAAACACCCGTCACCGCCAGCTGGTCGAGATCGGCGTCCTGGTCATTCGCCAGCAATGTGGCGACGGAAATAAGGAAGGATGCCACATCTTCATCGACTGCAGCCAGTGTATCGGCAGCAGCAACCGGGCCACGGTTGACAAGACCCTTGACGATCGCATCGCGGTTGAGAAGCGTTCCGTCGGCGAAGGTCACCAGTTCTAGACCGCCGCCAGCGAGCTGGCTGCGCAGCGAGATTTTTTCACCGTTGCCGAATTCGATTTCGACGTTGTCGCCGAACTTGTGCAGGACGGCTTCGTTTCTGGCAATATCGTGCAGAACGAGAACGTCCTTGTCGCCCGTTGCGCCAGCGGTCTCGACGATGTCGTCGGAGCCGTCACCGCGGCCATAGACATAGGTGTCGGAGCCATCACCGCCCAGCAGCAGATCGTTGCCGGTACCGCCTTCGATGACGTCGTCACCCAGACCGCCGGAGACGATATCGTTGCCCTCATTGCCAAACAGCACGTCGTCACCATTGCCGCCGGACAGCGCGTCACGCCCTGCCCCGCCCATCAGCACGTCGTTGCCATCGCCGCCGGCCAGGCGGTCGTTGCCGGCGTTTCCGATCAACCGGTCATTGCCTCCGTGGCCGAAGATCGTTTCATCGGCATCTGTACCCACGAGGGTGTCGCGCGCTTCCGTGCCGTTGATGGTTGTGCCCGCCTCGAGGCCGGATTTCAGATTGACCACCGTCAGATTGTCGAAGGCCAGACCCTTATTACCCCAGGAATAGAGGCCGAAAGTACCCGCGTCGAGTTCGCGATCGCCGATCGGATAGGCAAACAGCGCCTCTTCGTTGAGGAAAGCGGTGATCTTGTCGCCGATGACCTCGACGCGCAGCTTCGTATCCTGGCCAGGCTCATATTTGCCCGGCACCTGAGCGAGGATTTCCTCGATGCCGTTTCGCATCCGGACGAGATTGAAGATGCTGCCGGCACCATTGCTCGGGGTACGATCAAGAATGCCGTCGGCATCCAGTTCGAGCTTGTAATAGTTTTTGCTGTCCTTGTAGCGGAACAGGAAGCCGAGGCCGTCCTTGTCAGGTGTCTGGAACGTTGTTTCGATGGCATAGTCGGTCCATGCCAGCGCTGCCGGGTCGTTGAAGAGCGCATAAGTGCCAAGGCGCAGCACGTTGACGCCGTCCCCCATCGGGCTCCAGCCACGCTTCCAGTAGTCGGAGTTGGTTGCGCCGCTCCAGGTCAGCTCACAGCTTGCAAGCTCGGTTGTCTGAACCAACCTGCCGTTGGAAATCAGCCACTCAGAGGACTTCCCATCCGGCCCGATACCGCCGAACTCACCCTCGTCAACAATCTTGAAGCGCGCCATGGCCTCAGCGGAGGAGAAATCCTCGGCAACGAGAATTTTCGCCTTCTCCACGACCGTAACATCAACGCGATCGGTCGAAACGGCACCGTTGGCGGAGGTGACCTTCAGGATCAGCCTGTTGATGCCGGTATCGAGCGCGACGTCGACCTTTTTGCCTGTGGCGACGACATTGCCGTCGAGGTCCGTCCAGACGAAGCCAGTCAGATGCTCAGGGCTAAAGGAGCCGGATGCATCGAGCGTGACGGAAGCCTTGCCATCGCCATCCAGGTCGTAGACCCGCTGGTCGATCCCGGCCTTGGCGGTCGTGACCGCGCGTGTGACGACGATGTCATCGAAAACCGAGGCGCGCTGACCGCTGGAATAGACGCCAACCGTGCCGCCGGAGAGCGGCGACGTCGCATCCACGACGGGGCCGCCGAAGACGTTGTTGTCACCCAGAAAGACGTTGATGACGCCACCGACGACCGAGACGGTCAGCGGAAGCTCCATATTATACTGAACGCCCTCATTGACCGAGGCGAGCAGAACTTCATTGCCGCCCGAAACCTTGATCAGCTGGCGGCGGTTGGTTTCCCCATCCATCGAGAAGCGGTAGTAGTTGTTCGCGTCCTTATAATAGAAGTAGACGCCGATTGCGTCATTATCGAGCTGGATGAGCGTCGCTTCCAGGACGTAGTCGCTCCAGCCGGCCGATTGTCCGCCAATATAAACAAGCTTGTTGCCGGTCGCATCGCTCTGGTCGAAGAGCGCTGCCTCCGGAGCGGCAAGGCCATCCGTTGTGCTCGAGCGCGAAAATACCGTGCCCTTGAGCAGGAAGTTGCCGGTGTTGCCATCGGTCGCGCCGAAATTGGTGGCCCAGCCGTCCGCCTTGCCATCGTTGAAGTTTTCAACCAGCAGGGTGCGGTCGCCGCGAACGAGAACGTCAATCTTATCGGTGGTCTTGACGCCGTTGGCGTCGGTTGCAGTCAGCGTCAGCTTGTGCTTGCCGAGCGAAAGATCGGCAACCGCTTCCTTGCCTTCGGCAACCACATCGCCGTTCTTGTCCGTCCAGACGAATTTCTTGATGTCTGCCGACAGCAGTGATTTGGCGGCGGAGAGGTTAACGCTTGCCTTCGATGCACCGGTTGCCGCACTGGCGACGATGTCGTCACCGGCATCGGCCATGGCGCGCGCCTTGCCTGCACCGACATAGACGTTTTCGAACACTTCCTGATGGCCGCGATAATAACCGGTCAGGCCGTTGCGATCGATTTCCGGCTTGCTGCGGTAACCGTCGAGGTAATCGTCGAAGGCGGTGAAGTAGGTTTCGGTGGAGATGCGGTTATTGTCCGGATCGATGGTGATCAGGCGTATTGCGCCGTTGCCGCCGTTATTGCCGCGCGACTCGATGCCGTTGCCGGTGATTTCGCGGGATACGCCGTTCTGGTAGTTGACCAGGAACTGGAAGACCGGCTCGCCATACTGGTTGTAGGTGATGTCGGTTTCTGCGCCATCGCCGAAGATATGACCGGAGAAGGTCATGACGATGTTCGGATAACGGGACAACAAGACGCGGGCGACATATTCGCCGTCGTTTGCGCCGCGCTGGTCGGTGCGCATACCGTAATCGTAGCCGGCGCCTTCGTCATAGAGCGGCAAGGCCAGATTGTCCTGACGGCCGGCATAGCTCGTCAGCGAATGCGTTGCGAGCATCACGCGATGGTCGGGAAACTTCTCGATCACATCGCCCGCCCAGCGGATCACGTCGTCGCGCGGGCCGAATTCGAGCGAAATGGACAACCACTTGGTCCCATCAGGCGCGGTGAAGGTGCTGTAGGTGTTGCGGGCGGCGGCCTGTTCCTGATCGTAAGCGCCCCCGAAGGTGCCGGCATTGGTCGCCGCCTGCTTTGCAGCCGAGAAACGGCTGTCCAGCTGGTCGGAAGAATGGTTTGCGGCGTTGCCGGACGAGCCCTGATCGTGATTGCCGGGAAGCAGCGCATAGGGCAGCTTGCCATCGAGCTTGCGCAGCGCAGATTCGGCAATATCCCATTCGGACGACTGGTTGTTCTGGGTGATATCGCCCACATGGCTCATGAAGACGATGTTGTGGCTCTGGCGGTTATCGACCAGCCACTGCGTCATGTCGCCGAAGAGATGCTTGATGCCATCGTTCGAGGTATAGTCCTGCGTGTCCGGAAAAACGGCGATCGTATAGGCGTTCGGGCCGGCCACACGCACACGAAAGTCGTCGGCCATGCTTTTGCCGGCAGCGTCCGTCGCGGTCACACGAATGTCGGAGTGGCCGAGTTCGGCAAAGTCAAGCGTCAGCTTGTTGCCTTCCGCAAGGACCGCATTCACGACCTTGTTTTCGCTGTTCTGCACGGTGAAGGTAAGCTTTTCGCCGGAGAAGTACTTCGACAGATCGATCGTCACGTTTGCCGCGTCGGGCGTCACCATCATGTCCTTGATCATGGCGGTTTTTGCCACGGCCGACGGATCGACAGGGGCCGTCTCGCCAATTCCCAGGACGTTAGCCTTTGCAGGCGTCGTGAATTCGAGCGTGGTGCCCTTTGCGGTAATCGTTCCCGTGCCGATTGCGGGTGCGGCCGAGCCTTCCGAGAAACGGACTTCGAGAGCGCCTGTCTGCTCTGCCGCCTGCTTCATTGCATCCGGCAGAATACCCGATGCTTTTGCTGCGCCCAGATAGGACATTTCGGCCTTCGTCAGCACTTTCTGGAGAAAGAGGAAATTACTGAGATAGCCGGGAGATGTTTCGCCATCCTCATCCGAGAAGATCAGGAAGCCTTTGGACAGGTCGATGGCGAAGCGTCCCGGGTTGGACGATATCTGCTGGGTCGCGATATAGTCGCCATTGACGTATTTATTCATCGAAACGGTGCCGTTCGAATTCTTTTCGATCGTGACACCAATACGGTTCCAGGCATCCAGTTTGGCCGTGCCGCGATAATTACCGCCGATGCCGATACCGTAGCTGGCACTGCTTGCAGAGCCAAAAATGTCACCGTCGTTGCTGTTGGTAAGATCCGTCTGAAGGAAAGGTATCCATTCGGTGGAGCCGCCCGAAGGGAAATAGACGTCATATACCAGGCTGTAGGACGTTACCGTGCCGGTGCCACTAGGCGAAACGAGAATGCTCTGCTGCTGCGAGAGGTCCGGGATCTTCAGCAGCCAATCGGAAGAGGTTTCGATGGGGTTGGCGATCGAGTTTTGCGAAGTCGTCATCTCTTGGGCCTTTTTGCGTGAAACGGATTGGCCGAGGCCATGGCGGCACGATTAGAGGCAGGGGCTAACGCCCGGATGACGAATTCCTAACAAAGTGTAAACGCGCCATAGCGATTTCCCATGGCCGCCATCGGTTACGCCACAGGGTAAACGAAGCCTTCCCGCGGGCGTCATGGTGTTGTCAGCGTTTTCGCCGATAATCGCACGGCAGAAGGAAGGCGCACACGGCGCTAGCGCCGGCAGAACAGGATCTCATGTCGACCACCCAGCTGAAGGCCTTTCACATCGTCGCGCAATCGGGCGGTTTTTCTCAGGCCGCGCGGGACATGGCGATCAGCCAATCCACCCTTTCAGCCCATGTGCGCGAGCTGGAGGCGATCAGCGGTGTGAACCTTCTGGAAAGAAAACCGCGGGGGGTGAGCCTCAGCCCGCAGGGCGAACGCCTGTTCGAAATCACCGCGCGCCTGTTTCAGGCCGAAAACGAGGCCAAGGCCTTCCTGCGCGGCGATACGGGTTCTGCGGGCGGGCATCTGCGCGTCGCTGCCGATGGTCCCGTGCTGCCGCTGCCTATTCTTTCGCGCCTGAAGGCCGAGCGGCCGCAGCTTACCTTTTCGCTTTCGGTGGACAATTCCGCGCGGGTGATGGAACAGATCATCGATTATCGCGCCGATGTCGCCATTACCGCCCGTGCACCTGATGATCCGCGCCTCTATGGCGTCAAATTCCTCAGCATGCGGCTTGGCCTGTGCGTGCCCGTCTTTCACCCGCTGGCGGCGCGGGAGAGCGTCTTCGTGGCAGAGCTTGAAGGCCTGTCCTTCGTCATGCGAGAACGGGGATCGCGCACCCGCGAAATCTTCGAAAAGAACCTTGCCGATCACGGCATCTCCATCCAGCCCGTCATAGAAATCTCCTCCCGCGAGGGCGTGCGAGAAGCCATCGCCAACGGTGTGGGATGCGGCGTGGTGGCCGATCTGGAATTCGGTCACGACGCGCGCCTTTCCTTCGTGCCGCTCTGCGATGCCACCGAACTCATCGATGAATATGCGATCTGCCTTGCCGAAAGACGACATCTGCCGCTGGTGCGAAGATTCATCGAGGAAGCGGGGCGGGTTCTATGACATTGGCCGTCCTCTCCCGGCAGCAGCCGGAAGGAGGATCAGCCTATCCTCCCCCGCCTCGGCCGCCATCACTCTGCAGGTTTCGAAGCCGCGCTTTCAATATAGGCAATGAGATTGTCCAGATCTTCCGGCTTGCTGATGCCGGCCAGCGCCATCTTGTTGCCAGGGATTTTCTTTTTGGGCGCGCTCAGGAATGCCCGCAATTCTTCCGGCGTCCAGACGAGGCCTTCCTCGCCCGCTTTTTTCATCGCGGCCGAGTAAGTATAGTCCGGCACGCCGCCCGCCGCGCGGCCGATAATCCCGTTAAGCTGCGGGCCGACCCTGTTTTTAGCGCCCTCACCGATGGCGTGACAGGCGGAACACCGCTTGAAGACGGCCTCGCCCTTGGCAACATCGCCCTCCGAAAAAGCAGGAATGGCGCTTGCGGCAAACATTGCCGCCGCGATGATTGTTATTTTGCGCATCGTGTCATCCTTGTCTTGCCGCTTGAGTACGACCCGTCCACGGAAGCAGACGAGTCGGCGATTTTCTTCAGGTCGTGCCCCAGGCAGGCGTGCCCTTCTTGTAGGGAACGCGATCCTCGAAGCCACCGGGAATCTCGTCATAGACGAGAACTTCCGTGGCGCCGATCTTCGAGGTGAAGAAACCAAGCAGTGTCAGCTGCTTGACCAGCGTGAAAGCATGCGGTTTTGCCGGCGACTGTTCCGCTTTGGCCTGTTTGTCCAGCACAGAAAGCAGCGCCTGGCGCTGTTCGGCGGTCAAAGCCACAAAGGCCTTCCCGTGTTCGGCCTGACTGCGTTTCTCGATGTCGGAAATGGCCGAAAGGAAGAGTGTCCGCTGTTCGTCAGTGTAGCAATCGGCCGCATAGACGGCCATGAATGCACCGACTTCCGCGTCCTTCGCGCCCGGCGTGGAGGTGCGCGGAATGATGGTTTCCGCCACCTCGTCCAGAAAGCGGATTTCCTCGGGGGTAAAGACATGGGCACCCCCGGCGGGCCTGGCAGCGTTTTCGGCGGCTGTCAGTATATCCGCACCGATCAGCGGCAGGCCGGTCGCAACGGCTATGAGTTTCAGCAGTTCGCGTCTGTTCATCACAGGTTCCCCTTCTTCAGTTCGGAAACGGCGAAATCGGCCGCACGCGCCGTCAGCGCCATATAGGTCAAGGACGGGTTGACGCAGGAGGCCGAAGTCATGCAGGCGCCATCGGTGACGAAGACGTTCTGCGCATCCCAGACCTGGTTGTTGCCGTTAAGGACTGAGGTTTTTGGGTCGCGTCCCATGCGGGCCGTTCCCATTTCGTGAATGCCCATGCCCGGTGCATAGCTGCCACGACTGGGCTTGACGTTCTTGATGCCAACCGCCTCAAACATCTCGACGGCGTCATTGACCATGTCTTCGCGCATGTCGAGTTCGTTCTGCTTCATCTCGACATTCATGGAAAGGACCGGCAGGCCCCACTTGTCCTTCTTCTCATGATCCAGCTTCACGCGGTTCTCATGATAGGGCAGCATTTCACCGAAGGCGGTCATGCCGATGGTCCAGCCACCCGGCTCGGTCAGCGCTTCCTTGTAATCGGCGCCGATATTCAATTCCGCGATCTCCCGCTCCCAGCGCGACCGGCTGGCAGAGCCCTGATAACCGAAACCGCGCAGATATTTGCGCTTATCGTCACCGGTATTGCGGAACCGCGGAATGTAGAAGCCCGCCGGACGGCGGCCCTTGAAATAGAAGTCCTCGAAACCTTCCACCTGGCCGGTGGCGCCCATGCGGAAATGGTGATCCATAACATTATGGCCGAGTTCGCCGGAGCTGCTGCCAAGCCCGCCTTCCCAGACATCGGTGGCCGAGTTCATCAGCACCCAGGTCGAGTTCAACGTCGATGCGTTCAGGAAGATGATGTCGGCGGTATATTCATAGGTCAGGTTTGTCTCGGCATCGATGATCTCGACGCCGCGCGCCTTCTTCTTGTCCCTATCATACAGGATTTCCTTGACGATGGAGAAGGGACGAAGCGTGAGATTTCCCGTAGCGACCGCTGCCGGCAGGGTGGATGCCTGCGTACTGAAATAGCCGCCGAAAGGACAGCCCAGCCTGCATTTGTTGCGGAACTGACAGCGCGTGCGTTCCTGATCGGGAAGTTCCTGGGTGATGTTGGCGCAGCGCGAATTGATGAGGTGGCGCGTGCCCTTGAACGCCTTCTTCAGCCGGCTTGCGACATCCTGCTCCACGAAATTGAGAGGAATGGGCGGCAGGAATTCCCCGTCAGGAAGGATGTCCAATCCCTCGCGGCTGCCTGAAATGCCGGCGAAGCGCTCGACGTAGTCATACCAGGGGGACACGTCCTCATAACGGATCGGCCAGTCAACGGCGATGCCTTCTTTTGCATTGGCCTCGAAATCGGTCTGCGACCAGCGATAGGTCTGGCGTCCCCACAGCAGCGAGCGGCCGCCGACATGATAACCGCGGAACCAGTCGAACCGCTTTTCCTCGACATAGGGCGTTTCCTGCTCATCGGCCCACATGCCAAGCGTCGCCTCTTCCAGCAGATAATCGCGGCTGAGAACGGGATATTTCGCCTTCATTTCCTGCGTGGCGCGGTTGCGATGGGGGTAGTCCCAGGCTTCCTTGTCGGCATTCTGATAGTCGGTGACGTGTTCGATATTGCGGCCACGCTCCAGCATCAGAACCTTCAGGCCCTTCTGCGTGAGTTCCTTTGCGGCCCAGCCTCCACTGATGCCCGAGCCGACAACAATCGCATCATAATGATTGTTTGCCATGATAACTCCTCCGATGTGAGCTTGGAAAAAACGACAGGGCAAAGCGCTTCCCGTCGCGGCGCGGCGGAAAATGGACATGCGTCTGTCGAACCTCATGCTCCCCGCCGAAACCGGCCGCCGGGGAGCGGTTCTGGTTTTACTGGCAGCGTTTACTGAATGGTCGGCAGGTGTTCGTTGAGGAACGCGTTGCCCTTGGTTACGACCGCTTCGGCATCGAGCGGAAGGTCGTGCTCGAGGATGAACCATTTTGCGCCGGCATGTTTGGCCGCCGGCAGGATCGTCTTCCAGTCAAGCGTGCCGGTGCCGAGTATGGCGAAGCCGCGTTCGTTTTCCGCCGTGCCCGCCGGTGCATTGTCCTTGGCGTGGATGGCAAAAACCTTGCCCTTCAAGGTACCGAGGAATTCTGCGGGATCATTGCCGCTGCGCGCCACCCAGGCGACGTCGACTTCGGCCTGCAGTTTCGGGCCGGCGGCGTCGAGCAACAGTTCCAGCGCCGTCTTGCCGTCGAACTTGGCCATTTCAAAGTCGTGGTTGTGATAGGCCATGGAAAGGCCCGCAGCGGACAGCTTGTCCGCATAGCCGCCCAGTTCCTTGCCGAAGGCGGTCCAGCCAGCGGCGTCCTTTGGTCGGTCTTCCGGCTTCAGGAAAGGTACGGTCACGACAGGGTTGCCGACAGCCTTCTGTTCGGTGATGACCTCGTCGAGGTTGCCGCGCAGCTTGTCGATCGGCACATGCGAGGAAATGACCTTGATCTTGTGCTTTTCGAGAAGCGTGTTCAATTCGCTGGCGCTGACCTTCTGCATGTCCACCGTTTCCACCGCGGAAACGCCCGCGCGGTTGAGGATCGTCAGCTGCTCCTCCAGCGTACCGGAATTGCGCAGCGTATACATCTGCGCGGCAATCGGCAGGGTCTTGCTGTCATCGGCAAAAACCGGATTTGCGAAACCGGCTGCCAATGCTGCGACGACTGCCATGCCTGCGAATTTTGACTTGAACGTTTTCAAACGCGTAACTCCCTTTCCGTTTGATCAATGTGACGACACGTGTACCTTTGGTGGGCACCACCTTCGGCGCCCTGTGTCGTCTCCTCCGATAGGCTGCGACCTAGATATCGATACTGATCCAGGTCGAGGTCTGGCTGGAGCGAACGGCGGCATCGATGAATGCGAGACCCGCAAGGCCGTCCTCCATGCCGGGGTAAATCACCTCCCCGGCGGCTGCTTTTCCCTCCCTTTTGGCAATGATTGCATCTGCGGCTTCGCGGTAGATCGTCGCAAAACCCTCGAGATATCCTTCCGGGTGCCCCGATGGCACGCGGCTGACACGGTTGGCCGCGGCTCCTGCGCCTGCGCCGTTGCGGGTTATGAGCCGCTTCGGCTCCCCATAAGGGGTGAACCACAGCTCATCCGGCACGCGGTGGTGCCATTCAAGCCCGCCCTTTTCGCCGTAGACCCGCAGCGACAGCGCGTTTTCATTGCCGACTGCGATCTGGCTTGCCCAAAGCATGCCCTTGGCGCCGCTTTCGTAACGCAAAAGAATATTGGCGCTGTCATCCAGCTGCCGGCCCGGCACGAAAGAGGTCAGGTCGGCATAAAGACTCTTCGGGATTTCACCGGTAACGAAGGCGGCGGCGTTGAAGGCGTGGGTGCCGATATCGCCGATGGCCCCGCCCGCGCCGGAGCGGCTGGGATCGGTGCGCCATTCCGCCCCCTTCGCGCCGGTCTTCTCAACCGCCTCGGTCAGCCAGTCCTGGGCATATTCGGCCTGAACGTGGCGCAGCTTGCCAATGGCTCCATCAGCCACCATCTGCCGCATCTGCCGCAGCATGGCGTAGCCGGTGTAATTATGCGTCAGGACAAACAGGCTGTCCGACGCCCTGACGATCTCGGCCAGCGCCTTTGCTTCCTCAAGTGTCGCGGTCACAGGCTTGTCGCAGATGACGTGAATACCGGCCTCGAGAAAGGCCTTTGAGGGCGCAAAATGGAGGTGATTGGGCGTCACGATGGCGACTGCCTCGATACCGTCGTCTCGACCGGCCTCTGCCGCAGCCATCTCCTCGAACGAGGCATAGGAACGCTCCGGCGCGATGCCGAGCAGGGTTGCCGAAGCGGCCGCACGCGCGGGATCGGAGGAAAGCGCTCCGGCCGCGAGCTCGTAACGGTCATCCAGCCGGGCCGCGATGCGGTGCACCGCACCGATAAAGGCGCCCTGACCGCCGCCGACCATTCCGAGACGGATACGGCGGCTGTCGAATTTTTTGGGTGCGGAAGACATGGCTATCCCTTTCAGAGGCCGAGAAGGCGACGATTGGCGGCATCATCGACGCCGCTCTTGGCGAAATCGTCGAAGGCCCGCTCGGTCACACGGATAATGTGGTTTTCAATGAAGGCGACGCCTTCGCGCGCGCCGTCTTCCGGGTGCTTCAGCGCACATTCCCATTCCAGCACCGCCCAGCCATCGAAATCATATTGGGTGAGCTTCGAGAAAACCGCGCCGAAATCGACATGCCCGTCGCCCAGCGAACGGAAACGGCCCGGCCGATCGACCCAGCTTTGATACCCGCCATAAACGCCGGAACGGCCGGTTGGATTGAACTCGGCATCCTTGACGTGGAAGGCGCGGATACGCTCGTGGTAGATATCGATGAAGCCGAGATAATCCATCGCCTGCAGCACGAAATGCGAGGGATCGTAGAGGATGTTGGCGCGCGCGTGGTCGCCGGTGGCTTCGAGAAATCGCTCGAAGGTGACGCCGTCATGCAGGTCCTCACCTGGATGCAGCTCGTAGCAGAGATCCACGCCATTTTCCTCGAAGGCATCGAGAATGGGTGTCCAGCGCTTGCCGAGCTCGGCAAAGGCCATTTCGACAAGGCCCGCCGGGCGCTGCGGCCACGGATAAACGAACGGCCAGGCGAGCGCGCCGGAGAAGGTCGCATGGCTCTTGAGGCCGAGATGCCGCGACGCCTTCGCTGCGCATATCAGCTGATTGACCGCCCATTCCTGCCGCGCCTGCGGCTTTCCGCGCAGTTCGGCCGGAGCGAAACCGTCGAACATCTCGTCATAGGCGGGATGAACGGCAACGAGCTGGCCCTGAATATGCGTCGAAAGCTCGGTGATCTCGACACCGATCTCGGCCAGACGGCCCTTGATCTCGTCGCAATAGTCCTTGGATTCCGCAGCCTTTTCCAGATCGAGGAGCTTGGGGTCGGTCGGCACCTGGATGCCCTTGTAGCCGAGCGAAGCCGCCCATTGGCCGAGATTGTCGAGCGTATCGAAAGGGGCCTCGTTTCCGGCGAATTGCGCGAGGAAAATCGCCGGGCCTTTGATCGTCTTCATGTCCTTACACTCCTTGCATTCACAGTCTGGCCGCTACCGGTGCGGCGGTCGGCACGGCGCGACCGAGCCGCGCACCACCAGTTCCGTATCCAGCACGATGGTCTCGGCGGTGCGTTTGCCATTCAGCCTGTCCACCATCAGTGCCATGGCCCTTCGACCCATTTCCTGCCGGGGCTGACGCACCGTCGTCAGAGGCGGCTCAAAGGCATTGGCGAAGATGATATCGTCGAAGCCGATGACGGAGACATCACCCGGGACCGACAGACCCCTGCCCCGCAACTCGCTGATCGCGCCAATCGCCATCTGGTCGCTCGATGCGAAGATCGCGGTAAAGACAATGCCGCCTTCGAGAAGACCCGCAATTGCCTGCCGGCCGGCCTCAATGCTGTAATCACCCGTCACCACCAGTTCGTCGGCATAAGCTATGCCGGCCTCTGCGAGTGCCGCGCGGTAACCGTCGAAACGTTCCTGCGCCAGACTTTCCGGTACGGGACCGGCCAGATGCACGATCCTTTCATGTCCCGCTTCCATGAGGTGACGCACGGCGTTCATCGATGCGGCGCGGTTGTCCACCTTGACGGTCGGCAGCTCGAGGCCGGGCACCGTCTCCGACGCGATGACGATCGGCGGCAGCGCATCGCCCTGATCGAGAAGCTCGGACGGGAACTGCCCGGTCATCAGGATGAGGCCGTCGGCATGTTTCTGCCGTACCATATCGATGTGGGTCGCCACACGGTGCTCGTCATTGCGGGCATCGCCCATAAGCACCTTGAAGCCCGCTTCGCCCGCCGCTTCCTCAACACCCTTGTAGATTTCGAGATAGAAGGGGTTGCCGATATCGCGCACGAGAAGGATGACGGTGTTGTTGGATTGGCGGCGGAAACTGGCCGCCTGCGCATTGGGAACGAAGTTCGCCTGCCGAACGGCATCGAAAACCTTCTTGCGGGTTTCCGGGCGAACCTTGTCGGGTTGCTGCAGCGCGCGCGATACTGTCGCGATGGAGACACCCGCGAGAGCTGCAACTTCCCTGATATTCGAACCGTGTTCTTTGCTCATCTGTCACACACGCAACTGCTTTTGGCGGCCATAAAGCAGCATCAGCGCTAGCAACGTGACACCGAATATGATCTGCCGTGCCCATACATCGAGGTTGAGCGTTATCAGTACGCTTTGCAGAATGGTGAGCGCAACTGCGCCGGCCATGGTTCCGACATATCCGCCAGCCCCGCCGGCCAGCGAGGTGCCGCCAATGACCACTGCGATGATCGACGGAAGCACATACTGGTCGCCGACAGAGATGAAGGACGTGCCGGTGTAGCCGATGACGCAAACCCCGGTCAGGCCAGCGAACAGGCCGGAAAGGCCATAAAGCAGCGTGCGGATCAGCGGAACAGGAAGACCTACCAGCGTCGCCGCCCGCTCGTTGGAGCCGATGGCGTAAATGGCGAAGCCGAAAGCCGTGCGGCGCAGGACGAAGAGCATGATCGCGGCGATGCCCAGCCAGACGAAGAGTACACCGGGAATGCCGAAGATGAGCGGGCGGTTGATGAAACCTGCGAGCAGCGGAGCCGCCGCACCTGACGGAACGCCCTGCGAATAAACCACCAGCCCGCCCTGGATGACCGCCGTCATGCCGAGCGTCATTACCAGCGGCGGAATGCGCACGAAGGTGATGCCGAGACCGTTGATGAGGCCGATCAGGAACGGAATGCCGCCCGCAACCAGAATGGCAAGGGGAATACCGGCATTCTGCCCGTTCATCATATTGCCGGCAAGCACCGCGCCGAGCGAGATCATCGCGCCGACGGAAAGGTCGATGCCTTCGCGTCCGCCGAGGATAACGAGATTCTGGCCCGCCGCGACGATACCGAGAATGGCGGCAATCGTCAGCAGCCGCACGATCTGCGATCCCTGTGCGAAGCCGGGCGACAACAATTCGCCAACAAGCAGCAGGAAAGCCGATGCGCCAATGGCGATGGTCAGGGGATCGGTGAGAAGGGTTTTGAGTTGCAAGCCGGGATTGGTCATATCAACGCCTCGTCACCAGAACGCCACCGGCCAGAGCCGTCAGCACGATCAGACCCTGCACCAGTGTCTGGTACTCGAAGGGCAGGCCCGCAAAGAAGATCACGTTGCCGATCATGCCCAGCACCAGCGCGCCCGCGATCGACCCGGTCGAACTGCCGAAGCCGCCGGAAAGCGCCGTACCGCCCAAGACCACCGCAGAGATGGAAGATAGCGCCAGACTTGCACCGAGAAGCGGATCGCCGGAGGCCGTCTCACCCGTCAGGCAGAGCGCCGCCAGCGCGGAGAAAAGACCAGAGATCATGTAAGCGCCGATACGGATGCCGGAGAGGCGTAGCCCCGTCTGGAAGGCGCCGGTGCGATTGCCACCCACCGCAAGCAGATGCGTGTGAAAAGGGATACGCGACACGATAAGCGTGAAGGCGATGCCGGCAATCAGCACCCAAAGCACGAAGGGCAGGCCGAAGAAGCTGCCGGAATAGGTCTGCCAATAGGCCTCCGGCACCGGCAGGCCCGCCTGCGGCAGAACCCAGATCGCCATCCCGGCAAAGATGATGCCTGTCGCGAAGGTGGTCACGATCGGCTGGAAACGCAGGCTCGAAATGAAGAGGCCGTTGACCAGGCCGCAGAGTAGCCCAACGGTTACACCCGCTGCCATGCCGGCGAAGACAGCGCCAGTCGTGCCGCCAAGAGCAGCAATGACGCTGACGGTGACGACATTGGCGAGCGCCACGATGCTGCCAACCGACAAATCTATATCGCCCGCCAGAATGACATAGGTCTGGCCGATGGCGACCAGGATCAGCGGCAGGAACGTCGTCAGGTTCGATTGCAGCACCGAGGGCTGAACGAAGGACGGTTGCAGGAACGTATTAACGGCGACGAGAACGGCCAGAACGACGAGGGTGATGACCCATGGCTGCCTGCGCAGGAAACCGGAGACGCTCATGCGGCATCTCCATAAGCGGCGCGGGTCATGTTTACAGATGTCATGTCGGCTCCGGTCAGTTCCGCAGAAATGCGTCCACCGTTGAACACAAGAATGCGGTCGGCATATTCGAGGATTTCCGCATCTTCCGAAGAGTAGAGAAGAATGGTCGCGCCGGCATCGGCCTGCTGACGCATCAGCGCAAAAAGATCGGCCTTGGCGCCGAGATCGATACCCTTGGTCGGATCATCCAGCAGAAGCAGTTTCGGTGCCGTTGCAAGCCAGCGGGAAATGAAGATCTTCTGCTGATTGCCGCCGGAAAGCGTGCCGATCGCCATATCAAGGCCGGCAAACTTCGTCTTCATATCATCCGCGACCTTTTGCACCCGCGGCTTCAGCGTGGCGGGCCGGACGAGCCGCATCTTTTCGCGCACCATCAGGGCCGCGACGAGATTTTCGAAGATCGACCGGCCCTGAAGGGAAGCGTCACGCCCGCGGTCGCCCGAGACATAGGCAAAACCGTTGTGAACCGCGTGCGATGGCTTGCCGATGGTAATTTCACGGCCATCGAACCATGTCTGGCCCGTCGCAAAGGGCGTCGCGCCGAACAGCCCCTTCAAAAGCGCCGACTGTCCCTGCCCCTGCAGGCCGGCCAGACCGACGATTTCACCCGGATAGGCTTCAATACTGACACCGCGCACGCCTTCGCCTGTAACATCCGTCACCTTGAGGCTGGGAGTTGCGGCAGCGCGTCCCTGCTGGCGGGCAGGTGCTGCGCGGACATCGCCGACCATATCGTGCACCACAGCTTCACGCGTGGTTGCCGCCGTATCGAGCTCGGAAATCGTTGCGCCGTTTCGCATCACGGTAATGCGGTCGCAGACGGCAACAACCTCGTCGAGACGGTGGGAAATCATGATGGTCGAGACACCATCAGCCTTCTTGGCCCGGAGTATCTCAAAAAAGCGCTGGGACTGGCGGCCATCGAGCGCTGCCGTAGCCTCATCCATAATCATGAGGCTGGCATTCTGGGCAAAGACCTTGAGGATTTCGACGAGCTGGCGCTGATCGGGCGGCAGAGTGCCAACGATCGCATCCGGCTCCAGTCCTTCGCCGGCCACGCCGTCAAACAGGGCGATCAGCCCTGCCGCCTCGGCTTTCAGCACCTTACGGTCAACAAAAATGCCACGTTTCGGCTCCCGGCCGAGAAAGATGTTATCGGCAACCGAAAGATGCGGAACAAGGCTGAGTTCCTGGTAAAACAGCGCAATACCGGCGTCTTCGGCGTCACGCGGGCTCTTGAAGCGCACATCTTCGCCCTTGAATTTGATCGTGCCACTCGTCGGCGCCACCGCGCCCGCAACGATTTTGCAGAGCGTGCTCTTGCCGCAGCCATTGGCGCCCAGCAGCGCGTGAATTTCACCGCGACCAACAGTCAGCCTGCCGTCCGAAAGCGCACGTACGGCGCCAAAATTCTTCGTTATGCCGGCCGCTTCCAAAGCGTTCGCCATCGCATGTCCCCGAATAATGCTTATCACAGGCGGCCAGCCAACGCGCGGTCCGCACTCGAAATTCCGGTTCGGGCCGGCGCTTCCGCCGGCCCGGGACGGTTCTTATTTAAAGAACTCGCCGGCCTGTTCCGGCGTCACGGTCGCCGTGACGGACCAGTAACCGGGCTTGCCTTCTGCAGCCTTGATATTGTCAGCAAGGTTTTCGTTGCTGACGAAAGGGATCGGAATATAGATGGCGTTGCCATAGGTGCCGCCAAAGATACCGTCCTTGAATTCCTTGCCCTGAAGCTTCAGGACAGCGACATTGAGCGCACTGGCCATCACGCCGGGCGGATTGACCGAGGCGCCGGAGTTGAATTTTTCCTTTTCCCAGCGGGTCATGAAGTCCTTGCGGATTTCACCGGTCGCAGCAATGTCCTTCGTCTTGCCGGCGGCTTCGATGGCGCGCCACGCGCCGTCGGCCATGCCGTCCTGCACCCAGACACCGCTGATGTCGGGATAAGTGGCAAGCAGGTTCTGCATGGCCTGCTGCCCCTGCGCCTGATCCCAGCTCGCATTGGCTTCGTTCAGCACCTTGATGTCAGGATATTTCTTGAACACTTCGCGATAACCGGCGACGCGGGCTTCGTTTGCCGGATTGCCCGCGATACCGTTGATGGCGACGACGCTTCCCTTGCCCTTCAGCGCATCCGCCAGCCATTGCGCCGACTGCGCGGCCCATGCCTTCTGGTCGATACCGACATAAATCGCATCCTTGGAGGACACTTCGGCGTCGGTTGCGATGACGAGGATGTTGCGCGCCTTGGCCTGCGCGAAGATTGGATCGAAGGCGGTCGGGCTGCCGGGATTGATGAGGATCGCATCAACGCCCTGGTTCATGAAATTGCGGATATGACCGATCTGCCCCTGCACGTCGACATTGCCGCTCTGGACGACAACCTCGACCTTGACGCCCTTTTCGCCCCACGCCTTCGCGGCAGCCTGAGCTTCCTCGATCATCTGCGTGCGCCATTCGCTGCCGACGAAAGAATTGGAAAGACCGATCTTGAAACTCTGTTCCTGCGCGTGCAAGGACGTGCCCGCCGCCAACACCATCGCGGCAGCAGCCAACAAATGTCTAAACATGAAAACTTGCTCCTCCAAGCAACGGATATCGACTATGAAACCGTTTACATCAGCGAATGTAACCGTTTTCATAAGTGAGTCAATCCCGAGATTGATTTTTGTCGAGCGGTCTGAAAAGGTCCCGGAAGCGGCCGGCGCAACTCTCGGAAACACGCGAGAATGAAGCGCGTGGCGGAGACCGGCGGCAGGGCTTCACAGAATGCGGAAAGCGATGACCCCGCCCCGCCCTGTGGGCGACGGCAGGCCACGCGCTTCACGCCGGCCTGGAACATCAGTCAGGAGAATGACCATGGAAATATTGCGCGCAGGAACACGGGCATCGGCAAAAGGCCCCGCGGCCTGGTTCACGGGCACGGTCCGCATCGATCCGCTCTTCAACCCCTTCGATGCAGAGCGGGTGCAGGGCGCTCAGGTTACATTTGAACCCGGGGCGCGAACGGCATGGCACACCCATCCCCTCGGTCAGACGCTGATCGTGGTTTCCGGTCTCGGCCGGGCGCAGCGTGACGGTGGCCCGGTGGAGGAAATCCGCCCCGGTGATATCGTCTGGTTCGCACCGGGCGAGAGGCACTGGCACGGGGCCGCACCTGATGTGGCCATGACCCATATCGCGCTTCAGGAGGTCAAGGACGGCAAGGTGGTGGACTGGCTGGAACAGGTCACCGACGATGAGTATGACGGTTGACCCGGCACCGGACGAGGGCGGCTGCCGTTCAGCAGCCCGCGCCTGTTCAAGGGGATGGCGGAGCCGGGGCTACGGCAGCACCGCGCTCAGCCCATCCGCTCCGAGACATATTCTCCCGGCGAGGCGGGGAAAACCACGGTCCTGTTGCCATTCAGGAAAACCCGGTGGTGGATATGGCCATGTATCGCGCGCGCCAACACCTGGCTCTCCACGTCGCGGCCGAGTGACACATAATCCATCGCGCTCTGTGCATGGGTTACCCGGATCGTGTCCTGCTCGATGATCGGCCCTTCATCGAGATCGGCGGTGACGTAGTGGGCGGTTGCTCCAATCAGCCGTACCCCGCGCTCATAGGCCTGCTTGTAGGGATTTGCGCCCTTGAATGATGGCAGGAAGGAATGGTGGATGTTGATGATGCGGCCCGACATTTCCTGGCACAGCCGGTCCGACAGAACCTGCATGTAACGGGCGAGAACGACGAGTTCCGCGCCAGTATCCTGCACCACCTGCAGGATTTCCGCTTCGGCTTCCGGTTTTGTCTCAGGCGTGACGCGGATATGATGAAACGGAATGTCGTCGTTCACGACCTGCTTCTGATAATCGAGATGATTGGATATCACCGCGACGATCTTCACCGGCAATGCGCCGATGCGGGAGCGATAAAGCAGATCGTTGAGGCAATGACCGAAGCGCGACACCATGATCACCACTCTGGTTTTGCGGGAAAGGTCGTGGATGTCGTATTGCATGTCGAAGTCGACGGCGACCGGACCAAAACCCTCGGCGAGAGCGTCCCGCTCCAGCCCCTGCTCCGAAACGAAGCTCAACCGCATGAAAAAACGGCCGGTTTCCTGATCGGTGAATTGCGAGCTGTCATTGATATTGCAGCCGGACCGCGCGAGATATCCGGATACGGCCGCAACGATGCCGCTGCGCGCCGGGCACGAGACTTTCATGACATAGGTGGTCAAATCCTGCTCCCCTTGGTGGATCAGCTCCTGGAGGGTTCTGAAACTGCAACGCGTTCAGGCGGTTTCGGCGGCGAGCTCCCTGCAGCCGGTTTCAAGCAGATGGCCGAGATGCGACGCGAAACTGTTCCAGACATCCATGCGGAACCGGTGTTCAGCATCTCGCCAAAGCACCACGGTCACGCCGTCGAAAATCGTCCGGCGTCCCTCGCCAACGGCAATCGTGTCGATGTCGCGGGCGCAGCCCAATGTCAGCAACTCAGCAGCCCGCGGACCTTCGATCAACATCGTCACTTCACGGCCGGAAATGTCGACAAGACTGTGCGGAAGGTCGGCATAAACGTCTGCGCAGGCCGCGATCAGCCTGTTGATTTCGGCCGTCGGTGCAACGACGGTCCACTCGTCGGGACCAAGGCGCAGAACTTCAATCTCACCGGAAGCGGCGCGGGCGCCGATCCGGTCGGGCAAGTCGAGGCCGAGGCCAGCGTTGAGCGGCGCCAGATCGCCGCGCGCACGCAGCGAAAACCGGGCTTGTGTGGCCGAGATGCTGACCCGTGCCGCTTTGCTTTCGGCAAGCACGCCGGAAACGGAGGAGGAAACGCGCATGTTCATTGTCGGCTCCGGGTCAGATTTTAAGGCGGGTGTTTTCGGGATCGACAAAGACCATCCCGGTGATTTTTGCGGCAATGGTGCGGCCCAGCATGGGAATATAGACGGTCTCGCCCATCCGCTCATGGCCGCCTTCCACCAGAGCCAGCGCGATCGGCTGGCCAACGGCATCCGAATGGTAGGATGACGTTACGTGGCCAACCATCTTCATCGGGATCGGCTGTTTCGGGTCGAAGACGATCTGTGCGCCCTCTTCCAGCTTCGAACGGTCTTCCGTCAGTAGACCGACGAGATGGCGGCGGCCCTTGGCGACGAGATCGGGTCGGGCAAGGCCGCGCTTGCCGACAAAATCGGGCTTGTTCTTGCCCACGGCCCAGCCCATCGCCGCGTCGTATGGCGTCACCGTGCCGTCGGTATCCTGCCCGACGATGATGTAGCCCTTTTCCGCGCGCAGCACATGCATGGTCTCGGTACCATAAGGCGTGATCTCATATTGCTGACCGGCCTCCCACAGGATTTCCCAGAGCTTGCGACCGAGCGGTGCAGGCACATTGACCTCGAAGCCGATCTCGCCGGTGAAGCTGACGCGGAATAGCCGCGCCGGCATGCCGGCAACGGTGCATTCCACGCAGGACATATGCGGGAAGGCCTCTTCGGTCAGCTCGACACCTTCCACCAGCGGTGCAAGCAGCTTTGCCGCGTTCGGGCCGTTCAGCGCAATGGTCGACCATTGCTCCGTGGTCGATGTCAGCCAGACATTGAGATCGGGCCATTCCGTCTGGAGGTAATCCTCCATCATGTTCAGCACCCGGGCGGCACCGCCCGTGGTGGTGGTGACATGGAAACGGTCTTCGGTCATGCGGCCGATAACGCCATCATCACGGATGAAGCCGTCATCGCCAAGCAGCAGGCCATAACGGCAGCGACCGGCGGCAAGCTTTGTCCAGGGATTGGTATACATGCGGTTCATGAACTCGACCGCATCAGGGCCGACGACCTCGATCTTGCCGAGCGTCGAGGCATCGAAAATGCCCACACTCTGGCGCACCGCCCGGCATTCGCGGCGAACGGCGGCATCCATATCCTCGCCAGGCTTTGGAAAATACCAGGCGCGACGCCATTGCCCGACCGGCTCGTAAACCGCGCCATGGGCCTCAGCCCAACTGTCGATCTGCGTCTTGCGCGTCACTTCGAAGTGCGCGCCGCGGTGATAACCGGCGAAGGCGCCAAAGGTTGTCGGCGTATAGGGTGGACGGAAGGTGGTGAGCCCAACTTCCGGCTGGCGTTTGCCCAGCGCTTCCGCAGCGATGTTGAGGCCGTTGATGTTGGACATCTTGCCCTGATCGGTGGCCATGCCATTGGTGGTGTAGCGTTTGACATGCTCGATGGAGCGCATGCCCTCTCGCACGGCAAGCCGCAGATCCTTGGCGGTCACATCATTCTGGTAATCGACAAAGGCCTTGGCCTTGCCGGCATCGCGGTCGCTTGGTAGTTCCGTGTGCGATACACCGCTGCCGATGCGATCATGATCGACCGCATGGCTGGAAACATTGGCGTTCTTGCCAAGGGCTGCAACGACTTCACGGCCCCGCTCCGCACCGTCCTTCAGTGCGGCCTCGATGCCCCAGAGCCCGCGACCGGCGCCCGCTATCACACAATCCTCATTGGTGAGCGCTGGCAGGAAGGTCGTGCGCTCGTCATCCCAGGCAATCTTGCCCTGCGTGTGGGAAAAGAGATGCAGCGATGGCGTCCAGCCGCCCGACATCAGCACGGCATCACAGGCAATTTCCTGACCTGCGCCGACCGTGGAACCATTCACCGGATTGACGCGAACCGACTTGACGCGCAACCGCCCCGACGTCGCCGTGACCGTATGTGAGAGCTTGACCGGAATGCCGAGCGCACGCGCCTCGTTTACCAGCTCCTCGCGCACCTTGGCGCGGGTATCGACGATGGCCTGAACAGGTGCGCCAGCACCGTGAAGATCGAAAGCGGCATACCAGGCGCTGTCATGGCTCGTCACCGCCACCGGGCGGTTACCGACCTTGACGCCATAGCGGTTGAGATAGGTCTGGGCGGAACCTGCGAGCATCACGCCCGGCCGGTCATTGCCGTGGAAAACCAGCGGTTTTTCCAGTGCGCCCTGCGCCAGCACCACCTGACGCGCCCGAACGCGCCACAGGCGTTCGCGCGGCACATCCTTCGGCACGGTTTCGAGATGGTCGGTCAGCTTTTCGCAAAGGCCGATCATGTTCTGGTGGTAATAGGCAATCGCCGTGGTGCGGGTCATCACCTTGACGCCCTGATCCTTCAGGGCCTTCAATTCATCAGCAAGCCAGGTCCATGCGGGCTTGCCATCGATCTTCGCCTGCGGTTCCGAGAGCAGCGTTCCGCCGGCTTCGGCATTTTCATCGACCAGCACGACCTTGAGGCCATCCACCGCCGCCGCGCGCGCAGCTGCGAGACCGGCGGGACCGGCACCGACAATCAGCACATCGCAATGCAGGTTGCGCGAGGCATAGGTGTCAGGATCTTCTTCCGTCGGCGAAACGCCGAGACCCGCGGCCGCGCGGATGAAGGGCTCATAGACCTTGTTCCAGAAGCTCTTCGGCCACATGAACGTCTTGTAGTAGAACCCGGCCGAAAACAGCATATAGGCCATGTCATTGACAGCGCCGATATCGAATTTCAGGCTCGGATATTTGTTCTGCGAGGTGGTTTCCAGCCCGTTCCAGATTTCCTGCACCGTGGCGCGGGTATTGGGCTCGAACCGGCCGGCGCTGCGGCGGGTGCCGATCAGCGCATTCGGCTCCTCGGAACCCGCCGCCACCGGGCCGCGCGGGCGGTGGTATTTGAACGAGCGGCCCATGAGATGCACGCCATTGGCGAGAAGCGCGGAGGCGACGGTATCGCCCTTGACGCCGCGATAGGTCTTGCCGTCGAAGGTAAAGCTGACCGAACGGGAAGCATCCACCCGGCCCCGGCCGGAAACGCGATAGGAGTTCATTTCGACACCTCGGAGCTTGCGGTCAAGCGTGTCAGGGAGGACAGTTCAGGGCGCGGCTCACCCGCACGATAGGTCGTGAGGAAACGGTCACTTACCGTGTCGCGCACGGCGTTGAAGAAGCGGCCGCAACCATGCAGGTGCCGCCAGCGTTCGAAATGCGGACCTTTGACGTTTTCGCGGATGAACAGGAATTCTTCCCATTGCTCATCACTCTGCGACGAGGGATCGGCAGCGCGGACGACATGGGCCTGCCCGGCATAGGTGAATTCGGCTTCGGGCAGCGTTTCGTTGCAATAGGGGCAGCGGATCAAAAGCATTGTCGTTATCCTCAGTGCGCCACGGCGGCGGCGGCGGCCTCATCGATCAGGCGGCCGGAGCGGAAGCGTTCCAGCGTGAACGGCGCATTGATCGGGTGCGGTTCGTTTTTGGCGATGGTCCAGGCGAAGGTGTGGGCAGCACCCGGCGTGGCCTTGAACCCGCCAGTGCCCCAGCCGCAATTCACATAAAGACCAGTGACAGGGGTCTTGCCGAGGATGGCCGAGCGATCCGGCGTGACGTCGACAATGCCGCCCCATTTGCGCAGCATCCGCATGCGGTTGAAGATCGGGAAGATTTCGACGATGGCGGCGATCGTATGCTCGATCAGCGGCAGGCCACCGCGCTGCGAATAGGACGTATACTGGTCCGTGCCCGAACCGATCACCAGTTCGCCCTTGTCCGACTGGCTGATATAGGCGTGCACGGCGTTCGACATGACAACACAGGGGAAAATCGGCTTGATCGGCTCCGATACCAGCGCCTGCAGCGGATAGCTTTCGAGCGGCAGGCGGACACCGGCCGTATCCATGACGACAGACGTGTGGCCGGCGGCGGAGACTGCGACCTTCTTTGCCTTGATGAAGCCCCTCGCCGTCTCGACACCGGCAACGGAACCGTCGGCGTTGCGGCGAATAGCGGTGACCGGGCAGTTCTGGATGATATCCACACCGCGGGCGGCGGCACCGCGCGCATAACCCCAGGCGACCGCATCATGGCGCGCCGTGCCGGCGCGCTCCTGCAATGCGCCCCCCATGACAGGGTGACGCGCATTGGGCGAAAGGCTCAACGGCGGGCAATATTCCTTGCATTCTTCAGGCGTGAGCCAGCGATTGTCGACACCGTTCAGGCGATTGGAATGGATGTGACGCTTGAAGCTCTGCACGTCGTGCACATTATGGGCCAGCATCAGCACGCCGCGCCGCGAATACATGACGTTGTAGTTCAGTTCCTGGCTGAGATTTTCCCATAGATCGACGGCGTGATCGTAAAGGCGGGCGCTTTCGTCATAGAGATAGTTGGAGCGGATGATCGTCGTGTTGCGGCCAGTATTGCCGCCGCCGAGCCAGCCCTTGTCGATGACAGCAACATTGGTGATGCCGTGCTGGCTGGCCAGATAATAGGCCGCCCCAAGACCATGGCCGCCGGCACCGACGATGATCACGTCATATTCGGCCTTCGGCTGGCTGTCGGGCCATTGTTCTTCCCAGTTTTTATTGCCCGTCAGGGCATTCTTCAAAAGACTGAAAGCATTAAAACGCGTCATGATCGGACCCGACGGTTGGAAAATCTGTTGTCGCAAAAGCTAGGATCATTTGCCATCGCCCGGCTGGACAATCGCGTCTGTTTGCATGAATATTTGCGTCATGAAATCGCACGCCGCCAAAAAACGCCTCAGCGTCGCCTTCCTGCTTGCCGACCGCTTCACGCTGTCGGCCTTCGCAAATTTCGTCGACGTGCTGCGCCTTGCCGCCGATGAGGCGGACCGCTCCCGACCCATCCTCTGCGAATGGTCGGTGCTCTCCGCAACGCTCGGCAGCGTGCAGTCGAGCTGCGGTGTGAAAGTGCAGCCGGATACGCGGCTGAGCGATGCCGGTCACTACGACTACATCGTCGTTGTCGGCGGATTGATCAGCGATCACAGCGCCCTGCCGCCGGAAGCACTGCGCTTCCTGAAGGATCGCGCAACGGCAGGCGTTCCGATTGTCGGCCTCTGCACCGGCGTCTTCATCCTCCACGAAGCAGGGCTGCTCGATGGCTATCGCTGTTGCGTAAGCTGGTTCCACCACCAGGATTTTCTCGACCGTTTCGATACGGTTCAGATGATCTCCGACCAGATCTTCGTCATCGACCGCGACCGGCTGACCTGTTCGGGCGGCCATGGTGCCGCGCATCTGGCGGCTTTCCTCGTCGAGCGCCATGTCGGCCAATCCGCCGCCATCAAGAGCCTAAACATCATGATGATCGACAGCGCGCTGAGCGGTGAGAAACCCCAGCCGGGCCAGCAGAGCACACGTAAGGCCAGCGATCCCCTTGTCAAAAAAGCGATCCTGCGGATGCAGCAGAATATCGAGGTTCCCAAGACCGTGCTGGAACTGGCAAGCGACCTCGGCCTTGGCCGCCGCAGCCTCGAGCGGCGTTTCCTCAATGATCTGAAGGCGGCACCATCCAAGGTCTATCTCGAGCTCCGCCTCGACCGGGCGCTCTCGCTCCTGCGCACCACGCACGACCCCATCACCCAGATCGCGCTTGCCACCGGCTTTTGCGACGCACCCCACCTTTCCCGTACGCTTCGAACCGAGCGCGGTTTTACGCCCAGCGAATATCGCAAGACACAGGCCGGCCACACGGCAACCGAGGAAGAATTTGCCGTTGGCGTGCTGCTTCCAAAATCCTGAATGTGGTGCGCCGGTCTTGCGAACCGCCGCTTTCGAAGGTTACCCGTCATCACCGCAAGAACGGCACGACAGGTTTGCTCGATAAATTCAAGGCACACGGCTGGAATAATCGGGGACGATCATTTTCCGATAAAGGTGCCATGTAGAATGGCCGAGAACGGGCACGACAACCGCTAAACCGATGAATGCCGGGATCGTCCCGAGAACGAGCAGCGCAGCGACAATCAAGCCCCACAGCGCCACCGGAACCGGGTTGGCAAGCGTGGCACGGATGCTTGCATCCACCGCCGCGACCGCGCCGACATCCCGATCAAGCAGCAGAGGAAACGTCACCACCGTTGTCGCCAGCACGATGACGGCAAAAACGCAGCCAGCCAGATTGCCCCAGATGACGAGAGAGAGTCCTTGCGGGGTCATCAATACATCGGAGAGGAAGGTGGAGAGCGAAACCGGTGCCGTCGCCTCGAAATTCACGGAGTATATGCGCTGCGCAACAGTCAGCCAGACGGCGAAAAGCGCAAGCAGCATGACGGCGACCGCGATGATCGACGGCAGTGCCGGAGAGTGACGAACCTCCAGCGCGTGCCGCCATGAACTATCCAACCCCTGTTCGCGCCGTCGACTGATTTCATAGAGGCCGATCGCCGCGACTGGGCCAATCAGTGCAAAACCGGACATCAGGGGATAGATCAGCGGCAGCATATTAGCGCCGGCACTCCACATCACCATGAAAACACCGGCGATCGGATACATGAGACAGAGAAAAAAATAATGGGACGGCTTTTCTTTAAAGTCCTCCAGTCCCAGCCTTAACGCGTCGGCTATATCTGCAATACCAATCTTGCGGACTTCCGGGCGGGCAAATTCGCCACTCGCACCGGCCATGACATGGAATGCCGTCATAGCACTTCTCCTCCTGCGCCATGATCCGGCTGGCAGTATGGGAACGCCAGGCGGCTTTCACCCGTGCGTCAAACAGCAACCGGCCGACTTGTAATTTATCAAATTTCGTCGCCTTTGTCGCCTGTTCAATTCCACCCACTGGTCCCTCTACGACAAGGGAGGCGTGACAGCTGTTGCCGAGGCGCCTTACCGCCCCCAGCAGCGGGCATTGTCTATGGCGCGTGCGAACCGGGCATGATCTTCGGCGCCGACCGATCCATCGGGCGCGAATATCTCGGTCTCGCGCCGCATGGCGGCGACATCAATGCCGCACAGTTCGGCCAGCCCTAGCGCCGTCAACTCGCGCATGGCCGGCACGCAAATGGTCCGGCCGCTGGCTGCTGCCAGAAAACGGACAAAATAGCGGCTGTTCGACAGGCCGCCATCGATGGAGATCGTGTCGCCTATGGGAGCAACCGCCGATGCAGCTTCGATCAGCCGCGCCGTCAACAGGGCAATGCCTTCCAGCACCGCGCGCACCATGTCACTCCGCTCGGTGGCGTGGTTCATACCGATGAACAGCGGCGCGGCGTGTCTGTCCCAATAAGGCGCGGCAAGGCCAGAAAACGCGGGTACGAACGCGAGACCACGGCGAATGGCTGATGGCCCCTCAAAACAATCGATTTCGGCATTTTCAGCGTAGAGGCCAATCTTTCTCGCCCATTCGACCGCCGCGCCGGCATCATAGACGCCGCCTTCAATGGCGAAAACGGCAGGCGCGCCCTGCATCTGCCAGGCAATTGTTGGCAGAAGCTCTCCCGTCGATGGGCGCCCGTTACCGGCAACGGACAACAGAAACGCCCCCGTTCCGAAAGTTATCTTGCAATCGCCTGCCGTGCGGCAGCCGTGGCCATAAAGTGCGGCCTGCTGATCAACGATGGAAACGCGGATGGGCGTTCCTTCGATCGAGCCGAAGCCGCCGTCGACAGGGCCGACCATGGGCAGGCAATCCATCGTCACGCCATGCAGCGCGCAGAGCTCCGGACTCCAGTCTCCGGTTGAAAGATCCAGCAGCCCCGTGCGCGACGCCGTCGCAAGGTCGGTGCGGAAACAGCCCGTCAGCCGGTCCAGAAAGAACGCGTCGGTGGTGCCCAGCCGCAAACGCCCGGCCGTCTTCGCCTCTGCCACTGCCGGATTGTGCCTGACCAGCCAGGCCAGTTTGCTGGCCGAAAAATACGGATCGAGAGGCAGCCCGCAAATCTCTTTCGAAAGATGTGTTGCCGAGGGCGGCAGGGCGGCCAGCGTTTGGGCGGTGCGGGCATCCTGCCAGACGATGACTGGCGAGAGCGCCTCACCGCTGACGGCATCCCACGCCAGACAACTTTCGCCCTGATTGGCGATGGCGATGGCGTCCACCGGCCCGGCGGCGGCGAGCACCGCGCGGATATTAACAAGCAGTTCTTCCGGATCATGCTCAACATGATTGGCGGCGGGGTAAAATTGTGCGTGACGCCGACTGGCCACAACCTCCGCCGTGCCGCCATCGGTCACCACAAGGCACCGGGTTGACGTCGTCCCCTGGTCGATCGCCGCAACGCGCATCAACTGGTCTCCTGAAAATGAAAGGAAATCTGAGCCGCTTCAAACGCCGCAGCGGGAATGGGCACAAGCACACGGCGTTCAGGGAACCACTGGCCGGTCTTGCTCCACACTTCCTTTCCATCGAGATGAAGCGAAAGCAGGCCTCGAACACGTCTGGTGAAACGAAGCTGGAAGTCGCGAAAAGCCGGTCGTTTAAACCCGCCAGGCCGCAGCATGGCGGGAACCGCCAGCTTGAGCGGATCGGCGAAGGTGACGGGCACCCCCGGCGCGCTGCAGGGTGCCCGGGCGAGATCGTTTGCCACCGCCGCGCCAACCCGACGGCCTTCGCGAAACGCCCAGCCGCCCGTTTCCACGGCCCGCAAGACATTTCCGCCGGCGAAGAAGATCGGATTGGCCATTCGCCCGTCCTGGTCGATCAACGGCCCGGCACTGCCTGCCGCCACCTACCCCGCGGATGCATCGAGAAGCGCCGCCTCCGGCGTGAACCGCCCGGTGAGCAGAACACCATCGCACTGAACTGTCAGGATACGACCATCCACCAGACGGATATCCGCCTCCTCGACCCGGCCGCGTCCGCGGATATCCGTGAGTGCGGCGCCACAATGAAAGGGCACCCCAACAACCGGCGGAAAGCATCGAAAAGGCCACCGCGCTAATGGATAAGGTTCCGGCTCGATCATCGCCACCGGCCGGGCATGATGCGTAAGGCAGGTAAAAAGCGCAGAAAAGGAAACCAGTTCCGAACCGACGATCAGCGGCCTGCGAAATGGCATGATGCCGTGAAAGGCGACATAGGCTTGCAGCGTGCCGGTGGTGAGGACGCCCACCGGCCTGTCACCGGGCAGAAGCCGCGCGGAGCGTGGTTTTTCCCGCGCGCCCGTGGCCAGCACGATACGCCGGGCCTTCAGTGTCTCGACGCCGTGTGCCGATGTCACCAGCAGCGTGCCATCCTGCCGCAGTTCGACCACGGAATGACCGGTGCGGATATCGATACCCGCTTCCTGCGCCTGCCGCTGCAGGCGTTGCGCATAAGCCGGGCCGAAATAGACGCGTCCGAATTCGCGCATGCCCAAGGGCGAATGCACGCAATGCCGGGTGGCGCCACCGAGAGCGGGTTCACGATCGAGGATCATCACGCGGGGGATACCGCGCGCTTTCAGCTCAAGCGCCGCAGCCACGCCCGCCGGACCGCCGCCGACCACGATGACATCTGCATTCTCAAGGTTTTGATGCACGCGCTGAAACTGCTCCCCGGCGCTCATAGGTCCGCTCCCTCCCGGACGGAAAGCGGCGTTGCCAGACGGTCGCCGGTCATCGCGGCCAACCGCGCGTTACAATAAAAGCCCTGACAGCGCCCCATGCCGGCGCGGGTACGCCGCCGCAGGCCTCCGAAATCGCCGGGTGGCACCGGGCTCGAAAATGTCGCCTCGATTTCCCGGCGGGTGACGAGTTCGCAATGACAGACGATTTCGCCGTGATCGGCACGCTGCCAGTCCCGCCCGCAGGTTTCGGTCAGATTGGGCATCGTCACTTCGGGGATTGAGGATGGCGGGTTAAAACGCGTACCGAAACTTTCGTGAAGCCTCAGCGCATGCTGCGCCAGTCCGAGTGCGGCACTGAGGCCCGTGGAGCGAATGCCGCCGAGCGTGATCGCCCGCCGGTCTGGCCGGGTGGAAATCCGGTAGTGCTTATTTTCAGACGCCGGGCGCAGACCAGCATAAACAGCGGTCACGGAACCGGAGGCCAGCGCGGGAACGATTTCCGCACCGCGTTTCAGCAGTCCTTCCAGCGTCGCCGTCTCGACCGTCGCGCGTTCGCGATCTTCCTGCTCTTCCGCCGTCGGACCGACAAGAACGTTGCCGAAGGCGGTCGGGCACACCACGATGCCCTTGGTGATTTCGGTCGGAACGGGCAAAACAATGCGCGGCACATGCCGACGGGCAGCTTTATCAAGCACCACGAACTGCCCCTTGCGGGGCTTGATGGTGAAGTCGGGCGGAAATCCCAGACGTGCGTCGACGATATCTCCGAACAGCCCGGCGGCATTGACGACGCTGGCGGCAAATATAGTGCCCGCCGTCGTCTCTATCTGCCACACGCCGTCGAATGCACCGGACAGGACCTCCGCGTTGCGCAGCAGCTGGGCACCCAACGCCACCGCCTGCGTGAGATAGCCGAGCGGCGCGGACCAGGGATCGATGATATGTTCGCCCGGAACGTCAAGTGCGGCGACAAGGCGGCCGGACAGGCCCGGCATGGCTTCACGGGCCTGCTCGGCCGTGCGTAACTCAAGCCCGGCAATGCCGTTGCGCCGCCCCTGTTCGGCGATCGCCTGCAGTTTTTCCGCTTCGCCCGGGTTCCAGGCGCAGACCAGTGCGCCCGTTTCGACGATGCTGAGACCCATCCGGCCATGAATGGAGAGATATTCCGCCCGGCCTGCCTTCACCAGTTCCAGCTCCAGGCTGCCTTCCGGCGCATCGAAACCGGTATGGAGGATGGCGCTATTGGCCTTGGAAGCGCCGGAGAGGATGTCGGGGCCTTGTTCGATCACCACCACCTTCGCACCGGCCAGTGCGAAACGGCGGGCGACCGCGCAACCGACGACACCGGCGCCAATGACGGCGACATCAAATTCCGTGGAGGGGGTCTCGGCCATGGGCTTACCTTTGCCTTCGTCGTTCCAAGCGAGATCAACAGGCGCGACGAGTCGCACCGATGCAGCAGCGGTGTTGATAAACGGGAATGAAATCTTCGCCTTTGCCAGTAAGGGAAGCCGGCACCGGCCGGCGACCCCGCGACTTTACTTCACAAAAGTCTTTGTCAGGCCCGCCGTGCGGTCAACGATGAAGACGACGGCAAGTGTGAGCACGATCAAGAGAACGGAAATGGCCGCAACAAGCGGATCCGCCTGCGTCTCCACATGCTGATACATGGCGACCGGAAGCGTGGTGATGCGCGGACCCGTGAGGAACAGCGAAATCACGGCTTCGTCGAACGACACCAAAAAGGAAAGCGCCGCCGTCGCCACGACACCCGGCGCAATCATCGGCATGGTCACGCGGCGGAAAACCGTGAGCGGCGATGCGCCCAGGGTGGAGGCGGCCTCTTCGAAGATCAGCGGCAGGCCGGCAAGCGAGGTGGTAAGCACACGCAGCGCATAAGGCAGCACGATGATGAGATGCGCGATCACCAGACCGGTGAAGGTGCCGAGCAGACCGGCACCGGCAAAGACGATGAGGATCGCAAGGCCGAGAACGATTGTCGGCAGCAGCAGCGGCGCGGTGAAGAAGGCGAGAAGCGCGTCCGCGCCGATGACCCGCATGCGAACGATGGCATAGGAGGCCGGCAGCGCGATCAGCATGGACAGCACGGTGACGATGATGGCGAGAAGGGTGCTGGTGCCCAGCGCTCCCATCATCTTCGAATTATGCATGAGATCCACATACCAGCGCAGGCTCCAGCCCGAAGGCGGGAAAGCCATGTAGCTATCGGCCGAAAACGAGATCGGCACCACGAGCACCACGGGCGCCAGCAGAAAAACGAACATGATGAAGGCGACGATTTTCAGCGCCAGCGGAACGGGACGTTCTTCCATCTTTGATCTCCCCTAAAGAATGGCCCGCAGAAGCCGAGAATAAAGCACCAGAGCTGCACCGAAGATCACGAGAATGATCATCGACAACGTCGCAGCGAGCGGCCAGTTGAGCGTCACGATGGCCTGATCGTAAATTTCCGTCGCGAGAAGAAAGACACGCCCGCCGCCAAGCAGCTTGGGGGTGATGAACGAACTGACGGCGAGGACGAAAGAGAGCAGGCAACCGAGCGCGACACCGGGCATGGTGAGCGGCACGATGATGCGCCAGAACACCTTCCAGGGCGATGCGCCGAGTGTTTCGGCCGCCTCCTCGACACGCGGATCGAGCCTGCCGAAACCGGCAAGCAGCGCCAGGATCATATAGGGCATCAGGATTTCGGTGAGACCGATGACAACGCCGACCTTGTTGAACAGCAGCCGCACACCGCTTTCCGCACCGAATGCGAAGAGGATACTGTTGATGAGGCCGTCATCGGCAAGGATCGCGATCCAGCCATAGGTACGCACCACGGCCGAGGTCAAAAGCGGTGAGATGACCAGCACCAGCAGCAGCGTCTTCCAGCGACCCTGCGCCCGGTGAAGATAGAGCGCGATGGGATAGGAAGCGATAAGCGTGAGGACGGTGATCAAGAGGCTGGTCAGAATGCTCTGGCCGATCAGTTCGATATAAAAACCGTCGGTCAGCGTCGATGTCCAGTTGTCGAGTGTGTGGGCTTCGCCAAGACCGCCGCCGCCGAGGCTTTCGCGGAAGGAAAGCAGGAGCAGGTTGAAGACCGGCATCACAAAGGCAAGGCCGTTGACCGCAATGATCGGCCCGAGAAGAAGCGTTGCGAGAAACACCATGGAGGATGTGCGGCTGCCGGGAGCCGTGATCATGACCGCCGCTGTCATTGGTTTGCTCCGAAGACCAGCGTGTCCTCCACGCGCCAGACGAGGCTGACTGCGCTGCCCGCCGCCACCGGCGTTTCGCCGCCTGATGTGGCACGCTCTACGGACAGCGTCTGGCCGCCCGCGGCGATCTCGTAATGGAGGATGTCACCGGCATAATAGACATCGCGGACTTCACCGGCGATACGATTGACCGGCGCTCCCTCGAAATCGGGCGCGACGTCACCGGCCACCGTCATGGCCATGCGATGCGGCCGGACCATAAGGTCGATCTTGCCATTGTGCGAACCGGGCGCCCGCAATACTGCATCACCGACCGTGATGTGATCGCCGACCGCGTTTCCGACCAGGCGGTTGGTGCGGCCGACGAAAGAGGCGACGAATGCCGTCGCCGGGCGCTCGT
This sequence comes from Agrobacterium sp. FDAARGOS_525, assembly GCF_003938925.1. Classification (NCBI taxonomy): domain Bacteria; kingdom Pseudomonadati; phylum Pseudomonadota; class Alphaproteobacteria; order Hyphomicrobiales; family Rhizobiaceae; genus Agrobacterium; species Agrobacterium sp. FDAARGOS_525. The sequence continues at coordinate 1,852,665 of NZ_RKIU01000004.1, read as the reverse complement.
AGAGGTCATGCGGCGTGCCGAGCTGTTCCAGACGCCCGCCATTGAGGACGGCGACCTTGTCGCACATGCTGAGCGCCTCCACCTGATCATGGGTGACGAAGATTGAAGTGATGCCGAGCTGTTTCTGGATACGGCGGATTTCAGAGCGCATCTCGTCGCGCAGCTTGGCGTCGAGATTGGAAAGAGGCTCGTCGAACAGGAGAATGGAGGGCTGGATGACGAGAGCACGTGCCAGTGCGACACGCTGCTGCTGGCCGCCGGAAAGCTGGGCCGGTCGGCGGTCCTCGCGCCCTTCCAGACGCACCATGGCGATTGCCTCACGGGCACGCCGTTCCGCTTCCGCAGCCGGCACCTTGCGCATTTCAAGACCGAACATGACGTTCTTGAGAACCGTCATATGCGGGAACAGCGCATAGCTCTGAAAGACAAGGCCAATATCGCGCTTGTAGGGCGCAAGCCGGGTTACGTCCTTGCCATCGATCAGGATCGAGCCCGACGTCACCGGGGCAAGCCCGGCAATCATGCGCAGCGACGTCGACTTGCCGCAGCCGGACGGACCGAGAAAGGCGACCAGTTCGCCTTTGGGTATCTCGAGATTGAGATTATCCACGGCTACCATGGTTTCATAGCGCTTGGTCAGCGAACGAATTGAGAGAAATCCTGGCTGCATGATGTCTGAAGTTCCCATTCTGGCTTTTTGCCTTTCTCCAGAGCATGTCAGACACTTGGCGTCTTGAACATGTCCTGTCCCTTGCGCGCCGACCCACCTCGCCACCGACCCGAGCGTCGGTGGGGAAGATGAGCCGAGGGGTTTGGTATGCTGCTTCCGCAGCCGATAAGGGGTGCGGAAGTCTTGCCATTTCTCACGCCAGGCGCGAAAAGCCTCAGCGGCTGAGCGGAATGACCTTGCGACGCCAGTCCTGCGTGATCTGGTCACGAACCTTCGAGAGGCCGATCCAGTCAACCGGAATGACCTTGTCCATCGCCTTGACTACCGTGCGATCGCTGACATCGGCAGCCACCGTGGCCTTGGCATTGGTCGGCGCATAATACATGGCGGCGGTGAAGGCGGCCTGGGCTTCCGGGCTCAATGCATAATCGACGAACTTGCGGGCCGCCTCGGACGAAGGGCCTCCTTTGACGAGGTTGAGCGTATTGATCTGGAGGATCGTACCTTCCTTCGGAAGAACGACCCTCATCTTGCCCTTGGAACCATCGGCATTAACCTGGCTGCGGGCGTTCCAGCCCACGCCCAGCGATACCTGGCCATTGACGACATTCGGATAGACTTCCGGTTTCGGTTCCCAGGTCTGGACGTTCGGTGCGACTTCCGCCATCGCATTGATGCCGGCGTCGATATTCTTGATGAAGTCTTTGCCGCCATTCATGTGATCCATGATGATCGTCGTACCGATACCGACGATGTCAGGGGCGCTCAGCATGGCGACCTTGCCCTTGAAGGCGCTGTCTTTCAGGGCATTCCAGCTGTCCGGGGCGGTCTTGACCGCATCGGTATTGTAGATGAGAACCAGGTTGTCGAAAGTCACGCCAACACCGGCCACACCTTCGAAGCGGGCGTTCGGATAAAGGTCGGCGACATTCTTCGTCACGCTTTCATCGATCTTGTCGAACAGGCCTTCATCCGTGCCGGTTTTGGCAACAGAGACATCCATCAGCGCGATATCGGATTGCGGTGCAGCTTTCTGGGCGCGCAGCGAGCCGAGCATGGCGGCAGAACCCTGCTGCGGGAAATATTCGACCTTGATGTCAGGGTTGGCGGCCATGAAAGGCTCGATGACGGCCTTCGTGTAACGCTCCTGGAAAAGGCCGCTATAGCCGAGGAACGTCACGGTCTGCTGGGCCTGCGCCGGCAGGGCAGCCGCACCGAGCATGAGAATCCCACTCAGAAGTATCGTTTTCTTCATTGTCCTGTTCTCCTCTATTGTTATTGGGAGTGGCGAACGGATCCGCCACCCGTAAGCCTGTGTCAGGCGCTGAGCTTGGCCTGGACGAATTTATTGGCGCCCGAAATATCCGGCAGCTTCTCGCCGTTGCGCAGGCGCTCCAGAAGCACGATCTCGGCTTCCTGCATGCCGATGGCGCGCTCCGCCATGGCGCGAGCCTGGCTCGGATGAAGGGCGACCACGCCGCTCTCATCGCACAGGATCGCATCACCCGGATTGATTACCTGGCCGCCAACGCTGATCGGAATATTGATCGCGCCTTCCAGACCGAGGATCTTCGTGGTGATCGGCGACGGGCCGCGGCACCACATGGGCATGTCCACCTTCGTGAACTCCGAAAAATCGGTCGCCGGACCATCGACGACACCGGCTTTGACACCGGCCATCTTCATGGTGTTGGTGATGACGCCGCCCCAGCAGGCGTGGCGGGTATCACCGCAACGGTCGATGAGAACGATATCGCCCGGACGCACGAGTTGCGTCAGGTAGTGCAGCATGGTCGAATCCGCATTCGGGATGCGAAGCGTGACGGCGGTGCCCGCCACGCGCTTGCCCGGAAGGACCGCCCGGATTTCAGGATCGACGAAACCGGAATGGAGCACATGGCCGATCGTCGCGACTTCGACCTTTTCAAGAAGTTCGATGATGTCGGGGCCGATCTGTTCCGGCATGGGGTTAACGATAAACATTGGGTCTTTCTCCGATCAGAGAACGTGGTGGTTCGCCACCGGCACGTTGGCACGCACCTTGGCCGAATAGTCGAAGTCGAGAGCGGCGCCGGCTGTCCCGACAGTGTCGGAGCATTGCGCGACGATGTGACCCCACGGATCGATGACCATGGAATGTCCCCAGCAGGCTTTCTTTCCACCCGCATGGGTGCCGATCTGTCCGACGGCAAGGAAATAGGTCTGCGTCTCGACGGCGCGGGCGCGGGCCAGCACTTCCCAATGGTCCTTCCCCGTCATCAGCGTGAATGCAGCCGGCAGAACGATGACATCCGCGCCCTTGTCCCGCAGCGCACGGAACAGTTCCGGGAAGCGGATATCGTAGCAGATGCCGCAACCGACCGTCTTGTCGCCAACCTTATAGGTTACGACCTCTTCGCCGCGGGCGACGGAATCGGATTCGCGGTAGCTGATGCCGTTCGGCGTATCGACGTCGAACAGGTGAATCTTGCGATAACGGGCGATCTGCTTGCCATCAGGGCCGAAAACGAGGGTCGAATTATAGAAGCGGTTGCCTTCCTTCTCGACGATGGAGCCGGCATGGAGCGTTATGGCATGCTTCTTCGCGAGCCCCGAAAGCAGCGTATAGATTTCACCGCCGGGAAATTCCTCGCCGCTTTCATGCATCTCCCGAGGATTATCTCCAAGAAATGCAAAGTATTCAGGAAGAACAACAAGGTCAGGATCGTCCGCCTTGACTGCCTTCTCAATCAAATCGGCAGCAACCTTCAGGTTCTCTGCCTTGTCATTCTGGGTATTCATTTGAACAAGTGAGACTTTCACGTTGCTCTCCTCTCATGTTGCGAGGAGAATTAAGAACGGGAACTGTTTTCGTGACAAACGGAAAAACTCTATCGAAACCCATAAGATAAGCTTATAGATTAATCATCTTGCAATGCAGCATAAAAATTAAGCTGCGGCGGTCATCCATTGAATCGTGGTTTCACTGACGATTTCCGTCGCCATGTCGGCGATCGCGCGGGCGAGCGCATTGTCGCCTCGCTCCTCGTAAACCGTGTGAAAGGTCAGGGGCGGCACCGATGGCGTGATGTCGAGAATACGCGCTTCGCCAGATTTGATGATGCCGTCCACCAAGACACGCGGCAGCGCACCGACGCCGACGGCCGTGGCCACGAGGCGTGTCATGATCGACAGTGAATTCGAATTATAAATGCGGCTGTCGGACAGGCCGTGCGAATCCAGAAGCGCCCGCAACGCCTGATGCGGCTGCGAGCCGGTGGAGAAGGTAAGCAACGGAAAATGCGCGATATCTTCAAGCGTCACGCCGGTTTCCGGCAGCGGCAGTTCGACCGCGCCCACCCAGCAGGATTCGAAGGTGCAAAGCGGTGAGTTATAGATGTCAGCAGCCATGATCGGCCCCATGATGAAGCCGACATCCACCTCGCCGTTCTGGATACGCTGGGAGAGTTTCAGGCTGGTATCGATTGTCAGATCCAGACTGACGCCGGGATATTGCTCGTTCATGCGGCGGATGAGAAGCGGCAGCCAGGCATACACGATCGTATCGGCAGCACCGATCCTCACCGTCCCCCTCAGCGCTTCCCGATTGCTGACGACTTGCCGGAATTCGCCGGTGAGATTGACGATCTTTTCGGCATGTTGCAGCGCCAGACGACCGGCGGGCGTCAGGTTGACGCAGCGCACATCACGCGTGAACAGGACGACGCCAAGCTCCCGCTCCAGCGCGGCGATGCGGTTTGAAACAGATGCCTGGGTCGTGTGCAAGCGTTCCGCGGCTGCCGAAAAGCTGCTCAATCGGGCAGCCCAGAGAAAGGTTTCGAGGAATCGGGTATTCATGGCTCAATCTTCTCGGATGGCTGCGCGATCCAGCTTCAAGTCTCTGGCGTCGTCTTGCCCTTGGCATCTGTGGTTCAAGAGGCAGTATGTCCGATGGGCGCGCCCATAAGCAAGTGATCACCGCCGCGTTTGCAGGGGGCGAAAATGAGCCTTGAGGTGACGGTATGACGGACAGCCAACAAATCCGCACCATCCGATTCCGGCGCTTATCGCGGTCAAGCGGCGCGTTATCGTGTCGTCTATGCCGGCTTTGCAACACTTGGCGGAACTTGGCGTTATAAAGGCATAAAGTTTCTAGATGCCAGGGGCGACATGGACGACAGCTTGACCATTCCCAAGATCAACCGGCTCGTATTGCAAAATCTCGTAACCGGGCTGAGCGACGGGCTGATCCTTCTCGAAAACGACGGAACAATCGCCTGGGCCAACAGGGCGGCGCTTGTGATGCACCGCATAGAATCGGTATCCGAACTCGGCGACGATACCGAAAGCTACCGGCGGAATTTCACGCTTCGGTATCGCAATAATCACCTTCTAGAAGCAGGGCAGTATCCGCTTGAGCGGCTTCTTGCCGGCGAGACCTTTGAAGACGTCACGGTGGAAATATCGCCGAGTGACGATGAAACCGAATGCTGGGTGCACACCGTGCGTGGCCTTATCCTGGAAGATGCCGGCGCGAAACCGGATGTGCTGGTGCTGATCATTCGTGACGAGACGCCGCGCTACGAAGCGGAGGCACGTTTCGAGAGTGCTTTTAACGCAAATCCCGCACCTGGTCTCATCTGCAGGCTTGAAGACCAGCGCTTCATTCGCGTCAACCAGGGCTTTTTGGAAATGACCGGCTTCAGCCGGGAGGATATTATCGGCATCAGCGTCGAGGAACTCGGCCTGTTTTCCGAATGCGATACCGGCGAGGATGCGCTGAAACGCCTGCATGAAGGACGTGTCATACGCCAGCGTGAGGCGCTCATCCCCATTCCCGGCGGCGACCGGCTGGTGATTGTGGCGGGAGAAACCATCGCCGTTGCCGAAGAGCCGTGCATGCTTTTTACCTTCGCCGATCTCGACGGCCGCCGGAAAGCACAAAATGCCCTTCGCCAGAGCGAGGAGCGCTTTTTCAAATCCTTCCGACTCTCGCCTGCACCGGCTGCGATTTCGAGGCTTGAAGATTTCGTGCTGACAGAAGTCAACGATGCATTTCTGACGCTGTGCGGACGCAAGGAAGCCGAGGTGGTGGGCAAGACGGCGAGCGAACTGAAATTGTGGGACGATGTGGCAGCACGGCGCGATGTCGAAAAGCGGCTGAAGGACAATATCCCGATCCGCAACGAGAACCTGCGCATGAACCTTGCCGATGGCAGCGCGGCCGAATGTATCGTTTCTGCAGAACGCGCCGAGATCAATGACCAGCTCTGTGTCATCTGGGCGATACAGGATGTGACGGAACGACGCCGCTCCGAGAACGAACTGATCGAGGCGATCGAGAGCGTCATGGCCGATACATCATGGTTCAGTCGCACCGTGGTGGAACGGCTGGCAGGGCTCAGGCAGAATTCCCGCGGGGCGTCATCCTCCGCTTCGCTCAAGGATCTCACCGAGCGTGAAGAGCAGATATTGTCTCTGATCTGCGACGGATGCAGCGACAAGGAAATGAGCGACCGGTTGAACCTGTCCAGACATACCATCCGCAATCATATTGCGTCGCTATACGGCAAGATCGGCGTTAACCGCCGCACGGCGGCGGTCATCTGGGCTAGGGAGCGCGGTTTTGCCGGCCGCCGGGAAAAACAACATTCGCCGCCCGCAAAATAGGTCAATTTGTACCAGTTGAACTAGTAGCTAATGCTCTGCAAGGAGCACTATTCCGGGGCTACCTTTCCATCATGCCGTTACCAACCGCGGCACGCTCAAACGATGGAAGGAGTTCGTCATGGACAATAACCGTATCGAAGGTATCGCCCGTCAGGCAAAGGGCACGATCAAGGAAGCAGCCGGCAAGATCACTGGCAATGACAAGCTTCAGGCTGAAGGCAAGGCCGAAAAACTGGCCGGTCAGGCGCAGGAAAAGCTGGGCCAGACGAAGGATACCGTCAAAAAAGCATTCAAGTGAACCGTCAATGTTCAAGGCAGGAGGTTTCACCATGATGCTTGCGTGCGAAGCAAACCCGGCGGCAAGCTGCCTTCCGCAGGAGGTCAGCCTCTGCGCCGCCCTGCAGGCCGTAATCGCCTATGCTGACGGACAGGAGAAAAGCTCAATCTCCGTCACGTCGGTCGAGGGCCGTATTGTGCTCTCGGGCGAGGTTGAAACGCTCTCCGCCTTCGAACGTGCGGTGATCATCGCGGAATGTTTCGCATCGCGGCCGATCATTGCTGATCTGGCGATCCGGCAGCCGCCCTATACCTATCTGGATGCCTCTTCCCCACGCATCCGCCTCGTGAATGATAACAGGAGTGACAGACAATGAAAAAACTCGTTCTCGCAACTGCAATTGCAACGCTGGCCATTGCCCCACTCGCTTCCGCCGAGACGAAGCACAACGGCAAGCGCGCTACGGAAACCGCGCAGAAGGAGCGTGTCGGCACGCTGTCGTGTGAAATCGCCGGCGGCGTCGGCCTCGTCGTCGGATCCAGCAAGGCGGTGAACTGCGAATTCCGCCAGCGCTCAGGAAAGACTGAGCGCTACACGGGCAAGATCGGCAAGCTCGGTCTCGACATCGGCGTGACCGGCAAGACCTATATGAGCTGGATCGTGCTGAACACGGCGGCAAGCCGTGTGGGTGACGGCGCGCTGAGCGGTGATTATGTCGGCGCTTCCGCAGGAGCGTCGGTCGGGGTCGGCCTCGGCGCCAATGCGCTGATCGGCGGCAATGCCAAAAACTTTGCCCTGCAGCCGATCAGCGCCGAAGTGGGAACCGGCGTGAATGTTGCAGCGGGTGTATCCCACCTTCAACTGAAGCGCGCGGGTTGACCGTTCATCCGAGGCATCCGAGGAGAGGCCGCGCCTGGCTGGCGCGGCCACAAATTGCGGCCGGCTACTGTATCTTGTCCAGCATCTTGTAATATAAACCCACGAGCGGCAGGAACCAGGGCTTGCCGAAATGACCTGGCACCGCCGGCCACTCAAGCCCCTTTAGCGGGTTGTTGTCCGGCCGCCCCAGAATGGCGTCCGCAACCACCATACCGAGATGTGTGGAAAGCTGCGCCCCGTGACCGGAATAGCCCATGGCATACCAGACGCCATCGTGATAGCCGGCCCGCGGATAGCGGTCCTTGGTCATGTCCACCAGTCCGCCCCAGCAATAGTCTATCGGCACATGCGAAAGCTGGGGAAAAATGCGATGGAGGCTTTCCGTCAGGATCGCTCCGCTCTTGGCGTCAGAACGCTGGTCCGACGTGGCGGAGAAGCGTGCACGGCCGCCAAAGATCAGCCGGTTATCCGGAGCCAGCCGGAAGTAGTTGCCGATGTTCATGGAGTTGACATAGGTGCGGTTGCCCGGAACCGACGCCTTCACTTCTGCATCCGTCAGCGGCCGCGTGGCGATGATGAAACTGCCGACGGCGATGATGCGCCGGCGAAAATAACCGAAACCGGAGGGCGTGTAAGCGCCCGTCGCAACGAAAACATTGTCCGCGGCCACCTTGCCGCGCGCGGTTTCAAGTTCGTGAAGCCCGCCGTTCTGAATGTGTTTTGTCACCGACGCATTTTCGAAGATCACCGCGCCATGACGGCTGGCAGCTTCGGCGAGCCCTGCCACATAACGGCCCATATGCATCATGGCGCTCTTCTTCGAGAGCATGGCGCCATGAAAGGGCGAACCTATTTCCGTCGTAAGATCGGCGGCGGACAGAAGCGCCGTATCGGGATCGACCTCGGCGTGGACAGCTTCGAAATTCCTCGCCAGCCCTTCGAAATGCTGCGGCTTCGAGGCCATTTTCAGTTTGCCCGCCCGGCGGAAATTACAGTCGATACCTTCCTCGGCGATCAGGCTCTCCAGCGTGTCGATTGACGCGTCCAGTGCTTTGTAGAGCGCAATGGCTCGTTCCTTGCCAAGCTCCGCCTTGGCGGAAAGATAGGAATGGGCAAGGCCGTTATTGAGGTGCCCGCCATTGCGGCCGGAAGCACCCCAGCCGACCCGCTGCCCTTCCAGAACAACGACGCGCGCGCCCGCTTTTGCGAGCTGGCGCGCGGCACCAAGACCGGTAAAGCCGCCGCCGATGACGGCCACATCATAGTGACCCTCTACAGGACCTTCCGCCGCCCCCGCGAAAGAGGGGGCAGTATCGTGCCAGTAGGAGACGAGCTTCATGGCCTGGTCCTTTCCTTACAGTCCGACAACACCCGCGAGACCGGAAATATCGGCGATCTCGACATAACCATAATAAGGGTTTGCCGGTTCGTGGCCGCGATTGACCCAGACCTTGTTCTTGATGCCGAGATCATGGGCCGACATCAGGTCGTAACGGAATGAGGACGAGACGTGGAGAATGTCTTCCGGACCACAGCCGAGCATGTCGAACAAATATTCGAAAGCCTTGAAATGCGGTTTGTAGGCCTGCGCCTGCTCGGCCGTATAGACGGCATGGAACGGCGCACCGAGCTTTGCGACATTCGACATGATCTGCGAATTCATGGCGTTGGACAGGATGACGAGCGGAATTTCGTTGGCGACCTTCGCCAGACCAGCGGGGACATCCGCGTGCGGACCCCAGGTCGGAACGCGCTCATAGGTCATGATGGCATCCTCGTCCTTGAAGGATACGCCGTTGCGCCTGCATGTCCGTGACAGCGCGTTGTGAACGACTTCAGCGTAAGGCTTCCAGTCATGCATGACCTCGTCCAGACGATAAGCGGAGAAATTCTTGATGAATTCCTGCATCTGCGCTTCATCCAGGCGGTCGCCGTAAAGATCGCGGGCGGCCTCGGCCATCTGAAAGTTAATCAACGTACCGTAGCAATCGAAAGTGATGTATTTCGGGCGGAAGATGGTCATGTCGTCGTCATCCTTGATTGGGGATCGAGTGTGGCCGGAATAATGAGATCATAGAAAGCCTTTGTCCCGTCGGCGCACCGCAATTGCCCGTCGCGAAAGCAGATTGTTGCGTATGTAGCTGCCAGTTTGGCAGAGAGTTGCGCGCGGAGAAACCCGGATGCCCTCGCCCGGCCCGGTTTGCCGCCAGGCGCGCACGACAGGCGGCATAAGATGCGGCAACGGATAAAAGCAACAGCGAAACATATCGAACCTTCCCATTTGTCGGGACAATCTTCTTCAAACCTCAGTCTATCAATGAACCAGCAGAGCAAACGGAGTTTCGGCATGCACGCCAGCCCCATCGACATCCAGTCCTTTCAACCTGACCATCTTGACGCCGCCGTCGAACTCTCGCGCCAGGCCGGTTGGCCGCATCGCAAGGAAGACTGGGCGCTTGTCCTTTCAATCAGCAATGGCTTCGTCGCGCTCGAAAACGGCCGTGTCGTCGGATCCGCAATGGCGACGTTGCTGGGAGATGGCTGCGCCACCGTCAATATGGTGATCGTGGATGAGGCAATGCGCGGCCGCGGTCTTGGCCGCCGTCTGATGGATGCGGCGATCGGCGCCGCCGAGGAGCGCGAATGCCGCCTGGTCGCCACGGCCGATGGCCTTCCCCTCTATGAAAAAATGGGCTTCGTCGCCTCGGGGGAAGTGCTCCAGCATCAGGGTGTTCCTGTTCCTGGCGAAAAGCCGGCGGGTGTCGCCTGGCTCGAGACCGTCGTTCCAGGGGAGCTTGCGGTGCTCGATGCGCAGGCGTTCGGCGCGGACCGCACCGCACTATTTGCAGCGCTTGTCGCGAGAGCGCGTTTTGCCGAAGTCCGGCAGGAGGGCGTCCTCAAGGGCTTTGCAGCCCTGCGTGCCTTCGGGCGCGGTGAGGTCATAGGCCCGGTCGTGGCAGAAAATGCTGAAACTGCAAAGGCCCTCATCGCTTTCGTCATTGCCGAGCGCCCCGGCATGTTCCTGCGGGTGGACACCACCGCCGATACGGGTCTCGCCCCATGGCTCGTCGAAAATGGTCTTGCCCATGTCGGCGGCGGCATCGCCATGCGCCGACCGAAGACCGACATCGCCCCCGGCAGAAAATTCAAAACATTTGCATTGACCAGCCAGGCACTCGGCTGAATCCGGAGAGAGACCCATGTTAAGCAATTCCCTGATCGAACTGGACCGCGCCCATCTGGTGCACCCCGTCTCCTCCTTCCGCGGCCATGAGAAGCTGGGCGTGCGGGTGCTGAAATCGGCAAGCGGCGCCACCGTCACCGACATCACCGGCCACCAGCTCATCGATGGCTTTGCCGGTCTGTGGTGCGTGAATGCCGGTTATGGTCATGACAGCATCGTTGAGGCCGCGGCCAGACAGATGCGGGAATTGCCCTATGCCACAGCCTATTTCGACATTGGCAGCGAGCCGGCCATCCGGCTTGCGTCGGAACTCGCCGACCGAGCGCCCGGCGACCTGAACCATGTCTATTTCACGCTTGGCGGCTCCGATGCCGTGGACAGCACCATCCGTTTCATCCGCTATTACTGGCACGCCAGGGGTGAGCCGCAGCGTGACCAGTTCATCTCCATCGAACAGGGTTATCACGGCTCCACCACCGCCGGTTCGGGCCTCACCGCCCTGCCCGCGTTTCATGCTGGTTTCGGCGTGCCTTACGACTGGCAGCACAAAATCCCGTCGCATTACGCCTATCGCAACCCGGCCGGAAGCGATCCCGCCGCCATCATCACCTCTTCCCTGCAAATTCTGAAGGACAAGATCGAGACGATCGGTCCGGAGCGCGTCGCCGCCTTTTATGCGGAGCCCATTCAGGGTTCCGGCGGGGTGCTCGTGCCGCCGCCCGGCTGGATCAAGGCCATGCGGGACCTCTGCAAGTCATACGGCATCCTTTTCGTCGCCGACGAAGTCATCACCGGCTTCGGGCGTACCGGCCCGCTTTTTGCCTGCGCCGACGAAGATATCGTGCCCGACTTCATCACCGCGGCGAAGGGCCTCACGTCCGGCTACGTGCCGATGGGCGCGGTATTCATGGCTGATCATGTCTACGACACGATTGCCGATTTCGCAGGCGAAGCGGCGGTCGGCCATGGCTATACCTATTCCGCTCATCCGGTCAGCGCAGCCGTGGGTCTGGAAGTGCTGAAGCTTTACGAAGGCGGGCTGCTGGAGAATGGCCGCCGCGCCGGCGCGCGCCTCATGGCGGGGCTGGAAGGGCTGAGAAGCCATCCGCTGGTCGGCGATGTGCGCGGCCGCGGTATGCTTGCCGCCGTCGAGCTTGTGACCGACAAGGAGAAGAAAACCCCGCTTCCGGCAGCGGCCATACCGGCCCGCAGGGTTTTTGATCGCGCCTGGGAGAACGGCCTCATCGTACGCGCCTTCGCGAACGGCATCCTCGGCTACGCGCCGCCGCTCTGCTGTACGGATGGCGAGATCGATGCGATAATCGAACGAACGCTTAAAACCCTCGATCAGACGTTAGAGGACCCGGCCGTGCGGGCGGCCATGGCCTGAAGCGGCGACCGGCTCTTTCCGGCACCTTCGCGAAATGTCGCCACACAGCGCATATTCGCAATATTCTGCCGAAGAGCCGATCCATTTCGGAGAATCCGGCGCGCCGGAACTGCCAAACTATCCCTAAGAAAAAGCACAAAACGCCACTAAAACAGGCGTTTTCAAAAATGGGAACGGGACAAGGATCCCGTCCGGGAACGAAATAAAATGCCGCAACCCTCCCCTAAAAAGGACGTGGCGGCAGAGCGGAGACCGACATTGCCCAAAAAACTGAGCGACTTCAAATATATGAGCTTCGACGTGGTGGGAACCCTCATCGATTTCGAACGGGGTCTGACATCGACGCTGGCCGCAATCGGTGCGGAAAACGGTGTTGAGGTCGATGGTGAAAAGGCGCTCGCGCTCTACCGTGCGGCCCGCTACTCCGACGCGACCGACCTTTTTCCCGATGATCTCGTGCGCGTCTACCTCATCATTGCCCCTGAGCTCGGCCTGCCGGTGGAGCGCGCCTATGGTGAGCGTCTGCGCGACGCGGCAAAGGACTGGAAAGGCTTTGCCGACAGCCGCGCCGCCATGGCCGAACTTTCAAAGACCCACCGCCTGATCGCCATGACCAATGCCCGACGCTGGGCCTTCGACTATTTCTCGAAGGAACTCGGCAACCCCTTCCACGCCGCTTTCACCGCCGATGACACCGGCACTGAAAAGCCCGACCCTGCCTTCTTCGAGAAGGTCTTTTCCTTCGTGGAAAGCGAAGGAGCGTCGAAGGAGGACATTCTGCACGTGGCGCAGAGCCAGTACCACGATATCGGCATTTCCCGAAAACTCGGCATGACCAATTGCTGGATAGAGCGTCGCCATGCCCAGAAGGGATATGGCGGCACGATCGAGCCGGAAAACTTTACCGAACCGGATTATCACTTCACGTCCATGGCCGGCCTTGCCGAAGCCGCCAGACAAACGGGCGGCTGAGCGCCCCTGCTGTCGGCGTGGCGCACACCGGTGCCCAGCCGCAGATAATTTCTACAGACGCATTTCAAGAAATCATACAAAAGGGGAAGACCATGAGTGACAGGATTTCAAACTGGACCCGCTCCGACGATGCTGCCGTTGAACAGGCGATACGCCGCGGCGCCACACGGCGCGAACTGCTTCACATGATGCTGGCGGGCGGCGTGGCCCTTTCCGCCGGCTCGGCAATCCTCGGCCGCGCCTCGCAGGCCGTGGCGGCTACCCCGGTTTCCGGCGGCACGCTGAAGGCGGCGGGCTGGTCGGCCTCCACTGCCGATACGCTGGATCCGGCCAAAGCCTCGCTCTCGACGGATTATGTCCGCTGCTGCGCGCTCTACAACCGCCTGAGCTTTCTCGACATTTCCGGCACGCCGCAGATGGAGCTGGCCGAATCGATCGAATCCAAGGACGCCAAGACCTGGACCGTGAAACTCCGCTCAGGAGTGACCTTCCACGACGGCAAGGCGCTGACCGCCGACGACGTGGTCTATTCGCTGAAGCGCCATCTCGATCCAGCCGTCGGCTCCAAGGTTGCCAAGATCGCGGCACAGATGACCGGCTTCAAGGCCGTCGACAAGAGCACCGTCGAGATTACGCTGGCCAGTGCCAATGCCGACCTGCCGACGATCCTTGCCATGCACCACTTCATGATCGTGGCGGACGGCACCACCGATTTCTCCAAGGGCAATGGCACCGGTGCCTTCAAGCTCGAAAAATTCGAGCCGGGGGTACGCTCGATCATGGCGAAGAATACCAATTACTGGAAATCCGGTGGACCGCACGTCGACAGCTTCGAGTTCTTCGCGATCTCGGACGATAATGCCCGTGTCAACGCGCTTCTCTCCGGTGATATCCAGCTCGCCGCCGCCATCAACCCGCGCGCCCTCCGTCTGCTCGACAAGCAGGAGGGCGTTGTCCTGTCGAAGGGAACGTCCGGCAACTACACCAATCTCAACATCCGTCTTGATCAGGCCCCCGGTAACAAGGCCGATTTCATTGCCGGCATGAAGTCGATCGTCAATCGCGAGCAGATCGTCAAGGCGGCCCTGCGCGGACTTGGGGAAGTGGGGAACGACCAGCCGGTGCCGCCCATGAGCCCCTATCACAATCCGGGTCTGAAGCCGAAAGCCTTCGATCCCGAGAAGGCGAAGTTCCACTTCGAAAAAGCCGGCGTCATTGGCCAGTCCATCCCGGTCATTACCTCCGACGCGGCGAACTCGGCCATCGACATGGCGATGATCATCCAGGCTTCGGCTGCGGAAATCGGCGTCAAGCTGGACGTGCAACGCGTTCCCGCCGACGGCTACTGGAGCAATTACTGGCTGAAGGCCCCGATCCATTTCGGTAACATCAACCCGCGTCCGACGCCCGACATCCTGTTCTCGCTGCTTTATGCATCGGACGCGCCGTGGAACGAAAGCCAGTACAAGTCGGAAAAATTCGACAAGTTGATGCTGGAGGCGCGCGGCCTGCTCGACATGGAGAAGCGCAAGCAGATCTACTTCGAGATGCAGACGATGATCGCCGACGAAGCAGGCACCATCATTCCCGCCTATCTCACCAATGTGGACGCAATCTCCTCCAAGCTGAAGGGGCTGGAAGCCAATCCACTCGGCGGCATGATGGGTTACGCCTTCGCGGAATACGTCTGGCTCGAAGCCTGATAAACCATGGTGCCGGGCGTGAAACAGCGCCCGGCAAGCTTTCCCCAAGATGCGGGAAGCCTCCACCATCAGGCAGGTTGCAGGAGCATGTGAATGAACAGCCGGATATTATCCCTTGTCGCCAGGCGGCTGGTCGTCATGCTGACGACGCTGCTTATCGTCTCATTTATCGTCTTTTCAGCCACCAGCCTGTTACCCGGCGACACCGCGACGATCCTCCTCGGCCAGGCGGCGACGCCTGAAGCCGTTGCCGGCCTGCGTACAGCCATGCATCTCGACGATCCCGCCCTGCTGCGTTTCATCCGTTGGCTTTTCGGCCTGGTGCAGGGAGATCTCGGCACGTCCTATGCCAATAACATGGCGATTGCCGATCTCATCGGCCCGCGTTTCATCAACTCCATGAAGCTGGCCGGCATCACGACCATCATCGCCGTGCCGCTGGCGCTGACGCTCGGCATCAGTTCCGCAATGCTGCGGGGAACGCTTTATGACCGGGCCGTCACCGTGCTGACCATCGGCGTCATTTCGGTGCCGGAATTCATGATCGCGACGCTCGCGGTGCTGCTTTTTGCCGTTTACCTGAAATGGCTGCCGGCGCTATCGCTCGTCAGCGAAGTGCACACGCTTTTCGATGTGCTGCGTGTTTACGCCATGCCCGTCATCACCCTGACCTTCGTTGTCTCCGCCCAAATGATCCGCATGAGCCGCGCCGCCGTTATCGAGACACTCGACACGCCCTATGTCGAAATGGCGCTGCTGAAAGGTGCGCCGCGCATGCGCATCGTGCTGCGCCACGCGCTGCCAAACGCGCTTGGCCCCATTGTCAACGCGGTGGCGCTCTCGCTCTCCTATCTTGTCGGCGGTGTTATCATCGTCGAGACGATCTTCAATTATCCCGGCGTCGCCAAGCTGATGGTCGATGGCGTCGCCACCCGCGACCTGCCGCTGATCCAGACCTGCGCAATGATCTTCTGCGTCGGTTATCTCCTCCTCATCACGACGGCAGACATCATCGCCATCATGTCCAATCCGAGGCTGCGCTGATGGCCGATCATGTCAAAACAACTTCGGGGACCTCGCGTTTGGGTTACAAGATCAACGCAGTCGGCGTTTTCGGCTTTCTCGTCATCTTTCTCTGGGCCATGGTTGCGATCTTCGCGCCATATCTCATTCCGCATCCGGTCGGTGAAATCGTCGATTTCGATTATTTCGGGCCGATGACATCGGAGCTCTGGCTCGGTTCGGATTATCTCGGTCGTGACGTGCTTTCCCGTATTCTCATGGGCGCACGTTTCACGGTCGGCATTTCGCTGGCAGCGGTCGCCATCGCCTGCACCTGCGGTGTTGTGCTCGGCATGTGCGCCGCCGTCATCGGCGGCTGGTTCGACGCCGCGCTCAGCCGGTTTCTCGATGCGGTGAATTCCATTCCAAGCAAGCTTTTCGGCCTTGTGGTCGTCGCCGCTGTCGGTTCGTCCATTCCGGTATTGATCGTTACGCTCTCGGTCATCTACACGCCCGGCGCCTATCGTTTTGCCCGCGCGCTTGCAGTCAATGTCAACACAATGGATTTCGTCACAGTGGCGCGTGTTCGCGGTGAGAGCCTCTTTTATCTCATCGGCTCCGAAATTCTGCCGAACATCATCCGGCCCGTGCTTGCCGATCTCGGCGTGCGGTTCGTGTTTATCGTCCTGCTTCTTTCTGGCCTTTCCTTCCTTGGCCTCGGCCTGCAGCCACCCAATGCCGACTGGGGTGCGCTGGTGCGCGAAAACATTGGCGGCCTGCCTTTCGCGGCCCCCGCGGTCATTTTTCCGTCACTGGCCATTGCAAGCCTGACGATCAGCGTGAACCTGCTGATCGACAATCTGCCGCAGAAAATTCGCGACAGGAGCGAAGCATGAACAATCTCGTTGAAATCCGCGGATTGAAGGTCGAGGCAACCACCGATTCAGGCCGTCGCATCGATATCATCAAGGGCGTCGACATCGATATCGCCGATGGCGAAATCGTCGCACTGATCGGCGAAAGCGGCTCCGGCAAGACCACCATCGCCCTGACGCTGATGGGTTACGCCCGCCCCGGTTGCCGCATTTCCGGCGGCAGCGTCAAGGTGGCGGGTCAGGATATGGTGCAGCTTTCCGAAACAGAGCGCGAAAGGGTCCGCGGCACACAAGTCACCTATGTCCCGCAAAGCGCTGCTGCCGCCTTCAACCCGGCACAGAAGATCATAGATCAGGTCATCGAAGTCACCCGCATCCATCACCTGATGCCGCCGCAGGAAGCCCGTGCACGCGCGGTTGAGCTCTTCAAGGCGCTCTCATTGCCCAACCCGGAAACCATCGGTGACCGTTATCCGCATCAGGTCTCCGGCGGTCAGCTTCAGCGCCTCTCCGCGGCCATGGCGCTGATCGGCAATCCGAAGCTGGTGATCTTCGACGAACCGACCACCGCACTCGACGTGACGACCCAGATCGAGGTCCTGCGCGCCTTCAAATCGGCAATGCGCAGGGGCGGCATCGGAGGTGTCTATGTGTCACACGATCTCGCCGTCGTTGCCCAGATCGCCGACCGGATCGTGGTGCTGAAAGGCGGTGAGGTACAGGAAACCGGCACCACCAGGGATATTCTCGAAAACGCGCAGCATCCTTACACAAAGGAATTGCTGACGGCATTTCATGACAAGGTCCGCACGGTCGCTCCGCCAACGCAGGAGCGGGCAGCACCGTTGCTGGATATTGAAAATCTGATCGCTGGATATGGCACCAAGGGCGACGACAGGATGCCGCTCGTGCGCGCCGTGGATTCCGTCAGCCTTTCGGTCTATCCCGGTCGCAATCTCGGTATCATCGGCGAATCCGGCTGCGGAAAATCGACACTGGCACGCGCCATTGCCGGCATTCTTCCGGCGGCAGGCGGCCATGTCATTTTCGAAGGCAAGGAGCTGGATGCCGATGCCCGCCATCGGACAAGCGACCAGCTGCGCCGCATGCAGATCGTTTTCCAATATGCCGATACCGCGCTCAACCCTTCGAAACCGATCGAGGATATTCTCGGCCGGCCGTTGACCTTTTATCACGGCATGAAGGGCAAGGCCCGGGATGCGCGGGTCGATCAGCTTCTCGACATGGTGAAGCTGCCGCGCTCGGTGCGCCACCGTCATCCCTCAGGCCTGTCAGGCGGGCAGAAGCAGCGCGTCAATTTCGCCCGGGCACTGGCCGCCGAACCATCACTCATCATCTGCGACGAAATCACCTCGGCGCTGGACACCGTGGTTGCCGCCGCCATCATCGATCTTCTCGGCGAATTGCAGCGGGAGCTGAACCTCTCTTACATCTTCATCAGCCACGATCTCTCGGTGGTGGAGACCATCTGCGACGAAATCGTGGTGATGTACGCCGGCAAGAAGGTGGAGCATCTGGAGACGGAAGCCATCAAATCGCCGACGCATCCCTATTCAAAGCTGCTCTTCTCTTCGGTACCCAAACTCGACCCGACATGGCTCGACAATCTTCAGCAGGATACGGAGCTGGTGCGGGCGTTTTCCAAGCGGTGAGCCGCTGAAAAACAGTAAGGCGTTGCAAAAAACTGGGTGATTACCAAAGAGGATTGAGACGCTGTCCTCCGTCATGCCGAACTTGATCCGGCATTCAGCCACGATGCGTCTGCGCCGTGAGAAGAGTCTTTTGCGATCAGGGACTTGATCGCGCTGGACCCGGATCAAGTCCGGGGTGACGGAGTGTAAGTGCAACCCCTGTCAAACCCACCGGTTCTGCGGACGTCTGATGCACTCCCTCTCACTTCAAAGCGGAAACAGGCTGGTCAGCGGCATATGCGATTTGATAATCGGCGATTTCAGCACCACGAAGCTGAAATATTTGTCGATGCCCACGTCCATATCGGCCAGCCTTTCCATGATCGACTGATATTCGACAATGCCCGACGTGACGAATTTCAGGAGGTAGTCGTAACCGCCGGAAACGAGATGGCATTCCACCACCTGATCGATTTTTTCGACGACCCCGAGGAAGCGGGCGAAATCGATCTGGCGATGATTCTTGAGTGTGATCTCGGTGAAGACCGTCAGCGTCTGGCCGAGTTTGTTGATGTTGATCTGCGCCGAATACCCCTCGATATAACCTTCCGACTGGAGCTTCTTCACCCGCATCAGGCAGGGGCTTGGCGAAAGATTGACAAGTTCCGCCAGCTCGACATTGGTGATGCGACCGTTTTTCTGAAGTTCATAGAGAATCTTGATATCGATCCGGTCAAGTTTCATCACGTGCGGAACCCCTTTTGTTTTTTCAGACACGCGGCATAAAATTCTGGCGCGGCAATTGAAATCTTACCACATGAACGCGCGCTGTCGACGCAACGATGTTTTTTTCATTCAGCAGAAAGAGTTGCAGAGAGGTCTGCGAACAGCAGGAAATTCCGGCAGAGAGCCCAGTCTGGCAACGTTTGCGCGTCGGCCAAGGTAAATTAGGACGACTATAAGGAGCCAGACCATGCCCGCCCCGCTGCAACAGATAACGACATCGCCGGACCTGCCGAAAGCGGCTGACGCCGTCATCATCGGCGGCGGCATCGTCGGCGTATTCGCTGCTTATTACCTCGCGCAGCGCGGCCTGAAAGTCGCCCTTGTCGAAAAAGGTCTTATCGGCGCCGAGCAATCCAGCCGGAACTGGGGCTGGTGCCGGCAACAGAACCGCGACGCAAGAGAATTGCCGATTTCGACGCAGAGCCTTACGCTCTGGGAACGATTTGCGGGCGAAAGCGGCGAGAACACCGGCTTTCGCCGCTGCGGGCTGCTTTACCTGAGCGACAACGAGGCCGAGCTTGCTGGATGGGCGCGCTGGCGCGACTTTGCCCTTACTGCCGGCGTGACGACCCATATGTTGAGCGCAGATGAGGCGAGTGAGCGTGGGCATGCGACCGGAAAACGCTGGAGGGGGGGCGTTTTTTCACCGACCGACGGAACAGCCGATCCTTCCATGGCGGCCCCCGCCGTAGCGCGTGCCATCATGCAGCTGGGCGGCACGGTGCATCAGAACTGCGCCGCGCGGGGCCTCGAGACGGAAAATGGTCACGTCAGCGCCGTCGTTACCGAAAAAGGAACCATCCGCACGAAAACGGCGATCATGTCCGGCGGCGCCTGGGCCTCTTCATTCTGCCGCCAGCTGGGCATCCGTTTTCCGCAGGCTTCGGTTCGGTCCTCCATTCTCGCCGTTACGCCCGGCGCGGAAGGTCTGCCGGATGCGCTGCACACTGCCGCCGTCTCGGTAACGAAGCGGAATAATGGGGGCTATACGCTCGCCATCAGCGGGCTTGGACGCATTGACCCGACGGCGCAGCAGGCGCGGTTTGCGCGTGAGTTCGTGCCAATGTTCCTCAAACGCTGGCGCAGTCTCAGGCCGGGCGGCCTGGAAGGCGTTCGCGGTGGCCACGAGTCGCTGAAAAACTGGCGCCTCGATGCGCCGACCCCCATGGAACGGGTTCGCATTCTGGATCCGAAACCGAATGCGGCAGCGATACGCGAAACCCATGAAAGAGCTTTGCAGCTCCTGCCTGCTCTACGCAAAACGCAGGTTTCGACCACATGGGCCGGCTTTATCGACAGCACGCCGGATGGCGTACCTGCCATTGGTGAAACCAGCGAATTGCCCGGCTTCATCCTCGCCGCGGGCTTCAGCGGCCATGGTTTCGGCATAGGTCCGGGAGCGGGCCACCTCATTGCCGATATCGTCACTGGCGCCAGCCCGATCGTCGATCCCGCGCCTTATCATCCCAGCCGTTTTAACAGCTCGGCCTGGGGCAAGGTCGCGGATTTCTGACGGACAAATACCCGCGGGGATGACCCAGCGGGTATTGCAGTCCGCCGCATCTCATCTGCAGGTCAGCTTTTCGGCAGTCCGGGAGGATTGGTCCGCGATTCCGGCAGGGCCTCTTCGGAAAGTTGCCAGCGGTCGAGAATTTTTGCATAGGCACCACTCTTGATCAGATCGTTGGTGGCGAGTGTCAATGCATCGGCCAGTCCCGAACCCTTGCGGGTGGTGATTGCAACGTCGGAACGTTCCGGCCATCCGGCGGAAAGGGTCCCGACACGCTTGATTGTCTTGTCTCGCGCTGCGATGAAAACCAGCTGGGCATGCGGCTGAACGATTACATCCGCCCGCCCTGCCGAAAGGGCTACAAGCCGCGTTGCTTCATCGTCGTAATATTGCAGCTCGATCGGCTTCAAACCGGCGGCAACGTTCTCGTCGCTCCATTTCAGCAGGATACGCTCCTGATTGGTGCCGGCGCCGACGATGATACGCAGCCCCGCCGCATCCTTCGGCTCCCTGATAGCGCTTATGCCACTGTCGGACTTGACGAAGAAGCCGTGGAGACCCTGCCGGTAGGTGGAGAAGTCGAACTTTTCCTTGCGCTGCTCCGTGACACCTACATTCGAGATCACCGCATCGTATTTGCCCGACGCGAGCCCCAGCGGCCAGTCCGCCCAGGCGACCGCCACCAGTTCCAGCTCAAGCCCGAGACTGTCGGCAACGGCGAGCGCATAATCGGGATCGGCCCCTACGACAGTCTTCGCGTCGGTTGCGTAAGTGGCCAGCGGCGGGCCGCCCGGTGAAACGGCCACGGTGAATTTGCCTGGTGAGACGAACCGGAAATCCTTCGGGATGGCGGCAATGGCGCCGGCATCCTTCTCGACCCTGACACGCCCAGGCTGATCCGGCGACAGATCGAAGACATCATCTGCGAAAGCAGACGCGAAGCCGGCAAAGGAAAGAAAGGCGCCGAGCGTGACGGAGGTCAGGCGAAAGGTGAAAGTCATTGGTGTTTCCCGATATTGATCGCGGGACGGAGGTAGCGCGGGCGGGAGGAGGCCCGCGCTACCGGCTGAGTGATGTCCCACCTTCAACTCAGCTTTTTCGGCAACTTGGCTGTCAGCGATATGCCTTCTCAGCTCTTGGGCAGACCGGGCGGGTTTGTGCGGGATTCGGTGATGGCCTCCGAGCCCAGATTCCAGCGGGCGAGAACCTTGCCGTAGTTGCCGTTCTTGATCTGGGCATTCAGTGCGGCAGTGATGGCTTCGGCAATACCGGCGTCCTTTTTCGAAGCGACGGCGATTTCCGCCGCTTCGGGCCAGCCGCCGGAGAAGGTGCCGACGAGCTTCGTCTTCTTCTGGCTTGCCGCCTGGAAGGCAGAGGTGGCATTGGGGCCAAGATAGGCATCCGCGCGGCCGGATTGCAGGGCGACATCAAGCACCGCCTGGTCGTCGTAATATTGTACCTCGGTGTCGGCCAGGCCCTTGGCTTTGTTGTCCTTGATCCACTTCAAGAGTATCTGCTCCTGATTGGTGGCCGCGCCGACAATCACCTTCAGCCCGGCGACATCCTCGGGCTTGCCGATTGACGTGACCTTGCTGTTGTTGCCCACGTAAAAGCCCAGCAGGTCATTGCGATAGCTGGAGAAATCGAACTTTTCCTTGCGGGCCTCCGTCACCGTTATATTAGACGTCACGGCGTCATATTTGCCTGATGTGAGACCGAGCGGCCAGTCAGCCCAGGCGATGGGGACAAGCTGAAGTTCAAGTCCAAGGCTGTCGGCGACGAGCTGGGCAATATCCGGCTCCACGCCGATCGGCGTCTTCGTGTCGCTCGCATAATCCACCAGCGGCAACCGGAAAGGTACGGTCGCAACCGTCAGCTTTCCATCGGCGACGAACTTGTGGCCGGCAGGCAGGAGCTTGATCGCCTCCTCCACCTTTTCTGCGCGAACGCGACCCTTCTGCTCCGGCGACAGGTCAACCTCCTGCGCATGCGCTGCCGGGATGAGCGCGGCAGTGGCCGTGAAAAGACCACCGGCGAGCAGGGATAATAATTTCGATGAAAAAGCCATGTGAGTGTTTCCTTTTTGTTGATTAGAGAACTTTGGCGAGGAATTCGGCTGTGCGCGGATGCTCGGGATTATTGAACACCTTGTCAGGCGTGCCCGTTTCGAGAATCCGCCCCTGCTCCATGAAGATGACCCTGTCGGAAACTTCGCGGGCAAAACCGATCTCGTGCGTGACGATGATGAGGGTGACGCCGGACCGGGACAGTTCCTTGATGACGTCAAGCACCTCGTTGACGAGTTCGGGATCAAGCGCCGAGGTCGGCTCATCGAACAACAGCACCTTTGGCCGCAGGGCAAGCGCCCGCGCAATCGCCACGCGCTGCTGCTGGCCGCCCGAAAGCTGACGCGGATAGGCCCCGGACTTTTCGGCAAGACCGACGCGAGCCAGAAGATCCCTCGCCTCCGCCTCGGCCTGCTCCTTCTTGATGCCGCGAACCACGACCGGCGCTTCGGCTATATTTTCCAGTGCGGTAAGATGGGGGAAGAGGTTGAAGCTCTGAAAAACCATACCCACTTCAACGCGTCGCTTGAGGATCTCCCGCTCCTTCAGCTCGTAGAGCGTGTCGCCTTGCTGGCGATATCCGACCAGTTCGCCGTCGATGGCAATGAAGCCATCATCCACGCGTTCCAGGTGATTGATGGAGCGCAGCAGGGTGGACTTGCCGGATCCGGACTGGCCGAGAATGGTGGTGACACTGCCCGCCGGAATGGAAACGGTGACATCATCAAGGACTTTCAGCGAGCCGAAAGACTTCGAAACACCGTGAATATTGACCGACCCACCGCGATTTCCGAGCTGGAAACTACCGGTCCTGACGGCGGCCGGCCGTTCGGCTCTAGCGTCCGCAGGCGCTGGTGCCTCCACCGCTTCAGGCAAGGGCCGGCGCGGCCGGATTGTGCGGTAGAGCGTTGCAAATAGTGAGGGCGGAGGGTTGCGCAGCGCGCCACGCGAAAAGTGCCGCTCAATGTGATGCTGGACGATGGAAAGCGCGGTCAGGATCACCAGATACCAGACGGTGGCAACCATCAGCAGCGGGATCACTTCCAGATTGCGGCGATAGATGATCTGGATCGTATAGAATAGCTCGGGCAGCGCGAGGATATAGACCTGCGACGTTCCCTTTGCGAGGAGAATGATCTCGTTGAAACCATTGGGCAGAATGGTTCTCATCGCCTGCGGTAGCACGATGCGCGAAAACTGCCGGCGGCGCGGCAGGCCAAGCGAGGCCGCCGCTTCGAGCTGACCTTGTTCGACTGATAGGATGCCGCCGCGCACGATCTCCGATGAGAAAGCCGCAGCATGTAGCGTCAGTCCGAGCACCGCAGCCGCAAAGGGCGTCATGAGCTGCGTCGTGTTCCAGCTGAAGAAGTTGATACCGGTATAGGGAACGCCGATCGTGACGGTCTCGTAGAGATAACCGAGATTATTGAGGATCAGCAGCAGCACAATCAGCGGAATGGAACGGAATATCCAGATATAGGTCCAGGAGATCGCGACAAGCAGGGGAGACCCCGAAACGCGGGCAAGGGCGAGAACGGTGCCGAGCACGAAACCCAGAAAAGCCCCAAGCGCCGTCAGCAGCAGCGTCCGGCCTAGCCCGACAAGCACCGGTTCGGCGAAAAACCATTCCGCAAATACATTCCAGCCCCAGCGTGGGTTACCGAAGACGGAATGCAGGACGGCCGCGATGATGATAACCGCAAGAACGGTGCCCGCCGTACGCAGCGGATAGCGGGCAGGAACGACGCGGAAATGCGCGTAACCGTCCCTGACCGGCTCGCCCTTGTGTTCACTCACCGAGACATTCGGAAAATCGGAAGCTATCGTCATCGGAAAAGGCCTTTCACGGATGAACTGGAGAGAGTTGCGGCCGCGCGGCCGAAAGCGATGCGCCATCCCTGATGGGCGCAGAAGCTTCAGACAGCCATTTTTCAAAAGGCAGGGACTTGATCGTCTCGGGATCGGCCGCGGTGTCGAACAGGGCGCGGTAGCCGTTGGTCAGATAAAGACCGACCGCTTCTGGCTGACGGAAGCCGGTGGTCAAATAAACGCGGGCGTAGCCCTGACGGATCGCCTGCAGCTCCAGTTCACGCAGCACAAGTTTCGCGAGCCCCTGCCTGCGATGGGCGGAGTGTGTCCAGACGCGCTTGAATTCTGCCGTCTCGTCGTCGTAGCGCATGAAAGCCCCACCGGCGATCGCCTTGCCGTCACGCAGGAGCAGCAGGAAGTTGCCAGATGGCGGGCTGAAGGCCTCAGGCGGATATTTGCTGAGCTCCGCCTTGGCCCCTTCCGCATTGAAAAATGTGCCGTAGCGGCTGTCATATTCGAACAGCAACTCCTCAAGAAGCGGCGTCGCGAGCGGATCCTTGACCGATGTGTAGAAAAAACTGTCGCTCATGTCCTTGTCCCAAATTTTGCGTCAGGAGAGGTAGTCTTCCGCCAGACGCACCCAGAAGCGCGCCGCAGGCGCGATGATCGTATCGTTGAAATCATAGTGAGGGCTGTGCAGCGGCGCGCTGTCGCCATTGCCGACGAAGAGATAGGAACCAGGCCGCTCCTGCAGCATGAAGGCGAAATCCTCGCTCGCCGTTCTCGGCTGAAAGCTCTCGGCGATCTGTCCTGGCGGGAAGTGCCGTCTGGCGACATCTTGGGCGAAAGCCGTCTGCACGGCATGATTGATGACGGGCGGAAAACCCCGTGAATAAGCAACCTCGGCCTTTGCGCCAAAGCTTTCCGCCTGCGCCTTTGCCAGCGCCGGAAGCCGCTCCTCCAGCCTGTCGCGCACGACCGGCGAGAAGGCGCGTGCAGTGATCTGCAGTTCGACGCTCTCGGGAATGACATTCGAGGCCGTCCCGCCATGAATGGAGCCAACCGTCAGCACCGCCATCTCGCGCGGATCGACATTGCGTGAAACGATGCTTTGCAGCGCGGTGACGAAGCTTGCCGAGGCGAGAACCGGGTCGACCGTTTCGTGCGGCGCTGCCCCGTGTCCGCCCCTGCCGACAATCCGCACCTTCGCCTTGTCGACGGAGGCCATTGCAGGACCTTCAACGAAACCGAACTGGCCCGCCTCGACACCCGGCCAGTTATGCAGGCCAAAGACGGCGTCGACCGGAAAGCGTTCGAACAGCCGGTCCTTTATCATCGCCCTTGCGCCGGCGCCGATTTCCTCAGCGGGCTGGAAGATCAGTGTCAACGTGCCGGAAAAACTCGAGGTTTCGGCAAGATAACGGGCTGCTGCGAGCAGGATGGTCGTATGGCCGTCGTGACCGCAGGCATGCATGACACCCGGCGTGTCGCTGGCATAGGCAAGGCCGGTTTCCTCGGCAATGGGCAGCGCGTCGATATCGGCGCGAATACCGAGGCGTTTTTCGCCATGGCCGCGCTTGAGGGTCGCCACAACGCCATGGCCGCCGACGCCCTCCGTCACCTCATATCCGAAGGACAGAAGATAACGGGCGATGAGAGCGGCCGTGCGTTTCTCCTTCAGCGAGAGCTCCGGATGCCGGTGGAGATCGCGCCGGATGGCGATGCTTTCTTCTATGAAGGCAAGGATTCCCCGTTCGGCGTCGTCCTGCGGACGCACGCCGTCAATGTGGATATTCATGGTTCTATCTCCTGCACGACCCTTTACGCGCCGCGTCCTGAAAGTCTGCGCCGGCCGGGTCGCCCTCCGGCCGCGATCTTATGCGATGGCCTTGTCCGAACCGCTTTCGCCGCGGGTGTAGACGCTTTCCCGGAAAGGCAGCCCGAGATGGTCGCGCAGCGTCGCCCCGTCCAGATGCGGATCGAAATAACCCCGCCGCTGCAGCACAGGAATGACAAGGCGGATAAAATCATCCAGCCCTTCGGCGATCACGGGAAAACCGAGAATGAAGCCGTCCGCAGCGTCGTGCTCCACCCAGCGGATGATTTCGTCAGCCACCTTGTCCGGTGTGCCGATGAAGCCTTCACGCGGGGTCGCCGCCTCCAGTGCAGCCTCGCGCAGCGTCTGGTTCTTTTCCTTGGCGCGACGCTTGATGCGGTCGGTCGTTGAACGGAAACTGTTCTTGCCGATATCGCCCAGGTCAGGGAAAGGCTCATCCAGCGGATAGACGCTGAAATCATGATGATCGAAGAAGCGGCCGAGATAGGCGAGCGCCTCCTCGATTGTGATGAGGTTGCGGATAACGTCGTATTTCGCCTCCGCTTCATCCTGGGTCTCGCCGACAATCGGACCGATGCCTGGGAAGATCTTCACATCGGCAGCGGACCTGCCCTGCGCGACGGCACTCTGCTTCACTCGCTTTAGGAAGGTCTGGTTTTCCTCAAGTGAAGCGGAATTGGTGAAGACCGCATCAGCGTGCTTGCCCGCAAGACCGATGCCGGCATCGGATGAGCCGGCCTGAAACACTACCGGCTGCCCCTGCGGCGAACGCTGGATGTTCAAGGGGCCTTCCACCTGGAAAAAGCGGCCCTTATGGCCGAGGGTGTGAAGTTTGGTGCGGTCGAAAAATTGTCCCGTCTCACGGTTGCGCACAAAGGCATCATCGTCCCAGCTGTCCCACAGACCCTTGATGACTTCGAGATATTCGTCGGCAATCTCATAACGCAGCGCATGTTCAGGATGATTGCGGCTGTAGTTCTTCGCCGTGCCTTCGAGAGGTGTCGTCACCGCATTCCATCCGGCGCGGCCACCGCTCAGGAGATCGAGCGAAGCAAACTGGCGGGCGATGGTGAAGGGGTCGCTATAGGAGGTCGAAACGGTTCCGGCGAGACCGATCTTCGAGGTCACCGCGGCCAGCGCTGAAAGGATCGTCAGCGGCTCGAACCGGTTGAGGAAATGAGGGATCGACTTTTCGTTGATGTAAAGCCCGTCCGCCACGAAAGCGAAGGCGATACCGGCCGCCTCCGCCTTCAACGCATTCTTCCTGAAAAACTCGAAATTGACGCTGGCGTCAACTGGGCTTTTGGGATGCCGCCAGGCGTTCATATGCCCGCCGGGGCCCTGAAGCATGATGCCGAAACGGATTTTCTTTCTCGTCATGTCATTTCCTCCTGAGGACTAAATCACGCCGCCCGGGAAAGGCGGTGCGTGGCCAAGAGTTCGATCGAGGCAAGCCGCTGATCGGCCCCGACATGCGGCGGCTCGATGATGAATTCCTCGATGCCGTGCTCTTCGGAAAGCGCGCGAAGCGCCTTGTGAATATCCTCCGGCCCGCCATGCAGGACATTGGGCTTGCGCTCCTCGATGCGGTAATCGGCATCGCCGGACTGGCGGGCAAATTCCTCCGCCTGTTCACGCCGGCCCAGATTGAAGGCCCTGCCATCACTGAGGAACACCCGGTAAATGCGCTGACCTTCGACCTGCCGCGCGGCATGGGCGGGGTCGCTGGCAGCAAACGCTGACAGTGCAAGGACCGGGGCAACTCCGCCGCTTTCTTCACGGAAAGCCGAAAGGCTGCGGCGGAGAACCTCCACGTCGCCATTGAGATGGCCGGCAAAAACGAAATTCCATCCGCGTGAAGCGGCAAGCCTCGCGCTTTCCGGGCTGGCGCCGAGCAGGAATCGTTCCGCAGCGACCGGCGGTACGGGAGTTGCCCGCAATCCGGCCTGCGCGTGTTCGTGCGGCGCGGCGCCGGACAGGAATGTGGTAAGCTCGCCGAAGGCCGCTTCAAAATCCGGTTTGCGGGCAGGATCATAGGCCTGCTGCAAGGCTGACGTCGCGAGCGGCAGCCCGCCCGGTGTCTTACCGATGCCGAGATCGACCCGGCCAGGAGCGAGCGACGACAGAACGTTGAAAACCTCGGCAACCTTGTAAGGGCTGTAGTGCTGCAGCATGACGCCGCCTGAGCCGACGCGGATGTGGGAGGTCTTCGCCAATATCCACGCAACCAGCGCTTCCGGCGCGGACCCGGCTAGTTCCGGCGAATTGTGATGCTCGGCCACCCAGAAACGGCGGTAGCCCAGCTCTTCGGCACGTCTGGCGAGATTGATCGTGTCGCGGAATGCACTCGCCGCGTCCTCACCCGTTGGAACAGGGCTCTTGTCCAGCAAACTGAGCGTATACATCATCACCTCGCGTGTCTTTGATGCATACTTTGTCTACGGATTTTATATACTAATAAAGGATGATCGTTCCACGTTGCGGCGCGATGAGAGAAAATATTGTTTTCAGTGGTGTCTCGGAAAGCCGGCGCAGGCGGGAGGCATCCGCAACGCGGAGGTCACCTCAAAATAACGTGGCAATTGGCCGCTTTCAGCACCAAACGAAGGCGAAACGGGCTTGCGCCGAAATTCGGTAAAAACTACTTAGTAACTCAGGAATAATATGGCGAGGCGCTGTAAAATGTGCCGTCTCTCTTTCGGATCATGTGATGTTGACCAAAAAAGGCAAATACGGACTAAAGGCACTTGTCGATCTGGCGCGGTTGCCCCAGGGCGAAACCGCCTTCGTGACAGAGATTGCGAGCCGTAACAACATCCCGAAAAAATTTCTCGACACCATTCTTCTGGAACTGCGCAATAGCGGAATCCTGCGCTCCAAGAAGGGGCCCAATGGCGGTTATTCACTGTCGAAAATGCCGTCGGAAATCATGATCGGCCAGGTTATCCGCACGCTGGACGGTCCTCTGGCGCCCATCCGCTGCGCAAGTCGCACAGCCTTTGAAGCCTGTGACGACTGCGATGATCCGGAGACCTGTCAGGTCAGACTTTCGATGACGGACGTGCGTGACGCCATCGCAACGATTCTGGACAATATGACGCTTGCGCAATTCGTGGAGAAGGACGGGCAGGACGCCCACGCCATTCCGGCCGGTCAATAGATTTCGAACGGTCGGTCATTCGCGATCTACTCATTGCCTGCGCAGATCGTCCTCCAGCGAAGCGATCAATCCGTCTTCGCTGACGCCTTCGACAAGACCGAGGCGCGCCATCAGGATTTCAAGCGTGATGGCATTGTTGCGAACCGAGCGAAAGGTGACGTTTTCTGCACCAACCTGTGCCGCATCGATATTGGCCGCAAGGCTTGCTATCTGCGCCCTCAGGAGTTCGATGGCGAGAAATACTTCCCCTATGACGGGTCGTGCCGCACCCTTATCCGCCAGCCTGTCGATCAGCAGGGACGAAAGCTCACCCTGCTTTTGTCCCAACGCCACTGCGGCCCTCAAAAGAGTTGACACGGAAGTGGCCAGATTTCCGGCGCCCTGAGCCAGGAACACAACCTGATCGGCACGCAACAGACCCTCCCACGACGTATTGGGGCGATTGCGCAAGACGATAAGCAAGGGCTGCCCGGACGTATTGACCGCTGGCACGACGATCCAGTCCGCGTCGCCCCTCACCGACCCAACAACGTCGTCGGGAAGCCGCAGGGCGTCGTCGTCTTCCGTCACCGTAACCGCTTGGTCCAGATTCGCGGCAGACGTTGCCAGTCCGAATGTCTCGCCAAGATCGAGACGGGCGAAGAGCGCCCTGCGCTGCTCTTCGCTGCCCGCATTCCTGATGAACTCAAGGGCAGTGAAATGTTCAACGAGGCGCTGCGCCGCCTCGGCATCGGCTGCTGAAATAATGGCAAGCGCCTGTGACAGAATGTCATTGGTGATATCCGCTCCACCGAGCTCCGTTGGAACGGAAAGAGCGAGAAGGCCGGAACGGGCAATCCGAGCGTGGATGTGTCCTGGACTTTCAACGCCGCAGTTCGCGGCGATTGCCCGTGCGACGGTCAGCACATCAATATCCGCGCCAAGGCGTGGAGGAACGAAACGAAGTCTTTCGCCGAGAGGCGTGACGGATCCCATGCTCAACTCCCTCAAACAATGACAAAGTAACGCGCCGGCGGCCGACGCTTAACCCAGCGAATGATAACGCCCGTTCTGATAGACCAGCGAGTAGCCGGAGCCGACGCGGATCGCCTCCACCTTGCCGATCACGATGACATGGCTATGCCGTTCGATCGCTTCCTCAATGGTGCAGTCGATCGCCGCGACAGCATCCTCGAGAATGGGCGCGCCGCTCGCCAGCCGGGTCCATTCAGCACCGCGATAACGATCCGCACCCTTCAGGCCGCCGATGCCGGCGAACTGGTTGGCGATGAACTGATGGTTGGGGCCGATAATGTTCACGGCGAGATGGCCGAAACGCTGCACGACCGGCCATGTGGACGAGGAGCGATTGAGCGCGACAAGAATTCTGGGGGGATCGACCGACAGCGCCGTGGCCGAGGTTACGGTCGCACCCGTTCGGGCCTCCCCTTCCCCCGCCGTGATCACGCTGACGCCGCCGCCCAGTGTTCTCAGCACCGCCTTGAGGCTGTCGGCATCCGGAGCCTTGCCGGCAACGGGGTCACGGAGATTGATGAATTGTTGATCCTTGGCCGCATATTGCAATGTCATCGGTGGCTCCTGAAAAAGCTGATTTGTTCAATAGCTAACAGCGGCGATGGGGTGGGAAACAGGCACCTTTTTCCATAATTACAAAATTCTATAGAAATAATGTTTTATATGCTTCTGCACCGTTGCAGCCTGCCGCAGGATACGAGGCGGAGGGAGGATGGCCTGCCTTTCGCAGGCCATTCAGGACCCGGATACAAGCTTGACGTTGCCGCCATGGCCACCGCCGCCAAAGACTTGCTTCGTTCCGAATGACGAGCGGATCTGATCGCGCGGTCCGCCGAGCCCGATTTCCGGGAACAACAGTTCGGAAACGCGATAGGCTTCCTCGAGATGAGGATAGCCGGACGCAATGACGGTATCGATGCCGAGCGCCTGATATTCCCGCAGTCTCGCCGCAACCGTCTTCGGCGAACCGACCAGCGCCGTGCCGGCGCCCGAACGGACGAGCCCGATGCCCGCCCACAGGTTCGGGGAAACCTCGAGCCGGTCGCGTCGGCCGTTGTGCAACGCCTGCATTCGCGCTTGCCCGACGGAATCCGACGCTTTGGAGAATACTTCCTGAGCAGACGCAATGGTCTCGTCGGAGAGCTTCGAAATCAGCCTGTCGGCATCGGCCCAGGCCTCCTCGTCGGTTTCACGCACGATGAAATGCAGGCGAATGCCGAAGGTTACCTCGCGGCCCTTTTTGGCGGCGGCCGCACGTACCTTGGCGATTTTTTCAGCGACCTGTGCCGGCGGCTCGCCCCAGGTGAGATATTTGTCGGTGATACCAGCCGAAAACTCGATGCCGGCATCGGAAGAGCCGCCGAAATAAAGCGGCGGGCGCGGCTCCTGTACCGGCGGCAGGCCGAGCCTTGCGTCCACCGCCTTGATATATTTGCCGTCCAGGCTCCCCTTGCCGGTTTCGATCAGTGAATTGAAAACCTGGAAGAACTCGTCGGCATGGTCGTAACGTTCGTCATGCGGCAGGAAAATGCCGTCGCCGCCCAGTTCCTGCGCGCTGCCGCCAACCACGATGTTGAGAAGTAGCCGTCCATGGGAAACACGATCAAGCGTGGAGGCCAGCCGGGCATAATAGGCGGGTGACGCAACGCCCGGACGGATGGCAACGAGGAATTTCAGCTTCTCGGTATAAGCCGCAAGATTGGCCGCGAGAATAAAGGATTCCTCGCAGGCGACGCCGGTTGGAATGAGCACGCCGGAATAACCCAGCCGATCGGCAGCCTGCGCGATTTCGCGAAAATAGCCGGGATCGGCAGGACGCGCGAGATCGTCGGAGCCCAGATAACTACCGTCGCCCGACGAGGGAATGAACCAAAGAAAATCGAGGGGTTTGTCGGCTGTGCTCATCGGCTGGTCCTTTGCAATCCGCCCTTCGGGCAATGCGTTCTGATGATAAAGGGTAGCCAATTCCCCGGCGCGTTTAAGAAATTTTGTTCCAATTTCCATTCGGCATGGAGAGTTTCTCTCCCGGATAACCCGCCCTGCGAAGCGAAACGAAGCCTCCGCCAATAGCCGTCAGAAGACCGGGTAAAGGCCGAGCATTGCAAAATTCATTTCGCAGATTTCTTCCCGCTCGAGTTCGAGATCGCTTTTTTCTCGCCTTATGCGTCCGGAATGGTCCAAGGGATGAAGGCTGACCTGTTCCTCGTCACGCGGCTGACGCCGGGTCAAACCGAACAGATCGAGTAAACGCATGAAGTCCCTGCGGCATGTGCGCCTCCTTTGCTCTACTCACTCCATCCTCAGGCGATCATCCAAAATCGTCAATATTTTCGATAAAATTACTATTCTATAATTAGAGGATCATCGGCAAATGTGGACCAAGCTTGCGGCGTGAGGGAAAAAATCCGTTTCCGACGGCCAATGGCAGGACATGGACCGCAAACGACCACTCTTCTCTTCAAAAATCCGCATCACTGAGCGCAGTCAGTGTGTTCGACCTCGATCGGGTCCCCGCCTTTGCGGGTGCGTTACCCATCTTCAGCCGTTCGAGCAGAGCATAACCCTCGGGCCATCGTCCGTAGCCGCTGGCAATATTGATATGCCCGACGGCGCCGAGATTGATGAGATCGCTCCCCCACAGGCTGGCACTGCGCGAGAGCTCTTCGGCATCCATGTAGGGATCGTTCATACTGCCCACGACGAGGCTCGGAAAAGCAAGCGGCTGCTGCGGAAATGCGCCGAACCGCACAATACAGGGATGCATCGCCTCCACGCGGTCGAGATGAGCGGGTGCAACCAGAAGCGCGCCCCTGATCTTGGCGGCGGAGGGTCGAGACGCCATATTCGCCACCAGCAGGCAACCGAGGCTGTGGGCGACGACATAAGCACTTTCGACGGTCGCCAGCGCTGCCTCCAGACGGTCAAGCCAGTCGTCGAGAACCGGGCATTGCCAATTGTCCTGATCAACCAGTTGGGCATCGGGATCATCCAGCAACCAATGTCGCTGCCAGTGCCCTTCATCCGAACCATTCAGGCCAGGAACAATCAAGGTGGTACACATGCCTGCTCCGTAGGTTGTGTGCGAGTGCACCAAGCATGGTGAATTTTATGATTCCAGTCGACTATGGCCTTGCTCACCTTTTGGATGCACGAGGAAAAACGATCCAGACAAATCCGATAGCTCAGAAAATACGTTCTCGGTCCCCAAGATAATGTCCGTCAGAGGAAATCATTTCCTCAAATTTTTTATATAGAAAATATGTGCAATTTAGGCTTTCCAGACGGAAAGCTTTTCCTCTGCCGGACAACAAAAGAAACGTCGCTGCTTCGCCGGGCCGTCGCCGCTTTGCCATTCTCGCACGTGGGTAGGCTTGCGCTTCCCGTAGCCCAAGTGGCAGAGGCCGGGCTTTGGCAGAGCCGCTCCGCCGCACCACAAACGAAAATTCAGGCGGATAATGTGAGCAGCACGAGCGAATTTCTCTGGTACATCCCCAATGACGTCAAACCCGGTCACCGTGGCGATGCCGTCAGCGATAATCACAACAGTCTCGACACGTTGACGGGCCATGCCAGGGCGCTTGAAACCCATGGCTGGAAAGGCGCGCTGGTCGGCACGGGTTGGGGAAGACCCGACACGTTCACGGTGGCGGCGGCGCTTACTGCGCGCACCACCACATTCGAACCGCTGATCGCCATCCGCCCCGGCTACTGGAAACCGGCCAACCTCGCATCGGCAGCCGCCACCCTCGACCAGCTTTCGGGTGGCAGGGTCAGGATCAACATCGTCTCCGGCAGGGATGAGCTTGCGGCCTATGGCGACGAAGAAGGCGATCAGGCGCAGCGTTATGCCCGCACGAAAGAATTCATGCGGCTGGTGCGGCGGCTCTGGACGGAGGAAAACGTCTCGTTCGAAGGTGAGCATTTCCGGGTGAAGAACTCCACTGTCCTGCCGCGCATCGCGCCGCGCGAAGGCAGGCCGCATCCCAAACTCTATTTCGGCGGCGCTTCCGAAGCAGCCGAGCAGGTTGCCGCAACCGAGGCCGACGTGCAGCTTTTCTGGGGAGAGCCGCTCGCCGGTGTGCGTGAGCGGATAGAACGGCTCAGGTACCTCAGTGAAACGCTCGGCCGCGATCTGCCGCCGCTGCAATTCGGCCTGCGGATCACCACGCTGGTGCGCGAAACGACCGCCGAGGCGTGGCGCGATGCGGAAGCAAAGGTTGCCGAGATGGCCGCAAACAATGGCGTGCGCTGGAACGACCATCTTCAGGCAGTCGCAGTCGGCCAGCGCCGCCTTCTGGACTTGCACCGGCAGAGCGACGTGCTGGACGACAATCTTTACACCGCTCCGGGCAAATTTGGTGGCGGCGGCGCCGGTACGACGTGGCTTGTAGGATCAGCGGAAGATGTCGCAACGTCGCTCAAGAAGTATCGTGCGTTGGGGATCACCCATTTCGTGCTGTCCGATACGCCCTATCTGAAAGAAATTGAGCGGCAGGGCGACAGGCTGCTGCCGCTGCTGCGGGATTGATGCGGTGACGCTGCCGGGCGACCCTGCTGAAACAGGACCGCCCAATGCCTCCTCCGGTCAGCCACCGGCTGCCTTGATGCTCTGGCGGCCAAGGATCGTGCGGATCATATGGCTCTGCGGCGCATGCGCCCGTGCCGTGATGGCATCGCGGTGATGGCGCTCAAGATTGTAGTCCCGGCGCAGGCCGCGATTGCCGCCCAGTTCCAGAGCCAGATCCGTCACCGCCACCGCATTGTCAATCACGACATGGCGAACGGCCAGTGCATCGGTTCCCACTCTCTCCCCCGCATCGATATCCCGGGCGACGGAGGCAAGCAGGCGTCTGTTCGCCGCCAGCAATACTTCGATCTGACCGAGACCTTCCTGAATGCGGGGGATGGAGGACAGCGGTGCCCCGAGACTCGCCGGAACATGGCCATTAAGATGGCGCAGCAGATCGTCCCGCGCCGAGAGCGCGACGCCGTGATAGACGGAAGCCAGCAGCACGAAGAAATTGTAACCGTCCACTTCATCGCGCCGCAGCGGCTCATCCGCCGGTTGCTCGGCCACGATATCGGCAAGTGGCACCCTGACGTCCTCCAACACCAGATCATGACTGGCGGTGGCGTACATGCCGGTCGCTTCCCATGCCTTTTCCTGGGTGATTCCAGTCGCGTCGAGAGGAACCAGGAGCTGGATGAGGCGCGGCGTCTCTTCCGTCGTCACGGCGAGCACGATCGCCCATTTCAGGCCCGGCAGGCCAGTCACGAAGCTCTTGCGGCCGTTGACGACCCAGACATCGCCCTCAATTCGCGCCGTTGTTTCCGGCAGGCCGCCATGGGCCGGCGAACCGACACCCGGCTCTGCCTGCGCGTTGTTGAGGAGTGCCAATTCCCGGCCATTGGCGGCCAGCACCCTTGCGGCCAGTGCCGCCGGCCACTTGCCGCGCCGGATCGCGGCATGGACGCTATAATGCATGGCGAGGATGAGAGCGGTCGATGGATCGCCCTTGGCGATGGTTGTGATGACGGCATGGGTCGTTTCCATGCCCTCGCCCCAGCCGCCATCCTTTTCAGCCGTGACAAGACCGAGCAGGCCTGATCTGAAAAGCGCCTCGAAATTACCCGCAGCGAATTCACCGCTTTTGTCATGGTCCGCAGCCGTCAGGCTGAAATCTTCGGCCAGCGCGGTTGCCACGGCGACCGGATCGGCTCGCTGCGCCGACGCGTTCGGAACGGCGGAAAGTGCGACGCTCATGCCACCGCCCTTTCATTCGCCGTAACGAAACGATCATCGATCCAGTTCTCAAGATTGAAGTCGTTTTCGAGAAAGCCCCGCTGGTGCAGGAAGTCCTTGTAATGGCCCACGGCACCGACAAGGTCGGCATCGAGGCCAAGGCCAAGATGGCGGTGAACCTCCGCGCCGTTGGCGGCCAGAACCTGCTCTTCGGTCGCGCCAGCCTCACGCGCGATGAAACGGCGCGTCTCCTCGGGGTGCTGCTCCGCCCAGAGCGAGGCTTTGCCGATGGCAGCAACCAGCCGCTCGACCAGATCGGGACGCTCATCGGCAAGCCGCCCATCCACCGTCAACACCCGGGGTGAACCGGAATTGATGCGTATCTTCGGATCGGGGTGAAAACCGAACTCCGCCACCTGCACGGCACCGATCAGATTGGCGGCGGCAATGCCAGCCGTTCCCTTGACAAAAATCGCATCGACCTCGCCGCGCAGGAGCGCGATGATCTCCTCGCCGAAGGATTGCCGGCGCTTCAGGCCGAACAGCGACGGCCCTTCCTGCGAGGCGAGCACCGAATCCTTGATGACAATATCTGTGAGTTCGATATCCCCGACCTTCAGCCCTTCCAGCGAGAGCGCCGAAACGATGCCCTTCAGCGCCGTCGCCCGCATGAAATCGACGATGCCCTCCGGCCGGCGCGGCACGCCGAAACGGCGACCGACGAGATCGGCAAGCGAACGGATACCGGTTTCCGGCAGGGTAATGATCGCCTGAAACTCATCCGTCCACGTCACCCCGACGAGACGGGTATTGCGCCCTTCCGAGCGGGCACGGATGGGCGGCACATTGCCGCCATGGCGGAACGACCATTCCAGCGTGTGGTTGAAATGGCTCTGGCGAACGGAGCGGTCAGGTGAGTCGATGATGGATTTCAGCGCTATGCCGGCCTCTTTGAAGGTCTGCTCGAGATAACCCAGCTGCGCCGCGAGCCCCACTGGCGTGGGCACCGGGCAGCGTGTGTACCAGATTTCAGAAAGTGACGTGCTCATGGAATGGCCTCAATGAAACGATGGCACCGGAAAGCGAAGCTGCGGCGCCCGTCGGCTGAAGGGAGACATCCCGGCCCGCCGCAAGGGCGAGCCGGGTCTGGTGAGACGATCAGGATGCGGCGATATGCGCGAAGGCAAGGCTTCCCGCCACACCTTCAGCACCGATGGTGTGATCGGCGATACGTTTGTTGAAGATGGTGATTTCAGGTGCTGCGACGATGTCGATGGCCGGTACGTCCTCAACGAGGATCTGCTGGATCTCCTTCCATTGCGCAACGCGCTTGTCGGGATCGATCTCGATGGCGGCCGCTTCAAGAAGTGCATCCACCTTCGGATTGCTGTAAGCCGCGCCATTGGAGAAAGGCACGCCCTTCTTGAAGTTCTTCGACCAATAAAGCCGCTGCACACCCACGGTCGGATCAAAGAGATTGCTCATGCCCTCATAGGCAAAATCGAAGTCGCGATCCGTATAGATGCGCTTGGTGTAGGTGGCGAAGTCCTGCGTGCGCACCGTCACGTCGACGCCGACTTTCGCCAGCGCCTGGCGAATATAATCCGCACCGCGCGGATAGGCCTCGGTGCTCGGCACGTAATCCAGATTGAGCTTGAAACGGATGCCATCGGCGCCGCGCTTGTATCCGGCCTCATCGAGCAGCGCTTCGGCGGCCTTCAGATCGATCGGATAAGTCTTCAGATCATCCACGAACCATTTCGTGAGCTTCGGATTGATTGGCCCG
Source organism: Agrobacterium sp. FDAARGOS_525 (assembly GCF_003938925.1). Lineage (NCBI taxonomy): Bacteria > Pseudomonadati > Pseudomonadota > Alphaproteobacteria > Hyphomicrobiales > Rhizobiaceae > Agrobacterium > Agrobacterium sp. FDAARGOS_525. Next base: position 1,814,701 of record NZ_RKIU01000004.1, on the reverse strand, counting down.
GTGATCGTCGCGCCGTAACCATAGTTGACGGTGTTGAAGATGACGTTGCGGTCGATGACATGCGCGAAGGCGCGGCGCACGCGAACGTCCTTGAAGACATCCTTTTCAAGGTTGAACTCCACGCGGCTGATCGAGTTGGTATATTGATAGCCATTGGTCTCGAAGCCGAGGCTCGGAAGCTCCTTCAAACGGTCGAGATCGCTATAGGCAACCGGGGTGCTGGGCGCGAGATCTATTTCGCCGGTTTCAATGGCAATCGCGCGGGCGGAAGCATCAGGAATGAAGCGAACGATGAGCTTGTCGAGATAGGGGCGCGGCGCATCCCAATAATCGGCATTGCGCTCGAAAACGATATGGCTGCCGCGTACCCATTCCTTGAACTTGAACGGGCCGGTACCAACGGGTGCGAGATTGACCGGGTTTTCGGTCACTTTCGTCCCTTCATAGAGGTGTTTCGGCACGATCGGCGTTTCAGCGGCGGCGAGCGCCGTAATGAGGTAGGGCGCGGGCTTGGAAAGCACCAGCACCGCCGTCAGCTCGTCCGGCGTCTCGACGGCAGTCAGATTGAGGAATGTGTTGCGGCCGCGCGGATGCACTTCCTTGATGGTGTTGATGGAGAACGCCACATCGGCGGATGTGAAGGGCTTGCCGTCATGCCATTTAACGCCGGGTCTCAGCTTGAAGGTGTAACGCAGGCCATCCGCGCTCACGTCCCATGATTTTGCCAGCAGCGGCTTGGGATTGAGATCGAAATCATAGGTCAGCAGACCCTCGGTGACCTTCGGTGATATATAGACGGAATTATAGGCCGTGTGCGCAATCGTCGTCAGCACCGGCGGTTCCGACGAGATAAGCAACGTGGCTGTTCCGCCACTGGCAGGTTCTGCCGCGCGAAGCTTCAGCCCAGGCAAAGACACCACGCCAAGGGCGACCGACGCCAGCAGAAATCCCCGCCGCGTCGTCTGGTTGAAAACAGTCATGCGATACCCTCTCCTTGATTGAACCGGCAAAAAACCGGCGAAACTGGACTCTTGCGCTTGGGAAGAAGTTTGTTCCTCGGACGAGAAAGAGATTGGGATAGTGAACCAACCATTCCCACAAATAGGAATTATCTTTTCTTTAAGGCGCGATTTTCCGTAAATTTCAGAAAATAATTCTATTACTCTTTGACAAATTCCATAAAATTAGTCAACTAATGTCCGTGCCTTCACCGGCGGATTTATGTTTTAACGATTGCGGACTGGAGCGGATGTCAAATTCGAAAAGGATTTTATCGCAGGCGAAACGGGTGGCCATTCAGGCCGTCCCGACGGTTCTCGGTATCGTCATTCTGAACTTCTTCCTGCTGCAGTTGGCTCCGGGCGATGCCGCAGATGTGCTGGCTGCGGAAGCGGGTTCGGCGACCGTCGAAACCATGGCGGAAATCCGCAATCGTTTCGGGCTGGACCTGCCGGTCCTGCACCAGCTGATGAATTATCTCGGCAATCTCGCCCAGTTCAGCCTCGGATTTTCGCCGCGCTACGGCATGCCGGTGGCTGATCTCATCGGCCAGCGCCTGCCGGGCACGCTTGCCTTGATGGGCGCGGCGCTCGGCATTGCGATTTTCGTCGGCGTGTTTCTCGGCTCGATCATGGCGCTTTTCTCCGGCAAGCTGCCGGATCGGATCATTTCCATCGGCTCGCTGATCTTTTATTCCGTACCCGGTTTCTGGATCGGGTTGATGCTGATCCTTACCTTTTCGGTGAAGCTCGGCTGGCTTCCCTCGGGCGGCGACAGCACCATTGGCAGCAGCCTCACCGGGTTTTCCGCCCTGCTGGACCGGCTGCGCTATATTGTCCTCCCCGCCCTGTCGCTGGCACTTTATTTTCTGGCGATCTACGCCCGCCTCACCCGCGCGGCGATGCTGGAGGTGAAGTCGCAGGACTATGTGCGCACCGCTCGTGCCAAGGGCGTTTCACCGATCAGGCTGACCACACGCCACATTCTGCGCAATGCGCTGATCCCCATCACAACCATGGCCGGCATGCATATTGGCGGCCTGCTTGGTGGTGCTGTCGTGGTCGAAACCGTATTCAGCTGGCCCGGCCTTGGCCGCCTTGCTTTCGAAGCCGTCATGGCGCGGGATTTCAGCGTTCTGCTCGGCATTCTGCTTCTCTCCTCCCTCGTCGTTATCATCGTCAATGCAGCCGTGGACCTGTTGCAGGCATGGCTTGACCCCCGCATTGGAGAAAGCCGATGAATTCCTCCCATACATCAGCGGTTCTCGACACGGCCGAACTCGGCGCTGAAGAAACCAGCCCCAAACCGAAGAAGCCCGAAGAAAGGACCTGGCCCTATATCCATGCGCCGGATGCGCTCTCGGCCCGCTCCGTTTCCGTGCCCCGGCGCGGCCTGCGGCGGGAACTGAAAATCTTCCTCACCAATCCCAACGCCATCGTTGGCCTGCTGTTTCTCGCGACCGTCATCGTTACCGCGCTGATCGCCCCCTTGATCTATCCCGGCGATCCCCTGGAAATGGTGGCCCGCCCGTTCCTGTGGCCCGGCCAGAACGCGGCCTATCCGCTTGGCACAGATTCCATGGGCCGGGATGTTCTGGCAGGCATCGTGCATGGTGCGCGCATCTCGCTCACCGTCGGTGTCGTGGCGACACTGATCGGGCTCACCATCGGCATCGCCGTTGGCGCTTTCGCCGGTTATTTCGGCGGCATCATTGACGATATCCTCGTCAAGCTCATCGAAATCTTCCAGACCTTGCCGAATTTCGTGCTGCTGGTCGTGCTCGTCGCCATCGCCCAGCCTTCAGTCACCACGGTCACCTCGGCGATCGGCATCATCACCTGGCCACTGGTGGCACGCCTCACCCGCGCGGAATTCCGCGCCATCCGCGAGAAGGACTACGTGCTTGCCGCGCGCAGCCTCGGTTACGGCCATGCGCGCATCGTGTTTCAGGAAATCCTGCCCAACGCGCTGCCGCCGATCATCGTCACCTCCTCCGTCATGGTGGCGGGCGCAATCCTCATGGAAGCAGCACTTTCCTTCATGGGCCTTGGTGACCCCAACCGCGTTTCCTGGGGTTCGATGATCGGGTCCGGGCGCGATGTAATACGCACCGCCTGGTATCTGACCGCCCTTCCCGGCCTTGCCATCGTCTTCACCGTCATTTCGCTGAACCTCATCAGCGATGGCCTCAACGATGCGCTCAACCCCCGTTTTTCGGAAGAACGCCGATGAGCAAACTGATTGAAGTCCATGATCTCTCCGTCAGCTTCGGCTCTGCCCAGCCCGTCAAAGGCGTCAGTTTCGATGTCAGCCCCGGTGAAATGCTCGCGATCGTCGGAGAGAGCGGCTCGGGCAAATCCCTGACGGCGCTTGGCCTGATCGGCCTCCTGCCCTCCCACGCCAAGACGGGCGGGCGGGTTCTGCTCGAAGGGCGCGATCTGCTGCCGCTTTCGGAAAAACAATGGCGCGGCATTCGCGGTCGCGATATCGGCATGATCTTTCAGGAGCCTATGACCTCGCTGAACCCGGTTCTGACCGTTGGCGAACAGATCATCGAGGTGCTGCGCATCCATGAGAAGATCGATCGACATCAGGCCCGCAAACGGGCCATTGAGCTCCTCGACCTCGTCAACATTCCCGATGCCAGCCGTAGAGTGGATGATTATCCGCACCAGCTGTCCGGCGGCATGCGACAGCGCGTGATGATCGCCATCGGCGTTGCCTGCAATCCGAAACTGCTGATCGCCGACGAAGCAACGACGGCGCTCGACGTGACGATACAGGCGCAGATACTCCAGCTGCTCGACAATCTGCGCCGTGATCTCAACATGGCCGTCATCCTCATCACCCACGATCTCGGCATCGTGGCGCAATGGGCGGACCGGGTGATGGTCATGTATGCCGGACGCAAGGTGGAGGAAGGGCTGCCGGAACCGGTTTTCTCCACTCCCTACCACCCCTATACGCGTGGCCTGCTTGCCGCCTCGCCGCGCGCCGAAGACGGCCAGCATTATCGCGACGGGCCGCTCATCGAAATTCCCGGCTCCATCGTTTCCGCCACGGGGGAACGCGGCTGCGCCTTCCGGCCGCGCTGTCCGAGCGCCCGCGGTTTCTGCGGGCAATATGTACCACCGCTGAGGCAGATTTCAGACGGCCGTTACGCCGCCTGCCCCTTCGTTGCTCCAACATCTCAGGAGATACCCAATGGCGCTCTTGTCGGTGCATAGTCTTTCCACCCATTATACGGGCGGACGCGGCACGGTGCGCGCCGTCGATGACGTGTCGCTTGATATCGAGGCGGGTGAAACCGTTGCCCTGGTGGGCGAATCCGGTTGCGGCAAGTCTTCGCTCGGCAAGTCCCTGATGCGACTGGTCGAACCGTCTTCCGGCAGGATCACCTTCAAGGGTGCGGATGTGACCGCAATGACATCGTCCGAACTGCGCGGCATTCGCCGCCGCATCCAGATGATCTTTCAGGATCCTTTTGCCTCGCTCAATCCCCGCCAGACGGTGCGCACCATCCTTACCGGGCCGTTGAAGGTCCACGGCATAGGAGACCGGGCGCGCCAGCGGGAGATCGTTGAAGCCATCGTCGCGCAGGTGGGCCTGCCGGCGGATTCACTCGACCGTTATCCGCATGAATTCTCGGGCGGCCAGCGCCAGCGTATCGGCATTGCCCGCGCACTTGTTCTGGAACCGGAACTGGTCGTCTGTGACGAGCCGGTCTCGGCGCTGGATCTGTCGATACAGGCGCAGATTCTCAATCTTCTGGTGGAGATGAAGAAGCGACTTTCGCTGTCCTATCTCTTCGTCTCGCACGACCTTTCCGTGGTGCGTTACTTCTCCGATCGTGTGCTGGTCATGTATCTTGGCAAGATCGTCGAAAGCGCGCCCACATCGGAACTCTGGGCATCCCCGAAACACCCCTATACCCGCGCGCTTCTCGCCGCCGTTCCCGATCCCGCCCGCCGCAAGCAGGCGGCCCCCATTTCCGGCGATCTGCCGAGCCCGCACAATCCGCCATCCGGCTGCCGGTTTCATACACGCTGCCCGCTCGCCACCGATCTCTGTCGCGAAAAAGCACCTGACTATACCCTTTTCGGCAAGAACCACGCCGTGGCCTGCCACCATGCCCAATAAACTGAAGGAGCAACCATAATGGTCGACTATCGCTATCTCGGACGCAGCGCGCTGAAAGTTTCACCGCTGAGCCTCGGCACGATGATGTTCGGAGGCCCGACGCCGGATGATGTGGCCTTCCGCATCATCGACAAGGCTCGCGAACAGGGCATCAATTTCATCGACACGGCCGATGTCTATCATGACGGAAAGTCGGAAGAGGTCGTCGGTCGCGGTATCAAGTCCAGTCGCGACCATTGGGTGCTGGCGACGAAATTCGTCAACTCCCATACCAAGGGCCCGAACCTTGGCGGCCATTCGCGCAAATGGGTGATCGAAACGGTCGAAAATTCGCTGCGCCGCCTCAACACCGATTATATTGACATCCTCTATTTCCACCGCGCCGTTTTCGATGCGCCGCTGGAAGAGCCGGTGCGCGCCATTGCCGACCTCATCCGCGCCGGCAAGCTGCGTTATTTCGGCGTGTCGAATTTCCGCGGCTGGCGCATCGCCGAAATTTCGCATCTGGCCGACCAGCTCGGCATCGACCGGCCGGTTGCCAGCCAGCCGCTCTACAACATCGTCAACCGTACGGCCGAAGCCGAGCAGTTGCCGGCGGCCAATCATTACGGCCTTGGCGTAGTCTCCTATTCGCCGCTCGCCCGCGGCGTGCTGACCGGCAAATACCAGCCTGGCGAACAGCCCGGCGCCGATACCCGCGTTGGCCGTGGCGACAAGCGCGTTTTGGAAACCGAATGGCGTCCGGAATCGGTCGAGATCGCCCAAAAGGTCGCGGCCCATGCCGCTTCGAAAGGTGTTTCAGCGGCGGATTTTGCGCTCGCCTGGGTGCTGAACAACAAGTTCGTCACCGCCGCCATCACTGGCCCGCGCACCGAAGAGCATTGGGACGGATATATTCGCGCACTCGATGTGAAGATCGATGCGGAAGATGAAGCGCTGGTCGACAGCCTCGTCACGACAGGCCATCCCTCCACACCCGGTTTCAACGATCCGAGCCACCCCGTTGAAGGCCGTGTGCCGCGCAATCTTGAGCCCGCACACCGCCCGGCGCTCAAGCCGCGCGCGGTCGCCTGATCGTCCAGAAGACCATGCCTGCGGCGCGCTGTGCCGCAGGCCCTCACATCCGCTCAGGGAAAACCGCAATGTCCAATCCGAAACTGCAGACAACCACCACCGACAATTCCGGCGTACCGAGCCGTGACGAGATTCTGGCCCGGGCAAAGGACATTGCGGCTATCGCAGCAAAGGATGCCGCCCGCCGCGAACGCCAACGGGAACTTCCTTACGATATCTTCGCCCTCATCAAGGAGGCGAAGATCGGTACATTGCGTATTCCCGAAGCCAAGGGCGGACCGGGCGGCTCGATTGCGGACTATATCGATGTGCTGATGATCCTCGGCGAAGCCGACAGTAATATTCCGCACGCGCTTCGCAGCCATTTCAATTTTACCGAAAACCTCGCTCTCGCACCCATCGAGCTGGAAGACCGGCGCCATCTCGAACATGTGCTCGCCGGCAAGCTTTTCGCCGGTGCCAGCACCGAACAGGGCACCAAGCGCCCCGGCGAAATCACCACACGGCTCAGCGCCGAGGGCGACCGTTACCGGCTGAACGGTCGCAAATGGTATGCAACCGGCACCGCCTTTGCCGATTTTGGCACTTTCAGCGCTATCGGCGATGACGAGCAACCAATCGGCGTGCTCATTCCGCTTGATCGCCAGGGTATCACCATCCTCGATGACTGGGACAGCATGGGCCAGCGCATGACAGCGAGCGGCGGCGTGCTACTGGATAATGTCGAGGTTCTGCCGCATGAATTGACGACCCGTAAGCTCGGCAGCCAGATTGGCCGGCACAGTTCGGCCATGCGGCAGCTGCACCTTGCCGCCTCGGCCGCCGGCGCCGTTCAGGGCGCGCTGAATGACGGTGTCGAGTATGTTTTGCGCCAGGCGCGCACCACGCTTCACAGCAGTGCCGAAACCGCCAATCAGGACCCCTTCGTGCAGAAGATGCTCGGCGAAATCAGCGCCGGCGCCTTCGCGGTGAAAACCCTTATCCGCGAAGCAGCCCGAACGCTCGACCGCACCGCGGCCGCCTTCGCCACCGGCGATGAAGAGGCGATCGAGGCGGCCTTGCTGGAAGGCTCGCTCGCCACTGCCCGCACCCAGATCATTGCCTCGCAGCTGTCGCTGACCGTTGCCACCAACCTTTATGAACTGGGGGGCGGTTCGGCGACATCCAGCGACCGGAATTTCGACCGTCACTGGCGCAATATCCGCACCGTCTACAATCACAATCCGCTTGCCCACAAAGCGCGGGTGATCGGTGATTATTATCTCAACGGCACGACGACACATCTCAGGGAAGGCCGGGTGTTCTGACTGTGCGGAAGATGCAGCCGACAAAGGAGAAGCAGCAATGAGAACGGAGTTTATCGCTCCCGCCGGGGGCCGGACAGCTTTTCGCCTGCCCACGCTTTCCCGGCTGCCGCCGCTGACGGCCCTGCGCGCCTTTGTCGTGGCTGCGCGCCACGCCAGCTTCTCACGCGCGGCGGAGGAGCTGCATGTTTCGACCGCTGCCATCGGACAGCAGGTCCGCATTCTCGAAACCCACCTCGGCCAGCCGCTTTTCAGCCGCCAGCGCGGTGAATTGGTGCTGACCGATGCCGGCAGCGCGCTTTATCCCGGTCTGGCGGATGCTTTCGAGACCATGATCGGCAGCCTTTCCGACCTGATGGTTTCGAATGCACGGCCGCAGCTGAAAGTTCTGGCGGAAGGTTGCTTTGCCGCCCGCTGGCTGGCGCCGCGGCTTGGAAGCATCGTTCCGGCTCTCGGAGACGTCGAACTTTCGATCGAATCCATCGAGGGCGATACCGTCGATCTCACCCATTTTGATGCCGATTGCGCCATCGTCGCCACCGCCGCCCAAATTCCCGGCTTCATTCATGAACCGCTATTTCCCGACACCGTCAGCGCCGTCTGCACCCCGGATTTTGCAACCCGCCATGGCCTTGCAGGCGAACCGGAGCGGTTGCGTGATATCGGCTTTGCGCTGCTGCGTGGTAATGGCCTTGACCCGGCATTCGAGTGGACGAACTGGCTTCGCGCCTGCCGCATTCCGCTCAGGCTTTCCGCAACTGGTCCGCGTTTTTCACGCCAGACCGCGCTGATAGAAGCGATCTCATCCGGGCACGGCATAGGCCTGGTGCGTCATTCGCTGATTTCGGAAGAACTGAAAAGCGGCCGCCTGATCGCTCCTTTTGGCTCGCCGCAGCCGACCGCCAGCCGCTATCACCTCCTGACCAGTCCTGACAGGCGGCGGCTGCCGGAGGTCGCATCTCTACTCGCTCTGTTGCGCGAGGATATGCGCGCTCTTGAGGCCGCCGCCTGAACACGCCCGTCCCACCTCAGGCGCGTTCCTTTTGCGGCTCTTTCGCCACGTAAATATTGTCAGGTCGTGGCAGACCGTAGTGATCACGCAACGTGTCGCCCTCATAATCCTCACGGAAGAGGCCTCGTTGTTTGAGGATCGGCACCACCTCGTCCACGAAGAGATCAAACCCGCCATTCAGCCATGGCGGCATGATATTGAATCCGTCGGCAGCACCCTCGCGAAACCAGGTCTCTATCCAGTCCGCTACCTGTTCCGGTGTGCCTGATATGACCTTGTGACCACGCCCGCCGGCAAGCCGGTGAAGCAATTGCCGGATCGTCGGGTTTTCCCGGTCGATGACGTCGAGAACCAGCTGATGGCGGCTGCTGTTCGCCTGCGCGCGCGTCGCTTCCACGGCCTCCTGCGGCAGCGGCCGGTCGAGATCGGCCGATGACAGGTCTATGCCCGTGATGCGCTGCAATTGCCCAAGCGAAAATGCCGGCTGGATGAGATCGTTGAAGGAGGCCTCAAGGTTTCGTGCCTCCTCTTCGGTTGATGCGATGAAGGGGCTGATGCCGGGTAAGATTTTCACATGGGCGGGATTGCGCCCCGTGGCTGCCACACGCCGCTTGATGTCGGAATAAAAAGACCGCGCACTCTCCAGAGTCTGATGCGCGGTAAAGATTGCCTCAGCATAATGGGCGGCAAAACCGCGGCCTTCCTCCGAGGAGCCTGCCTGGACATAGACTGGCCGTCCCTGCGGTGAACGAGGCACATTCAATGCGCCCCGCACCCGATAAAATTCGCCATCGTGATTGGCGGGATGGATGCGATCTGTTTCGGCAAACAGTCCGCTTTCCTTGTCGGCGACGATGGCATCGTCTTCCCAGCTGTCCCAGAGCTTTGTCACCACATCGACGAACTCGATGGCCTGACGGTAACGATCGGCATGCGGCGGGTGCTTCTGGAGGTTGAAATTGCCGGCCGCTGCATCCGCCGAGGTCGTAACGATGTTCCAGCCCACACGGCCGCCGCTGATATGATCAACAGAGGCAAACAGCCGGGCGAGATTATAAGGCTCATAATAGGTGGTCGACGCCGTGGCGATGAAGCCGATCTTTTCGGTGACGGCGGCGAGCGCCGCCAGCATGGTGATCGGCTCCAGCCGGTGGCGGGCGGCATAGCGGATATTGGCATCCAGCACCGGCGCATCGGCAAAGAAGATCGCATCCAGCTTCGCCGCCTCGGCCTTGCGGGCGATATCCTGATAAAGCCTGATATCGGTGACGCGGTGCGGCTCCGAATCCGGATGCCGCCAGGCCGCTTCGTGATGTCCGCCCGGATAGATGAAGGCGTTGAGAACAAGCTTTTCGGATTTTCTGCTCATGGAAATGACCTCACTGCTCTAAGAACCAACTGCGGCGGCTCACGCCTCCTTCGTCAGCCATGCCCTGGCCAGATTGCCGCCGAGACCTTCGGCCCCCGTCGCATAATCCTTGATGCGCACGCTGCCGACGACCGGCTGGATGGGTGCGACGAGATTGATGACGGGAAGATCTTTCGCGACAACGGCCTGAAATTCCTTGAAGAAGGCAGCGCGTTTCTCGATGTCAGGCTCCACGGCCGCCGCTTCCAGCAGCCGGTCCACCTCCGGATTGGCGTAGTGGCTGGCATTTGAGAATGGCAGGCCGATCTTGAAGTTCTTGCTCCAGTAGACGCGCTGGACGCCGGCCGTCGGATCGAAAGTGTTGGACAGGGATTCCACCGAAAGGTCCCAGGCGCGGTCAGTGTAGACCACCTTCACATAGGTGCCGAAATCGAATTTCTGGATATCGGCCTCAATCCCGATCTTCGACAGCGCCTGCGCGATGAAATCCGAATAGGTCTGCGGATTGAACGGGTTGGTGGTGACGCGGAGCTTGAAGCGCTTGCCGCCCTCCTTGCGCGGGAAACCCGCCTCATCCAGCAATTTTTCCGCCTGCGCGACGTCGAACTTGGCAAAACCGATATCGGGATTGTGAAACTTCGCAAGACCGGGGCTGATCGGCGTCGGCGATGGCACGGCGTAACCGTAAAGCACGGTATCGATCAACGCCGGAACATCGATGGCGTGGGCAATAGCCTGCCGGACCTTCAGTTCCTTCAGATATTCGTTCTCCAGATTGATGACCAGCTGGTTCTGCTGGCCGGCATAGGCATAGATGCGGTCATCCACCTTCAACGTCGGGATTGCTTTCAGCCGCTCCAGATCGGCGAGCGCCACAGGGTTGGGGCCAATATCCCCTTCCCCGGTTTCCAGCGCCGCCGCGCGGGCGCCCGCATCGTTGATGAGGCGAATGATGACGCGCTCCAGATAGGGGCGCGGCGCATCCCAGTAGTCGGCATTTTTCTCCAGCAGGATATGGCTGCCGGGCACCCATTCCTTCAGCACGAAGGGGCCGCTGCCGATGATCTGGGCAGGCTTGGGATTGTCGGTCGGTTTGAAGGTTTCGAAGATGTGCTTCGGCACGATGGGCGATTCCGAAGACGCGAGCGCGGTGATCAGGCCCGGCGCGCCGGCTTGGAGAGCTTCACCTTCGCGACCAGCGGATCGGAAGTATCGACGCGTTCGACATTCGCGAACGTCGCCCGACCGCGCGGATGGGCCTCTTTCAGCCGCAGGATGGAAAATTCCACATCCGCCGATGTTACCGGTTTGCCGTCATGGAATTTGGCCTTCGGCTGGAGGTGGAAAACATATTCCAGTCCGTCCGCCGATACGCTCCATTCCCTGGCGAGGCTCGGCTTCGGCGAAAGCTCATAGTCATAGGTCAGAAGCCCATCATAAATCTTCGAGCCGATGAACTGCGGTCCGCCCGCACTGGTATTGATGGCCACGAGCTGGGTCGGCTCAGGAAAATAAACGATCTTGAGCGTGCCGCCCGAAACCGGCTCTTCGGCCGCGGCGAAAGAACCGCCCGGGAGCGCCACGAATGCGCCGGCAGCAAGTGCGATCTTATGAAACTGGCGTCTGGAAATGGTCATATCTATCTCCGAAAAATCCGATATGCGGGGTGCGGCAACTCAGTGCAGCTGCGGGAACCCGTGGCGCTCGGCGAGGATTTGCAAAATGCGTTTGGTGTCCTGAATGAAATGCGTCTCGCCCTTGACCGTGACGTCGGCAGGCGCGTCGCCGGCGAAGATGAACAGCGGCAGCGACTGATTTTCCTCCCCCACGGCGGCGATAACCGCCTCACGTGGGCGCTGGAACCCGACGCGGTGGACGTCGATCCCAGCGGCAAGGTCAGGAAACGCGGCGAGCAGACCCTCGATCTGGTTACAATGCGGGCAGACGAACCGGACACCGGGGTGCTTGGGGTCTTCAAAACCGGGAGCGATCAAAAAAAGCGTATCCTTGGCCATGGCATCCATCATGTGAGGGTGAGATTTCCAGCTCACAGTGCAGGCGGCCATAGCGCGGGTCCAGAAAGCAATTCTTGCTTGGAAACGAAGAAAAGCTTTGCGCTAAATTATTGATGAAATTGATTTTTTCGAAATTTTCATGGATGGCATCGCTGTTTCACCTGATCTGTCTCATGCGCAAAGTTTTTCCCTGAAACAGGCTTGCCGCGCGAAGGTGCAAACAGGATGGAGGGTGGGTTTCGGCAATAAAAAACCCGGCAGAATTGCCGGGTTCTGGTGAGATGCTGTTGGCGTAAAACCTCTCCTTCGTCATGCTCCGGCCTGTCCCGAGCATCTGCGATCTACAAGGCGTAGGATGCCTTGGCAGATCCTCGGTACAAGACCGAGGATGACGTTGAATGCGGAGAAAAGTTCGTCATAATTCTCACGCGCAGGGTTATTGGATTTCTATCCTCACTCGCTTTTCCAGGCTGTCGCCAGATCGCCATAGGCAATGTCGATGGTCGTCACGAGCGATTTCAGGCTGGTGTTGCGTAGAATGACGGTCGGCAAAGCAACGATCGAGAAATTCGGCAGGTCATCGCCGACGACTTTCTGGATCTCATGGAACTGCCCGGCCCGCTTCGTTTCATCAACCTCGATGGCGGCCGCCCGGAAAAGATTGTCCACCGTAGGATTGTTATAGTGGGCGGCGTTGACATAAGGCGCGGGGTTCTTGATGCCATCGGACCAGTAAAGACGCTGCACGCCCGCCGTCGGATCGAACAACCGGCTGATGCCGTTCACCGTCAGGTCGAAACCGCGCTCGGTATAAACGCGCTTGATGAAGGTGGCGAGATCGCCTTCGACGATATCCACCTTCACGCCGAGTTTGCCGAAGGATGAGCGGAGATATTCGGACGTTTTACGGAAGACGTCGGACGGCAGAAAAGCGAGCCGCAGCGAAAAGCGGGTGCCATCCGCGCCCTTCGGGTAGCCGGCCTTGTCCAGCAACTCATTCGCCTTGGCGAGATCGAAGGGATAGGTGAAAGGCTTTTCGTCGTTATAGGCGGTGAAGACTGCCGGGATGTTGGAACCGGCAGGTTTCGCCGTCCCGAAGAAGATGGCGTCATTGATGAAATCGCGGTCGATGGCGTGGGCCAGCGCGTGACGCACCTCCTTCTTCGCCAGAATTGGGTTCTCCAGATTGAACTCGAACACGGCCGCATTGTTGAGATAAGCGTCGGTATAGACCTCCACAGCCAGTTTCGGATTTTGCCGCAGGCGCTCAAGGTCGCTGTAGGAGACATCGGCGGTGTAATCCGCCTCACCCGTCTCCACGGAAATGGTGGTGGAAGCCGCATCGGCGACGAACCGTGCCACGAAACCATCAAGGTAGGGCAGATCGGCCTGCCAGTAATCCGGGTTCTTCTTCAGCTTCACATAGCTGCCGCGTTTCCATTCCTCGAACACGAAGGGGCCTGTGCCGATTGGCGCATTGCCGTTCGGGCTTTCATTGTAGTTTTCCGAAGCATAGGCATGGGCCGGCAATATGGGCGTTTCTCCGCCCGTCAGCGCGCGCAGTAGATAAGGCGCGGGTTTGGAAAGCACCACCACGGCCGTCAGCGGATCAGGCGTTTCGATATCGGCAACATTGGCGAAGGTGATGCGCCCCCGTGGCCCGACCTTCTTGAAGGCAAGCAACGAAAATTTGACGTCCTGCGACGTGAAATCCTTGCCATCATGCCATTTGACACCCTTGCGCAATTTGAAAGTATAGCGCAGCCCGTCGGCCGATGTTTCCCAGCTTTCGGCCAGAACCGGATGCGGTTTGAACTCGCTGTCGAACCGCACCAGACCCTCGAGGATTTTCGTGGAAATGGCGCGGGTGCGCGTATTGGAATCGGAAAGCGGCACCAGCGTGGTTGGCTCACCAAGACCTGCAAAAGTGACGATCCCGCCCTTTTTCGGCGTTTCCGCCGCCAGCGTCGGCAGGGATGGCAGCAATGTGGCTCCGGCCAGGGCGGCACTCAGAAGCAATGTCTTACGTCTTGTAATATCCATGGATGTTTCCTCTTACAGACTTGTTTTTTAAACTTCAGGCAGGTTTCAGCCGGGTTTCCACCAGCCGCGCGAACAGGGTCGCACCGACGGGGAGGATGTCGTCGTCAACGATGAAACCGGGATTGTGGGCAGGTACCGTGCCGGAATGGCCAAGGGTGAAAAACGCACCCGGTGCGTGTTTCAAAAGATCGGCGAAATCCTCGCTGCCCATGAAGCGGCCGGGCTCGGTGGAAACGTGCTCGTCTCCCAGAACCTCGCGCGCCACGCCGGCAACGATTTCCACTGACACGTCATCATTGGTGAGGACCGAGAATATGTCGCGAATATCCACCTCAGCAGTCAGGCCATAGGCAGCAGCGATGTGATCCGAGATGGTGCGGATGCGGCCCCTTATGGTTTCGCGCACGCTGTCGGAGAAGGCTCGAACTGTTCCGGCAATCGCGGCCGTTTCGGGAATGACGTTATAGGCTGATCCAGCTTCAATGCGCGTGATCGACAGCACGGCGGGATCGGTGGGCGATACGTTGCGGCTGACGATGGTCTGCAGCGCCTGGATCAGCTCACCCGTTGCCGGCACCGGGTCGCGGGAGACATCGGGATGCGCGGCATGAGCACCCCGGCCCTTGAGCCGGATGTCAAAGAAATCCGCACCAGCCAGAATGGTGCCCGGCGAAACCTTGAGGTGATTGGGCGCGGCATGGGTGGAATTGTGGAGCCCGTAAATTTCGTCGACCGGAAAATCCTTGAACAGCCCATCGGCAATCATGGCGCGCGCGCCGCCCAGCCCCTCTTCGGCAGGCTGGAAAATGAACACCACCGTGCCGGCGAAATCGCGGGTTTCCGCCAGATAACGGGCGGTGCCGAGCAGGATGGTGGTGTGCACATCATGCCCGCAGCCATGGAACTTTCCGGGGTAGACGGATGCATAGGGCAGACCGGTTTCCTCGGGCATCGGCAGGGCATCCATATCGGCCCGGAGCCCGATGGAGCGATTGCCCGCATGACGGCCGCGCAGCACGCCAACCACGCCGGTCTTGCCATAACCGCGATGAACCTCGATGCCCCAGGAAGCAAGCTTTTCAGCGACGATGCCTGACGTGCGCACCTCCTCGAAGCCGATTTCTGGATGCTGGTGCAGGTCGTGGCGGATGGAGATGAGCTCGGGAACAAACGTCCCGATCCGGTCGATGATTTTAGGGGCGGGTGTTTTAACGGGATCGACGGCGATATTCACGGTATCTCCTCAGGACAAAAATATCGTTTTCGCAATCGGACGATTGCGAAGGATTGGCTTCGGATAGGAAAATCAGGGCTGGAAAGGCGTCAGAGCCTCAGGCCCGCCTCCTTCATCAAGGGCAGAATACGCTCGGCGAAATAATCGAGGTCTTCGCGGAAATCGTAGAAATTCAGCTGAACGCCATCGATCCCCGCCTTCTTCAGGCCGACAAGCTGCTCGACCACCTGTTCCGGCGAGCCGATGATTTCGATATTGCCACCTAGATTGCGGCCCTGCTTGTGGCGTGCATCACCGCGTCCGCGCCAGGCATGGGCGTCGCTGTCGTAATTGTTGGTGGCGAAAGCACGCGTGCCGGGCTGCGGCTTTCCGGCCTCGATGGCATCGGCATAGGCGATCGCCTCCTTCTCCGTATCGCGACTGACAATGATCGGATTGATGATCGTCTTCACCTGCCGGCCATAGGCTTTGGCGCGGTTCTTGATGGTGGCGACATGATCGGGAAGCGTTTCGAGCGCACTGTCTATATGCGCACCGCCGGGTGAAGTGACGAAAACCAGATCGGAATGACGGGCGGCGAAATCGATACCGGCGGGAGAACCGGTCGCTGTCACCAGCGGCGGACGGCCGAAAGCGGGCTTCGGCGTGATCCAGCCATTGTTGATTGCCCACGGGTTGAGCTTGCCTTCATAAGTGAAGTTTTCGGTTTCTCCCCAAAGGCGGTGGAGCACATCGAACAATTCCCCCGCCATGTCATAACGCTTGTCATGATCGATCCGCTGCCAGCCGAACATTTCATGTTCGATGGCACGGTGGCCGGTGACGATGTTGATGCCCCAGCGCCCTTGGGCGATATGATCCAGCGTCGCGCCATATTTGGCGAGATGCAGCGGATGCAGGGGCCCGTAAAGAACGTGGATGGTGGAGATCAGCAAAATGCTCATCGTCACCGCCGCCATCGCGCCAAGCGCAATGAAACTGTCAAGCGAGGATTCACCGTCATAACCACCCTTCGGCAGCCATTGCGTGCGACTGAAGGCGATTTCGAAACCGAGCTCTTCGGCACGCTTCACCAGTTCGACATTGTAATCGAAGGTCCAGCTGTTGCTGGTCGGCAAGCTGGAGAAATTGATATCCTGCAGATTGAGGAACAGACCGAGCATCAGGGGCTGCTTGATGGCGCGACTGAGCGGGCTGTCGTCGAAATCAGCCGGGCCTTTCAGCTCAAGACCTTTGAGCTCAGAATCTTCGGGTAATGGAACAGTCAGCGCCATGTCTTTTCTCCCTCGGAATGATCGCCCTGTGGGGCAGTCGCCAGCCGCGCGCGCAGATAATCTTCGACACTGCGGGGCTGGCGGCCGGTGATATGGTAGATGGCGTCGGTGATGGATGCGGCGAAACCTTCGCGGATGAGTTCTCCGAATTCACCGATCGCCGTCTGTTCGAAAGCGCCGATATGCGGCGGAAAGACGGGGGCAGCATGGTGCGAAACGCCAACGGGCCGATGCAGGATACGGGCCGCAATGCGGGCAATTTCCAGCGCCGTCAGCGCTTCGCGTCCGGTCAGCACCAATGGGCCGACGAGCGGTGCGCTTGAAGCCAGAGCCTGTACAGCGACATCGGCAATATCGTCGGCATCGATGAAGGAGACCGCCGCATCGCCGAAACGGGCCGGCACGTCCTCGCCTTTGCGAAGCGCGGCGACAACAGGCTCCAGCGCAACCTGCATCCAGGCGTTCGGCCGCAACACCGTATGCGCGATGCCGCTTGCCGCCAGATATTGTTCCACCCCGCCATGCGCCGCTCCCGAAATCGAGCGTGCAGCATTTCCAATAGTCCAGTCGGAACCGGATATTTTCACGATCCGCGATATACCGGCGGAGAGAGCGGCATCGATGACCGTCTTCTGGTCTGCCGCCAGCGTCTCCCCGATGGGGGAAAGCAGAAACACCCTGTCGGTCCCCCGCGCCGCCGCCTTCAGGCTGGCCCGATCGGAAAAATTACCCTCCGCAATCTCGACCCTGTCGCCCCACAGCTTCAGCGCGTCTTCGCGCCGGCGGGTCAATACCCGAACCTCCGCCTGACGTTGCAAAAGACGGCTGACGACCCTTTGCCCGAGCTTGCCCGTTGCACCCGTTACAAGAATGATGGCTGCCATGATGTTATCATCTCCCAACAATATGGTGCGCGGTATCCTGCGGTGCAGAAAGGGCGCGTGGATCGGCCCAGTCCTGCACATCGAAATCTTCGGGAATGAATTTCCATTGCAGCAGGAAATCCTTGAAGTGACTGAGCGCATCCAGCTCAGCCGGATCGAGATAGAGTCTCAGATTGCGATATACGTCCGGGCCATTCGCAGCGAGAACCGCCTCCTCGCTGACGCCGATCTCGCGAGCGATGAAACGCACGGCCTCCCCCCGGATTGTCATTTGCCCAATCCGCAACGCGCTGAACCGTGGCCACCAGTTCCGCTACCAGATCCGGACGCTCATCGGCAAAAGTGGCGTCCACGGTCAGGGGACGCGGCGTACCGTTATTGATGCGGATCTTCGGATCAGGGTGAAAACCCGTCGATACCACGACCTGCGCGGCGATGAGATTGGCGACAGTGACGCCTTCCGCGCCCTTGACGAAAAATGCATCGATTTGGCCCCGGTGTAATGCTGCGATTTCCTCGCCATAGGGAAGCCGCCGGCGCAGACCGTGGAACCGTTCCTCCGTCGGGCCGAGCAGCACGGGTTCTTTGGCGGCAAGCTCGACAAGCTCGACATCTGCGATGGAAAGCCCCGAGACCGTCAATGCCGACACGATGCCCTTGAGCGAGGTGGCGCGCTGGAAATCGATGATCTCGTCCGGGCGCTTCGGCAGACCGATGCGCCGCCCCTTCAGGTCGCTTCCCTTGCTTATGCCACTTGCGGGCAAGGCAATGACGGCCTGGAACTCGTCGGTCCTTGTCAGCCCCACCAGCCGTGTTTTCCGGCCACCGGATTTCGCCCAGATCGGTGGGATGTTGCCGCCCTGACGGAACGACCAGTCCAGCCGATGATCAAAATGACTCTGGCGAATGGCTGGATCGGCCGCATCGCGAATGGACGAAACGGAGATGCCGTGGTTGGCAAAACTCTGCTCAATCCAGCCCAGTTGCGTTGCGATGGAAAGCGGCGTGGGCGCCGGGCAGCGTGTATACCACACCGTTACGGGTTGGGTTCCCTGGCGAAGAGCGGCGTTGGCCATGGCGTTCGTCCTCGAAATTGCGATCTGGACGGCACGCTACACGCCATAAAACATTTTCTATAGATAAAGTGTACTATTTCAAACGCGATTGAGGAAATTCGTTTCCATCTTACCAGCTCATGCGCCGCATGGCGGAATATCCTTTCGATAAAAGCAGGATTTCGCTGGGATTTTTGTCGGGCATCGATCAGATCGACCACGCGCGGGTGAAACTGGAGACGAAAGTTTTTCTTCTCCACACAGCAAGGATTTTTAACTCGCGACCGGCCCCCCGGCTGTTACGCTTCCCGCAATTGCGCGGCCATACAGGCCGATAATCCAACAGACCCGAAAGAAAAAGTGGCAGCATGAGCAAGACCAAACGCCGGCTCAATCTCAACGTCGGCATCAACACGACAGGATATCTCGCCAATGCCTGGAAATATCGGAGCGGAGACCGGCACGATATAAACGATATCGGATATTACCGACGACTGACGGAACTGGCGCATAAGGGCCGGTTCGACGCCGTTTTCCTTTCCGACCACCCGGCACTGCTGACCGACCCGGCAAGCCGGCCGTTCCACACCATTGATCCGCTCATCCTCTCGACATCGCTTGCCGCACAGGTGCCGGATATCGGCTTTGTGGCAACCGTGTCCTCCACCTACAATTCGCCCTATAATTTCGCCAGACGAACTCAATCCATCGATCTCGTCACCGGCGGCCGGCTGATCGTCAATATCGTTTCTTCCTTTAATCCCAATGTTGCCGCCAATTTTGGCAACGACCCGCTGCCGCCGCGCAGCGAACGTTATGCCAAGGCTACCGAATTCCTGGATGTCGCAAAAAAGCTCTGGTCTAGCTGGGACCCCCGCCGCGAGAGCGACGTGCCGGAGAACCGCTTCTGGGATGCGGCGACAGCCGAAACCATCGATCATGAGGGGCAATATTTCCATGTCAAAGGCCCCCTCAACGTTCCGCGCGGGCCGCAGGGGCATCCCGTTATCGCGCAGGCCGGCGCCTCCGAAGGCGGCATTGATCTCGCGGCACGCCATGGCGAGATCATCTATTGCAATATTCTGTCACGTCCCGCAGGGCAGGCCTTTGGCAAGAAGGTCCGCGACCGCGCCGTCTCCCTCGGGCGCGATCCCTCTGGCATCCGCATCGTACCCGGCCTCGTCGTCATTCTCGGCGAAACCCGGCAGGAAGCCTTGCGTAAACACGAACTCTACAGCGGCGCCGGTTCGGAAGACGGTCTCCTGGCACGTTTCGCCAGAGAAAACGGCATAGAGCCTCGCGATTTCGACCCCGACGCAAAACTCGATGCCGAGCGTTTCATCCCCGATCAGAACCGGCAATGGGCGGTAGGCATGGGCCTTGGCCTTTCCGATCTTCTGACCCATGAAAAACTGACTGCCCGCGAGGCCGTACGCCGCTCGGAAGGACACCACCGGCTGCTGCTCGGCACGGCGGAAGAGGTAGCGGACGGCATTATCGAGCTCTGGCAGGATGGCACAGTGGACGGCTACACATTACAGCCGCCACGGGCGCCCGATGATATCGCTGAATTCGTCGAACAAGTTGTTCCGGTACTGCAGGATCGTGGGGTTTACCCGCGCGAATATGAAGCCGCGACGATCCGCGACCGCTATGGCCTGCCATACCCCGATTGAAGGACGGATGCGGCAATGTCGCTCAGTCGACCTCCCGCCGGCTTCCATTGAAAGTCGAATGGCGGGAGGTGGCGATGTTATTGCCCCGTCGCCACTTTCAAAACCGGCCTTTCGCCGGAAAGCTGCGGCAGGACAGAGGCGAAATCCGTCACGATCTGGCGATAATCGTCCGGCTGGAATTCATAGGGAAGTTCGAGGCGGAATTCCGAGACAAACGGCAGAACGGGGTCGCTCGACAATCTTTCCAGAATCTCATGCGTCGTCCCGACGATATCCGGCAGGAAAAGCGTGCGGCGCGCCCCATGCGGCGAGGTCGTGCGCTTGTCCCGCTCGGCAACGAATTCCTGGTAACGGCGGCGCGTGGCGGGGCTTGCGCTATCGGTTGGCAGGATCACGCGGCCAAGAGCGACACGCGGTTCGCGCTCATGCGCCCATTCCTGCCGGAAGCGAGCAACGAGAGCCGCCTGAGCGGTCAGAAAATCATCGGTATTCTCGCCGCTGACAATATTGCCCGTCAGAAGATTGAACCCTGCCCGGCCAGCCCAGCGCGCAGAGTTCTGCGATCCACCGCCATACCATAACCGGTCCGTCAGCCCCTTGGCGACTGGCCGAAGCCGCGGCACCTGCGCACCGGCCGCATTGCCCGCCTCCGTCTCGTTCGACAGCGGCTCCGATCGCAGCGCCCTCGCCAGCTTCTCAGCGCGCGCGTGGCTGTAGTCCGCTTCGACAACCGTATCAACATAGTCGGAAATAAGATGGGCGAAGGGCGGTGCGCCCACCGAAACCCCCACATTCAGCCGTCCGCGCGACAGGACATCCACGGTGGCCAGATCCTCCGCCAGCCTGAATGGGTTCTCGTAACCGAGTTGAATAACGGCGGTGCCTAACCCGATCCGTCTGGTTCGTTGCGAAGCCGCAGCGAGGAAAGTCGCCGCAGAGGAAACACCCCGCTCCAGATGGCGCTGGCGGACCCAGGCGCTATGATAACCCAGCGCCTCTCCTGCTTCGAAAAGCTGCAGGGTTTCTTCCAGCCCCTGTCCCGGATCATCGTCATGATAGTTGCCCGGGACAAGAAAGGCGAAATGGGAGATATGGGAAAGGGGCATGGGCGTGCATCCGGAAACGAGTTGAAACTCAGCGACGCAAACGCAGCCATCCTGGTTTGGAACGACCGCCCGATGCGACGCATGCTCACACAGCATGCATGATGACGGCGGCAACTGGCGCGGCATGTTCGTTTATAGTCCCGGCCATTGTTGAAAGATCATTGCGCGATTCAATAATACACTAAAATTGTGGACTATCCCTCCACACAGGCCGCCCTCCCGCTTCCTCGGTTTTTTTCCGGAATGAGGCAAATCCGCCAGAGGCTGTTCCTCACCGCCGACCTGTGCAGCGTCGAGCACAAATGACCTTGATTTCCCCCTCCAACATGTAATACAGATTATCATACATGTTGACAAATATTGCATACATGTATGACATTGCGACGACCAACAACGCCGAGACACCTGCATGAGGGAGGAATTATGATCATTACCGACGTCGAGGTCCGTGTTTTCCGCACGACGACCCGTCGGCACTCGGACAGTGCCGGCCACGCGCATCCGGGTCCGGCGCATCAGGTGGAACAGGCCATGCTGACGATCCGGACAGAGGACGGCCACGAGGGCCATTCTTTCACCGCGCCAGAGATCGTTCGCCCGCATGTCATCGAAAAATTCGTCAAGAAAGTCCTGATCGGTGAGGACCATCGAGACCGCGAACGGCTGTGGCAGGACCTTGCCCACTGGCAGCGCGGTTCGGCCGCCCAACTGACTGACCGCACGCTGGCGGTGGTTGACTGCGCGCTATGGGACCTTGCCGGCCGCTCCCTCAATCAACCTGTATACAAGTTGGTCGGCGGTTATCGCGACAAGGTGCTCGCCTATGGCTCCATCATGTGCGGTGACGAACTGGAAGGCGGGCTGGCGACACCGGACGACTACGGCCGCTTTGCCGAGACACTGGTGAAGCGCGGCTACAAGGGCATCAAGCTGCACACGTGGATGCCGCCCGTCAGCTGGGCGCCGGATGTGAAGATGGACCTCAAGGCCTGCGCGGCCGTGCGCGAGGCGGTCGGCCCCGATATCCGCCTGATGATTGACGCCTTCCACTGGTACTCCCGCACCGATGCGCTGGCGCTGGGCCGTGGCCTCGAAAAACTCGGTTTCGACTGGATCGAGGAGCCGATGGATGAACAGTCGCTGTCCTCCTACAAGTGGCTTTCCGACAATCTCGATATTCCGGTCGTCGGCCCGGAAAGTGCGGCCGGCAAACACTGGCACCGTGCCGAATGGATCAAGGCCGGCGCCTGCGACATTCTGCGCACCGGCGTCAACGATGTCGGGGGCATCACACCGGCGCTGAAGACGATGCATCTGGCCGAAGCCTTCGGTATGGAGTGCGAAGTGCATGGAAATACCGCCATGAACCTGCATGTGGTTGCCGCCACCAAGAATTGCCGCTGGTATGAGCGTGGCCTGCTACATCCCTTCCTCGAATATGATGACGGCCACGACTATCTGAAGTCTCTGTCCGATCCGATGGACCGGGATGGCTTTGTCCACGTTCCCGACCGGCCGGGCCTTGGCGAGGACATCGATTTTACCTTCATCGACAACAACCGGGTGAGGTAACGGGCGATGAAAACGGTGCTCGCCTTTGGAGACAGCCTCACCTGGGGTGCGGACCCGGCAACGGGCCTCAGGCACCCCGCCGCATATCGCTGGCCGGAGGTTCTGGAAACCGAGCTTGCCGGCATGGCGAAAGTTTACCCCGAAGGTCTTGGCGGACGAACCACCTGCTACGACGACCACGCCGGTCCGGCCTGCCGCAACGGCGTGCGGGCGCTGGAAATAGCGCTCTCGTGCCATATGCCGATTGACCTCGTCATAATCATGCTCGGCACCAATGACATCAAACCGGTGCATGGCGGACGCGCGGAAGCCGCCGTTTCCGGCATGCGCCGGTTAGCGCAGATCGTCGAGACCTTCATCTACAAGCCGCGAGAAGCGGTACCGAAACTGCTGATCGTTGCCCCACCGCCCTGCGTTGCAGGCCCGGGTGGAGAACCGGCGGGAGGGCGGGATGTCGGGCAATCGCTCAGGCTTGCGCCGCTTTACCAAAAACTCGCTACCGAACTCGGACATCACTTCTTCGACGCCGGTTCGGTCGCCAGTGCTTCGCCGGTGGACGGCGTGCATCTGGACGCGCCGGCGACAGCGGCGATCGGCCGGGCCCTGGCCACGCCAGTCAAAGATATTCTTGGTTGATCACACGCCGCCCGAGGAGGAACCGGGCACGTGGATCGAAACGTGGAAGGCCGTATGAAGCGGCCGTATTGGGAGGAAAGATGAAACATTTTCTTGCAACAGCAGCACTTGGCGCCCTGCTGATCGGCGCCATGCCGCTCAGCACTTTTGCCGAGACGCCAAAGGACCAGCTCATTGTCGCCACGACCATGAGCAATATCCTCACACTCGACCCCGCCGCCATCACCGGCCGCGAGACCGTGCAGGTTCTGAACAATATCTATGACACCCTGATCGTGCTTTCGCCTGAGGACCGCAGCGTCCAGCCGCGCCTTGCCGAACGCTGGGAAATAGCCGAAGACCGGAAGTCGATCCGTTTCCATCTGCGTGCCGATGCCAAGTTCGCTTCCGGCAATGCCGTGACGGCAAAGGATGTGGCATGGAGCCTCAAACGGCTGCTCGCCCGCAACCTGGCGCAATCATCCTTTCTGAAAACCCGCGGTTTCAAGCTCGAAGAGGCCGACAAGCTTTTCGTTGCCGAAAGCGATCAGATCTTCGTGCTGAATATCCCCAAGCCCGACGATCCCAACCTTCTCCTGATGATCCTTGCCCAGAACGGTCCCGGCTCGATCATCGACAGCCAGACCGCGCTTGAGAATGAGAAGGATGGCGATCTCGGCGGCGCATGGCTGACGCTGAATTCCGCCGGCTCCGGCCCCTTCAAGCTGACCCAGTGGAAATCCAACGAATATATCATCCTCACCCGCAACGACGATTATTGGGGTGAAAAGGCCAAGATGAAGCGTATCCTGATGCGCCATCTGCCGGAATCGCAGTCGCAGCGGCTCATGCTGGAAAAGGGCGATATCGACGTTGCCTATTCCCTGCAGGCTCCGGATCTGAAATCACTTGAGGCCGACAAGGCCGTCACCATCGAATCCACACCGGGCTCCGGTTTCTATTACCTCAGCGTTTCGATGAAGGATGAGAAATTCGCGAACAAGAAGGTGCGCGAGGCCTTGCGTTACCTGATTGATTACGATGGTCTCGACAAGGCGGTCATGCCCTATTACGGCAAGCTGCATCAGCGCTCCCTCAGCACCGGCGTCATGGGTGCGCTGCCGGATCAGGGCTACAAGCTCGATATTGAAAAAGCCAAGGCGCTTCTGGCCGAGGCCGGTTATCCTGATGGGTTCAAGACAACGCTGCGCGTGCTTTCGGAAGACCCGTTCATGAAAGCCGCAACGGCGATCCAGAACACGCTCGCCCAGGCAGGCATTCAGGCCGAGCTGATCAGCGGCTCCGGCGACCAGATCTATGGTGCGATGCGCGAGCGCAACTTCGAATTGCTGCTCGGCCGCGGTGGCGGCGGCCAGCAGCCGCACCCGGACAACAACCTGCGCTCGATTGCCTACAACCCCAATAATGCCGATGACGCCAAGCTCACGAATTACCAGAGCTGGCGCACCAGCTTCTTCGACGAAAAGCTGAACAAGATGATCGAGGAAGCGCTTGTTGAGCGCGATGCGGCAAAACAGACGAAGCTTTATGAAGACCTGCAGGGTTATATGGATGAAATCGTCATGTCCATTCAGCCATTCTCCGAAGTGGTCGACACCGCAGCCTTCCGCAGCGACGTCAAGGGCATGATCGTCAGTCCCTGGCTCTCTAGGTTTGAAGTGGTGAGCAAGGAGCGATAATCGGCGCCATATCTGCGAGTAAGAAAAGGCGCGGCTAACCCCGCGCTTTTTTTGCTGCCGACGAGGCCTTACAAAGCCGAAATATTCCGCACTCCGTCACCCCGGACTAGATCCGGGTCCAGCGCGATCAAGTCCTTGATCGCGTAAGACTCCTCTTACGGCGCAGACATGCCGTGGCTGGATGCCGGATCTAGTCCGGCATGACGGCGGAGAGGCTCCGTTTGTCAGCAGCCCATGGCCCGATTACCACCGGTCTTTTCTATCTTCGGCCTGCCTCCCCCAAAAAAATGCCCGGCGGGGAGGCCGGGCAAGGAAGGAGGCTGTTATTATCCGTGGCGCCCCGGAGGAGGACGGTCACGTTCTTGGAGCCGTCACGCGCCTTCATATTCCAGTGAAGCGCCGATCAGTTCGCGCGCATAAGGATGCGTTGCATCGTTGCCAGCAATGGCCTCGCGCGGCAGGATTTCGGTTATTTCGCCACGCAGCATCACGGCGAAGCGATCGCACATGTGATCGACCACGCCGAGATCATGGGTCACCATGATATAGGTGAAACCGCGCTCTTCCCGCAGCCGCTGCAAGAGGTTGAGGATTTCCGCCTGGACCGAGACATCGAGCGCCGAGGTCGGCTCATCGAGCAGCAGCAGCGACGGTTCCAGGATCAGCGCCCTCGCAATCGCCACGCGCTGCCGTTGGCCGCCGGAGAGTTGGTGCGGGAAACGGTCGAGGAAAGACACCGGCAGGCCGACATCAGTGATGACCTTGCGCATGCGCTCCTCGCGGTCGCCGAGCTTGTGGATCGCAAGCGATTCACCAAGCACGGTGCGCACCGACTGGCGGGGATGCAGAGAGCCATAGGGGTCCTGAAACACCATCTGCAGCATACGGCAGCGCTCGATCAGCGGCACGTCTCGCACCGATCTGCCGTCGATGAGGATATCGCCTGTCCAGAAATCGTTGAGCATTGAGACGCAGCGCAACACGGTGGACTTGCCCGAACCGCTTTCACCGACCAGCCCGAAACATTCGCCGGGCTCGACACGGAACGACACCGAAGGCAGCACTTTCATTGCGGTGCTGCCGCTGCCGAAAGTGATGGAAAGATCGCGGGTTTCGACAGAAACGGCCATTATGCATTCTCCTCCAGCCATTCAGGGCGGCGGTCCAGCACCGCAAGCGGTGCGCGCGCACCGCCGATACGCGGCTGTGCCGCCAGAAGGCCGCGCGTATAGGGATGCTGCGCCTGATCGAGATCGCGGGCGGCCAGCGTTTCCACCACGCGGCCTGAATACATGATCAGCACCCGGTCGCAGAAATTGCGCACAAGG
Organism: Agrobacterium sp. FDAARGOS_525; assembly: GCF_003938925.1. NCBI lineage: Bacteria > Pseudomonadati > Pseudomonadota > Alphaproteobacteria > Hyphomicrobiales > Rhizobiaceae > Agrobacterium > Agrobacterium sp. FDAARGOS_525. The sequence continues at coordinate 1,788,301 of NZ_RKIU01000004.1, read as the reverse complement.
TTGAGATCGTGGCTGATCATGATGAGGCCGATGCCGCGATCGCGCACCAGACCGTCGAGAATGTTCAGCACCTGCAACCGCACCGTCACATCAAGCGCCGAAGTTGGTTCGTCAGCGATGACGAGATCGGGATCGGCAAGCAGCATCATGGCGATCATCACGCGCTGACCCATGCCACCGGAGATTTCGTGCGGGTATTGCTCGTAGACACGTGAGGCATCGCGGATCTTCACCGCATCCAGCATCGCCAGCGCCTTTTCCCGTGCCTCGGCTTTTGATGCCCTGAAGTGGCGCAGATAGGTCTCCGTCACCTGATCGCCGACGCGACGGATGGGGTTGAGGGAGAATTTCGGATCCTGAAGGATCATCGACATGCGCCGGCCGCGAACCTTCAGCATCTCCTTCTCATCGAGGGAGAGAAGATCGAGCCCGTCGAAAGCCAGCTTGTCAGCGGTGATCGTTGCCGAAGGCAGGAGGCGCAACAGAGCGCGTCCGACTGTGGATTTTCCCGAACCGCTTTCACCGACAATGCCGAGCCGCTCCCGACCGAGCGTGAAGGAGATGCCGCGCACCGCCTCGGTGGGTGAGCCACCATAACGGATACGGAGATTTTCAACATCAAGGATTGGTTTTTCCATGTTCCTATCTCCGGTTCATCTGCTTCGGATCGAGCGCATCCCGCAGCCCGTCACCGAGGAGGTTGAAAGCGAGACTGACAGACAGGATCGCAATGCCGGGAAAGGTCACCAGCCACCAGCTATCCAGCATGTAACGCCGGCCGGTGGCGATCATCGCTCCCCATTCCGGCAGCGGCGGCTGCGCGCCGAGGCCAAGAAAGCCCAGACCTGCGGCGGTCAGAATGACGGTTGCCATGTTCAGCGTCAGTCTGATGAGAACCGAGGGGAGACACATGGGCATGATCGACTTGACGATGATGCGCAGCGGCGACGCGCCCTGAAGCCTTGCAGCGGCAATGTAATCCGCCTTGCGAAAGGTCATGGCTTCAGCGCGGGCAAGACGCGCAATCGGCGGCCATGAGGTGAGCGCAATTGCAATGATCGCATTATTAAGGCTCGGACCCAGCGCTGCGACGAAGGCGAGCGACAGGATGAGGCTAGGGAAAGACAGGAAAATATCCGTGATGCGCATCATCACCGTCTCGAACTTGCCGCCGAGATAACCGGATGCCGTACCGACCAGAAGGCCGACGGGACCGACGATGATCGATACCAGCATGATGATGGTGAGCGTGATGCGAGCGCCCCAGAGAAGACGGCTATAGATATCGCGCCCCAGCTCATCCGTCCCGAAGACATGGCCGCTGCCCGGGGGCTGCAGCGTGTTGGCGAGATTCTGTGCGTAAGGGTCATGCGTCGCGAGCCAGGGCGCAAAAATCGCCGAGATGACGAGCAGCAGCAAGATAAGCAGGCCGAAAGCCGATGTCGGGCTTTTGAGCAGGAAGACGATAATGTTCTTCAGCGCGTTCAGCGGCACCGGAAGACGGAAGGAAGTTTCAGCACGGGCCGTCATCAGCGGGTCCTCGGATCGAAAAAGCGGTAGAGAATGTCGGACAGGAGATTGAGCCCGATAAACATGACGCCGACGATCAGTACACAGGTCATCACGGCATTCATGTCGCCGATGATAAGATTGCTGGTGAGATATTGCCCGAAACCCGGCCAGGCGAAGACGGTCTCAATGAGGACCGCTCCTTCCAGCAGCGAACCGTAAGCCAGCGCGATGATGGTGACCAGCTGCACGCGAATATTGCCAAAAGCATGCAGCCACACCGTCTGCCGCTGCGACAGGCCTTTGACACGCGCGGTCGTCACATATTCCTGCCCCAGCTGATCCAGCATGAAGCTGCGCGTCATGCGGGTGATATAGGCAGAGGAGGAATAGCCCAGCAGGGCAGCTGGCAGGATGAGGTGGTTGATGGCCGACCGGAAGACCTCCATGTCACCCGCAAGCAGGCTGTCGATCAGCAGAAAGCCCGTCCGCTCCTCCACCAGACCGATATAGAACTGGTCCATGCGGCCACCGCCGCCAACGAGGCCGAGATGGGCGTAAAAAACGATCAGCGCGATCATGCCCGTCCAGAAGATCGGCATGGAATGGCCGAACAGGCTGAGAACGCGCACAAGATGATCCTGCCAGCGGTCTTTCTTCACGGCGGCGTAAACGCCCATGGGGATGCCGAGGCCGGCACCGATCAGGATGGCGAAGGTCGCAAGCTCGATCGTCGCCGGCATCACGCTTATGATGTCCTCGATGACGGGGCGGCCCGTGCGGATCGACGTTCCGAAATTGCCGGTGAAGACATCTCCGAGATAATAGACGAACTGCTGCCACAGCGGGCGGTCAAAGCCGAGCGCGTGATAGACCTGTTCATAGGTTTCACGGGTCGCATCCTCACCGACAATGGCCCGCACTGGGTCGGCGGGCATCAGGCGGCCAATGAAAAAGGTCAGCAGCAGCAATCCAAGCAGCGTGACCGCAATACTTCCGATCTGGCCGGACAGGCCATAAAGCGAAAGGCGTCTTTTTGACATGATTCCTCCCTTGCCAGTCACCGAGCGTGCAAGGAGCACATCCTGTCTGACAACTACGGTAAAGTTGTCACAGGTGTTGCAGGCTGTCAAGCATCCGACGCCAAAATCGATATCGGCAAGCGCGGGGGTATACAGGCACAGCGTTGCCCAGGCGGCGTTGCGGCGTTCTTCTTTCCCTAAAGAAGCCCACATTGCCACAACCGCAAAACGCTGTATTCTCCCTGCCCACAGAAGGCTGACATGGAAATTCATGGCGATTTGATCGCTCGTGTCTGCTGCCTCGGGGGAGGAAAATATGATCGACGTGACGCTTCTGGCCTTTGCCATGGTCGCCTTTATCGGCATTGCAACACCCGGCCCCACCGTCTTGCTGGCGCTTGCCAATGGTTCGAAATTCGGCGTGCGTCGCGCGATGATCGGCATGGCTGGTGCCGTCCTTTCGGATTTCGTCCTGATCGGCGCGGTTGCACTGGGACTGGGGGCTCTTATGGCCGCCTCGGAGTTCTGGTTCGGTGTCGTCAAATGGGCGGGGGTCTGCTACCTTGTTTACCTTGGCATCATGCTTCTGCGTTCAAGAGGGACGCTTGACGGCGCTCTCGGCTCTGCAGAGGCAAACAGGGCCGCATCGGCGCGTTCAATCTCCCTGAAGAGCTTTCTCGTCGCCGTGACCAATCCCAAGGGATACCTCTTTTTTTCGGCCTTCCTGCCGCAATTCATCGATGTCGCCGCGCAGCAGATTCAGCAATATACCGTACTTGCGCTAATCTTCGCCGGCATCGATTTCATCGTGATGTTCGCATACGCCCTGTTCGGCGCGCAGGCGGTCAGGATATTGCGCAAGTCCGGAGCATTATGGCTCGACCGCATCTGCGGCGGCGCGCTGTTGACGCTTGCTGCTTCCCTGGCCTTTTACCGACGGGCCAACGCATAATTCGGCGCCATATCAGCTATTTCCGCCTTACTCAGCCACGGTGCGGGACCGCAGGAGCACCTTGTAACGCTCGAGACTGCCGCGCAGATGCGAGGCCATATATTGGCGCGCGGCATCGGCGTCTCCCTCGATAATGGCATCGACGATCTTGCCGTGCTCCTCTTGAAGGTGGAGGTTGTAATCCTTGGGGCGCGACCCCGGCGCGGCACCCTGTAATTCGCCGCGGGGAATGATACCGGACCGAATGAGTTGAAGAAACTCCGGAAACCGCCTGTTCTGCGTGGCCTGCGCGATGGCGAGATGGAATTCGAAATCGGCGTCCCGCGTTGGTAGCCCGGCGGCGAGACAGTCACCGACACGCCGATGCGCATCCACGATCGATTCCACCTGCACGGCGGAACGGCGCGAGGCCGCCAGCCCGGCGGATTCCACTTCGAACACGGTCCGCAGTTCCAGGAGTTCGATGACCGAGGAAATGCGACCCACGGCGAGATCGTTAAAAGGCAGTTCCTTTGCCGGCTTGGCTTCGACAGCAAAGACCCCTGCGCCCTTGCGTGCTTCAACGAGGCCATCGGCACGAAGAATGGCGATGGCCTCGCGCACAACCGTTCGGCTGACGGAATATTCCCGCGTCAATTCGCTTTCGCTCGGAAGCCGGTCACCCGGGCGGAACACCCCCTCCGCCAGATCCCGTCGCAAGGCCGAACTGATTTTCGCCGCAAGCGATACTTGCTTGGTGCTGCTCTCGACGTCCATTCCGGCCCACCTGTTTTAAACTTGTCTGGCATGTTAGCAAACACCGGCCACATTGCAAGTGCCGGGTACCACCACCCCCATCGGATCAACCTCAGGCAGCAACCATGGCCGAACCGCTGGAAAAGCGGCTTCTATACTCTCCCGGTGAGAGGCCGAGAATGCGGTGAAACACCCGGCGAAAGGCGGCAGCGTCCTCATAACCCACCGACCAAGCGATCTGATCGACCGAACGGCGGGTGAATTCCAGCAATTCACGCGCCTTGCCGACCCGCAGGTGCTGGACATATTCGATGGGCTTCATGCCGGTCGCCACCTTGAAGCGGCGCAAGAAGGTTCGCTCCTCCAGCCCGGCATGGCCGGCCATGTCGGTAACGCTTGTCGCCCGCCCGGCACGGGCCTGCAACCAATGCTGCACCTTCAGGATCGGCTCATCGCCATGCGTCAGCCTTGGGGCGAAACTACTATAATGACGCTGTTCCCGTCCTGACGGGTCGATCAGCAGAAACTTGCCGGTCTCGATCATCACGGAAGGGCCGAGCAGCCGGTCGACGATGCGCAGGCCAAGATCGGTCCACGCCATCAACCCGCCGGCCGTGATGATATCGCCGTCCTCGATGACGATCTTGTCTATCTCCAGCCGGACATCGGGAAATCGGTCCCGAAAACGCTCCGCAAACAACCAGTGGGTCGTCGCCGGGCGGCCAGCCAGAAGCCCGGTGGCCGCGAGCATGAACGACCCGCCGCAACTGGCAGCCAGCGTCGCGCCCTGGGCGTGCCGGTTCAGCAGCCAGCGGGCGTAAGGCTCGGCTTCCTCGATTTCAGCCGGCCCGGTCAACCGGCCGGGCACAACGAAGATATCGGGATGCCCCGGCCCGCCGGGTTCCGTGTCATAGGAGCGGGAAAATTCACCGCCTTCGCCCATGCTCCAATGGCTGACCCGCAATTTAGGCCCGCCGCGATCCTGTGAAAATACCGACGCGATGGCGAAAAGATCGGTGATGCCATGCACCATGGCGATCTGGCAGTCCCGATAGAGGACCAGCCCCACTTCCAGCGCGCTTCCCGTTACACCCGCCATGCCCAACCCCCGTTTTGTCAGTTTCGGCTCGCTTTCTGTCAGAAGCGCCAATCCATCCCCGGCTGCGTCAAGAGTATCTCTATTCCCACGGGACGCAAGCAAGCTCCCTGCAACAGGAGAGAGAGCCATGACAACGATCACCACCAGAGACGGAACGCACATCTTCTACAAGGACTGGGGCCCGAAAGACGGACAGCCCATCATCTTCTCCCACGGCTGGCCGCTCAGCGCCGACGCCTGGGACGCGCAGATGGTGTTCTTCGCCAATAACGGTTTCCGCACCATCGCCCATGACCGCCGCAGCCACGGCCGCTCCGATCAGGTTTGGCATGACAACACCATGGATCAATATGCCGACGATCTGGCCGAGTTGATCGAACAACTCGATCTTCACGACATCATTCTGGTTGGCCATTCCACCGGTGGCGGCGAGGTGACACGTTATATCGGCCGCCACGGCACCGCCCGCGTTGCCAAGATCGCTCTCATCGGCGCGGTGCCGCCGCTGATGCTGAAGACGGAAAGCAACGCCATCGGTCTGCCAATCGATGTTTTCGACGGCATCCGTAAGGGCACCTATGACAATCGCAGCCAGTTCTTCAAGGATCTGACCATTCCCTTCTACGGCTACAACCGCGAAGGCGCCGTCATATCCGAAGGTATCCGTGATGAGTTCTGGCGGCAGGGCATGATGGGCGGCCTGAAAGGTCAGCTCGACAGTATCCGCGCCTTTTCGGAAAGCGATTTCCATCAGGACCTGAAAGCTTTCGACAAGCCGACGCTGGTTCTCCACGGCGATGACGACCAGATCGTGCCGGTCGGCGCTTCCGCGCTTTCCACGGTCAAGATCGTCAAACATGCGGTGCTCAAAATCTATCAGGGAGCCGATCACGGCCTGACACAGACCCATCAGGACCGGTTCAACGCCGACCTGCTCGCCTTCATCAACGGCTGAAACCACCGGATACAGGAGACACGGACATGACACAGAATACATTTCTTATCACCGGCGCATCCGACGGCATCGGCGCGGTTTATGCCGAACGTCTGGCAAAACGCGGCCACGGTCTCATTCTGGTGGCGCGACGCGCCGAGAAGCTGAAGGCATTGGCCGCGCAGCTGGAAAAGGATCATCACATCGCCGTCGAGGTTCTCTCCGCCGATCTTTCCAGGGCGGAAGATCTCGAAAAGGTCGAGGCGCGGCTGCGTGAGGACCGGCGGATTACCGGCCTCGTCAACAATGCCGGTATCGCTGGTGAAGGCGCGATCACGGCGCTGGACCCAGCCTATGTGACGACGATGATCAACCTCAACATTCTCGCCGTCACGCGGCTCGCGGCGGCCATCGCGCCGCGCCTTGCCGCCGACGGAAAGGGCACGATCATCAACATTACATCAGTTACAGCACTGATGCCGGCAGCATTCACCGCCGTCTACCCGGCCACCAAGGCTTTCGTGCTCGCTTTTACCGAGGCGCTGCAGGCACAGCTTTCACCCTCTGGCGTGCGGGTTCAGGCCGTTCTTCCAGGTATCACCCGCACGGCCATCTGGGAGGAAGAACGGCTCGATGCCATTCCGGCCGCGATGGTCATGGATGTGCATGACATGGTGGATGCTGCCCTTGCCGGTCTCGACCTTGGCGAAGCGCTGACCATTCCCTCCCTGCCGGACACTGCCGATCTTGAAAATTTCCTTGCCGCGCGTGCAGCCCTGCGGCCCAATCTCTCCCATGCACTTGCCGCCAGCCGGTATCGTGCAGCCAAACCCGAATAGAGGGATACGTATCATGATCCTCGGACTGACCATTCCCCAATTCACTGCACTGCATGTGGGCTTGAGCTTCATCGGCATTGCTACCGGACTGATCGCCCTGCCCGCTTATGCGGCAGGGCGATGGATGCCACGCATGATGGCGCTATTCCTCGTCACCACGCTTGCCACCACGCTCACCGGCTTCCTGTTCCCAATCGGAAATTTCACGCCGGCACTCGGTGTCGGCGTCATATCGACCCTCGTTCTGGCAATCGCACTTGTCGCGCTTTACGGATACGGTCTGAATGGCAGGGCGCGCATCATTTATACGATCACCGCCACGATGAGCCTCTATCTCAACATGTTCGTCCTGATCGTACAGGCCTTTCTCAAGGTCGAAACGCTCAACAAGCTGGCGCCGAACGGCAATGAACCACCCTTCCTTATCGCCCAGACGGTCCTGCTTGTAGGAGCCATCTGTCTCGGCTGGAAGGCGACGCGCCGCAGGCTTGCCGTCTGAGGCCAGTGTGAATTCTAATCGATGCCGCAAACATGCCTTGCGCCCTGCCACTCGGGCGCAAGGGATGTTCCGCTAACACGCCACAAGCCGCAGAAAGCTGAGAAGGTACCTCGCACTCTTGCCAGCGATCAATATACATTATATAATAATATATATTGAGTTGTTGCCACAGGAGATGTCGATGAAAGTCGTTAAGATCAACGAGCGCTTGACCGTTGCGGGGCAGCCGATGACCGCCGATTTCCAATCGCTCTCCGCGCAGGGTTATAAAAGCGTCATCAATGCCCGGCCGGATGGCGAAGAGCCGGGCCAACCGGGCAATGAGCAGGAAAGAAGCGCCGCCGGGGCGGCAGGCATGGACTATGGCTTCATCCCGGTCACCGGCCCTGCTATCACTGAGGCCGATATCCGCGCCTTTCAACAGAAAATGGCGGAAGCGGCAGGCCCCGTTTTTGCCCATTGCAAGGGTGGCACCCGTGCGCTCACGCTTCATGTGCTTGGGGAAGCGCTCGACGGACGCATGGAACGCGGCGACATCGAGGCGTTTGGCAAGGCGCATGGCTTTGATCTTTCCGGCGCCACCCGCTGGCTGGAGCGACGCGCGGCAGCGGTTCCGCACGTCAAGGCATTCTTTGATCCGCGCACCTGGAGCGTGCAATATGTCGTTTCCGATCCAGTGACCAAACGCTGCGCCATTATCGATCCGGTCTATGATTTCGATGAGAAATCCGGCGCAACCGGAACGATGAATGCCGACGCCATTCTGAACCATGTGGAAAGCGAAGGCCTGTCGGTGGAATGGATTCTCGATACCCATCCGCATGCCGACCATTTCTCCGCCGCCCATTACCTGAAGCAGAAGACCGGTGCGCAGACAGCCATCGGCGCGAAAATCACCGGCGTACAGCGGCTCTGGCAGGAAAAATACAATTGGCCTGACCTTGAAACCGATGGTTCGCAGTGGGACAGGCTGTTCGAGGCGGGCGACAGGTTCAATATCGGTTCGCTTGAAGCGCGCGTGCTGTTTTCGCCCGGCCATACGCTCGCCTCCGTAACCTATGTGGTGGGAGATGCCGCCTTCGTGCACGATACGCTTTTCATGCCGGATTCAGGCACAGCGCGGGCTGATTTTCCCGGTGGCAGCGCCAGAGAACTCTGGGCGTCCATTCAGGACATTCTCGCCCTTCCGGACGAAACACGGCTGTTCACCGGCCATGATTATCAGCCCGGCGGCCGCGCGCCGAAATGGGAAAGTACGGTGGGCGAACAGAAACGCAGCAATCCACATCTGGTCGGCATGACGGAGGAAAGCTTCATCCACCTCAGGGAAACGCGGGATCGGACCTTGCCGATGCCAAAGCTCATCCTCCATGCCCTGCAGGTCAATATTCGCGGCGGACGCCTGCCGGAGCCGGAGGCAAATGGCAGGCGTTACCTGAAATTCCCTCTTGATGTGCTGGAGGGAAGCACGTGGTAAAGGGAAAGACGCCCGGAAAGCCCCTTCATACTCCTGACATTCCCCTTCCCGCCATGGAGGAACGGGCCGTGGAAGTCGCGCTGCTTTTGAAGACCCTTGCCCACCCTGCGCGGCTGATGCTGGCCTGCACGCTGGCGCAGGGAGAATTCTCCGTGGGAGAGCTGGAAGCCAGGCTGGATATTCGCCAGCCTACACTCTCCCAGCAGCTGGGCGTCCTGCGGGAAGCCGGTGTGGTTGAAACCCGGCGTGACGCCAAGCAAATTTTCTACCAGCTGAGCGAAGCGAAAGCGGCGCAGCTGATCGAGGCGCTTTACACCATATTCTGCGCGCCGGAGGAGGAGACCGCGTGAGCCCCTACTGGTCTTCTCTTTTCGGCGGCATGTTGCTCGGCCTCGCCTGCGTTCTCCTGTTTGTCTTTAACGGCCGCATTGCCGGTATCAGCGGGATCATCGGCAGAACTCTTGGCAGGGAGCGGCGTCTTGCCGACCTCGCTTTCATCGCCGGCTTGCTGGCGGGACCTTATATCCATGCCGCAGCATTCGGCCGGCTGCCCGCAATCACCGTCGCTGCCCCTTGGCCCCTCATCCTGATTGCCGGTCTGCTGGTAGGTTTTGGCACACGCATGGGCTCCGGCTGCACCTCCGGCCATGGCATCATGGGGCTGGCGCGGTTTTCCCGGCGCTCGATCGCCGCAACCGCCACCTTCCTGATCGCCGGCATCTTTACTGCGACGATAGCGGGAGCCCTGTCATGAAAAATCCGGCCGTAGCGCGTATTGCACTTGCATTGCTTGCAGGAGCGTTGTTCGGATTCGGCCTTTCGCTGTCGAGCATGGTCGATCCGGCGCGTGTTTCCGGCTTTCTCGACATCGCAAGCGGCCATTGGGACCCGAGCCTGATGTTCGTTCTTGGCGGTGCCGTTATGGTCGCGGCGCCGGGCGTGCTGCTCAGCAGACGTCTCGCCAAGCCCGTTCTCGCCGACGATTTCCGCCTTCCAGCAAAGACCCGCATCGACGGGCCGCTGATAACCGGCTCGGCGATTTTCGGCATCGGTTGGGGGCTTGCCGGTTTCTGCCCCGGCCCGGCACTCTCCGCTGTCGGCCTTGGGCTGATGCCAGTCGTTCTTTTCGTCTGCGCCATGATTGCCGGCATGCTGGCGCACGACCGCCTCTACCCGAAGCAGTCATAGCTCAAAACGCTCGTTCGGAACCGGAAACAGACGGTCGCGCGGGGGTGAAATGCTGCCGCGCGACGACGCTTGATTAAAGGTCGATCAGGCTCTTGCCCGTCATTTCCGGCGGCAAGGGCACATTCATCAGTCGCAGCAGGGTGGGCGCGACATCGGCGAGAATGCCGTCATGCAGCTTCGCACCTTCAGGGCCACCGAAAAGGATCACCGGAACCGGATTTGTGGTGTGCGCCGTATGCGGGCCGCCGGTCACCGGGTCGACCATGGTTTCGCAATTGCCGTGGTCGGCAATCACAAGCATTGCGCCTCCCACTTTTTCGAGTGCGGCAACCACCGCACCGAGGCCACGATCCACGGCTTCACAGGCCTTGATTGCGGCCTGCAGATCACCGGTATGGCCGACCATATCAGGGTTGGCGTAATTGGTGACGATGAGATCGTAACCCTTGCCGATCGCCTCGACAAATTTTTCCGTTACCTCGGGCGCGCTCATTTCCGGCTGCAGGTCGTAGGTCGCGACCTTCGGGGATTTCGGCATGAAGCGGTCTTCACCGACTTCCGGCTCTTCCTTGCCGCCGTTCAGGAAGAACGTCACATGCGGATATTTTTCCGTTTCGGCGAGGCGGAACTGCGTAAGTCCCTGCTTCGCCACCCAGGCGCCAAGCGTGTTGACGATATCGCGCTTCGGGTAAGCCGTGGCCATGAAATCATTGTGCCGGGTAGAATATTCCACCATGCCAAGCAGCGCCGAGAGCACTGGCTTTTCGCGCGCAAAACCGTCGAAATCATCGGCACCGATGGCAAGCAGGATTTCACGCGCGCGGTCAGCACGGAAGTTCAGGCAGAACAGGCCATCGCCGGCCTTGAAGCCTTCGTAACCGTCGATCACGGTCGGCAGGATGAACTCGTCCGTGACTTTATTCGCGTAGCTCTGTGCAACGGCGCTCACCGCATCCCGGGCGTGCTCGCCTTTGGCCAGGACCATCGCGTCATAGGCCTTTTCGACACGCTCCCAGCGGTTGTCGCGGTCCATCGCATAATAACGGCCGATCACGGTGCCGATGCTGGCGCCTTCCGGCAGGCTTGCCACAAGCGCAGCCACAAAATCTTCAGCGGATTGCGGCGCGACGTCACGACCATCGGTGATGGCATGCACCACGACCTTCAGGCCGTGGCTGACCATCAGCTTCACCGCCGCCTGGCCGTGGAGGATATGGCCATGAACGCCGCCATCGGAAACGACGCACATCAGATGCGCCACACCGCCTGCGGCCTTCACCTTGGCGGCGAAATCAAGCATCGCCGCATTGCGGAAAAAGCTGCCATCCTCGATTGCAAGATCGATCTGGCCGAGATCCATGGCGACGATGCGGCCCGCACCGATATTGGTATGACCGACTTCGGAATTGCCCATTTGTCCGGTAGGCAGCCCCACCTTAGGACCAAACGTGGTGAGCCTCGCATTCGGGCAGGTGGCGAAAAGCCGGTCCATGGTGGGCGTGTTCGCCAGAACAGGCGCGTTGCTGGATGTATCCTCACTCAGCCCCCAGCCATCGAGAATAGTCAGGACAACGGGCTTGGGAGTTTGCATGGGAGGACCTTTTTCGTTCTGTTGCCGGCGGAGAGCGGACCGCCGGGCACCGGAGCGCCCTCGTCCGCGACTGTGATCGTGATGAGAAAACATGCTTCTCGTTCTTCTCTTCTATACCCGAAGATGACGAACGCAAGCCTATACCGATAGCGAAACAGTTCCGTGAAGGATGAAAACGCGGGCTAAGAAATGCGGTCATGACACGCATACGCCCTCATCCCTGTGCTCGTCACAGGAATCCAGCCGACGCGCGTCTGCGCGACGGGACGAGTCCTTTCAGCCCAAAGACTTGGGCTGGCTGGGTCCCTGTGACGAGCACAGGGAGGAGGGAGCACGGATCGCCTTCAATCGATGAAGATCAGCGCGGGCTTTTCCAGAAGCGCCTTGACGGCCTGTATGAAGACTGCCGCATCCCAGCCGTCCACGACACGATGATCGAAGCTCGAAGACAGGTTCATCATCCTGCGCGGCACAAAGCGAATTCCGTCCCAGACCGGCCGAGTCACGATCTTGTTGACGCCGATGATCGCCACTTCGGGGTAATTGATGATGGGCGTCGAAACGACACCACCCAACGCCCCAAGCGAGCTGATGGTGATGGTGGAGCCCATCAGTTCTTCCCGATGCGCCGTCCCGGTGCGAGCGGCTTCGGCAACGCGTGCGACCTCGTCTGCGCACTCCCAAAGGCCGAGCGCTTCCGCGTGGCGCACAACCGGGACGGTGAGACCTGACGGTGTCTGCGTGGCAATGCCGATATGAACCGCCTCGTAGTGGCTGACGACACCTTTTTCATCGTCGAAAATCGCATTCATACCAGGATGATCGGCAACGGCTTTGACAAGCGCGCGCATCAAAAATGGCAGGACCGTCAGTTTCGGCTGCCCGGAACGGCGGTTGCCGTTCATCGTAGCGCGCAGATCTTCCAGATCGGTCACGTCGACTTCTTCGACATAGGTGATGTGGGGAATGCGGGAGGCGGAAAGCACCATCTTCTCGGCAATCTTGCGCCTGAGCCCCGTCACCTTCACCTCTTCGACAGCGCTATCGTGGGCTGCCATCGGTTCAGTGCGTTCCGGCCGCCCCCGCACGGTTAAGAACGCGTCGAGATCGGCATGGGTAATATGCCCGTCGGGACCCGTTCCCTTGACCTGTGCAAGATCGATATCGAGATCGTCAGCACGCTGGCGAACGGCCGGAGATGCCAGCGGCTTATGGTGCAGTTCGGCGGCAGGCGCCGTGTTGGCCTCCCCGGCTTCGCGCGGCACCGGCTGGGTTTCAACGGGTGGCGGCGTGTCCGTCATGTCGGCGGGCGCTTCCTCTTCCGTCATGCGGGTCGGCGCCTCCCCTTCCGGCGCGCTACCATTGGCAGCGACGGCAGCGACATCGGTTTCGATGCGCAGGAGCGGTGCTTTCACCGGCACCGTATTTCCCACCGTTACCGCGAGCCAGGTGACGACGCCCGCCACCGGCGAAGGGATTTCCACCGTCGCCTTGTCGGTCATCACCGCGGCCAGCACCATGTCCTCGTGGACAAGATCGCCCGGTTTGACGTTCCATTCCACGAGTTCGGCTTCCGCCACACCTTCACCGACATCGGGCATGGTTAGAATAAATTCTGCCATGATCAGGCCTCCATGACTTCGACAAGGGCGCGCCCGACGCGGGCTGGCCCCGGAAAATAGTCCCACTCCTGCGCATGGGGATAAGGCGTATCCCAACCTGCGACGCGCACGACGGGAGCCTCAAGGTGATAAAAACAATGTTCCTGCACCAGCGACACGACTTCTGCCCCGAAGCCGGAGGTCAACGTCGCCTCATGCACCATGACGCAGCGGCCGGTCTTGGAAACCGACTTCACGACGGTATCGAGGTCGAGCGGCAGCAGGCTGCGCAGATCGATGATCTCGGCGTCCACCCCCGTCTCTTCCGCCGCTGCCAGCGCCACATGCACCATGGCGCCATAAGCGATGACCGTGACATCGGTTCCAGGGCGGCGGATTTCGGCCTTGCCGATGGGAATGGTGTAGTGCCCTTCCGGCACCTCCCCCTTCTCGTGTTTGGACCATGGCGTTACGGGCCGGTCATGGTGACCGTCAAACGGGCCGTTATAAAGCCGCTTCGGCTCCAGAAACATTACGGGGTCGGGATCTTCGATGGACGCTATCAGTAGCCCCTTGGCGTCGTAAGGATTGGAAGGAACCACCACTTTCAGCCCGCAGACATGAGTGAAAAGCGCCTCCGGGCTCTGGCTATGCGTCTGGCCTCCGAAAATGCCGCCGCCGGTCGGCATGCGAAGAACGATCGGGCAGGTAAAATCCCCGTTTGAGCGGTAACGGATACGCGCTGCCTCCTGGGTGATCTGGTCATAGGCGGGATACATGTAATCGGCGAACTGGATTTCGACACAGGGCCGCAATCCATAAGCGGCCATGCCGATGGCGGTGCCGACAATGCCGGATTCGCTGATCGGCGCATCGAAACAGCGGGTTTTACCGTATTTCTGCTGCAGCCCCTGCGTGGCGCGGAAAACGCCGCCGAAATAACCCACATCCTCACCAAAGACCACGACATCGTCGCTGCGCTCCATGGATACATCCATGGCGCTGCGGACGGCTTCAATCATCGTCATTCTTGCCATGTCTTACCATCCTGCCTTCTGGCGCTGGCGGACGAGATGCGCCGGCATCTCGGCGTAAACACCTTCGAAAATATCCTTCTTCGGCGGTTTTTTGCCCTCGTGCAGCGTGCCGTGGCTTTCCGCCTCGCGCTGGGCTTCCAGCACCTCATCGGCGATCTCCGCTTCCGCCTGCCGGTGCCGCTCTTCCGACCAGACGCCACGCAGGATGAGGTGTTTCTTCAACCTCAGGACAGGGTCGCCCAGAGGCCATGCTTCGGACTCGGTCTTCGGGCGGTAGGCGCTCGGATCGTCAGAGGTGGAATGCGCGCCGACACGATAGGTGACGTATTCGATGAGCGTCGGGCCGAGATTGCGGCGCGCCCGCTCCACGGCCCAACGGGCCACGGCATAAACGGCCAGATAATCATTACCGTCGACCCGCAGTGCGGGAATACCGAAACCCAGCCCGCGTGCCGCGAAGGTCCCGGAGCCCCCGCGTGCAATGCCCTGAAAGGTGGAAATGGCCCATTGGTTGTTGACGATGTTGAGAACGACCGGCGCCTTGTAGGTCGATGCAAAAACCATCGCCGAATGAAAGTCCGACTCCGCCGTCGAGCCATCGCCAATCCAGGCGGCCGCAATCTTTGTATCACCCTTGATGGCCGACGCCATCGCCCAGCCCACCGCCTGGACATATTGCGTGGCGAGATTGCCGGATACGGTGAAGAAACCGTGTTCTTTGGAAGAGTAGAGGACAGGCAGTTGCCGCCCGTGCAGCGGGTCGAGTTCGTTGGAATAGATCTGGTTCATCATGGTGACGAGCGGATAGTCGTCGGCGATCAGCAGGCCTGCCTGCCGATAGGTCGGGAAGTTCATGTCGCCCTTGGAAAGCGCCTTGCGGAAGGCGCAACTCACTGCCTCCTCCCCGAGATGCTGCATATAAAAAGAGGTCTTGCCCTGCCGCTGCGCCATCAGCATGCGCGCATCGAAAGCCCGAAGCCTCATCATGTTCTTCAGACCCGTCAGCAGGTCGTCATCCGAAAGCAGCCCGGCCCAAGGTCCGACGGCCTCACCCTGATGATTAAGGACGCGAATGATCGAATAGGCGAGATCACGCATGCTCTCCGGCGCGGCATCCACTTCCGGGCGAGGCACGGAACCGGCCTTGGGTATCTTTACATTGGAGAAATCCGGCTGATCGCCGGGCCGCACGGCGGGTTCCGGAACATGCAGGCTTAGATGTGGCGTTTCTGATATGTCCATTCTACTCCTCCCGTCGCGGTCTCCTCCAGACCGTGAAACAATTCTCAAAGGTTTCTTGCGATCACCATCCGCTGGACATCGCTTGTCCCCTCGTAAATCTGGCAGATGCGCACATCGCGATAGATCCGCTCCACCGGATAATCCGCCATGTAGCCATAACCGCCGTGGATCTGGATGGCGTCCGAACAAACGCGTTCGGCCATTTCCGACGCGAAGAGCTTGGCCATCGAGGCTTCCGAAAGACAGGGTTCACCCGCTTCCTTCAGCGCCGCCGCGTGCAGCACCAGTTGCCGCGCCGCCTGAATGCGTGTCGCCATATCCGCGAGACGAAACGCCACCGCCTGATGTTCGATGATCGCCCGCCCGAAGGCCTTGCGCTCGCGGGCATAATCCCGCGCCGCCTCAAACGCCGCCTGCGCCATGCCCACCGCCTGCGCCGCGATGCCGATGCGGCCGCCTTCCAGATTGGCGAGCGCAATACGGTAACCCTGACCTTCCTCACCGAGCCGTAAATCGGCGGGAATGGCCATGCCGTTGAAAGCGATCTGGCAGGTATCGGACGAGTGAAGGCCAAGCTTTTCTTCGACCCGGATAACCTCATAGCCCGGCGTGTCGGTGGGCACGATGAAGGCGCTGATACCCTTCTTGCCTGCCGCTGCATCCGTAACGGCAAAAACAATGACGACATCGCCATTCTTACCCGAGGTGATGAACTGCTTCGCGCCATCAAGAATATAACGATCGCCATCGCGACGCGCCCTGGTCTTGAGATTTGAGGCATCGGAGCCGGCCTGTGGTTCGGTCAGCGCAAAGCCACCGATCCATTCGCCGGAGGCAAGCTTCGGCAGAAAACGCTGCTTCTGGTCCTCGGTCCCGAATTTTAGGATCGGCACGCAGCCGACCGAATTATGGACGCTCATGATGGTGGAACAGGCACCGTCCCCTGCAGCGAATTCCTCCAGCGCCAGCGCATAAGCGACAGCACCGGTTTCCGCCCCGCCATACTCTTCGGACACCAGCATGCCGAGGAAGCCGAGCTCGCCCATCGCTTTCAATTCTTCCTCGGGGAAACGGCTTTCCCGGTCACGCGAAGCGGCGCCAGGGGCAAGCCTTTCCCGCGCAAAGTCGCGGGCCATATCTCTGATCTGCTGCTGGGATTCAGTGAGCATCATCGCCGCCTCCCGCCAAAAAGCAGAAGCGTATCAGGCGCGTCGCCAGCTGGAATTGGTCGCGAGGGCTGCCCTTGAAAGCACGGGCGGCCCCATCGATCACGACAGGGTTATGCACAGCCAAATTCACCTCCCTTGGCCAGCCCTGACGTGAGGAACCGGCCCGCCGCAAATCTCCTCCAGACCGCGACTGACGTGAACGCTATCACTATCTCGAATTCATTTCAAAGCTATTTTGATTGACAGTTTTTTGATTGGCGATATCTTTGATCCAACAAATATTCATATCATAGAGCAAATGATCCATGATTGAGCTCGACAGTTTCGACCAGAAGATTCTGCATGTTCTCGGCGATGACGGGCGGGTCAGCTGGCGGGATCTTGCGGCTCGGATAGGCCTTTCCTTCACGCCAACGTTGCGCCGCGTGCGCAAGCTCGAAGAGGAAGGGATCATTCGCGGCTATACCGCCGTGTTTGACGAGAACCGGCTGCTCGGCAATATGGGTGTCTTCATCTCCGTCACGCTGGAGCGGCAGATTAAGGAAGCGCTGACGACATTCGAACATCATGTGGCCTCCATTCCCGAGGTGGTGGGTGGTTACCAGACGAGCGGCAGTTCCGATTATCTGATCCACGCCATGGTGCGGGATCTGCCGCATTACCAGCAGCTGCTGGATTTCCTGACCACCGTTCCCGGCGTGTCGCGCATCCAGTCCAACTTTGCCATCAAGACATTCGTGCGCCGTTCCGCCGCCTTCACCGGGGGTGACACGCCGTAAATAAGGGCTGCCGGCGCGGAGGAGGTGTCGGCAGCTGACAAAGGGACGGCCTGCCGTCCGGAGGAGGAGACGCGATGAGTTTGAACCTCGCCGCCATTTTCGATGCCGATCTCGGCCCGGAAATCGCAGCATTGCGCGACAGCGCAAGTGCATTCGCAGATGATAAAATCGCCCCGCTGGCGGCGGAGATCGACAGGGACGACCGCTTCCCGCGTCAGCTCTGGCCTGAAATGGGCGAGCTTGGCCTGCACGGCATCACCGTTTCGGAAGAATTCGGCGGCGCCGACATGGGCTATCTCGCCCATTGCGTGGCGATGGAGGAAATAAGCCGGGCTTCCGCCTCCATTGGCCTTTCCTACGGCGCCCATTCCAACCTCTGTATCAACCAGATCCATCGCTGGGGCACGCAAGAGCAGAAGCAGAGATATCTGCCGAAACTCGTCTCCGGCGAACATGTCGGTTCGCTCGCCATGAGCGAGACGGAGGCCGGTTCGGATGTCGTCTCGATGCGGCTGAAGGCGGAACGCAGGGGCGACCGCTATGTGCTGAACGGTGCGAAAATGTGGATCACCAACGGCCACGAGGCCGATACGCTGGTCGTTTACGCCAAGACCGACATGTCCGCCGGCCCGCGCGGCATCACCGCCTTCCTCATTGAAAAAGGCTTCAAAGGGTTTCGTCCGGCCCAGAAACTCGACAAGCTCGGCATGCGCGGTTCCCCCACCTCGGAACTCGTGTTCGAGGATTGCGAGGTGCCGGAGGAAAACATCCTCGGGCGGTTGAATGACGGCGTGGCGGTGCTGATGAGCGGGCTGGATTACGAGCGCGCCGTGCTGGCCGCCGGCCCTGTTGGTATCATGCAGGCGGCCATCGATCTGGTGCTGCCTTATGCCCGCGAGCGCAAGCAATTCGGCAAACCGATCGGTGAATTCCAGCTCGTGCAGGGTAAGCTCGCGGATATCTATTCGGCGATGAACGCATCGCGCGCTTATGTCTATTCCGTGGCCCGGGCCTGCGACAATGGCCGCATCACGAGGCAGGATGCGGCGGGAGCTATCCTCTTCGCCGCCGAGCGGGCGACGCAGGTGGCGCTGGATGCAATCCAGCTTCTCGGCGGCTCCGGTTACGTGAATGAAAGTCCGGCCGGGCGGCTGCTACGCGATGCCAAGCTTTACGAAATCGGCGCAGGCACCAGCGAAATTCGCCGGATGCTGATCGGCCGCGAACTGGTCAAGGGCAACGGGTGAGGACGCGATGAAGCTTACGTCCAGTATGAACCGCGATCCCGTCTTCGCTGCCAATGTCGAGTTCATGTCGAATCTGGTGGCTGACCTGCGCCAACACGTCGAAAAAATCTCCAGAGGCGGCGGCGACAAGGCCCGCGAACGGCATCTTTCCCGTGGCAAATTGCTGGTACGTGACCGCATCGAGACACTTCTCGATCCCGGCAGTCCATTCCTCGAATTCTCGCAATTTGCAGCTTACGAGGTTTATGACGAACCTGTTCCGGCCGCCGGCATTGTCACCGGCATCGGCAGGGTCTCGGGCCGAGAATGTGTAATCGTCGCCAATGATGCGACCGTGAAGGGCGGCACCTATTATCCGCTGACGGTGAAGAAACATTTGCGCGCGCAGGAGATTGCCGCCGAGAACCGCCTGCCCTGTATTTACCTCGTGGATTCCGGCGGCGCGAACCTGCCCAATCAGGACGAAGTGTTTCCCGACCGCGATCATTTCGGCCGTATCTTCTACAATCAGGCCAATATGTCGGCGAAAGGCATCGCCCAGATCGCCGTGGTGATGGGCAGCTGCACGGCGGGCGGGGCCTATGTGCCTGCGATGAGCGACCAGTCCGTGATCGTCAAAAACCAGGGCACGATCTTCCTTGGCGGCCCGCCGCTGGTGAAGGCGGCAACAGGTGAGGTGGTGAGTGCGGAAGAGCTGGGCGGTGCGGATGTGCACTCCCGGCAATCCGGCGTTACCGATCATTTTGCCCATGACGACCGCCACGCGCTGGCGCTGACCCGGCGGATCGTTTCCAGCCTCAACCGCCGCAAACAGTTGGGGCTGGATATCCGTGAACCGGCAGAACCGCTTTACCCGCCCGAAGAGCTTTACGGCATCGTTCCCGCCGATACGCGCAAACCCTTCGAGGTACGTGAGATCATCGCCCGTCTGGTGGATGGTTCTGAATTTGATGAGTTCAAGGCGCTTTATGGCACGACGCTGGTCTGTGGTTTCGCCCATATCCATGGCTATCCCGTCGGCATCATCGCCAATAACGGCATCCTGTTTTCGGAATCGGCGCTCAAGGGCGCGCATTTCATCGAGCTCTGCTGCCAGCGCGGTATTCCCCTGGTTTTCCTGCAGAACATCACCGGCTTCATGGTCGGCAAGGCCTATGAGGCTGGCGGCATTGCCAAGGATGGCGCCAAGCTCGTCACCGCCGTCGCCTCCGCCAAGGTGCCGAAATTCACCGTCATCATCGGCGGCTCCTTCGGGGCCGGCAATTATGGCATGTGCGGCCGCGCCTATTCTCCCCGCTTCCTGTGGATGTGGCCGAATGCCCGCATTTCCGTGATGGGCGGCGAGCAGGCGGCCTCCGTTCTGGCACAGATTCGCCGCGACGGTATCGAAGCTGATGGCCGGCACTGGTCGAAGGAAGGCGAAGAAGCGTTCAAGCAGCCGATCCGCGAAAAATACGAGCGGGAGGGCCATCCCTATTATGCCAGCGCGCGGCTTTGGGACGACGGTATCATCGACCCAAAGGATACCCGCCTCGTCCTCGGCCTCGGTCTGTCCGCCGCGCTCAACGCACCCATTGAACCCACCCGTTTCGGCATATTCAGGATGTGAGGCGACGATGTTTTCGAAAATACTCATCGCCAACAGGGGCGAGATCGCCTGCCGTATCATCCATACCGCCCGCAAAATGGGCATTCGTACCGTCGCCGTTTATTCCGATGCCGATCGTGACGCCATGCATGTGGCGCTTGCCGACGAAGCGATCGCCATCGGCGCTGCACCCGCGCGTGCCTCCTATCTCGATGGCGAAAAGATCATCGCCGCAGCGAAGACAAGCGGCGCAGAAGCCATTCATCCGGGTTATGGTTTTCTTTCGGAAAATGCCGGTTTCGCCGAAGCCTGTGCCGCCGCCGGGCTGGTGTTCATCGGCCCACCGGCCGCGGCGATCCGCGCCATGGGCGGCAAAAGCGAAGCAAAGGCACTGATGGCCAAGGCTGGCGTGCCCGTGGTTCCCGGTTATCACGGTAAGGACCAGGCGGAGGAACGGCTGGGGAATGAGGCGGAAGCCATAGGCTATCCCGTCCTGCTCAAGGCTTCGGCCGGCGGCGGCGGCAAGGGCATGCGCATCGTCAGGCAAAAACGTGAATTTGCGGCGGAACTTGCCGGGGCAAAACGCGAGGCGTCGGCCGCCTTCGGTGATGACCGCATGCTGATCGAAAAATATCTCGAACGGCCGCGCCATGTGGAGGTGCAGATCTTTGCCGATAGCCACGGCAATTGTTTTTCCCTTTTCGAACGTGACTGCTCCATCCAGCGCAGGCATCAGAAGGTTTTGGAAGAAGCCCCTGCCCCCGGCCTGCCGGATGCGCTCAGGCAACGTATGTATGAAGCGGCAACAGCCGCCGCCCGCGCGATCGACTATCGCGGTGCGGGAACCGTGGAATTCCTGCTCGATCCTTCCGGCGCATTCTATTTCATGGAAATGAATACGAGGCTTCAGGTCGAACATCCCGTGACGGAGTATATTACCGGTCTCGATCTGGTCGAATGGCAGATCCGTGTTGCGGATGGTGAAACGTTACCGCAGGACTGGGCCGATCTCAGCATACATGGTCATGCCATCGAGGCCCGTATCTATGCCGAAGACCCGGCGCATGATTTCCTGCCGTCGGTCGGCACCATCAGCCATCTCGTTTTCCCCGATCAGGGCCCTCACGTCAGGATCGACAGCGGCATCCGCGCCGGCGACGCCATCACCGTGCATTACGATCCGATGATCGCCAAGCTTATCGTCTGGGATCGGGACCGAGCCTCAGCCGTGCGGCGTCTGACGCTGGCGCTGGAAAATCTGGCGATCTGCGGCGTCACCAGCAACGCCGCCTTTCTGACACGGCTTGCCCGATTGGAAGCTTTCGCCTCAGCCGACCTCGATACGGGTTTCATCACCCGCAACGAGGCGTCGCTCTTTGCTCCAGCCTCGAATGATGGAGGTGTCATCGCCCTCGCCGCGCTTGGCCTGCTGCTCTCCCGCCGCACAAACGGAATGTCGCAATCAGAGGCGGATCCCCATAGCCCGTGGAACACGAAGGCCGCATTCCGCCTCAACGCACCGGCGCGGGAAACGCTGAATTTCATGTTTGAGAACCAGCCGTTAAGCGTCGGCGTCACGCATGAGGGTGATGAATTCACGCTCGCAATCGAGGGGCGGACGATCCGGGCCTACGGCAGCCTTTCCGGTGACGGCCAGCTCCTTGCAACCTTGGACGGCCGGAAAAGTCAGGGCTATTTCTTCGCAGAGACCGGCACCTATGCGCTTTTCCTGCATGGCGAGCCTTACCGCATCAGCCAGCCAGATCCCGTCGAAATCGCGGATTCTTCCGTTCATGCCAGTGGCCTGGAAGCTCCCATGCCGGGCGTGATCCGCGCGGTGCTCAGCCGGAACGGTGCTGTCGTGGAGGCCGGCGACGCGCTTGTGGTTATGGAAGCGATGAAGATGGAGCATACTATCCGTGCACCGGCGAAGGGCATCGTCAAGGCCATCAATTGCAATGAAGGCGATATGGTCGCGGCCGGCGCGGTGCTGGTGAATTTCGAGCCGGAAGGAGCATGAGATGAGCTTGCCCCGAACCGTCAGGATCGTTGAGGTTGGCGCACGTGACGGCTTGCAGAACGAGACCACCGAGGTTCCGACCGCGACAAAAATCGAGCTGATCGAGCGGCTGGCTGCAGCAGGACTGAGAACGGTGGAAGCGGGCGCTTTCGTCTCACCCAAAAAAGTGCCGCAGATGGCGGGGTCGAAAGAGGTGTTTAGAGGCCTCAAAAGGCGAGCGGGAACGGCCTATCCGGCGCTTGTTCCCAACATGAGAGGTTTCGAAGCTGCCATTGAAGCCGGTGTCACGGAAATCGCGGTTTTCGTGTCCGCCTCCGAAGGTTTCAGCCAGCACAACATCGGCTGTTCGCGCGCCGAAAGCCTAGACCGTCTGCGCGATGTCGCGGATGCCGCTGCCGTGCGAAATATCCGCATGCGCGGTTACCTTTCCTGCATTGCCGGCTGCCCCTATGACGGAGCAGTTGCGCCCGATGACGTGGCGGCGATGGCCGATGCCCTTGTTGCGCTCGGCTGCCATGAAATCTCGCTGGGTGATACGATCGGCATCGGCACGGCGGGCCAGATCCGCAACATCATCGAGCGGGTCTCGGCACATATCGCGCTTGAAAAACTCGCCATGCATTTCCACGATACCTACGGACAGGGCGTCGCCAACGTGCTGGCTTCGCTTCAACAGGGCATAACGACGTTCGACAGTTCCGTCGCCGGGCTGGGCGGTTGCCCCTTCGCGCCGGGCGCGAGCGGCAACGTCGCCACCGAAGACGTCATTTATCTGCTGGCGGGACTTGGCATAGAAACCGGCGTCGACCTGATGGCCGTGGCGACAACCGGTGACTGGATAAGCAGGCATCTGGGCAGGTCCAATGCAGCGCGTGCCGGCAAGGCACTTCTCGCCGCGAAACGGAAGGGTGAAGCCCATGGCAAATGAGGTGTTGAGCGAGAAACGCAAGGATGTTCTGTGGCTGACGCTCAACCGACCGGAGGTGCATAATGCCCTGAATGCCGCGATGACCGATGCGCTCACCCATGCGATCCGCGCAGCCTCCGGCGACCATGGCCTGCGCGCCGTTGTGATAACGGCAGCGGGAGAACGCAGTTTCTGTTCGGGTGCAGATCTGAAGGAAAGTGCGGGCGGCATGTTCCTGTCCCGGGAAGGCACGAACCCTATAGCCGACGTCATGCGCGCCATAGAAGGCTGTGACAGGCCCGTCATCGCCCGCATCAATGGCCGGGTTCTGGCGGGCGGGCTTGGCCTCGTTGCCGCCTGCGATCTCGTCTATGCAGCCGATCATGCCAAATTCGGCCTGCCGGAGGTGAAGGTCGGTGTTTTCCCCGCCATGGTCGCAGCGAAACTTCTGGCAAAAATTCCATTGGGCGGGCTTCAGGAAATGGCTTATCTCGGCCACACGGTCAGCGCCAGTGAGGCGACACGTCTCGGGCTCATAAACCGCGCCGTTCCCCTCGCCAGCCTCGACGGCCTGATCGAAGAGGTTCTTGCAACGCTGCGGCACAATGCACCGGGTGCCATCGCGGCCGGAAAGGCGGCGCTGCTCGCCATGCGCGACATGCCATCGGCGGAGCGGCTCGTCTTCGCCGAACGCACCATCGCCGTCGTCAGCGGCAGTGATGAGGCGCGGGAGGGACGTCTGGCCTTTGCGGAAAAACGTCCCCCGCGCTGGACCGGCAAGCCCTGAGGCCAGACAGGCAGGGTGTGTCGATCGCCAACTCCGTTAATCGATATAATGGGTTTGACCGCGTTGACCCCGTTTCACAAATCGCGTTCTATCCAGCACCTTTCGCCGGAGGGTGATCGGGAAGCCGGAGGAGACCTTATGCGCCTTGTAAAAACTGTCGCCGAATTGCGCGATGCGATCGCCGTCTTTCGCCGCGCCGGCAAAACCGTCGGCTTCGTACCGACGATGGGTTTCCTCCATATCGGTCATCTCACGCTGGTTTCCAGGGCGAAGGCAGAAAACGACGTGACGGTGGTTTCCATCTTTGTCAATCCGCTGCAATTCGGCGCCAATGAGGATCTGGCCCGCTATCCGCGCGACCTCGCCCGCGACAGCGCGCTTCTGGAGGAAGCTGGCGTCGACATTCTTTTCGCGCCCGAAGTCTCGGAGATGTATCCGCGTCCAATGGCAACCGTCGTTGACCTGCCGGAACTCGGCAGCCAGCTGGAAGGCGCGGTTCGGCCGGGGCATTTCGCCGGTGTCGCAACGGTGGTGACGAAGCTTTTTAATCTTGTTCAGCCAGATTCGGCCTATTTCGGTGAGAAGGACTATCAGCAGGTAACGTTGATCCGCCGCATGGTCGAGGACCTCGCCCAGCCGGTCAGGGTCGTTCCTGTCACAACCGTGCGGGAGCCGGATGGGCTCGCCTGCTCCTCACGCAACGTCTATCTGAGCGCCGAGGAACGCGCCGCCGCCGTAATCGTTCCGCGGGCGCTGAACGAGGCGGAACGGCTTTATGACCTGGGATTGGATGACCCCGCCGCGTTCGAAGCGGCTCTCGAAACATTTATCGCCGCCGAGCCTTTGGCATGTCCCGACGTCGTTGCGGTACGCGATCCCGATACGCTGGCACCCGTTGCTTCCGTGCAGGCAGGGCCAATATTGGTGGCGCTGTTCGTGCGCCTCGGCAGCACAAGGCTTCTCGACAACCGCGTCATCGGCCGCGAGAGAACAGAGAAAAGGAAGGCCGCCCAATGAGCGCCCATGGAAAACAAAAACGGCTGACGACGGCCTCCATCCGGCAGATGAAGGGCGAGGCGCGCATCGTTTGCCTGACCGCCTATACCACACCGATCGCCCGCCTGCTTGACCCGCATTGCGACCTGCTGCTGGTCGGCGATTCCCTCGGCATGGTGCTCTACGGCATGGATACCACAGTCGGCGTGACGCTGGACATGATGATCGCCCATGGCCGCGCCGTCATGCGCGGCGTCGAACATGCCTGCGTCATCGTTGATCTGCCCTTCGGAACCTATCAGGAATCCAAGGAACAGGCCTTCCGCAACGCGGCGCGGCTGATGCAGGAAACCGGCTGCGACGGCGTGAAGCTGGAGGGAGGCGAGGAAATGGCAGAAACCATCGCCTTCCTGGTAGCCCGCGGCATTCCCGTCTTCGGCCATGTCGGTCTGATGCCGCAGCTTGTTCACACGGCCGGCGGCTTCCGCTCGCTGGGGCATTCTGATGCTGAAACGCAAAAGATCTGGCGTGACGCGATTGCGGTGGATCAGGCGGGCGCCTTCGCCATCGTCGTAGAAGGCACAGTCGAGCCGCTGGCCCGCGAGCTGACGGAAAAACTTGCCGCGCCCACCGTTGGCATCGGCGCATCGCCAGCCTGTGACGGGCAGGTGCTGGTTTCCGACGACATGCTCGGCCTCTTCACCGACTTCAAACCGAAATTCGTCAAGCGTTTCGCCGATCTGGGCCCGACGATCTCCGAAGCGGCGGCGGCCTATGCCGATGAGGTTCGCGCAGGGGCGTTTCCCGGGCCCGAACATACGTTTCAGGTGCGCCGACAATCGCCTTCTGGGACGTCGTGAAGGCGCAGCGGGCGGGGGCGCTTCGTGACCAACACCTTCACCGTCGTCATGCTCGGGCCTCTCCCGAGCATCTATTACCGATCGATTTTATGCGAAGCAGGCAGATCCTCGGCGCAATGCCGGGGATGACGTCGAGATAGAGGCAAGGTGTGTAGTCAGCCTCGGCTCCCCCCTGTTCCAACGACACCGAATTTACACAATCCCGCCGCTGCCGCCAACCGAAGCCGGGCGCTTCGCCGCAACCTGCTTGCGATAGCCGCTTGCCCGATAGGCCGCAATCGGATCAATCGCACCGCCTGCCAGTTGCCGCGCCTGAGCGAGAATGGGTTCGACATCGGTGCGGTAGGCCCGCTTCAGCACATCTGAAGCCATCAACGCATCATTGTCCTGCTGGTAGCCGTCAAGAGCCACACGATCCACCAGCAGCGCCTGCGCATAGGCGCGACGGATTTCGTTGGCGCTGGAGATCAGGCTTTCGATCGGGTCCGTCACATTATGCGACTGATCGATCATGTGGGCGGGATGGAAACCCTTCACCCCGCGGTGTTCGGCGTCGACAAGTTCGTTGAAAACCAGGAACAGGCGGTAAGGGTCGATTGAGCCGGCATCCAGATCGTCATCGCCATATTTGCTGTCGTTGAAGTGGAAACCACCGAGCTTGCCGAACTGTATCAGCCGGGCGACGATCATTTCGATATTGGTGTTGGGCGCATGGTGACCAAGATCAACGAGGCAGAAGGCCTTGTCGCCGAGCGCGTTGGCGATAAGATAATTGGTGCCCCAATCCTGCACGACGGTGGAATAAAAGGCCGGCTCATACATCTTGTGTTCGGAAAAGATGCGCCAGTCATCGGGCAGCGCCTTGTAGATGTCGGCCATTGCGGCGAGATAACGCTCGAAACTTCTGGTGAAATTGCTCTGTCCGGGGAAGTTGGAGCCATCACCCACCCAGACCGTCAGGGCCTTGGAGCCGATGGCCCTACCGATTTCGATACATTCGAGATTGTGTTCCACCGCCTGCCGGCGTGGGGCGGCGTCGGTGTGGCTGAGCGAGCCGTATTTGTAGGAATGGCTCTGGCCCGGAGCATCCGAAAACGTGTTGGAGTTCATGGCGTCGAAGCCGAGACCCAGCGCATCCGCATGGGCTTTCAGGCGTTTCGGGTCTTCCTTGTCCCACGGAATATGAAGTGAAACATTGGGCGTCGCCCGCGTCAGCTGGTTGATGACGGCGCAGTCATCGAGCTTGTCGAAAATGCCGCGCGGTTCGCCCGCGCCGGGAAAACGGGCAAAACGGGTTCCGCCGGTGCCGACGCCCCAGGAGGGCACGGCAACGAAAAATTCGGCGACCCTGGTTGTGACGGCCTCGATATCGATATTGCGGCGCGCGAGCTGGTTGCCAAGCGCCTGATAATCGTCCTTCAAAGCAGCAGCGCGCTTTTCGTTTTCAGCCGCGATCACATCGGCGGCGATTGTCGTCTCGGTCATCTCTTCCTCCCCGGAATCGGTCCAGTGCATGCTAGTTCATCGCCCCAGCTCCGTTATTCCGGCTCAAGGCCGGAGTGACGGAGGTAAGACGTGGAGAAATTTCTACCGCGTAAAACTCTGCGCATTACCCGCATCGACATTGATGATGTTGCCGGTGGACTTTGCGGAGGCGTCGGACGCCAGGAAGTAGATCGCCTCGGCGATATCTTCCGGAAAGACATTGAGTTTTAGCATGGAGCGCTTGCGGTAATGTTCCTCCAGATCGGTCACTTCGATCTTGGAAGAGGCCGCGCGCTGCTCGCGCCATTCGCCGCTCCAGATCTTCGAACCGCGCAGCACGGCATCGGGATTGACGGTGTTGACGCGAATGCCGGCCTCCGCCCCCTCAAGCGCAAGGCAACGAGCGAGATGAATTTCTGCCGCCTTCGCGGTGCAATAGGCCGAGGCATTGGGCGAAGAGGCGAGGCCATTTTTGGAAGCGACAAAAACGACGTTGCCGCCGAGATTCTGGCGCCGCAGCAGCCGGAATGCTTCTCGCGAAACGAGGAAATAGCCTGTCGCGAGAATGTCGATATTTTTGTTCCACATGGCAAGCGTCGTATCTTCCACCGGAGCGGAAGAAGCGATGCCGGCATTGGAAACGAGGATATCCACGCCTCCGAATTCCACACTCGCTTCCGCGAAGGCGGAAATCACTGCATTCTCCTGCGTCACGTCAAGCTTGACGGTACGCACCGCATCCGCGCTGTACCGGTTGACGAAATCGCCCTTCGCAGCCTCCAGTGCCGCTTCGTCGATATCGGCTAGCACCACACAGGCACCCTCGCCCGCCAGCCGCTCCGCCGTCGCCCGGCCGATACCGCCGGCGCCGCCCGTAACGAAGGCCACGCGGCCCGCAAGGCTCTTCGGCTTCGGCATGCGCTGCAGCTTCGCTTCTTCCAGCAGCCAATATTCGATATCGAAGGCTTCCTGCTCGGGAAGACCCTGATATTCCGACACGGTGGACGCGCCACGCATGACATTAATGGCGTTGACATAAAATTCGCCGGCGATGCGGGCCGTGGCCTTGTCTTTAGCGAAAGACAACATGCCGACGCCGGGGATGAGGAATATCACCGGGTTCGGATCACGCATTTTTGGCGAATTATCGTGGCGGCAAGCTTCATAATAGCGCGTGTAATCCGCGCGATAGTCCTCCAGCGCCTTGTCTAGGCTGGCCGTCAGCGCATCCACATCTGGATTTGCGGTATCGAGATCAAGGATCAGCGGACGAATTTTCGTGCGCAGGAAATGGTCCGGGCAGGATGTGCCCAGCGCACCGAGCGGTTTCAAATCCTTCGAATTGACGAATTCCAGAACGGCATCCTGATCGTCAAAATGGCCGAGCTTGCGTTCTTCACGGCCGATGCGGCCACGGATTTCCGGCATCAACCGGGCGGCGATGGCCCGACGTTCTGCAACCGGCAGGCTTTTGGCCACTGCCCCGCCGAAGATCACCTTGCCTTCGGTCTTTCCCGCAAACCATTCGATGGCCTTGTTGATGATGGCGAGCGTCAGTTCGTAACACGCCTTGGCGTCGTTATCCCAGGTGAAGAGGCCGTGGCTTTCCAGCACGACGCCCTTGGCTTTCGGATTGGCCTTGACGAAAGCTTCCAGATCGAGGCCCAGCTGGAAACCGGGGCGACGCCAGGGCAGCCAACCGATGTCGTCGCCGAAAATCTGCTGCGTCAATTCCTTCGAGTTTTTCGAGGCGGCGATAGCGATGATCGCATCGGGATGCATATGGTCGACATGATCATAAGGCACGAAACCGTGCAGCGGCGTATCTATGGAGGCCGCGCGCGGATTGAGGTTGAAGGTGCAATGCGGCAGGAAGCCGACCATGCGGTCCTCATCCTGAACACCCTTGTAAATGCCTTTCAGCGCTTCCAGCTTGTCGAGATAAAGCGTTGCAAAACCATCGAGCTTGATGGTGCCGACATCGCCGCCGGAGCCTTTCACCCACATGACGCGGACCTTCTCGCCCGTCAGGGGATCGGCTTCAAGCACCTTTGCTGATGTGTTCCCGCCGCCGTAATTGGTGATGCGCTTGTCGGCACCGAGCAGGTTGGAGCGGTAAAGAAGCTTTCCCGGCTCATCGAGCGTCCTGGCATAAGCGTCGTCCCAACGGCTTTCGAGAAGGCGGGATGTTCCCGTCATGTCTTCCTCCCACATGGTCTTCATTCGCGAACCGACACCGGTCCGCCTCCTTTAACGGCAGGTATCGCGCATCAAAAAGCCCAATGTCAATCAAAAACGATCATAAATTTCCATGTTGCAGCGCGATATTGATTAATTTGATCGTTGTTGATTGACAACGTAAAGAGATTGCGAATAATCACGATCAGGAGGACCAAATGCACGAACGCGAACGCCATCGCATCATCTTGAGCGCCATACAGGAAAAACCTGTGGTGACGGTGCAGGATATTGCGGAATTGACGGATGCGTCGGAAGCGACCATTCGGCGGGATATTGCGTCCCTGCACGTGCAGGGCAAGTTGCGGCGCGTGCGCGGCGGTGCGGAAGCGGTGCATCCGCCGCAGCTCGGCAATCTGGCCGCGCGGCCATTCCGCGTGTCCGAATCGGTCAACATCGACAAGAAACGCGCAATTGCGCGCAAGGCGGTCGATCTCTGCAATGATGGCGATGCGATCATCCTGAATGGCGGCACCACGACATTCCAGATGGTGCATTACATGGCGGCGCGCCGCCTGCAGGTGATGACCAATTCCTTCGCCATCGCCGAGCATCTGGTCAAGCATTCCAAATGCAATGTCAGCGTGCCGGGTGGCGCGATCTATCGTGACCAGAGCCTGATCCTGTCACCCTTCGAGAATGACGCAATCCGCAACTTCTATGCACGGCGGATTTTTCTCGGGGCGCAGGGCGTGGGTGCGCTCGGCATCATGGAATCCGACGCGCTGGTCATACAGAGCGAGCAGAAGCTGATGCGGCAGGCGGAAGAGCTGATCGTGATGGTCGATTCCTCGAAATTCAGGAAACGGTCCAGCCTCATTCTCTGCCCGCTCGAGAACGTCTCGACCATCATCACCGATGACGGGATTTCTGACGAGGCGGCAAGGATGGTGGAAGATGCCGGGGTAGAGCTGCTGATCGCCGGCGCCGTGGCGGACGCGAAAACGGCCGGTCCGCCGGATGAGGAGAATTCTTCGTCGGTCGCTTGAGGAGCGCCGGCAGGGAAGTTGCAAGGTTCAAAAACGGGAGGAAAAGGGACATGAAACTTACACGCAGAACATTAACGAGCGTACTCGCGCTCGGCGCGGCACTCTCCGTAGCCGGCCTCGGCGGCGTTGCACAGGCCGCCGACGTGAAGATCGCGCTGGTGGTGAAATCGCTTGGCAACGGCTTTTTCGAAGCCGCCAACAAGGGCGCACAGGAAGCCGCAAAGGACCTCGGCGGAGTCGAGATCATCTATACCGGCCCGACCAGCACAACGGCGGAAGGCCAGATCGAAGTCATCAATTCGCTGATCGCGCAGGGCGTCGACGCCATCGCCATTTCCGCCAACGATCCCGACGCCGTGGTTCCGGCGCTGAAGAAGGCGGCGCAGCGCGGCATCAAGGTGATTTCCTGGGATTCCGGCGTTGCGCCCGAAGGACGCATTCTTCAGCTCAACCCCTCGTCCAACGCGCTGATCGGCAAAATGTGCCTGCAGCTCGCAGCATCGCATCTGGAAGGCGGCAAGGGCGATTTCGCCATTCTTTCGGCCACCACCACGTCCACGAACCAGAACATCTGGATCGATGAGATGAAGAAGCAGCTGAAGGACTTCCCTGGCCTCAACCTCGTCACGACGGTCTATGGCGACGACCTCGCCGACAAGAGCTACCGCGAAGCTCAGGGCCTTCTCTCCTCGCAGCCGAATGTGAAGGTCATCGTCGCGCCAACGACGGTCGGCGTTCTCGCCGCTTCGCAGGCCGTGAAGGATGCCGGCAAGATCGGTCAGGTCTATGTCACCGGTCTTGGCCTGCCTTCCGAAATGGCCGGCGCCATCAAGTCGGGCGCGACCAAGGAATTCGCCATCTGGAACCCCATCGACCTCGGCTATTCCGCCACCCAGATCGCCTATCGCCTCGTGAAGGGCGAAACCGACGGCAAGCCGGGTTCGGAAATTGAAGCCGGCCGTATGGGCAAGATCAAGGTTGGTGAAAACAGCGAAGCGGCGATGGCTGATCCGTTTGTTTATGACGCGAAGAATATCGATCAGTTTTCGAAGATTTTTTGATCTGAGAAGTTGCTGACCGAGGGCGGAGGGTTACCCCCCTCTGCCCTGCCGGGCATCTCCCCCTCAAGGGGGAGATCGATATGCCGCACCCGCTCGATTCATAACGCGGGGTGCTATCCGCTTGCCGATCTCCCCCCTTGAGGGGGAGATGCCCGGCAGGGCAGAGGGGGTGGCCCCAATCACTTCACTCAAAACCGACCGGTAAGACCTGACGATGCGCGCTGAAACCCAAATCCTAAACGCTGCAGAAGCCCCCAGCCCCACGCCCATTCTGGAAATGCGCGGCATCAGCCAGATATTCCCTGGCGTGAAAGCGCTTGATAGCGTCGATATTGCGCTTTACCCCGGCAAGGTCACCGCCTTGATCGGCGAAAACGGCGCGGGCAAATCCACGCTCGTCAAGATCCTCACCGGCATTTACCGCCCGAACGAGGGCGACATCCTTCTCGACGGCCAGCCCGTCAATTTTCACAGCGCACAGGATGCCATCGATGCCGGCGTAACGGCCATTCATCAGGAAACCGTGCTGTTCGATGAGCTTTCCGTCGGTGAAAACATCTTTCTCGGCCATGCCCCGAAGGGCCGTCTCGGCCTGATCGACTGGAAGACCATCAATACGCGTGCCAGAATTCTGCTTGAACAGC
Organism: Agrobacterium sp. FDAARGOS_525; assembly: GCF_003938925.1. Taxonomy (NCBI): domain Bacteria; kingdom Pseudomonadati; phylum Pseudomonadota; class Alphaproteobacteria; order Hyphomicrobiales; family Rhizobiaceae; genus Agrobacterium; species Agrobacterium sp. FDAARGOS_525. Next base: position 1,755,806 of record NZ_RKIU01000004.1, on the reverse strand, counting down.
TCGAAAGCGCCATCGATCCGACGATCCGGCTGAAAGACCTGTCGATCGCACAGCGCCACCTCGTCGCCATTGCCCGCGCCCTGTCGGTCGAGGCGCGCATCGTCATCATGGACGAACCGACCGCCGCCCTTTCGCGCAAGGAAATCGATGATCTCTTCCGCATCGTCGAAAACCTGAAGCGGCAGGGCAAGGCTATTCTCTTCATCAGCCACAAATTCGATGAGGTCTATGAGATTGCGGAAAACTATGCCGTCTTCCGGGACGGCAGGATGGTGGGCGCCGGCACGCTCACGACCACCCCGCAGGATGAAATCGTTCGGCTGATGGTTGGCCGTGATGTAACGAATGCCTTTCCAAAGCAGGCTGTTACGCTGGGTCCCACGGTTCTTTCAGTCCGCGATTACTCTCATCAGACCGAGTTTCGCGATATCTCTCTCGAGTTACGCAAGGGCGAAATTCTTGGCCTTTACGGGCTGATCGGCGCCGGGCGTTCGGAGCTTTGCCAGTCGCTGTTCGGCATCACCCGCCCGGCATCGGGTGAAGTGATGTTGAACGGCCAACCCATCACAATCCGCTCGCCGGAAGATGCCATCCGCGCCGGTATCGTCTACGTGCCGGAGGAACGCGGCCGCCACGGTCTGGCGCTCGACATGCCGATCTACCAGAACATGTCGCTGCCTTCAGTCACACGCACCTCGCGCAAGGGCTTTCTGGCCGCCGCCAACGAATTCGCGCTTGCGCGCAAATATGCCTCGCGGCTCGATCTGCGCGCCGCCGCCCTTTCGGTGCCGGTCGGTACACTTTCAGGCGGCAACCAGCAGAAGGTGGTGATCGGCAAATGGCTCGCCACCCAGCCAAAGGTCATCATCCTCGATGAGCCGACAAAGGGCATCGATATCGGCTCCAAGGCAGCGGTGCACGGCTTCATCAGCGAGCTCGCGGCCGAAGGCCTGTCGATCATCATGATCTCGTCCGAACTTCCCGAAATCCTCGGCATGTCCGACCGCGCCATCGTCATGCGCGAAGGCCTGATGGCGGGCCAGTTCGAACGCGCCGATTTTTCCCCGGAAAAGCTGGTGCGCGCCGCCACCGGCAATGCCTGAGAGGGGCTAACATGCAACGTCTACTCAAAAACCGCGAATGGCTGCTGGCGGGTATCATCATCGTCATGATCGCCGGTTTTGCGATGCGCGCCCCCGGCTTCGGCCGGCCCGGCAATCTCGTCAACATCTTCAACGATACCTCCATTCTCATCATTTTGGCGCTGGGCCAGATGGCGGTCATCCTTACAAAATCCATAGACCTTTCGGTCGCAGCCAATCTTGCCTTTACCGGTATGGCGGTGGCGATGACCAACGCTGCCTTTCCGGGCATTCCGCTGCCGCTTCTTATCGTCATGGCTGTCGGCATCGGCGCGTTTCTCGGCTCGCTCAACGGCGTTCTGGTCTGGTGGCTCGGCATTCCGCCCATCGTCGTCACGCTTGGTACACTCACCATCTATCGCGGCATGGCCTTCGTGCTTTCGGGCGGCGGCTGGGTGAATGCGCACCAGCTATCCCCCACTTTCCTCAACGTGCCGCGCACGATGATCCTCGGCATGCCGGTTCTGTCCTGGGTCGCCATTCTCATCATCGCCGGGGCCTGGCTGGTGCTCACCCGAAGCTCCTTCGGTCGCTCCGCTTACGCCTCCGGCGGCAATCCGGGTGCTGCTGTCTATGCCGGCATCGATGTCGGCCGCACCCGGTTCTTCGCCTTCGTGCTGTCGGGCGCGCTCGCCGGTCTCGCAAGCTATCTCTGGGTGTCGCGTTACGCCGTCGCCTATGTGGATATCGCCGCCGGTTTCGAACTGGACAGCGTCGCGGCCAACGTGATTGGCGGCATCTCGATTGCCGGCGGTATCGGCTCGGTGGCCGGAGCGGTGCTTCGCGCGCTGTTCCTCGGTGTCATCAAGAACGCGCTGCCCGTCATCGGCATCTCACCCTTCGCGCAGATGGCGATTTCGGGCGTGGTCATTGTGCTCGCCGTTGTCTTTAACGCCCGCGCTGAAGCCAGAAAGGGTCGCATCATCCTGCGCGACCGGGCCGCCGCAGACCATGGCAAGGAAGCATCCGCATGAGCACTAATTCCCAATCGTCACAGGCACCGCGCGTCATTCCCGATAAACTCGGCACACCGCTCAGCCGTATCATGGCCAGTTGGGAAGTGTTGCTGCTTGGCGTTGCGATCCTGATCTTCATCGCTAATTCGCTTGCCTCGCCCTATTTCCTCAATGCCTGGAATCTTTCCGATGCGACCTTCAACTTCACCGAAAAGGCGATCATCGCCTTTGCCATGGCGCTTCTGATCATCGCCGGTGAAATCGACCTGTCAGTCGCCGCCATCATCGCGCTCGCCTCCACTGCCATGGGAGCGGCGGTGCAGATGGGTGTCGGCACGCCCGGCCTCGTCGCCATCGGCATTGGTACCGGGCTTTTCTGCGGCGCCTTCAACGGCTTTCTGGTCGCGGGGCTGAAACTGCCCTCCATCGTCGTCACCATCGGCACCATGAGCCTGTTTCGCGGCATTTCCTATATGGTGCTGGGTGATCAGGCCTATGGCAAATATCCGGCGGATTTCGCCTATTTCGGTCAAGGCTACGTGTTCTGGGTGATCTCATTCGAATTTGTGCTATTCGTCATCATGGCTGTCCTCTTCGCCATTTTGCTGCACGCAACCAATTTCGGCCGGCAGGTTTATGTCATCGGCACCAACCCCTTCGCCGCCCGCTTCTCCGGCATTCCCGTCGAGCGCGTGAAGTTCATCCTCTTTCTGCTCGCCGGCCTGATGAGCGGCATTGCCGCCGTCTGCCTCACCTCGCGGCTCGGCTCCACGCGCCCGTCAATCGCTCAGGGCTGGGAGCTTGAAGTGGTGACCATGGTGGTGCTGGGCGGTGTTTCCATTCTCGGCGGCTCCGGCACGATTGCGGGCGTCGTCATCGCCGCCTTCGTCATGGGCCTTGTCACTTTCGGGCTGGGGCTTCTGAACGTGCCCGGGATCGTCATGTCGATCTTCGTTGGCCTGCTGCTCATCGTTACCATCGCCATCCCCATCGTCGTCCGTCGCCTTCGAGCCATGAAAGGCTGAGCCATGCCGGAACTCGAAAAACACGCCTTCAAGATGAAACTCTTCGCCGGCAAGGAGGCCGAATACAAAAAGCGCCACGACGAGATATGGCCTGAGCTGGTGGCGCTGCTGCACGACGCGGGTGTCAGCGACTACTCCATCCATCTAGACCCGGAAACCAACATTCTCTTCGGCGTGCTGACGCGGCCGAAGACCCACAGCATGGCGGCTTTGCCCGAACACCCCGTGATGAAGAAATGGTGGGCGCATATGGCTGATATCATGGAGAGCAATCCCGATAATTCACCCGTTGTAAAAGACCTGGTGACGGTGTTCCATCTGCCATGAGCGACAGCATCAGACCAAGCCGGGTCGCGGTCATCGATATCGGCAAGACCAACGTCAAGGTGGTCGTCATCGACACCGGCAGCGGCGAGGAAATTGCCGGCGAGAAGCGGACGAACCCCGTTCTCCGCGATGGCCCCTACCCGCATTACGATGTGGAGATGCTCTGGCACTTCATTCTTGCCGCTCTTCAGCGGTTTGGCCAAGAGCCGGGTTTCGACGCGATTTCCATCACCACCCATGGCGCTTCAGCAGCGCTTCTCGATGGAAACGGCGACCTTGCCATGCCGGTGCTTGATTACGAGCACGCTTACCCAGAACCCGTTCCGCAGGCCTATCGCGGGATCAGGCCCGATTTCGCAGAGACCGGCTCGCCGCAGCTTCCTGCAGGACTGAACCTCGGTGCACAAATCCATTTCCAGAAAACTGCCTTTGCGGACGAGTTCGCCAGGGTGCGCGACATCGTCACTTACCCGCAATATTGGGCAGGGCGGCTGACCGGCGTTCAGGCAACCGAAACGACCTCGCTTGGGTGCCACACGGACCTATGGAACCCGCGCCTAAAGAGCTTTTCCTCGCTGGTCGAGCGTCTCGGTATCGAGCATCTGATGGCGCCTGTCCGCTCCGCTTTCGATGTGCTGGGAACGATCCGCCCATCGCTGGCACATGAAACCGGGCTGTCTGCGAATCTGCCGGTCTATTGCGGCATCCATGATTCCAATGCCTCACTCCTGCCGCACCTTCTTCGCCGCAACGGAGATTTTTCCGTCGTTTCCACAGGCACCTGGGTGGTGAATTTCGCGATTGGCGGCAAGGCGGATGCACTGGATCCCGGCCGCGATACGCTTTTGAATGTCGATGCCCTCGGGCGACCCGTTCCTTCCTCCCGCTTCATGGGCGGCAGGGAATATGAGATGCTGGCGCAGCAATTCGGACCAGCGACAATCCACGAGATTGAAGCCGCGCTCGGCGCGGTTATCGAAAAAGGAATGATGCTGCTGCCGAGCGTGGTCAGCGGCTCCGGCCCCTTTCCGGAAAAGGCGGCACGCTGGATCGCCGATGGCGATGCAACAGCGGCGGAGCGACATGCCACTGCCTCGCTCTATCTCGGCCTGATGACAGAATTCTGCCTTTCGCTCGTTGAACGAAGAGGACCGGTTGTCGTTGAAGGCCCCTTTGCCGGAAACACGCTCTATTTGAAGGCACTCGCCACTTTTGCAGCAACCGACGTCATTGCCATGGAAGGCTCGACGGGGACCAGTGCGGGTGCTGCACTCCTAACCGGGATCAAGCCGGTTGCCGGGCGAGAGCGTCATTTCATGGCGGGGGATATCCCCGAGCTGACTTCCTATCGCACCGCCTGGCGGGGCCATTTGACCTAGCCCAAATAAAAATGCGGCCGAGTAACCGGCCGCATTCCCGTTCTGCAAGAAGGCTCAACCCTTGATGAAGGACAAGAGATCGGCGTTCAGTACATCGGCATTGACTGTCAGCATGCCGTGCGAGAAACCGGGATAGGTCTTTAGCGTGCCGTTTTTCAGCAGCTTGACCGACTTGTGAGCGGAGTCGGCGATCGGAACGATCTGGTCGTCTTCGCCGTGCAGAACCAGCGTCGGAACGCTGATATTCTTCAGGTCTTCGGTCTGGTCGGTTTCAGAGAAGGCCTTGATACCGTCGTAATGGGCCTTTGCACTGCCCATCATGCCCTGACGCCACCAGTTCTGGATAACGCCTTCATGCACGGTCGCGCCATCGCGGTTGAAACCGTAGAACGGGCCGGCCGGTACGTCACGGAAGAACTGGGCGCGGTTTGCGGCAAGCGCTGAGCGGAAGCCGTCGAAAACCTCCATCGGCAGACCTTCGGGATTGGCCTCGGTCTTCAGCATCAGCGGCGGCACGGCGGAAACGAGAACGGCCTTTGCAACACGGCCGGATGGTTCGCCATGCTTGGCCACGTAACGGGCAACTTCGCCGCCACCGGTGGAATGGCCGATATGGACGGCATTCTTCAGGTCTAGCGCTTCGACGACCGCAAAGGCGTCGGCGGCGTAGTGATCCATGTCGTGCCCTTCCGAGACCTGAGCCGAGCGGCCGTGTCCGCGGCGGTCATGGGCGACGACGCGATATCCTTTGGAAACGAAGAACAGCATCTGCGCATCCCAGTCATCGGAAGAGAGCGGCCAGCCATGGTGGAAAACGATCGGCTGAGCATCCTTCGGGCCCCAGTCCTTGTAGAAGATTTCGGTTCCGTCTGTCGTCTTAACAAAGCCCATGATCGTTTCTCCTTCGGTTGCGTTGGCATCTCCGGTGCATCCTGTTGTGCGCCGGTTTGATGGAGGGATAATGACGCAGGAAAATGGCCTCAACAATTACAATAATAATTCGGAATGAATTGCGTTTTTGGCAATAATAATAGAGCTGCCCGCTGCCAGATGAATTGCGGCACGGGCACTAAACGGCATGAAGCTCCAAAGGTTGCACCAGATGGCGCAAGCGGTTGGTAAATGATTGCGGGCAGAACGCTTAGCGCCTGCCCGCAGCTCGAAACAAACTCTCCAACGTCGCCCTCGGCTTGAGATGCCCGGCTTTCAATCCACCTCGGGATCGTACTCCCTCGGGCTGTCATCCCGGGAAAACAGCACGCAAGGACCGCGAGAGCCGCGCGGATCATAGGCATAACCCTTGGCGGTGAGTGCCTGCATGATGTCGCGGACGCCGGCGAGACCGTAGAGGTGGTCGTGCAGCTCGACGAATATCCGCTCCACGCCGCTCAGGTCGGCCCTGCCTAGCAGATCGCGTTCCGCACCCTCGATATCCATGACGAGCGCTGTGATGCCGCGGCTCGTGATGAATTCATCGATGTTGGCGGAGGAGATTTCGATGCGTTTTTCATAGGGACCCTGATTTTCGTCCATGGACGACATCCAGAGATCCCTGCGAACGTAAAATGGATAGGAGCTGGGCTCGTCGGCGGTGAGAAGCCCCTGCGAAAACACGACGTTGCCCCGGCAATTGGCCTTGATCACCCGCTCGGCCAGCGCCGCAGTCGCGGGGTTGGCCTCGAAAGCCCATACGGAAACATCCTTGATGCCTGCAATGATCGACGTGATGATCCCGATACCGGAACCCAGTTCCAGCACCCGATCACCGGGCTTGATGGCTTTCAGGACGCTGCGAGCCTCCTTCGCCTCGTAGCTGCAGTCGGTCAGCGCCTGCCAGATGACGGGCGACACCTCATCGGAAGAAAGAGGCAGGGCAACTCCATGCACGTCCAGTATTTCCATGTCTCGAGCCTTTTCGCAAAATCCGGTCGTCTCGCCGCAACGGTCCCGTATCAACCGAAAATGCTCTACAGCATCGTTGCGGTAACCGGTATGGGTTTTCGCGAGCGACAGTATCACTTGGTAAAAATTCCAATGGCCACCAGGACAGGCGTCTCAGGCAGAGCTCCAGGCGACGAGCTCCTTGGCCGGCAGCGGCCTGCTGATCAGATATCCCTGAACCTGGTCGCATCCCAGACGCCTGACGCATTCATATTGCTCTTCCGTCTCGATACCTTCCGCAATCGTCGTCATTCGCAAACTGCGGCCAACACCGACCACGAATTCCACGATCGCCAGCGCATCCCGGTCGCTGGTGATATCGCGCAGAAAGGATCGGTCGATCTTGATCTTGTCGAAGGGGACGCCGCGCAGATTGGCGAGCGATGAATAGCCAGTGCCGAAATCATCCATGGCGATCTTGATGCCGACTGCCTTCAACCGCGACAGCGTGTTGATCGTCTGGTCGCTCTTGTTGAGCAGGATCGATTCGGTGATCTCAAGTTCGAGCCGGCTTGGTTCCAGTCCGCTTTTTTCAAGCGCGCCCATGACGTTTTGAATAAGGTTGGTACTGTGGAACTGAACGGGCGACAGATTGACGGCCACCTTCATGTCCTCGTCCCAGCCCATCGCCTCGCGGCAGGCGGTTTCCATCACCCACTTTCCGAGCGAATGGATGAGACCGGTTCTTTCCGCGACGGGAATGAACACACTGGGGGGCACATCGCCGCGCACCGGATGTTTCCAGCGAAGCAACGCCTCGAAGCCGCAGAGCTTGCGCGTCTGCGTCGCCACCTGCGGCTGGTAATAAACTTCCATCTCGTCGTTCTGCAGTGCCGTCTGCAGATCGGCTTCGAAGGATTTCTTCTCGGTCAGCTGCTTCTGCATCCGAACCTTGAAAACGCTCGCACGGCCCGGACCGATGGCTTTCGCCTCGTAAAGCGCCAGATCCGCCCGCTTGAACAATTCATCCGCATCCACTGCACCGTGCGATATGGCGATGCCGATGCAGGTGCCGATTTTGACCTCCTGCTCACCCAGCTGATAGGTGCGGCTGATCTGATCGATGAGCTTGGTGGCAAGACGGCGCGCGGCGTCCTCATTCAGATCGTCGGAGACAACCGCGAACTCATCGCCTCCAAGGCGGCAAACCATGTCATAATCGCCGCCAATGGCCGAGAGGCGCTGCGCCACGGCCTGAAGCAGCGCATCGCCTGCATCGTGGCCGAGCGTGTCGTTGACATCCTTGAACCCGTCGAGATCGAGCAACAATATGGCTGTCGTACCGGTGCCACCGAAGGACCGGCGCAGCCGCTCGATCAGTTCCTGCCGAAACAGCGCCCGGTTCGGCAGGCCCGTCAGCGCATCATGATAGGCATCATGCTCCAGCCTGACATTTTTTGCCTGCAACTCCAACGTCGCGGCGCGCAGATCGTCCGTCAGCCCGCGCATGCTTTTCTGCGCGCGGTTCAGGAGATCGTTCTGGCGAAGCAGCAATATGACAAGCGCGATGCCGCAGAGGATGAGACCGCCAGCCAGCGCCGTATAGACGATGTGGAGCTTGCGGACATCCTCATGGGCGGTATCGATCAGATTCACATCATACGCGACGGAAGACGACGCGAGCGTCGTCATCGGCGCATCCAGCGCGCTCATAGCGGCAAGAAGATCCGGCACATCGCTCGAATTCAAGCTGTTTATCTGCTGTTCGAGACGCGCCAGAACGGCGTCAAGGCGGGTTACCAGATCCCGCCATTGCTGCTTTTCATTGATGAAAGCGCCGAGGTTGCCCTGCTTTAACAGCTCCAGGCGACTGAGCATGATATCCAGACGCAGCTGCAATTCATCCCGGTCAACCCTGCCGGGATTAAGCGCGAACACAGCGAGTTTATTCTGGAGGCGCAGATATTCGGCGACGGTCTGGCTGACGGCCCATGAGTCATTATAGCGGGCGAACTTCTGCAGAGCGGTCTGCCGCTCGGCAATGACGAAAGCGATATAGCCCGTTGCCAGGACGAAGCAACAGATGATCACCGCCACAAGTTTTCGCAAACGGCACCTTTATTCCACTATCAGTTTGGCGACTTGCCATGCGGACCGCGAATAATAAGTCTGCTTCTGCAGTTCCGGGTCGCTGTCATAGGGATAGATGACAAACAACGGGCCCTTTTCGCGTACTGTCATATAATTGCCATCCAGTTTGATGGCGAGGATAACATTGAATTTTTTAAAGTCTTCAACCGGTATCGTGCTCACATAATCGTTGAGAGCCACCGCCGTGACACTGGTGCCCTTTGCGCCGACGACATCCATCAGCTTGGCAAGCGACACACCGTCAAAGCGGACACGGCCGTCGTGCCACGGTGTCGTCGTCTCCACGGTGTCCATGCCGAGCGCTTCCAGCATGTCGCGGTCAAATTCCGCAGCTCCATCGGTATTGGTGTTGGTGATGTTGCCGGATATGGTTAATATCGGCTTGCCCTGCGGCTTGGCTATGTCTCCCGCCTCGGCACAGGAAAGCCACAAGAGCGACATGAACGCACTGAGAAGTACCCGGGCGAAATTCATAATTTTTCTCCATCGATAACGTTCAGGTCGAGGGTTTTCGCCAACCCTGGAAGGTCAAGGGAACCGCCAACAGCATATATATCAGGAACCGATGTTATATCCTCACTGAGATTTTATCCGTATTTTCTCTAGGTATTGAGTAAACCCTTTGGATAATTTTTCCGTCTTATTGTACTTTTTGACGTTGCGCGCCCTGTTATGACGCAACCGGTAACGCCGCGCACCGCCCGCCCCCGATCCGTCCAGCGTGACCACGGCCGAATTGTGGCCGAATTTCCACCGTTTCCTTACGAGGCAACGTGATTCGCGCCCGCCGTTGCGGCCGGAAAACGGCATCGACTTCCATGGCGGCACAAACGGCGAATGATGGTTCCGCGTCACATAAAAATCATGGCATTACCTCGGGCAAGCGGTTGAAACATACCGCCCGGAACTTAATATAAGCACTGTCGTTTCCGTTTCCGGCAGTCCACGACCTCCGCCGGAAAAGCCCAGACACCTGTTCCACGCTGCGAAAGCTGCGACGCCGGATTTCGTCCGGCCAGGAAAATTCTGTTCACCTCTCCGGGCCGGGCGGCATGCGCCGTATCGGCCGCATCATGAAGGTAGCCCCTATGCACACCTATCCCGACATCAAACTTCTCATTGGTGGCGAATGGCGCGATGCCGTTTCCGGCAAGACAATCGCCGTTTCCGATCCGGCGACGGACGAAATCATCGGCGCGATTGCGCATGCCGAGAAGGAAGACCTCGATCTGGCGCTCGCCGCCGCCGAGCGGGGTTTCAAGGTGTGGCGCGACACCTCGCCCTTTGAGCGCTCCAAGATCATGCGCAGGGCGGCCGACATATTGCGCGAGCGCAAGGACAAGATCGCCTACATCATGACCCGCGAACAGGGCAAGCCGCTGGCGCAGTCCGCCACTGAAATCATGGGCGCGGCCGACACCATCGACTGGTTCGCAGAAGAGGCGCGCCGCACCTATGGGCAGGTCATCCCGGCGCGGGCAACCGGTGTCTCACAGCTGGCCATCAAGCTGCCGGTCGGACCCGTTGCAGCGTTTACGCCATGGAACTTCCCGATCAACCAGATCGTCCGCAAGCTTTCCGCCGCGCTTGCAACCGGCTGCTCCATCATCGTCAAGGCGCCGGAAGAGACGCCGGCGTCGCCTGCCGAACTCATCCGCGCCTTTGTTGATGCGGGCGTTCCGGCGGGCGTCGTCGGCCTCGTCTATGGCGTACCGTCAGAGATTTCGGAATATCTCATTCCGCATCCGGTCATTCGCAAGATATCCTTCACAGGCTCCACGCCCGTTGGCAAACATTTGGCTGCACTGGCCGGCAGGCACATGAAGCGCGCAACGATGGAACTGGGCGGCCATGCGCCTGTCATGATCTTCGACGACGCCGATATCGACAAGGCCATCGAAGTCACCTCGCTTGCCAAGTTCCGCAATGCCGGCCAGGTCTGTGTCGCCCCTACCCGCTTCCTTGTGCAGGACGGTGTGGCCGATCGGTTCCTTGAAGGTTTTGTGGAAGCAACCAAGGCGATCAAGGTGGGCAATGGCCTGGAAGATGGTGTCGTGATGGGCCCGCTCGCCAATGAGCGTCGCATCCCGGCGCTGGAAGGCCTCATCAACGACGCCGTTTCGCATGGCGGCGAATTGAAGACCGGCGGCCGCCGCATCGGTAACAAGGGCAATTTCTTCGAGCCGACGGTTCTCGCCAATGTCCCGACATCAGCCAAGATCATGAATGACGAGCCCTTCGGCCCGGTCGCCATTATCAACCGGTTCTCAAGCTTCGATGACGCCATCACCGAGGCGAACCGCCTGCCCTTCGGCCTTGCATCCTATGCCTTCACCGGTTCGGTCAAGACCGCGCACGCGCTTGGCCAACAGGTCGAGGCCGGGATGCTGACCATCAACCACAACGGCCTTGCTCTTCCCGAAGTCCCCTTTGGCGGCATCAAGGACTCCGGTTATGGCACGGAAGGTGGCTCCGAAGCGGTCCAGGCCTATCTGGAGACGAAGTTCGTCAGCCAGATGAGCTGATTTTCCCAGAAAATTCTTCTCCCCGTCGCGGAGAAGGTGGCCCGAAGGGCCGGATGAGGGGGCAAGCTCGCGACTTTTCGCTGACCTTGCCCTCTCATCCCGCTACCGCGAACTTCTCCCCGGACGGGGAGAAGACGTTTGTGGCACGCGCTCGGTCCGTCAGCAGTATTCGAAAGCGACTCAGTCTTCCCTTGCCTCGGATCTCCTCCTGCCTTAAAAGAACAAAAAGTGAACTTTGAGGACATTATGAGCGACACGGCGGCACCGGCACTGAAGGAGATCTTCGACCACGAGAAACTGCAGCATATCGCCGATCAGACCAGGGCCGTCCATCCGCCCTTTGACGCTTCCGCCTTCATGACGCTCGCCACCGAAAACCTTGAAGCGCTGGGCATCATGCAGCGCATGCGGCAGGTGGCAACAAGCCTGCATGCGACGCTTCCCGGCGACTATGCCCGCAACATCGAAATCCTCACAGCCGCAGCGCCCGGCATCGGCAACGGTTTCGCTTCGATTTCGCTTCCGGAGTATGTCGCGCTTTACGGCCTCGATGATTTCGATCTTTCCATGGACGCGCTGCAATATTTCACCCGCTTTGGCTCCTCGGAATTCGCCATCCGGCATTTTCTGCAAATGGACCTGACCGCCACCCTTGCCGTGATGGAAACGTGGTCACGGCACGAAAATGAGCATGTGCGGCGGCTTGCCAGCGAAGGCTGCCGGCCTCGCCTGCCATGGTCATTCCAGCTCAAGCCCCTGATCGATGATCCCTCGCCGGTTACCGCGATCCTCGACACCATGAAAGCAGACCAGGCGCTTTATGTGCGCAAATCCGTCGCCAACCACCTGAACGACATCACCAAGGATAATCCCGCTTTTGTGCTGGCGCTCATCGATGGATGGCCGAAGGACAACCCGCATACACGCTGGATCATGCGGCAGGCCTTGCGCACGCTGATCAAGAAGGGCGACACCGCAGCGCTTGCCCATCTCGGGGCGCATGAGGAGGCGCAGATTACACTTGCGGCGTTCGAGGTGTTGCCGACAAAAGTCGCTCTCGGCAATCCGGTACGGATTTCCGCCTCTTTCACTTCGACGGCGAAGAGCCGGCAAAAGCTGGTGATCGATTACGCCGTGCATTATGTGAAGAAGAGCGGCGATGCCTCCGCGAAGGTCTTCAAGTGGAAGGAAGTCGAGCTTCCGCCCGGCGAGACATGTACATTGTCAATCAGCCGCGCCATACGTGATTTTACGACCCGCAAACACTATCCCGGTGTCCACCGGGTCGACCTTGTGATCAACGGCAGGCTGATAGCCGAAAGCGCATTCGAACTTCTGTTTTAAGCGGGCAAAGGCCCTTGGCGCCTTACGGCGCCGGGAAAATCTTCGCCCGGCGAATGATGACGGAACCGCGATCTCCGGCGGCGACGTCGTTTTCGGGCGGCACGTCGAATTCCAGAATATCGCCGCCGTCGGTACTGGCGATCACCCGGCGCTCACCGGCGCGGTCAAGGACGCGCTCCACGGACGCGGGTATGCCGTCATGCAGGTCTTCCCACTCCAGATCGCCGGGACGCGCGTAAATATCAACCGCGCCATCGCCCTGAGCATAGGAGAAGGGCAGTTCATTCTCACCCACATACACCTTTCCGCCGCGCGCCACACCGGCAACACGGTTGGCGTCGCCCAGAAAGCGCATGACGAAGGCACTGTTCGGCTGGCGGCAGACCTCCTTCGGCGTGCCCTGCTGCACGATTTCGCCCTGATTGAGAATGACGACCCGGTCGGCCAGATCGAGCGCCTCTTCCTGGTCATGCGTCACGAAAATCGTCGTGATGCCGAGCGAATCGTGGATCTCGCGCAGCCAGCGGCGCAGGTCGCGACGCACATTGGCGTCCAGCGCTCCGAAAGGCTCATCCAGCAATAGCACCTTGGGATCGACCGAAAGCGCCCGCGCCAGCGCCACGCGCTGCCGTTGGCCGCCGGAAATCTGCGCGGGAAAACGGTCGCCCAAGCCATCGAGCTTCACCAGTCGCAGCAATTCTTCGACGCGCGCGGCGATAGCCGCCCTGTCCCGGTTCACCTTAGAGACCTTCATGCCGAAGGCGATATTTTCGTTGAGCGTCATATGCGGAAACAGCGCATAATGCTGGAACACAAATCCGACACCGCGGTCACGCACCGGAATATCGGTGGCATCCTCCTCCCCGAAGAAAATCTGGCCGCCATCGCTATATTCGAGGCCGGCGACCATGCGCAAAATCGTGGTCTTGCCGGAGCCTGACGGACCGAGCAGCGCCAGAAGCTCGCCGCTTTCGATATCAAGCGAAACATCGCGCACGGCACGGAACGTATCAAAGGTCTTCACCACATTTTCGAGGCGGATTTTCATGGGAATCAGGTCTCCGTGGCGATGGCGGCATCGCCGTTGGTCTTTTTACGCCCGCGCCCTGCGCCGCGCCGTTCCAGCGCCACCTTGGCGATGATGGTGACGACGGCGAGGGTCGCGAGGATCGACGCCGCGGCGAAAGCGCCAGCCGTCTGGTAATCGTGATAAAGCAGCTCGATATGCAGCGGCAGCGTATTGGTCTGACCGCGAATATTGCCTGACACGACCGATACGGCGCCAAATTCCCCCATTACGCGGGCGTTGCACAGCACGACACCATAAAGCAGCGCCCATTTGATGTTCGGCAAGGTCACCGAAAAGAAGGTTCGCCAGCCGGATGCGCCAAGCGAGGTCGCCGCCTCCTCGAGATCACGACCCTGCGCCTGCATGAGCGGAATGAGTTCACGCGCCACGAAAGGTGCCGTCACGAACATTGAGGCGATAACGATGCCGGGAAGCGCAAACAATATCTTGATATCATGCGCGTCGAGGAACGGCCCGAACAGGCCCTGCAAACCATATACGAAGAGATATGCGACACCGGCAACGATCGGTGAAATCGAGAAAGGTATCTCGATCAGCACCAGCAGGAAGCGCCGGCCCGGGAAATCGAACTTGGTGATGGACCATGCCGCTGCAACACCAAAGGCCGTATTGACCGGCACGGCGATCAGTGCGGTCAGCACCGTCAGCATAATGGCGTGACGAGTATCCGGATGGGTGATGGTGGCCGAATAGGCCTTCCAGCCCTGTGAGAACGCTTCGACACCGATGATGACGAGCGGTGCCACAACGAGAAGCGTGCCGATGATGAGCACGAAGGCGATCAGGCTGCGGCGCACAAGAGGTGCATCGCCGACACGGGGCGGTTTGCGATGTGAGGAAACGCCGCTCATCTTCTCAGCCCCTCGCCGTATATCGAAGCGCGCGCGCCTGCAGATAATTGGTCACCGCCAGCATTATGAAGGCGGTGATAAGCAACACGGAGGCGATGGCCGCTGCCGCCTGATAATCATATTCCTCGAGCCGGATGAAGATCAGCAGGGCGGTGATTTCCGTCGAGAACGGCTGATTGCCGGCGATGAAGATGATTGCCCCGAATTCACCCAGGCTGCGGGCGAAAGAGAGCGAGAGACCGGCGAGCAGAGCCGGAGTCAGGAGCGGCAGGATGATCTTGCGGAAAATTTCAAGATCGGAACCACCGAGCGACTGCGCCGCTTCTTCCAGCGCCGGATCGAGGTCTTCCAGCACCGGCTGCACGGTGCGCACGATGAAGGGCAGGCTGGTAAAAGCCATCGCCACCATGATGCCAAGCGGCGTATAGGCCACCTTGATGCCGAATTGCGCCAGCACCGAGCCGAACCAGCCATTGCCGGCAAACAGCGTCGTCAGGGCGATGCCGGCGACGGCGGTGGGAAGCGCGAAGGGAAGATCGACGATCGCATCGACAAAACGCCAGCCGGGAAAGCGGTAGCGCGTCAACACCCAGGCGAGCGCCAGTCCGAAGATCACATTGAACAGGGTTGCGGCCAGTGCGCAGAGCACGGTGACACGGTAACTGGCAACGGCCCGCGGCGAGGAAATGATGGACCAATACTCAGCGGGCCCGAGGATTGCCGCCTTGAACACAAGCGCCGAGAGCGGCAAAAGCACAATGATGGCGACGTAAGTGAGGGTAACGCCAAGGGACAATTTCAGCCCCGGCAGAACATTCCGCTTCAAACCCCGCCCCCATCAATCAAAAAGCGACCCGGCAGTTTCCCGCCGGGTCATTCAAATGTTGCTGTCGCTGTGATTAGCGGCTGCCGTAGAGCGTATCAAGCGTCGCGCCGGATGCAAAATGCTCTTTCTGGATTTTAGTCCAGCCACCGAAAACGTCATTGACGTTGACGAGGCGGATGGCCGGAAACTTGTCCTTGAACTCACCGACAACCTTTTCATTATGGACACGGTGGCCGAATTCAGCGGCGATGCGCTGCCCCTCTTCGGTATAGAGGAAGTCGAGATAGCTTTTCGCCAGATCGCGAGAGCCACGCTTGTCGACGACCTTGTCCACCACGGCAACCGGGAATTCGGCCAGCAGACTGACGGAGGGCACGACGCCTTCCACCTTCTGGGCGCCATATTGCTTGGCGATGCCGCGGGTCTCCGCTTCAAAGGTAATCAAGACGTCACCGATTTCACGCTCCACGAAAGTGGTGGTTGCAGCGCGGCCTCCGGTGTCGAAAACAGGCGTATTGTCGAAGATTTTCTTAACGAATTCCTGGACCTTCGCGTCGTCGCCCTTGAACTTTTCCTTGGCGTAGGCTGTGGCGGCGAGATAGGTGTAACGCGCGTTACCGGAGGTCTTCGGATTGGGGAAAACGACCTTCACGTCGTCGCGGACAAGATCGTCCCAGTCTTTGATTCCCTTGGGGTTGCCGGCGCGGACAAGGAAAGAGGGGAAGGAATAGAAAGGCGATGCGTCATTCGGGAAATCCTTCTGCCAGTCAGCGGAAACGAAACCCTGCTTCACCAGAAAATCGACATCGGTCACCTGGTTGAAAGTGACGACATCGGCTTCAAGACCCTCAACGATGGCACGCGCCTGTTTGGAGGTGCCAGCATGCGACTGATCGACCGTTACGCCCGGATGCTGCTTGATGAACGCCTCGTTCTCGGCCGCGAAGACCTCGCGGGCGACATCATAGGACGCGTTGAGAATGGTAGTCGGAGACTGCGCCTGCGCCGCAACTGAAAAAAGAGCGGCGATGGCAGTTCCGATAATGAGAAGACGTTTCATGAATACCCCCGGCAATTCGAATGGTGCTCAACATAGCGGGCGGCAGCAACGCCCGCGAGAAACAACTATGCCTTGCCGGAGGATGGATTGGAAATTTCGCCCAAATAATATTCACTTGAAAGGCGAGGATTTCATATAAGCCACGTACCCGGATTTCTTTTGCGCCTCACTAAAGGCGATGATCGGGAAACAGGTTGCCGGAATGCTTGGCGAGATAGGGCGCAAGGTCCTCCTCCCGCACCTCTTCCAGCCGCGCCGGCGACCAGCGGGGATTGCGATCCTTGTCGACGAGGGCGGCGCGCACGCCCTCATAAAAATCACGTTGGCGCAATATCTCCGTGCCGGCAGCAAATTCACGCTCAAGGCATTCGATGAGGCTCGCGCTTTCCCGACCCAGGCGCAGCAGCTTCAGGGTCAGCTTCAGGCTGGTGGGAGAGCGCTTTTGCAGAACCTCGAGGGTCTCGCGTGAAAATGCATCTTGGCGCGCCGAGAGCGCGGCAAAAATCTCCTCGACCGTGTCAAAACGGAATGTCGCGTCGATGATCTCCCGATTGAGGGATAAGATGCCTTCGCCGGCCTCAATCGCGTGCGCCGTGATGGCCGTCTCAACACTGTCCGTATCCACCGATCGCGATAGATCCTGAACCAGCCTGCCAAGGCGATCCGAAGGAACAAGATAATCGGCAAAGCCCGCATAGATGGCGTCGGCGGCAGTAACGGCATTGCCCGTCAGCCCCAGCCAGGTGCCGCATTCGCCCGGCGCCCGTGGCAAAAGCCAGGACCCGCCAACGTCAGGAAAATAGCCGATGCCCGTCTCCGGCATGGCGAGTTTTGTGCGCTCCGTGACGACACGATGGCTGCCATGAGCTGAAATGCCAACGCCGCCGCCCATGACAATGCCATCCATCAGCGCCACATAGGGCTTGCCGAAGTGGGCGATACGATAATTGAGCGGAAATTCTTCCCGCCAGAAATCAAGGACCTGTGGGTCCCCCGCCTTGCCGAGATCGTGAATGATACGGACATCGCCCCCGGCGCAAAGCCCCCTGTCCCCTTCTCCGGTCAACACCACGCAGGCAACGCCGGGTTCCTCCTCGAAACGCTGAAGCGCATGGAACAGGTCGCGCACCATCGGCAAGGTCAGGCTGTTGATGGCCTTCGGCCGGTTGAGGCGAATGATGCCCGCCCCTCCCTGTTTTTCGACGATGACCTGCGCATCCGTTTCCATTCTCCGCTCCAAGACCGCCTCCTCCGCTGCCCGTTCGTTCGGCCATCTTGGCGGCCTTGGCGCAATCACGCAACGTTGATCTTGCGTTGCAGGAACGTCTTTCGCTCAAATCGCTTTAACCGGCAGAAAATGCCAGAAATCGGTTTTCGCAATGCAGCATGTTTGCTTGACGCCCGGAAAATCATGGCATGTAATGGCCTCTGGAAATGCCGGCATTGATTCCTGTCGAGCGTGTGCCGGACCAAAGCGGAATGTCGCCTTCTCATAGGCGCTGTAAACAGCAACGGGAGACGAGCATGCAGGTTTCGGAACACGAATGGATCAGTAAACGCGCATATACACTCTGGGAAAAGGAAGGCCACCCGCACGGGCGCGATGCGCACCATTGGGAACAGGCCAAACATGAATTTTCGCTGCTGAAGACGTCGGAAGCGACGAAGCCCGCAACGCGCAAGAAGGCCGCTCCCAAGGCCGCTGCGGCAGAGGCGGCACCGGATGCGCAAGCTGCCGCAAAACCCAAGGTCCGTGCCAGCAAGGCTGCCACCACGAAGTAGCAAACACCTACGCATCGATCAAAAGTCTGGAAGCAACCAAGTAGTGCGCGGGTGTGTAGCCTCGTCAGATGCGTTTTACGGAGCATACTGGAAGCGCTTCCCACACGTGTAATGTCCCCGGCAACAAACCGGGGACATTTTTTCACAAATCATGTTTGACTGGCAAGTATTCCCGCCAGTCTAAGCTTTATTGTCTCGACAGGCATTCCGTATCCGCCGGATCACAAGCTCGATAGCTCCGGGGTGCCTGCTCGGGCGGACGAACCTGCTCCTGTGACGGAGCGCGGCCTTCGGGACGTCGTTGTTCTTCAGGTTGAACACGACGCTCGGGGCGACGCTGACCATCACCCTGATTGAACTGACGGTTGCGGTCGCGATTTTCATCTTCCCAACGGCGGCGGTCATCGTCGCGACGCGGCCTGTCCTGATTTCTGTCGCCCTGGTTCCAGTCGCCGTAGCGACGGTCCCAACGACCATCATTCGGACCACCGCCCTGGCGGGGATCACGCCACTCATCGCGGCGGCCATCGCGCCAGTCGTCCCGGCGACCATCGCGCCAGTCGTCACGCGGACGTGGGCGATCCCATCCAGCACTCGGGGGCGGGGCGTTCCAGTAGCCGCCTGATGGCGGCGGGCGACGCCACCGGTCACGTTCGCGGTAAAAGGTCGCGATCGCGATAATAACGGTCCCAATAACGGCCGGCTTCGAAAGTGATTATGGGAACGCCGAGATCGCGATAATAACGGGGCTCGACGTAGACCCGGTTTTGCCGGAATGTCGTCTGGATGTAGCGGCCGGCTACCCAGCCTCGACCGTTGACGAAAGACACATCACACCACGGCGTATCGGACAGGCAGCCGTGTACCGTCAATGGTGCGCCGACGGGGATCACGACAACAGCCGGATAGGCTGTGCTGGGACCGGAGCGCATATTCACATTCGCGGTGGCGAATCCCCGCGTCGCAGCTTCGGCAAGGGCCGGCGCGGCGAGCATGGCCACCAGCGCAATTGCGCCAAACAGTTTTTTCTTCACTTCTTTCTCCTCAAGCAAAGGCCCGCTTTGCCCTTGTCGGCATCCATCCTGTTCGATGGACGAGTATGCGTTCCGCATACTGCCACGATCGGAAAATACGCGTTCTTCCATGAACGCAGCATGAAACAAATGAGGGACCGCATCAGTTCCCCTGCGGCAATGAGCGCCCGATAAATCGCTGCCGGAGAAAGTCTCCGGTCTTGACTTCGGGGGGCAATCGTCCGACTTCAATGCAACAGCAATATGGAGCAGAGCCATGAGCGAGACCGCACAGACGACCGTCGACCAGAGCGAAGTGGATCGCTTCTCCGCGATGGCCGCAGAGTGGTGGAGCCCGACCGGCAAGTTCCGCCCGCTGCACAAATTTAATCCGGTGCGTCTCGAATATATCCGCAACCGCATCTGCGACAATTTCGGCCGGGACCCGAAGGCGCACCGCCCATTGGAAGGGCTGCGTGTTCTCGACATCGGCTGCGGCGGCGGTCTTCTCTCCGAACCCGTCGCCCGCATGGGCGCCGATGTGGTAGGCGCGGATCCCTCGGAAAAGAACATCGGCATCGCCTCCACCCACTCCCGTGAAAGCGGGGTAAGCGTCGACTATCGCGCGGTGACGGCCGAACAGCTGCAGGAAGCCGGCGAAACCTTCGACGTCATCCTCAACATGGAGGTGGTCGAACACGTGGCCAATGTCGATCTCTTCGTCACCACCTGCGCGAAAATGGTACGCCCCGGCGGCCTGATGTTCGCGGCCACCATCAACCGCACGCTGAAAGCCCGGGCATTGGCGATCTTTGCCGCCGAAAATGTTTTGCGCTGGCTGCCGCGCGGCACACATCAATATGAAAAGCTGGTTCGCCCGGAAGAGCTTGAGCGGCCGCTGGTTGCAAGCGGAATGGATATCATCCACCGGACAGGCGTCTTCTACAACGTGCTGCAGGATCGCTGGAACCTCTCGCCGGATATGGACGTCAACTACATGATGCTGGCAAAGCGCCCGGCGCAGGGGTAACGCCGGGCGCTCCGTAAGCGATGTCTCTGAAATTCAGTTGACGTCGTCGGGCAGCACCGGCAGCGGTGCGATCTCTATGCCCTCTTCCAGCAAGGCCCTGGCGTCCTGCACCGAGGCATTGCCGATGATGCCCCGCTCGTCCGCTTCGCCATAATGGATCTTGCGGGCTTCCTCGGGAAACCTGTCGCCGACATCTTCGGCAGTGGCGCGAATATTGGCGACGGCCTCGCGGATTTTTGCAAGCGCCTCTTTTCTGGCGGCATCCATGGCGAGCGTCTGGCGTTCGTCCTTCTTGCGGGCGGTGGAAACCGACGGCGCCATCAAAAGCTTGGAGACCTGCGCGGAATTGCAAACCGGGCAGGAGAGGAAACCGCGCTGCAACTGATCATCGAAATCGTCGCTACCGGCAAACCAGCCTTCGAACTCGTGGCCCTTTTCACAGGCTAGCGCATACCGGATCACGCTGCCTCACCTCCCACAGGTTTGAGGGGAATGACCGTATCCAGCCCGAACTCCCGGGAGTTGCGCAGATTGGGAATCTTTCCACGGGCGGTCGCCACCAGCGATGTATCGATCTCGGCGAAGATGATCTCCTCGCCAGCGCCGTCGGCGACTGCCAGAACCTTACCCCAGGGATCGATGATGATGGAATGGCCGAATGTTTCACGCCCGTCCTCATGTACGCCAGCCTGAGCGGCGGCGATGACGAACGCGCCGTTTTCAATGGCGCGGGCGCGCAGCAGAATTTCCCAATGGGCTTCCCCGGTCTGGCGCGTGAAGGCAGCGGGAACCGTCAGGATCTCAGCGCCGGCAAGAGCTTCCGCCCGGAAAAGCTGCGGAAAACGGACGTCGTAGCAGATTGCGAAGCCGAATTTACCCAGCGGCAGTTCAACGATGCGCGCCACCTCGCCGGGCTCGTAAGCGGCGCTTTCGCGCCAGCTCTCGCCATTGTCGAGATCGACATCGGACATGTGGATCTTGTCATAGCTGCAGATGCGCGAGCCGTCCGGCGCGAAGAGGAAGCCGCGATTGGCGATCTTGCCGTCCGGGCGGGCAATAGCCGTAGAGCCCACATGGACGTGAATACCGAGTTCGCGGGCAAGACGTGCGGCGGTCGCTACGATGATATCGCCGTCATCATCGCGCAGCTGGGCCCGCAGCGCCTGCCTGTCCTTCTGGATTGCGCCCGTCATTTCCGGGGTCTGAACATAAACAGCCCCTTCGGCCGCGGCGGCGCGCACAAGCCGATCCATATCGGCGGCGTTCCTCGCCGTATCGACACCGGAGCGCATCTGAATGGCGGCAGCCTTGAAACTCATGATTTCCTCCGTCGGTCGGGCAGATCAGGCCGCCAGCATCGCGTCCAGCTTGCCGGCGCGGTCCAGCGCATGAAGATCATCGCAGCCGCCCACGTGCTGGCCATTGATGAAGATTTGCGGGAAGGTCGTTCCGCCCGATTTCTCGATCATCTCCTGCCGGTATTCGGGCGTCGTCGTGGCGTTATATTCGGCATAATCCACGCCCTTGCTATCCAGCAGCGCCTTGGCGCGCGCGCAATAACCACAAAAATCCCGCGTATAGATTGTCACCGGTGCCATGTTTTCAAAGCCTCGCAAACGTGCGGTCAAGCGCACGGTTTCCTCATGTCATTACGGCTTCATATAGGACCGGAAATGGCCATTGCAAAGGTCAAAACTGTCACTTCCGCAGCACCCGCTTTTCGGAGGGCCCGGCTTGCCGCACGCACTGTCGCGCCGGTGGTGTAAACGTCATCCACCAGCACCACGTGCTTGCCTGAAACATCCGCTTCCAGACCAGGCGCGAGAGCAAAAGCGCCCCGCATATTGTCACGCCTGGCGATCGCCGAGAGCCCAACCTGCCGCTCCGTCGATTTCACCCGCAGTAGGGCGCCGGCGAGCAAAGGCTTGTCAGCCG
The DNA here is from genome assembly GCF_003938925.1 of Agrobacterium sp. FDAARGOS_525. NCBI lineage: Bacteria > Pseudomonadati > Pseudomonadota > Alphaproteobacteria > Hyphomicrobiales > Rhizobiaceae > Agrobacterium > Agrobacterium sp. FDAARGOS_525. The sequence goes on along the minus strand of NZ_RKIU01000004.1, from coordinate 1,733,489 downwards.
CCCTGGCCAGATGCCGCGCAAGCTCGGCGGACTGGTTGAAACGGCGGCGCAGGAAGCGGTAGCGATGCAGAGGAACGGGCACGATGCAATCGCAGGCGCTGACCGCTCCGTCGTCTGCGCGCAGCATCCACAACGCCATCAACCGCGCAAGCTCTGTCCGGTCCTGATATTTCAGACGGTGCACCAGCTTGCGGGCGACGCCCTGATGGCTGGCGGCGGCACGCAGACGGTCGAAGGGCGGCGGGTCGGCAATGGCCTCGGCGCTGACAATGTTTTCGCCATGGTCGCGGACAAAGGGAATGCCGAGAATTTCGCAGTAAGGACGCTCGATAAAAACAATGTCCCGCCAGCACTCCGGGCACAACGCCCCTTCCGCGCCGATCATGCGGGTGCAGCCGGCACAGGTCGGCGGGTAAATCATGCGGAAGACCGAACGAAACACGGCTCGCGCGACCCGCGGTACGACCGCAGATTTCGACAGCATCCCCGAAAACAGACCTTCACCAGCGCCCATGAGGTTGACTTTAGCGCCGAACGGGTGCCTTTGCGAGACAGATCATTCCGGCCGGTGCCGGAAAAGCAATGCCTGAAACGGCATGACACAGAATGCGGCCCCGCCGTACCGATGGCGCCAGAGGCCGAGCAGGCAAGACGATGGACATTCTTTTTGACCAGGCCGTGATCGAACAAAACCGTCGCCGGGCGTGGAACCGGCGCGACGACAACGCCCTTTTTCTTCTCGACATGGCGGCTGAAGAACTGGCAGATAGGCTTGCCATTGTCGAACGCCAGTTCGAGTCCGCCATCGAGCTGCATGGCGGCACCGGCGTTGCCGCCCGGCGGCTGGCCCAGACGGGAAAGGTGAATTCCATTCGCCGCATAGAGACGGAAAGCCGTTTCACCACGGATGAGAATATTCCGGAGGCGGCATCCATGGAGCATCTGCCACTGGAAGAGGCCTCCGCCAATCTCATCGTTTCACCGCTTGCCCTGCATTTGACCAACGACACGCCCGGCGCGCTGATCCAGATCCGGCGGGCATTAAAGCCGGACGGCCTGTTTCTCGGCGCGATTCCCGGCAGCGGGACGCTGCAGGAACTGCGCGACGTGTTGTTGACGGCAGAGGCGGAACTGACCGGCGGGGCAAGCCCGCGCGTCATTCCCTTCGCCGATGTGCGCGATGTCGGCGCGCTTCTGCAACGCGCCGGTTTCGCGCTTCCCGTCACCGACGCGGAAACCTACACGGTACGTTACGATTCGATTTTCCCGCTGATGCGCGACCTGCGTGCGATGGGCATGGCCAATCCGCTGGCAGGCCGTAGCAGACGACCGCTCACCCGTGCCTTTTTCATGCGGGCGGCAGAGCTTTATGCTGAACGTTATGCCGATCCGGATGGGCGCATAAGGGCGACATTCTCCGTCATCTATGTCTCGGGCTGGGCGCCGCATGAGAGCCAGCAGAAACCGCTGAAGCCCGGCTCCGCCAAAGTGCGCCTGGCGGACGCCCTGAAGACCAGGGAAGTCAAGCTATCCTGAACGCAAGAATGACCGTTTCAGAAACTGGCGAAAGTGTCGGCGATGAACTGAAACAGGGCATTGATGTTGCTGCTGATGGCGCTCGCGCCGCCGACAAGGGCGACGGAAATCACGGCCACTATCAGGCCATACTCAACGGCGCTGGCGCCGTCTTCATTCCTGCAGAAATCGATAAATGAACGCAGCACAGAATATGCCCAATCCGCCAGCCGGCAATATGACCTATTGAAGTCGGCTTATTCTAGACGGGCTATGTGAGAGATCGGTTACCGACAATGGTAAACGATCAGCAACCGCTCTCATTGCTGTAGCCCGTCACCACGCAGGGCATTTCCGGCATCGGCTGTGTTATGCTACGGCGGATGGAGTATGTCTTGCCCACATCTGTCTTCTTGATGGAGCCGGTGCTGATCATGTCGTAATTGTCGGGGAACTGCGCCACACGCGTGGAAGACTTTCCGGCGAGCATGGGTGTGATGATCAACGACAGGGCGATGACGGCCGTGCCGAAAAGCAATGCGACGTTCAGAACGCCGGTGCGACTGGATTTATCGGAATAAGAGTGACGACCTTCCACCGTCTTCCAGAAATCCTCGTTCATGACCAACCTCGTAACGCGCAGTTTACCGCTTCTTTAGCTTAACAATCTGCCAGAGGGTGCTGAACGATCTCTTAACACAGACCCGTTTTGACACGGCAAAGCACTGGCAACGGGGCATTTTCACGAAGCTGTGACGGGATCATAAGCGAGGGACGCCGGCGATTGCCTGTTCTAAAGCAGATCCTGCAGGAAGGGGATCAGCGGCTCATCGGCCGGCGGCATGGGATAATCGCGCAATGCCTGCGGTTTTACCCATTTCAGCGCCTGTCCTTCCCGGCCATGCGCAATGCCCTCGTAACGACGGCACACGTAAAGCGGCATCAGAAGGTGGAATGTTTCATAAGTGTGGCTGGCAAATGTCAAAGGCGCAAGGCAGGCGATCTTGGTTTTGATACCCAGCTCCTCGTCCAGTTCGCGCACGAGGGTTTCCTCGGGCGTCTCGCCCTGCTCCACCTTGCCGCCCGGAAACTCCCACAGGCCCGCGAGCGACTTGCCTTCCGGACGTTGCGCCAGAAGAATGCGGCCATCCTGATCGAGAAGGGCGCAGGCGGCGACCAGCAGGATTTTTTTGCCGGCCTCGCTCATTCTCCTGAACCCTTGCGCCAATAGCGATAGCGATAAGCCTCGGAGAAGCCGAATTTCTCATAAAGTGCGATTGCCGGCGCATTCGCGGCTTCAACCTGCAGCCACGCGCTTTTTGCGCCGCTGATCCTGGCCCAGCGCAGTGCGGATGACAGGATTTGCGTACCGAGGCCCTTCTTACGCTGCGACTTTTCGACATCGAGGGAAAGGATGCCGGCAAGATCGTTGTCCTGCACGCAGATGACGGTTGCGAGCGGATTGCCTTCCACTTCCTCATTGATGAAGAGACCGAGCGTCGGCTTGATGGAACTGACGATTTCAGCAATTGCCGGGCGCAGCGCCGGATCGCCATCGCTCACCTTGATGCTCGCCTCTACAAAACGGCCGATATCGTGGCTCGGAAGGCTGACCAGCGTTTCCGGCAACTCCATGTCGGAAAGATCGGCCGTCATGACCACAACCTCTTCGAACATCGACCAGCCGTCATTGACCAGAAATTCCACAAGCTGCGGCGGCATCAGCGTCGTTTCGCGCACCACCAGCGGCCGGCCGAAATCATCGAAACGCTTGCGCGCCTTTTCCAGCCGCACCGCGCTGTTTCCGTAATCGGACGGATCGAGCGGCACTACGCAGTTGATACGCTTGGAGGGATGCGAACCCGTGAGACGGATTTGCCAGCTGCCGTCATAAATAACCGACGAGGCTGGCCACGCCCGGAAGCTGACGGCTTCCAGACGGCGAACCAGCGGCAGATTGACGGCCTTGTTGTCCTGCATTCTCTTCGGCTCCAACGGTCAGCTCCGGTAGTCGCCGTTGATCGCAACATATTCTTTCGTCAGGTCACAGGTCCAGACGATAGCCGTTCCCTGACCGAGGCCGATATCGACCTTTACCGTGATGTCTTCCAGTTTCATGACGGCACTGGTTTCCGCTTCGGAATAGTTCGGGTCGCGTTCGCCGTTGACGGCTACGCGCACGCCGCCGAACCAGATGGCGAGACGGTCGCGGTCCGCCATTTCGCCTGATTTGCCGACGGCCATGACGACACGGCCCCAATTGGCGTCCTCACCGGCAACCGCGGTCTTCACCAGCGGTGAATTGGCGATGGAAAGGGCGATCTTCTTGGCGGCGGCGTCGTTTTCCGCTCCTGTCACGGTAACTTCCACCATCTTGCGCGCGCCTTCGCCATCACGAACGACCTGCAAGGCAAGGTCCTTCAGAAGATCGTTCAGCGCGGCGCGGAAGCCGGAAAGGCGCTCATCATCGGCATTCGTCACTTTCACCTGGCCGTCTTCGGCCGCAGCGCCCGTGGCGAACAGCATCAACGTGTCGGAGGTGGAGGTATCGCTGTCGACCGTTACGGAATTGAAGGTCGGGCCAACGCCGGCCGACAACAGGGCCTGCAACGCGGCAGGCTCAATATCCGCATCCGTCACAACGAAGGAAAGCATCGTCGCCATATCGGGCGCGATCATGCCGGCGCCCTTGGCGATACCGTTGATCGTCACAATCACGCCGCCGATCTCGGCGGTGCGGCTGGCGACCTTCGGATAGGTGTCGGTCGTCATGATCGCCTTGGCGGCTTCCTGCCAGAAATCGGCTTCTGCCCGAACATTCATGTCACCCAGGACACCGGCGAATTTCGAGGCATCCAGGGGTTCCCCAATCACGCCCGTCGATGCCAGAAAGACCTCTCCTTCAGAGCAGCCGACGGCAGCTGCGGCGGATTTCGCCGTCAGCTCGGTCGCGGCCTTGCCCTTGAGGCCGGTAAAGGCGTTGGCATTGCCGGAATTGACCACCACGGCGCGCGCCGCGCCGCCGCCGAGATTGGCGCGGCAGAAATCAACCGGGGCGGAAGGGCATTTCGACTTGGTGAAGACGCCCGCAACGCTTGCAGGCTTGTCGAACACCATCAAGAGAACGTCCGTGCGGTTCTTGTACTTGATGCCGGCAGCGGCCGTCGCCATGCGAACGCCGCGGAGCGCAGGCATGTCAGGATAGGATTTCGGAGCGAGCGGAGAAACGGCAACGGACATGGGAAGCGCCTGAAATTCTGGAATGGATGTCTGGAGATGGCCTGAGATGAAACGGGGCGGCCGTTAAGCCGCCCCGTAATCCGAATTTTACTGTTGCGGCTGTGCCTGCTGTTCCTTCGTGGCTTCGTCGTAGCCCTTCTTCAGCGTCTCATCCATGATTTCGATCTTCTGGTCAGCCTTGGCCTTCTCGATGAGGGCAACGTACTTGTCGCGCATGACAAGCTGACGAACCTGCGGCTCGACCTGCTCGAAAGCCGGCGGCGGCGCGATGCGCTTGTCTTCCAGCTTGATGACGTGGAAGCCGAACTGGGTCTTCACAGGCGTTTTGGTGTAGGCGCCCTTTTCGAGGCCGAAGGCGGCTTCTTCGAATTCCGGCACCATGCGGCCCTTGCCAAACCAACCGAGATCGCCACCGTCATCCTTGTTGGAATCGGTGGATTTTTCCTTGGCGAGGGCTGCGAAATCCTTGCCCGAATCAAGCTGCTTGATGATGTCCTTGGCTTCGTCCTCGCTGGCGACGAGGATGTGAGCTGCCTTGATCTCTTCTTCCTGCGGCAGGGCTGCGACTTCCTTGTCGTAGCGGGCCTTTACTTCGTCATTGGTGACGGCGTCGACCACGTGCTTGCGGAAATACGCGTTATGCAGCTCACGGTCCTGGATGAATTCCATGCGCTTCTTGAAATCTTCAGTCTTTTCCAGACCTTCGGCGCTGGCGTTCTTGACGAGAAGCTTGACATCGATCGCGCCGGAAAGGGCTGCGACCTTCTTCTGCTCGTCGGGAAGCTGCGCGAGTTGCGGATCGAGGTTGCTCATGGCGAGGTCGAGTTCGGACTGGTGGATTTCCAGATCGCCGACCTTGGCGACGACCTTGTCTTCCTGTGCGAAAGCCGGAAGCTGGAGGCCGAGCGTGGCCACAATCACCGCAGCCGCAATTTTATTATAGCGCAACATTTTGAACCTTTCGGGGACAATGCCGGCTCCAGACATGGTTTCCGGCTCTGAAAAAACTTCCAAACACCGGAATGTGGCCATTCTGTAACGGGCAGAACCGTTGACATCATTTGCCCCCCCTCTTATCTGTCACGCAACCTCGCGTCCAGATACGTTGAAGGGCGAAGTCCGTCATTTGTGCTGAAAACAGCGTGACGGAGCAAAGCGCCCGGCAAAACGGAATTTCAGAAAGGGCCAGTAAGATGGTCAGTCTCGGCGGAATAGCCCGCAAGTTGTTCGGTTCGGCAAATGATCGCCGCGTCCGCTCTTATAAAAGCAAGATCGCAGCCATCAATGCGCTGGAAGAAGCCACCAAGGCGCTCTCCGACGAAGCGCTGGCGGCCAAGACCGCCGAGTTCCGCCAGCAGCTGGCAGACGGCAAGACACTCGACGACCTGCTGATCCCGGCATTTGCCGTGGCCCGCGAAGCATCGCGCCGCGTTCTCGGCATGCGTCCCTTCGACGTGCAGCTGACAGGCGGCATGATCCTGCACGGCGGCGCCATCGCCGAGATGAAGACGGGTGAAGGCAAGACGCTGGTGGCCACTCTTGCGGTGTACCTCAACGCGCTCGCCGGCAAGGGCGTGCACGTCGTCACCGTCAACGACTACCTCGCCCAGCGCGACGCCGCCACGATGAGCCGGCTCTATCGCTTCCTCGGCCTGACCACCGGCGTCATCGTTCATGGACTTGACGACGACCAGCGCCGCGAGGCCTATGCCTGCGACATCACCTACGCGACGAATAACGAGCTCGGCTTCGATTACCTGCGCGACAACATGAAATATGACCGCGCCCAGATGGTTCAGCGCGGCCACAACTACGCAATCGTCGACGAAGTCGACTCGATCCTGGTCGATGAGGCGCGCACGCCGCTCATCATTTCCGGGCCGCTGGACGACCGTTCCGATCTCTACAATACCATCGACGCCTTCATTCCGCTCTTGACGCCGGAAGATTACGAAATCGATGAGAAGCAGCGCTCGGCCAACTTCTCCGAAGAAGGCACCGAAAAGCTCGAAAACCTGCTGCGGCAGGCGGGGCTGCTCAAGGGCGAATCGCTTTACGATGTCGAGAACGTCGCGATCGTCCACCACATCAATAATGCGCTGAAGGCCCACAAGCTCTTCACCCGCGACAAGGACTACATCGTCCGCAACGACGAAATCGTCATCATTGACGAATTTACCGGTCGCATGATGCCGGGCCGTCGTTATTCCGAAGGTCAGCACCAGGCTCTCGAAGCCAAGGAAAAGGTACAGATCCAGCCGGAAAACCAGACGCTGTCCTCCGTCACCTTCCAGAATTATTTCCGCATGTATGAAAAGCTGGCCGGCATGACGGGTACGGCAGCGACGGAAGCGGAAGAATTCGGCAACATCTACGGCCTCGATGTCATCGAGGTGCCGACCAACCTGCCGATCCAGCGTATCGACGAAAACGACGAGGTTTATCGCACCGGCGAAGAGAAATTCCAGGCGATCATTACCGAAATCAAGGCAGCGCATGAGCGCGGCCAGCCGGTTCTGGTGGGCACGACGTCGATTGAAAAATCCGAGCTTCTGGCACATCTCCTGCGCCAGTCCGGTTTCTCCGACTTCCAGGTCCTGAACGCCCGTTACCACGAGCAGGAAGCTTATATCGTCTCGCAGGCCGGTGTGCCGGGCGCCGTCACCATCGCCACCAACATGGCGGGCCGCGGTACCGACATCCAGCTTGGCGGCAATGTCGAGATGCGTCTCGAGCGCGAGCTGGAAGGCATGGAGCCGGGTCCGGAGCGCGATGCGAAGGAACAGGCGATTCGCGCCGAAATCAAGGTGCTCAAGGAAAAGGCGCTGGCCGCCGGCGGCCTCTACGTCATCGCCACCGAACGCCATGAAAGCCGCCGTATCGACAACCAGCTGCGTGGCCGTTCCGGCCGTCAGGGCGACCCGGGCCGCTCGAAATTCTACCTGTCGCTTCAGGACGACCTGATGCGCGTCTTCGGTTCCGAGCGTATGGACTCGATGCTGCAGAAGCTGGGTCTCAAGGAAGGCGAGGCCATCGTCCATCCGTGGATCAACAAGGCGCTGGAACGCGCCCAGAAGAAGGTCGAAGCCCGCAACTTCGAGACCCGCAAGAACCTTCTGAAATATGACGACGTGCTGAACGATCAGCGCAAGGTGATCTTCGATCAGCGCCTTGAGTTGATGGAAGCCGATAATATCGGCGAAACCGCAGCCGATATGCGTCACGAAGTCATCGAAATGCTCGTCACCAAGCATATTCCCGAAAATGCCTATGCCGAACAGTGGGATATTGCAGGCCTGAAGGCGGGCATCGCCCAGTTCCTCAACCTCGACCTGCCGGTGGAAGAGTGGGCCAAGGAAGAAGGCATCGCCGAAGACGATATTCTCCAGCGCGTCACGGAGGCGGCCGACAAATACGCCGCCGAGCGTGCGGAACGTTTCGGCCCCGAGATCATGGCCTATGTCGAACGCTCGGTCATTCTCCAGACGATCGACCATCTGTGGCGCGAGCATATCGTCAACCTCGATCATCTCCGCTCCGTCGTCGGTTTCCGCGGTTATGCCCAGCGCGACCCGCTGCAGGAGTACAAGGCCGAAGCCTTCGAACTCTTCCAGGCGTTGCTCGCCAATCTGCGCGAAGCCGTGACCGCCCAGCTGATGCGTGTGGAACTGGTTCAGCAGGAGCCGCAGCAGCCGGAACTGCCGGAAATGACTGCCCATCACCTTGACCCGAACACGGGCGAGGATGAAATGGCTCAAGGCTTGCAGGCGGCGCCTGCCGCCTTCGTGCCGGCCGAGGAGCGCGATCCGAACAACCCCGCCACCTGGGGCCGTATCGGCCGCAATGAAATGTGCCCCTGCGGATCCGGCAAGAAATACAAGCACTGCCACGGCGTTTACGAACAGGCCTGAACGCCGCGCATATCCGATGAAGACCATCGCCCGTAACCCAGGTTGCGGGCGATTTTCTTTGCGCAATTCATTGTTGTTGACGGGCATGATCGGTTTCCAATATGGGAGCTGGATCATCCTCCGGAAAATGCTGCCATGGCCCCTCGCGATCTTGCCGCCTATGTTTTTCTCGCACTCGCATGGGGCGCGTCCTTCCTCCTGCTTCTACAGGTTGTGGATGCATTCGGCTGGATCGGCGCAGTGACGTTGCGGTCACTGGTGACCGCCACCACTCTTTTCCTGATCGCGAGAACTGCGCGACGCAAACTGGCGTTTTCGGCAAGCTGGCAAGCCTTTGCCATTGTGGGCGCAACCACCGTTGCCGGCCAGTTGATCGGCCTTTCTTATGGCACGCCACTTGTCGGGACCGCCATGGCCGCAATATTGGTCGCGACCATCCCGCTTTTTTCCATGCTCATCTCGCAGGTCTGGGGGCTGGAGCGACTGACGAGGCAAGGTGTCGTGGGGCTGGTTTTGGGCTTCGGCGGCATTGTGCTGCTCGTGGGTTTTCCCGCCGTACCCGTCACGACCGGTTTTGTCATCGGCTGCATCGCCTGTGTCGCCGCCTGCATCTGCGCGGCCTTCGGCAGCAATTATGCCAGCAGGTATCTCAAAGGCGTGGGTTCATGGGAAATTACCATCGGCTCATTCATGACCGGTGGTATCATGACGCTGCCACTGCTGCTGGCAGTTCCGATTCCCCGCATTCCCGCGCCGATCGACTACCTATACCTGCTCATCCAGGCCATCGTCATGAGCGGCCTCACCTACATAACCTATTTCCGCCTCGTCTCGGTTATCGGCGCGACAAAGGCCATCAGTGTGGAGTTTGCAGTCACCGTTGTGGCGGTGCTTATCGGCGCCCTCGTGCTGGATGAGCCGCTGTCGCTGCCTCAGCTCTTCGGCGCGGGCATCATTATCCTCGGCTGCGCGCTGGTGCTCGATCTTCTACCCAAAAAGAAGGCTCCGCCCACACCGGCCGGCGCATGAAGGGTTTGTTAGCGTTTTCCACCAATAGTCGTGTCGGCTAGCGCAGATCACGCGTGATCGCATGTGCGACGCGAGGAGAAAATGCAACCGAGCAGTTCAGATTATGAACATTACTGGGACCCGTTGCGAGCGCTTCTGATGCTGCTCGGCATTCCCTATCATGCCTCACTGCTCTATAGCTACGCCCTGCCCTGGGACATCAAGGATTTTGAGACCAGCACGCTCCTGACCGCGCTCGGTGCCGGGCTCGTCACCTTCCGAATGCCGGCGTTTTTTCTGGTCGCCGGGTATTTTTCCACCATGGTCATTGGCAAAAAAGGCAAAATGCCTTGGCTCAGACAACGTTTCCTCCGCCTCGGCGTGCCCTTCGTCGTGACGCTCGTTCTGCTCGGGCCGCTGCAGCTTTTACTGTTGCGACTGGCCGGTATCGCCAAAGGCGAGATTTCAGCCGAAGGACTGATTGAGAGCCTGCCGGGTCTGCTGCGCCCGAGTGAACAATGGATCATGCATCTGTGGTTCCTGCCCGCTCTCATAGCCTATTCCGTGGTGCTTGCCGCTTTCTTGTATCTTCTGGAACGTCCGCCTTTTGCGCGCGCAGTAGACAGGCTCGACAGGCTGCGGCGGCGACATGCCGGGGTGTTTTTCGCCGCACTCTGCATCCTGCCCATTTTATGGGAGCTGGCGATATATGGTTCCAGCCTGATTGCGGCAGAAACCGAAAGCAGCCTGCTTTCTCTTTATGAGCGCGCTTCCGACCCCTATGGGCGCTATCTGCCCTTCTTCCTTGTCGGAGCCCTGCTCCACCGCGACCGGACCCTCTTTCACCGCTTTCGCCAGACCGGTATTCTCACGGCAATCGTAGCGACGGCCGCCATTGCGGCGGCAGTGACACTCAGGCTGCAAAGTCCGTTTTCGAATTCAGCCCTGCTCGTGCTGGTGTCGGCAATTGCCGCAGTAACTGTGAGCCGCCTGCTGATCGACCTCGCCTGCCGGTATTTCGACCGGCCAAGCCGGTTTGCCAGACGGATGACGGATGCGTCCTTCACTATCTATCTGTTTCACCACCCGCTGATTTACGTTCTGGGTACGCTTTTTATTCTCATCTCCCTGCCGCCCCTCGTTGAATTCACCATCATCGTCGCAGCCACGACCATCACGGCTTACTCTCTGCATCAGGCGATACGCCGCAGCCCGTTGGCTCTGTTTCTCTTCAACGGCATCCGCAAGCCGCGGGAAGCGGGTGACATCAGGACAGGCGCAGCCGCCTCCCAAACGCTTCGTTAAGGATGAAGGGCTTACAATCGGCCTGCCCATTCAACTGGAAATAATGGCGTGTGGATCATGGCTATCCTCAGCACGGCGGAAAAAGCCTTACCCGCAGGCCTGCGCGCGAAGATTTCGCCGCTGGGCGATAAAATCGCCCTCATTGTCTCCGCGAGGGACGAGGTTGCCCGGGCACAGCGAATGGCGCTCGTCGCCTTCGCGGTGCGCATCGTCAGCGCCGGCATCGCCTTCATATCGCAGATCATCCTTGCCCGCCTGATGGGCGAGTTCGAATATGGCCTCTTCGCCTTCGTGTGGGTTCTGGTAATCCTGTTCGGCAATCTTTCCTGTCTCGGCTTCCACACCACCGTCATCCGCTTCCTGCCCGGCTACCGTCTGGAAGATGCCCATGACAAGATCATGGGGCTAACCTCGACGGCCCGCGTATTCGCCATGCTGTCTGCCAGCACGCTGGCGCTTTGCGGTTTCATCTTTCTGTATTTCTTTGGCGAGCGCATCGCCGCCTATTATCTCATTCCTGTCTCGCTGGCGCTTTTCACCCTGCCGATGGTGGCTCTGGGCGATGTGTTGAACGGCACGGCGCGGGCCAATGGCTGGGCCATCTCCGCCCTTAGCCCCACCTACATCGTACGTCCCGTGCTGATCCTCCTGTTCATGCTGGTGGCCATTGCCCTGGGAGCCGAAAAGACTGCGACGACGGCCATGCTGACGGCGCTTCTCGCAACTTATGTCACCACCATTTTTCACTTCGTCTTCCTGAACCGCCGGCTCAACCGACATTTCCGCAGCGCCGCCCGAAGGGTTCATTTTCGTCACTGGATCAGATTTGCCTTTCCGGTCTTTCTGATCGACGGCATCGGTTTTCTGATGACCAATTCCGATGTGGTGATCGTCGGCCTTTATCTGCCGCCGGATCAGGTCGGCATCTATTTCGCCGCGGCGAAAACCATCGTGTTGATGCAGTTCGTGTTTTTCTCCGTCCAGGCGGCGGCCGCACCACGTCTCGCGGCGCTGATTTCGGCCAATGACAGGCCGGGGCTTGCGAGCTTCGCGAGCCAGGCCGCACGGTGGGCCTTCTGGCCGTCTCTCGCCGTTGGCAGCGTGGTGCTTCTGGCCGGGCCATTCCTGCTGTCGCTGTTCGGTCCTGGCTTCGTAGAGGGTTACGAGCTGATGTTCTTCCTGTTTGCGGGGTTCCTGGCAAAAGCGCTCATCGGCCCCGGAGAGACGCTGCTGAATATGGCCGGCAAACAAAAATTGTGCGTGATACTTTATATTATCATCTTCGGTTGCAACATTGCACTCAACATGGCGCTCATTCCGGTCTATGGTCTGACAGGCGCCGCGGCAGCGGTGGCGATAGCCATGTCCATAGAGGCTGTGCTATTGCATGTTGCCATACGCCGTACACTCGGGATCGTCCTTTTTGCCTTCAACGACCCCCGGGCGAGTCAAAACACTGGTAAGGCGGTGTAACGATAAGCATGTCCAGCGATCCAAAGAATCCGGATTTTCAGGACCCGCGCATCGCGGCGCTCATGGCGTCTGCGGAGCGTGATCGCCCGGTGGCGGACAGCAGCCGGCGTGTGGACCGGGAAGGCCGTGAATTCTGCATCTATCCGGGGCAGCTCGGTTACGACATGCAGGAGGAACTCGACTTTCTCTCCAACCGCGTCATGGAGGCAAACGTCTTTTTCACCGGCCGGCTTCTTGCTCCGGCCATGCCGCGTATCGACGACAAGACCGTGCGCTTCGCCCTCATTCGCGATGAGAACGGCGCCCGAAGCCGCATGCGGTTTCTGATGCCTTTTACCGTTGAAAAGCCGGGTTTTTCCATCGGTCCTTCCATTATTCGCGTCTGGGCCAATCCTTTCGGGCCGCTCGGGACGCCGCTGGTGGATACCGAAGGGGCGGCCGAGACCCTCGATAACCTTTTTGACGCCATTTCCGACCGGGACATGCGGCTGCCGAATGTTCTGGTTCTGCCGGATGTGCGGCTGGAAGGGCCTTTTGCCCGCATGTTCCGAGCCATCGCGCTCAGCCGCAACCTGCCGGTGACGACGACGGGCCATTATCACCGGCCGATGCTGGAAAGCCTGCTTGATGGCCAGGCTTATCTGCAAAAAGCCCTTGCCCCGCATCATTTGCGGGAAATGCGCCGGCAGTGGCGACAGCTCGAGAGGTTGGGCGCGTTATCCTACACTGTCGCGCGCCAGCCGAAGGATATACGCTACCGCATGGAGGAGTTTCTGGCGCTGGAGGCAAGCGGCTGGAAGGGCCGCAAACGCACCGCGCTGGTCAACGACCGGTATCGCGCGGCCTTCGCCCGCGAGGCGATCACCAACCTGGCCGAAGCCGATGCCGTGCGTATCCACACCATCGATCTCAACGGAAGCGCCATTGCCTCCATGATCGTCTTCATCACCGCCGGCGAGGCCTATACGTGGAAGACCGCCTTCGACGAGAATTACGCGCAATTCTCGCCCGGCAAGCTGCTGGTACAGAAACTGACCGACTGGCATCTGGACGACGCCAATATTCTCCGCAGTGACAGCTGCGCCGTGCCCGATCATCCTGTCATGAGCCGCTTCTGGCAGGAACGGCAGGAAATGGGCACGCTTGTCGTGGGGCTCACCCAGAACAGTGACAGGGACGTTCGACAGGTTTCCACGCAGGTGGACATGTATCGCAACACCCGTAACCTCGCCCGCAGCCTGCGGCAGAAAATCCTGTCCTTCGGTCGCAAGGGCAACTGAGGCCGGAGGACGCCAACGGCATCCTCCGGATTGTTCGGGTCCAGCTTCAGCGCGAGGCCGTCCGGATCATCTTGCACAATTGCGTCAAAGCCGCATCGTATCCGCCACCCAGAATATCGATGCAACGCCGGGCGAGCCTGATCTGCTCGGTGCGCGACATGTCGTTATAAGCCTGAATGGCGTTACGCATGGCGCCAGGCGTTACCGGCCCCGATTTGCCGGGATTGTTCGGATTTCCCGGACTGCCCGGGTTTCCAGGATTGCCCGGATTACCGGGATTGCCCGTGGAACCTGAACCGCCGATGCCGAGACCGACATCAACGCCCAGGCCGCTGGATCCGCCGACATTTGCGCCGACATTGGCATTGACGCCGTTGGAGCCGCCAACGGAGGCGTTCACGCCCGCATTGACCCCGCTGGAACCGCCGACGGATGCGTTGACATCCGCATTGACCCCATTGCTGCCACCAACCGAAGCGTTGACGTCCGCGCCCAATCCGCCGCCGCTTCTGCCGCCGACATCGGCACTGGCGTTGACGCCGCCGCTGCCACCGACGGAAGCATCGACCCCGAGCCCACCGCTGCCATTACCACCCACGCTCGCATTAACCCCATTCTCTCCACCGATCCCTATGTCCAGCGCGTGGGCGTTGACCGGTAGGATCAGGCAGGCAGACAATAATAAATTGCGAGAAAAAGCCCTCATAATTTCCTCCCTATGAGTTGGCTACTCCCGCCCCGCGTGGAAACTCCACCCGGCCATTATAAATTCAATTAGCAATTGCGTACATACTAATTTATTAGAACTATCTAAAATTATCATGAAAACGCAACCGAGGATGTATCATTTCGAGACAGCGTGGGCGGTAAAATCCGTCCACGCTGCCCTCGTCAGTTTCCGAACCGTTCGACAAGCGTTGTGAGATCAACATGACCCCGGCAGCTTCCATTGCCTTTCGCCGGCTCTCCACGTTCCAGGCCACTCGCATAGACAACAGCGGGATCAGCCTCGAGACGCCTGCGCAACGCGGCTAGCTTTGGCCACCGGCCCGGGTCAGCCACATCGTGAATCTCCAGCCAGCGGGCGACACCGACCAGGATTCCATCCGCGAGGCTCGGCCCGTCGCCGATTGCAAAGGGGGTGACGCCAATCATCTCCTCCAGCAGGTCGTGCCGCCTGATGACCGCGTCCGTTCCATACTGCCGAAGAGCCGATTGCAGGGCCGGGTTCGGCGGCTCCATCTCAAGCGCAACCCACAGCGGGGTGAAAGCGCCGGTGAAGCCGGTGTTGATGAACGCCATAAACTGATGCATCAGCTCGGCCTCCCGTGAATGGAGATCGAAACTGATACGCCGCTCGGTGTCGCGTGTTTCCAGCCATGCAGCGATCGCCATCGTCTCGGTCAGTATCTCGCCCCTGTCCGTGATAAGGACGGGCGTTTCGATGCGTCGATTGATACGCTTATAGGGCGCCTGCCGCATTTCACCGAGCATATCCACCCGGCAAAGCCTGTACGGCTTGCCAAGCCACTCAAGCGCTGCGACAAGCCCCATCGAACTTCCCGCCGGGAAGCCATAAAGTAAAATCGGTTCCATTTTTCATACTCTCAGTTTCGAGGGCGCTGCGCAGCGGGTTGAACTTAGCGC
The DNA here is from genome assembly GCF_003938925.1 of Agrobacterium sp. FDAARGOS_525. NCBI lineage: Bacteria > Pseudomonadati > Pseudomonadota > Alphaproteobacteria > Hyphomicrobiales > Rhizobiaceae > Agrobacterium > Agrobacterium sp. FDAARGOS_525. The sequence goes on along the minus strand of NZ_RKIU01000004.1, from coordinate 1,718,110 downwards.
CGGGTGGCGCCAAGTAAATTACGAACCTTTTTGTAACCACGAGGCGCTGATGAAAGACCTTGTATCCCGTTGCCCCATCGAGGAGGCCATGCAGGTCCTGAGCGGGCGCTGGCCGACGCTCCTGATCTACTACCTGAAGGATGGCACAAAACGCTTCAGCGATCTGCGCAGGGACAACCCGACGATCTCGCATAAGATGCTCGCACTGGAATTGCGCAAACTGGAAGACGCTGGCATCGTTCAACGGACAGAGTTTCAGGGTTATCCGTTGCGCGTCGAATACGACCTGACCCCCGCGGGCAACACGCTTGTACCGCTGATCGACTCTCTCGGCCAATGGTGGGAAACGACGAGCGCCACACCGGAAGCCAGCGGCCCGCCCGTCCACGCCCTACCTGGTGCTCAGGCACAGCGAAACGCTTAAAATTCCAAGGAATGGCAGCGATGAGCTGCCATTTGAAAGGCGCGAGGTTACACGCTCAAACGCGCAAATTTCCAGCTTTTGGGGTTGCACGCAGGGTCTCGCCCGTGATAGACGCCGTGACATTACCACCGTTGCCCCAATGGCGGAATTGGTAGACGCGCCGCACTCAAAAAGGGATTTGTCTACCAATCCACAGAAAATCACGGTGAAGTGAAAGCGTCGTGTTTTCAACGGACTGGCGGTATGGAAGTGAAGTGAGAGGTTTCCGTCGAAATGGCGCTAGGGGTCGGCTAGGAGCCGAGACCTAGAGTAAGATCGGCGGCAAAGTGCGGGCGTGGCGGAATTGGTAGACGCAGCGGATTCAAAATCCGCCGTCCTTACGGATATGTCGGTTCGAGTCCGACCGCCCGCACCATTGTCTCATTCACTGCAAAAGGCGCTTCTTGATAACGCGAAGTTCGCACTACCTGTCGAAGGACTTCACCAGATCATCGACGGCCTTCTCCTGCGAAAGGGACGCGGGGAGTGCAGCGAGACACAAGGGGCTTGGACCGTCGCACAATGCGTGGTCAGGATCGGGATGGGCTTCAAGGAATAGTCCAGCCAGCGACAAGGCCATTGCCGAACGGACGAGTGAAGCCGGTGGCGCGTGTAAAAGACTTCGGGGTATCGCCCTCAATGGCTTCCCGGCGCTTCATCGCGTAGCATCTACCTAGCCGGGGCTCTCAATGAACACGTCCAATCGACGAGCCGCGTGCGCACATGTTCCGGTCGGAAGCCGATCCCAATGAGGCGGCCGGTCAGCCGCGGCAGTAGGTGTGACTGGGCAATCAGGCGCATGAAAAGCGGAGGTCTTCGAATTTGCGTGTTGCCCGCTTCACCGGCACGCTTCCGGCTGCGCATCATCAATTGCAGTTTCTGGGTTGCCTTGGTCGGGAAGTTGCGACGGCGCTGTACGGCTTCGAGCATGCGCGTTTGCAGCCGCCCCTCGCGAAGAGCCTCCGCCAGCGTGTTGGCGGTGGCGATCGCGTCCTGGATCGCGAGATTCACACCGACCCCGCCAATGGGCGACATGGCATGGGCCGCGTCCCCAATGCAAAGCACGCCGGGTTTCCACCACGACTTGAGACGGTCGATGCGAACACTGAGCAGATGGATGTCATCCCAGGAACGGATTTCTTCAAATCGATCCGCCGACAATGGTGCTACGTCGGCAATCCTGGCGCGAAGCGCCTCAAGCCCTTGCTCTTTCAGCGAATCAACGGTTCCCTTCGTGATTACATAACCGCATTGCCAGTAAACGCCACGATCGATCAAGACCAGCCCTTGGCTCGGACCGGCGTGGCCCATTGCCTGCTGCGGATCGCCTGCTTTTTTGGAGATCTTCATCCAGAGAATGTCGGTAGCGATACCGAAGCTCTGAACCTCAAGTCCAGCCGCCTTGCGGATGATCGAATTGCGTCCGTCCGCCCCGATGACGAGAGCGGCTTCCATGGCGAGTTCACGTTCGCCCTGGCGAGCATTCAGGCCGACAACCCGGCAATTGTCCCAACGGAGCGAAGTTGCCTCAGTGGACATGATCAACCGAAAGCGCGGAAACTCGCCTGCCTTTCGCGCAAGAAAATTCAGGAAGTCCCATTGCGGCATGAAGGCGATGAACTTAGCGCGCGTCGGTAGTCTGGAGAAATCGGCGATCGTGGCCTTGCGGCCGGCGATCTCAGCGTGGAGATGGTAGGCTCTCTGATGGGGGAGAGAAAGAAGCTCATCGAGCAAGCCAAGCTCATGAATCGCTTCGAGGGTCGATGGATGGATGGTGTCCCCGCGAAAATCGCGCAGAAAGTCTTGATGTTTTTCGATGACCGTAACATCGACGCCCGAGCGGGCCAGCAAGAGCCCGAGCATCAGGCCCGCCGGTCCCGCACCGACCACGACGCAGCTCTGGCTCCTTTTCACATGGGAATAGTATCTCAACGTCGTCGGTCCTTGGGATGAGGCTAGTGAATCGATTCGCGGCCTTTGCTTGAAGTTTTCACCTCAGCATCGCCATCGCGGCTGGTGTCTTTCAAGGGCAAAATATCGAGCGGGATCAGATCCCCGTCATTCTCGCTTTCGGCAACGAGCTGGATCATCTTTTCGAGTGTTTCCAGTTGAGCGATTTTTTCCTCGACCGCAGCGAGTTGCTCCTTTGCGATGCGGAGCGCTTCGGCCGGACTTGAGAACGAGACGTCGGCAAGTCGAAACAGGTCCTTGATCGCCTCGATGCTGAAGCCGAGATCGCGGGCGCGGCGGATGAAGAGAAGGCGATGGACCGCGCCGTGGTCATAGCGTCGCTGGTTTCCCTTGCTCCGCAAGCGCTCGCGCAGCAACCCAATCTGCTCGTAGTAGCGGATCGTCGGAATTTTGACGCCGGTGAGCTGAGAGAGTTCGCCGATGCCGATATCCATGTTTGAAGTCCCTTCCGGATAGCCGCGTGTTTATGATTTGCTGCGTGTTCGATCGCTGAGGCCCTGACGGCCCGACCGCGCCGGGGTGCGGCAGCAGCCATGGGCCGCCCCGGCGTGGAATTGTGTGTCGGCCTGCTCAGGTATGGACTTCGGTCGCCTGTTGGGGCGACGCGCTCCGCCTGATCGCGAGCCGCCGCACGACCACATAGAAGATCGGCGTCAGAAGCAGGCCGAATAGCGTCACGCCGAGCATGCCGGCAAAGACGGCGATGCCCATGGCGTGCCGCATTTCGGCGCCCGCTCCGGTGGCGATGACGAGCGGAATCACGCCGGCAATGAAGGCGAGCGACGTCATCAGGATCGGCCGAAGGCGCAGGCGGGCCGCTTCGAGAACGGCGGCCAACGGATCGACGCCTTCATCCTCCTTCGCTCGGGCGAACTCGACGATTAGGATTGCGTTCTTCGCGGCAAGTCCGACCAGAACGACAAAGCCGATCTGCGTGAAGATGTTGTTGTCGCCGCCAGTGAACCACACCCCGGCGATCGCCGAGAGGAGCGCCATTGGAGCGATCAGCAGCACCGCGAAGGGAAGCGACCAACTGTTGTACTGCGCCGCGAGGATCAGGAACGCGAGCAAGACGGACAGCGGGAAGACATACATCGCTGTGTCGCCGGCCTGCTTCTCCTGATAGGCGAGATCGGTCCATTCGAAGGCCATGCCCGCTGGCAAGGTTTCGGATGCGATGCGCTCCATGGCGGCGGTGGCCTGCCCGAACGAGTATCCGGGCGCGGGACTGCCGCTGATGTCCGCAGAGGGGAAGCCGTTATAGTGCATGACACGATCGGGGCCTGAGCTGTGCTTGATGGTCAGCAGAGCCGAAAGCGGAATCATGTTGCCGGTCGCGTTGCGGACCTTCAGGCGGCCGATGTCCTCGGGCTGCATGCGGAACGGCGCGTCCGCCTGCACCATCACGCGGTAGGTGCGGCCGAAGCGATTGAAGTCGTTCGCGTAGAGCGAGCCGAGGTTGACCTGCAACGTCTCGAAGATGGTATTGAGCGGCACGCCTTGCGACTTCGCTTTCACCCTGTCGATATCGACCTGCACCTGCGGCGCGTTCACCTGGAAACTTGCCAGCATGCCGGCCAGCTCGGGCGTCTGCATCGCTCTGCCCATGACCGCGCCTTGAGCCTGCGCGAGCGCCTCGAAGCCGAGGCCCGCTCGATCCTCGATCTGGATCTTGAAGCCGCCGGTCGAACCAAGTCCCGGAACGGGCGGCGGCGGGAAGATGCCGGCGAAGCCATCGGGAATCTGGCTGAACTTGCCCATGAGCTTGCCGGCGATGGCAAAGGCCGAAAGAGACGGGTCCTTTCGTTCGTCGAACGGCTTGAGCATCGTGAACATGACGGCCGCATTGGGGATGTTGACCATGCCGTTGACCGAGAGCCCTGGAAACGCGACGACACTCTCCACGCCCGGCTCGGCCAGCGCGATCTCCGACATTTTCTTGACGACGGCCTCGGTGCGGTCGAGCGAAGCGCCAGTCGGGAGCTGGGCGATGCCGACGAGATAGTATTTGTCCTGGGCCGGCACGAAGCCGCCCGGCACCGTCTGGAAGCCGACCCACGTCATGCCGACCAGGCCGGCATAGACGAGCAGGACGAGAACACTGAGCCTCGCGGCACGGCGCACCGACCAGACGTAGGCGGTCGAAGCGCCGTCGAAGAAGCGATTGAACAGCCGGAAGAACCAGCCGAACAGGAAGTCGATCACGCGGGTCAGGAGATCGCGCTTCACGTCGCCGTGGTGGGGTTTCAGGAGCACGCCAGCAAGCGCGGGAGAGAGCGTGAGGGAGTTGATCGCCGACAGGATGGTCGAGATCGCAATCGTCAGCGCAAACTGGCGGTAGAATTCGCCCTGCAAGCCCGAGAGGAACGCCGATGGAATGAACACGGCCGACAGGACAGAGGTGATGGCTACGATCGGCCCCGTCACCTCGTCCATGGCCTTGCGCGCCGCCTCTTTCGGCGTTTCCCCAAGCGCGATGTGGCGCTCGACGTTCTCGACCACGACGATCGCGTCGTCGACCACGATGCCGATCGAGAGAACGAGGCCGAAGAGGGACAACGTGTTCAGCGAGAAACCGAACATATACATCAGCGCAAATGTGCCGACCAAGGAGACGGGAACGGCGACAAGGGGAATAATCGACGCCCGCCACGTCTGGAGGAACAGAACCACGACGATAACGACCAGCACGACGGCTTCGAGCAGCGTCATGACCACAGCTTCGAGAGACGCCTTGACGAACACCGTTGGATCGTAGGCGATCCGATATTCGATGCCTTCCGGAAAGCCCTTCTGAAGTTCGGCCATGGTGGTGCGGACGGCGCTCGATACGTCGAGCGCATTCGCGCCGGGGCTTTGGATGATCTGCATCGCGAGCGCCGGCTTGCCGTTGAGGAGGCTACGAAGGGCATAGGAGTCTGCGCCAAGCTCGATGCGGGCAACGTCGCGCAAGCGGGTGACCTGACCGTCGGTGCCTGTCTTTACGACGATCTCGCCGAACTGCTGCTCACTGGACAGCCTTCCGAGCGTGTTGACCGTCACCTGAAACGCGGCCGAGGCTTCGGGCTGCTGGCCGACCGAGCCGGCGGCCACCTGAACGTTCTGTTCCTGAATCGCCCCAACGACGTCGCTGGCGGTCAGCCCCCTCGCGGCCACCTTGGCCGGATCGAGCCACACGCGCATGGAATACTCGCCAGCCCCCCAGACGAGTACGTCACCCACACCTGACAGGCGCGCAAGCTGGTCGCGTACCTGCAAGGTGGCGAAGTTCGACAGGTAGACGGGATCGTAGCGATTGTCGGGCGAGACGAGATGGACGACCATCAGGATGTCTGGGGACGTCTTCTGCGTCACGACCCCGATGCGCTGCACTTCCTGCGGAAGCCTGGGCAATGCGCGCGAAACGCGGTTCTGCACCTGAATCTGCGCCATGTCGGGATCGGTGCCCTGCTTGAACGCAATGGTCAGGGTCATGCGTCCGTCGGTCGCCGCCTGTGAACTCATGTAGAGCATATTCTCGACGCCGTTGATCGCCTGCTCCAGAGGGGCGGCGACGGTTTCGGCGATCACGGCGGGATTTGCGCCGGGATAGCTGGCGGTGACCTGCACCGTCGGCGGCGTGACCTGGGGATATTCGCTGAGCGGGAGCTTCAGGAGCGTGAGGCCGCCAGCGATCAGCATCAGGACGGACAGAACGACCGCGAAGATCGGGCGGTCGACGAAAAAGCGCGGGATATTCATTGACGCGCCTCCTGCGAGTCTGCCGCAGCCCGGTCATCTGTAGCGGTGTCGCCGGGCGCCATGGAGATCATCTGCGGAACTACCTGCATGCCTGGGCGGACGAGTCCTTTTACGATGATCTTGTCGGCCGGCTTGAGACCCGCCGCGACGACGCGCAGGCCATCGATCATGGGTCCGATTTCGACCGGGCGGTATTCCGCCTTGTTGTCGGCGCCGAGAGCGAGAACGTAGCGCCGCCCCTGGTCGATACCGATCGCCTGATCGTCGATGAGCACGGTCTGGGCTGGTTCGGCCGTGACGAGCTTGACCCGCGCGAACAGGCCGGGCGTCAGCCTGCCGTCCGGGTTCTTGACGATGGCTCTTGCGCGGATCGTCCCGGTGCTCCGGTCCACGCGGTTGCCGAGGAAGTCGAGTTCGCCGGCATGCGGAAAACCCGTATCGGTCATCAAGCCCAGATGCACCGGGAGCTTGCCGGCAACCGTTCCCGTCTCGGGTGCGCGGGCATTGGCTACGAAGCCGAGATAGGTGGCTTCGTCGATGTCGAAATAGACGTAGAGCGGATCGGTCGCGACAATCGTGGTGAGGAGCGTCGCAGCGCCTGCATTGCCGCCGGTGACGAGATTGCCTTCCGTGACGAGGACCCGGTCGATGCGCCCAGCAATCGGCGCGGTGACGCGGGCAAAGGAGAGATCGAGTTCGGCGGCCGAGACGGCAACCTTGGCGATGTCGACTTGCGCCTGGCGTTGACGCCGCATGGCCAGCGCGTCATCGAAAGCCTTGCGCGGCGCGTTGCCGTTCGAAGCGAGCGCCTCGGTGCGCCCGAAGTCGATCTCGGCCTGATCGAGCAGGACGTTTGCCTGCTGCAACTGCGCTTTGGCCGCGTTCAGGACCACCTCGAACGGTCGCGGATCGATCTGGAACAGAAGCTCGCCGGGCCGCACGAGACCGCCTTCGGGAACGCTGGCGGCGACGATCGCGCCGCCGACGCGCGGACGCAGCTCGATAGCCTTGGTCGCTTCCAGATGGCCGGTAAACTCAACGGATGGCGCGACCTTGCGCGTGATGACCTCGGCAACCGGCACCTGCGGAACAGGCATCTGTGCCGGCTGCGCGACAGCCTCCGACGCAGCGGTCGAGGAAGCAAGCGCCAGAACGCTTTTGGCGTAGGGTCCGATCTCGTCGCGATAGACGATGGCAAGCGTGCCACCGGCGATGACGGCGCCGGCTAAAAACAGGGCGGCGGCTTTATTACTCATTCTCGTTCACCTTCAAAAGGCGCGCGCCCCCGGCCAGCCGGATGCGGCGACGTTCATTTTCTGCGAAGGTGCGGTTTCCAACGATGGAAAGGTCAAGGGCCTTGCAGGATGTTTCCGAACAGACCCTTGACGCTGCCGCCTAGCCATGTCGTGGCCAACCGCATGTCTCGCTTCGCCGACGTCTTGGAAGAAGCGGAGTCCGTCCCCGAATGAGCGCGATGGATCAGCGTTACCTCGACGGGCTCCAGTTGTGTGAAGCCGCCAGACCGATCCGGTTGGCGGCTCCTTGAGTGCGAGCGACTAGTGGCTTTCGGCCGGGACGAGAGGGTGAGAACGCATGCCCTCATCGCGACCGTCATCGGCAGACTTCGCACCCTTGAAGCGCAAGAGCCGCAACGCATTCAGCGTGACGATCGCCGTTGCGCCCGTATCGGCAAGGACCGCGATCCAGAGGCCGGTGATGCCGAGGACGCTGGTAACGAGGAACAGGCCCTTCAACGCGAGAGCGAAGACGACGTTCTGGTGGATGTTCGCCATGGTGGCGCGGGACAGCGCGACGAGATGGGCGACGTCCGTGACACGGCTCTTGAGCAGGGCGGCGTCCGCAGTCTCGATCGCCACATCGGTTCCGCCGCCCATGGCGATCCCGACGTCGGCCGTCGCCAGTGCCGGAGCATCGTTGATGCCGTCGCCGACCATGGCCACCTTGGACTTCCGCTTCATCTCGTTGACGAGATCGAGCTTGTCCTGCGGAAGCAGCTCGGCGCTCCACTCGATACCGAGACCCTTGGCAATGGCCTGGGCGGTGCGCCGGTTGTCGCCGGTTAGCATGACGGAGCGGACCCCCATAGCTTTGAGCTGGGCGACACCCTCCCGCGCGTCACGGCGCGGTTCGTCGCGCAGGGCGATGAGGCCGAGGACTTCCTTCGCCTGCTCGTCGAAAAGGACGGCAACGGTATTGCCGCGATCTTCGAGCTTCTCGATGGCGCTGCGCTCAAGCACCCCGAGCGTCACCATCTGTGCGGCATGGGTCGGGGAGCTGACGGCGAGGCGACGTCCGGCAACGGTCGCATGTACGGCCTTACCCGCCGTCGCCGATGCATCCTGTGCAAGGGGAACGGCGATGCCATCGGTTTCGGCACGGCCGATGATCGCCTTCGCAAGCGGATGGCTCGAACCTGTTTCGACCGCCGCTGCCAAAGCGAGAACGTCGCTCTCCTCGTTCTTGCCAAAGGCGAAGACTTCGGTGACGCGCGGCTTGCCCTCGGTGAGCGTACCCGTCTTATCGAAGGCGATGGCGCTCACCTTGCCAATGGTTTCGAGCGCATTACCGCCCTTGATCAGGAGGCCGCGGCGCGTGCCGACGGCGAGGCCCGAGGCAATCGCAGCAGGCGTCGAGAGGACAAGCGCACAGGGACATGCGATCAGCAGCAGCGCGAGGCCGCGGTAGATCCATGTGTCCCAATCACCGCCCATCGCGAGCGGCGGGACGACGACGATCAGCGCGGCGATCAGCATCACCGCCGGGGTATAGTAGCAGCTAAAATTCTCAATGAAGCGCGCGGTCGGGGCCTTGGCGGACTGCGCCTGCTCGACGAGCTGGATGATGCGCGAGATCGTGTTGTCGGAAGCCGTCTTTTCAACGCGGACCTGAAGAACGCCATCGACATTGATGGAGCCGGCGAAAATGCTGTCTCCCTTGGCCTTCGAGCGCGGCACGGATTCGCCGGTGATAGGCGACTCGTCTAGGCTGGAAGCGCCCTGTATGATTTGCCCGTCCGCCGGCACGCGGTCGCCGGGCCGCACCAGAACTAGATCGCTGACACGCAAGGACGTGGCCGGGACGCTGCGCTGCCCGCCATTCGGATCGAGCAGGACGGCCGTCTTCGGCACGAGCGATGCAAGGGCCTTTATGCCGGCGCGCGCCCTCCCGGCCGCGACGCTTTCGAGCAATTCCCCGACCGCGAACAGGAATACGACCGCAGCCGCCTCTTCAGCCTCGCCGATCACGAGGGCGCCTATCGAGGCGACGACCATCAACGTCTCTATAGAGAACGGAGATCCAGAGGTCGCGAGCGCGAATGCCTTGCGAGCGAAAGGAATGACGCCCGCGACGACGGCGGCGGCAAAGATCCATTCCGCATAAAGGGGGAAGAATTGGGCAATGGCGTACGCCGAGCCCATCAGCAGACCGAGCCCAATGACATGCTTCCCCTTGCGGGTCTGCCACCAGCGCTGATTGGGCATCGCTGGCGCTGGCGCGACGTCGATGGCCGCATCCGACGAAGCCGAAAGCTCGCGTGTGTTAGACACACCGAAGCCGAGGCTCTTGATCGTCTTTTCGATGTCGGCGACCTTGGTGATCGCGCCGGCAGCGAGCGTCAGTTCAAGCGTTTCGGTCGTGAAGTTCACGCGCACGTCGGAGACGTCTGGCATCCGTGCCAAGGCGACCTCGATCTTGCCGACGCAGCTTGCGCAATCCATCCCCTCGACGCGCATGGAGACATTGGGCGGAGAGGCCGGTGCGGCGCGGGGAGTTGGCGCAAGGCCCGCGTGATCATGTCCAGAGCAACCACCGTGGCCGTGATCATGATCGTGATGAGCGTGGTCGTGGTCATGGTGAGCGTGATCGTGACCGTGACCGTCATGACCATGGTCGTGCTTGTGATCGTGGCCGCCGCAGCCGCTGTGATCGTCGTGGCTTGCGTGACCGTGATCGTGATCGCCGGCGCAGCCGTTGTGATCATGACCAGCATGGGCGTCGGAGCGCTGCTCAGGCGCGGCGGGAATCGCAGAAGACGGCAGCTCGGTCACGTCGAACCCAAGCGAGCGAATCTTCTTGGCGATATCCTTCGACGTCGTTTTGCTCGTGGCATCGCGTGAGAGCAGCAATGTCTCGGTCGCGAAGTTGACGGCAACGTCGGAGATACCCCCCAGACGGCCCAAGGCCGTCTCGATCTTGCCGACGCAGCTTGCGCAATCCATGCCGTCGACACGAAAGCCGAGCCGTTCACCAGCGTCCGGCGTTGAAAGTCCAGTTGTCATTCCGATCTCCTTTCCGGCCGCCGTAGCGGGCGCGCGTGCTCACACGCCCTGCGCGGCTTCGGAAGGAGTCAATAACACACTTGAACAGCTATTCAAGTGTTAGTGGTAAAATTATGCTCTTCTCCAGGCGGATCAGTCGTCCGCATGATCCTCTGAAATATGCGTCGCCATATCCTGAAGAACATGGCTGACGTGCTGGTCGGCGATCGCGTAGAAGATCTGCTTGCCTTGGCGATCGCCCTTGACGAGACGCGCGCCGCGCAGCAGGCGTAGATGGTGGCTGACGAGGGTCACGGACAGGTCGAGCCGCTCGGCGATATCGCCCACCGAAATGGGCGCCGGTACACAGCTCAGCAGGATCTTCAACCGTGAGGGATCGCCGAGCAGGCGAAACGTTTCCGCGAGGATCGTGATCTCGTTCTGCGAGAGTGAAGGGAGCAGGAGGTGACCTTCAACCTCCATATGCTCGGGGGTCGCACGATCGTCTGGCTTCGTGGCGTTTGTCTTCTTGAGAGCAGTCATCTGCGTGCTTTACCTGAGTTCGGGACGGAACCTGCCGGCATTTGATCGCCAAGAGCTGTCCGTGTTTGATTGGTCTCGCCCAGTTTACCGGATGGGCGCGCAATCACAATGCGAAACACGGTCGCTGTCGATCGGCGGGACAGTTGGCGCAGTCCTTCTCTGCCCCTGCGTCATATCTCGAATTTTCCTTTTCCGCGCACGAACAGTCTTGACCTTACAAGCGCTGGAAGCCGCACGCTGACGACAATCCTGCCAAATCCGCCTGCGGTTGGGCGGCCTGGCGGCGGGGCAACCGTGTCGAATTCAGAGAAAGGCAAGACCGATGACGGAGAGCAGCAAACCCCAGATTCTCATCTACACCACACCGACCTGTCCGGACTGCCACGCGCTCAAACGCTGGCTCGACCAACAGGGCCTCGCCTACGAGGAACGCGACCTCACCGACCCGAAGATCGCCGAGGAGGCAAAGGCCCGGACCGGCGTCCGGGTCGCTCCGATCACCATCATCGGATCGGAAGTCTTCTACGGGACCTTCCCGAGCCAGAAGCCGGGCCTCGTCAAGGCGCTCGGTCTCGCCGGGAGCCTGTGAGGAGACGCAGATGACGAGCAAGTTCGTTGATATCCGGCAAGCGCGGACCAGCCTTGAGGTCCAAGAGGACCAAACCATCCTCGACGCCGCGCTCGCCGTCGGCATTCCCTATCCTCACGGTTGCCGTTCCGGCCGCTGCGGCTCCTGCAAGTCCCGCCTGATCGAGGGCGAGGTGGAATTGCTCCAGCACTCGCGCTTCGCGCTCACCGAGGAAGAGAAGGCCGATGGCCTGATCCTCGCATGCCGCGCTATGCCGCAAACGGATGCGGCCGTCGCTTGGCTGGGCAGCGATGACGACGATTCCGTGGAGACGCCGCGACGCCTGGACGCGATTGTCACCGGCCTCGACGATCTCACGCACGATATCAAGCTGGTGCGGATTGCACCCGCGGATGGTAGCCCGTTGCTGTTTACCGCCGGGCAGTATGCGCAGGTCGGCTTCGATGGAGCGCCGGCGCGCAGTTATTCGATGGCCAATCGTCACGGCGACGACAGCCTTGAATTCCACATTCGTCGCGTTCCGGGCGGCGTCACCTCGGAGCATGTGCATTTTGGGCTGAAGACTGGCGACAGGGTGGCGCTCGAATTTCCGCTGGGCTCTTCCTACCTGCGCCAGCATCATTCCGGCCCGATTCTTTGCATCGCCGGGGGCTCCGGCCTGGCGCCGATCAAATCGATCGTCGAAACCGCTCTTGCGCACGGCATGAAGCAGCCGATCCATGTTTACTTCGGCGCACGCGGCGAGCGAGATCTCTATCTCGTGGAGCATTTCCAGGCCATGGCCGAGCGTCACTCCACTCTTGCCTTCTCGGCCGTGCTCTCGGAGGCAGAGTCAGCGCAGCACCGGCGCGGTTTCGTGACCCAGGCGGTGGCCGAGGATCTGGAGGATCTCGACGGCTGGAAAGCCTACGTCGCCGGGCCGCCGCCGATGGTCGATGCAGCGATGGAGGTCGCCTTCGGACGGGGACTGCGCAGGGAGGACATGCACGCTGACGTGTTCTTCACGCCTGACGATCAGGATGCGTGAGGACGCCAGCCAGCAAGAGGGCAAGTCGCGGGCGAAATGGGGGAGAGCAGCTCGCCAGAGCGGGCAAAGGAGACCGAGAGTTATGAGCAGCCATACCGGGCGCCGCCCGAAGCCGACCGTTGCAGAGCTTCTTTCCGATCCGATTGTCCGCGCTGTGATGTCGGCGGACGGAGTGGACGAGGCCCAACTGCGAGAGCTGCTTGATCGCGTTTCCCGAGAGCAGTCGATGTGCGCGCCCCCCCCACGCGCACGAAGCTGTGAAGATAGTCGGGAGCGCTATCGAGCAAGCCTGCGCCGCGATCCCTCGCGGCGCAGGCGCCCTATCACGCTGATACGCTGAACTCGGTCATCATGCCAGTTTGAAGGTGCGGCATGTGGTGGCAATGCAGCATCCAGCGCGCCGCCTCGCCAGCATCGAGCGCCACCGTCACCATGCCCATCGGAGGAACATAGACGGTGTCGCGCCGCGCGCCTTCGAACCGCTTGCCGTTGATCTCCACGACCTGAAAAACGTGGCCGTGCAGGTGCATCGGATGGCCCATCATCGACATATTGTGGAACATGATCTCGACGCGCTCGCCAGTCGTTGCGACAATCGGCTTGTGCTCTCCCCAGACCTTGCCGTCGATGGTCCAGAGGTAGGGCTGCATTGAGCCGCCTAGCATGACCATCTGGGTGCGTTGCGCGGCACGCGGCGGCAGATTGTCCGTCGCCCGCAGCCTCTGCTCTTGCGAAAGCTCGATGTCGAATGCAGGCGTATCCGCGTCGCCGAGTGCGGGAACCTTCTGAATAGTCGCGCCCGGCGTTGCGAGGATCAGCCCGGTGCGCTCCTTTGCGCCCTCGCGCAACGCCAGCACAGGCCAGGCTCCATCTCCGGCAAGCTCCAGCTCAAGATCGAGACGCTGGCCCATGGCGACGCCGAACCGTTTGCCCTCAAGCGGTTGCACGGCATGGCCGTCGACAGCTACGAGGCGCGCCGAAAGCTCGCCGGTATCGATCCAGAAGACGGTGGCCGAAGCGCCGTTGATCACCCGAAGCTTTATCCGTCCGCCCTTCTCGACCCTGACGATCTGCGGATCGGACAAGGTGCGGTCGTTGGTGAGGTAGGCGTCCCAATCGTAGTCGTTCAGGTCCACGGCCATGCCCTGCATCGAGGACATATCCATCTTCATGCCGGAATGGTCCATCGACGCGCCGGGATCGGATTGGCCTCCCATCGCGCTCATATCATGGCCGCCACCATGTCCGCCGGTGATCTCCTGCATGACCTCTTCGGGCGTCTTGAACGAGAAATCATGAAGGAACATCACGACCTCCTGGCGGTCGGCCTTCACGTCTTCGGCGCTGCGCACGATCAAGGCCGCGGCGAGAAGGTTCATTTCTTGAAGCGGGATATGCGCGTGCATCCAGTAGGTGCCGGGAAGCGGCTCATAGTCATAGGAGCGCGTTTCTCCGGGTTGCAGCATCGGGCGCGGCACGTCCGGAACGCCGTCCTGCTCGTTGGGCGGGATCTGGCCGTGCCAATGGATCAGGGTCGGCACATCGAGACGATTGGCCAGGTCGACGCGAAAGCGTTGTCCGGGGTCGAGAACCAATCCTTGCCCGCTCGACCCTTCAAGGCCGAAGACTGTGGCGGCGCGCCCGTCGACGTCCAGCACGCGCGTTGCAGCGCTGAGGGCCATCGCGCTTTGGGCGTTGGCGAAGCGCGGTAGAGCTGCTGCGGATAGCGTGGCAGCGCCTGCGGCGAGAAAGCTGCGGCGTGAGATAAGCTTCATTTTCGGTCTCCTGGGAGGACTATGCTCCCTCTGAATTCAGATCGGCGTGCGACTAGGCAGGCCACTTGCGTTCAGCAAGACCGTCGTTGGGAGGGCGTTCGTTGCGTGCGGGGCCGATGCCGGCGAGGTCCGGCATCTCGGTAATGCTCCAGATCGCTGCGGTAGGAGCGGTGGCATTTGTCGGCGCCTTAGGCGCAAGCCAGTGCGTCATGCCTGAGCATAGGGCATAACAGAAGGCATTGTTTCCGTTGCAGATTCGATGTTCCTGGCACGGCACGGCAGCGGTATCCGCGGCCGGATGCTGCGATCCGTGTTCCGAAATCATTACGTGGGAGTTACTGGCCATGCGAGCACCGAGCGCCGGAACGGTCAACGCCACGCTGGCGAAGGAAAGGAGCATGAGCAGAGCGATGAACAGCCGTTGCATCGCCGTCAAAACGCCGTGCAAGACAACATCATCCGCACCCTCGGCTTGCGTTCATCCAGGGTGGTCCGCTCCCACCCGCTCGCCGCGTCCGCCGCCGAGCGTCTTTTTTGGTGACACACCACGGCGGTTCCAGGCGACACTGGTTACTTGCCTCGGTCGGCGAGCCACTTCTTCATCATGGCGATCTCGCCCTCCTGGGCCTTGACCACCTCTTCGGCGAGTTTGCGGACCTCGGGGTCCTTGCCGTACTGGAGCACGACCTTCGCCATGTCGATCGCGCCCTGATGGTGCGGGATCATACCGCGCATAAAGTCCACGTCGGCGTCGCCGGTATAGGGCACCATCATGTCCTTCATCATGGCATCCATGGCGGTCTCGTATGCCTTCGTCGACGGCGTGTCCGATCCTGGCGTCTGCATGCCTGACATGTCGTGACCTTGCATCGTGTTGTTGTCCGTTTTCATTTGGGTTTGAGCGAATGCCAGGCCGCCGGCGATAGCGATGGCCCCTGCGATGAAGATCGGAGTGAGCTTGTTCATGGTCTCGCTCCCGTTCAGTTTGAGGTCGCCGGATAGCCGGCTTCTTCCAGAACCTGCAAGATCGCGGACGGCGTGGCGGTCGTCTCGACCTTGACGGCGCGCGCGGCGGGATTCGTCTCGATCTTGGCTGCGGAGTCCACCGACTGGATCGCCTTGGTGACGGACTTGGCGCAACCGCCGCAGGTCATGTTTTCAATTTTGAGGTCCATGAGACTTCTCCTTGTTTTGATCTCATGTCGCCCAAGGTGGTGCTTCCAACCGTGGTAAGGTCAAGGGCCAAAAAAAAGAAAATGCGCTATTGACCTTCCCATGGTTGGAAGCCTCATTTTCCGTCCGAACGTGAATTTCGGAACGAGAAAAGGAGGCGGCTATGAATGCCCCCGTTCGAGCTGCGGACACCAGGAACGCGGCAATTTCCCTGTCAATAGAAGGCATGACCTGCGCCTCCTGCGTCGGTCGTGTCGAACGAGCCCTCAAGGCCGTCCCCGGCGTTGCCGATGCGGTCGTCAACCTGGCGACCGAAAAGGCAAGCATCACGACGAATGCTCCCGTCGATCGCGCTACGCTCGTCAAGGCCATCGAGGATGTCGGCTATGAGGTTTCGGAGAGCCCTGCCGCACAAGCGGCCGCCTCGCTTGAAGTCGCGATCGAGGGCATGACCTGCGCCTCCTGCGTGGGTCGTGTCGAGAAGGCCCTGAAGGCCGTGCCGGGCGTCACCAGCGCCGTCGTCAACCTCGCGACCGAGAAGGCCACGATCCAGGGAACCGCAGACACGGCAGCCGTGATTGCGGCCATCGAGAATGCGGGCTACGACGCCAAGGTCATCTCGGCGGCAACCGGATCGAGCCAGGCCGAGACGAATGACCGCGCAGAGAAGAAGGAAGCCGAACGCCGCGAGCTGACCCGCGACTTCACCATCGCGGCGGTGCTGACCGCTCCGGTCTTCCTTTTGGAAATGGGCTCGCACCTCATTCCGGGCGTGCATGGCGTGATCGAATCCACCATCGGCATGACGAACAGTTGGTATCTCCAGTTCGTGCTGACGACGCTGGTGCTGTTCGTGCCGGGCATCCGCTTCTATGACAAGGGGCTTCCCGCCCTCTGGCGTCTGGCGCCGGACATGAACTCGCTGGTGGCAGTCGGCTCGCTCGCGGCTTACGGCTATTCGCTGGTCGCGACCTTCGCGCCGGGCTTCCTGCCCGCAGGGACGATCAACGTCTATTATGAAGCCGCCGCGGTCATCGTCACGCTGATCCTGCTCGGCCGGCTGCTCGAAGCCCGCGCCAAGGGGCGTACCTCGGAAGCGATCAAGCGTCTGGTCGGCCTTCAGGCCAAGACGGCGCGCGTCCGCCGTGACGGCAAGACGGTCGATCTTCCGATCGACTCCGTGCTGTCGGGTGACATCGTGGAGGTCCGTCCCGGCGACCGTATCCCGGTCGATGGCGAGGTCATCGAGGGCGAAAGCTATGTCGATGAATCCATGATCACCGGCGAACCGATCCCGGTTTCCAAGACGAATCGTAGCGAGGTCGTCGCCGGCACCGTGAACCAGAAGGGCGCCTTCGCGATCCGCGCCACGGCGGTCGGCGGCAACACCGTGCTGTCGCAGATCATCCGCATGGTTGAGGAAGCACAAGGCTCGAAGCTGCCGATCCAAGCGCTGGTCGACAAGGTGACGATGTATTTCGTGCCGGCTGTCTTCGCCGTCGCGGCTCTGACCTTCGCGGCATGGCTCTATTTCGGGCCGTCGCCGGCGCTCACCTTCGCGCTGGTCAATGCGGTCGCCGTGCTGATCATCGCCTGCCCCTGCGCCATGGGTCTGGCTACGCCGACCTCGATCATGGTCGGCACCGGCCGGGGCGCGGAGCTGGGCGTACTCTTCCGCAAGGGTGAAGCGCTGCAACTGCTGAAGGACGCCAGGGTCGTGGCCGTCGACAAGACCGGCACGCTGACCGAGGGCAAGCCCGCCCTGACCGACCTCGAACTGGCCGCCGGCTTTGACCGTGCGACCGTGCTGGGTCTAATCGCGGCCGTCGAAGCCAAGTCAGAACACCCGATCGCCCGCGCCATCGTGGAAGCGGCCGAGGCGGAAGGCATCGCGCTTCCCGCCGTGTCTGGTTTCGAATCGGTAACCGGCTTCGGCGTGAAGGCCGTGGTCGACGGCAAGCGTATCGAGATCGGCGCGGACCGCTACATGGTCGAGCTTGGCCATGACGTGGCGGGCTTCGCCGTCGTGGCCGAACGGCTCGGCAACGAGGGCAAGTCGCCGCTCTATGCCGCGATCGAGGGCAGGCTCGCGACGATCATTGCCGTGGCCGACCCGATCAAGGCGACGACGCCGGCCGCGATCAAGGCGCTGCACGATCTCGGGCTGAAAGTCGCGATGATCACCGGCGACAACCGGCGGACGGCCAAGGCCATCGCCGCGCGTCTCGGCATCGACGAGGTGGTGGCGGAAGTGCTGCCGGACGGCAAGGTCGAGGCGATCCGTCGCCTCAAGGCCGAGCACGGTAAGGTCGCCTTCGTCGGCGACGGCATCAACGACGCTCCGGCGCTCGCCGAGGCGGATGTGGGCCTCGCCATCGGCACCGGCACGGATATCGCCATCGAGGCGGCGGACGTGGTGCTGATGTCGGGCAGCCTGACCGGGGTGCCGAACGCCATCGCACTGTCGAAGGCGACGATCGGAAACATCCGGCAGAACCTGTTCTGGGCCTTCGCCTACAACACGGCCCTGATCCCGGTCGCCGCCGGCGCGCTCTATCCGGCCTACGGCATCCTGCTGTCGCCGGTCTTCGCCGCCGGCGCCATGGCCCTGTCGAGCGTCTTCGTGCTCGGCAATGCGTTGCGGCTCAAGACCTTCAAGGTCCCAACCTAATGAACCGAAGCAGCCGACCCTATATTCGGGGTCGGCTGTCGTACCTTACGGGAGAAAACGCATGAATATCGGACAAGCTTCGAAAGCGTCCGGCGTCTCGGCCAAGATGATCCGCTACTACGAACATACCGGCCTCATTCCGGCCGCCGATCGGACGTCTTCCGGCTATCGCGACTATTCGGACACGGACGTTCACATGCTGCGCTTCATCCGGCGCGCGCGTGATCTCGGCTTCTCGGTGGCCGAGATCGGCGATCTCCTCGGCCTCTGGCGCGACGAGTCGCGGCAGAGCGCGGAGGTCAAGCGTCTGGCGCAGGGCCACATCGACGCGCTGGAGAAGAAGATCGCGGACTTGCAGGACATGGCGCACACGCTCACGATGCTGGTGAAAGCCTGCACGGGCGACCATCGCCCGCATTGCCCGATCCTCCAGCGTCTGGAAACCGATCAGGACGATGAGGACCTCACGGTCCAGCCGCGCAGCGGTGCGATTACTCGTTCCGTGCAGTAGAGTAACACTCGGCCCGTTCGCCTAACCGAAGCGGCCTGATGTTTTCGTCCCTGCCAGATATGGCGGGGACTTGTCGTTTCAGGCTTGGGGTTTGCGCGCCGCCTGCCAGAGCAGCGGCACGAGGATCAAGGCGACCGGCGGAAACAACAGCCAGTTGATCGCCGCCCAGCCCGAGTTGTGCAGGACGCTGCCAGCCAGAAACGATACGGCGGCGGTCGTGCCGAAGACCATGAAGTCGTTCGCGCCCTGCGCCTTGGCGCGCTCGCCCGGCGTATGGCAGTCCGTGACCATAGCCGTCGCGCCGATGAAGCTGAAATTCCAGCCGAGCCCCATGATGGCGAGAGATCCCCAGAAATTGATCAGCTCAAGCCCGGCCAGTGCGACCACGGCCGAGACGGCGATGAGCAGCATCCCCGCAGCGGTGACCCGCTCCTTGCCGAAGCGTGTCATGAGACGGCCGGTGACGAAACTTGGCGCGAACATCGCCAGTAGATGCCACTGGATTCCGAGTGCTGCACTGTTGACCGAATGGCCGGTGTTGACCATCGCGATCGGAGCCGCCGTCATGACGAAAGCCATGAGGCCGTAGGAGACGACGCCGGCTGCGACGGCGAGCATGTAGCGGGGCATCATCAGGATCTGAATCAGGGAACGGCCGGAGCTTTCGGACTCGGATTGCGAACCAGATTGCGGCGCGCGTAGCATCAACAGAATCGGGATGGACAACAGCGGAAGCGCCGCCTGGCTGAGAAAGCTGCCGACATAGGGCGTGCCGGGGAAGGAATCGCGTGTCCAGATGACGAGCTGGGGACCGATGACAGCCGCGATCAGTCCGCCGACCATCACCCAGGAGATTGCGCGTGCCTTCAACGCGCCTTCGGCAGCGTCGGCGGCGGCGAAGCGATAGCTTTGAACGTAGGAGCCGTAGAGACCGGCGGTAAAGCAGCCAACGCAGAACAGCAGAAACGATGCCACAAAGATACCAAGTGCTGCGATGAGACCCGCCGCGAGGCCGAAGAAGGCGCCGAACAAGTAACCGCTCCGGCGTCCCCAAGCGCGCATGACGAACGCGGCGGGCAGCGTGCCGATCGCCAGGCCGACGCCGAACAGGCTGACCGGCAGCGTCACCCATGCGGGGTTGTCGGCGAGCTGCTGGCCGACCAGGCCGCCGAGCGACATGACGATTGGCGCGCTCGATCCGCCGAGCGCCTGAGCGGCGGTCAGCACGGTGATGTTGCGCCGGACAGTTGCAGTATCGTCCATGGGAACTCCCACAATTATTTGCTTCGACGTTGACATGCCGGCAAAACTTTTGGGTTTTGCGGGAACGAAACCTTTCCTGAAACGTATATATACCCATACCGGGTAGGGGTAGCTGGATGTGCAATAAAAACTCGAAGCAGATCATTGCGTCACTCAACCGGATCGCCGGCCAGGTTCGCGGCGTCGGTCAGATGGTGGAGGACGAGCGATACTGCATCGACATTCTCAACCAGATCCACGCGGTCAAGGCCGCCCTCTCGAAGGTGGAGAACCAGGTGCTGCGATCGCATGCCGCCTGCTGCGTCGAGGAGGCGATCGCCTCGGGCGATGGCGACCTGCAAAGAGCAAAGTTCAACGAGCTGGTCGAGGTGTTCGCAAAGGCGAAACTATAGATCGAAGGGATCAGACAATGGCGACCCATGCTGCCAAACGCGCCGAACTTCATCGAATGGTGATGGAAAACCATACGTGTCCCTACGGGCTGAAGGCGCTCGATCTCCTCAAGCGCGAAGGCTACGAGGTCGATGATCACCATCTGACGACTCGCGCCGAGACGGATGCTTTCAAAGCAAAGCACAATGTTCAGTCAACGCCACAGACCTTCATAGGCGGCAAGCGGATCGGCGGCTACGATGATCTCGTCCGGTTCTTCGGCGGCAAGGTCAAGGACAAGGACACCGTCACCTACAAGCCGGTGATCGCGCTGTTCGCGATGGCAGCGCTGATGGCATTGGCCGCGAGCTGGGCGGCGTTCGGCAACCTCGCGACGGTCCAGGCGGCCGAATGGTTCATCGCCATCGCGATGTGTCTTCTTGCCCTTCAGAAGCTGAAGGACGTGGAAGGCTTCGCGACCATGTTCCTGAACTACGACCTTCTGGCGCAGCGGTGGGTCCGATATGCCTACATCTATCCCTTCGCGGAGGCGCTCGCCGGCGTCCTGATGATGGCTGGCGCCCTGATGTGGGTGTCGATCCCCGTCGCGCTGTTCATCGGCGGCATCGGCGCGGTCTCAGTGTTCAAGGCGGTCTATATCGACAAGCGCGAGCTGAAATGCGCCTGCGTCGGAGGCGACAGCAACGTGCCGCTCGGCTTCGTGTCGCTCACCGAGAACCTCATGATGATCGGCATGGCGGTCTGGATGATCTTCAAGCCGATGGGCATTGGACACTGACAACCGCGAAAGGACGATCAAATGGCGAGCGACCACACATCTCATGGCGGGCATTCGAGGGGCTCCCATGGCCGTCCCTATCTGATGTTCTGGATCAACATGATCCTCTGCCTCATTGTGATGTATGTCGTGATGTTTTCGATGATCGACGGCTGGGGCGACTTCCGGAATAATCTGAACATGCTTTACATGGCGATAACCATGTGGGCGCCGATGGGCATCTTCATGCTGGCGACAATGCCGGGCATGTTCCCGAACCGGAGCGCGAATATCGCCCTTTACGTCGTCTTCGCGCTGCTGACCGCCGGTTCCTTCTGGGCGACGCGGAGCCAGACCCTGATCGATGATCGCCAGTTCATCGATTCGATGATCCCGCACCATTCCGGCGCGATCCTGATGTGCCGCGAGGCGAAGCTTGCCGACTCGGAACTGAAAACGCTGTGCGACGAAATCATGGCAGCTCAGCGTGAGGAGATCGACAAGATGACGAGCATTCGAAATCGTCTCTAGTGTAGCGGCGGCGATAAAGACTCTACATCACGCACGCCGTCGCCGCCGCCAGAACCAGATATCGCCCGAGCTTGGCGACGCCAACTAGGAGGAGAAAGACGGGTAGCGGCTCCTTCATGATCCCGGCCGCGAGGGTTAGCGGATCGCCGATGACCGGCATCCAGCTTAGCAGCAACGACCATTTCCCATAGCGGCGATACCAACGCCGCGCCCGCTGGAGACCGGCTTCCGACACCGGGAACCAGCGCCGGTTACGGAAACACTCGACGCCGCGCCGATGATCCAGTTGACGACCGAGCCGGCCACGTTGCCAAGGCTCGCTGCGGCGACCAATGCCCAGGCCGCGAAAGAATCGGCCAGCAGCAGCCCGATCAGCGCGGCTTCCGACTGCATCGGCAGCAGGGTGGCAGCAAAGAAGGCGGTGAGGAACAGGCCCAAGCAGGCCGCCAGTGTGCTCAAGCACCGGCCCCGCGATCGCGCGGCGAAGCCGGCCATCTTGTATGATGGCGGTCGATGACGAAGGCATGGCGGTGCCGATATCCGCCATCGGCGGCAGCCGCATCGGACAGATGCGGATGGCTCGCCTCGAGCGTGTCATGCATATGGTCGAGTTCGTCGGGATCGGCCGCGGGCCAGAGGACCGCAGCGGCCGATACGGCGGCGGCGGCCAGCAGCCCCAGCGCAACGAAGGTGATCGGGA
The DNA here is from genome assembly GCF_003938925.1 of Agrobacterium sp. FDAARGOS_525. Taxonomy (NCBI): domain Bacteria; kingdom Pseudomonadati; phylum Pseudomonadota; class Alphaproteobacteria; order Hyphomicrobiales; family Rhizobiaceae; genus Agrobacterium; species Agrobacterium sp. FDAARGOS_525. The sequence goes on along the minus strand of NZ_RKIU01000004.1, from coordinate 1,695,722 downwards.
GGCCAAACGCGGCGCCCAGGCGCTCCGCGAAGGTCGCTGCGATAGGGGCCACCCCCACATAGGCGACCATCTTGATGGCGAGCGCCGTTCCCAGCACCGCATCCGCATCGGGACCGGCGAGATCATAGGCCAATAGCCCCAGCGCGATCGTGGCAAGCCCTGTTCCGATAAGCGCGATAACCTGTGCCAGGAAGAGGTGGCGATAGGTGCGGTTTCCAAGAACCTGCAACATAGGAACCTCACAAGTACTTGGTTATTTCCTTGAATTCGTCGATCGAACGACGATCGTCCTTAACAAGCGGCCCGACCACGTCGTCGAGACAGTGGTCGAGGTGGTTCTGAATCAGCGTCCGCTTGGCTTGTGCGATGGCCTTTTCGACCGCGTGAAGCTGCTGCGCGATATCGAGGCATGGCCGACCAGCTTCGATCATCTCGACGATCCCGCGCAAATGGCCGTCCGCACGCTTGAGGCGCATTGTGATCGCGGCGTGGGATCTGTGGGCATCGGATTGTTCGCTCATCCAGATATCCTATCCCCCTGGAGAGGATATTGTAACGAGCCTGCCGCCGGCGTCGCCTCAACCCCATGATCGTCGATAAGCCGTCGGCGTCGTCCCGAGCCAGCGCTTGAACATGGCGGTGAGAGAAGCCTGCCTTTCAAATCCCAGCGACGACGCCACCGTGCCGATCTCGTAGCCTTGGACCATCTTTCAGACGCCGCCGTCGCATGGTGGCTGGCTACTTTCTCGTTGCCACGCCAGCGGCGAAGATGCCCAACAGGGTAAGAAGCGCGATGCCGAGCGTAACATAGCGTGCGGAATCCACCGCAGATTCCCCGCCTGCCGCCATCAGCGTGCCAGCGAGTGCGGAAGTGATCGAGAAAGCAATAAGCTGTGTGATGGTGATCGCAGCAGCAGCCTTGCCTCCTTCGGCGGGATCATGTGTGCTGCTCATCGCTGCAACACCGAGCAGCGGCCACGCCAGTCCGATGCCGACGCCGGCAAGCGCGAGGACAGCCGCCCAAATCAGCACCATCCCGATATCGGCACCGAACACTTGTAGAAGTCCATAAGCGATCAGCCCAGCCGTCAACAGCAGTGGGCCGACGCGGATGGCGCGGCGGCGGCCGCTCTCACTCTTGACCGAAACAATGAAGAGCTGGGCGATGACCCATGCCAGCGAAAGAACTGCGCCAAGGAAACCGGCGATCAGCGGCGAAAGGCCCGCCAGTTGCTGACCAAACAGGGGGATGAAGTTCTCCACCATCACGCCCGCGCTCAGGGCAGCGACCGTGAGATAGACCCATTTCAGGGAGTTGCCACGCCGATAGGTGATGTGCGGAAGGATGGTCTCTTTTGCTCGCCGCTCCACGACGACGAAGAGCCAGAGCAGCACGATGCCAATTCCGACCATTGCCAGCGTTGGCCAGCCTATCGGCACGATGGCGCTGAGGCTGATAGCGATGGTCGCAAGCACAAGCGGAATGAGGGAGGCGACGGGAACAGGTGAACGATGCCCCGATCCAGCCATGCGGCCGAACGCGCGTTGAGCGATGATTCCGAACAGCAGCGAAACGACCGCCAGCGCACCGTAGGACCAGCGCCAGAGGCCCAGTTCTGCGAACACGCCGCCAAGCGCCGGCCCGAACAGCGTCCCCAAGCCCCACATGGCCGACACGACGCCGGTTGCCCGCGCCCAATGGCGTTCGGGAAGTGCTGCACGAATTACCGCATAGCCGAGTCCTGCCAGCAAACCGCCGCCAAGTCCTTGCACGACGCGACCGACGATCAGCGGTTCCATCGTTGGGCTGGCGGCATTGGCCGCTGCGCCGAGAGCGAAGACGACGAACGCCGTAACATAGGCAAGCGCCGGCCCCTTCCAGTCGAGAATGCGGCTGACGAACAGCGAGGCTACGATTGCCGAGATAACGAACGCAGTCGTCACCCACGCATAATATTGCTGCCCGCCAATATCCGCGACGATGGAGGGCATCAGTGCGGCGGTGAAATAGAGGTTCATGGCATAGAGCAGCACGCCGCTTGCCATGACCAGAACAATGGCGAGGTGGCGGCCGGACAGAAGATCGGACCATCCGTCCAGATGCGCCGCAGGCGCATTTGCGGGATCGGCCGAACCGGCCGGGGTTGGTGAGCTATTCATCGGGGATTCTCCGAAAGGGGGAAGTTCAGTTGGCTGCGCGCCGGACGGCCAAGGACAGCCCCAACACGACTAGCGAGACGAGCAGGACAATGCTGGGAGCGACCGCATGGCCGTAATCAGCGTTCAGCAGTGTCGTGAGGGAAGCAGCGGCCATCACGAGCGCGCCAAGGCCGGCTCCATAGGGCCGCGAGCCAGCGCGGATCAGCATCAGCCCAGCCGCCAGTTCGAGAATGGCGGTGATGTAGTGGAACCAGTCGGGGTAACCCCAAGCCACATAGGCCGCCGCATTTTCCTCTGAGATGAAGATGTTGCCGTAAGCGCCGAAGAGAAAGAAAGCTGCCAGCAGCCAAGCCAGGCTGGTCGCTATGATCGGAAGGGGTCTGTTCATGTGGCCTCGCATCTTGGAAATCGGACCGGCTGAGGCAGCATAGGACTGGACCAACCAGCCGTTCCGACATAGATTGAATGCTCACTCTAGTTATGATCGACGTGTGGTCAAGCTATATTAGAGCGATCATTCTATGTTTATGGAGGCCCCATGGTCCGCAAGCGCGTTCCCGAGCAGCATGAAGGCAGAAGGCAGGAGATTCTCGCAGCGGCGCATAGGTGCTTCCTGCGCCATGGTCTGCAGGGCGCGTCGATTTCGATGATCTGCAAAGAAGCGGCGATGAGCCCCGGCCACCTCTATCACTACTTCCCCAGCAAGGACGCTATCATTGAGCAGATGGCGGATGATTACCTTGCCAGTCTCCACAGCCATTTCAGCGGCCACCCCGAGGACGAACAGACGGCGACTGTTCTGCTATCGGAATTGTGGAGCATGAAGGGGTGGGACGATCTCGGTCATTGCCGCATTCTGTTCGAGTTGCTGGCAGAAGCGGGGCGTAACGAAAGAATCAGGGCCATCCTCAAACAGAACACTGATGGTGTTCGAACATTGCTGGCAGAAGCGCTGACCGCAGGTCAGGCGCGTGGCGAAGTCGATTCCGGCCTTGACCCTAAGCACACCAGCGCGGTTCTGGTGGCGGTCCTTGATGCCGCGCCGATGCTGCCGTTGATGACAGCGGACCTTGACTTCGAGGAGAGCCGCAAACTGGTCACGACAATGGTTGGCCGATTTCTGAAGCCTCAACAATGAAGCGGATTATGAAAATGGGGGATGGCGGCCGGTCGAAGCATTGGTGCCAGTCGCGCCAAAAACTTCCCTTTGATGTCGCGGATCGCGTCAAGTCATGACAGATGTTTCACAGCTAACCTCGCCCGACTTGTCCGGGTTGCAAGCATTTCTGGCGCTGTGTCTCTATACAGCCGTAACATCGGTCACGCCCGGACCGAACAACATGATGGTGCTGGCATCCGGTGTTAATTTCGGCATTCGGCGGACATTGCCACATATTGCGGGCATCAGCATTGGTTTCGCCGCGATGATCGTCATCATGGGGATGGGCCTTGGAGTGATTTTCGAGGCGTATCCCATGCTCAACACCATCCTGCGATGGGTTGGCGGCGCCTATCTTCTGTATCTGGCATGGAAGATCGCCGGGGCCGCAGCACCGGAGAATGCAGAAAGATCGGCTGCCAGACCCTTGGGCTTCATTGGCGCTGCTGCGTTCCAATGGGTCAACCCCAAGGCATGGGTCATGGCGCTCGGTGCCGTCGCCACCTATCTTCCGGGCTCTCCCTCGTTGTCGTCCGTCGCCGCAGCTGCACTGCTGATGGCAGCGATCAACGCACCCTGCGTCGGCATCTGGGCGGCGTTCGGTGTTGGCCTCCGCCGGCTTCTTACGGAGCCTGCGAAGCTGCGCGCCTTCAATCTCACCATGGCAGCGCTGCTGGTTGTCTCGCTCTATCCAATCTTTGTGACGTAGAGCCAGCTGCTGTTCGCTAAATCGGCATCGAAACACTCCGCAGCGCCAGTCGGAACGGATGACGATCCCGGCTACGCTTCATTCCTCGAATTCAAGATAATCACGTTAAATGCGGATGGAATCTGATGGCAAATACTGAACACATGATCGTCGTAACCGGTGGCCCCGGTTCCGGCAAAAGCAGTCTGATCGATGCCATGGCCCAGCGCGGCTTCCGCACCATGCCCGAGGCCGGCAGGGCGATCATTCGAGACCAGATCAGGATCGGCGGTAAAGCTTTGCCTTGGGCGGATCGCGCACTCTTCGCCGAACTCATGTTGGGCTGGGAACTGCGTTCTTATCAGGAGGCACTTGCAAGTGACGCGCTTGTCTTGATGGACCGTGGTATGCCGGATGTTGTTGGTTATCTCACACTCTGCGGCCTGCCTGTGCCTGCTCATTTCGAGACGGCGGCCAAAACCTACCCTTACAACAAGCGGGTTTTTCTCGCCCCGTATTGGGATGCCATCTTCACGCAAGACACTGAGCGCAAACAGGACAGGCAAGAGGCCGAGGCGACCGGTATGGTCATGGCTGAGACTTATGGCAGGCTTGGCTATCAGATAGTCGAGCTGCCGCTGGTGGGAATCGAGCAGCGGGCCGACTTCGTTGCTGAAAATTTGAGAGCTTAGAGCGAAGTGACAGTCCTCATCCAATTGGCGCTAACTCATCCAGCAACTTCCGAGGCCGCGCCGGTTTCGCGCTCCGTCAAGACGCGATCGATCAAACCCCATTCCAACGCTTCTTCCACCGTCATGAAGCGGTCGCGGTCCATGGCTTGTTCGAACTCTTCATAACTGCGTTTGCAATGCTCCGCGTAGAGCCGGGTCATGCGCTGCTTGGTTTTCAGGATCTCCTCGGCATGGATCAGCATATCCGACGCCTGCCCTTGGAATCCGCCTGATGGTTGGTGAATCAGGATGCTGGCGTTCGGCAATGCCGCGCGTTCGCCGGGTTCGCCGGCCATCAGCAGGAATGACCCCATCGAGCGGGCCGTCCCCATACAAAGAGTATGCACCGGAGCGCGGATGTATCGCATGGTGTCATACATGGCGAGCCCGCTGGTAACGACGCCACCGGGAGAATTGATGTATAGCTGAATTGGCTTCTTGGGATTCTCGGCTTCCAGAAACAGTAGCTGCGCGCAGACGAGCGCGGAAACGGTGTCGTTGACCTCACCGTTCAGGAAAATGATCCTCTCGCGCAGAAGGCGGGAATAGATGTCGAAAGAGCGTTCGCCACGGCTGGATTGCTCGATGACCATAGGGACGAGTTGCATCGCTTCGCGCATAGGCGAACTCCTGTCTTCTAGATTTTGATGTGTTGTTTGAGGTGCTATGCTGCGAGCATAAGCACGGGCCAATTGTTGTTCGCGGCAGGGGGTGTTCGCCGAACGGATCGGGCGTCCACAAGATGATGGATGATCCTCAACCTCGTGCCGCCATAGACATTGGGACCGACTTGGAACGTCACAATGCTTTCGAGGAAAGGCGATTCTTCTTCGCGCATCCGATAGCGGACTTCCTCTCCCGGTTCTGCCGAGATCGGGACAGCATCGGCCAAGTCTTTTTCAGGCAGCCATTTTTCTCGAAGCTCTGGAATACTAATCGCCCGCCAAACCATTTCAGGGGGAGCGTCGATTTCATATTCCACGACGAGATTATCCTTGGGCTTCTTTGCCTCCGTGTCGCTCATTGGTCCATGTCCCTTAGTAAGCTCTTCAAAGCGTCAATTCTCGCAGGCCAATAGGCCCGATACTTCGCCAGCCATTCCGCGATGAGTGCCAGCCCCTCTGGATCGACCTCATAGTTCACAAAGCGGCCCTGACGTTCTTCCCGCACCAGCTTGGCGTTGCGCAGGACAGAGAGATGTTGCGACATCGCCGGCTGACTAATTTCCATACCCTGCCGCAGTGTGACGGCGTTCATGCTGCCGGACGCCAGCTTCTCGAAAATCGCGCGGCGTGTCGGATCGGCCAGAGCTTTGAATATGTCGTTCGGGATCATAACAATAGATAAGCGCACACTTATCTGATTCGCAAGGGCGAACCATCATCACAACATAATCCCTCGTTGCCGCCCTAGCTGCCACGACACCGATCCGCCCTGAACGACGCCCATAACCTCGCGACCGAGCTGTCGGTCTATGACCGGCCGCCATGGGACCAAGGTAAACTCGTGGGACTGCTCGACCACGGCGAACTTGCCGCTCGATAGCTGCACGGTGCCGGTGAATTTGCCGCTGATGTTCTCGCCGTCCGTGGCGGCACGGAAAGGCAGGCCCTTGCTCTCGGCCATCTCCCCGCCAACACGGGCAACCTCGCGCTCGCGCAGGGTGGCGAGAAGGCTGCTCCGGTAGAAGATGCGGCCATTCCGTGCTCGGGTAGCGTCGCCTTGCTCGATATGATGCTCGCGGCGCTGGTCCATGGCCTCGCGCACCTGCTGGCCGAAACCGGCCGGCGCAATATCGGCGGTTTCGCTGTGGATCAATCGCCGGTCCAGCCACGTCGCGCCGTCCGAATGTATCTGCCTTTCCAGATTGATGGGTGACAGGACGCGAACACTGGCCTGCCGGTCTCGGCCGGCATCGTAGTCGGCGGCGCGGCTAACCAGATCATTGGGGATGCGCCATTGGTCGGCGTCGATGCGCTCGACGATCCCGGCGCGGCGCAATGCCTCCAGCCGACGAACATGGGCATCGACATAGCCCTCATAGTCGCCACCGGGAACGCGGCCCTCGAATTTCGCCTGTTCCAGGGTCGATAGATGCCGTCCTCGGCGATGGCGGTGATGGTGCGGTCGGACGGCCGGGCTGTCGCCTCGGCCGGGCCGATCTGGATGACGCCGCGGATACGGGCTTCCGTTGACGACCCTGATGCAAACGCTGGCGGTCGATTCAATTGCCCACCGGAGATGACAGCGTCATTGTTGAGGCAGGCCATCGAATAAGGATTGAGAAAACTATATGGCCAAATGGCCTGCCTGGACGCTTTGAGAGAAAGATCACCATCAGCCCGGTTGAGCTTGGTGACGCACAGTAGCCATCCTGAACATCATACGGACCTCGGCTTCCGGATCGTCTCGAACCCATAGCAATGCGTGAGGGAACGAACGCTGGATGAAACGCCGAGGCGGATGCGACTAACGCTCGTTTAGAGTGCTATAGCGTAAACGTAGTTGTCATCTTCACCCGGTGCAGCGCTCCGCCTTCCTCATCGGCCAGAGTTTCAAGACGGCCACCGAAGAAGTCGATGCAATTTGCGGCCCCTCTCATCGTCGAGAATCCTTCGTTCAGCGCGGCTCCGATGCTTTGTTTGCCGCGTCGCAACTCTGTCATCGTTTTCCGTGCTCACGACGATCAGGAGTGTTGAACGCTGGCGTCGCGTTCGGCGACGCCTTCTCGTTCCTCACGGACATGGGAGAGCATATCGAGCAGGACGTCGCCCACATGCTGATCGGAGATTTCGTAGAACATCTGCTTCGAATGTCGGACCCGCGTTACCAGCCGCGCGCCGCGAAGCAGTCGCAGGTGGTGGCTGACGAGCGACTGCGACAGCTCAAGCGTTTCGGAGATATCGGTGACCGACTTCGGGCCTTCCTCGCAATGGAGGAGAATCCTTAGCCTGCTGGGGTCACCCAGCAGGCGGAATGTTTCGGATAGGAAGTTCAACTCCTGGGTCGAAAGGGGATCTGCCTTGTTCAACGGTTTTCCTTTCCAGCTTTCCGAGTGAACCCATGAAGAGTGGACGGTCAGTGCGAATGCCCTGCGTGGGACACAGCCGCCTTGCTCGGCTCCTCCAGGGTGCAACTGGCCACGCCGTCCCAGTCGATCCCGATCGTCGGGTGCTCGATCTTGAACTGCGTCTTCAGCTCGTGGTCGACTTGCTGCATGACGGTGCGCACATCGACGCCTTCCATCGGCTGCACCTGAAGGGTTGCCAGCACACGGCCGGAAGTCAGCGACCAGACATGGACGTGGTGGACGCTCTGGATGCCGGGAACGGTCTTTCGAAGATGCTCGGAGATCTTCTCCGCGCCGGCGTTGTCGGGCGCACCTTCGAGCAGGATATGCAGCGTGTTCCTGAGCAGGCTCCAGGCGCTGCGCAGGATCAGCAGCGACACGAACACCGACAGGATGGGATCGATCGGGGTCCAGCCAGTGTACCAGATGACGATGGCGGCAATGATCGCGCCGACCGAGCCGAGCAGATCGCCCATGACATGCAGCACGGCGCCCTTGACATTGACGTGATCGGAGTCGCCGCGCGTCAGATACCAGAGGACGAAGAGGTTCACGAGCATGCCGATGATGGCGACGACGAACATCGAACCGGCCATGACCGGCTGCGGCTCTTGGAAGCGCTCGATGGCCTCGTAGACGATCCAGGCGACGATGCCGAACAGGGTAAGGGCGTTGATGAGGCCCGCAATCACCTCGAAGCGGGCATAGCCGAAGGTGCGCTGGCTGTCGGCGACGCGGCGGCCGAGGCGGAAGGCAACGTAGGCGAGACCGAGCGCGATGGCGTCGGTCAGCATATGTCCCGCATCGGCAAGCAGCGCGAGCGAACCGGAGATCACACCGCCGACTGCCTCGACGACCATGAAGATGAAGATGATGAAGAAGGAAATGAGGATCTTGCGCTCGTTTTCCTTCGTTACGGTCGGTACGTGTGAGTGATCATGATCGTGGCCGTGGTGGTCGCTGTGGGAGTGAGAGTGGTCTGCCATAGGTCGGTCCAGTGGTTGCGTTCAGTCTAAACACTTGAATACATGTTCAAGTGTTTATTGTCAACCGGCCCGCGTAAGAAATTTGAAAGCTATTCGAAGGCACCGCAAAATCACGTAAATTTCCCGACAAGTGGGCTTGACCTTGTCACCGTTGGAATCTGCACGATGCCCCCTCGAATGGGTGACGCATGCGGAGGTAGAGGTGATTGCTCAGACGTGACCGCGAGCCTGAAATCCAGATGCGGCAACTCCACTATGTGATTGCAGCGGCCGAGCATGGCAGCTTCCGACAGGCGGCGATAGCGGTCGGCGTTCGAGAATCGGCGGTCAGCCGCCGCATCCGCGATCTGGAGGATCAGGCCGGTGCGGCGCTGTTCATTCGATATCAGCGGGGGGTGGTCATCACCGAGGCGGGACGGAAGTTCCTGACGCACGCTCGGAGGGCGATCGCGGAAATCGATCTGGCCGTGAAGGAAGTGAGAGCTGCGGGCCGCGCCGAAAAGGGCGTGCTACGCATCGGCATATTCTCGTCCCTCGCCTCGGGCTTCATCGCCGATCTGCTGGAGCGATACGCAGGGGAGCATCCCGGTGTTCGCACGAGATTCATCGAAGGCACGCCTGCCGACCACAAGGCCGCTGTCCGGCACCACGAGATCGACATCGCCTTCCTGACGGGCGAGCCGCACGTCGCGGGATGTGAGGTGACGCGGCTGTGGGCCGAGCGCGTGTTCGTCGTCCTGCCGGAAAAGCATGAGCTTGTGGCAAGGGAGGAGATCGAATGGGCCGACCTGCGCGACCGGCATTTCATCGTCAGCGAGGCGGAGCCTGGTCCCGAGATCCACGACTATCTCGTCAAGCATCTCGCCGAGCTGGGCCACCATCCGAGCGTCGAGCAGTGCCCGGTCTATAACCGGGACACGCTGATGCAGTTGGTGGCTCTGGGAAAAGGTATCTCGCTCACCAGCGAGGCCACGACGGGGACCAGATTCCGGGGCGTGGCGTATCGGCTTCTGGTGACGGAAGAACTGCCGTTCTGCGCGGTCTGGTCGCAACGCAACGACAATCCGGCGCTGCGCCGGATGCTGAGCCTCGCCCGCAACCTGTCGGCGAAACGGTTCGGGACTCGCCCGATCAGCGACGATCAGGCGTGACCGAGCGGCGGGCCTTGGCGAACCCGCGGTCGGTGGCGATGAAGCGCTCCAGCATGGGCACGATGAGCTTCATCGGATCGGCGACCGGCTGGCCGGTGTCCCGCCCCAATATCTGCGCGTAGGTGGCAAGGTCATCGGCGAGCGCAGCCGGCAGCTCAAGCGTGACCTTGACCGGCTTGTCGTTGGCGAGCGGACCGAGTTTCAGCTTGGTCATGGATCATCCCCTGTAGGGTTCGAGGACCAGATCGCGGGTCACGATCATCCGGACCGGGAAGCCCGGCCGGATGGTCAGCGTGGGGGCGACCTGCAATTGCCGCTGGATGATCTGCTGGCCCGCCTGATTGATCGTATCCTGCGAGCCGTCGCGGATCGCGCGGATCAGGCGGTCCTCGTCGCTCGTCGCGAGTTCGGCGCCGACGGCAAGCAGGGTGGAGAGCCCGGCCGCCTTGGCGAGATCCCACCAGTGGTAGTCGACACCATCCTCTAGCCCGGCATAGCCTTGGCTGTCCGCGCCGGGCTGGCGCTCCAGCACGATCGAGCGACCATTGGGGAAGATCAGCCGGTTCCAGACCAACAAGACCCTCCTTTGGCCGAACTGCACGCTGTTGTCGTACTGACCGATGATGCGCGTGCCCTGCGGCACGAGGAGAACGCGGCCGGTCGGGCTGTCATAGATGCTTTCCGTGACCTGCGCGGTGATCTGGCCGGGAAGGTCGGAGCGGATGCCGGTGATCAGTGCTGCCGGGATGACCGCGCCCGCCTGAAGCACGAAGGGCGATGCCGGAGCCATGACGCGGTCGGTCGTGGTGGTCCGGCGATCGACGGCGGCGTTGAGGAAGGCGTTCTGCCGGTCCTGCGCGGTATTTCCGCCGAGGCCGAGCCCGGCGAGATTGGGCAGACCTGCGCCGGCGGCCGAATCCGCGCCTGCGGTTGGGTTCGTGCGTGTCTCGGTCTGGAAAAAGACGCGGCTCGTGCGTGCGGCTTCCTCCTCGGCGCGCCGCCGCTGCTCTTCCTGATCCACGGTTGGATCGGGGACGGTGGGCGGAACGACGGGCTTGCCCTCGTTCTGCGCGCTGAGGATCGGCCGGCCGAGATCGCCGGGCAGTGCCGGGCCGAGGACCGGCCCGGTATAGTCGCGTGGAAGGCCGGCGAGCCCATCGGCCGTCGCCCGGTTCTCGGTCGAATAGAGTTCCTCGCCATCCGCGCCGCGATCGCGGGTCTGGAGCGCATAGATCAGCGCGCCGCCGATACCGAGCGAAACGATGAGGCCGGCTCCGGCCAGCGCCTTGCGCGATAGGCGCGTGACGCGCGGGGCTTCGGCGCGAAGGCGCATCGGGGCAGCATTGTTGTTTCCGGTGTCTGTCATGACGACTGCCCTCCCTTGTCCTGGCGGACATTCGTTGCGCGCGAGGAGCCGTCGATGCGTTCGATCCTGACGGTCTGCTGACGCTTGCCCCCGCCAAGCCGCAGCTCGGCCGCGCCGAACAGGCGATCGACGATCAGCACGTTGCGATAGGTGCGCGTATTGGCGATCTGGGCCTCGCCTTCGGGGCCGATCACGAAGATCGGCGGCAATTCGCCCTGGACGATGCCGCGCGGAAACTCGATGTAGACGCGCCGCCCGTCGTCATAGACGGAGACCGGCTTCCACGGCGGATTGTCGCCGGATGCGAAGCCATAGCGATAGTTCCGCGCCGCCACGGCCGGGATAACCGGCGTTGTCGGTATCGCCTGCGCCGAGCCTCCGCGGGCGCGCGGATAGGACCAGGCGACGGACGGCATGTAGGGTTTCTCGCGCGAGCGCAGCTCGATCATGTAGGTGCGCCGGTCGGTGGTGATGACGAGATTGGTCGAGATTTCCGCGCGCGACGGTTTCACCAGCACATGCACGCGCCGCGTCTCGCCGGAGCCGCTCTCGGTGTCGCCGATGATCCAGCGTGCTGTGTCGCCGGCGGCGATCGGGCCTGCGCCGGTCAGGCTTTCACCCGGCTCAAGCGCGATGTTGGTGATCTGTCCGGGCGAGGCATAGATCTGATAGAGGGCGCCGTCGCTCCACGGATAGACCTGGATAGCGTTGTAATAGCCCTCGCGTCGCGGCTCGACGCGGGCGGCGAGATTGGCGTTCTCGACACGGGCGGTCGGCGTACTGGCTCCGCCGCCGCCCCGGCTCACCGTCCAGGCGGGCGGGATGTGGAGCGGCTTTGGCGTGGTGTCCGTCACAGCCGGTACGGCCGGCAGCGGCGGGACGTCGGAATCGTAGGTGATTGCAGGCGGCTTCTTCGCAGAAGCACATCCGCCGAGCACCGCAGTCGATACCAGCAAAGCCGTGATCACGGATTTACGGAAAGCCGGGTTTGCGGCATTGCGGAAGTGCGGCGTCATTGTCCCAACTCCCGCGACCAGTTGATTGCATTGACGTAGATGCCGAGCGGATTGGCCTTGAGCCGTTCGGCGTCGCGGGGCGGCTGGACGACGATGGTGAGAATTGCCGTCCATCGCTCGGTGGTCGAAAGCTGGCCGTTCTCATAGCGCCGCTCTATCCACGCGATCCGGAAGCTCTCCGGCGAGGCGCGGATGACCGAGGAAACCTCGACGGCAACCTGCTGCTTGCCGACCTTGGTGAAGGGGTCGTTGACGCGGGCATAGTCGTTGAGCGCGGCCGCGCCCCGGTCCGTCGTCCATTCATAGGCGCGCAGCCAGTTCTGCCGCACGATGATCGGATCGGCCGGGACGGAGCGGACCTGTTCGATGAAACGGGCGAGATGCCATGCGATCTGCGGATCGGTCGGACGGTAGTCGGCGGTTGCCGCGGCGACGGTCTGGGCCTGTCCCAGCTTGTCGACCTGAACGATCCAGGGAACGACGGTGCCCCGCGCCGACTGGACGACAAGAGCGGCGGCGAAGCCGGCCGACAGCGCCAGGCATCCGAAAGCCATAAAGCGCCAGTTGCGCGCCTGGACGCGGGCGGAGCCGATACGCTCGTCCCATATCTGGGCAGCCTTCTGATAGGGGGTCTCGGGTTGCGGCGTCTTGCCGTAGTGGGTGGCGGGTCGTCGGAAGAGGTTCATGAGCGGTCGCTTTCGGAGAGATTGACGGAAGAGCCGGAGCCGTGGCTGTCGCCGGAGCGGACCGCGTGGGCGGCCGCGGAAACGCCATGGCTCATTGCCTGGCCGCGCTTCATGCGCTGCGCCCAGGCCGGCGGGGTATTCACAGATCCGGCCGCGGCAGCGCCGGCGGAGGCGTCATTGGCGGCCTGCCCGCCACCTCCGACGGTTCCCATGGTCGAAGAGCCGCCCGTCGTTTCGAAAGCGCCCTTGACGCCGCCGGTGTGGCTCGACTTGAGGCTCTCAGCGGCGCGGGCGAGACCGCGACGCAGCGGCGAGGCAGCGCCCGAACCGGCGGCGCGCGCCACGCCGCCGAGACCGGAGGCGATGCCCGACATGCCGGACTGTCCCATCGAGCCGAGCGTATAGGCCGAGGAAGCCGCGCCGGCGGCGGCAGCGCCGCCACGCGCGGCGGCCGCACCTCCAGACAAAGCGAGCGCTCCGCCCTTGGCGGCCAGCACGGCTCCGCCGCCTGCGGCGAGCGCTGCGCCTCCGACCGCCAGCCCTGTGCCTACGGCGGCGCCCGCGCCGAGTTGAGGTCCGCCGGAGACGAGGCCGTTGGCGATGCCGGGGCCGAATATGCCGAGGCCGAGCAGGGAGAGCGCGGCGAGCACGATCGCCATGGCCTGGTCGATGGTCGGCGTCGCGCCGCCGAAGCCGGCGGTGAACTGCGAGAACAACGTCGAGCCGATGCCGATGATGACGGCGAGAACCAGGACCTTGATGCCGGAGGAGATCACGTTGCCGAGCACCCGCTCGGCCATGAACGCGGTCTTTCCGAACAGGCCGAAGGGGATCAGGACGAAGCCGGCCAGTGTCGACAGCTTGAACTCGATCAGCGTGACGAAGAGCTGGATCGCCAGGATGAAGAAGGCGAGGATGACCAGCACCCAGGCGAAGAACATGCAGGCGATCTGGATGAAATTCTCGAAGAAGGCGATCCAGCCCATGAGGTCGGAGATGGAATCGAGCAGCGGCCGTCCGGCGTCGAGTCCGGTTTGCGCCACCTTGCCGGGGCGCAGGAGATCGGCGGTGCTGAAGCTGGTTCCGGAGCCCTTCAGGCCGAGTCCGGCGAAGCTGTCGAAGACGATCTTCGCGAGGCTGTTCCAGTTGGAAATCAGGTAGGCAAAGACCCCGACGAAGAGCGTCTTTTTCACCAGCCGCGCCATGATGTCGTCGTCAGCGCCCCAGCTCCAGAACAGGGCCGCAAGCGTCACGTCGATCACGATGAGGGTTGAAGCTATGAAGGCGACCTCGCCGCCGAGCAGGCCAAAGCCGCTGTCGATGTAGGACGTGAAGACCGAGAGGAAATTGTCGATGACGCTGGTGCTGCCCATCTGCGCTCACCGTGCGTCATTCGCCGCGGGCGCGACCGGCTGCGGCGTGCGGCCGAGAAAGCGATCGCGGGTCTCGGCCCAGACGCGCAGGCATCCGGCATCCTTGCCGGCGGCCTCGCCAAGCTGCTGGCACCGTCGCTGTTCGACGCGAAGCGCATCGATCGAGCGCTCGACGGCCCGCGCCGGCTCCGGGACATTTACCTCGTCCTTGCGGGTCAGCTCGATGGCCGTCGCTGTGATCGCGACAGCCACGAAGACGACGGCGCCCAGCCGGGCCAGCATCTTGCCGTCCATGGTCGTCCCCCTTCCTGCGTCTCAGTTGCCGTTGAACATCTTGGCGTTTCCCGGCTGGTAGCCGGAGCCGGGCGTGAGGAAGCGGCGGCGCTGCTCGCGTCCCTGCTCGGCGGCCGCTGAACGCTCGGCGTCGGTGAGCGCCTGCGCCCGGCCGTTCGCGGCGATCACGGCGGTCAGGTCGGCGAGCTGCTGCGCCTGAAGGGCGAGGAGCTGGTTGCCGGCCTGGGTTGCCTGAAGTGCGCCGGTCGCGCCCTGGCTCTGCCCGACCAGCGCCGACATCTGGGTACGGTTGGTGTCGATGTTGCCGACAACGGTGGCCTGGACGCGCATGGCGTCCTGCAGACCGCCGACGGTGTTCTGCCAGCGGGTCTTCGCGTCCTCGATCAGCTTGGCGTCCGAGGCGGTCAGCGAGGCGTTGCCGTATTGCGTCTTGAACGCCTGATCGATCTGGCCGACGTCGAATGCGATGTTCTGCGCCTGGCTCAGGAGCTGCTGCGTGCGCTGCACGGACTGCTGGAGCTGCTGGAGCGAGGAGAACGGCAGGCTCGCCAGGTTCTTCGCCTGGTTGATGAGCATCTGCGCCTCGTTCTGGAGCGACGTGATCTGGTTGGTGATCTGCTCCAGCGCGCGGGCGGCCTGAAGGACGTTCTGGGCGTAATTGGTCGGATCGTAGACGATCTTCCAGGCGTGTGCCGGGGTGGTCAGGACCGGAGCGACGGCGAGCGGTACGGACAGCACGGTGGCGGCAAGCAGGGCGGCGGAGATGCGAGGCGAGGTGGGCGTCATGTTTCAGTTCTCCTGTTCGGGCTGGGGGTCGAAGTTGACGAGATCGGGGATGAGGTCCGCGGCCCATGCGACGTCGCGCGCCGCGAGCCACGCGGGCAGGAAGCCGTCGCGGCCGTGTTCGGCGACGATCTGGTCGATGAGGGTCTGGTCGGATTTCGAGGAGGCCGCGCAAAGCGCGAGCCCGACTTCCGACAGGCCCAGCTCGAACATCCGGTTGCCGCGCCGCGACTGGCAGTAGTAGTCGCGCTTCGGCGTGGCGCGGGCGATCAGCTCGATCTGGCGGTCGTTGAGGCCGAAGCGCCGATAGATCGCCGTGATCTGGGGCTCGACCGCGCGTTCATTCGGCAGGAGCAACCGGGTCAGGCAGCTTTCGATGATGGCGGGCGCAATGCTGCTGCCATCGATGTCGGACAGCGATTGCGTGGCGAAGATCACGCTGGCGTTCTTCTTGCGCAGCGTCTTCAGCCATTCGCGGAGCTGGCCGGAAAAGCCGTCGTCGTCGAGCGCCAGCCAGCCTTCGTCGATGATCAGGAGCGTCGGCCGGCCGTCGAGCCGGTCGCCGATGCGATGGAAGAGATAAGCCAGCACCGCCGCGGCGGAGCCGGTTCCGACTAGCCCCTCGATCTCGAACGCCTGTACGGACGCCGAGCCGAGATGCTCGCTCTCGGCGTCGAGCAGGCGGCCATATGGACCGCCGACGCAGTAGGGGCGCAGCGCCTGTTTCAGGTCGTTCGACTGGAGCAGCACGGCAAGGCCGGTGATGGTGCGCTCCCCGACCGGCGCGGAGGCGAGCGAGGTCAGCGCGGTCCAGAGGTGCTCCTTGACCTCCGGTGTGATCTGCACGCCCTCGCGCATCAGGATGGCGACGATCCAGTCGGCCGCCCAGGCGCGTTCCGGCACCTCATGGATGCGGGCGAGCGGCTGGAGGGAAACCGAGGTTTCCGAGCCATCGGTCAGGTCGCCGCCGAGATCGTGCCAGTCGCCGCCCATGGCGAGCGCCGAGGCGCGGATGCTGCCCCCGAAATCGAAGGCGAAGACCTGCGAGCGCTTGTAACGACGGAACTGCAAGGCCATGAGCGCGAGCAGCACGGACTTGCCTGCGCCGGTCGGGCCGACGACGAGCGTATGGCCGACATCGCCGACGTGAATTGAAAGCCGGAACGGGGTCGAGCCTTCGGTCCTGCCATACAGCAGCGGGGGCGCGCCGAGATGCTCGTCCCGTTCCGGCCCCGCCCACACGGCGCTGAGCGGCATCATGTGGGCAAGGTTGAGGGTGTTGACCGGCGGCTGCCGGACATTTCCGTAGACGTGGCCGGGCAGGCTGCCGAGCCAGGCATCCACGGCGTTGATGGTCTCGGGCATGCAGGTGAAATCGCGGCCCTGGATCACCTTCTCGACCAGCCGCAGCTTCTCGTCGGCCACGCGGGCGTCGCCGTCCCAGACGGTCACGGTGGCGGTGATGTATGCTTCTCCGGCGAAGTCCTGGCCGAGTTCCTGAAGCGCGAGATCCGCATCCTGCGCCTTGTTCGCGGCGTCGGTGTCGACGAGCACGGATTGCTCGTTGGTCATCACCTCCTTGAGGATCGCGGCGATCGATTTGCGCTTGGCGAACCACTGCCGCCTGATCTTGGTCAGGAGGCGGATGGCATCGGTCTTGTCGAGGAGGATCGCGCGCGTCGACCAGCGATATTCGAAGGCGAGCCGGTTCAGCTCGTCGAGAATGCCGGGCGTCGTCGCGGTCGGAAATCCGACAATGGTGAGGATGCGAAGATGTTGCTCGCCCAGGCGCGGCTCCAGCCCGCCGGTGAGCGGCTGGTCGGCGAGCAGCGCATCGAGGTACATCGGTGCCTCCGGCACGCGGACGCGGTGCCGGTTGGTCGAAATTGTCGAATGCAGGTAGGTGAGCGTCTCGCCGTCATCGAGCCATGCGCATTCCGGCATGAAGCCGTCGAGCAGTGCCAGGATGCGATCGGTGCGGTCGGTGAAGGCGCGCAGCGCCTCATGAGGATCGACGCCGGAGCGCTCCCGGCCTTCATAGAGCCACGCTTCCGTGCGGGCGGCTTCCTCGGCGGGCGGCAGGTAAAGCATGGTGAGGAAATAGCTGGACACGAAATGCGCGCCCTCTTCCTCGAAATCGGCCTTGCGCTCGGAATCGACCAACGATGAGGCGGGATCGGGAAAGCGGCTGTCGGGATAGGTCGCGGCCTCGGACCGCTGCGCCTCGACGAAGATCGCCCAGCCGGAGCCGAGGCGGCGGAAGGCGTTGTTGAGGCGGGCGGCGACGGCGACCAGTTCGGCCGCCACGGCGGAATCCAGATCCGGCCCGCGAAAGCGCGCCGTGCGCTGGAACGAGCCATCCTTGTTGAGGACGACGCCGGCGCCGACGAGCGCGGCCCAGGGCAGGTAATCAGCGAGGCGGGCGGAGGTGCGGCGGTATTCGGCAAGGTTCATCATGGCCGCGCCCTCACACCGACAGGTGGCCGGGGATGCGCAGATGTCGGCGCCCGACCTCCACGAAGAGCGGATCGCGCTTGGCCGCCCAGACGGCGGTGAGATGGCCGATCATCCAGATCGCGAGCCCGACCAGCCAGAGCCGCAGGCCAAGGCCGACGGCGCCGGCGAGCGTCCCGTTCATGATGGCGATCGAGCGCGGCGCGCCGCCGAGCAGGATGTGCTCGGTCAGCGCGCGATGGACGGGAACCGAGAACCCCGGCACGGCGTCGAGCTGTTCGAAGCCGGCCGCCATCAGATGAGCGCCCCGCCGCCGAACGAGAAGAAGGAGAGGAAGAAGGAACTGGCCGCGAACGCGATCGACAGGCCGAAGACGATCTGGATGAGACGGCGGAAGCCGCCGGCCGTATCGCCGAAGGCGAGCGTCAGACCCGTCAC
Organism: Agrobacterium sp. FDAARGOS_525; assembly: GCF_003938925.1. NCBI lineage: Bacteria > Pseudomonadati > Pseudomonadota > Alphaproteobacteria > Hyphomicrobiales > Rhizobiaceae > Agrobacterium > Agrobacterium sp. FDAARGOS_525. The sequence goes on along the minus strand of NZ_RKIU01000004.1, from coordinate 1,677,367 downwards.
GATGATAATGATCACGGCCACGATTTTCGCGACCGGCCCTTCGACGGATTCGAGGATCTTCTGAAGCGGCGCTTCCCACGGCATCGAGGAGCCGGAGGCGTGGGCGGACGGCGCGGCCGACATCATCATGATGGTGACGAGCGCGGTCGAACTGGCGAGCCGGTCGTATGCTCCCCGCAGCACGGAGGACCTGGGCGGCTTGGCCGGAACCGGCGGAACGGTCGTGATCGGGGCGGAAGCGGGCGACTTCATCAAGGTTCTCCTGTGGGGGGCTGAGTTGCGGGAATGACGTGGTAGTCGCCGTCGGCGGTGAGCCCTTCGACGCGGGCGAGCTGGGCGAGACGGCGGCCGGAGCCTCGGCCGGCGAGCACGGCGACGAGATCGATGGTCTCGGCGATCAGGGCGCGCGGGACGGTGACGACGGCTTCCTGAATGAGCTGTTCGAGGCGGCGCAACGCGCCGATCGCCGTGCCGGCATGGATGGTGCCGATGCCGCCGGGATGTCCGGTGCCCCATGCCTTGAGAAGATCGAGGGCCTCGGCGCCGCGCACCTCGCCGATGGGAATGCGGTCAGGGCGCAGGCGCAGCGACGAGCGCACGAGATCGGAGAGGGTGACGACGCCCTCTTTGGTCCGCATGGCGACGAGGTTCGGCGCGGCGCATTGCAGCTCGCGGGTGTCTTCGATGATGACCACGCGATCCGCGCCCTTCGCCACTTCGGCCAGCAAGGCGTTGGTCAGCGTCGTCTTGCCGGTCGACGTGCCGCCGGCGACAAGGATGTTGGCGCGTGACTGGACCGCCATGCGTAGCGTCTGCGCCTGGTCGGCGGACATGATGCCGGAGGCGACGTAATCGGCGAGGGTGAATACCGCGACGGCCGGCTTTCTGATCGCGAAGGCGGGCGCGGAGACCACGGGAGGAAGAAGGCCCTCGAACCGCTCGCCGCTCTCGGGCAGCTCGGCCGAGACGCGCGGCGCTCCGGCATGGACCTCCGCGCCGACATGATGCGCGACGAGCCGCACGATGCGCTCGCCATCGGCCGCCGACAGCCGCTCCCCCGTATCGGCCAGCCCTTCGGAGAGCCGGTCGATCCAGAGCCGCCCATCGGGATTGAGCATTACCTCGACAACCGCGGGGTCCTCCAGAAACCCGGCGATTGCGGGTCCGAGCGCGGTACGGAGCATCCGCGCTCCCCGCGTCGTCGCCTCGGTCTGTTGGAAGGATCGCGCCACGTCGTCCCCGTCCGGTAGCGGGCACGCCCCATGCGCAGCCCTGGATCGGGGATGAGTAAAAGAGCCCGAAGTCGGGCCGATTCAACAAGTATCGGTCGTAGTAGTGCGGTGGCGTGCAAAGACAGGAAAACGGCGGAGTCCGCTCGTGACGGTGATCCCGGTGGGCGCGCGCGAAAACCGAATCAGTTGCTTGGACTTATCTGTTTTCGCGGCGCGGTGGTCAGATTGCGGACTGTATAATTCGCCTCGGCCTACGGCGTGCCGCCCTCGTCCTTGCCCGCCGCGTCCATGTCCTCCGAAACCTCCTGCCGGAGCTTCGGGCCTTTGACGAGCCGCTGGCCGAGGACGGCGACGAAGGCATCGTAGCGTTCGCCGGCCTTCGCCTTCGCGGCCTGCGCGGCAGGCTCGGGCAACGCGGGCGTCGTCGTGAGCCAGAAGCGGACGAAGACGGCCAGCGTCTCGACGGCGATGCCGAGATCGCGCTCCAGGCGCGTCATGCGGCGGTCGAGCTGATCGAGGCGCTTGGCGACGACCGCCTCCCGGCGCTCGGCATCGTCGGGTGACAGGAAGGACGCGATCGCGGCTTCGGCGATCAGCGAGCGCGACTGGTCGCGCCGGGCCGAATAGGCAACGAGCGCCTGCATGACATCGGGATCGAGATAGACGGACAGGCGCTGCTTTTTCGGTGTTCGGATCATCGCGGGCCTCACAGGTCGATGCCGTCATTGGGATCGAGCGAAGCCTGCCGCGCGACCTGCCGCATAAGCCGGTTCATCCGGCTGTTGCGAACGGTATCGTCCTCGCTGTCGTCGCCGGGATCGCCGCCGAACTCGTTGTCGATCGGCTCCTTTTTCTCGACGGTTTTGACGCGGCTGAGTTCAGGCTGGTGCCGCCGCTCGGATTCGGTCGGATCGTCGTCATCCTCGCCAACGCCGGAGACCGGGGTCAGATCGACCTCCGGCCGCTGCGGCAGGGGCAGGCTGCTCCAGTCGTCCGGCTCGACATTCTCGGAGACCAGCGCCGGGGGCGGCAGGACCCTTTCCTGAAAACGCGGGTCCTCGAAGTAGCGGGCCTTCTTCGCCCGGATCGGCGGCGTGCCCGCCACCATGACGATTTCGTCGGCGGGCGGAAGCTGCATGATCTCGCCGGGCGTGAGCAGCGGTCGCGCCGTCTCCGAGCGCGACACCATCAGGTGGCCGAGCCAAGGGCTCAACCTGTGCCCGGCATAATTCTTCATCGCCCGCATCTCGGTCGCCGTGCCGAGCGCGTCGGAGACACGCTTGGCCGTCCGCTCGTCATTCGTGGCGAAGGCGACGCGGACATGGCAGTTGTCGAGGATCGAATTGTTCGGCCCGTAGGCTTTCTCGATCTGGTTCAGCGACTGCGCGATCAGGAAGCTCTTCAGCCCGTATCCCGCCATGAAGGCTAACGCACTCTCAAAAAAATCCAGCCGGCCGAGTGCGGGAAACTCGTCGAGCATGAGGAGCAGACGATGGCGATCGCCCCTCGTCTCCAGCTCCTCGGTGAGCCGGCGGCCGATCTGGTTGAGGATCAACCGGATCAGCGGCTTGGTCCGGTTGATGTCGGAAGGCGGGACCACGAGATAGAGCGTCGTCGGGCGCGCAGCGCCGACGATATCGCCGATCCGCCAGTCGCAGCGGCGCGTCACCTCGGCCACGACCGGATCGCGGTAGAGGCCGAGGAACGACATCGCGGTGGAGAGCACACCCGAGCGTTCGTTATCGGATTTGTTGAGCAGCTCGCGCGCCGCGCTGGCGACGACAGGGTGCGGCCCGGCCTCGCCCAGATGCGCCGTTCGCATCATCGCGTCGAGCGTGGCTTCGATCGTCCGCTTCGGATCGGAGAGAAAGGCGGCGACACCGGCGAGCGTCTTGTCCTTCTCGGCATAGAGGACATGGAGGATCGCGCCGACCAGAAGCGCGTGGCTGGTCTTCTCCCAGTGGTTCCGCTTCTCCAGCGAGCCCTCCGGGTCGACGAGAATGTCGGCGATGTTCTGGACGTCGCGGACCTCCCACTGGCCCTTTCGCACCTCGAGCAGAGGATTGTAGGCCGAGGAGCGCGCATTGGTCGGATCGAACAGGAGGACGCGGCCGTGCCGCGAACGGAAGCCGGCGGTCAGGCTCCAGTTCTCGCCCTTGATGTCGTGGACGACGCAGCTTCCCGGCCAGGTCAGCAGGGTCGGCACGACGAGGCCGACGCCCTTGCCGGATCGGGTCGGGGCGAAACACATGACATGCTCCGGCCCGTCATGGCGCAGATAGGAGCGATCCATCCGGCCGAGCACCACGCCATCCGGGTCGAGAAGACGCGCGGCGGTGATCTCCTCCGGCCGCGCCCATCGCGCCGAGCCGAAGGTTTCGACCTCCTTGTTCTCGCGCGCCCGCCAGACCGACATGCCGATGGCAACGGCGATGGCGATGAAGCCGCCTGATGCCGCGACGAGGCCGCCTTCCATGAAAACGGACGGCGCATAAGCGTCGTAGAAGTACCACCACAGGAAGAAGGACGGCGGATAGTAGACCGGCCATCCGGCGAGTTCGAACCATGGGGTGCCGAGCTGCGCCTGAAACCCGAGCCGCCACGCGGTCCACTGCGTCGCCGTCCATGTCGTCGCGAGGACGATCAGGAAGACGGTGAGGATCTGGCCCCAGAGGATTTTCGTGGCGGACATTGCGGGGTCCTTTCTTGGAAGGGTGTGATGGTCAGAGGCCGAGCCCGCGCTTGCGGCCAAAACTCCAGTCGACGCCGCCGTCCCCGCGCGCGACGCCGGAGACGTGCCTGGCGAGCTGCTTTTCGAGCGAGGGCGACCAGGGCACGAGCTGGAAGCCGAGGCCGTCGTCGATCATGGCGAAGCGGCCAGAGGCGAGCGTGAAACGCTGGCGATAGGTCCCGGCGACGTATTCGCCGCCGGCGGAATGGTTGAACACGCGCCCCGTCTGCGCGGCGATCTGCTCGCCGAGCGCGTCGACCTCGCGCTGTCGCAGGGTACGCAGGAGGTTGCGGTTGAAGATCACGCTGCGGCCGTGCCGCTCGGCAAAGCCCTGCTCGATCAGGCGCTCGGCGCGGCGGTCGAGCGCGTCGCGCACCTCCGCGCCGAAGCCGCCCTCCGAGAGCGACGCCGGCTCGCGGGCAATGTTCTGCCGGTCGAGCCAGGTCGCGCCGGTCGCCGTGACCTGCCGGCCGATGTCGAGGTCGGAGCGGACGGCGAGAGCGACGCGGCGGCGCCCCTGCGCGTCGTCGAACTTGCGCAGCTCGACGATCGATCCCGGCGCGCTGTCGCCGGTCGAGTCGAGATCGGGGAACTTGATGTGATGGGTGCGGCCGTCGACGCCATCGACCACGGCATAGGCTGTGCCCTTCAGCTCGTCATCCAGGCCGCGCTCGACCAGCCGGCCGACGATCGGGTCGTCAAGGCTCTCGGCCGCGAGCACATAGCTCGCCGTGCCACGCTCGATGCCGCGTTCGGCGAGCGCACGGTGCATGCGCTTGATGATGTCGCCGCGCTCTCCGAGTTCGCGCAGCGTCGGCTCGGCCTTGTCCGAGATCGTCCACTGGCCGGGGCCGATCTCTTCGGCGAGGCCGAGGGATTCGAGCTTGCGCAGCCGGCCGACCTTGAGCGGGAGATATTCGTCGGGCTGGCGGTCGGGATGCGGCGCGACGTCGATGACGCCGGTGCGATAGCCGTCGCGCGCGAGCTGCCGGTCGAGATCGGTCCAGCGCTCGGCCTCGACCTGCCGCTCCAGATGGCCGCGGATTTCGAGATCGCTGCGCAGGCCGAGGTCCTGCGTCACGAGATCCTGCGCGCGTGCTCGCATCCCCTCCTTGATGTAGTCGCGGGCGATCACGAGGTCCTGCCCGTCGTCCGTGCGGCCGCGCAGGATGATGTGGACGTGCGGGTTGTCGGTGTTCCAGTGATCGACGCCGACCCAATCGAGCTTCGTGCCGAGGTCCTTTTCCATCTGGCTCATGAGATCGCGGGCGAAGTCCCTCAGATCGGTCATGCGCCCGGCGTCTTCGGGTGAGACGATGAAGCGGAAGTGGTGCCGGTCGTCCTCGCAGCGCTCGGCGAAGTCGCGGGCGTCCACCTCGTCCAGCTCGGCGCCGAACAGGCGGGCCTTCTCGCCGTCGCGGGTCACGCCGTCACGCTGGAGATATTTGAGATGGGCGGCGAGCGGAGCGGCGCGCGCCGAGTGCCGGACCACGCGGGTCTTGATCACCACGTTGCGCGAGCGGCGCGTGAGCACGCGGTTCGCCTGCACGCTGGCGCGCCGGCCGCGCCCGAACTGCGAGCGGTTGCCGGGCGTGATCCGGCCGGAGCGCGAGACGCGCCCGCCGGCCTTCTGCGCGGCAGCGAGCGCCTGAGCGATGAACGGTCTGGCGCGCTCCGCCTTCGAAGAGCGGATGCGGCCAGGGCGGATGCGGAAATCGTCCTCGGCGCTCATCACATGAGCCCCGCACATCGCGGCAAGTCATGGAAAAGACGGCGAAAGCCGGAAAATCGCGAGGTTCGCCAGAACCGCGCACATCGCGCAGACGGCGCGTAACTCCTTGAAAAACCACAACCGGAATCAGGCGCACCTCGCGCCTTTTTATCTCGCCATCGTCCGGTTGTGGTTCTGCGCCTCCCCGGCCACCCCGCCGATCCTCGCCGGTTGCACGCTACGCCGACCGAGACCGCGAACGCCGTCATCTCGGACCTCCAGCGCCCGAACGGGCGATGAAGAGGTCGCCGGACTGCGGCGCGACGGCAGGCTGACGGCGCGCCGGTAGGGAGGCGGCCGCATCGCCGGGCGCGCCGACGAAGAGCGGCGCATCCCGCCATCCGCGGCGCTTGCCGCGCAGCATGGCGGCGGCGCGGAGGTCGGCTTTCACGCCGATTGCCGGCAGGATCGCCGCGACATAGGCGCGGGTTTCGGCGGGCAGCGCACGGCCGGTCGCGAGATGCTGGTCGAGCCGCGCCGGCCCTGCATTGTAGGCCGCCAGCATCGCCGCGACATTGCCGTAGCGGTCGAGCATCTCGCGCAGATAGGCCGTGCCCGCGAGGATGTTGTCGCGCGGCGCGAACGGATCGCGGCCGAGGCCATAGCGACCGCGCAGCTCGGCCCAGGTCGCGGGCATGATCTGCATCAGGCCCATCGCACCGGCCGGGGACACGGCGCGCATGTCGCCGGCGCTTTCGGCGCGCTTTACCGCGACGATCCACGCCTGCGGAATGGCGAAGCGTCGCGACGCCTCGGCAACGTGGGCGGCATGCGGATCGGCGGCCGCGTTGCGCGCCGGCTGCACGGTCTGCGCGTAAGCCGGGAACGCCGAGGGCGCGGCGAAGATCAGGCCGGAAAGAAGAAGGAGGAGTGCTGGGCGTCGGGCGGCGGAAGGTGGTCCGACGCTGGCGGAAGGTTGGACCGGCACCATTCAGTCCTCCGCCCGCTTCTTCTTCGAGGGAGTGACGTGCAGGCCCCAGACCGTCTCGTCGTCGGGGTCGCGGAAGAGATTGGCGCGCAGAATGCCGCCAAAGAGCGGGCTGTAGAGGTCGACGGAGACGAACTCGCCAGCGCGTTCGCCGACATGCGACCAGCCCGCGCCAATGTCGAGACCGTCCTGATCGCCGAGCAGGATGCGGTATTGCGGCGCGTTCTCGGTCTCCAATGGTTCGGCTGGAACGAAAGTGAGCGGCTCGTCGATGCCGAGCGCGTGGAAGCGCCCTTCGAAGCCGGTTTCTGTGCGGGTGAAGTGGCCGAGATGCGCCATGGTTTTCGTCTCCTGTGCGTTGCGGTGAGGATGAAAGGAGCGCGTCGTCACCGCGTCGGCGCGCGCCAGACGAAGCGGCCATCGCCGTCGTCATCGGTGTAGAGAGGCATCGCGCGGCCGATGACCGCCGAGGCGGGAAGCGCGCCGAAGTAGCGGCCATCGAGGCTGTCGCGGACGTCGTTCATGAGGAAGAGTTCGCCGTCGCCGATCACCCGGCAGCCCTGCCAGGCGGGCAGGTCGCGGCCCATACGGTCGCGCTCCAGCGCCTCGCCCATCTCCACCGCGTCGACCGTGATGGTGCGCCCGGTGCGGCAGACCCTTTGCCCCGGCAGGCCGAGCACGCGCTTGAGGAGCGGCACGCCGCGACCGACATAGCCGCGCGCGACCATGAAGCTCGCGAGCGGCTCGGGCGGCAGCACGGCGACCAGATCCGGTACTTCCAGGGCAACGGCGGGCTCGACCGTGTAGAATCCGACTGGCGCGCTGGCGGTCGCGTTCCAGATCAGCCGTGTCGGCGCCGGGACGATCGCCGCCGCGACCGCGCCCGTGGCCGCGAGGCACGTCACGACGGCGTAGCCGAGGCGGGTCATGGCTCCGCCCTCCGGCGCAGGAGAAACGCCTTGTGCCGGGTGACGGTGTAGGCGCGCGGTTCGTGACCCGCGGCGAGCCGGTTGTGGACGTGCCGCCAGTGGTCGGGCGAAACCTCGGCGGGATCGATGCCCTGCGCCTCGATCGCGTCGACGATCTGGAGCACGCGCTCAACCTTCGGCCAGCCGTCGATCTTGAGCAGGATGTCGCCGCCGGGCCGCACGAATGGCAGCGTCTGGAACGGCTCGCCTCGGTCGACGGCGCGCACGATGTCGACGCGCGAGATGATCGTGCCGTGCTCGTTGGCGGCCCAGCGCACGAGGCAGAAGATCGTCTCGGGCGCGAAGCCGACGAGCCTGCGGCGGCGGTCGAGCTTCTGCTCGTAGCTCTCCTGGCCGAACCTGATCCAGCACTCGATCCGCTTCTCGATCCAGGTGAGTTCGACGAGCGTGGTGAAGGGCGCCGGTCCGTTCGGCAGCGGACGGCCGCGCAAGCGGTAGGCCGCATTGCCGGTCATGGCATGTCTCCTTGGCGGTCGGGAAATTCGCGTTCGAGCAGCTCGCGGAGCATGTCGGACGCCGTGACGCCGCGCCGGAAGGCGGCGATCTTGATGCGGCCGCGCAGCTCGGGCGTGATGTCGATGGTGAGGCGCGCGGTGAAGGCGGCGGCATCGCCACTGCGCGCGGGCGGCGTCTCGCCAGCCTTGATCCAGCCTTCGGCGTCGCCGGGCCGGGAGGCGAAGCCGCGCTTTTCCGTGCGGACCGTCATGGCGCGGCTCCCGCGTCGAATGGCAGCACGGAGGCGATGCGCGCGCGGGCACGCTCGGCCATGGCGGCGTCGATCTCGCAGCCGAGATAGCGGCGGCCGGAAAGCCGGCAGGCTTCGCCCGCCGCGCCCGAACCGGCGAACCAGTCGCCGACCAGGCCGCCAGGAGGGCAGCTCGTGCGGATCAGGATTTCGAGAAGCGCGGACGGCTTCTCGGTCGGATGGATGGCGCGGCCATGCGCGTTGCGCACGTAGATGACCGAGCGCATGAGGCGCGGCCCGCCGTCCTGGCTGACATAGTGGCCGGCGTCGATCTGGCCGGTAAGGGGCGGCCGCTTCTTTCGCCGCACCGTGCGCGCCAGCGCGTCCGGCGTCGTCTGGACATCGTTGTAGACGTCGCGCCAAGGCGTCTCGGCGGGATAGAATTGAACGGCCAGCTCATGCACCCGCTTGAAGCGGTCGGCATGGAAGCTGGAGCCGTTCTGCTTCTCCCAGACGATCTCCTGCGCGATGCGAAAGCCTGCATCCGCGAACCGGATCGCCGTGACCATGAAGCTGCGCAGCGAACCGAACACCCACAAAGAGCCGGTCTGCTTGAGGGCGGCCCGCGCGAGCGGAAGCCAGCCTTCGACGCGGCGGTCCCAGGAGAGCGAGGTGTCGCCGTAAGGCGGATCGGCGAGGATCATGTCGAACGGGCCGCGTTCCGGCATGAGGTCGCGGCAATCGCCGGCCAGGAGGGTTTCGGAAAGCACCGTCATGGCGCGGTCCTCCCGACGCCGAGCCGCGCGATCTCGGCCGCCAGCGCCGAGATCTCGCGCGCGGCCAGGCTGTCGGCGGCGATCTCGCAGGCAAGCCGTCCGGTCTGCGCGGCGTCGGCGAAGATGACGCGCTGGCCGATCGTCGTGGCGAGCACCGGCGGATCGTGCTCGGCCAGCGTCTCGGCCGTCTCGCGCGCGATCACCGTGCGGGCGGCGCAGCGGTTGAGGACGAAGCGGGCGACGAGCTGAGGCCGGTAGATGCGCGCCTCCGTCAGGAGCGCCAGCATCTCCGCCGAGGCCCAGCCGTCGAGCGGCGACGGTTGCACCGGCATCAGCACGAGGTCGGCGGCGAGCAGCGCGGAGCGCATGAGTCCGGCGACACGAGGCGGTCCGTCGATGACGATGTGGTCGGCGTCGCGGGCGAGTTCCGGGGCTTCGCGATGCAGCGTGTCGCGGGCGAGGCCGACGACGCCGAAGGCGCGTGGCAGGCCCTCCCGCCCGCGCTGCTGCGACCAGTCGAGCGCGGAGCCCTGCGGGTCGGCGTCGATCAGGGTGACGCGCTGGCCGCGCCGCGCCCATTCGCCGGCGAGATGGAGGGCGAGCGTCGTCTTGCCGACGCCGCCCTTCTGGTTGAGCACGGCGACGATCATGTGTGCCCTCCCGGCTTTCGGGATCGGGGCGGCGTCGGCGCGTTTGAAGTATCGTCGGCCGTAAGGGAGGATTTACGGAAAGACGTAACCGGACTAGCCTGCGGCCCATGTCCGTGTTTCGTCTTCGTGACGCCGGCATCGAGACTTCTGGCGGCGCTGCGGATGAGGTTTTCCACATCGCGCGCGCGCCCAACAATGTTAGATTCTCTATTAGACTCTAAGTTAAGGCCGGGAATCGTGGTTTCGGGCCAGAGACTTAACTGTGGTGCGTGCGTGCGAAGTCCCGATACCGCCTGCGTGCGAAATCCCGATAGTGCTGCGTGCGAAATCCCGATCGCGTCCACAGCCTTGTCCACAGGGGCCGCTGACGGGCTGACCGGTACGATCCTTAGCAGTTCGCGGCGGCCCTCCCGCTCGATGCGCAGGCGGTAGCCGGGCAGCGGCTGGCGCAGGGCGATGCGGCGGAGCTGGAGCGCGAAGTCGGAGACGCGCACCAGGCTGCCGGATTTCTCATGGAGGTGCGGAACGTCGAACAGCCAGCCGCCGGGCTGGCGTCCGGCGTGCTTGCGGGCGACGCGGTAGAGCCACCGCTCGATGCCGCCGCTCAATCGGAAGTAGGCCGGATCGATGGTGAGGACCAGCGAGCGGTCGACGACGCCCCGGTAGAACCAGTCGGGCAGGACGAACTCCATGCCCTCGACGCGGCCGTCGGCGCGGGAAAGTTCCTCCCACTCGTTGATCCACGAGAACTGGTGCCGCCGCCAGTTCTCGCCCTGGCGGATGTTGGTGCGGATGACCGTCGACTGGAGCCGCGAGAGTGCGCCCTTGAGGAGCTTGTAGTCGCGCGCGCCGGTCTCGCGGCCGATCGCGGTGAGAAGCTGATAAGGGGTGAAGCGCAGGAAGCGCGAGGTTCGAAGGCCGAGATTCTCGGCTTCGACGATCTGGCTCGCGGCCCAGATCAGGACGTCGGCGTCCCAGATGGTCGCCATGCCGTGCTCCTGCACGGCAAGGACCTCGACGCGCACGTCGCCGGCCTCGTAGAGGATCGGCACGACGCGCTTGGCCTTGGCCAGCGAGAAGAACGGCCGTTCCATGAGATCGCGCTGGTCGCGCGGCCGCGCATCGCCGGTCGCGACGACGAAAGGATCGAGCGTGTTGCGTTCGCTGGGCGTGATGAGGCGGCGGCGCTGCATGCCGGGTCCGCCTCAGCGATGCCGCCGCACGCCGTTGTAGGCGGGCGACACCAGGGAAGCGTGGCGCTTGGCGGGCAAGACCGAGCCGCGTGGATCGGCGGTCGAGGTGACAGCGCCCCGCTCGGCCCAGGCTTTGAGGTCGTCGATCGCGTAGACGACGCGGCCGCCGAGCTTGCGATAGGCCGGGCCGGTGCCGTAGGTGCGATGCTTTTCGAGGGTCCGGCCAGACAGGCCGAGGTATAGCGCGGCCTCGGGCGTGCGAAGATAGCGTGGCGGCAGGTCGGAAATGTCGGGCGTCATGATCGGGCCTCCGTGGGGTTCGCGAGGCCGCTGATGGTCAGCGGCGGTCGAAGGCCACGGTGGCGAAGAAGCAACGGCAGGGGGGAGTGCGAAGATGGCGATGCTAAAATCGCACCCCCTGGCCCGACGCCGGATTATTTGCGCCGGCGCCGGCGCAGGAGGCTGAGATAGCCGCCCTCGATCATGGAGAAGGCGTCCTTGACGAGATCCATGACGGCATCGCGCAGGGCCGACGTCTTCCAGGGCTCGTCGGCGATCCGGGCCTGTCCGTAGATGACGCCCGCGATCTCGCGGTAGGTAGCGCCGTTCATGCGGCCATCGACAGCCTGGAGCATGTGCCGCGCCCGCCGGCGTTGCTGGCGGGTCAGACGCCGGTCCTCCGGCACGCGCCGCCGCAACAGCCGGCTGAACAGGCGTTGGACGGCATCGGCGCGGTCGAGCCCGTCCGTATCGATCGGAATGACGATCGAGAGCGGTCCGCCGGCGTCAGCGCCGGAAAGGCGTACGAGATTGAGGTAGCGGCCGCCGCCGAGGTCGTACCGGAAATATTCGCCGTCGTCGCTCGCTCTGGCCTCGGCCGACCCGAGCGCGGCCGAGAGATCAAGTCCGCCGGAAAGGATTGGCGGCGTGGCGGCGAGGACGAGAGCGCCGGTGTCGTGGCCGGGCAGCCAGAATACCGGCGTTTCTACGGCCGAGAGGCCGGGCCGGACGGGGAAAGCAAAGCCCCCAGTTGTTGATCAGGTCTACGGTGGCAGGCGTATCGTCGACCGCCGCGTCCGCCACGGCCCGGTAGTCGCCCTGATATTTCGCATTGCGGCGAAGCCACTCCCAGGCGATGTCAGGGGAGTCGATATCGTCCAGGAAGTCGTAGGTGGAGGAAGATCGCCACTGCGATATGTCGGGTTTCATCGCCTCCTCCTCGCAGTCGTAGAATTAGGGCGTGCAGAGGAGTGATGATTACAATTGCCGCTTGCTCGCGGAAGCCCGATCGCTGGCAACGGATGTTGCCGCGCAGGCATCACGGTGATCGCTTATTTCCGGTATCCTTCGCGCACGAGATGGCGATAGCCCTGCTCGGTCAGCCAGCGCGCCCGCGCCAGGTGGGTGTCGTAGACGTGCCGCGCGCGTTCAGGCTCGCTGTCCGCGTCGAGGCCGAACAGGATCGAGACCGCCTCCCGCCAGCACGCGCCGTCCGCAGCCGAGTCGTGCAGGCGGAAGTAGCGCTTCATGTTCTTGCGGTCGTAGGGTGTCAGTTCCGGGCAATCCGGCGGTGCATCGAGAAAGGCGTTGTCGGTCACGGCAGGGTCCGATCATGGCTTGTCCCCTGGGATTGCGCTCCAGCGCGCCGCCAATGTGCCAGCCCGGCATGGCAGAATGACAAAGGAAGGTTTGCTTCAGAAGGAAATAGCGGCATCAGTATTCTTTGCGGTGCTGTTGTTTCGGCCGAACAAGCATCAAGCCCTCACCCTGATCGGTGCTCAGAAACATGATGCCGTTGTTTTCGAGAGCCCGGCGCACCTGATCCCGCGTGCTTTCGTAGACCTTGAGGCCGCTCTCGGACTCAAGGCGCTTCAGCGCGGTCAGGGAAACCTGGGCCTTGTCAGCGAGCGTCTCCTGCGTCCATCCAAGCAACGCGCGCGCGGCCCGCGACTGTCGGGCGGTGATCATGCATGATCACCTCCTACAGCCACGAATGCGCACGCCAGAACTACGACTAATTTAGTCGCTCTTGGCAAAAAGAGCCAGCGGTAATCGAGTGAAATTCACGGGTTCTCTATAGGTTAGGCCGAACTGATTCGGTCGCCGTGCGCCACGCTCGCCCGGTATGTGGTGCCTTCCCGTCGGCGAGCCGGAAAGAGGGCGAGCGCCCCCTGGCCGGATCAGGCGAACGGGTCGATCTCCCCGACGATCGCATCCTCGTCGCCGTCATATTCGGCGAAGGGCATCACGGCCATCGTGCCATCCCCGGCCCGGAAGATGACGATGGAGACCATCAGGGTAGAGGCGAGGCTGAAGGCGTAGGCGTTTGCATCTGGAAGGGACATTTCTCGGCTCCTGTGCGGGAGCGGGACCATCTCCGCTCGACAGGCTCCCGAAATGTTTCGGCATGGCCGCGATCACCTTGCAGGCTGCGCCGGCAAAGGCCGCACGCATTGCGTAGCGGACCCTTCACGGGTTGATCGTGGAAGGGCATGGCGAAACCAGAGTGGAGCATTCAAGAGCAGGGTGGCGTCCGACCGCGAGCCTCGAACGCCTTCCTGATGCCACCGCCAGGCCGAGCACGCGACGGGTGATCGGGCGCCTCACTCGGTCCGGCGTCGGCAACGAAGCTGCGCACCCGCCGTTCTGCCGGGCGGATTCGCGCCATCGCGGCGAATGATCAATGCCAGGGCTGCGTTCCCCTGCGCGGAGGTAGTCCGCTCAGGGCGCAGCGGAAAGCGGCTTCCGGGAGAGGGAAAGGGGTTTGGGGAAAGGGAGGAGGGAACCGTCCCCTTTCCCCATGGGAGGATGTTTGAAGGAGGGGCTTGCCCTTCCTTCATGGGGAGAGCGCGAGAGGGGGCAACGCCCTCTTTTCGCAAGCAAAGGCGGCCGGTCGAACCGGCGGCCTTGGCTCCCGGCTCAACGGAAAGGCGACAGGCGGCCGAAGCCGCCTGTCGCCTGATGACGTCATCCGTCCTGCTCTTCGTCCTCGAAGGCCGGATCGGTGGTGTAGGTATTGAACCGGATGCCGGTCTCGGCGGCGATCTGGCGCAGGATGGCGCAAAGGCCGTTCAGTCGGTCGTCACCGACTTCGACGCGCGGCGGAGGGAAGCCGTCGAGGAAGCGCCACGTCCCGGTGCGGCTGTCATAGTATTCCTTCGTGGCCCAATCAACGTGAACCTCGCAATGAAGAAGATCGATGCCGTCCGGTTCGCGCCAGTTGTAGGTGAGGTCCTGCCCGGCGCCCCAGATCTGCTCGCCGAGATCGTCTGCATCGGGGCCATCGGGGTTCAGCGCCAGCGCATGCTGAGCGGCGAGCGTCCCGCGCGCCAGGTCGATGAGCTGGTCGAGCTTGGCCACCAGCCTGTCGTGAGCGCCGCGGCTGAAATCGTCGTCGCAGGCAAGCCGGTTGGCAAGCACCATGATTCGGAAGCCTGCGAACTTCGCATAGAGTTCGACATAGTGGAAATCAGACATATCAAGTCTCCTTTCGTTTCTGACGAAAGGTGTCCACGCCTCAAGCACAGAGGGGTCAGGGACCGCGGAACGCGGCCGCCGTGCGGCAAGCGGAGGAACCGATTTTGTGGAGTCGGCCTCTGGCCGGCGGAGGAAAATTGGAGGGGCCGCGCAGTCCTTGACGCCGGATGGGCTGGCGTACAATGCGTAGTCAGAGAGAGATAGCCCGCGGCCCCGACAGGGGCCGCGTCCGTATGGGCCGGGGTGGTTTGGAGGGGGTGTTTCACCCCCTTCATGGGTGGGGGAGCTGGAGGGGGCGGGGCTCTGCCCTGCCCCTTCCGGGGTGAGTTTGAGAGGGGTGGCTTGCCCCCCTTTCATGAGCAAGGTCGAGCGGTCGATCCGCTCGGCTTTGCAGCCAGGACGTCGCAAAGGCGGCAGGCGGTTGCCGCCGCCCGCCGCCTCTCCGGCACTATCGGTATCTGTCGTTTCTGATCGGGGTCTCGTAGATCGCGGGTTCGATGCCCGCCGCCCCGTCCGGCCCGATGCAGTCGTAGTAGAGATAGGTGGTGAAGCGGATGCCGGTATCGGCCGCGATCCGCCGGATGATCCCGCCGAGGCCGCACAGGTGCTCGTCGCTGACCGTGAAGCTCTCCGGGATCGGACGAGGGCACCACATTTCCGCGACCGGATCTCTGTAGCCGCCCCAGTCTATCTCCGGATCGATGCAATCCAGGAGATGCCAGGGATAGAAGCCGCCGCCGCTGGTTTCGAGATCGCCGACGCAGAAGTCGATGGTCATTTCCAGGGCCTCGCGCGCGGCCGGATCGGTTTCGGTCCGAAGCAACGCTTCCGCCCGATGGCCTTCCCGGCAGAACCCGGCAAGCTGCTCGAGCGCATCGGCGAGCCGGTCATGGACGACCTCGGCAAAGCGCGTGTCGCACTCGGCGCGGTTCGCACGAACCTGATTTCCGAAGGCGATGAACTTCGCATGGAAGTCGAGGAAATCGAGCTTGGACATTCTAAGTCTCCTTTCGTTTCTGACGAAAGGTGTCCACGCCTCAGCACAGAGGGGTCAGGGAACGCGGAACGCGGCCGCCGTGCGGCAAGCGGAGGAACCGATTTTCTGATCCGGGCCTAGCAAGGAACGGAGTCGAAAATTGGAGGGGCCGCGCAGTCCTTGAGGCCGGATGGGCTGGCGTACAATGCGCAGTCAGAGAGAGATAGCCCGCGGCCCCGACAGGGGCCGCGTCCGTATGGGCCGGGGTGGTTTGGAGGGGGTGTCGCACCCCCTTCATGGGTGGGGGAGCTGGAGGGGGCGGGGCTTTGCCCTGACCCTTCGGGGTGAGTTTGAGAGGGGCGGCTCCGCCCCCCCTTTCATCAGGGGAGCATCGGGCCAAAAAGTGGATGCCGGTTTTTGGACCTGCCCGATGCCCCGGCGAAGACCTCGGACCGTCGCGCCGCAGCGCGGGGCGGTTCGGGCCGGTAAATCTTCCGGCGGCGCGATCGGTCGCGAACATGGAGAAACCCGGCGGCTTGCGCCGCCGGGCCTTGGGCCTCCCGCTCAAAACGGGATGTCGTCGTCGTAGTCGGTCTGTCCGCCCCGCTCATTTTCGGTCTGCTTTGCCCGGCTCAGGAAATCGACCGTCTCGGCGATGATCTCGCATCCGTAGCGGTCGTTGCCTTCCTGGTCCTTCCACTTCGTGTAGTGGATGCGGCCGCGAACCAGCACCTTCATACCGCTCTTGCAATAGTCCTGGACCGTCTTGCCGAGGCCGTTGAAGGCAGTGATCCGGTGCCATTCAGTGTCTTGAACCCGGTAGCCCTTCTCGTCCCGGACAACCTTGCCTTCAGAGTAGCGGGGGCGCGAGGTGGCCAACGTGAAGTGGGTGATCCGGGTGCCGCCCTGGGTGGTGCGGGTTTCGGGGTCCTGACCGATGTTACCGGCGAGAATGACGATGTTCTGCATTGTAAGTCTCCGTTGCTTCTCGGAGGGACCATCCCTCCGACGAGACCCGGCCAAGGCCGGCGGGAGACGCCTGCAACTGCACGCTCGCGGGCAGCTCGCCCATAAGGCCCGGAGTGGGGCGGGCAGCCGCGCTTGCGCGGCAACACGGTCCGGAGCCGCGTGGGTTGCGGCCGGAAACCGAACGGTCTTAGGGGATCAGTCAGTCGGAGGGATTGGTGCCTCTGAACGCACACGGGATCAGACGCACGGCAGACCATCGCCATTCTCGCCGGCAACAGCGAAACGTCAGGCCCGATGATTCCGCGCCGCCGGGACGACACCTCCATCATCCGCTTCCGGCCACCCGCGTCTCGCTGCTCGGAGGGCATGGGCCTCCGGGAAGGCAATGAAGAGGGCTGACGGGTGCTGAAGGCACGGAACGGCGCTGCGTCCCCCGGTTCGACGGCCGGCAGTGCGGTCCATTAGCATCGTGGCGAGGCGGAAATGAAGGTGGTCGCGGCCAGCCTTCACGACACGAGGGGAGTTGGCCAGCGGGCGAAAGACGCTCGCGGCCTGCGGGCTCATGCCGATGATCGGCCGCTCCTGACCGGGCGAAGCAGACCCGAAGCGGGCGCATGGGCCGACCGGCGCCGACGCTGCATCGCGTTCTGAGCGGGAGGCCGAAGGGCGGGCGGCGCAAGCCGCCTCAGTTTGTCCTGGGAGCGGCGGATCGCGATGCCGGATCAGCGCGAGAAGACCGAGACGCCGAGGGCATTGAGATTGACCATGGCGGCGATGCCGATGAACAGGCCGCCCGTGCCGCCGAGCAGATTGAGCACGATCGCAGAGTCGACCGCATTCTTCGTAACGCCGTGGACAAGGGCATAGCCGGCAATGGCGGCGGGAACTGCGAAGATCGCGAGTGCGATCAGGCGCAGGGCCGGGTTCTTCG
Source organism: Agrobacterium sp. FDAARGOS_525 (assembly GCF_003938925.1). Lineage (NCBI taxonomy): Bacteria > Pseudomonadati > Pseudomonadota > Alphaproteobacteria > Hyphomicrobiales > Rhizobiaceae > Agrobacterium > Agrobacterium sp. FDAARGOS_525. The sequence goes on along the minus strand of NZ_RKIU01000004.1, from coordinate 1,660,059 downwards.
CGAAGCCGAGAACGCCGATCACCAGCGCGATCGCCCCCAGGGCGGCGGCGATGGCGGCGAAGCCGGTCATGAACAGGCCCGCGCCGGCGGCCCAGGCATATTGTGCGGCCGTGAGGCCGACCATGAAGGGCAGTGCATAGATCGCGAGATTATAGGCGATGATGCAGAGCATGATGGTCAGGGAGATAGCGAGCAGGATCAGCGACATGGAAGCCTCCGCATGAACGGTTGAGGATCACGACAGGCTTCCGGTGAATACGCTCCGCCTGCGACTATGCTGCTGTGCCGGTTCTGCAAGGATGTTCAATCAAAGCCATCATCATCTCCCGTAGTCAAGTATTCGGCCGGTGAAGGGTTGCCGGAAGGCGGCGCTTTACGCGCCGCCCTCGAACTGCATGGTCGGGATGCCGAGCTTGCGGGCCTTGTCCGCGAGGTTTCCCTGAATGCCGCCGCCGCCGAAGACGAGGACGCCGACCGGCAGGACTTCCAGCATCGTGTCGTTACGCTTGTAGGGAGCCTGCTTTGCCGGATACTTCTGGAAGTCGGGCTCGAAGGCGATCTGCGGCACCTTGCGGCTGGCTGCCCAGCGGGCGGCGATGCGTTCCGCGCCCGTCTTCGCGCCGCCGTGGATGAGCACCATGTCGGCGTGCTTCGCACGAACCTGATCGAGTTTCGCCCAGATCAGGGTATGATCGTTGAAGTCGGTTCCGCCCGAGACGGCAACTTTCGGACCGGCGGGCAGCAGCACCTCCTTCTCAGCCCGGCGCTTCGCGGCAAGGTAGTCTCTGGAGTCGATCATCGCGGCGGTCAGATTGCGATGGCTGACCTTCGAGCCGGTGCGGGGCCTCCAGGCGCTGCCGGTGTGGTGCTCGAAGGCTTCGGCGGCGACATCGCGGAAGAGTTCCATGCTGTTGCGCCGTTCGATCATGGTCTGGCCCTCTGCCGTGAGGCGTTCGAGTTCGACCGACTTCACCTCGCTGCCGTCCTGTTCCGTCTGAAACCGGCGCTGCGCCCGCTCGTTGTCGTCCAGCTCGCGCTCCACCCGGCCGGTGGCGCGGTGGAAGAGATTGACGGCTCCCCAGAGCAGCTCTTCGAGATCGGGTTCGAGGCGGGTGTCGCCGAGGGTCGCGACGAGGGCATCGAAGATATCTGCGACGGCTGCGGCGACGGCATTGCCCTCCGGAAGCGGCCTCGGATCTGGTTCGTCCTGATATGGCCGCCAGCCGTAGAGCTGGAGTTCGTTGAGGACATGATCGGTGGGGGATGCGGTGTGGATCGGCTCGTAACCTGCGTTTTCGTCTTCGTTCGTCATCGTGAGCGTCCTTGTCTGGAGACCGCGCCCATCGCGGCCTTCGCAGGCGTCGACGCCCACAGGCGGACCGGACTGGCAGCCCTCGCCTCTCGCGAGGGCCTCGATGGCCAAGCCCGGCTATTTTGTTTCGCGCTGCAAAGGCGGGGCTCGCCCCGCCGGCGGAAAATAGCCGCGCGCCGCGCCATTGCCCGGCCGGGCCGTTTGTGGGCCGATCGCCCTCTCAGAAGGCCGTGGGCGTGGGCTCTCCGACAGCAAAGGTCGCTTGCGATGATGAAGGGAGACGGCAAGTGGAGACGCCTGATCCACACCGCATCCCCTGCCGATCGCCTCAGCCCTCCACGAAACGGCGGACGTCATCGGGATGAACCTGCTCCAACAGGGTCGCCCGGAGGGCGTCGACGCCGCGCCAGCGCAGATCATCGTTGAAGTCCTCAAGCTTCGGCGACAGGGAAATCGCCTCGATCCCGAGGCTCGTTGCTCTGGCGACCAGGCTGTCTCGCGCACCGTCCCCTGCCGGATCGCGATCCCGGAGGACATAGAGCCTGCGCAGGCTCAGTGGGAACAGGATGGCGGCGAGGTGTGCGGCCGAAAGCGCCGCCATCATTGGCATGTGGGGCAGGACCTGACGGGGCGATAGCACGGTCTCGATGCCTTCGCCGGCCGCCAGCACCTCACCGGCGGCGCCGAAGCGGACACCGTGCCCGAGAAGATCGCCCATCGCCCGCCGCGGTGAATCGACGGGCGCCTTGCCCGAACCGTCCGGTGAAAGCCAGGTGCGGTGCGCGCCGGTCTGCTTGCCGTCGAGGTCGGTGACGGACGCGACGATCGCCGGCCAGATCTCGGTGGGCGAATGCGCATCCGGTTTATAGTAGCACCGCCCATGGTAGCGCAGCGCGGCGACGCCGGAGAGGGACGTGATCGCCCGCCCGTTGAGGTAGATTTCCGCAAGCGTGCCGCCGATCGGCTGCGACATCGCGAAAAGCCGGCGCGAGGCTTCCGGCGACCCCGACGGCGCGGGGCTGGAGGTCCTGCCGGTCGGTGCCCCCGTCGTCGCAGGCTCGGGATGCGGGAGCGAGAGGAACCGGCGCGCTTCCTCGGCTACGTCCTTGAAGTCGACGAGGCCGAGCGCCTCGCGGATGACGTCGAGGAGATCGCCATGCTCCCCGGTCGATGCGTCGGTCCATTTGCCTGCCGCGCCCTTGCCGGTTTCCGGCCCGGTCAGGCGCACGAACATCGAGCGTCCGGGGCTGTTGCGCGCATCGCCGACCTGCCAGTACCGTCCGGCGCGCCGGCCGGACGACAGGTATTCGCGGCAAACCGCTTCGGCGTGATGGCCGAGGCGGATCGCCAGCTCGGAGGCGTCGGGACGGGGCATCACGCCGCCTCCCGCTCGCCGATGCGCTCGACCGGCCAGCGATCGAGCACCCTGGCAAGCACGTCCGGGCCGCTGGCGTCGCTCGGCACGAACATGCGCAGCTTCCACGAGATGATCTCGTGGAACAGCCCGTAAGCCGTCAGGCGCTCGCGCATCGTGTCGTCGAAGCCCGACAGTTCGATGCGGTTCGCGCCCATGACGCGCACCCGGCGAAGCTGAAGGCCCTCGGCGAGGTCGAGGATGGTGCGGCCGTCCATCAAGGCGGCGAAGGCGTCGTCGGGCGCGATCGACGCGGCGCCGGTCGTGGTCGCGGTTGCGGCCCAGGCCGGAGAGACCTGCCGGCCGATGATGCGCTCGCCATCGTCCGTCTGGAGCCGATAGACGCGCGTCGAGTCGTTGGGCAGGCGCTTCCAGATCGGCAACAGCAAGCCCGTAACCATGTGAAGCCTCGCATCGGTGAACTCCGGCACCTCGGCGATCTCGGCTTCCCAGGCCGATGCGAAGGCATCCCGGTCGGCTTCGGCCCAGTGCGTCCCGCCCATGAGGCGGATCGGGATGTTGTGCGCCTCGGTCGGGCGGATCAGGCGGACACGGCGGTCGATCTCGCCGTCGTCGAGCATGACGCTGCTCGCTGGTATCTGCACGGCGGCCCGGCCGGAGCGCTCGTTGACGAGCAGCTTCGCGCGCGGATCGGCAAGTTCGGCAAGAGCTGCGTCGAGCGTCACCGGCCGGTTGCGCCTGCGTTCGTTGATCGTGAGCAGGCTGGTTTCCGCGCCGGTGCGGGGGTGGGTGTAGATCGTCTGGCGATCGACGACGACGAAGCTTTCGGCGCGCAGGGTCTCCAGCCCGGCGTCATAGGTGCCGGACGCGATGGCACCTTCGATGCGGGCCGTCAGCAGCCCTTCAAAGGCGGTGAACAGCACGCCTTGAAGCTCGATCGTCAGCGCCAGCAGCCTGTTCAGGAAGGTCGTGATCGGCGGCAGCTCGTCCTTGAGGCCGTTCGAGTCCATCAGCTTCAGCCCGGTGGCCTGCTCGAAGCGGTCGAGCGAGCATCCCTCGACCTTGCCGCGCACCAGCAGGAAATAAAGCTGACGCAGCGCGTCGCGGGCGTAGGGGCTCTCCAGATTGTCCTCGGGCCGGAACAGGCCCTGGCCGCCGGTCTGGCGCTGGCCGCGCGTGATCGCGCCCAGCGTGTCGAGGCGGCGTGCGATCGTGCTCAGGAAGCGCTTCTCCGCCTTCACATTCGTCGAGATCGGCCGGAAGAGCGGCGGTTGTGCCTGATTGGTGCGGTGCGTCCGGCCGAGGCCCTGAATGGCGGTGTCCGCCTTCCAGCCCGCCTCGAGCAGATAGTGGACGCGCAGCCGCGTGTTCTTCGCCGACTTCTCCGCATGGTAGCTGCGGCCGGTGCCGCCGGCGTCGGAGAAGACGAGCACGCGCTTCTGATCGTCCATGAACGCCTGTGTCTCGGCGAGATTGGCGGCGCCTGCGCGCGTCTCGACGACGAGACGGTCGACGGTGACGCTGCCGCCGGGCTTGCGCACGATGCGCCGCGAGCGGCCCGTCACCTCGGCAACCATGTCCGTCCCGAAATGCTGGACGAGCTGGTCGAGCGCGCCGGGAACCGGCGGCAGGCTGGCGAGCTTGGCGATCAGCGCGTCGCGTCGGGCGACGGCCTCGCGGCTTTCGACCGGCAGGCCGTCGCGATAGACCGGGCGCGACGACAGATTGCCCTCCGAGTCCGTGAACGGCTCGTAGAGCTGGACCGGGAAGGAATGGGCGAGATAGTCGAGGACGTATTCGCGCGGCGTGATGTCGACGCGGACGTCGTTCCACTCCTCGGTCGGCAGCTCCGCCAGCCGCCGTTCCATCAGCGCCTCGCCGGTCGAGACGATCTGGATGACGGCCGAATGGCCCGCCTCCAGATCGGCGGCGATCGAGCGCAGCAGGGTCGGCGCTTTCATGCTGCATAACAAATGGCCAAAGAAGCGCTGCTTGGCGCTTTCGAAGGCCGAGCGGGCGGCGGATTTCGCCTGCCTGTTCAGCGTGCCGGAGCCGCCTTCGCCGCCGCCGGTGATGTTGGCGGCCTGCATCGCCGCATCCAGATTGTTATGGATGATGGCGAAGGCGGCGGCATAGGCGTCGTAGATGCGGACCTGCTGGGGCGTCAGCTCATGCTCGACCAGCTCGTATTCGACGCCGGCGAAGGAGAGCGAGCGGGCGGTGTAGAGGCCGAGGGCGCGCAGGTCGCGGGCAAGCACCTCCATCGCCGCCACGCCGCCGGCCTCGATCGCCTCGACGAACTCCGCGCGCGTGGCGAAGGGGAAATCCTCGCCGCCCCACAGGCCGAGCCGCTGCGCATAGGCGAGATTGTGGACGGTGGTCGCGCCGGTGGCGGAGACATAGACGATGCGCGCGTTCGGCAGCGCATGCTGGAGGCGCAGCCCGGCGCGACCCTGCTGCGAGGCGGCAACGTCACCGCGTTCTCCCTTGCCGCCAGCGGCGTTCTGCATCTGGTGCGCCTCGTCGAAAATGATCACTCCATCGGCGTCGGAGCCAAACCATTCGACGATTTGCCGGACGCGCGAAACCCTCTCTCCGCGGTCGTCGGAGCGCAGCGTGGCATAGGTTAGAAATAGGATGCCCTCGTTCAGCGTGATCGGCTTGCCCTGCGGGAACCGCGACAGCGGCGTGACCAGCAGGCGCTCCATGCCGAGCGCGCCCCAATCGCGCTGCGCGTCCTCGATCAGCTTGTCGGACTTCGATATCCAGACCGCCTTGCGCCTTCCTTGCAGCCAGTTGTCGAGGATGATCGCGGCCGACTCGCGTCCCTTGCCGACGCCGGTGCCGTCGCCGATCATGAAGCCCTGGCGGAGGCGGACGGCGCCGCTGGCGTCCTCGGCCGCGGCGCTCAGCTTGTCGAAGGTGTCGTCGACCGTCCATGCGCCGGCGAGGAAGTCGGAATGCGCCTCGCCGGCATAGATCACCGTTTCGAGCTGCGCGTCCGACAGCAGGCCGAGCACGTCCGCCGGCAGCATCGGGCGATAGCTCGGCTTCGGCGGGGCGACGCTCGCCATCGACGTCGACTGGACGAGCTGGGTGGGATGCGCGCAAGCCCCGGAAATCCGGATGGTCTGGAGACCGTATTCCTCATAGATCGCATCCGACAGGCGACCGGCCTGGGCAGGCTTCCAGTCGACCGTCTCATAGGCGAGCGGAACGCCCTCCGGCTCGCGATGCGCCACAGCCGGCGCGGCCTTCGCCGCCCGGTTGATATAGGCGCGCACGGTCCGGGGCGCGGCGGTCGCGGCCATGGGCACGGCGATGGAAGGGTCGACCGGCGGGCGGGCCGGGAGATGCTCGGCCAGCCATCCGAGAAGCGTGGCGACGTCCGGCGCGACGCCGGGCGCGGTCGGGAACGCGGTCGGATCGTCCGCCGGCAGCTTGTCGATGACGGTGAGCCGCGTCGGGATGGTCGTGCCGTGCTTGGCATAGACCGACCCGTCGATCGCGGCGGAGAAGACGACGCGGCCGCGTTCCTGCAGACGGGCATAGGCCGAGGACCAGGCCGGTGCGTCCGGCGCGAAATTCGCCCCGGTGATCGCCACCAGCCGGCCGCCGGGCGCAAGGCGCGCCAGCGCCGAGGCGACATGGCGGAAGGCGGCGTCGGCCATGCGGCCCTCGACATTCGCCATCACCGAAAAAGGCGGGTTCATGAGAACGACGGTCGGAAGGAGAGCCCGGTCGAGGTGATCGTCGATCTGGGCCGCGTCGAAGCGCGTGACGGCAAGGGCCGGAAAGAGGTGGGAGAGAAGATCGGCGCGGGTGTCGGCCAGCTCGTTGAGCAGGAGCGAGCCGCCGGCGATCTCGGCCAGGATGGCGAGAAGCCCGGTTCCGGCCGAGGGCTCCAGCACGCGGTCGGCCGGCGTGATGGCTGCGGCGAACGAGGCTGCCAGGCCGAGCGGGATCGGGGTGGAGAACTGCTGGAAGGTCTGCGCCTCCTCGGAGCGGCGCGTATGCGTCGGCATCAGGCCGGCGATCTTGGAAAGCTGCGGCAGGACCGCGGCGGCGGAGCCGGCCTTGCGGAAAAGCGGCTTTCCGTATTTGCGCAGCATGAGGACGGTCGCGACCTCGCAGGCTTCGTAGGCGGTCTTCCAGTCCCAGGCGCCGGCAGTGTCGGAGCCGCCGAAGGCGGTTTCCATCGCGCCGCGCAGCATGGTGGCGTCGACGCGCTGGCCGCGTTCGAGGTCAGAAAGGAGGATCTGCGCGGCAACGACGATCGCCGAGGGCGTGGCGGACGCAGCGACGGGCGGAAGCGATGCGGCGACCTCGGCGGCCGCGGTTGCGGATATCATGTTCATGATGGGGAACCTCGGGAGAGTGGACGGAAACGAGCCGCGCAGCGCTCTCTCTCGACCGCACCGGCTCAAATCCGTCCCGGCCCCTCTCTTCCTCTCACAGCTTCCGCGAAATCGCCGAGAGCAGCCGTTCGCCGCCGGAGGTTTCCGGCCGTCACCTCGTTGAGACGACGGCTTTGATCTACAATTGAGCGGGCTGGATTTTGCGCCGGTTTGCTTGCGCAAATCCCGAAACAACCGCGATATTGGAAGGATTAAGCTCGTGAGGACATGGCTGCTTCCGCGTGCGCCGAGATTCTACTGGCTCATCATCCTGGCGTTCGCGGCATCGACGATCACGTCCGATTTGCCGGATTTCGGAGAGGGGCATTGGTCGACCTCGACCGCCTTCCGTGCCTGCATCATCGCGATCGCGCTTCTCCTCGCCGCCCTGTCGGAGTTCTGGGACATCGCGCCCGCGATCATCGTCAGCGCGGAGGCCCGCTACCAGAACCGGCAGGCGCAGGCGGTCTACACGATCCCCGTCGTTTTCGACACCGCACCGACCGTCGTGCCGAGGATGTCGCGACTGCGCGTGACGCGGACGGATGACCATCGGCCCGTCAGGCCGTGGACCTTGCGCTTCGACTATGCCGCCGAAGGACAGAAGGGCGAATGGTAGGACGGCCGCCCCCGCCGCGCCGAACGGGCCATCGCGAACACGACGAGAGCGCCCCGCCGTGAGGCGAGGCGCCCGGTCAAGTCAGTCGATCGCCGCGAAGATAGCCGAAGCTTCGGCATGTCCCTTCGAATAGGCTGCGAGGCGATGGTAGGCTTCCGCCAGATGGTCGGAATCGTGGCGCAGCGCGAGGTTCGAGAGGACGAAGAGGGTCGCGATGATGCCGGCGGCCTCGGCCGACACCTCGCCGCGAAACTCGGTGAGCCCGCTTTCGATCCGCATGGGCGATCGCGACGCGGGGGCGAGGAACAGCGGGCGGCCCCCATACTCGTAGAAATTCCAGAAGCCCCCGCGATAGTCATAGGGGCTGAGCCGCTCCATCACATGATAGACGGTGTTTTCCGCGATGATGAGGAGCCGCAGGCCGAACAGGGTCGGCAGGAAGGTTTCGCGGCAATCGTCCGCTACGATCGTTGCGGTCTGGCGGGCAGTGGCTTGAAGGGTCATGGCCTGGTTCTCCGGAGAGAGGAAGGAGACAGGTCCGGGCGGCGCTCTCTCTTCAACCGCCCCGAACCGTCCAGGCCCCGTCCCTTCTCTCCCTCGCTCACAGGCGCCAGAGGCCGCCGGCGATCTCCCGCACCAGCATGTCGCGCGCCTTCGCCATCACCTCGCGGCCGCAGGTCTCGGGGTGATCGAAGAAGCGCGCGGCCGGGCCGTTCTCGGTCCAGTCGGCGTAGTAGCAATAGGACCGATCCTGAAGCCGGAAGGCCGTCATGTCGGCGGCCCAATGCGGCTTCGGCTCGACGACGACGGTGACGCCATCGCGCGTTTCGGGCCAGGGCAGCGAGCGCTGCGAGGGCGGGCAACGAAGGTCCGCCGCCAGTATCTCGTCGACGGTGATCATGACGCGGCTCCCTCGCCCGACCTGGCGATGAAGCCGTCCGGATCGTCGGGATCGGGCGGCAGGTAGGCGTCGTAGGGATTGCCATCGGCCAGATGGCCGAAGGGCGTCATGACGAAATCGCCGTCCTCCGCGCGGCCGACGGCGCAAAGGACGTAACGGCGCTCGCCGGTGACGGCATCCAGGCACTCCATGAGTGCGAGATTGCCGTCGCCGGCGGCGCGGAGAAGCGTGTTGAAGTTGGTGCGGGCGTGATCGGGAATGGCCATGTCAGGCTCCTGAAACGAGAACGCCCGGCGCGATGGCCGGGCGATGGATGGGGATTGCGATCGGGGAGACGCAGGCGTCAGAGGCGGAAGCGCGCGACGAGGCGTTGCGCCTCGGCGTGGTGGCGCAGCATCTTGCGATAGAAGCGCTTGCGCGCGTCCCGCCTGTCGGGATCGCGCAGGGCGGAGCGGGACAGCTTGCGCCGCGCCGCCCCGACGACCGTGCGGCCGCGTTCCCACACGGGAACAGCGAGACGGAGATAGGTGGCGTACATCGCGGCCACCTACACGTTGATGCGCTCGCACAGCGCGTCGATCTCGGGGAGATCGAGCCCGGCGTGCGCGCCGTCGTTGTTGTAGATGTCCAGGAACACCGGATCGAGCGGCCCGTTGACAAGGGCGAGCTGAAGGGTGCGAAGACCGGCGAGCACCGCATCGCGCTCGTGGGCGGTCATGGCGACGATCAGGAACGCCTCGACCGTCTCACCCTTTTCGAGAAGACGGACGCCGGTGGATTCGTCGATTTCATAATCGTCGAACTCCTGCACCTCGCCGGTGGCGATCCATTCGCCATCGTAGCGGACGCTTTCGGCGACGCTTCGCGCCTCTGCGGGCGTGCCGGCCTCGACGACGGTTTCGTAATAGACAAAGGCATCGTGGCCCTTGCGGACAACAAATCTGGGCATGGGAAGCTCCATAGGGAAAGCACCGGGCGCGACGGCCGGTCTGGTTGACGGGATGGTGGGAAGGCTCAGTGCCAGGTCTGCCACGCGCCGCTTTGGGCCGCGGCGTGGCAGCGCAGCATCTCGCGGTAGAACTTGCGGCGCAGAAGGCGTTTGCAGCGGTCCCGGCGGACCCAGGCGGGAAGCATTCGCGCCGCCGCCCGCAGGACCGCCCGGTCGGTGTCGATCACCGTGATGCCGAGATCGGCATAGATCGAGTGCATCATGGCCGGCCTCCCTTGGTGTTGCGCCACAATGCCGGTCCGAGGGCGGTGAGCACCGCGCGGATCTCGGCCGTGCCGGTCCGGTCGTCGGGAGCGGTCGATCTGACGACAGCCAGGCATGCCGAGCTGATCTCGCAGTCGGTCACGGCGTCGGGCGACAGGCCGCCGAAGTCCGGATCGGTTGCGAGGATCGTCGCGATGCGATCGCGAACTCGATCTTCCTCAAGCCATGCCAGGACATGGCGACGTCCGGGAAGATCGGCGGCAGGGTCGGGATCGCGCGCGCCGGCGATGATCGCCTCGCCGCGTGCGACCTCCCAGGAGGCGCGCGAGATCCAGTCCCTCTCCGTGGCGGTATTCGCGCAAACGTCTGCGACCAGCATCTTCAGCAGGCCGAGAACGATCTCGAACTGCGCGATCTTCCGGGCGTCCGTCTCCGCGAACTGCGAGGGAACGGCAATGGATGACCGTGCGAGGGGCGCATCCGGTCCGGGCCAGATGCCGGTGACGTAGGTCTCGCCGGCCGACTCGTAGGCGATCGCATCGCCATCCCGATCGTCGTCCTCGATGGCGAGCCGGCAAGCCAGCTCGGGCGTGTCGGCCTCGTATGTCCGCGTCCGGTAGGCCGGGAGCCGGTAAGCGGTCTCGATGGTGAACATCGGCATGATGTGCTCCTGAAACGAAAACGGCCCGGCGAGCGCCGGGCCTGGAGGTGGAAGGGGGAAGATGCGGGGCGACCGCGGCCGCCCCGCGGATGTGGGACTATTCGGCGGCGACGAGCACCGCCGGATCTTCGCCGGTGCCGGCTTCGGGGGCCTCGTCGTCGCCGGCGAGGAAGTCGGGAAGCGCCACGTCGGGCTCGTCCTCTTCGGCTGCACCCTCGATCGCGGGCTCTTCGCTGGCGAGACGCAGCGGTTCCGGGAGCCAGCCGGTATTCGCCAGCCGCTCCTCCGCCTCGGACGCCATCCACATCTTGTCCTTCTTCTGGTTGTCGAGGAGATTGGCGGTGCTCTCGCCGACGGCCTCGGCGATGGCTTCGAGGATGCGCTGCTTGGTCACGCGACCGAAGTAGTTCGCGACGGTCGGCCGGAATCCGGCCTCCGCCATGTCGAGGCCGGTCACGCGGGCCAGGCGGTCGGCTTCCGCCATGCGCGCCTGGAGCTGCCTTTCGGAGATGCCGGTGGCGCTCATGGGATTGGGCCGCTCGTAGAGCGCGTTGATCCCGAGAGACATGCAATGCGCCAGCAGCGCCATGCGGTTCTCGTCGTCGAGCGCAACGAGCCAGTCCCAGAGCGCATCGTCGTCGGTCGGCACCTTGGCCTTCCATGCGGCGTGGCGCTTGTCCACGGCCTTCGCATAGGGCGTGGTCTTCAGGTCGGTTCCCTGATTGCCGCAAAAGACCTCGTGAACCGAGACCTGGACGGTCGCGCCATGGGTGGATCGCCTGAAGGCGTCGCGGGCGAGCTTGTGCAGCAGCGCCGTCATGGCGACATGGGGATTGCTGCCGACCGCGTTGCGCAGCGCGATGGTACGATGCGCCGACAGCTCGATCACCAGCTTTTCGGGGAGCGGCCGGATGACGTCCACGTCCTCCTCTGGCTCGACCGGCCGGCCGTTGACGGCGATGACGGTGCGCGGTCCCTCGGGCGAGAGATCGTCATCGTCCTCGCCGTCGATACCGGCATCCGGCTCGACGCCTTCGGTGTCGACGGTCTCGACCGGCTCGTCCTCGGGGCGCACCCAGCCGCGATTGACGACAAGCTCGCCGTCCTCGTCGACGGTGACGAAAGCGCCGGCGATGGCGATCTCGACCGGATCATAGACGGTCGGGCGGCGCTCGAAGGCTTCGAGCTGCCTTTCGATCTCGCCTAGGCGCCGGTCGATGTCCTCGGGCAGCTCCTGATCGGCCGGGTACTTGGCCTCAAGCCGCTCCTGCTGGCTGCGCAGCTTCTCGCGTTCGCGCCGCTCCTTCTTGGACAGTTCCGCCGGCGTGCCGACGACGCCGCGCAGGCCGTGGTCATAGCCGTAGGGAAGTTCGAGGTCTGCTTCGACCCACTTCCAGCCTTCGGCGGCCACAGCATCCGCGGCCGCCTTCAGCTTCTCCCCGACCAGCCGGTCGAGAAGCGGCACGTCTTCCAGCCATCCCTCCTCGTCATCGTCGAAGAGATAGCGCGGCAGGAGAGACCCGCTCGCCGCCAGATAGGCGTCGAGGCCGACGAAGCGCGCACGCTTGTCGGATGCGGGAACCTCGGTCTCGGTGAGCATTTCCCGGATCTGCCAGGGCTCCTTGTTGTGGGACTGCCGGACGGCATCCCAAACCTGCTCCTGGCGTTCGTGATCGGGATGGGCGGTGAACGCCTCCAGCGTCCGGAGCGTCATGCCGTTCGCGGCATAGACCTCGTGCAGCTTGGGCGAGACCTTGGCGAGCACCAGGCGCTGCTCGACATAGCGCGTCGTCGTGAAGTAGGCGCTGGCGACCTCCTCGTGGGTCATGCCGCCATCCACCATCCGCTTGAAGGCGCGGAACTGGTCGAGCGGATGCAGCCCGACGCGGAAGGTGTTCTCGGCCAGCGAGTCGTCGACGGCCGAGGTCTTGGCATTGGCCTTCTTGACGAGGCAGGGGACCAGGCCGTCCTCGGGGAAGCGACCCTTTGCCACCAGGCGGGCGATGACGCGGTAGCGGCGACCGCCGGCCGGGGTCTCGAAATCGCCGGTCTCGTTGCCGTCGGCGTCGAGAACGGCGCGGACATTGATGCCGAGGATCAGGTCCTCGCGGCGCTCGACATCGAACTCAAGCTCATCGAGGCCCGCATCGGCGTCGACTTCGCGAACATTGTCGTTCGACAGATGGATGCGGTTGAAGGGAATGTCGCGCGACCGCGAGAACTCGATCATCGCGAGGGCGGGCTTCTTCTTGGCAGCTCGGGCCATGGTGGGGTACTCCGTGACGGGCGCCGAGAGCCTCTCTCTCCGCTATCAACCCGTCACGAAATCCCCATCCCCTCTCTCACTCTCTGGAACGCCGATGCGGGCGCCTGCCTCACCGGGCGGGGAGCGACGGCCGCGGCGCGTCCACCCCGTATTTCCGCCGCAGCGTGTCGATCGCCGCCTCCTGCCGGACGATCCTGCGACGAAGCCGGTCGAGATCGGGACCGGACGCCTTGAGCAGATCGTCGAGGATGCGGCGGTATTCCGCCTCGTCCGCGCCGGTCCAGCGGCTCATCGCACGATGGTAGTGCCGCGCTTTCGGCCGCCGGCGGATCGCCTCGGCTTCGGCCCGGCGGCATACCGCGCGCTCGGCCAGCGCGAGATTGTCCCGGCTTCGGGCGAGGCCGGCTTCCATGCGCACGAGAGCGGCGTGAAGTCGCGCGCGGTCAATCACGCCGCCCGCCTGTCAGGCTCGGCCTCCACCGGGCGCAGCCCGTCATCGGGGGCGAAGGACAATATCCAGTCGGCCGCCTTGCTGGCCTGGCTGGCGGCGCGGACCACGGCGCGGGAATCCTCGCGCAGCACGTCGAGCCAGGAGCCGATATAGTCGGCATGGCGCACGGTCGGGACGATGCCGAGCGACGCGCAGCAGAATGCGGCGCTCATCTCGGCGATCAGTTCCTCGAAGGCATATTTCTTCGTGCCGAAGGAGGAGGAGAAATCGCGGTTCAGCCGGCTGCGATGGCCGCTGGCGTGACCCAGCTCGTGCAGGGCCGTCCGGTGCCAGTTGATCGGCTCGAAATAGGCTTGCGGCGGCGGCACGACCACATAGTCGTCGGCCGGTACATAGAATGCCCTGTCGCCGCCGATGCGGAAGTCGACGCCCGTCGCCCTGATCAGCGCCTCGACCCTCGGCTCGATCAGGCCGGGGGGCGGCGGCGGAACCGCGACGGTGATGTCGTCGGGCAGCCGTTCGCATTGCGCTGCATTGAAGACGGTGAAGCGCTTGAGGAAGGGGATGGCCTGGGCTTCCTCGCCGGTCTCGCGCGCCCGGCGCTTCTCGTCCTCTGGGACGAAGCGGTCGGCATAGACGACGGTGGTGCCCTGCTCGCCCTTGCGGACATTGCCGCCGAGCGCGGCGGCCTGCCTGTAGGTGAGCCAGCCCTGACCGGGAAAACCGTGCTGCACGACGGCGCCCCAGAGGATCAGGATGTTGATGCCGCTGTAGCTGCGGCCGGTGGCGGCGTTCCTCGGCAGGCCGAGCGGCGCTTTCGCCGACGCCGTGCCCCAGGGCTGGACCCAGGGGAAGCGGCCGACCTCGAGCTCGGCGATGATCTTGCCGGTGATCTCGTCATAGAGGTTCGTCCGGTCCGAGCCGGCGCGAGGGGTGCGGTCACGTCTGGACATCGCGGTTCTCCGCGACGGGCGCCGGGAGCCTCTCTCCCAGCCCTCAACCCGTCACGGCAAACCCCGTCCGCACTCTCACTCTCGGGGGGCGTTGCGGGGTCTCCCCGCAGAAGGGGGTGTGTCGGCAACGAAGTGCCGACCAGGGGGAAGGCTTTCCCCCGCAAGACCGTAAAACCGTGGAAGCGTATAAATGCAAAAGCATAGATACGGACCGCCGGAAATCGCGAAGGACCGCCAGCCTCGAAATCGCTCCGGTCCCGCCCTATCTTGCCATCCATGTGCAACGCCTATGAACAGCATGTGAAATGGGTCGAGTATTGCAGGATGATGCAGGCGCTGGAGCTTGGGATTCCGACGCAACAAAGCGACCTTGACCTTCCCGAACATGACGACATCCGCATCAACCAGATGGGTCCGGTGATGCGGGCGACGGCGAACGACCGCGAGGTCGAGCTGGAGCGGATGAATTTCGGATTGCCGTCGAACCGGCCCGAGGGCGGCCCGGTGTTCAACTTCCGCTCGGAAGGGCGCGATTTCTCCAACACCCATCGCTGCCTCGTCCCGGCCTCGGCCTTCTTCGAGTTCACCGGCACGAAATATCCGAAGACCAAGCACCGCTTTACGCTGAACGGAGCGCCCTTCCTTGCCGTCGCCGGCATCTGGCGCGAGGCGCAGGGCAATCACCCGGCCTCCTTCGCCATGCTGACGACCGATCCCGGTCCCGACGTGAAGCCGATCCACGACCGGCAGATCGTGGTGCTGCGGCCGGAAGATTGGGCGGCCTGGCTATGGCTGACGAAACCGGAGGCCGAGTTATTACGGCCGCTGGAGCAAGTCTCCCTCTCGGTCGAGACGGTGCGGAAGGGTGCCGACTAGCCCCATCGCCGCTTCCATCCGCCACTATGACAGCGGCATCCGACGACGAAAGCGGCCGTCAGCTTCTCCAACATGCGATAGTGCGCTCGACCGCTTCCCGGCCGAGGTGACGCCTTTCCTTGAAGAGTCTAGGGTAGATTTGTGGAAGTTTCGGAGCTGTTGGCGGGGGCATGGCGGATATATTTGAGAATGCGGTAACTTCGATTGTGCTCGGTATCGAAGATTTCCGAGAGGGTTCCGACGCGCGCATGTTGAGTGCGGCGCGCAACTACTATGCGGGCGTGCTGTTACTGGGCAAGGAATGCCTCGTCCGTGCCGCCCCTGACGCCGATCCGATGGAGATCATCGGCGCGAAATTCGAACCCGTCCCCGATGGTGACGGCGGCGTTGACCATGAGGTTGTCGGCTATGCGACGGTAGATCTCGCCCAGCTCAAGAGCCGATTCAAGAAATTCGGCTTGTCCTGGCCTGACGTGAACATCGAAAAGCTGCAACGATTCCGAAACAATCTTGAGCATTATCACCTGGCCGAACCCGTTGGAGCGCTGAAGGAGGCGATCGCCGCCTCATTTCCGATGGTTATCGACTTCCTGGAGACGCTGAAAGAAGATCCGCAAGACGTCTTGGCGGACGTCTGGGATACAATCCTTGAAGAGACGAATGCCTTCAATAAGGTCCAGAAGAGCTGCATGGACAGCCTTCTGCGCCTGAATTGGCCCGGTGAGATCGGGCAACTGGATCGTATGTCTTGCACCAATTGTGGCTCGTCTCTTATCGGTCAGACCGACCGCGACAATATCGAGAGCGAAGCGGCCGATGCCAAATGCTTCCAGTGTGGCCATGAGTACGATCAGCGGCAGCTTGCTGAGATGGTCGTGTCGGCGAGCTACGAGATCGACGCCTATTATGCCGCCAAGAACGGTGACTCGTCACCGATCGCGACATGCCCCGAATGCAGCGCCGACGCCTATGTCGAGAATGGAGAAATGAGCATTTGCTTTGCATGTAAGGAAACGATCGGTGGCGAGTGCAGTCGATGCAGTGCCGACATCACGGTCCATGAGTACAATCCAGACTATCCCGGTTTGTGCAGCTACTGCGCTCACACCTGGGAAAAGGTTATGCGAGAGTGACGAAGGATATTGTCATCCGCACCGCCGTCGAGACGGATAATTTGATGGAGATGGTGCGAGCCTCTGCCGCACGGGCTCAACAATGGATGGCGTCGCAATCGGGGGACCCGCTGGACCTGTTGCGCCGGATGAAGTTCGATCCAATTGGCTTCCATCCCCTCGAGGATCGGCCGTTAAATCTGATCGAGCAAATCAATCAGACTTGGACCTTCGCCGTCGCCATCGCGGCTGCCCGCCAATTGTTGAACCTACATCCAGACGTGAGCGGGTTTCGGCTCGCCCCTGGCGCGCACGCATCGCTTGAACTCGACATCATGAGTGAGGAAGCCGGCTATGTCGGCGCCGAGACCTTTGCGGCTGTCAATCCACGCAACAACGGCAAGCTGGCAGCCGATCTTGTTAAGCTCGCATCTCGCATGGAGCGATATAAGTACGTATTCTTCATGTCACCCTTGTTCCCCGGCAACGAACGCCGACCGCAGTTCGAACGCAATGGGATAGAGGTCTGGTCTGTCGATTTCTGACCAGGACGAAAGGGTTGTCCGACAGGGTGGTCGTCGGTGGTTGCAGCAGACTGAGAGAGGCGATGAACCCAAACTTCTTGGGTCACGCACGCGGTGATGCGACTACTGTCCCTTTCTCTCCTGGTCGTCCGTCCACCATGTAGATCTGCCAGCCGAGCATCTCGACGTCGCTGGGTAGTTCCCAAGATGTCAAGACAGTTTGGTATAGGCACTCGGGACTGCCGAAGAAGTCCAAATAGGGCTGGATAGCACCCCAATCCATTCCAAGCGACTTAAGCTCGACCAATAGCAGCGTCGGCCCGAATTGGGTTCCTTCACGGGCTAGCGCCATCGCGAGTTCAAGTAGAACGCGCCCCCTTTCGCCACCCGATAATTGCTCGAACCTCATCACTCGACCATTGGTCAGATGACTTTCCAACACGTAGACAGGTGCGTCAAGATCATCTCTCTGAAGCTCGTCCTCGTCGTCTTCCTGCTGCGTCCGCTGGACAAATTCCACTTTCTTTACGAAATCACCGGATACGCGAGTGCCCAAGCTGCGCAACGCGAACTCATCAATCTGGAGCAAGTCCATGATTCGACGAAGATCGCACACAATGCGGTTGTCACCGCGTCCGCTTAGATAAACCGCGCTTGATCGGGCGTGGTTTCGGCTAACCGTTTTTCCATCAAGGTCTAGAGTGAGGATGCCTTCTGTTTGAACGGAGAGCCGATGTTCGGCGGGGGCGTCGAATATGATATCGTAGTGGACGTTGTTGTTTGCGAGCCAACGCCGGATATTGTCACTCGCCTCAAGTATGCTCACCCACTCGCAAATAGCGGATTTGCCACTGCCATTAGGCCCGATTAGAAATGTGGTCTTGGCGAAATCGATCTGCGTGCCGGGCGTGAAGAGCGGTGAACGCTCAAGCCTTAGAGTTCGCACGAATCCGAAAGCTGCCTGATTTCCGCTATGTTCAAACGATGTGCGGTATTCGTGGAGCGCTTTCCAGCTCTGCAACACATTGACGGGAAAGCGCACGCCGCTTTTCTTGTCGATCAGGTTCTCGTGCGCTCCGCACATCCAAATACCATTGGATGCGTGTTTTAGTTGCGCAGGCTTTAGCCCGCCCTGCCCACGGGGGCCACGAAGAGAGGCGGCGTGAATATGGCTGGCGAAGCCGGTGTCCTCGTACTGGTCAGGTGCGACCGCTGGCCCGAGGGTCAACTTCTGGCAGCCCGGATAGGAACAACGATAGCCTGCCCTGGAAGCGATGACATGGCGCGTCGTTGATGTAAAACCGTGCCGCGTCACGTAGATCGTACTCCGATTTGCGAGGCCCTAAGATACACAACTGAATAGACCAAATTACCTTCATTCACTTAAAATCGCGCGTTTTCACGCGAATTTCTCCGATATGCCCATATCCGTCCGTGAGCGTGCGCCCCCGGAATGGGCGCGGTGGCAACCGAAGCGTTCCGAAAATGAAGAGCCAGACCCGACCATGTGCGCCCCCCAATCAGTACCGGAATCCGAGCAGACTACCGCTCGCGTCGGTATCCGTCAGACGCAGCCGAACGAGCGCTTCATAGTCGAAGCCCGGCGAAAAGTCGCTGACCGGGACCATGTCGGTGTTGAGGGTGCAGATATATTGAAAGTCGTATTTTGCGGCCATCGCTGCCGCTAGTTCGAGCGCGTGGGCTCGCTGACGGGGATCAACGCCGTCGAAGATCGTGCTGTCGTGAATCAGGAAGTCGATCCCGAGACCGCGCTGCCGCGCGAATGAGATCAGCATGAGATCGTAGCAGAAGATTTTCATCTTGCTGATACCCTCGCTCGGGCTACCGGCAATCTCTACGTCGAACTTGTAGCCCGTATCATCGATGTCGATGACTAGGCGACCGGGCGATTTGTAGAGACTCTCGGAGAATTCAGAGAACAGGCTGAGCGCCTGTGACCAGAGTGCGCGCCGTTCTTCATAATCGAGTGCTGTCGCTCGCTTCAACTCCACGGTCTCGACCTTGATCGTGTCCGCCTTCGTGGTCATCTGGCGAAGCTGGGTGATCCTGTTGGTCAGTTCATCGACCTTCAGCCGGGTGGCGGCATGCAGCTCCTGTAGCTGCGTCAGTTCCTCCAGCGCGCCCTGTCCGGCAAGCGCGCTAAGGTAGCCGGCACGGCGATCCGTGAGAGTCGCTATGTTCGTCTCGCGCTCGCTGACAGCAGCCTCAAGCGCGGCAATCTCGCTGGCGATGAACTCGCGGCGGTTGGCGATAATCTGCGCATTGAAAGCCCGCGCATCCTCCAGCGTCTTCTTGACGGCGCCAGGCAGGGCGATGCCCGCCTCACCGTAGAGAGCTTCCAGCCGGTCTTCGGTCGGGACATCTTCGCTGACCAGCGAGTCGCGGTAGCGATCGAGCCGGCGCTTATCCACGATATTGGCGTTGACCAAGCCGTGGATTTCGCCGGTCAGGACGTTCGCCTGGCCCTCGATCTCACGGTACTGGGGAAGCACGCGGAAGCTTGAGAGAGCATCGCGCTCGCGTTCGAGCTGTGTCGACAGGCGAAGGCGTTCGGCTTCGAGTTCACCGAGGGACGCCAGTTCGCCGTCGACCGCTCCGGTCTTGATCGCCTGTTTGAGCGCATCGAGTGCGTTTTTTTGATCCTTGAGCTGCTGCCAGGTCGCAGCTTTCTCCCAGTTCAATCCGAGAAGGAATGCGTTGTGGACCTGGATATCCCAGGTCTTCTGATTATCGAAATACTTGAAGGGGATGTTGTACGCGGCTGTCTGGTTACGCACGAAATAGGAAAGCAGCGACCGCGCCGAGGGCTTGTAGCCCGACTCGGCAGACAACTCGCTGATGCCGAACAGCGCCCAGGCGAGGACCGCTCGCCATTTCTTCGCGTCGAGACCGGGCACGCCTTCCTTGTTAGGGGTCGGGCGGACAGGCCAGTCGTCGGTCGCGCCTTCGATCGCGAAGAAACCGGGCGTGTCGGTGGCTCGCGTTACCGCGACGTCGCGGCCGGACAGGGAAAGCTCCAGCGTGAATGCCCAACCCTGCAAAGCCTCGATGCGAAGTCCCTTCCCGGGTGAGGTATTGCTTGCGAGACAGAAGTCGATGATCTCGATGAGCGTCGATTTGCCAAGTGCGTTCGTCGTGTCCTTGTCGCCGGCCGAGGTGGATCGGTCGGCCAGTATGAGATTGACTCCTGGCTGAAGCAGAGCGGCGTGGAAGCCTTTGTGATTGGCGCGAACAGCTCGGATCATGAGGCGGTCCTGACGATGAGGCCGTCTCGAATGTCGATGGCGCCGATGAGATAGAGGAGATTCGAGGCCAGCACGAACCGCTCGAAAGTTCCGACGTTCGGCTCCGTGCGCAGACGCTCCCAAAGGCCCGAGAAGGTCATGGGCATGCTGAGGTGGGCAAGCAGCGTCGCGCCGACACCGATCAGCGCCTCGTTCTGCGGGATATGTTTGGTCGGAAGAATCATTTCTCAAACACGTCGCAGATTTCGAAAAGATAGATCAGCACCGCGATACCAGCAGTCTTGTCCGCCTGCCGACGCAACCCGCGTTGGGCAAAGGCGCACATCAGCTCGAACAGCTCGTCGCCCTTATGGCCCTCCTTCCGACGCGCGTAATATTCCTCAAGGAAGCCGGCTTTCAGGCGTTCGGGAAAGTCCGGATCGAGCTGCGCTTCGGCCTCGACATAGTCGCCAACGGTAGCTCGCGAGGTCAGACCGGCAGCAATGATATGCCGAGATCCGTTCGATAGAGCGTTCTTCTTGATCTTCTCGTCGGGCGCGGTGAGATCGAACGATCCATTGCCTACAGGAGCTTGGCTGGCGACCCACGACACAGCGTTCTGCAATTCGGGAAAGGCAACGTCCGCAAAAGCCGCCTCCATCGCCTGGCGAACCTGCTCTTCGTGGCTTTCCTTCAGTTGCTGCAACGTCGCGGTGGGCCAATCAGCCTCGACCTTGTCGATGATCGTATGGTGGTCGGTGCAGAGATAGATAAGGTTGCGGACGTTATCGCGCTCCGCATCGGTCATGGAGGCGTCGTAGCGCGCGGCGGTCGGCTTTTCACCCCGAATATGTGCCGCCTCGCCGACATAGGTGTCGTCTCCCACCTGGGCGTCGTAGGTGAGATGCTTGCCGCATTTCGGAAAGGCGCAGACGCCGCCGCTTCGAAACGCCAGGATGATTCTCGTCGGATAACTAGCGCCCACGCCGACCGCCCATCTGCGCGCGCGTGCCAGGACGGCGGGTCGTTATCTGTGGAGGAGCGCTGGCATCGCCGAGCTGGTGAATCCGCAATGCGGGCCGCTGCGGCAGCTTGACCGTCAATTCGAGCTCTCCCCCCACAGCTTCCACATAGCTGCGGAGAGTGGAGAGATACATATCGGTCTGTCGCTCGATCTGAGAAACCGAGGGCTGCTTGATGTTGAGCGCGGATGCGATCTCAGCCTGGGCCTTACCCGCAATCTGCCGCAACTCGCGAAGGCCCTCGACTTCCTGCTTCAAATCCTGATAGCGGGCGTCGATCGCTGCCTGCTCTTCGGCAGGGAGCGCGGCAATGATGTCATTCAGGCTCCGACCCATCTCATTTGCCCTTCTTTGCGGATTTCAGGCTTTCCAGATGCTCGGAAAACCGTAGATCCGCCTTTGCGATCAGCGTTTTGTAGAAGCGCTTCTGACTGACGCCCGATTTGTCACCCGCTACAAGAACGATGGCTTTGCGCTCGGGATCGAAAGCGAAGGCCGCACGCCATTCGCCATCGCTGCCTTCGAAGCGCAGCTCCTTCATATTGGCGTGTTTCGATCCTTTGAGCGTGTCGGCGTGAGGCCGGCCAAGCTGCGGTCCGTAATCGGACAGCAGCTTGGTGGCGGCGATCAACGCGACCCGGACATCACGCTCAAAAGTCAGAACCTCAGCCTCGAAGGCGGAGTGGAATTCGACCTCCCATTCCATATAGGTTAGAACCTATATCCGGTCAATGGGAAGGATGCGGGGCGGTTCTGGCGATACCGTCGTGGTGCGACGGCAGCTCTTAGCCCAAGCGTCCAGATCATCGACTGCATAGCGGACCCATTTGCCGAACTTATGATAGGCGGGGCCTCCTCCTCGCGAGCGGTAGCACTCCAACGTATGTGCTTCGAGGGCGAGGTAGCGCGCCGCCGCCTCAGTGTCGACGAAACGAACTGGTCCCGCCTCGTCGACGAACCTGGCGCGCTTGAGGATGTCCGGCGTTGGCCAGCGGCGATCCGGCTTTGCTCTATCGGACATGACCGGCCTCCATCGCTTCGGTGCGCTTCGAGCCAGGCGGAACCGAGCGGTTTTCGCCGCTGCGGTGACGATAGGGTCTGTAATTGCCGAGACGGGTGGGGGACTAGCGCCCCGACCGCAGATAATTCGAACATCCCTGACTCCGCGCGACAGTCCGGGGAGCGGGCGTAAACATTAGTCATGCCGTTCCCACATAGATTGAAAACTGTCAGAAAACTGCGTATATTTCTGACAGGAGATTTATCATGCAGCGACTGACCGAACAGATTCTGGCGCATACCGAGGGTTTGCCCGAGGGCGCTCCAATCGCCGCGAAAAGCCTGCTCCATCTCGGCAACCGCCCCGCATTGGACCAGGCATTGTCGCGACTGGCAGAACGTGGCCGGCTGATACGGGCCGGGCGCGGCGTTTACCTACGTCCGGTTTCGAGCCGGTTCGGCGTTCGCGCGCCCTCCGTCGATAAAGCCGTTGAAGCCCTTGCGACGCAGCGTGGTGAAATCATCGTGTCGAACGGAGCGGCGGCTGCCAATGCGCTCGGGCTCACGACCCAAGTACCGGTCCGGTCGGTCTATCTGACCTCGGGCCGAAGCCGGACCATGACTCTGGGCCAGCAGACTATTGAGCTGCGCCATGCGCCACGCTGGCAGTTGGCGTTGGCCGATCGCCCTGCCGGGCAGGCCGTGCGCGCACTCGCCTGGCTGGGACCGGAGAAGGCGGAAGCGGCCTTGAAGACGCTGAAACACAAGCTGCCGTCTTCTACGTTCGGCGAGCTTGTCGCGGCCGCGCCGCAACTACCGAGCTGGCTCGCCAGATCGGTCGGCAAGGTCGCTCATGGCTGAAGCCTTCGTCACATTGTCAGCGAACGATCGGCGCGAGGCTCTTGCCGTTGCCGCCGATCGATCCGGCCGCCCGGCCCATCTGCTTGAAAAGGACGTGTGGGTCGTCTGGACTCTCGCAACGCTGTTCGGGTCAAATTTCGGCGAACATCTCGTATTCAAGGGCGGCACATCACTGTCAAAGGCTTATTACGTCATCCGGCGTTTTTCCGAGGACGTGGATCTCACCTACGACATCCGCGCCATCGCCCCCGACCTGGTGGGCGAAAACGGCGAGGGCCTGCCGAAAAACCGGAGTGAGGAGAAGCGATGGTCGAAGGCAGTCCGCCACCGGCTGCCAGAATGGGTCGACGGAACAGTCCGACCTCTCCTTGCCCGCGCGATCGACGCGCAGTCGTTGCCTGCAACGTTCAGGGCCGAAGGCGACAAGCTGTTCATCGACTATGAGGCGACCTCTTCGGGATCGGGCTATGTGGCTCCGAGCGTGATGCTGGAATTCGGCGCCCGCTCGACCGGGGAGCCGGCCAGCCCGCGCGATGTTGTATGCGACGCGGCCGGATTGGTCGACGGCGTCGAATTCCCAGCGGCTCGTCCCCGGGTCATGCATGCCGAGCGAACCTTCTGGGAGAAAGCGACGGCAATGCATGTTTATTGCCTCGAGGGCCGGTTGCGGGTCGATCGGTTCGCCCGTCATTGGCACGATGTCGTCCGACTGGATGATGCGGGGGTCGCCAACGCCGCAATATCGGATCGTGAGCTCGCCGACGCGGTTGCCCGCCACAAAACCATGTTCTTCGGGGCGAAGACGGTTGATGGCGAGGTTATCGACTACGAAGCCGCCGTCGGTGGAAAGCTGCAACTCGTGCCGGACGGAGATGCGCGCGCTGCGCTGGCAACGGACTATGCGCACATGGTCGAGGATGGGTTGCTGCTTGACGACGCGGAACCCTTCGAGGCGCTGATCATGCGATGTGCGGACATCGCCGGGCGAGCCAACCGTGCTGCGAAGTGATGATGGGAGATAGGGTGTCGAGCTATTTTACGGATCGTGAATATGGGGCACGCCCTGCAACAATCGATGTCATTGGTGACCGTCTGTGGCGGGTCTTTTCACCTTGATCGAGACGAGGATTGGCGATGGCTCGTTTGGCTTTCGCTTTCCGGAACAGTGCCCCGACGGGAATGGTCCGTGCGGATGTGACGTCCAAGCCTTCAGCCGGGTGCTGGGCGCCGAGGTGCCGTGGATCGAATGGCCGTTCTCTGTGAACGAAGTGCCCGATACGCCGGTGATCCTCGATCTGCTCGAGTTTTGCGCCAGCGCCGTCGGCGAGCCGATTCAAGGCAGTTATCATTCCTACTTCGGTCACCATCACTTGAGCTGGAACCGGGACGGCGGCCTTGCTCGGTTCGTAGCCGACGTAAACCTCCTGTTTCGCCGGAACGCGATTGCGTATGAACTCACATCGAGCGGACAGGCCCGCCGGCTTCTCCCACAGCCGGTCGCCGATGTTCTCGGTTGGGCGATGTTTCATACCGGTGATGCGGAGACGGACCGCCTGCTCGAAGCCGCTCGCCAACGATTTCTATCGCTCAAACCTGAAGACCGGCAGGACGCGCTGGAGAAACTGTGGGATGCCTTTGAACGGCTGAAGACACTGGAACCCGGCGCCAACAAGCGCGCTCAGGCCGAAGCGATGCTGGACCGTGTCGCCACGCCGGACTCTGGATTCCGGGAAGCCCTTGGGCGGGAGGCCGCTGAGCTGACCTCCATAGGGAACAGCTTTCGCATTCGTCATTCCGAGACGACCCAAGAAACCCTGACCTCTCTGGATCAGGTGGATTATCTGTTTACGCGGATGTTTGCATTTGTGCGTGTGATCCTGAGAGGGACCGGGCGTGGCGGATGATCTTTATCGGCTTATCTTCGGAATTCTGCACGGGATGAGCCACGCCCAAATGAGTCAGGAGCCGGGGCTGGTCGCTGGGCTGGTCGTGCCGGCACCAGAGGGCTTCTCAAAACGGCAGCGTATCGAACTTGCGCTCGAAAACCTCACGCAGGCGGACTTGGCTCGACTGGCGCTCAAATTCGCTGCTGCTCGCAGCGACATCCCGCTTGATGAGGCGGGCCGCAAGGTGCTTGAGGCTGATGATCCACCGCTGACGCAGATCACACGACGAGACGTCGCGCGGATTCTCGACAACGACCTCGCCGGCGAGCGTAGCACCGTGGAGGTCGTCGAGAGCTACTTCCCGCTTTCCTCACCATTCGAAGCCCTTTTTGGCAGCAAAGGCCAGAGCCTGCGCGACCGCATCGCCCGGCACATGGATCACAATCCCGGCGATTGGTCGGTCGAACAACTGTTTGGAGAAATCGGGGCCTTCGATTGTTCCAGGGCCAGGTTCGGCGCCTTGCTCGAACAAGCTGTTCACCCCCTTTCCCGATCAGGTGATGAGCAGACGAAGACAGTCGAAGCGTTGAACAGGGTGCTCGCGCGGGATGGATATGAGCTTGCGCAGGATGGCGAGGTATCCGGCCATCCGCTTTTCAGTTTCCGCTCTCTAGTGCGGGGGGTTGGCGGCCGGCCGAAAAACCTGATCTTTGCGTCACGAGGACCGAAGCCGGAAATCGGCTTCGCCGATGCGATCAACAACGACATCGTCATTCTGTCCGGCGAAGAGAGCTGCCTGATCTACGACCGGCCGATCAGCGCGAGCGGCCTTCTGTGGTCGGAACTCGTTTCCTGGTGGGGCGACGTTACGCCCGGTGCTGATGCCGCAAGACTCGGAGCGCGTCTCCAGGAATCCCTGGCCTCGGATGCGGAACGCAAGCTTTTCGCGGCCTACTTCAAGGCTTATCGGTCTACCCTCGGCGAGGCGCTGCCCGCGCTGCTGCCGCAGGTCTACCTTCACTATGATCCTGCCGTCGTAAAAACCCTGCGTCACCGGCTTCCATTGCCGCGTCAACGCATGGACTTCCTGCTTCTGTTACCCAGCCGTCAGCGCGTCGTGATTGAGGTCGACGGTAAGCACCATTTCTCGGAAAACGACCTTCCTTCATTGAAGGTCTATGCCGATATGGTGTCGGCCGACCGCGAGCTGCGCCTTGCGGGATATGAGGTCTATCGGTTCGGTGCAAATGAACTGGTCGGTGACGGCGCCGAAGCGAAGATCAAGGATTTCTTCGACAAACTTTTTCGCCTGCATCGCATTCGCCAGTGAACTCACTCGCTGATCGGTTGGCGTATGATCAAATCAGGGCGCATTCTCGATCTGGCGGGCAACCCATTGGGTATGTTCACGAGAGAACGCTCGCTCGGCTTCATTTATGAAGGCAGAAAACTTCTCTTCGCTGTCAATCGTGCCAAGCCGCGTCTGCAAGATGCCGATCTCGTGGGCGGTGAGGCTGTAGGCAGAAGCGAGTTCGTTGAATTTCTTCAGTTGGATCCAACCTATGGCGGAAGACGCTATCACCAGCAAAGGTTCGGTTGGCCAAATCATCCATGGTGGATCATGGCGGATTCGGAGGAGAGCTAAAGCGATTGCGGCACCTTGAACGAGGACGCATATCAATATCCATAGGCGAAAACGCTGCCTATTCCAGGTAACCTTTGCTACATACCATTCGCGTTGGTCCGTAATCCGGTCAGTATTATATCGTTGAACACGCTCTGCGAGAGGCAGAGCACGAACCGCATTCATTTCGTTGGTGATCTGATCGCCGGTTACCGGCCGACGGCTTATCGAGTCGCGGACGTGGCTGTTGGCATCCAGAATCGCCCTCAGAAACTCCGAGAATTTCTCTGCTACTGTTGAGAGTTTCGGGGCATCTTCGAATGGCTCAGCTCGCATCATGTAACGCCAGGTTGATGTCTTGATCGACTCCGCCAGCGCTCGGCACCCGTACCACTCTTTCTCAGGTTTTTGGACTGCCATATATAGTAGGAGGCCCGTAGAGGCGGCCAGAACTAACGCATAAGCGATGTATAGATCAGGAGACGCTCCAAACCAAATAGAGATCGTCGCTGCGACAGTGAGCAGAAGGTACTGCAGCCGAATAAGCCTTAGATAGGTGGACTGGGCATCGGCGGCGGAGCCGTCTGCCGAGCGGTACAGGGCGGGAAAACTATCAGGCGTCATATCGACGGATCTCCGGGCTATTTCAGTTCAGCGGCCAATTGATTCCACTGGACGACTTTCACGCCGTGCTTCGCCACCCAAGGCGGATTTTGCCGTGGGGCGCCCCCCTTGGGGTGAACCGCCACCACCTTTTTCCCAAGAGCGAGGCTGGTCTCCACTTCCCAAGTCACCCAACGGCTTTGCGCAGTATTGTCGGAGATGTAGACGACACAAACAGATGAGCGCTCTATCCGCTCGCTGATCTTTTGTTTGATATATTCTGCGCGTTCGCTGTCGTAGGGCTCGCGAACAGAATGATCGTTGAACTCGATATCACTGTTCTCGTTCTTCGCATGCGCGCGCAGAAGATTGACCTCGTCCATATCTTCGGTTGCAAAACTGATAAAGACATTTCGTTTGCCGCCCTGAAGCGCCGCCTTGGCTTTCTCCTCCAGGGACCGAATGTCGCCTAACCTGCTCCAGCTCCCGCTACTCCCGCCGCCCATATCAGACCCCCTCAGCCTTGAATTCATTACATGCTATGCACGCTCCACAAGGTGTTTCACCCCCGAGATGACAGGAATAAGTGCCCTCGATGCCTTTAAGCATCGCGACTTCGATGACTTCCTGCTTGTGGAACGACGAGAGCGGTGCAAGGACCTTTATTTCACGCCCCATGCTCCTTGCGATCATTGCCTCCGCCTCCTGCAAGAACGCCGATGTCTGGTCAGGAAACAGGCTGGTTTCCTCATGGAGGAGTCCAATCGATATCGCATCGGCGTCGCGCTGAAATGCGTAGGCTGCTGCTACAAGCAGAAAGAGGAGATTTCGACCAGGAGTAAACGCATCCTCCAGCACTCGCTGGTTCGGGTCCGTCAACCCGGACTTAATGAGGCGGCCATAGCCCGACAGGTCGGCCACCTCCAAATCTGGTAGCTGCAACTTGGCCATCGCTGACCGGCAAGCCGCGTGCTCTCGATCGCGGGATCGCTGCCCATAGTCGATGAAAATCGGATATTGCTGAATCCCTTCCTCTTTTGCGAGGTAGGCGACCAGCGTGGAATCAAGCCCACCGGAAACGAGAGTGACAATGCTCATGCTAACGCGCGCTCCGTATCTTGAGAACCCGCAACCCGCATCACTATCCAGATCGCCCAATCCATAAGGCCGACTGCAAATCCGAGCCTATTTGCATGTGAAATCAGTTTATCTTCTTGCATGTGATAGTGTGAAAGCTTCGAGATGGCTCGGCCGGCCCCTGTGTAGAGTCCAATAATCGTCATGTAGTTCAATACGTGGCGATCCAGGACTGCGAGATCGTAGCTGATACCTGCGTTACGCAGGAACATACTCGCCTGCTTTGGCCCGATTCCAGCTACGTTCGACACAAGCCACGAGCGAGCGGTTGCCGCATCTCCGAAGGCATGCACGAGTGAGCACAGGTCCCCGCTTTCCTGCGAGACCGATTCGCGCGCAGAGGCCAATTGCATCGACTTTGATCGAGGAAAGCGATAATTTCGAAGGCTGCCGTTCACCAGTACAGGTTGACGGAGAACCCCGAGGATTTCATCGGCGAGTTCGGCCCGGGGTGCCGATGTGTTGAGGAGAAGCTGCCGTTTATCCAAAGCATCGGCGGTGGCTACGGCAAGCCCATACGGTACTTGACTGCTGAGCAGGCAGCATGAGAGTTCCCACCAGAGATTTCGCTCGTCAAGCGCACTCTGAGAGCGCTTAGCCCGCTCTTCAATCTCCGGGCATATTGCGGCAACGGCGTGCTCCAGCCTGGCAGCATCGTTTCTCATCTGAACAAATCCGGCATTTGATCCCTAAGTTGTTTTGAATTGGATTGGCCCAACAGGCCGACGGCAAATGCTTCTAAGCGATTTGTTGAAGCGGCAGCCTGCAAGTCGTGGGTTAGCTCCCGATAGTAGTCCAAATTATGGAAGGCAACTTTACCTGCGTAGTCTATATTATCGTCGGAGAGCGCAGAAACAGTGATGGCCGAAGCCGCCATCTGCGCCTGGTATGCGAAAAAATCGAAATGTTGGTAGTGATTTAATCTGTGCTGCTGTCGGTCAACGGCAACCCGGCACCACTCTAACCCATCGAAGCTGTCTGCTCCAGCTGCCGTTAGGATCGCTATACTCCATGGATTTCCCGTACCCAAGAGATGGATCGGCTGATAAAAGGATAAGCGATCAAGCTCGTTCCGGACGCGCCTCATGGTCTGTGCGCGCTGGATCAGCCCTCGGCCCAACTCGCGCTCCGCCAGCGCGATCATCGGTGGCTGGAGCTGGTCGGCGACATCCCGCACGACCTCGGGGAGAATAGTAAGATCGTACCCTTTCGACCTAGTGGCGGGAGCATGAATGATTGGAAGGACGGGGGCTTTGGTGAACTTCCTGTCTCGTTCGACCGCTGCGATGACTTGCCCAACCGCACGCTTTCTGTCCCTCGACGGATCCATCTCGTCGAAGCAATACACCCAATCGTGTGAAATCCCTTCCAGCGCCAATTCGAAATCTTGGGGCTTCCAGCTGTCGTCGTCGCGTCGCGTCGCTTCATAATTGCCTGAATCGACGAGGACAAATCCGCCTTGCGCGCGGATACGCTTCAGCTCCTGCTGGATACCTCGAGGGCGGCGGGGTGGAAACAGGTCGTAGGCGGAGACAAGGACCGTCGATGTACCGAAGAGACGAAGAGCCTTAAGAGCTTCGAGAGGAACGAGTTGTGTCTCGTGTGATGACACGGAGAGGAACAAGCTCGGAAGGGGGACTCTACCCGCAGCGATGGCTGATGGGCGGGTTGGCGCCATCCTCGGCGGGACGACAGTCGAAATCTTGCGCATCAGGTGCTGGATACCAGGATGATCGTCTTCTCCGGTCCAGCCCAGAAGATCAACCGCACTATAGCCGTTAAAGCCGTACGGCGCATTTGTCGGAATGATCTTAGCGGGAATAATCGGAATATTATATTGCTCAGCTAAGCGGAGTTCGTCCTTTACATTACTATTGTCCTTAGCTGTCGGCGACCAGAGCGGAACGACGCATTTTGTATTCTGGATTTCACGTTCGATCACGGTCGAGAAGTCGCCGACGATTTTATCGTCCCACCAAACATCCCATCGGGTTGAAAGTGTTTTTACTAATCTCTCCGCCTGTCCGACATCTTCTCGTGAATAGACTATGTAGACGTCTGACATACGTAATTACTCCCCCCAGAGTAGTGAATCAGAAGTCTCACAAATTATGCGTCGCCGCAACTGTCTAGGCTACGGCAAGATGCACGAGGCCAGGCAGCTCGGTACAAAGACGAGGCGAAGTCGGGAACAATCGTAACGCCGAGATCGGAGAGTGCAGCGATATCGGACCGCTGCTCCTCGTCCAGTATTACAATATTTTGGTGAGATCGCGTTGCGCAGAGTCGTCGAATTTCCGTTGTGCTCAATCCGTCCGCCACTAGAAGTGAAGGTGCATTTTCGAGGAATGAATCTGGGACCTCATCGAGTTGAGGTGAGAGCACTTCAACACCAAGCTCTTTCAGGCGGAAGCGCGCCTCCTCAAGCGTATACCGCCTTCCGATTGTAGATGTTGAGCCATGCAGAACAATCCGGTTTGGTGCCTGCCCTGTTATGGGCTCGCGGCTATTGAGCAAGTCGGTTTGCACCGGAAGGGTCATTGTCTCACAGTAGGCGGACACCGATCGGGAGGCGAGGTCCGCGGCTTCGGCCGCGGAAGTTCCGGCTTCGCCCCAATGATATGCAAACACGGCACTGAAGACATCCCCTGTTCCGATCTTGAAGACCCGAGATGAATAATATGCGGGAATGGTATTAGGTTCGGCATGACGCTCAAAGACGGTGACCCCCCGCACCCCTCTTTTTACGACTATCACAGTCACCCGATCGCCATTCGACATGGCTTTCGCGGCGGCAGTCGCCAAGTCGGTGCAACCCGCATAGCGGCAGAGCTCTAGCTCATTCATAACCAAAGCAAGCCGTTTCGCTGTCGAGCCATTGGCTCCAAATGGCTCAGGACGGACAGCTGTCTGAGGATCGTAAATCGCGCGGACAGCGTGCACGATGGCAGATCCTTCCAGGAACCCGAATCTCAGGACCACATCTCCCGAAACATGTATCGGAGGCTGCTGAGGAAATGACCCAGGTCGCGGCTCGATGTGTGGTTGAGACAGTGGGTGGAAGTACGCAAATGCGATCGCAATATCGGAATGGGTGCGGGATAGCCGCACACCGAGGTCCGACAGTTCGTCCGCTCCCGGGCTGCTCTCGTCCCGTGCATAGGTGTGAAGAGTGCTCCCTGGCGAAAGAGCACTGACGGCTGCCGCCGCGCGCCCGCCCGAGCCAAACTGTGCGTTCCACTTCGGCGTTTCGCACAATTCGCGATATAGTCCACCTGCGATTTGCATGATGCATACGTCCAGCTAATGGCCGATGATTGTCTGCATGCGGGCTAGTAGCGTCGCGGACAACTCGGCCCGACCTTGGTCGTTGTTGAGGTAGCGCACATATCGGAGATGGCGCAGGTCGAACGGGATATCGTGATCGCTTTGTGCAATGAGGATGACCTCTCGACCTAAGGTGTGCGCAATCCCGGCTTCGTAAAATACATTCGGATTTCGACCTGAGCAGTCACAGATCACGATGCGCGAACGATCAATCAGGGAAACGACATCCTGAATAATTGACGCATTCTCCCAGATGTCGTCCGCCCGTCGGCAACGAAGTCCGACACCTTGAGCAGCGTTTCGGATAGCATCAAAAACAGGATTAAACGCCGCATCGAAGGGCATCATGGCGGATGCAAGATGGGGGTCTAAATTCTCATGCTCGGCCAATGGGAAGACCGTTGGCCGCTGTCGCCGGGGGCGTACCTGGCGAAGTAAAAAGCGGTACAAGTCGACCTCTTTCACGGCCCAATGGTTGCGAGAGAATTCGAAATCTCGGGGCATGTCCAGTTCAGCCCGGCTATCATAAAGCAGCGAGTTTGTTAGGGGAGGAACGTCGGGGTCAAAGCTTACCTCGAGTGAGACTTCGCCCCCTACGATGCGCGCCCGGTTTATCTGCCCGACATACGCGGACTCATCGCCGGTCCCCTCTTCGCAGAAGAGACAAGGCAGAGCCGTAAGTTTGTCCAGAAGTGGCGTATTGTTCAATCTGAATAGTTCGGCAATATGCGCTTCCGTATATTCGAACATCCGGCCGATCGGCACAGTGACTCTTCCCGATGGCCAATCAGCATTAAACATCAAAAGATTGAAAATCGACGTCCCCTCCGCGTTAAATTACAGGCCCCAGCTACGATACTGATCCGTGCCGTAGTGCCGTGCTCCCCCGGCCCTTTCGGTGCGGCTCAAATGTTGGAATTCAGTTGGCCAATGTCTTATAGCATGTTCTATGGCCTTCAGTTTGAATGGTACGTGTACAACACAATGATCCCTAATGATCGGCGGGCACAAACTGTCCTGTACGCGGCTTTCATTGAGGTTGACGGCAATAATCGGCAGATCCAAGCTCAACGCGAGTTCTAGCTCCCACCTTACAAAGCGGAAAAGATTCTTGGTCGAGTTTCCAATCAACACCATAACTGCTGTCGATTGTCGCATTCGCTCCCGCAATTTCGATTTTACGTAATCCTCATTCTGAGCACGCGACGTCATGTTGTCGAGATCATGAGAGTCCACGAACTGGAACGGTATTCTGGGGTTGGCATGCCACCCCCGGACATACCGGTAAGCCCATTGGTCGTTATCGCCATCGAAAACGACGTAAGTCGACATTTTCCGTTCCCCCCAAGACTACTTAACGCTGAACCCGATCTACAAAACTCAGAAGCTTCCTTCGCCGCGTGCGAACCCCAACGCGATTCAGAACTCTCGGTCAAAGGCTCGAATCTCATCCTCGAAGGAAGAGTGAGCGTGCCCCTCCAAGAGACATAGCCTCAAACCTATGTTCGA
The DNA here is from genome assembly GCF_003938925.1 of Agrobacterium sp. FDAARGOS_525. Taxonomy (NCBI): domain Bacteria; kingdom Pseudomonadati; phylum Pseudomonadota; class Alphaproteobacteria; order Hyphomicrobiales; family Rhizobiaceae; genus Agrobacterium; species Agrobacterium sp. FDAARGOS_525. The sequence goes on along the minus strand of NZ_RKIU01000004.1, from coordinate 1,627,186 downwards.
TTAAGAGGGAGAATGCGCGGTGCTTCCGGAGAAGCGGTCGTCGAACGTCGGCAGCTTTCCGCCCAGGCATCAAGGTCGCCGACCGCGTACCGGACGTAGCGTCCGAACTTGTAGAATGCCGGCCCCGTATCGAGAGATCGGTAGCATTCGAGCGTATGGGCATCGAGCGCCAGATATCTTGCCGCTGCGTCTGTATCGACAAAGCGGACGGGGCCAGCATCTTCCACGTAGACCGCGCGCGCGAGGAGGTCTGCGGACGGCCATTTTGCTCGGTTGTTAGGTCGCGACATGACGCACCTCCGTTCGTGCTTCGGCAGGGATCGATGTGAAACGGGGCGCGCTCATCGCGTTGCCTCCCTGTTTTCATCATGTCGGGCGCCGGGCGGGGTGGCGCGATTGGCCCCGTTGCGATGGCGGAATGGCCGATAGTTTCCGACCTTGGTGCGCGACGAATACTTGCCGTCTTCCAGGCCGGGAGGCGGCGACGCGGGCTCGGCAACGTCCGCTGTTTCCAGCGCGGCGCCGACCTCGATCTCGACCTCTGTCGACGGTTCCTCAGCGACCGGGGCTTCGGCGCCGACGACGATGCGCCTGCGCGCGGCGACCGCATCCGCAGCCATGCGCACCGGGTCTTCCTCGTTGTGAACGTAGCGCATGAACATGGTGACGGTCTTATGCGCCGTGAGCGCCATACCGACCTTCAATGGCACGCCCGAGTTCGCGATATCGGTTGCGGCGCGATGGCGGATGCCGTGCGTACCGACATGGGGGACGCCCGCTCGGGCAAGGATGCGCCGCCATCCGTGTTGATAGGTATTGTCCGTCATCGGCTTCGAGGGATCGAAGATCGACGGGCACACATAGGGCGACGTTTCGAAGCGCGGAGCCTTGCTGAGCAGCCGGTGAGCCTCGTCGCTGAGAGGCTTCGTCATTCCTCCCGTCTTGCTGTCAGGCCAGGTCACGCGCCGGCGTTCGAGGTCGATCCAGGCCCATTCGAGCGTAAGCACCTCGGACTTGCGCGCCGCCAGCTCGAACTGGAGCCGGATGGCGAGGGTGATGAAGGGATGCTCCAGGCCCTCCCGGTCCGAGCGGTCGAGATAGGCGAAGAGCTTGCGCATCTCCTCGTCGGTGATGAACCGGGTCGATCCGTTCTCCGCGAATTTCTGGACGTGCCTGCACGGATTGGAGCCGTCTGGCCGATATCCCCACAGTTCGGCGAGGTTGAACATCTTCCGAAGGGCAGCGAGCGTTCGGTTGGCGTTCACCGGCCGGTCGGCCATGCCGGTCATCAATTCCGAGATGTGGGCGCGGGTGACTTCATGAGCCTTGTAGCGGCCCAGGCGCGGAAGGATGTGGTTCTTGATGTTCAGTTCGTTCGTCGCGACGGTGGAGGGCTTGTTGTGAAGCTTCGAGTGCTCCTCGATGAACTTGGTGCACAGCTCCTTCATGGTCGGTGCTGCGCGCGCGGCTGTCTTCTCCGCGCACGGGTCGCGTCCATAACGAACCTCCGCGAGCCAGTCCTGTGCCAGGTTGCGGGCCTGATCGACGGTGAGTTCTCCGAATCGACCTAGCGCGGGCTTCCGGCGGACGCCGGAATTGGTCACGTAGGCGAGCATGAAGATCTTGCCGCCGAACGGTGTGACTTTCAGCATGAAGCCCGGTACGATCGTATCGCGGAGTTCGTATTCGCGCTCCTTCGGGCGCGCGGCGTCCACAGCCGTCTTGGTGAGTTTGATTTTGGCCATCAGAGGTCTCCAAACACGTTAGTCGTAGGAGTCGCGCGAGGGTGTCTAGGAGCACGATTCCCGGCTATTGCCGGCAAGTATGGAGAAGTTTGAAGCCTACGATGGTCAAGCTAAATCATTGATCGTAGTAGGTTTTCGCGCTTTTACTTGCAATCGGCGGTGTTTAGAATATCGTCCTTTGGGCCGCTCAAAATGCGGTTCCGAAAGGAGTGCTGGTTCGATCCCGGCTTGGGGTACCATTACCTACACATCTCAATTTTCCCTGCTCCAGATGCTTTTTTCATAGCGGCTTCGATGGGTAGCGTAGAGGCTGGTGTCCTCACGAAAGCTTGCTCATCCGCCTCCGTTTCTTACCAGGCTTTCATTTGCCAGTTGCAGAGGACTGGATTAGACGAATCCCGTAACATTCATCGAGATCGGCGACTTAATTTCGCCATCACGCCCGCCTTTTTGAAAGCCCGTTCGGGATATCTGCTTCTTCGCGAAGTTTGGGGAAATTTACATGGCCAATGCGACATCCGCCGATAACAGCCGCACACTCGCCGCTCTCGGCGTCACGGCGGGAATGATCTTCACCGTCGGCTCAGCCCTCGGTTTCCAGCATATTGGCGGTTACACGCCCTGCGCGCTGTGCCTGCTACAGCGCGATCCCTATTATTACGCCATTCCGCTTGGCATCTTGGCCATTGCATCCAGCATTTTCAAATTGCCGGTTCAAATAACACGGCTGCTTCTCGCCCTTATCGGCGTGGCCATGTTGATTGGGGCCGGCCTCGGCGTCTATCATGCGGGTGTGGAATGGGGTTTCTGGGCGGGGCCGATTACCTGCGCCACCGGGGCGCCTTCCATCACGACCAATGCCGGCGACCTGTTGGGTAACCTCAACGCCATCAAGGCGCCTTCCTGCAATGATGCGGCACTTCGTGTCCTCGGCCTGTCGTTCGCCGGATGGAACGTCATCGCAAGTCTGGCACTTGCGGCAGTCGCCTTTTTCGGCGCAAGCCGTAAAAGCCGCTAAGCGGAAAACCGCGTCGCAGTCCTGAAAGCTCAGGGCTGCAGCTCGGTATCCCAGTAAAGATAGTCCATCCAGCTTTCATGCAGATAATTGGGCGGAAACAGACGCCCATTATTGTGCAGGTCCTGAACCGTGGGCTGGAAAGGCTTCTGCGCCGGGAACATGCCCGCCTGTTTGGGAAGCTTGCTGCCTTTTTTAAGGTTGCAGGGAGAGCACGCCGCCACGACATTGTGCCAGGTGGTTTCACCGCCATGCGCGCGGGGAATCACATGGTCGAAGGTCAATTCGTCGCGTGTCCCGCAATACTGGCATTCAAACTTGTCCCGTAGGAAGACGTTGAAGCGCGTGAAAGCTGGGTTGCGGGTGGGCTGCACATAGGTCTTGAGGCTGACGACACTCGGCAGCCGCATGGAAAAGCTGGGTGACGACACCGCATGATCATATTCTGCAATGATGTTCACACGGTCTAGAAAGACGGCCTTGATCGCGTCCTGCCAGGACCATAACGACAAGGGATAATAACTCAGCGGCCTATAGTCTGCGTTCAGAACGAGCGCCGGCAGGGCCTGTGGTGAAACTGCAATCGTCAAGGGCTTCTCCTGAGCGATTCGGCATCTGCACTTGTATATTAGGTCCGTTGTTACAGGATTGTGAAGCCTATAAATGCAGCGGAGAAGAGCTTAATTTTTCAGCGGGAAAAAGGCCCTTTTATGTTCCGGTGAGGCAGGCAGAAGCCGATTGAGCAGCCGGTCGCACGACGAGACAGCGGCGGGTGATTCCATGCGCGGGAACCGTCAAATCCCTTCTCACGACAGCTGCTGCATCAATGATATGATCAGCGATACGGCGAGATGAAAACGGCGCTGCCGGCGACGACCATTCGCGCCCCCCGGAGGAAACGGAATGACCGCGCATCGGCATCTAACAGCAGCATTTCGGGCGGCCCTTGCGAGCGGCGCTTGGATCTTTGCCGCTTGCCTGGCGGGCTCGGCACCTGCCCAGCAATATCAGAATTTCGAGATCGCGCCGGATGGCCGCGGTGGTGCGCAGGGAACGATAGGCGGGCGAAATTTCGAAGTGCCCCGCAGTTACGACAGGCCGCCCGCCGGCCGCGTCTCCCCGGACACGCGGCGCGACCGGAGAACCAGCGTGCCGCAGCAGACATGTATCGTCGACGCCGAAGGCCGAACACGCTGCAACTGATGGCATTCCCGCGAGAAAAATGGGATTTCACTAAAAAGCAATCTATCGACTTAAATGGCCTGCAAGAAAGCATCGCTATGTTCCCGGGCATAAGGAAAACAACTGTGCAGGGGCAAGAACATGGCGAAGAAAATAACCCGTGTGGCGGCAAGTCTGGCCATTGCCATCGGCGTGGCGGCAGGCGTGGCGACGACGGCACCGGCCGTTCAGCTCGGCGGCCTCGCGAAAAACCCGGCGGCGTCGCGGCCCGGCCAATTCATGACGACAAGCCGTCCCACGATCGCGCCGATCGCCTTTGCCAAATTCTGCGACAATGCCGCCGACCAATGCGTGCGCATTGGTGATCGTGACACGATCGAACTGACCAAACAGAAACGCGTGGAGCTTCAGCGCATCAACTCCGAGATCAACACCGCAATAACCTATGTTGGCGAACTGGAGGGCGAAGACGAATGGAAGCTGAACCCGACAAGCGGTGATTGCGATGACTATGCGGTGAGCAAGCGGCAGCGCCTGCTGCGTGCCGGCTGGCCTTCCGGCGCCCTGCGCATCGCCACCGCGCGCACCCCCAGCGGTGTCGGCCACGCGGTTCTGGTGGTCAGCACCACCCAAGGGGATTTGGTGCTGGACAATCGCACCAATGTCGTCAAACCGTGGAAGTCCGTGGATCTGAAATGGATCAAGATCCAGTCGCACGAAAACCCGCGTGTCTGGCTGAAACTCTAGGTCTGAAGCAGACATAGTCTTTGCAGGCGAAAAAGAGTATCCTGCCGCTCGCCGATGGAGGCCCCGCCGCGCAAAAACCGCTTCTGGCGAAGCCTTCCGGTAGGGGCCGGGAGCGAGATTCTGACCGGGCACGACCTGTCTCGGGCGGGTGACGTGGCATCAGCTTCCAACGCTCTTGACCTCGTGTAAGGGAGACAGTATCGGCAGCTATGCCCAAGGTGCTCAACTGGATTCGCGGTCGTAAACAACCAGCCCCCCGCGAGGCGCGGAGACGGCGCAGAGTTGAGCTTGGCGACAGGCTGACATCCTTTCCGATCTATGCCATCGGCGATGTGCACGGCAGTCTCGATCTGCTTTTGCAGGCAGAACAAAAAATCCTAGCGGATCTGGCCGGCGACCCCTCTCCCGCCCTTGTCGTGCTGCTCGGCGATTATGTCGATCGCGGACGCGATTCCTGTGGGGTTCTCGAGCATCTGTTGCGGCCGCCGCCTGCGCCACTGCGCCGCATCGCGCTGTGCGGCAATCACGAGCAGCTGTTCAGCGACTTTCTCGAAAACCCGCACGAAAACATGCATTGGCTGGATTTCGGCGGTCGCCAGACGCTTCTGTCCTATGGTGTGGATATTGATTATTTCATTGAAAAGGGCCGCCTGAGGGTTCAACCCTTCAAGGATGCCCTGCTGGGCGCCATTCCCCAGACTCACCGCCAGCTTTTGGCCAATTTGCCGATCTACGCCCGCATCGGGCCCTATATTTTTGTGCATGCCGGCCTGCGTCCGGGTCTGCCACTCGAAGCGCAGACCGATGAGGACATGCTGTGGATCAGGGAACCTTTTCTGTCCCAGGGCGCGGGACTGGACCTCCTTGTCATCCACGGCCACACGCCGGTGACGGAACCGGAAACCGGGCCGCAACGGGTAGGCATCGATACCGGTGCTTTCACCACCGGCAGGCTTACAGTCCTGAAGATCGTGGAATCGGGTCTTTCGATTATCGTGTAACCCCGTCGCTGTCACCGCCATACAACATGTCGTTTGAATATCCGTTTATTGTTTTGACGAGAGAAATTTCACTTTATTCCTGAAGAAAATTGCCTTTAAAAAAGATGGATACTTAAAATGACTGCAGCATATTTCCGGGAAAAACCGGCCATAATTTAAACATTCAGGACGCCCCGCCAGTGCCGATACAAACAGGAACACTTTCCCTGATCCCCGATGAAGCTCCGTGGGCGTTTCCCACAGGCCTCGCACGCGAAACCGCAGCAGCAGGTAACCCGCTCGGTCGTCGCTTCAGGTCCAGGGCCAGCCAACTGCAAGAGGCTTCATGCGTTATTCCATTCTCGTTCCGGCCTTCAACTCCGAAAAAACCCTGGCACGCGCACTAGACAGCCTCACCCAACAGAGCTTCGGTGACTGGGAAGCCCTGATCATCGACGACGCTTCCACCGACGGTACGGCGGAGATGGCAGAAGTCCATGCTGCGCGCGACCCGCGCTTCCGGGTCTTGCGCCAGCCGAAAAATGCCGGCCCGGCCGCATCCCGCAACGCGGGCATCGAGCATGCACGGGGAGAATGGATCGCGCTTCTCGATGCCGATGACGCCTACCTGCCCGATCGATTGAAAAGGCTGGCGGAAATATCCGACCGTGTCGGCCTCGATATGATCGCTGACAATCTCCTGCTTTACGACCTCGGGGCCGATACCATCGTCGGTCCGGCCTTTGCGATGGAGAACGCGCTTTCGAAATGGACGATCCGGACCCTCTGCGAAAACGATGGCCCCGGCCGACACAGCCACGCGGGATGGCTGAAGCCTGTTTTTCGCAAGCAATTGCTTACGGAGAATAATCTTCGCTACCACGACACATTTCGCGTCGGCGAGGATTTTCTTCTTTATGCCGAATTGATTCTCACCGGCTGCAGGGCAGCCATTCTTGATGAGGCGCTCTATCTATACACCACGCCCACCGGCGCAGTATCGGGTCAGCGGTCGACATCGCAGACAGTCGTCAATAATGCGCACTTACTCGCCTCAAGTGACATGCTCATCGAGCGGCTGCAGCAGGGGGACGGCGGGCGCAACGCCCTTCTTGAGCGAAGGGCGCGTCTTAATCTGTCGCAACGCCGGGAACCGGTGAAAGCCGAGATGGTAAAGCTCTATAAAAACAGGCAATTGCTGGCTCTTGCCCTAAAAACCATCCGTCACCCGGCCGCATTCCGGGATATTCTGCGCCCGCGACCCGTCTCCCCCGGTCCTGAAAAATTGCGGGCGCTGCCCTTTTCCTGATGGGAGACGACGGCGAAATAGTCTGCAATGCCCCGCTTCAGCGGCGCGACAGAATTTTGCGCAACTCTACGACCGAGGTTTTCGCGACCGCGGGCATGGCCGCGAAAATCAGCGCCGCGTAGATGCAGGCGCCCACCACAACCAGACATGCGAGAGAGATGATCGGAGGCAATCTACCCTCGATGACCTGCTCCAATCCAAATACGGACGCTCCCATGACGATCGATGCACCAAGCGGGATGGCAATGACCCTCATGATTTTCTGGAATTCTACGCCGCCGTAACGCTGGGTATAAAAAACACCCACTGGCCAGACGCCATACACCTTCGCGACATGCGCCCAGGCGACAGGATAAAGACCGAAAGGAGCGGCGAGGAAACTCAGTCCGATACCGGCGAGCAATTGCAGGACCGAAATTTTGAGATTGAGCCCTGGCCTTTTGATCGCCGCCAGAACACCCCAGGTGAAGGATTCCACCACGAAGGGTATGGCAATGAGGCAGAGAATTTGCAGCGCCGGCACCGCGGGTTTCCAGTTTTCGCCAAACAATACTGGAATGAATATAGGCGCAACCGCTGCCATGCCGGCAAAACACGGAAATGCGAGAAGGCCCGAAAAGCGGATGAAACCGAGACAGGCCTCTTCCACCGAGCCTTTCTGTGCATGGGCCTGCGAGTAGGTCGCCATGGCCACCGAACCGAAAGGAATAACGGCGAACTGGCTGACAAGATCGATACAGCGCCAGGAAAGCCTGATGTAACCCACGGCAGCCGGCGTCAGGAACATGGCCGCGATCAGTTCCTGAAGTCTGAGGTTCATGGCGAGCAGGAAGCTGGCCGAGAAAATTCTGGACCCGAAACTCCATTGGTCAGCCGCGTAATGCCTGACGAAACGGCGGCGCGGCACCCAGCCTGATGCGAGCCAGTTCATGATCGTCGTTGCGATACTGGCCAGCAGGCGCTGGGCCACCATGGCCCATATCCCCCATCCCTGGAGGGCAAGAACTATGGCAATGGCCCCGGCGAGCATGTTGGAAAAAATCGCCCGCATTGCCAGCTTTCGAAACGCGAACGCCCGCTGCAGCCGGGCCTCATGGATACTGCCGGCACCCATGATCAGGAGCACCGCGGAAAGCGCCATCAACACGGGGCCGAGTTCCGCGAGCCCGAACAGGCCGGCGAGGAACGGTGCCGCCACGGACAGCGCAACGCATAAGGCAGCGCCCCAGCCAAGGGAGAACCAGAAGGCTGTATCCGCATAGTCTTCTTCAAGTTGAGGCCGCTGCACCACCGCCTCCGGCAATCCGCCGCGCGCGATGACGAGAATGATATCGACAAAAACCGTGGCGATGGCGACGAGGCCAAACTCATCCGGCGTCAGCAGACGCGCGAGGATAAGAAAAACTGCAAATGAGAGGAAGACATTGCCGTAACCGCCGACGGCGCTCCACAGGGCGCTCGTGACCGACCGCCTCTCAAGGCCGGGGGTATCGTCCTTCGTTTTCAACATGGCCGGCTCCAGTGCGGCCTGTTCAACCCTTCACCCACGGCATCGGGAGCAGGCTCGCGCCGTCGGCGGCCCGTCATGCCGCCGCGGCCCTGCTTTTTGCCAGGACGTCCTCATAGAGTTTCACATAATTCTCGCCTACCCGACGCGAAGTGGATTCCTCGACAATATTTCCGAAGTCGGCTTCCGTCGGCAATTGCTCGCGTGACAGTGTCAGCACCCGACGGATACGGGCAGCCAGATCGGCAGCATTGCCGGGTTCGAACAGCCAGTCATGATTGGTCTCGCCGATCAGTTCCGGAATGCCGCCGGAGGCGGCGCCGATGACCGGCACGCCCATCGCATAGGCCTCATAGATCGTGCGTGGTGAGGGTTCTGCCCAGAACGAGGGAACGATGAGAACATCGATCTGTTCGAAAAACTCCTTCGGTTTCGCCCAGCCGATGAATTCGATCGGCAGATCGCCGGCCTGCGCCTTGAAGCGCTCAATGGAATCGTCCATCGCGTGGCCCGCCACCAGACAGCGCCAGTTGCCATGACCGATTTCCCTGAAAGCATCGACCATGTTGCCGACGCCTTTCTCCGTATTGATGCGGCCTATGTAACCGAAGGTCATGGGCTGGCCGCTGCGGTCGATCTGTCGTCGCGCCACGGGGTCGCCTTCCGGGACCGTGCAGGAATAAAATATGACGCGCAGCAGGCTTTCCGGAATATGGTGGAAAAGCCCGTGATTGACATGCGTCCTGAGGATTTCCGTACCGACGCTCGCGACCGCGCCGATATAACGCTGTGTGAATTTCTTTGTGAAATTCACCACCTGACAGCCCAGATGAATATGGTCGCAGGGTTTGCCACCCTTGAACATGGCGGCGTTGCCGCATAGCAGGTCATATTCGCAAATCGTATGCACGATCGGAATGCGGCGCTTATGCGCCGCCCGCCACACCAGCGTCGTAACATCGAGCAACGAATGCGTGTTGAGGACATCGGGCCTGAAATCGTCAAGAACCGCCTCGAACTGCTTCTCGACGTTGAAATTCCATTGTTGCCTGATCTTCTGCATACGCCTTTGCTGCGGCGTATATTGCGGCCAGTCTTCCAGCCAAAAATCATTGTTGTGGAACATGCGGTAGACGCTGACGCCATTGCGCACCGACTTCGCCTCGGCCTGGCGCTCTATGCAGGCGGCACCCACCGTATGCCCCATGGCAACGAGTTCCTCTGCCAGATGCTCGACCGAGCGTTCGCATCCACCGACGATATGCGGCGGGTAAAGACTGCTGAGGAGGATTCGCATGGGCTACGCTCAATATCCTTTAAAATTTATATTTCGGCACCGGCACCGCTGAACCGACCAAAAGGAACGGTTGTGAAAGGGCGGCGACCAGGCCGAAGGAAGTAACAATTTAAAAATCAACATCAGAATATCGGGCTTAAAGAGCACCGAAAACACCGCCGTTTCAAGTGATTTTTTGCGGCGCCGCGGAATTCATGCCGTATTGCAAAAAAGAATCTCCGTTGCTAATTATATTCGAATATAAAACCTAACGATATGCAGCCCCGCCGCTGCACCATTGATCTTATTATTTTATTTTAAAAAATTTGGATTCCCATGTCTTCTCAAAGTAGCGGAAAGCTTCCGAGAAACTACAATCTCGACATGTTGCGCGGTCTTGCCGCAGTTTGCGTTGCTTATTCTCATTTGGCCCTGAAGATGCACAATCGCGGCGATACTGATGGAGTGACCCGGGCCCTTTTCGATGTCACCAAGGTTTTTCTCGATGTCGGCAAATTCGGCGTGATCGTGCTGTTCGCGCTCGGCGGTTACTTCATTCTCTCATCGCTGCAAAATGCCGCCATGCGGTATCGGAAACCGCTTACCGCCTTTGTCCTGCATCGGTTTTTCCATCTTTATCCCGCCTACTGGCTGTCACTTTTTTTCGGCGTGCTGATGCCCTGGGATGACCCGGGCAAGATATTCCCGGCCCATGTCGTCGCCATCAACGCCACGATGCTGCAGGGCTTTTTCATGACGGAAAATGTCATGGGGCTCTACTGGACCCTGCAGATCAATCTGACTTTTTACGCGCTGTGCGTGCTGCTGTTCCTGATGGGACGAGCAGCCGATTTGCGGGTGGTGACGGCTGCAACAGTTGCGCTTTTTGGTTTTGCGGCAATTCTCTCCCTCGTAAGATACAAGCTCGGCATCAAGATGCCGGTTGCCCTGCTGCTGATGGTGGGTGTGTGCTTTCTGGCATCGCTGTGGAAGGCGTCAGATGCCGGGCGCAACCGTGACAGTCGATATTGTGCCTGGATTGCGGTCGGCACTTTCTACGCAATGCTTCTCCCCATCTGCCTCCTGGCCTATTCGCATGACTACGGCTTCGAGGAGACCTGGTATCGCTACGCCATCAGCTACGGCACAGGCATGACGGTTTTCCTTGCGGTTTCGGCGATGAAGAGGCCTGTCCTCAATCGGCTGGCGCCCCTCGGCGGTGCAAGCTACGCCATTTTTCTGTGTCATCCGTCCGTCTATGCGGCTCTCGACAGGATCGGGTTTACGCCAGCCAATACATCGCTGTCCCCATCCATCGTTATGGCTATTTCTGTCCTCTTGGCCATCACATGCGGCCTGGCCGCCAATCGTTTTGTTTTAGCACCCGTGCTCGCCTGGGGAGAGAATGTCGTCAATTCGGCATCCCGCAGACATTTAAGTGCAACCTTGGCCCGTTAAATTGAGATAGGAACATAGTCAGCACGAATAACGGCAGGAGATCTTGATGAAAGAAAACAGGCCTGTCGGTGCTCGCTCCATGACGCGACGCACATTGCTGTCTGCAGCCTCTTTCGCCTTTGCCGCAGCCGGTGGTCTGCGTGCCGCACCGGCGCAGGTCAAAACCGATTTTTCTGCCAATACCGAGGCATTTCTGGACAGTGTTGGAGTGTGCGGCCATTTCACCCGCACACGTGGTGTCTATCCGGAACAATTCGACCGCATCCTTCCGGAACTCAAGGCTCTCGGAGTGCGCCATTTACGCGACGAAGGCATCATCTTTCCCGAAGACCGCCGGGAAAGCGCCTCCTTTAAGCGGCTGCGCCAGATCGTTGCGTCAGGCCTGCGCCTCACCGTCATCTGTTTTGACGATCTCAACCCCTATCTGAGCACGCCATTGGACAGGCTCGTGGATTTCTACGACTGGTGTGATGGCGGCATCGAGGTTTTCGAAGGCAGCAACGAACCCGTGCTTACGTCCGATCCGAAAAATGCGCCGCGCCTTTCGGCGCAACATCAGACGGCATTGCACGACGCCATCCGCGCAAACCCCGCGCTCAGGGATCTTCCCCTTGCCGCGCCAAGCTATGTCCTCAGCAACAGGGCGCTGGCGTTTGATCTTGCCAAGGTTTGCCAATATGGCAATATTCATCCCTATGCGGGCATGGAACACCCCGAAACGACCGGGCCGGGCGCCCTCTCGAAGTCTCTTGCAGCTTCCGCGCACATAGCAGCAGGCAGGCCGACGCTCGCCACCGAAATCGGCTACCATAGCGCCCTGAAGACCCAGAGCTTTCATTTTCCTGTCACCGAAGGAATAAGGGCGCGCTACATGCCGCGCACGCTCCTGTGGTGCTTCATCAATGGTATCCGCCGGACATATATCTATGAAATGGTGTCAAGCTTCGCCCGGGATGACACCAATCCCGAGTCCTCCTTCGGCCTGCTGCGCCACGATCTGAGCCGCACCGCCGCCTATGAGGCGGTCCGCGCCCTGCTCTCGCTCCTGACGGTAAGACGCCAGACCGCGCCCACGCAATGCCAGCTCGAATTCGTCGAAAGCGCCTCCGAAAGTGTTTCCCTGAGACTGTCGCGACCGGATGGCGCGCTGCTTGTGCCGGTGTGGCTTGCAATATCGGGCTGGCAATGGCCGGCGCAGATCGAAAACCCGCCAGCCGAACGTGCAGCAAGCTTTATCGTTACCGGTCCACACAGCCAGGTGATTGCCCACCGGTTTCAGGACGACGGCTCCGTTATCCAGCGCGTTATTCCGCAGGAAGGCGGGCAATATCGGCTTGCCATCAGCGACCAGTTGACGGTGCTGGAAGTTTTTTGAACACTCACCAACGATTTCCAGCCGCAGCTTGAAACCTCCGCCCACACCGGGCGGGTGACTGGCGCGGCCGACATCTTTCGCGTGATCGACCGGGCAGTTGCTCTCACCGCTCAATGTTGAAGGGAGAGCCGCCTGACGCCGTCTCTTTTGCGATAGGCTCGATTAATCGGCGCCTCAATGAATCGATAAGACGCCAAGCCGCACACGATCGTCAGCAGCAAAGCCAGAACACCTGTGATGAGCACCGACACGATACCCGACAACCCCGTTACCCCGACAGCCTTCATCGCAATTTGAATCACCAGATTGTGGACGAGATAGATGGAATAGCTGGCATTTCCCAGATGGACCAGAAGCCAATGCCTTGCAACATAACCGTTCTGTTCAAGGAAGACGCAGCCGGAAACCAACAGGAGTCCCGCAACGCCCCAGGTCAGAGGCCGCACAATGCTGTTGTTATAGAGCTCGAATCCCGAGCTTGTCGCGAGGATGACTGACGCTCCGGCAACGATGAAAAACCAGGCCCCTCTCGGCCCCAGGAAGGGCGGCTTGCCTTTCCTCGCGCAGAAAAATGCTCCGAAGGCGGCACCCAGGGCGAAATCCAGCATCACCGGGCTGCTGTAATACCGCAGGTAACCATCAAACGAAAACAGTAATCCGGATAACACAAGTGAACAGAGAAAGAATATAATAAACAATATTCTCGTATAAAAACTCCCCACAACCATCAAAATCGAAAAAACAACATAAAAGAACATTTCGTAGTTCAGGGTCCACCCGACAGACAAGACCGGCTCCCAAAATCCTCCGCGTTCAAATGGTATGAAAAACAGGGACTTCCAGACGTAGCTCGGCTGCAACTCCATAACGCCGAGAGGGCGCGCGCCGAGGAGAAAAATAAAGACGATTATGAATGTCATTATCCAGTAAATCGGAACGACCCTGACAATTCTGTTCACCAGGAATTTCAAGGGATCGCCATCTTTGTTGTGAGTTGTGACGACCATTATGAATCCGCTCAGAACGAAGAATATGTCGACGCCGGAAGCTCCGGCCTCGTATCGTCTGACACCGGGGAAAACCCGGTCGATAACGGGCATGAAATGATGGAAAAAGACCATGAACGCAGCAACCGCGCGTAAAACCTGAAGATTGATGATCATCAAATCAATATCCGTATGAATTTGGGATTAATCAAAAAATTATATTGATATAACAGGTGCTTAACTCGGAAAACCGGAGAAATTATAATTTTGCCACGCAGTGCGAAAAGTAAATGAGCAAGACGGGAAGACAAAATATCTCCCTTTATTCAAACATCAGCTAAAATCAAACAATTCCATAAGCCTGTCAATTCCTCAGGACCGGGGAGAAGAACTTCGTGACTTTCATCGCTGGCCGACCAACGCCGTATCAAGCCTTGGGCAGCTATCGCCGGTTAAGGATACTTAAGAAGTTGCGGTTGCGTAGTTGTTTTAGCACTTGATCCGCCGCCTAGCCTATGCGATCTAAGAAGAACATTTTAAGTGCTGAATAACCATATCGGCATTGCGCGTAATTAAAGTCGTATTTTAAGAATTTGGAGAGTTGTGATGTCTCGCCTTCTTAATGGCTCGGCGCTCACCGGTGCGATATTGATTATCGGCACGGGTATAGTTTCCGCCTCAGCCCATGCACAGAATGTCGAACCTGCGCCAGGCGCGCCGCAGCAGCAGGCCGCGCCCGCCCAGAGCGTGGCGACAGGCGCACCGGTCAAATCCCCCGATGAAAGCACCGCCGCCTTTCTGGGGCGGGTGAACACGACCAGTCCGGACATGGTTCCCCTTGCCGCCGCTGAAGCGTTCAAGCAGTCTCCGACGTCGCCAACGGTCAGGGACCTGATCGCCGTCGCTTCCAGCACCGATGCCGCCACGGCCGAGCTGGCGGCGAAGGTGACGGGCGGATTTCCGATCATCGCCGTCTCCACCAGTGCCGCGCAGTTTTCCGAGCAGATTTCCGCACTTGTACTGAGCGACTCCAGCCAGTTGCCCGCCGTCGTCGCATTGGCACAGAAGGTCGGCAACAAGGATTTCTCGGAAGTGGTGGGCGAAGGTCTGGCGCTTGCCTATTCCGCGGCGATGCAGAACAACAACACGATCCTTGCGGCCGCCATTCAGCTGCAGACGAAGGGCGCCGGCGTGCCTTCCGATCTGCTGATCGCCTTCAGCGAAAACATTGAAGGAACCGCGGCCGGCCCGGCTGCGGCAGCAGCACCCGCGGCCGCAGCAGCCGCCTCGCCGATCGGCGGCGCGGGCTCCACGCCTGCGAGCGGCAACAGCGTCGGTGGTTCGGCGGGCGGCCAGACCGGGGCGGGTACCGCTCAGTCCGGTGGAACAGGCGCGCCTGCCGGCCGTGGCAGATCGCTTTCCACCGGCAGCACCAGTACGCCGGTCAGCACCAGCCCCGTTTAACAAAGCCCGGCCTTGCCGATCCCTACGGGAGCGGCGATCACCCGAAACGTGATGCAACCGGGACTTTGGCAGGCCCTGTGCCTGCCTAAAAAAGCGAGGCTGACAGTTGTTGCAAAGGCACGATCCACTGACGATGGCCGATTTCGATAAAAACGGCTTTACGGCTGACTTTATCGATATAGATGCCGCACTTGCGACGGTTCGCCGTCAGTGGCGCATCGTGCTGGCGGCCGTCGCCGTTGCCGGGGCAATCGGCCTTGCTTTCGCAGCCACAGCCGTTCCGATCTATTCGGCTACTGCAACCCTTTTGATAGACCGCAACAACAGCCAGGTTGTCGAACAGCTTTCGACGATCGGGGGCGTGATCGAGGACGAGGCGTCCATTCTCAGCCAGGTCGAGGTGCTGCAATCGGAAACCATCGGCCTCGCCGTGGTCGACAGCCTCAACCTGACGGAAAACCAGGAATTCAGGGCGACACGCGCCTCGTTCCTAAGCTCCGTGCTGAGCACCATCCGCTCACTTGTCAACGTATCGCAATGGTTCGCGCCGGCGACAAAAGAGGCGGTAGTGGATGACGGAACCCTGAAAAGGGGTCTTTCGGACCGGTTGCTGCAGGGTCTCAGCGTCAAGCGTATCGGCCGGACCTATGCGCTGGAACTCACCTATAATTCGACGTCGCCGGTCCTTGCAGCGCAGATCGTCAATGCGGTCGCCGCAGCCTATCTGGTGGACAAGCTGAACTCCAAATATGAGGCAACGAGGCGGGCGAGCGACTGGCTGTCCGATCGCATTGCCGAACTGCGCCAGAGGGCGCTCGACACCGACCTCGCCGTCCAGAAATTCCGTGCTGAGCATAACCTGATCTCGACCGGCAATAACGGGCTGCTTTCCGACCAGCAGCTGGCGGAGTCGAACAGCGCGCTTATCCTGGCGCAATCGGAAACCGCCAGGGCGCGGGCAAGAGTGCAACGTATCGAACACATCCTCGCTACCGACGATGTCGATGCGGTCGTGACGGATATTCTCGACAGTTCGGTCGCAAACGACCTGCGGAAGAAATACCTCGAATCCTCGAAGGTCGAAGCCGAGATCACCGGTCGGCTGGGCGCCAACCATGTGCAGGCGGTGCGTCTGCGCAACGAGATGCAGGAATATCGCAGGCTGATGTTCCAGGAAATCAGCCGTATCGCGCAAAGTTATAAGAGCGATCTGGAAGTTTCCGAAGCAAGGGAGAAATCCCTGGCCGAAACCGTCGCCAAGGCCACCAATATCAGCAACTCCGCCGGCGAGACGCAGGTTCAGCTTCGCGAATTGCAGCGCGAGGCGGAAACCTACAAGAACATGTATCAGACATTCCTGCAGCGTTATCAGGAGGCCATGCAGCAGCAGTCCTTCCCGGTGACGGAAGCGCGCGTAATCTCCAAGGCCGTACCGCCGAGAACGCCGAGCAAGCCGAACAAGGCGCTCATTCTGGCGCTGTTCATGATCATGGGTGCGGCCGCGGGCGGCGGCGTCGCCATGTTCCGCGAATTCCGCGATCGCTTTTTTCGCACGGGGGAGCAGGTCCGCGACGTGCTTGGCCTGGAATTTCTGGGCAATACACCGCTTGTGCCGAACAAGCTGGCCGCAGACACGGAACCGAGAGGGCAAGATGGCGGCCCAACCGTCACGCGCCCTTCCGGCGTTGCCCGTTATGCCGTAGACCACCCGCTCTCCTCCTTCGCCGAAACACTGCGCAGCACGCGGCTGGCGATCGATCTCGGCATAGCGGCAAAAAACGGCGCCAGGGTCGTCGGCGTCGTCTCCGCCCTGCCGAGTGAGGGAAAATCGACAATTTCCATCAATCTCGCACAGCTTCTGGCCGCACAGGGCGCAAGGGTGCTGCTGCTCGATGCGGATATTCGCAACCCGGGCGCCACCCGCGCCCTTGCCCGCCACGCGACAGCAGGCCTGCTTGAAGTGCTGCTGGAATGTCGCTCCATCCGCGATGCGCTTGTGCATGATGAAAAGACTCGGCTTGCTTTCCTGCCCACGGTCGTCAAGCAGCGTGTCCCGCACTCCTCGGAACTCCTGACTTCCGCGCAGATGCACCGCCTGCTGGCCGAGGCAAGCGGGGCCTTCGATTACATCATCGTCGACCTGCCGCCACTTGGCCCCGTTGTTGATGCGCGGGCGATGGCCGGCCGGATCGACGGCTTCGTTTTCGTCACGGAATGGGGCAAAACCGCACGGCGGGCGGTTCGCAACACCATCGAAAACGAAGTTCAAATCCGCAAGAAATGTCTGGGCGTCATTCTCAACAAGGTCGACACGGAGAAGCTCAAGCTTTACCGGGCTTACGGTTCAAGCGAATATTATCATTCCCGCTACACGCGATATTATCATGACTAGGACTGCTGGCGTGCCGAGCCTGCGCAGGGTCCTGACGGTCACGCCGGTATTGATCGTTTCGCTATTTGTGTTGTTGCTCGCGGCCCAGGCTTTTTCCGAAACACGACGGTTTTCCGATATCATCGCTTTGGCGCGCATTGCCGACGAGGACAATGGTCTCTCTCCCGATCTGCTGACGAAAACCGTCGAGGGTCTGCAGCCCGTCATTGCCGAAAAAATCTGCCGTTCGGATATCATCAAGGCCGGGATGCGGCTCGTGCTTGCCGATATCGACGCCCATGCCGGGGATGCATCGCCAGAAGCGGATGCCATGCGCCTCGGTTTTGCCGAAACCTATATGCGCCACGCCCTGTCGTGTCTTCCCGCCAATGGCGATGTCTGGCTGCGCCTCGCCATGGTTCGCTCGTTGCGCAACGCCTCTGCCATGGAAATCGCCGTGCTGACGAATTTCTCCCAGCTTTATGGCCCCGCCGATGCCAATCTGATCCGCGGGCGCTTCGTCATCTGGCAACAATTTACCAAAGGCGCCCTACCGCAGGCTGAGGCGGCCCGTGAAGCCGACACCGCGATCGTCTGCGGCAGGCAGGGCGAAATATTGCGATGGTCGTTGAGGCATGTCTGCTCCCAGGAGCTTCGGACCAGCATGCAAAGCGCCAAACCACGGCCCTGAGATACACGGAAGCGCCAAGTCCTTTCTTTAGTTCATTGTCACCACAACAAGCAGATCTCAAAAGCCGAACATCATGCAGACCCTCGACGCTCGACCGGAATTGCTGTCATCCTCGCCGCCCCGGCCGGCATTTGTTCTGCATCGCGCCCGGGCAATCGTCACGATCGCTTTCTGGACCATATTCCTGCTTGCCTTGCTCAATCGCGGCGCAACCGACATCGAAAGCCGGATCGTCATCACATTCGCCGCCTATCTGCTGCTCCTTGCCGCCCTGCCTCTCTTCGGCCCGCCCCAGCCCGCCATAGGGAAGGCGCTGGCAGCGGCCTGTCTTCTGCTCGGCGTACTGATGCTTCAGGTCTTGCTTCAGACATCCGCCAGGCAGGGCATACTGTCGTCCAACCCCGCCTGGTCCGCCGCCGCGATGTTTACGCAGGTGGCGCCCGCAGCCACGATCTCGCTCACGCCGGCAGATGATTGGCTGGGCCTGCTGAGCGCCGCCTTGCCCTTTGGCGCCTTCATGACCGGGCTCGTGATCTTTAATACGGACGAGCGTGCGGCAAAAGCGCTGCGATGCTTTGCAATCGCCGGCGGCTGGCTGTCGCTGGGCGCGATCCTGCAATTTCTCCTGTTTCCCGATATGCTCGGCCTTATTCAAAAGCGTTTTTATCTCGGCAGCCTGACGGGGCTCTTTGTCAACCGCAATACGGCGGCGACTTTCTTCGGGCTTATCCTGCTCACGCTTGTGGTGCTGCTGAATAACAAGCTGGCGGCTCCGGATTGGGGAAGGGTGAGAGCGCTTGTGGCAAACCGCCTGACGGTGCCGGGCGATCAAAAACGCCTCATCCGCCACGCCGCCTTCATCGGCCTTCTGACCGGGTTCTGTTTCATCGCCCTGATGCTGACGGGATCACGCGCGGGCATCATGTCCAGTTTCGCGGCGCTGCTTTTGCTCATCCTTCTCATCGTTTTCAACTCACCCGGGCCCGGCCGGAATGTCGCGCCCTCACGGCGCAGAAGGCGCGGCTCCAGACGACGCGCAGCAATCCTGCTCGCCATCGCCATCGGCCTCTTCGCCCTTTTTGCAAATCGTGTGGCGCTGCGTATGGAAACACGCCTCGAAGACGACATGCGCTTCTGCTATATGCCCGGTATTGCACGCGCGATAACGGATAACTGGCCCCTGGGCGCGGGGCTGGCCAGCTTTTCAGAAACCTACGCTCCCTATCATTCCGCGCAATGCGGCGTCGATGCCGTCGTCACCCATGCCCATAATGTGTATGCCGAGGGCTTGCTGACCCTCGGAGCCGCTTTCCCGTTTTATGCGGCATTTTTCCTGTTCGGCCAGTTGCTTATTTTCATTCGCGGGGCCCGCAGGCGCAAAACTTATCGTTATGCCTCGCATCTCGGCCTCGCCGGGCTGCTGCTGGTGGCGCTGCACTCGTCCCTCGATTTTTCACTGCAAGTGCCGGGCTTCGCCATGGCTTACGCCGTTTTCCTCGCACCCATCGTCACCCTTTGCCTGCACCCACCAGGAGCAGATCGGCGCAGACAAACTTCGGCCAATGCCGCTTCCTCCGTCTCGGCCGCCGGCACAGGAATTTAAACATGCGTATCTTGCAGGTGACATCACTGTTTTCTCCCGACCGTGTGGGAGGCGCGGAGATATTCGTCGAAGACCTTGCCCGGGGTTTGGCCGGGAAAGGACATACAATCGCGGTTGCCGCCATTTCCCGGGAGCGCAAGACCGCAGAATTGCGAGACGGTTTCGCCATTCATCGGCTTGGACATACGACGCCCTTTTTCATTGGGGATTGGGAGCGGCAAGCAGAATGGAAACGCAAATATTACAAGGTCGCCGTCCAGATCGATCCCCGGCTGGTGCAGCGGCTGGCGCGCGTCATTGAGGATTTTCGCCCGGATGTGATCAATACCCATTCCCTCTCGGAACTGACGCCGCTGATCTGGCCGATGATTGGCAGACGCGGTATTCCGCTTGTGCACTCCCTGCATGATTTCACCAGCATGTGCACCAATGGCTCCCTGTTTCACGAAGGGCATATCTGCGATGGCAGGAGCAAAAAATGCCGGGCCTTCTCCTGTCTGCACCGGCGCTGCCAAGGCGCGGTGGATGCTGTCACCGGCGTTGGCAGCGACATTCTGAAACGCCATCTGGAGGCCGGTTTTTTCACGCACGTTCCTGAAAATCGCCGCGCGATAATCTGGAACGCCATCGCACAACCAGAATCGTTGAACCCCCGCAAGGCCCGTGTTGCAGGAGAACCGCTGGTTTTCGGTTATCTCGGACGTATCGAAGAACCCAAGGGCGCCGATCTCCTTATCGGGGCCATGCGGCTCCTGCCCCCGCAAGGTTGGCGAATGACCATGGCCGGTCGAGCGCCCGGCGGCATCGAAACCTATAAGCGAAAGGCATCAGGCCTGCCCGTCGACTTTCCCGGATATGTCGAGGCCGACAGTTTTTTTGCTGGCATAGATTGCCTCGTCGTGCCGCCTTTGTGGCCGGAGGCTTTCGGCAGAACGGTAGCGGAGGCCATTTTGCGCGGCGTCCCTGTCATTGGAGCCAATCTCGCCGGAGTTGCCGAACAGATTGGTCGCGACAGGCCGGACCGCCTTTTTGCGCCAGGTAATGCCAACGAACTTGCCGCCCGTATGATCGAGGCCATGAAAAATCCTGCCGTTCTCACAGAGTTGGCGCAAACCAGAGAGCGGATTTCTCAAGGCGTCGCGCCGGAACGGGTGATTTCCGCGTATGAAAAACTTTATGCTGATCTGCGGCGGCCGATCACGGCATAGTCAGGCCGTCTCGTGGAAAAGCTGCGCATATGTCTCCGCCGCCTTTTCCCAGGAATAAAGGCTGCGGTTTTCGTAACCCGCCTGGCGCAGCGTCTCCGCAAGCGCCGGCTCGCGAAAGAGCCGCTCCAGAGTTGCGACGAGACTATCGGTGTCCGAGGGATCGAAGGTCAGCGCGCCCATACCGGCAATTTCTGGTGTCGCAGAACGATTGGAGCAGACGACCGGGCATCCCAGTTGCTGCGCCTCCAGCACCGGCAGGCAGAAGCCCTCATACGTGGAAGGCGCGCAAAGGCAGGCTGCATGACGATAAAGTTCCGCCAGTTCCCGGTCATCTATGCTTGAAAGCCGGATAAGCCGGGCCTTCAATCCCGGATCGTCAAGCGTGTTGGCGATTTCTTCCGCCTCGTCGCGGCCCACATGGACAATACGCAGGTCCGGCATCGTCGGGCCCAATCGCGCAAAAGCCTTGCCCAGAAGTGCAAAATTCTTGTTCGAGGTCGCGTTTCCGACCGCCAGTATGTAACGCCCCGCGATCGGCGGCGGCGCAGCCGTGGCCCCTGCATCCAGCTTCAATGTGCTGTCGGAATGAATGGTCACGCTCTTGCGGGCAGCCCCGGGATAAAAACGCGCAAGATCCATTCGCGTCGCGTCGGATACACACGCGATCCGGTGCGAACCGGCCAGCATGAGGCGAAAAATGAAATCGGTGGTCAAGGCCGCCCGCCAGCCAATCTGTTCAGGTATGGTCTTGAAATAGAGATCGTGAACAAGGGTGATTCGACGCCTGCCGCCCAGCGGGCTGCCAAAAGGATCGGCATTAAAAAGCACGTCAATGCCTTCCCGGCGGCAAAGCACCGGCAGCGTCATGGCCTGCCGCAGCACGTCAAGCACCATGATGTGCGGCCGAGCCGTCTCTATCAGCCGCAGGCGGCTGTCGCGCAATTCCGCGGGCAATTGCGCCCGCGTCCAGGGCGAGCGCAGGATATAATCATCATCAGTCTGCTCTAGAAGCCGCTCCAGCAGGCTGAAGGTTACGCGGGCAACGCCGGAAGCTTTCCCGCCATACTGGCTCGGCATGTTCACGAGAATGCGCATTCCAACCTTCCACCCGTTTGGGATTGCCGCCTGTGAGCGGTCGCAGACCGCAGCGTCACGCTACTTCAGACAAAAGCGCGGAGATCGTCCTGCAGGTTTCCTCGAGCGAAAAACGCCGCATCACATCTTCCCGCCCCTTCTTCCCCAGTTTTTCAGCCAACGTCGGGTCCGTCAGGATGCGGCCCAGCGCCGCGGCCAGTGCCGGCGCATCCGCAGGCGGCACAAGCAGGCCGGTTTCACCATCACGGATGATCTCGGTGACCCCACCGCCGCGGGTGGCGACAACCGGTCTTCCGCACATCATGGCCTCCACCACCACACGACCAAACGGTTCGGCAACAACTGAGGTATGGGCAACCGCGTCCATCGCCGCCATCAACTCCGTTACATCCGGGCGAAAACCGAGAAATCGGACACGGGAATCAAGACCGAGACTGGATGCCAGCGTGCGGATGCGGCCTTCGTAAGCCTCCTGCCCAAAAAGCGCGCTGCCGACGATCACGGCCTGGACCCCCTCCATTGCAGCAATCGCCTCAAGGAAAACATGCTGCCCCTTCCATTCGCTCAACCGGCCGAACAATCCGATCAGTGGCTGAGGGCCAAGGCCGAGCTCCCTGCGCAATTGCTGCGCTCTTGCGGGGTCATAAACTGACGCTTTGGCTGGGTCGAAACCGTTATAGACGACGCGGACCTTGTCCTGCTCGCCTCCCGCCTTCACAAAAGCCCTGCCCGTCTCTTGCGAATTGACGGCGACCAGCCTGGCGAAAAGACGCGAGAATGTCAGCGAAGCGCGGCGGTTTGCGGCGCTGAAGGCGGGGTCGGTGACGATATCATGCAGGATCCAGATCAACGGCCGACGACTGAGCTTCGCCGCCAACGCGCAGACAAAAAGCGCCTTTTGCGAATTGGCGCAGATCACGTCATGGTTTTTTGCCTGACGGCTGAGCTGCCAGGCAACGGCCAAAACATCGACGGCCCCTCGCAGCATCGCACCAAACGACGAATCCCGCCGGATCGACAGCATTTTTTCTCCCGCAGACAGCAGAAGAGGCGGCCTGCCGCATTCCGCCAGATCGTCTGCTGCCCCACCGCCACTGAGGAAGCAGGCTCGCCAGGAGCGCGGCCCGGCCTTGACGATATCCGCCAGAAAAAGTTCGGCACCGCCCTTTTCCCCCGTGTGGCTGACGAAAAGCGCCGATGTCATGCCTTGAGCTCCACGGCATGCAGGCACCAGGGATAGCACCACTCCGTCTTGCGGGCATCACCGGGGTCGGGGTCAGAACGACCGCCCCCTCCGTCAGTGGCGGCGGGATATTCGGCGGAGACAGCAATTGAGAAATAACAATACTTGATCGCGCGGAAAAAAAGTGACATTCAAACCTTCGTGTGGACCAAAAATCCGACCCAGATAAAATAAAAAATCTATTTTATTTATATGCTTTAGTTGAAATCGAAGAAAATTCGTGACGTGCAGTTTTATTGCGATTCAGCGTCCGGCTCCCTGTGTTTTTCCCCGGGCCTCACCGCGAGGTTATTCTCAAGGGGCAGACAAGGAGACCGAAATGATGCTGCTCGAAGACAAGATATGCATATATATGACCGGAACGGAAGAGGTGCCGGCATGATCGGCGTATCGCTCGGCATTTCCCAACAAAACCGCACGGCGATGGCGGGATCAGTCGATGCGTTCTCCCCCCTGCGGGCCCGTCTTGTTGCGGGCAAGAACGCCACGATCTTTGTGAATGGCGACAGCACCGCCCACGCGGACGACGGGCCATTCCAGCAATTCGCCATCATGCTTGGCGGCCTGCATGATATCAAGGTCGTGCTTTACCGCTGGGCGGAATGGCAGACCCATGCCGCGACGGGTCCCAAGGCCTATGCTGACCCAGTTATACTGCGCGCCGGCACGGGCGCGACGCTGACTGTCTATCTTGCCACACTGCCGGTTGGCAGGCCGGGCTACATGCTTGCCGAACAGCGCATGGCAGCGCTGCAAATTCCACGCCCCGACCTTTGCATTATGCATCACGGATATAATATGCAGAGCTTCGAAACGCCCGGTGGCATCCGAAGCCCCGGAAGGGCTGCCCTGCTTGGGCCGCTGGGCATGACCGAATGGCATTGGCCGGGCGCTGCACAGCTCATCACCACCCAAAACCCCTGGAAGGATGGAACGGGCTACGACAAGGTCTATCACACCATACTGGACGTCGTCCGGGCGCACCCGAACCTGACGCTGGTGGACACCCATGCGGCATTTATCGCAAACGGCAAGGACGCCACGCTTTACAACGACAATATTCATCCCAGCAGCACAGGTTCGGCGCTCATCGCCAGAACCTTGTTCGCCGCCTATCTGGCGTCAGCGCCGAATAGCGGCTTCGAAACCCCCTGCTGGCCAAAACTATCCGCCACCAACCTGATCGCCAACGGCGATTTCACCGAATGGTCCGGGCCCGCTCCTTCAGGCTGGTCCCTTGCAGAGTCAGCCTCCGCCACCAAAAGCACGGAGGTCACCTTCTCCCCCTCTTTTGCCTATAGCCTCGCGTTGCGAGCGAATGGCAGCGAGTTCAGCGGGCTTTTCCATTATTTCCGCAACGAAGAAGCGGCCGCGATGATCGGCAAGACTCTCTCCTTTGCGGTGCTCTATAAGAACAGCGCAGGACAACGCAGCCCGTTCGTGGAGTTGGTTGCAAAAAGTGGCGGCGACCTCAGGACGATTATTTGCGCCGCCTTGCAATTTGGAGGCTCGGGCATTCTGGACGATAGCGGATGGATGTGGGCCACAGCTAACGGAATTACGGTGGATGCCGATGTCGATCCAAACGAATACAGTCTTTATCTGCGAATCCTTCCGGCCTTTGGCTATAGTGTCCCGACGTCCAATGCACCGCTTTACCTTCAAAGGATAATTGCGGTGGAAGGAGATTTGCCGAAAGGTAATCTCACCGGCTGAAGAATAAAGGAAAGGACTTGCACGCCGACGTCATCAGGATCACTATCCAACGCCTCACCACATGGTCGCGGCGCCCAACAACCTCAGGACAATTTCATTGTCTGCAGCGAAGAATAAAGGCCGCGAATGACAAGTCATGCAAATAACGGGGCTGCTTATCGATCATCGATACCAGGTTTCGTCGTGGCGATGCCGTTTTATCCTTCCAAAATCATCGGTGTGCCTGGCGTGATCCTGGCGTTCTTCGTTTTTTCCATTGGCTTTTTTATTCAATGCAACATCGTGACGAGCAATATCGGACTGCGCTTCCTGAACATTAGCGACATGCTGGTTTTGGTAACGCTTCCTGTTATCGCCATTCTCTATATTCGCTGCCTCACCCCCTCAATCATTCTTCTCTATCTCGTTCCGCTGACCGTTTTTTTTCTACTTTCTACTTTCTTCGCGGATGATCGTGGCGAAGGCGAATTTTATACGACAGCGCTGACATATTTTTACGCGATCTATTTCCTCTTTTTCGCCTATATGCTTTTCAAGGAGAACCTTCTCGAATTATTCTCTTGGGGCATGTTCATCGGTTTCATCGCGGTGACAATCCTGTTGTTCCTGGATATCGTCATTCATGACAGGCTCGCCTCGCTTGGCCTATCCTTCATGTTCGATGAGGCGTCGGTGCTGGAGTCCGCGGCTCGAGGTGAAATAAGCCCGCTATTATTACGTTTGGAGAAGGCGGGGGGAATATGGCCGGTGGGCAATACGGCCGGACCGGCTTTCGCTCTAGCCGGTGCGGCAGCCGCTCATCTTGCGGAGCGCTACAAGCGCCCAATGCTCTTTGCTATATTTATACTGGTATATTTGGCCAGCTTCACGCTGACGCTCAATCGATCGGGCCTATTTGCCGTAATCGCGATCGGACTCTATTTTTATTTTAGAAATTTTTCGATACGAATGCTGTTCAGCACGTATTTCGGTTTCGCTCTATCTGCGCTCGTCATCGCTGCCGTTTTGCCCTTCGGAATTCTCGATTTCGCAGAACAGGCGTTCTCGAAACGCTTTGTGGAGGACAGCCACAGTACCGACAACGTGCAGGAACGATGGACAACCATCGCAGGCGGCTTCCAAGTGATGCTCGATCACCCTTTCGGCGTCGGTTTCACGGCACGAATTCAGGAGCTTACGCAGGTCGCGGGTATCGGCACGCCGCATAACGGCTTTCTGGCTACTGCCTACGCCTCCGGCATCCCGTTTTGCCTTCTAGCTGCCTTCGCACTCGTCTATACGATCCTTCGGAAACGCAAAGTCGGTTTTTTCGCCTATTCCGCGATAGCGGTCATTATCGGTTACCAATTTGAAGAACTGAATTTTAATCCCGTCTTCATGGCGCATGTGGGACTAGCACTGGCATACGCCTCTATCGACCTCGATTTCAGGTTTTTCCTGAAGAACGCCATGATGCGGCTGACGGCAATGGCCAGCGGTGGAGGCAGCTCGGCAGTGCCATTTTCCCGGTGATAATGTTGGTGCCAATGCCAAGGAGCCGGTCACGAAATGTCGACAATTTCAATCTCCCTGTCAGCCAACCCGACAAAGTCTCCGACCGCTCTTCCCATCAAGGCCCGAGCCACCGGAGAAACATAGGACATCGATCCCCTGGCGGGATTGGCCTCATCCTCGCCAACGATCCGCAACCGCTGCGTGCGGCCATCGTCGCGGCGGAAGGTTACCAGATTGCCGAATGCCACAACGGCATTTGTGGGCGGATCTGGCATCACCTGAGCCGTACGGACTCGCTCCGCAAAATAACGCATGTCTCGCAATGGGCCGGCGGAAGCGCGCCGCCTTTCATTTACATCCTCGATCGCGCCAGCGGCTTCACAGGCTTCACGGGCCAATTGTAACTGCCCTTCCAGAGCTTTCAGCCCTGTCTTGGTCACCAGATTGGGATGAGGTGAAATCACCCGATCCGGCAGAACCGTTTCGGCTGCGGTCTCCGCACTGTCTTCCTTGGTAAAGGCTACACTCAATCCTGCAACTCCATTGCGACGGGATGCTGACAACAACCGCTAACCCGGAGCGATTTTGCCACTACCGGCAGCAACGCAGCAAGAGCACAAATCCAAGAAACGATCTTTCGATGTCGATCGAACAGGAACAAGCCAACTCTCTGCGTAACATCTCCCGTCCGTCCGGAACGGAACATACCCCTCATTTCTGGCCCTAACAGGAAGCTTTTCGCGCTGTTAGGCTGTTGTTCAGGAGGAGGGAGGAAGCGACGCAAACGGACAGGAGAAGGCTTATGGCCAGAACAGTTGTGAATGCGCTTGGAGACACACTCTACTATAGCGGCAGTTCCACCGGATTTTTCTCCGCCACGGGCTCCGGCCCGCTTCTTGCCGGTACGGCCGGCAATGATTCCATGTGGGGTGACAGTTCCGTCAATGTGACAATGGCGGGCGGCACCGGGGACGATATTTATTATCTTTATTCCAGCATCAATCGCGCCGTCGAAAATGCCGGAGAGGGTATCGATACGATCGACACCTGGATGAGCTATACACTTCCCGAAAATTTTGAAAACTTGCGGGTCACCGGCGATGGCCGTTATGCCTTCGGCAATTCGCTCGACAATATCATCACCGGCGGATCTGGCAGCCAGACGATTGACGGCGGTGCCGGCAATGATGTGCTGATTGGCGGCGGCGGTGCGGATACGTTCGTATTCACGAGCGGCAATGGCACCGATCTCATCATGGATTTCAGCGCCAATGACACGATCCGCCTCAATGGCTACGGCATTACCTCCTTCGAGCAGCTTGCAAGCAATGCCACGCAGCAGGGCAATGATCTGTGGCTGAATTTCTCGAATGGCGAAGCCGTCGTTTTGGCCGGAACGACCATAGACGATATCCAGCCCGACCAGTTCGAGCTCAGCCTCGACCGGTCATCCCTGACACAAACCTTTGCAGACGAGTTTGATACGCTGTCACTGCGCAACGGCGATCAGGGAACCTGGGATGCCAAATATTGGTGGGCACCGGAGAAGGGCAGTTCCCTGACGACGAATGGCGAGGCGCAGTGGTACATCAACCCGGCATATACCGGTACGTCGGAGGTAGACCCGTTCAGCGTCAGAAACGGCGTCCTGACCATCACGGCTGCCGAGACCCCGCAATCGATCGCCGACGAGGTCGAGGGATATGATTACACCTCCGGGATGCTGAACACCTATTCCTCCTTCAGCCAGACCTATGGATATTTTGAAATTCGCGCCGATATGCCGACCGATCGCGGTGCCTGGCCGGCCTTCTGGCTTCTGCCGGAAGACGGGTCGTGGCCGCCGGAACTGGACGTCATCGAAATGCGCGGCCAAAATCCCAATACGCTCATCATGTCCACACATTCGAATGCGACCGGCGAACAGACTTCTGTCATCAACAATGTCAGCGTGCCGAGCACGGAGGGGTTTCACACATACGGCGTGTTGTGGGATGCCGAACACATCACCTGGTATTTCGATGATGTCGCCGTTGCGCAAACGGATACGCCTGACGATATGCATGATCCGATGTACATGGTCGTCAATCTTGCCGTCGGCGGCATGGCGGGAACACCCTCGGCAGGTGATTTCAGCGACGGTTCGCAAATGATGATCGACTACATCAGGGCCTATTCGCTCTCCGACTGGGCAGCGTGAACAGAATTCCGGCAGCCGCGTCCGCAACTGCCGGTATCTCCGGCGTCGGCCGATCGCGGCCGCGCGCAATTCGGTTCCCTTACTCTGCTGCGAGCAGTGTCCGTTCGGCGTTAAGCGTCATCAGACGCCGCGCCGTTTCGAGGCTTGCGGGCTGCTCGGCCCGATAGCGACGGCCGATTTCCATCATCAGAACGGTGTCAGGCAGGAAGGTCAGTTCGGAGAAGATGCTCTCCCATTCGATGTCGCCCCAGCCGAGCGGCATATGCAGATCGCCGATGCCGAGCGCTGTGTTTTCCTGCGGAAAATAGGGCTGGTAGAAACCCTGCGGCCGGCCGAAGGAATCGTGGACATGGAGATGACCGGCGACCGGCGCCATCGCACGAAGCTGTTCACGGAAGTCCAGGCCACGATAAGTGGATTCGAGATATGCATGGCTGAAGTCGATCAGCGCCACGACATTGTCGTGGCCGACAGCCTTAACGGTCGCTGCCACCTCAGCCGGTGTCTGGCGGTATTGGCCGGGTTCGGTGGTGAAGATATTTTCGAGCGCAATCCGCACACGATAGGGCCGGCAGAATTCTGCGAGTTCGAAAAGCGCGTCGCGTTCACGATGATCGGCCTCTGCCCGCTCGGCGATCTGGTCAGCGCGCAGCGCGCCGCCATGCTGGACAAGAATACCCGCACCGATGCGGTCACAGAGAACGGCAAGCGCCTTCGCGGCATCGATCTGGTAGCGGCAGGTCACCGGATCCATGAAGTTGGATGAAACCAGGCCGTGCACCGTGTAACGGAAATCGAACTGCCTTGCGAGCGACACGAGACGGTCCGCGCGCTCCTCGATGATGCGGCCGCCGGCAATCACGTCGAGGCTGGTGGCGGCGATTTCGACGGTGTCGCAGCCAATATCGGCAAGGGCACGCAAATCGTTTTCAAGCGTGGCGAACTCGCCATCGTCCGAGCCGGCGTTAAAACCGGTACCAATAAGATTGCTCACTTCGTCATCTCCAGAGCTAAAAAAGTCATGCGAATTCGCGCGACCGCGCAGCGCGTCATGCCGCACCGAAAGATCAGGCCGGCCAGCACAGACATGGTCTGTCTCGGCCGAAGCGACGTGATAAGAAAAGTCCGTGCCCGCCGGCGAGGCCAACGGGTGGACCGTGGTGATGCGTCTCCATCGAGACCGATCACTCAATTAAGTTTGTTCATTTACAGCTTTATGACATTCCGCTGAGCGAAGTCCGCAAATCGACGTGGCGGAAGCGGCGCTACAGGGCTGCGGAGGAGCCGGACTGGATATCCACTCAGTTTCGGGGGTGCGACACTCTCCAAGTTCCGATGCCCGAATTAGTGGCGGACGATATCGGCTGTTGAAGCCCGTTTGGGCAGGAGGAGTCAACCGAGATTACGCACCATGAAATAGATCAGCAGACAATGTCCAATCGCAAGCACTGCCCATGCCCATTTCGCGACCCTGATATCGGCGTCGACGACCATGTTGCTGATTTCCGCCCGGCGTCCCGCTTCTTCTGCCTCGCGCACTTCCGGCGGGCGCGGCGGGAACGCCAGCCCGGCTTCCGCCTCTTCCACGACATGAAGCCTGTCTTTATGAGCTTGCGGACGTGGTTCCCCCTCGGCGCGCTCCGTCGAAAACGCACGGCTGTCGGAAGCGCTATTCACCGCCAGAAGCTGCGATGACACCCGCCTGTTACGCACGTTACCTTGATTGGGCATCATAATTTTCCACACAATAAAAATAAAAATATGCACCGGTATTCCCCGACCAAGCCTGAGCTCTGCCAGGTGAATCTACCGAACCCCCTCTGCCCGCGCGCCGCGTTCTCCCCTGAACGCGAAGCACCCCGCAATCAGCGCGCCGCGCCCGCGGGAAAATTCCGCCCGCCCGGGTGAGGTTTCGCCTCCCGCTGGATCAGGAAAACTGATTTCTCCACCGGCAGCGGCTCCACCGTCCGGTAACGCTGAAAACGTCTGGAATATTCGAACCGGATGAGCCTGTCGTCGAATTTACCCGCCAGAACGCGATAGCCGTTGACCACCTCGTTCAGGATTTCCAGTTCCTCTCCCCACAGCCAGCCGCCATAGAAAGTGCCTTCGTTCGAACGCAGCACGATCTCGAAGAAGTGTCCGCCCGCCACGGCAGGCATGCGGAAGAGAATGTCGAGATTGTCCTCATCCTGATCATCGCATTTTTCCGCCGACAGCCTTGCATGCGCGACCTTCGCGTGAACCAGCGCCGAGACCGGATAAAACGGGCGGCCCTTGAACCACATGAATTCACTAACCGCGTATCCGACGTCATCGGCGCGCTGGTAAGGCTCAATACGCGGCTCGAATGCCATGTAGCTTCCGTTGAACGCTATCACTTTCGATGATCCCCGATACCTGTCGCCTGCCGGTTCCGCCCGTCATTCACGCTTCCGTTTGCGACAATAGGCAGGCGGCGTCACACCAGCGTCAAATCGAATGCTATGATGACTTTCAATTTCCCGGGCACGTTGTTAGATGGTGATTCAAGGGGGACGAAAGTGGCTGGGAACGATGAACTGATAGCGATCCGGCTTTTTGGCACCCCGCGCTGTGAAGCGGTGCGGGAGGCATTTTTTCCGTCCAAGGGTTTTGCCCTCACGGCCGCCCTGATCCTTGCTCCCAACCAGTCCCTGTCGCGCCAGCACCTCGCATCGCTGCTGTGGGAAGATGTCGAGCAAAAAAGGGCCCTCGGCAATTTGCGGCAGCTCATTCTGCGCCTTCAGAAACTCTTCGGCGACGACGAGGCCATTCTGCTGACGGAAGGGAATGATCTGAAGGCCGGAAAGCTGGCGCAGCGCACCGACCTCGCGCTTTTTCTCGCCGATGCGAGAGCCGAAGACCCGATGCGGCGGCTGAAGGCCCTTCTGGAGTTCGGCGGCGACCTTCTGGAGGGACTGGATGCCGGCCAGGACCATCTCTACCTCTGGCTGCTTTCAGAGCGTCGCCGTCTCAAGGACCTGTTTTTTTCGAGCTACACGCAGCTTCTTGAGGAGCTGACCCGCTTCGGTCGCGCCAGCTCGAATGATATCGCCAGACTTTCCGAGCGCGCGCGCAATATCGAGCCGGAGCGCGAAGAAACCTATCGTGCCGCCATGGCCTCCTATGCGCGGATCGGCAATATCAGCGGTTGCGAGAGCATGTACCAGCTGTTGCTGGAACAGCTCCGCCAGGAGGGACGCCCGCCGGAAGCCGAAACCGTCGCGCTGAGGCGGCGAATACAAAGCCTCACCGCGACAATCGCGACCCCCGCCGAGCCGGAGGAAAGCAGTCGCCGGCAATCGCTGGCAAAACCGCGCGTGGCTTTCTGCCGGCCGGCGCGGGTGGACGGGCTATCCGTTTCACCGGTGATGCAGGCCTTTGTCGAAGACGTCGCAAACAGCCTTGTGCGGTATCGGACCTTCACCGTCCTTTCACCGCACAGTACCTTCGCGCTCTCGCATGACCGGGCGGATGACGGATATGCCATGTTGCGGGCCGATTATCGCATCACGTCGACAGTTTTTGACGATGCCCGCATGTCCGTGGCGCTGATCGAGGAAACGACCGGTGAAATCGTCTGGTCGCTGGAGGCGGTGCTGACCGAAAGGCACATCCACGCTGCCTTCCGGCTGCTGTCCAAACAGGTGGCTGCTGCGCTTGCGCGGGAGATCGAGCGGCTTCAGGTGGAACCCGACCGCAACCACAGTGGCGTGGCTTACCGGCAATTGCTGGAGGGCCAGCAGCTTCTGCGCGGCAAATGCGACCTGCCGCTCCTGCGCAGGGCCCGCTCGATGTTCCGCAAGGCTGTCGATCTCGATCACGGAATGGCGGTCGCCCGCGCCCGCGTTGCGCAAAGTCTGCAACTGGAGTGGCTGATGCTGGGCGGTAATGACCCTCACCTGCTGCACCGCGCCAAGGCCGAGGCTGACGCCTCTGTGGAGATTGATCCGGCCCTCGGCGTCGGCCACTGGATGTGCGCGGTGGTGGCGCTTTATCAGCGGGATTTCGACATGTCCGCCGAGAAATTCTTCGAGGCGGAAGCGCTCGCCCCAAACTCAGCCGACCTGCTTCTCCAGCATGCCGATGCGCTCGCCCATTTCGGTGAGGCGGAAGTCGCGTGGGAAAAATTTCAGCAGGCCATCGACCTCAACCCGCTCGCCCCCGATATTTACTGGTGGGCTGGCGCCAGCATCGCATTCAAGCGCGAGGATTATGGGGCCGCGGTGGAACTCTGCGGTCGCATGGAAGACGATGAGCCCGCGCTGCGAGTTCTGACCGCAAGTCACGCGCTCCACGGTGATCTGGCCGCCGCCCGGGAAGCCGGCAGCAGACTTCAGGAAAACTATCCGGGCATGACGGCAAGGGAGATCAGCAGCCTGTCTCCGGACCGCGACCCGGTAGCAAACGAAAAATTTTATCAAGCGCTTCGTTTAGCCGGGATCAAATAGGAGAGAATATGTCGTCGCATTTCTTTATCTTCGGGAAAAAGGGTTTTGGCGTTCTGTTCATTCGCACCACGCCGGTCAGAGTTGCTTCGGTATCGCACGAAACGATCACCGCCTATGAGGCGAGCCACCCCGGCGTGGATGGTTACGCCCGCGTGGCTGCAGCAGCCAAGGCCATGCTTGTCCGCCAGGACGGCCAACCTGAAGCCGAGCTGGACCAGGTTCAGATTCAAGGCATCGAGGCGCTTGTCTCAGGCGGCGCCGTCGTGTCCGAAGCCGATTTCGCCTTTATCGGTGAAGTGGTCGATGCCGGCTGGGATTTCAACCGCATGGTGCTGACGCCGATCGAAGCGGCACTGAAGGCAGTCGGGCCCGCGGGTTCGATCACCGGCGAATTGTTCGACGCGATCCTTGCCGACGACCCGAACGCCGCGCCCTGACGGCGATTGTGAAGCCTTGACCACTCAAGGTCCTTCCATGTCAGCGACAACGGACAAAGGTGATGCAGACGCTTCCATCTTCGATCCCGAACTGCTCCGGCGGTTCGGGATTACCCGTGTCGGCGACGTGACCGGCCTCGATATTGTCGGCATACCCGTCTGGTTTGCGGTTCGCCCCAATTCGCGCGGTTTATCGGTGTCACAGGGCAAGGGACTGGTTCCGGCGCAGGCGAGGCTCTCTGCCGTGATGGAGGCGATCGAAGGCGCGGTTGCCGAGGATACCCGCAGACACACGGCCGCATTCGGCTCAATCCAGGATATGCGCGACAGGGGTTTTCCCCTTATCCCCTTCGAGAGCGTTGGCAGGGTCGATATGGACATGCTCAACCCCCAGCGTGAACGCGCGTGGGTGAAGGGAACATCGGTTCGTCGGCAGCAGGAGATCTACGCTCCCTATGAGCTGATCGGCATGGATTTTCGAGCGGATTTCCCCTGGGACCGGCAAGCCTTCCTCATGAGTTCGCAGGGCCTCGCAGCCGGTTTCAATCATGACCACGCCGTCCTCCATGCCCTGCAGGAATTGATCGAAAACGACGCCTGCTTTCTCGTTGACGCTTTCGAAACCCGCGCCGTCAGCCCCAGACCGATCCTGTTGCCAGCGGGCGTCGAAACATCATTCGACAGGCTTGTCCGGCATCTTTCGGACCTCGGTCTGCCGCCTTCCTTCTTTGACATGACAAATGCGCTCGGCGTGCCGGTGGTGATGGCAAGCCTGCCGCGGTCGCTTCATGCGCAGGATGGGCCGGCGACCCGCAGCGCTGCCGGGGCGGCCTGCCGTCCCGACGTTTACGACGCCGCGCTTGCTGCGCTACTGGAGGCGGTCCAGTCGCGGTTGACGGATATTAGTGGTGCCCGCGACGATCTCTCCCCGCTTCGTTATCGGCGTGACGGGGTTGCTTCCAAGCCCGTGGCCCCCGGGGCAAATCAGGCAGAACAGGCGCCGGGCAGTCTCGACTTATCGCGTTTCGAAACCTCTTTGCCGCCATGGCGCCAGCTTGCGGAACACCTTTTTGCGCGTGGCATCGACGATGTCCATGTTTTTACGCTGGAAACGGGCCTTTCCGGGCTGCACGTCGTGCGCGTCCTGGCAAGCGGGCTGGCCCCGCTCAGCCGCGGAATGCAACGCCTATCGCAACGAACGCTCGAGGGTTTTCTGAAGGCCGGGGGGACGACATGAGACCGGTGGTTTTTGCGGGCCCATCCATCCACGGCATTGCCGGCCAGTTCGCCGGCCTCGATCTTCGCGGCCCGGCGGCATGCGGCGATATTCTCGATGCGGTCCGTCAAGGCATCAAGGTCATTGGGCTGATCGATGGGCTTTATGGCGATTGCGCCGCCGTCTGGCACAAGGAAATCCTTTACGCGCTTTCATCAGGCGTCACCGTTTGCGGTGCCGCCAGCATGGGCGCGCTGCGCGCGGCGGAATGCGCCGCCTTTGGCATGATCGGCATTGGTCACGTCTTCGAAGACTATCTGGATGGACGGCGTTTTTCCGATGCCGATGTGGCCGTGAACCACGCCCCAAGAGAGCTCGGTTACAGCCCGCTCACTGTCGCGCTGGTTGACGCAGAAGCAACGCTCGCGGCATGCGGAACCTCCTTCGGGCTCGCAGAGCGGAACGCCCTGTTGCATGCCGCCCGCTCTCTGCATTTCACCCGCAGAACCTGGCGCTCTGTCACCACGGAGGCCGGTCTCGAAGCCGAGGCGGCAAATCTTCTCGCCGCTCATGCTGTTTCCGTCAAACGAAACGACGCCGCCCTGCTTCTGGCCATGCTGAACGGCGGCGCGTTACCAACCCCGCCACCGCCAGGCTGGAAATTCCAGAATACTCTCTTCTTCCAGCAATTGGCGTCCGGACGGACCGCAGGAGGTCCACGCGGTGACCACTGATCGGCCTTCGCCTCTGATAGCCGATTGCGGCGGCCTCATCGAGACGATCGCGCTCTCGCTGCCCGCCGCCTGGTTTGCCGACGCCGGGATGGGCTTCACCGTTTCACCTCTTGCTCCCATCGGTAACCTGCTTTTGACCCTGCCGCGAAATGTCGCGGTTCTTCTGCTGGTTGATCGTCCGTGCCTTGCAGCCGCGCGGAGCTGGCTCGATCGTCTCGCTGTCACGTGCCAGGTAGACTTGGTGACGCTTGATGAACCCGGCACCGTTCCGCACCCGTGGATACAGGATATGTTCCATGTCCGGCTGCGCGCAGACGCCCTGACACCGGAATTGGTCTCAAGCGGGGAGAGCGCTATAAGCCAGGCGCTTGCAGCCCGTTTAGGCTTCGCGACCGCAATCTCCGATGTCATCTTGCCCGGCGGCAACCAACTTGTCGGCCCGGATTACCGGCTGGTCGGCCACGCCAGCCTGCAGGGCGGCGCAGAAAGCGCGCGAAGCGCGCCGGCCACCCTTTCACGTCGTTGGCTGCGGATCGAGGCTCTTGACGCACGGGCCGTCTTCAGCTTCGGCTATAGGCCGGAAGACCTCGGCGAAACAGTCCAACCCGACCTTTCGCAGACGGGGTCCGGACCGGCAATGGCCGCCAGGAACATCCACCAGTGCGGTTTCCACGTCGATCAGTTCGTTTCGATAACTGGACTTCGGCGCGACGGGCGGCCGCTTCTGCTGGTCGCCGATCCGGAAGCCGGTGACATGCGCTACCCCCGTGCCGCCGAGGAGCTGAAACGGAAGCTGGACGCTTCTGCTCTTTCACTCGCGCGCCAGGGTTTCGCCATCCTGCGAAATCCCGTGCCGGTTTTGCCCACCATCGACACCAACAAATGCCTGCCGAGGCTTTACAACAACGTCCTCCTTGAAAACGTGACGCGCAACGGCGAGACCCAGCCGTTGGTCTGGGTTCCGCATTTCGGCGATCTGGAACTGCTCACGAACTTCGATGCGGAAAATCGGCGCATATGGGAAAGCCTCGGCTTTCGTGCGATCGGCGTTTTGGGATTCAGTCATCTTGCAAGCCGCAACGGGGCGTTGCGCTGCGCTACAAAGGTTATAATGCGGGGCCTCTGACAATCGATTCCAGATGAAAAACCCTGTTCTTTTGGCAATAAAGGTTCATAATACCCGTGGAAATTGTGTTGAATGTATACCTTCGACAATATTAATTGACGATCATCGAATTTAGCCCTCACAGCCGGAGGAATTTGTAATGCAAGCGAAACTACCCAGCCCGATCGATGTGCATGTGGGCGCGCAAATCAGAATGCGCCGCAAGTCGCTCGGCATGAGCCAGAGCGCGCTGGCCGGGCGATTGGGCATCACCTTTCAGCAGGTGCAGAAATACGAAAAAGGCGCCAATCGCGTCGGCGCATCACGCCTGCAGGCCATAGCATCCATCCTCGGTGTGGAGGTCAGCTCGCTATTCGCCAATGCCACGCCCGACGGCGGAGAAGCCAATCCGGCCCTCGGCTCGATCAACGCCATGCAGACATTTGTCGCCTCCAACGAAGGTTTTTCGCTCAACCAGGCCTTTTCGCGCATCAGGAGCGCCGCCGTGCGCAAGAGCATTGTTGCCCTCGTCACATCATTGGCAGCTTCCGAAGCCATTGAAAATGCTGGCACCGCGGAAACCAAAAACGACGATTGACGCAGGTGTGACGCTCGCGTGACGCTCGATGTGGTCGAAAATGAACAACGCGGTTTCACGCGTTCTCATACTGTCGACTGTCGAGAGGGAATCATGGTCACGCCTACCACAGCAGTACTTGAACAGGACGATGCAGACGAGATTCTGGCGCTTGGGCGGATGGTTTCCTACCTATGCCAGCGGTCGAAATCTCTGGAACTCGGCATGTCGACCTATTTCCTGGAAATGGCCTTGTTGTCGCTCGCCCAGGACATCAATCAGCACGGCCTGCCGCTCACAGCCGCGGAGGCGAATGGGGGTGGTTTCGCTCCGGCCGACCTGCATTGAACAGGCGGCCGGCGTAATCTGCAGGATTGAGCGCCTCCATCTCGATCTCCGGTCATGAGGCGTCGGTCCGCTTTTTTCGTGCCGCTCCGGCGCGGCCGGTCCGTCGGTAGCGCTTCCGGTTTTCTGCAAATCCAATGACAAAGGCCCGGCTTACCACCGGGCCTTTGTCATCAACAAGCGCTGCGAAAGGAAGTCCGAAGCCGCTTCGGATTTGCGCGTCTTCGGACGGAATATTCGACAGTCAGGATACGACCGCGCCGGGGCCTGCCACGGCACCCGCAGGCACCTTGCCCAGAATGATCATCCCGAGCACTTCGTCCTTGGTCACATCCTGGGTGCGGGCATGGCCCACCACCTTGCCGTTTTTCATCACGAACACACGATCGGCGAGATCGAAAACGTCGTGAATATCGTGGCTGATGAGAAAGATGCCGATGCCCTGCCGTTTCAGCTCCTTGACGAGATCGCCGACCTGCGCGGTCTCCTGCGGACCGAGCGCCGCCGTCGGTTCGTCCATGATAAGGATGCGGGCGTCAAAGAGAATGGCACGAGCAATGGCAACGGACTGCCGCTGGCCGCCGGACAGCGCCTTTACCGGCTCCTTGAACCGCCGAAAATTCGGGTTGAGACGTCCCATGACCTCACGCGCGGAGGCTTCCATGGCGACATCGTCCAGCGTGCCCCATTTCGTCTTCAGCTCGCGGCCGAGATAAAGATTGGCTGCCGCATCGACATTGTCGGCCACGGCAAGCGTCTGGTAGATGGTCTCGATGCCATATTTCTTGGCGTCACGGGGATTGCGGATATCCGCCTCTTCGCCATTGATGAGGATATCGCCGCTATCGCGCCGATAGGCGCCTGAGAGTATCTTGATCAGGGTCGATTTGCCTGCACCGTTATGGCCGAGAAGGGCGACAACCTCGCCGGGGAAAAGATCGACAGAGGCGTTTTCCACCGCGTGGATGCCGCCGAAGGAAATGGAAATATTGCGCATTTCCACGAGGGGCGTGACTTGGTCCGTCATAGGAGTTCTCCTCGGTTCTTACTTGGCGCGGGCGCGGTAGATGGTGTCGAGCCAGACGGCGACGACCAGAACCACACCGACGACGATGCGCTGGAAGGGCGTATCGATGCCCACCAGCACCATGCCGGATTGCAGCGACTGCATGACGAGCGCGCCGAGCATCGCACCCGCTATGGTTCCGACGCCGCCGGCAAGCGAGGTGCCGCCGATGACGGCTGCCGCGATGGTGTAGAGTTCATCGAGCTCACCCTGGGCATTGGTAGCGGCATTGAGGCGAGCGGTTGAAATCGCCGCGGCGATGGCGCACAGAACCCCCATCAGCGTGAAGATCTTCACGGTGACCCAGCGGGTCTTGATGCCGGCAAGTTCGGCAGCTTCAGGGTTGCCGCCGATGGCGAAGACATACCGTCCGAAACGAAGCCGTGTGGCGATGAAGGTCATGACCGCACCGACGGCGAGCGCCATCAAAACGGGAATGGCGATGCCGTGCGGAATGAACAGGCCGCCATCCGGCCAGGCGATGCCGTTGGCATCGGCATAGTTGCGGGCAATGTTGACCGGCCATGGGTAGCTGTTGACGACGGCCACGAAACCGATGACGACAAGGCATCCGAGCGCAGCCAGAAAATACTCCGCCCAGACGGGCCGTAGCGGAAAGCCGAAACGTCGGCGCTGATGACGTGAATTCAGGATTGCCGCCACAATGGCGACGCAGGCGACGGCCGCGGCTATCCAGCTCCATGTCGCACCGATCGAGCCGCTGGTGCCGCCCCCCATCAGGCGGAAGGTGGAATCCATCGGCGCCACCGTGCGGCCGCTGGTGATGAACCACGTGCCGCCGCGCCAGACGAGCAGGCCACCGAGCGTGACGATGAAGGAGGGTACGTTGAGGAAGGCGATGATGGAGCCCTGCAACATGCCGATCGCGCCGCCGACGAGAATGCCGACCGCAAGCGTGACAATCCATGTGGCCCAATGTTCGAAGCCAAGGATCTGCGGCAGGATTTCCGCCTGCATGACACCCATGATCATACCCGAAAAACCAAGGATGGAACCCACCGAGAGATCGATGTTGCGGGTGACGATGACGAGGACCATGCCGGTTGCCATAACGGCCACGGACGCCGTCTGCACGGAAAGGTTCCAGAGATTTCGCGGCGTCAGGAACAGGCCGCCGGACAGGATATGAAATCCGATCCAGATCAGAAGAAGTGCGCCGACCATACCGAGCAGGCGGGTATCGAGTTCCGTGGCGCTGATGAAGCGCGCAATCGAGCCGGTCTTTTCCGTCTTGGCGGACGCTGTGGAATTGGATTGGGTCATATCGGCCATGAACTGCCGGTGCTCCTCACATCTTAAAGGGCGCCGCGCCATGAACCACGGCGCGGCGCCCGAACCGGGACATATTCGATCAGTCGCAGGCCTTGACGGACCCGGCCTTCACGCCCTGGCAGGCGGTTTCCTTCTTGATCCATCCCGCATCGATAACGACGTTCAGATTGTCCTTGGTGATGGCGATCGGCTTGAGGAACACCGACTGCATCGTCACCTTCTTCGGACCTCCGTCAAAAGCGGTGACGCCCTTGATCTCCGTCATCTTCTTGCCACCGGCCAGTTCCAGCGCGATGCCGGCTGCTTCCTTGCCGAGTTCGCGGCTGTCCTTCCAGACTGAGACGGTCTGTGTGCCGAGCGCGACGCGGTTCAGCGCGGCGAAATCGGCATCCTGCCCGGAAACCGGGACCGACCCCGCCAAGCCCTGCGCCGCGAGCGCGGCGATTGCGCCACCGGCCGTGCCGTCATTCGAGGCGACGACCGCATCGACCTTGTTGTTGTTCTTGGTCAGGAACTGTTCCATGTTCTTCTGGGCATTTTCCGGCTTCCAGCCATCGGTATAGGCTTCGCCGACATTCTTGATCTTGCCGCCGTCAATGGCCGCCTTCAGCACTTCCTGCTGGCCCGCAAAGAGGAAATCCGCGTTCGGATCGGAAGATGAGCCCTTGATGAAAACATAGTTGCCTTCCGGCTTCACCTTGAAGACTTCGGCTGCCTGCAGACGACCGACTTCCTTGTTGTCGAAGGTGATGTAGAAGGCGTTCTTGTTTTCGATCAGACGGTCATAACCGACAACCGGAATACCCTCGGCAACCGCCTTTTCAACAGCCGGGCCGATGGCGTCGCTGTCCTGCGCCAGGATGATCAGCGCGTTGGCGCCCTGGGAAATCAACGATTCCACATCAGTTAGCTGCTTGGCCGCGGATGACTGCGCATCGGCGGAGATATACTTTGCGCCTGCCTTGTCGAGGGCCGCCTTGATGGCCGCCTCATCGGTCTTCCAGCGCTCTTCCTGGAAATTCGACCAGGATACGCCGACGACGAGGTCAGCCGCAATAGCGGCCGTATGCAGGGAAACGAGTACGGCTGTACCCGCCAGAAGCTTGGCGAATGAATTCATGATGTCCTCCCGGTAAGAGCGCTGCCCCACACCTCCATGCGGGGAAAACGCCTGAAAAAGCTGCCGGTCGTTGTGGTTTCACAATTTTCTCGACAGTCGAGAAAATTAATGTCAGAGATTCCCCATGCTGTCAACAACGGCTGCGGGCAGCATCCGGGTGCCTTGATCTTGTCCAGCACATGCGCCATGGACAGGTCTAGCACGACAGGAAAAAGGCCGTTCAGGGAGCATGCCCCAGCCCATGTCCGCCATTGCAAGCACGGAACTGGTGCGCCAGAAAAACAGCCTGTCGGTGATGGCAGCACTGCGCCTGCACGGCAGTCTCTCCCATACGGACATGTCGACTTTCACCGGGCTTGCTTCAGCAACCGTTTCCGCCATCACCACCGAGCTTGAGCGGGCGGGCCTCATATTACGGAAGGAACAGCTCGCAACCGCCGGTCGGGGCCGGCCGCGAATTCTCTTCGGGCCACGCGGGGCTTTCTGTCACGTCGCCATCGTCATCATTTCTTCAGATAGCGTGCAATATTCGCTGGTCGATTATGCCGGCAAGCTGGTGGACCGCTTTACCGAACAGAGGATCGCCGCTGAAAAAGGCACGTTCGGCGGCGCGATCCTTGGCGGCCTTGCACGGCTTGCCGACCGCTCACGCATCGACAGTCATGATATTCTCCAGGTCTCGATCAGCAGCAAGGGGCTGGTGGATGCGGGCGCGGCAACGCTTCTCTGGTCTCCGGTTCTCGGCGACGAAAAGATAGATTTCCGGCAGCTTGTTTCGCAAGACGGGCGCACCCGCGTGACGTTGAACAACGAGACGCTGCTGGCCGCAAAAGCCATCTGGATGGGAGAGCATGCGAAGGGCAATCCCGCGCCGGATGCCCTTGTTACCCTGTCGCTCGGCCATAGTATTGGCCTTGGCGTCGCCCGTGCAACGGGCGGCATGATCGAGGTCAGCGCCCCCAACTTCGGACATATGCTGCATCTGGCCGACGGCGCCTTGTGCCGCTGCGGCACCAAGGGCTGCATCGAGGCTTATTCCGGCTTCTACGCCATCCTGCGCTCGGCTTTCGAGGCCCCACCGCAGGCCGAACCTGCGAAGTTCGTGCCGATAGCCGAGGTGGACAAGATCGCCGCTTCAGCCCGCGCGGGGGGACGCATGGCGCGGTTTGCGTTCCGCACCGCTGGGCTGGCGCTCGGCAACGGCCTTTCACGCCTCTTCAGCCTGCATGGTCATATGCCGGTTTTCATCACCGGCCCCGGCACGCGTTATTTCGACCTCCTGGAAAGCGGCCTGCGCGACGGGCTGGCGCAATCGCAAGCAGTGCGTTTCGGCGGCATGCCGGAAATTGTAATAGCACCGAACGAACCGGAACTGGTGTTCGAAGGGCATATGGAACACGCTCTTTCCGCCGCCGATGACTATATATTGAGTGCAGAAAGCTTTCCGAAACCGGCGAGGAACTCCACAGCCTGACACTAGCGGAAGACGTTCAGGCTCGCTCCACCGCAGCTTCCGCCTTTTCCCTTCCACCCGTCAGCTTGGATACGAAGTCATCCAGCTCGGCAGCCTCGGCCTTGCTCATGCGAAGGCCCTGTTTCGTACGTCGCCAGAGAATGTCCTCGGCCGTGCAGGCCCATTCCTGCTCAACCAGCCAGCGCACCTCGCATTCATAGAGCGTGCCGCCGAAATGCCGGCCGAGCCCGGCGGCATCGGTAACGCTGCCCAACAATTCCGCAGCCTTCGTACCGTAGTTTCTGACTAGCCGCTCGGCATGGTGTCCATCGAGGAAAGGATATCGGGAGACAAGCGCCCGCACCCGCGTCTCATATCTCTCCGCGCCGAAATCTCCACCCGGCAGGTGTGAGCCCGCCGTCCATGGCTTGCCCTTCTCGCCGATCGCCGCGCCGATCTTTTCCAGCGCATGTTCCGCCAGCCGTCGATAGGTGGTGAGCTTGCCGCCGAAAATATTGAGGAGTGGAGCTTGCCCGTTGCCCTCCTCAACCTTCAGCACGTAATCGCGTGTGGCTTCCTGCGCTTTCGAAGCACCATCATCAAACAGCGGCCGCACGCCGGAATAGGTCCAGACGATGTCTTCCGGCCGAACCGGCTCGCTGAAATAGTCGCTGGCGGCGTTGCAGAGATAGGAAATCTCTTCCTCGGAAATGCGAACCTTGGCCGGATCGCCCTTGTAGTCGCGATCCGTGGTGCCGATCAGCGTGAAATCCCGCTCATAGGGAATGGCGAAGATGATGCGGTTGTCAGGGTTCTGGAAGAAATAGGCGCGCGGATCGGAAAACTTCCGGCGCACGATAATATGGCTGCCCTGCACGAGCCGGACATTATGCACATCCTTTCGCCCGAAGACGCCGGACAGCACCGTATCCACCCAGGGACCAGCGGCGTTCACCAGCATACGTGCCTTGTGCACGCCCGCACGGCCGGTTTTTTCGTCCAGAGTTTCGATGAGCCAGAGCCCACCTTCGCGTCGTGCGGAAACGACCCGCGTGCGGTTCATGATCATCGCGCCGCGATTAGCGGCATCGCGCGCATTGAGAACCACGAAACGGGCATCATCCACCCAACCGTCGGAATATTCGAAGGCCCTGGCAAAAGCCGGCTTCAGAGGCTTTCCAGCCGGGTCCTTCCGCAGATCGAGCGTTCGGGTGGCTGGCAAAAGTTTCCGGCCGCCGAGATTGTCATAAAGAAACAGGCCAAGCCGAACCATCCAGGCCGGGCGCACCCCGCCCTTCTGAATGGGCAGGACGAAACGCATGGGCCAGATGACATGCGGCGCCATGGCCCAGAGAATTTCCCGCTCCATCAGCGCCTCGCGCACCAGACGAAACTCGTAATGTTCGAGATACCGCAGGCCGCCATGGATGAGCTTGGTGGCGGCGGACGACGTGCCGGAAGCGAAATCGCCTTTTTCCGCAAGCGCCACGGAATAACCCCTGCCCACCGCATCGCGGGCAATGCCGCAGCCATTGATGCCGCCGCCGATGACAAAAAGATCAAAAATGTTCTCGCTGGACATGAAGCCTCCGCGACAATGCAAGGGAGAACCCTTTATGGAAAGACAATTACATAAAAACGAAAACAAAACGAATGTCAAAAGAAAACAAACGAACCACGAAAGCACGTGTGAAAGCGCCGCCGTGAGCATTGCCTCACAGGGTCAGCCTCCTAGGAGATTTATGTTTCAGCCGTGTGTCTGAGAAACCTGCTCGAGCTCATAAAGCACCCCGCCCATATCCTTCGGATGCAGGAAAAGAACGGGATTGCCGTGCGCGCCGATCTTTGGCGTGCCATCGCCGAGAATACGGACGCCTTTTTGAATGAGGTCGTCGCGCGCCGCCAGTATATCCGGCACCTCGAAGCAGAGATGATGTGTGCCGCCGCCCGAATTGCGTTCAAGAAAAGTG
Source organism: Agrobacterium sp. FDAARGOS_525 (assembly GCF_003938925.1). NCBI lineage: Bacteria > Pseudomonadati > Pseudomonadota > Alphaproteobacteria > Hyphomicrobiales > Rhizobiaceae > Agrobacterium > Agrobacterium sp. FDAARGOS_525. Next base: position 1,582,733 of record NZ_RKIU01000004.1, on the reverse strand, counting down.
GCAATCGGCGAGTTTTCCCCGAGCGGGTGAAGAAGTTCGATCTTGGTGTTATCAGCCTGAATGAAAACAACCGTCACGCCATGTTCAGGCAGGGCTTGTGGTTCCGAAACCGCCGCGCCAAGCGCCCTGTAACGGGCAATGGCGGCATCGAGGTCGGGTACCGCGATGGCGACGTGATTCAATCTTCCGAACATGGCCGCCTTCCCTCACACGTTCCGCCTGATGCCTTCGAGCAGGTCGAGCACCTTGTTGGCCGCATCCATGACATTGGTACCGGGGCCGAAGATGGCCGAGACTCCGTGGTCGAGCAGGAACTGATAATCCTGGCGCGGAATGACCCCACCGACAACAACGATGACGTCTTGCGCGCCTTTCTGTTTCAGCGCCTCGACCAGCTGCGGCGCAAGCGTCTTGTGCCCTGCGGCGAGCGACGACATGCCGACCACATGCACCTTGTTCTCAACGGCAAGCTCGGCCGCCTCCGCCGGTGTCTGGAACAGGGGACCGGCCAACACGTCGAAACCAATATCGCCGAAGGCAGACGCAATAACCTTTGCGCCACGATCATGCCCATCCTGCCCCAGCTTGGCGACCATGATGCGCGGTTTTGTGCCGATCCGTTCAGCCACACCTGAAAGGCGGGCGGCAAGCGTAGCGAGTTCCGGCTCATCCTTATAAGCCTCGCCGTAGATATCGCTCACCACCTCGGGCACCGCAGCGTGGTCTCCGAAGGCCGCGCGCAGCGCATCGGAAATCTCTCCCACCGTGGCGCGTGCACGGGCCGCAACGACGGCGGCTTCGAGAATATTGCCCTTGCCGCTGCGGGCCACCTCCGAGAGCGCCTGCAAAGCGGCGGTCACGTCCTTGCCATCGCGGCGCCGGCGCGTGTCTTCGATGCGGCGGATTTGCGCGGCCCGCACGGCGGCGTTATCGATATCGAGAACATCGATATCCTCTTCATTCTCGAGACGATAGCGGTTGACGCCGACGATCACCTCCTCGCCCTTGTCCACCGCCGCCTGCCGGCGTGTCGCGGCCTCTTCGATCAGCCGTTTCGGCAGGCCTTCCGCCACGGCCTTTGTCATGCCGCCAAGCGTCTCGACCTCCTCGATCAGCGCCCAGGCCTTCTCGGCCAGCTCATTCGTCAGGCTTTCGACATAATAGGAACCGGCCAGCGGATCGACGACCCTGGTGACGCCGGTTTCGTGCTGGAGGATAAGCTGGGTATTGCGGGCAATGCGGGCAGAGAATTCCGTCGGCAGCGCAATCGCCTCATCGAAGGAATTGGTGTGCAGTGATTGCGTGCCGCCGAGCACGGCGGACATGGCCTCGAAGGCAGTGCGGACGATGTTGTTATAGGGGTCCTGCTCCTGGAGCGACACGCCCGACGTCTGGCAATGGGTGCGCAGCATCAGCGAGGACGCCTTTTGCGGCTTGAATTCCTCCATGATACGTGACCACAGCAGGCGCGCGGCGCGCAGCTTGGCCGCTTCCATGAAGAAATTCATGCCGATGGCGAAAAAGAACGACAGGCGGCCGGCAAAATCGTCAACATTCAGCCCCTTGGCCAGCGCCGCCCGCACATATTCACGGCCATCCGCGAGTGTGAAGGCAAGCTCCTGCACCAGCGTCGCCCCGGCCTCCTGCATATGATAGCCGGATATCGAGATGGAGTTGAATTTCGGCATCTCCCTCGCCGTATATTCGATGATGTCGGCGATGATCCGCATCGAGGGTTCGGGCGGATAGATATAGGTGTTGCGGACCATGAACTCCTTGAGGATGTCGTTCTGGATGGTACCGGAAAGCGCTGCACGCGGCACGCCCTGCTCCTCCCCCGCTACGATGAAACTGGCAAGTACGGGAATGACCGCGCCATTCATCGTCATGGACACCGAGACCTTGTCGAGCGGGATGCCGTCGAACAGGATTTTCATGTCCTCGACGCTATCGATCGCCACGCCTGCCTTGCCGACATCGCCCTCCACGCGCGGATGGTCGCTGTCATAACCGCGATGGGTAGCGAGATCGAAAGCCACGGAAACGCCCTGCTGACCGGCGGCCAGCGCCTTGCGGTAAAAGGCATTCGAGGCTTCCGCGGTGGAGAAACCGGCATATTGGCGGATGGTCCAGGGCCGTCCCGCATACATGGTGGCGCGCGGGCCGCGGGTGAAAGGCGCAAATCCCGGCAGGCTGTTCAGATGGGAAACATGTTGCAGGTCGTCGGCCGTATAGAGCGGCTTGACCTCGATACCCTCGGGCGTGTGCCAGACGAGTGTGTCCGGTGAGCGCTTCAGCTCCTTTTCAGCAAGGTGAAGCCAATCCCGCACCGTTTTTTCACCCGACATGCATCTCTCCCCGTTTGCATTTCGCTCTAGCATTCCAGCGGGAGATCAAGGCAGATTCGCCCGGCCCGTCCGCAGGTCCGACCCCGTAAACCGCCCCGGCCGGTATCCGTTCCGGACAAACCGGCAGCGACCCTCACTCGAACTCGAGAATAACCTCATCCACAGCGAGACTATCGCCGGGTTTCGCCGCCACTCTCGCAACACGACCGCGTTTTTCGGCACGCAGGATGTTTTCCATCTTCATGGCTTCCACCGTCGCCAGTGCCTGCCCGGCCTCTACCTCGTCACCCTCACACACCGAAATACCGGTGATGACCCCCGGCATGGGGCAGAGCAGCAGTTTCGACGTATCCGGCGGCAGTTTTTCCGGCATCAGCAGCGCCAGTTCCGCCACGCGCGGGCTGCGCACGCGGGCGAGAACATCCATGCCACGCCAGCGCAGACGAACCGCTGCGCCTGCAAGGTCGACCTTGACGGCAATGACCTCGCCCGCCACCGTAAACTGGCCAAGGCTTTGACCGGGAAGCCAGCCGGTATCGATGGTGAGCGCTGTCCCGTCTTCAAAACGGACCGCCGCGCCATCCGCACCGGTTTCAATGCTGAGCCGGTGGCGGAACCCACCAAACGAAACCATCCAGTCTTGCCCGATAATGCGGCGATGATTGCCGATGGTACCGGAAATTTCCACCGCTCGGTTCTGCACACGCTGATTGATGATAGCGGCAATGGCAGAAAGCCTGCGTGCTGCGGCTTCATCCGGCTCGACGCCGGAGAAGCCTTCCGGAAACTCTTCCGCGATGAAGCCCGTCGTGAGCCTGCCAGAGCGAAAGCGCTCATGCTGCATGACGGCCGACAGGAAGGGCAGATTGTGGCCGATGCCCTCGACTTCGAAACGGTCGAGCGCCCGCCCCATGGCATCGATGGCCGTTTCGCGATCCTTGCCCCAGCTGCACAGCTTGGCGATCATCGGATCGTAATACATCGAAATCTCGCCGCCTTCGAAAACACCGGTATCGTTGCGGAGAATGGTGCCGTTTTCCTGCGCCCCCTCCTGCGGCGGCCGATAACGCGTCAGACGACCGATCGAAGGAAGGAAGTTGCGATAGGGATCCTCGGCATAAAGCCGGCTTTCGATCGCCCAACCGTTCAGCTTCACATCCGCCTGTCCGAAGGAAAGCCTTTCACCCGAGGCCACACGGATCATCTGTTCAACCAGATCGATGCCGGTGATCAGTTCCGTTACCGGATGCTCCACTTGCAGGCGGGTGTTCATTTCGAGAAAATAAAAGTTGCGGTCGCCATCAACAATGAATTCCACCGTGCCGGCGGAGTGGTAACCGACCGCTCTCGCCAGCGCCACGGCCTGCTCGCCCATGGCATGCCGAGTCGCCTCGTCCAGAAACGGCGACGGCGCTTCCTCGATGACCTTCTGATTGCGCCGCTGGATCGAGCATTCGCGCTCCCCGAGATAAAGGATATTACCGTGCCTGTCGCCCAGTACCTGTATCTCGATATGGCGCGGCTGGGTGACGAATTTTTCGATGAAGATGCGATCGTCACCAAAGGAGGATTTCGCCTCGTTTTTCGAGGACTGGAAACCCTCGCGCGCCTCAGCGTCGTTGAAGGCGATGCGCATGCCCTTGCCGCCACCGCCGGCAGACGCCTTGATCATGACCGGATAACCGATCTGCGAGGCGATCTTCACCGCCTCATCCGCATCCTCGATCAGCCCCATATGGCCGGGTACGGTGGAAACGCCGGCTTTCGCCGCCAGTTTCTTCGACGTGATCTTGTCACCCATGGCCTCGATCGCGCCGACGGGCGGACCGATAAAAACGACACCCGCCTTTTCCAGCGCCTGCGCAAAGGCAGCGTTTTCCGACAGGAATCCGTAGCCCGGATGGACCGCATCCGCTCCGGTCTTCTTGATCGCCTCAAGGATCTTGTCGATGACGATATAGGACTGTGACGAGGGTGCCGGGCCGATATGAACGGCTTCATCTGCCTGTCTCACATGCAGCGCATTGGCATCGGCATCCGAATAGACCGCAACGGTGGCGATGCCCATCTTCTTCGCCGTCTTGATGACCCGGCAGGCAATCTCGCCGCGATTGGCGATGAGGATTTTCTTGATCATGCGGTTGTTGCCCTCTCCCTCAGCACAAACCCTTAAACAGCCCTCAAATCTCGAAAAAATTCTCGAAGGATTCCGGGAAATTCTGCCGGGCGACGCGTTCGTCTATGACGAGCATTGCCTGATAGGAAACAGGGTCGAAATTTTTCTCCGCAGGTACGACCTCGCGGCCGAAAAGCAGGTTGAGGCGGGCGGCGTCGAGATTGCCGCGCTCGAAGGGCTCGGCACCGAAATGGTGCCAGAGCGAGTGCAGAAAGGCGGCATCGATGCGATGCTCCTTGGTGTCGTTGCGCGCCCGGCGGGGTATCATCTTGATCGGTGTTACCCCTTTGGGGTTGGCGCGGCGGATGGTGAACTGGACGCCCGTGCTCGGCATACCGGAGGGAAATCCCTTGTGTTTGGTCATTTCGGGCAGGTTCGCCATCTTTAGTCCTTCTTGTATTTGTTACGCCTTGCCGATCTTGTCCTGCGTCTTCGTGTCGAAGTCGGAGGCATCGTGGCGTTCATGCAGTTGTTCAGACGGATCGCCGGAGGTCTTGTTGACGATCACGCCGCGTTTTACAGCAGGGCGTTCGCCGATTTCCAGCGTCCAGCGCATGACGTTCTTATAACCGTCTGCTTCAAGGAAAGCACCCGCATCGCCATATGCCTGGCCAAGCGCGATCTTGCCATACCACGGCCACACCGCCATGTCGGCAATCGTGTATTCCGAACCGGCGAGATAACGGTTTTTGGCGAGATGGCGATCCAGCACGTCGAGCTGGCGTTTGACTTCCATGGCGTAACGATCGATGGCGTATTTGATCTTGATCGGCGCATAGGCATAAAAATGGCCGAAACCACCGCCGAGGAAGGGGGCGGAGCCCATCTGCCAGAACAGCCAGTTCAGCGCCTGCGTGCGGGCATTGCCCTCCTTCGGCAGGAAGGCGCCGAATTTTTCCGCGAGGTAAACGAGGATAGAGCCGCTTTCGAAAACGCGCGTCGGCTCAGGCGTCGAATGATCCATCAGCGCCGGGATCTTGGAGTTCGGATTGACGCCGACGAAACCGGAACCGAACTGGTCGCCTTCGCCGATCTTGATCAGCCAGGCATCATAGTCTGCGCCCTTGTGGCCGGCAGCCAGCAATTCTTCCAGCATGATGGTGACCTTCTGGCCATTCGGCGTCGCCAGCGAATAAAGCTGCAGCGGATGCTTGCCGACGGGAAGTTCCTTTTCATGGGTGGGACCGGCGATCGGCCGGTTGATATTGGCGAACTGGCCGCCATTGCCCTTGTCCCAGGTCCAGACCTTGGGCACTTCATACCCGGCGGGGAAATTATCTGCTGAGGATTTTTCGGCCATGAAAATGTGTCCTTGTGCGTTTCAAGAGGACATCCGGACATCCGGGCGCCTGAACATCCATATAGTAAGGTGGCCGAAGCATTTTTCCAGCCCTTCAGCAGATCAGAGCGGAATGGTGTCGTGTTTCTTCCAGCGGGTTTCCACGCTCTTGTTGCGCAGCGACGCAAACGCGCGGGCGATGCGGCGGCGCGAGGAATGCGGCATGATGACCTCATCGATAAATCCGCGCTCCGCCGCGACGAAGGGATTGGCGAAACGCTCCTCATATTCTCTCGTGCGCGCAGCGATCTTCTCGGCATCGGCAAGCTCGGAACGATAGAGGATTTCCGCCGCGCCCTTGGCACCCATCACGGCAATTTCGGCCGTTGGCCAGGCGTAGTTGACGTCCGCCCCGATATGTTTGGAGGCCATCACGTCGTAAGCCCCGCCATAGGCCTTGCGGGTGATCAGCGTCACCATCGGCACTGTCGCCTCCGAATAGGCGAAGAGAAGTTTTGCGCCGTGCTTGATGACGCCGCCATATTCCTGGGCCGTGCCTGGCAGGAAACCCGGCACATCCACCAGCGTCAGCAACGGAATGTTGAAGGCGTCGCAGAAGCGCACGAAGCGGGCGGCCTTGCGCGAACTGTCGATATCGAGGCAGCCGGCCAGCACCATCGGCTGGTTGGCGACGACGCCGACCGTCTGGCCTTCGAGACGAATGAAGCCGGTGATGATGTTTCGGGCAAAGGCCTCCTGCAACTCGAAGAAATCGCCCTCGTCGGCCAGCGCGTGGATCAGCTCCTTCATGTCATAGGGCTTGTTGGAACTGTCAGGGATCAGCGTATCGAGCCGCGCTTCCAGGCGCGCCGGATCGTCGTGGAACGGCCGCACCGGCGGCTTTTCGCGATTGTTGAGCGGCAGGAAATCAAAGAGCAGCCGCACATGCTCCAGCGTCTCGATGTCGTTTTCGTAAGCGCCGTCAGCGACGGAAGATTTTTTGGTATGGGTCGAGGCGCCGCCCAGTTCTTCGGCCGTGACGATCTCGTTCGTCACCGTCTTCACCACATCCGGCCCTGTCACGAACATGTAGGAGGTGTCACGCACCATGAAGATGAAATCGGTCATGGCAGGCGAATAAACCGCACCGCCCGCACATGGCCCCATGATGACGGAGATCTGTGGCACGACGCCGGAGGCGACGACATTGCGCTTGAAGACATCGGCATAACCGCCAAGCGAGGCCACGCCTTCCTGAATACGCGCGCCGCCGCTGTCGTTGAGGCCGATAACAGGCGCGCCGTTACGCACCGCCATATCCATGATCTTGCAGATTTTCTGCGCATGGGTCTCGGATAGCGAACCGCCGAGCACGGTGAAATCCTGGGAAAACACATAGACCTGCCGGCCATTGATGGTGCCCCAGCCGGTCACGACGCCGTCGCCCGCCACCTTCTGCTCCGCCATGCCGAAATCCACCGCACGGTGGGTGACATACATGTCGTATTCTTCGAAGGAACCTTCATCTAAGAGCACGTCGATGCGCTCGCGCGCCGTCAGCTTGCCCTTGGCATGCTGCGCATCAATGCGCTTGACGCCGCCGCCGAGCCGCGCCTCTTGCCGCCGCGTTTCCAATTGCTCCAGAATGCCGGGCATGTTTCCTCCATGCGTTTCCTCAAAATCAATAGCTTAGAAAACATTCGCCTAGAAGCCTTGATCGTGCGCGTATGCGTGCCATAAATATTTGCAATATTTAATTTTGCAAAGTTGCAACATGGCGACGGAAAAGCTCTTCATCGGCCGCAAGGTGCGCGGCCTTCGCGAAAATGCCCGCGCCACGCAGGCGCAATTTGCCGAACGGCTGGGCATCTCCGCGAGCTATCTGAACCAGATCGAAAACAACCAGCGCCCCGTTTCGGCCAGAGTTCTCGTGACGCTGGTGGAAAAATTTCAGCTCGACATGGCGGAACTGGCGACGGGCGAGAGCGACCGGCTGGTTTCCGCCCTGCGCGAGGCGCTGAAGGACCCGCTGTTCATGAATTACGAACCGGGGCTTCAGGAGTTGAAGCTGATTGCCCAGAACGCACCGGGTTTTGCCCATGCGCTGCTGCGCGCCCATCAGGCCTATCGCCAGAACAGCGAGCAGCTGGTGCAGCTGGATGACAGGCTGGGCCGCGGCACCGCGCAGGTGGAAAGAACCCCCTATGAGGAGGTCCGCGATTTCTTTCACTTCGTCGACAATTACGTTGCCGAGATCGACCTTCTGGCCGAGGAGCTGGCGCAGGAACTGGAGATCGAGGGAGGCGAGACCGACGGCATTCTAGCAGCACATCTCAGGAACCGTTACGGCATCCATATCACAAGAACCGCGGCGGCAGGCGGGCTGATCCGGCATTTCGATCCTGTCGGTAAAACGCTCGCCCTCAGCTCCTACATGGCCGCATCCACCCGCTGTTTTCAGCTCGCCTTGCAGATCGCCCAGCTTCACGCCGGCCCGACGGTGGACAGGGTGCTGGCCGGCGCCGGTTTCCGCAACACGGAAGCGGCCGAAATCTGTCGTATCGGACTGCACAATTATTTTGCCGCAGCGCTCATCCTGCCCTATTGGCAATTTCACCGGGCGGCGCAGGAGCTACGCCACGATCTCGAACTTCTCGCCGTGCGTTTCGGCGCAAGCCTTGAGCAGGTGGCCCACCGTCTGAGCACCCTGCAGCGACCCGGCATGAAGGGCGTACCCATCTTTTTCGCCAAGATCGACCGCGCCGGCAACATCACCAAACGCCACAGCGCCACGCGGCTGCAATTTGCCCGCTTCGGCGCGGCCTGTCCGCTGTGGAATATCCATCAGGCTTTCGAAAGCTCCGACAGGATCGTGCGGCAGCTGGCGGAAACGCCTGACGGCGTGCGCTATCTTTCCATTGCAACGCAGATCGAAAAGGCCGGCGCCGGCTTCAATACGGAAAGGCCGCGTTACGCCATCGCACTCGGCTGCGAGATTTCCCATGCGCAGAATTTCGTCTACGCCGACACGCTCGATCTCGGCAATGCGGCTTCCTTCAAACCGATCGGCATTTCCTGTCGGGTGTGCGAAAGGGTGGATTGCGTGCAGCGCGCCGTGCCGCCGCTGAAACGCAAGCTGCATTTCGATCATCTTTCACGCGGCGCCCTGCCCTATCGGATTGCCGATTTTTGACCCCGCTCAGGGCAGTGGCACCATCGCGCGCCGCATGATGTTGGCGTAATAACCCCAGAAAAGCCGGGCGGCTACAGAGCGCCATGGCGACCAGAGCGTCGCGCGTTCCGCGAGCCATTTCGCTTCCGGCCTTATCTCCAGATCGAGCGCATGTGCCACCGCTGATCTCAGCGCCACATCGCCAACGGGAAAAATATCCGGATGCCCGCCGCAGAACATCAGATAGACCTCGGCCGTCCATGGGCCTATGCCACGAAGCGCCACGAGTTCAGAAAGGGCTGCACTCCCCTCCTTGCGCACCACGCCGTCAAGGTCGATCTGCCCTTCGGTAACGGCGCGAGCCAGTCCTTCCAGCGTCGTCGCCTTGGCGCGCGAAAGGCCGAAAGTAGCCCGCAATTCCTCCGGTGCGCCGAGATAATTTTCCGCCGTGACCGCGCCGCCCGTCCCGGTGAGAATACGCGCCCATATGGCAGTGGCGCTGGCGCGCGACACCATCTGCGAGACGACGATATGAGCAAGGCCGGCAAAGCCGGGCTCGTGGATGCGCAGTTCCAGCGGACCGGCTATCTCAATGACAGGGGCAAGTGCGGGGTCGAGGCGGGCGAGATGCTCCAGCCCTTCGCTGATGTCATCCATCCCGGTGATGATTTTCATGTCGGTCATTCCATATGCCGCCAGCCCGCTGGCGGGGTGCATTAAAACATGGCAGAAGAAACCATGCCTTCATCCATCCGTCAAAAACCGGTTTACCGTTTCGCGCCAAGCCCCAACGGCCCGCTGCATCTCGGCCATGCGTTTTCCGCATTCCTGAACCATGACATGGCGCTGGACAATGGCGGCCGCTTTCTGCTGCGTATAGAGGATATAGACCAGACGCGCTGCACGCCGCAGCTGGAGCAGGCGATCTATGATGATCTCGGCTGGCTGGAACTCTCTTGGGAAGAGCCAGTGCGGCGACAATCGGAGCATTTCGATGAGTACCGGATGGCGCTGCACAGGCTGATCGAGGCGGATCTTGCCTATCCCGCCTTTCTCAGCCGTGGCGAAACCAGGGCCATTGTCGGTGCCTTCGAAGCGGAAGGCGGGACATGGCCGCGCGATCCTGACGGAGCGCCGCTCTATCCGTCCGTCGACCGCGAGAGGCCGAAGGCGGAACGGGCGGCCCTGCTTGCATCCGGCCGGCAACATGCCTGGCGGCTCGACATGGACAAGGCGATCCGCGCCGCCCGCACCCCTCTGTTCTGGCAGGAGAGCGGCGACGGGGCGACGGGGCAGATCGATGCCCTACCCGCGCTCTGGGGCGATGTGGTGCTGTCGCGTTCCGACGCGCCTTCGAGCTATCATCTTTCCGTTGTGGTTGACGATGCATTGCAGGGGATCACCCATGTGGTGCGCGGCATGGATCTCTTCCATGCCACCGCCATCCACCGGCTGCTGCAGCAGCTGCTGGACCTACCGCAGCCCGCTTATCATCATCACCGGCTGATTTTGGGCACGGACGGGCGCAAGCTTTCGAAAAGCGAAGGCAGTACCGGGCTTTCCGCCCTTCGCGCCGAAGGAGCGACGCCCTCAGATATCCGCCGGCTTGTCGGCCTCCTCTAGCGCCTGCCCGCGGCGCGCGCCATTGCCGCCGATGTTACGGCGGATGATCTGCCGGACCTTGTATTTCATCAACGCGGCATTCACCTCCGCGCCGAGCATGAAGATGACGCCGACCATATAAAGGAACACCAGAACCACCATGACGGAGGCGAGACCGGCATAGGTGGCGGCATAATTGGCGAAGGTGGAGAGATAATAGGCGAAGATAGCCGCGCCGATGACCCAGAATATCATCGTCAGCAAAATACCCGGCCAGACATCCCAGATGCGGCGCTTGCCTGCGGGTAGCCACAGATGCGCCGCCACCAGCCCCGCCGTCAGCACCACGATGGTGCCATAAAGGCCGAGGCTGGAAATGGTGTTCAGCACATCCGTCAGCCACGGAAACCGCCGTTCGGCGAAGGACATGGCGACCGGCACGGCGACGAGCACGGTGCTGATGCCGGCAAAGACCACAACGGCAATCAGGACATAAAGCAGGCTGAGCAGCCGGGTCACATACCACCAGCGCGTTTCCGTGACGCGATAGGCGCGGTTCAGCGAAATGCGCAGCGCCTCGACGCCGTTCGAGGCGAAGTATGCAGCCGCCAGTACCGAAATCGTCAGCAGGCCGCCGCGCGGGATGGTGAGAACCTGCTGCACCTGAGCTGCCAGCGGACCGGCAATTGCTTCCGGCCAGGTGTCGAAAATCAGATGCACCGCCGTTTCTGAGAACTGGTCGGCGCCCAGAAAACCGGCCAGCGCCGTGCCGAAGATCAGGAACGGAAACAGCGCCAGCAGGATGGACAGCGCCATGTGGCTCGCCATCGCCCAGCCGTCATCCTCGGCGAAATGGGAATAGGCATCGAAGGCAACCTTGCCTGCCAGGCGCACTGCGGCAACCATGTCGCCTCCATTCATCGGCATTTCATTTGTAACTTCGCCCCGAATATGGGAAATCAGCTTCGTTTTGTACAGCGCGCAAGCTGACCTTTCGGTTCCCGAAGGACACGGATTTCGCGCGATTGGATTTTAACGGGCCGGGTAATCGGACCAGAGCGACAGTCGGTTTCCCGGAGCGGCAAATGTCTGAAAAACCCGTCATCATCGTCACCGGATGTTCCTCGGGGATCGGCGCCTATTGCGCCGGCGCGCTCCACCGGGACGGCTGGCGGGTCTTTGCCACCGTGCGGCGCATCGCTGACATGGCAGCCCTCGAAAATCAGGGCATAGAAACCCTGATCATGGATTACACAAAGCCCGAAACCATCGCCGCGCTGGTCGACACCGTCGCCGCCCGCACCGGCGACCGCATCGATGCGCTTTTCAACAATGGCGCCTATGGCCAGCCGGGCGCGGTGGAGGACCTGCCAGTCGAAGCGCTGAGAGCCCAGTTCGAAACCAATGTCTTCGGCTGGCACGATCTGACGCGGCGGGTCATTCCCTTTATGCGGGCGCGTGGTGCGGGCCGCATCGTGCATTGCTCGTCCATTCTCGGGCTCGTGCCCTATCGCTATCGCGGCGCCTACACCGCTTCGAAATTCGCGCTTGAGGGGCTGGGCGTCACCCTGCGCATGGAGCTTCAGGGCAGCGGTATCCATGTCAGTCTGATCGAACCCGGCCCGATCACGTCGAAATTCACCGCGACGGCGCTTGCTCATATCAATGAGCATATCGATCTCGAAAATTCGGCCCATGCGGCAGAATATAAACGCCAGCTGGCGCGTATGGATGGTTCCGGCCCCGTCAACCGTCACAAGCTCGGCCCGGATGCCGTTTATGCCGTGCTGAAACACGCCCTGACGGCTGCAAGGCCGAAACCACATTATCCCGTTACCGTTCCGGCCAAACAGGGGCTTATGCTGAAACGGCTCTTGCCTGCCGGACTTTTCTATCGTCTGCTGCGCAGATTCGATTGAGGAGGAGTAATACCGCATGTCCGGCTTCACCACCGTTCTGGCCCTTATCGTCATGGGGCTTGTCGTCATCGTGTTGATACGCGGCCTCTTCAACATGCTGAAGGGACAGGACGCCAACCGGTCCAACAAGCTGATGCAGCTTCGCCTGCTTCTGCAGGCCATTGCCATCGCTCTGATCATGCTCACCCTCTGGCTCACCGGAGGCGGCCGCTGACATGGTGAAACTGAACAAGATCTACACCCGCACCGGCGACAAGGGCACGACGGCGCTGGTTTCCGGCCCGCGCCGACCGAAGCACGATCTGCGCGTCGAAGCCTACGGCACGGTGGACGAGACCAATTCGGCCATCGGTGTCGCGCGGCTTCACACGGCCGGGCTGGAAAAGCTGGATGCCATGCTTTTCCGCATCCAGAACGATCTTTTCGACCTCGGCGCCGATCTTGCCACGCCTGACGATGGCGAACCGCTGCCTTACGAACCGTTGCGTATAGTCGAAAGCCAGGTCACACGGCTGGAAAGCGAAATTGACGACCTCAACGCCACCCTCGAACCGTTGACGTCGTTCGTGCTGCCGGGCGGCAGCGCCGCGGCGGCAAATCTGCATTTGGCACGCACGGTTTGCCGGCGCGCAGAAAGGCTGATGGTGGAGCTTTCCGTCACCGAGAATGAGATCGTCAGCCCGGCCGCCATCAAATATGCCAATCGCCTCTCCGACTTCCTGTTTGTCGCGGCCCGTTTCGCCAATGATGCCGGCAAGGCCGACATATTGTGGGTTCCGGGCAAGAACCGCTAAGGCGTTTCAACGACGCAACCAAAGGGCGTTCGATGTTCATACCGCTGCACGATGCGAATTCCCTCAAGCATATCCGGCTGCAATATGTCACCATCGGCCTGATCGTGGTCAACGTGCTGGTCTGGCTGTTTACCGGCGTGCTGGCCAGCGACACCGAAGCCAATGCCGCTGCCCTCGGCCTCGGCTTCATTCCCGCCGTGGTGTTCGATTACGCCTATCTGGAACCCGCCCTGCAGGTCGTGCCTGATGACCTCACCGCCATCACCTATGCCTTTCTTCATCTCGATTTCTGGCATCTGGCCGGCAACATGCTGTTTCTCTGGGTCTTCGGCGACAATGTCGAGGATGCGCTCGGCCATTTTCGTTTCCTGATCTTCTATCTCGCCTGTGCCATCGCCGGCGCGCTGTTTCACGGTTTCGTCGCACCCACCTCGGAAGGACCACTGATCGGTGCCTCGGGTGCGGTTTCCGGCGTCGTCGCGGCCTATTTCCTGCTGCATCCCAAAGTGCGCGTCTGGGTGCTGGTCCTCATGCGCATTCCGCTTCCACTGCCCGCCTTCATTCCCCTGGCGCTGTGGATCGGCCAGCAGTTCCTGATGCTGGCGCTCGGGCTGGAAGAGAATGTCTCCTGGGGCGCGCATGTCGGCGGCATCTTGGCGGGCGCCATCATGGTAATTTTCATGCGCAGACGGGGCGTTCCCCTGTTTGATCGCACCATTGTCCCGCCGAGGGCGGCGCAGTTCAAAAATACGTCGCAAACGGCGGGGTTGTCGCAAATCGAACGCGGCTATGACGGGGGTAGATGAGACGTCACGTGAGAGATAGAGTATTTACGTTAACGTCAACGTAAGATATGCCTTGTGTGCATGCGATAATGAAGATTGCTCCGTTGTAATTGCGGGAAAAATGCTTATCCATGTCGCCAACCTGTTTTTGGAGGTCCGCTCGGCACTGCCAAGCGGACAGGAGTTTGAGGAAAGCCGCCGATGAAAATCCTTGTCCCCGTTAAACGAGTCGTCGATTACAACGTGAAGATCCGCGTGAAGGCGGATGGTTCTGGCGTTGAGCTTGCCAATGTGAAGATGTCGATGAACCCGTTCGACGAAATCTCGGTGGAAGAGGCCCTTCGCCTGAAGGAAGCCGGCAAGGCTGAAGAAGTCGTCGTCGTCTCCATTGGACCTGCCAAGGCGGAAGAAACGCTGCGCACCGCGCTTGCGATGGGTGCCGATCGCGCCATCCTGATCGAGACCGATGAAACGGTCGAGCCGCTCGCTGTCGCCAAGCTCCTGAAGGGCGTGGCCGAGGCTGAGCAGCCCGGTCTCGTCATTGTCGGCAAGCAGGCGATCGATGACGACTCGAACCAGACCGGCCAGATGCTTGCGGCCCTCCTCGGCTGGGGCCAGGGCACCTTCGCCTCAAAGGTCGTGCCTGCCGACGGCAAGGTTGCGGTGACCCGCGAAGTCGATGGCGGCCTGCAGACCGTGGAACTGAAGCTTCCCGCTGTCGTCACCACCGATCTTCGTTTGAACGAGCCGCGTTATGCCTCGCTGCCGAACATCATGAAGGCGAAAAAGAAGCCGCTCGACAAGAAGGCTCCGGCCGATTTCGGCGTCGATGTTTCGCCGCGCCTGAAGGTGTTGAAGACCGAAGAGCCGGCGGGCCGCAAGGCCGGCATCAAGGTGGGCTCGGTTGCCGAGCTGGTCGAAAAGCTCAAAGCCGACGGCGTCCTCTAAGGTTTCGGAAAAGGGAGATATTCTCATGGCCATTCTTCTTCTGGCAGAACACGACAACGCAACCCTTTCCGACCTGACGGCAAAGACCCTGACGGCGGCAACTCAGATTGGCGGCGACGTCCATGTGCTGGTCGCCGGATCCGGCGCCAGGGGCGCTGCCGACGCCGCAGCAAAACTTTCCGGTGTTTCCAAGGTGCTGCTTGCCGACGATGCATCCTATGCAAACCAGCTGGCGGAACCGCTGGCGGCGCTGATCGTTTCGCTTGCCCCGTCCTATGACGTCATCATCGCTCCTGCGACCGCCTCGGCAAAGAACGTCACGCCGCGTGTTGCTGCGCTTCTCGACGTGGCTCAGGTCTCGGAAATCATCGAAGTTGTCAGCCCGGATACCTTCAAGCGCCCGATCTATGCCGGTAATGCCATCCAGACCGTTCAGGCAACCGATGGCAAGAAGGTCATCACCGTTCGCCCGACCGCCTTTGCGGCAGCGGCAGAAGGCGGTTCGGCAGCGGTCGAGACGATCGCCGCCGCTGAAAACCCCGGCGTCTCCTCTTTCGTTTCTGATGCACTGGCCTCGTCCGACCGTCCGGAACTGACCTCGGCGAAGATCATCATCTCGGGTGGCCGTGCTCTCGGTTCTTCGGAAAACTTCAAGGAAGTCATCCTTCCTGTCGCCGACAAGCTCGGTGCTGCCGTTGGTGCATCGCGCGCTGCCGTCGATGCCGGCTATGCGCCGAATGACTGGCAGGTGGGCCAGACCGGCAAGGTCGTCGCCCCACAGCTTTACATCGCGGCGGGCATTTCCGGTGCCATCCAGCATCTGGCCGGCATGAAGGACAGCAAGGTCATCGTCGCCATCAACAAGGACGAAGAAGCGCCGATCTTCCAGGTTGCCGATTACGGCCTTGTGGCGGACCTCTTCGAGGCATTGCCGGAACTGCAAAAGGCTCTCTGATTTCAAATAGATGATGAAGGCGGCGCGTTTTTTGAACGCGCCGCCTTCTCTTTTTCGGCGATATGCGTAACATCGCCAGCGAATTTGCACATGCAGCACATGGGAGAACAGCATATGACCGCCCCCTTTAAGAACATCGGTGTCATCGGAGCCGGTCAGATGGGGTGCGGCATCGCACATGTCTCTGCGATTGCCGGCTACAGGGTTCATATTTACGATCTTTCCAAAGACGGCATCGAGGCCGGCCTTGCCACCATCAACGGCAATCTCGCGCGCCAGGTCACCAACGGCAAGCTTTCCGACGAGGCCCGCAAGCAGGCCCTGGCGCTCATCAGCGGTTCGACCGATGTCAACGACCTGGCACCCATGGACCTCGTCATCGAGGCTGCCACCGAGAACGAAGA
This sequence comes from Agrobacterium sp. FDAARGOS_525, assembly GCF_003938925.1. Classification (NCBI taxonomy): domain Bacteria; kingdom Pseudomonadati; phylum Pseudomonadota; class Alphaproteobacteria; order Hyphomicrobiales; family Rhizobiaceae; genus Agrobacterium; species Agrobacterium sp. FDAARGOS_525. The sequence continues at coordinate 1,566,351 of NZ_RKIU01000004.1, read as the reverse complement.
GATCAAGCGCAAGATCTATGCTCAGATCTGCCCGGTCCTGAAGCCGGAGGCGCTTCTCGCCACCAACACGTCTTCACTTTCCATCACCCGGCTTGCCTCTGCCACCGACCGTCCGGAACAGTTCATGGGCATCCACTTCATGAACCCGGTGCCGGTCATGAAACTGGTGGAACTGGTGCGCGGCATCGCCACCAATGAAAAGACCTTCGATGCGGCCAAGGACTATGTGCGGACGCTCGAAAAGGCGATCACCGTCGCCGAAGATTTCCCGGCCTTTATCGTCAACCGCATCCTTCTGCCGATGATCAACGAGGCAATCTATACGCTTTATGAGGGCGTTGGCTCCGTGGAAGCCATCGACACCGCCATGCGCCTCGGCGCGAACCACCCGATGGGTCCGCTGCAGCTCGCAGACTTCATCGGCCTCGATACCTGTTTGTCGATCATGCAGGTGCTGCATGACGGCCTGTCCGACAGCAAATACCGCCCTTGCCCGCTGCTGGTCAAATATGTCGAAGCCGGCTGGCTCGGCCGCAAGTCCGGCCGCGGTTTTTATGATTACCGCGGCGAGACGCCGGTTCCGACACGATAGAACCTTCACTGTTCTTTCGTTGCTGGACCGCAGAAGGCAGCCGGGCGACAATGCAATCTATGCGATTATAAAGTAAGTAGACGCGCAGTGCGTGCGCACCCAAGATCATGCTGTGATTCTTTTGGGGGCTTACATGAAAATTCATACTGCAATGTCTATTGTCGCCATTCTCGCGAGCGGTTGCGTTTCGGAAAATCCGCGGGAGATTGTCAGAAGGGCTGGTTATCTCACGACGGTGCCGCCCAGCACCAGCTTTGGTCCAGGTAACATCGTCTGGAAAAAGACCAATCGATATAACGACAAAGACGATATCTCGCTTGGTTACATCTGCTCTCCGGAATATGTGACGTTCCCTGGCAGCCCTGAAAAAGGGAGGGGCGAAATCAGTGATTTCGGGCGAAAGAAGGATTTCTCCTTCAATGCAGACAATCTGCAGAAACTCGGATTTTCAAGCAGCGCGCAATATGTGAACAACCTGACAATCAGGTTCAGCAATATCGAATATCTCGAATACGGCCTCGACAAACTCGAAGCCATAGAAAAGACGCTGGGGCCGGAGTGCCGCAATATCCTTCGGAAACAACGCAAGAAGCAAAATGCACATATTGTACGTTCTGCTTTCAAGGCGGATCTGGATTACGCCATTACATATAAGGCATCAACCAGCGCCTCCATCAAAGCTGCAATATTGAAGGAAATTGAAGCCGGGTTTGGCATTACCCTTGAAGGCAATCAGGGTCGTGTCGGCCGAGGCCTTTATTACGGTGTATCGGTGGACCCGCTATACTGAGTTCGAAAAGTCTTATCGGCAGTCATTTGACTGCCGATATCAGCGCCTTCGCATCTTCGCTATCCCACGCCGCCGGGCCGTTCATGGCGCCGAGCAGGCACCCGTTTTCGTCCAGCAGCAGGGTTGCGGGCAGGCCAAAGGCAAGGCCTTCCTTTTTGAGAACGTTGAAAACGCCCATGGAACTGTCGCGATAGTGCTTCAGGGAATCGATCTTGTATTCGTCCATGAAGGCTTTCGGCTTCTCATCCCCGCCCGTATCGATGTTAACAGCCACGACTTCAAAGCCGTTACCGCCCTTTTCCTTCTCCAGCGCGTTCAGCGCCGGCATTTCTTCCCGGCAGGGCACGCACCACGTCGCCCAGAGATTGAGCAGCACCGCTTTACCCTTGAGATCGGCAAGGCTCATATCTTTCCCCTCCGGCCCTTTGAAGGAGAGCGGAATAACGCGCGGGGTGTCTGCCGCCGACATAGCCGCCACCTGGCCCTTCAGAAAGGGTTTCAGCGTCGCAATGCGGTTCGCCGCACCTTCACATAAACCGGCGTCGGCCACCGCTGCCCCTTGAACCGGGCTCTCAGACCCAATATGCCTGAACCAGACCGCGCCTGCACCGGCGAGCACACCGGCAACGGCAGCAATTGCAACCAATTTGGCGGAAGGAAGCCTGAACGGCCTTTTCTCTGTCATCGAATACTCCAGGGCATCACACATGGCTGACGGCACAGATCAGAAATCCTCCAACCAGATGTGGGGCGGGCGTTTCGCTTCCGGGCCATCTGCCATCATGGAAGAGATAAATGCCTCCATCGGCTTCGACAAGAAACTTTACGCCCAGGATATCCGCGGCTCTATGGCGCATGCCGCCATGCTGGCATCTAAAGGCATTATTTCGCCTGAAGATAAAGACAAGATCACCGAAGGCCTGAACACGATCCTGTCAGAGATCGAATCCGGCAGCTTCGAATTCTCCCGCAAGCTCGAAGATATTCACATGAATATCGAAGCGCGGCTTGCCACCCTCATCGGCCCGGCCGCCGGCCGCCTCCATACCGCCCGCTCGCGCAACGACCAGGTGGCGCTCGATTTCCGCCTGTGGGTCAAGGAAGAATTGCAGAAGACCGAAGGCATGCTGACGGCGCTCATCGCTGCCTTCCTCGACCGCGCCGAGGAAAACGCCGATACGGTCATGCCCGGCTTCACGCATTTGCAGACGGCGCAGCCTGTCACCTTCGGCCATCATTGCATGGCCTATGTGGAAATGTTCGGCCGTGACCGCGCCCGCGTACGCCACGCCATCGAGCACATGGACGAAAGCCCGATTGGTGCGGCTGCCCTTGCCGGCACCGGCTATCCGATTGATCGCCACATGACGGCCAAGGCGCTCGGTTTCCGCGAGCCGACCCGCAACTCCATCGACACCGTGTCCGACCGCGATTTCGCGCTGGAATTCCTGTCGATCGCCTCCATCTGCGCCACGCATCTGTCGCGTCTTGCCGAAGAGATCGTCATCTGGTCGACGCCGCAATTTGGTTTCATCCGGCTGTCGGACGCCTTTTCCACAGGCTCGTCGATCATGCCGCAGAAGAAGAACCCTGATGCCGCTGAGCTGGTGCGCGCCAAGACCGGCCGCATCAACGGCTCGCTGATCGCTCTCCTCACCGTGATGAAGGGTCTGCCGCTCGCCTATTCCAAGGACATGCAGGAAGACAAGGAACAGGTTTTCGACGCCGCCGAAAGCCTGGAACTGGCGATCGCCGCCATGACCGGCATGATCCGCGACCTTGAAGTGCGCAAGGACCGCATGCGGGCGGCGGCAGGCTCCGGTTATTCCACCGCGACCGATCTGGCCGACTGGCTGGTGCGCGAAGCGGGACTGCCCTTCCGCGATGCTCACCATGTGACCGGCAATGCCGTGGCGCTGGCGGAAAAGAAAGGCTGCGATCTCGCCGATCTTTCGCTGGAGGAGTTGCAGGCGATCCACCCCGGTATCACCAACAGCGTTTTCGATGTTCTTTCGGTGGAAGCATCGGTCGCCAGTCGCACAAGCTTCGGCGGCACGGCTCCTTCGGAGGTGCGCAAACAAATCGCCTGGTGGCGCGGCCGCAACTGATAAATCTGCGTTAAGCCGCGATCACAAGAAACAGGGTGCACAAGCGCCCTGTTTTTCGTTATCAGAGATGCACATATTTCCTTTGGACAGGCCCATGCTTTCAAAATCCGTGCGCAAACTCATCGTTCCCATCGGCATGACGCTTGCCGTAAGCCTCGCTCTCAGCGCCTGCGGGCGCAAGGGCGACATCGATCCGCCGAGCACGCCGGTCGAAATGCGCAACAAGCGCGCCGCCGATGGCAGTGAGCCGAAGCCGGCAACGGCGGAACGGCCCTTCATTCTCGACAAGCTTCTCTGACGGGTAAAAAGCCGTGAACCATTTTGGCTATATCGACGGCGTGCTGCACGCCGAAAACGTGCCCGTGCCCGAGATCGCCAAGGCGGTCGGCACGCCCTTCTACGTCTATTCGACCGCAACCCTGGAGCGCCACTACAAGGTGTTCTCAGGTGCGTTTGCGGATGTGGACGCCATGGTCTGTTATGCCATGAAGGCCAACTCCAACCAGGCCGTGCTGAAGACGCTGGCAAAGCTCGGCGCTGGCATCGACGTCGTCTCCGGCGGTGAATTGCGTCGCGCTCTGGCTGCTGGCGTGCCGGCAAACCGCATCATGTTCTCCGGCGTCGGCAAGACGGTTGCGGAAATGGATTATGCGCTGGATGTGGGCATTTATTGTTTCAACATCGAATCCGAGCCGGAGCTGGAAGTCCTCAATCTGCGCGCCATCAAGGCGGGCAAGCGGGCGCATGTCTCCTTCCGCATCAACCCTGATGTGGATGCGCGCACCCACGCCAAGATTTCCACCGGCAAGAAAGAAAACAAGTTCGGCATTTCCTATGAGCGGGCGCGCGCCGTCTATGCCCATGCTGCAACCCTGCACGGCATCGAAGTCACGGGCATCGACATGCATATCGGCAGCCAGATCACCGAGTTGCAGCCTTTCGAAGACGCCTTCCGGCTGCTGCGCGAACTCGTCGAGGCCCTGCGAACCGATGGCCACACCATCAGCCATGTCGATATTGGCGGCGGCCTCGGCATTCCCTACCGCGACGACAATAATCCGCCGCCTTTGCCGGATGCCTATGCGCATATCGTCAAGAACGAGTTGAAAAGCCTCAACTGCAAGATCGTCACCGAGCCCGGCCGCCTGATCGTCGGTAATGCCGGCATTCTGGTAACGGAAGTCATCTATGTGAAGGATGGCGGCGAAAAGACCTTTGTAATCGTTGACGGCGCGATGAACGACCTCATCCGTCCGACACTATATGAGGCCTATCACGGCATCCGCCCGGTGGTGCAACCGGCAGAGGATACGCCGCGCATCAAGGCCGATATCGTCGGCCCGGTCTGCGAAACCGGCGACTATCTGGCGCTGGACCGTGAGATGGCCGCACCGCAACCGGGCGATCTCATCGCCGTCAGTTCCGCTGGCGCCTATGGTGCGGTGCAGGCAGGAACCTACAATTCCCGCCTGCTGGTGCCGGAAGTGCTGGTCAAGGGTGACAAATTCCACGTCATCCGCCCCCGCGGCACGTATGAAGAGCTGATCGCCCTCGATTCCGTGCCCGCCTGGCTCGACTGATCCGCTTGCAGCCGATCACAATTGAGCGAAGCTGCCTAAAAAATGGGGGTGAGGGCTTGGCTGCCCTCGTCTTCGCCACAAAGAATGTTATCCTTGCCTCTGATATGGAGAACTCGCCGTTCCGGGAATGGCGTTGACGTGGCCAGAACCGGGAGAACGGATTGATGACCACAGCCGGAGAGGACAGGACAGGCAGAAAGCGCTCCACTGGCGCATTCGTGCAGCGGCCGGACCTTGCCCGCCGGGTTGCCGCCAAGCGTTTCTTCGCAAAAATCGTTCTGCTTTCGGAGAAGATCGCCCCGAAAACGCTATGGCCGCTCTCTATTGCCGCTCTGTTTTTGGCGCTTGCCTGGTTCGGCCTTTACCGGCACATGCCGGATTTCCTGCGGCTCGGCGTCGTTTTCGTGCTCGTGTTCGCCTTCATCGCCACTCTCCTGCCGATCGCGCGGCTGAAATGGCCGACTGACAACGACGCTTCCCGCCTTCTCGAAGATCGCAACGGTCTTGCACACCAACCTGTTGGAGTACAGGAAGACGAACCGGCCTTCGACACGCCTTTTTCCAGAACGCTCTGGAAGGAACACCAGATCCGCATGGCGGAGCGTATCGCCGCACTGAATGCCGGTCTGCCGAAGCCCGATATCGCCCGTTATGACCGTCTCGCCCTACGCGCCGTTCCCGCCCTTCTTCTGGCCGCTGCCTTCGGTTTTTCCTTTTCCAACGGCGCAGGCACGATTGCCGATGCCTTCCGCAGCCAACCGACCGTGGGTCCGCTCAATCCCGATATTCGACTGGACGCCTGGGTTACGCCGCCCTCTTATACCGGCCGCGCACCGATTTTCCTGACTGGGCGTGACGCGACCAACCGCGACGCGGTTTCCGTGCCGCAGTCCTCCAGGCTGACGATCCGCATGACCGGTGGTGATGGGGGCGAAGAAGTGACCTTCGAACCGGAAATGGCGGGCGCCCTGCAAAAGCTCGCTCCCGAGACAACCCGGGCCGACAGCGCGAGCGGTGATGTCTCGGTTCCGGCGCAGGCTCCTTTGGCGGATCAGCCCTTGGCACCGCGCACCTTCGCGATGGATGTCACCGAAAGCGGCATGATAACCGCCAATGGCGAGCAATGGTTGTTCAATGTCATCCCGGACCAGCCGCCCAGCATTGCCTTCGACAACATGCCGCGCCGCGCCGTCAACGGCGCGCTGGAAATCGGCTTCACCGCCAAGGATGATTACGGGTTGAAGGAAGCTCACGCAATTATTGAGCCTATCGGCGTGGCCGAAGGCGCGACAGCGCTTTACCCGCCGCCGGAATTCAAGCTCGATCTGCCGCGGCAGAACAATCGCGAGATCAAGGGCCTGACCAGCCGCAACCTGACCGAACATCCGATGGCCGGGAAACGCGTGCGTATTACACTGGTGGCGACTGACGGTGCAGGCCAGACCGGCCGCAGCCCTCCGCATGAAATGGTGCTGCCGGGCCGCAATTTCTCCGAACCGCTGGCCGCTTCCATTGCCGAACAGCGGCAGATTTTTTCGCTCGACACACGCCAGATGCCAAAGGCGATCGCCTATAACGAGGCGGTTGGAATGCGTCCGGAAGAGACCATTCCCAACACGACGCATTATCTCCTGCTGCAATCGGCGCAGACCCGCATGCGGCTCGCCTATAATGAGGAGATGCTGAAGAACACTGCGGATTACCTCTGGGAGATCGCACTGGGCATCGAGGATGGTGATCTTTCGCAGGCGGAAAAGCGCCTGCGCGATGCACAGACCGCCCTTTCCGAGGCGCTTCAGCGCAATGCCTCCGATGAAGAAGTGGCCAAGCTCATGCAGGAGCTGCGCGAGGCGATGCAGCAGTTCATGAGCGAGCTTGCGCAACGCATGCAGAATGCGCCGCAAGCCAACATGAACCAACAGGCACAGAACGTGCTGCGCCAACGCGATCTGGAAAACATGATGAACCAGATCGAGAATCTCGCCCGTTCCGGAAACCGCGATGCCGCGCAGGAAATGCTCTCGCAATTGCAGCGCATGATGAACAATCTGCAAGCCGGCCGACCGCAGCGTCAGGGGCAGCAAGGCCAGCAGCAGAGCAGCAAGATGCGCCAGCAGATCGACAAGCTTGGCGAAATCCTGCAGCAGCAGCAGAAGCTGATGGACGAAACCTTCAAGCTGGATCAGGCATTGCGCGACCGGATGCAGCGCGGTGATCCGCAGCAGGGCGGCGAAAGCGACGACCAGCAGATGGGCGAAAACGGCCAGCAACAGCCTCAGGGCCAGCAAGGCCAACAGGGTGAGAATGGCCAACAGGGCGGACAGCAGCAGACTGACCAGATGACCGCCGAGCAATTGCGCGAAGCGCTGAAAAACCTGCGGGCCCAGCAGGATGCCCTCGGCAAGCAGCTCGGCGAATTGCAGCAGGGACTTCGCGATCTCGGCATGGAGCCGGGCGAAAATTTCGGCAAGGCGCAGCAGGAAATGCAGGGCGCCGGTGAGGCGTTGGGCAAGAGCCAGGGTGAACAGGCCGTCGAGGGCCAGGGCAATGCGCTGAATGCGCTGCGCCAGGGCGCACAGGACATGATGGGCCAGATCATGCAGGCCATGCGCCAGCAGGGCCAGCAGCCTGGTCAGGGGCAGGAAGGCATGGCCGGTCAAGGCGGCCAGAACGGCCGCGATCCGCTCGGCCGTCCGCGCAGCACCACCGGCCCTGACTTTGGCGATCAGGTGAAGGTGCCTGACGAAATAGACGTGCAACGCGCCCGCGAGATTCTTGACGCCATCCGCGAAAAGCTCGGCAACAATCCGCCGGGTGAGGTGGAACGGCGTTATCTCGAGCGGTTGCTGGATATCAGGTGACGGTCCGCACAGGTAATGGTGCGCCTCGTTACATCCTGTTTCAGAAGCTAAAGTTTCTGTCATGCCGGACTTGATCCGGCATCCAGCAGACGCGCGTCTGCGCGGCGGAAAGAGTTCTTTCAGCCCAAGGACTTGGGCTGGCTGGATTCCGGCTCAAGGCCGGAATGACGGAGGTAGGGAACTGCGCTGAGCCAGGGGGCTGACCAACAAAAATGGCGGCCCGACGGCCGCCCTTTAAATCTCTGCGCCCCTACCACTCAGGCCGCAAGCGCCCGTGCCACAGCCTTGCGAATATCCGGAAGCGCAAAGGGTTTGGAAACCACGTCCACGATCTTCGTCGCCAGATCATCCGCCCGTTCGCGCTGCTCGGCGTAACCGGTCATCAACAAAATACGCATGGCCGGGAAGCTTTCGGCGGCGCGGTGCGCCAGCTCGATGCCATCCATGACCGGCATGCGGATATCCGAAAGAAGAAGATCGAAACTGGTTTCCTGAAGCTTTTCCAGCCCCTGCTCGCCGTCTGCCGCCTCATGGGTCTCGTGACCGTCGAGACGGAGCGCCCGCGCCACGAAAGAACGCAGCGCATCCTCGTCTTCGGTAATCAGAATCTTCGCCATTACTCATTGCTCCTGGGCATCATTTCCAGCCGTGAGCAACATCGCAGGCTCCTCTTTTCAAGAGGTAAACACCCAGGCTTTGGCTGGGTGAATGGTTAATGAGGCGTCTCTTCGCTGTGCCGTTCCGGCACGGGAAAACTGCTCAGGCGTCGCCGGTGACGACGCCGACGAAGGGCAGCTCGCGGAACGCATAAGCGACATCCATGCCGTAACCCACCACGAAATAATCAGGACATTCGAAACCGACATAATCGGCTTCCAGATCTTCCTTGCGCTTGACTTTCTTGTCGAGAAGCACGGCGATGGTGACGTTGCGAGCGCCACGCTCGTAAAGCAGTTCCTTGGCGAAGCGCAGCGTGCGGCCAGATTCGAGAATGTCGTCAATCAGCAGGACGTCGCGGTCTTTCACGTCGCTGTCGATATCCTTGACGATCCTCACGCCCTGCGAAACCGTGCCGGTGCCATAGCTCGACAGCGTAATGAATTCGACTTCGGGGGCAAGACCACTGTCATGCAGCGCGCGGATAAGGTCGGCCGCGAAAATGAACGATCCCTTGAGCACGGCAATGACGAGCAGATCCTTGGTCGGGCCGCTGGCAATGTGCTTGGCCATGTCGCGATTGCGCTCTGCAATCTGCTCGGCGGTATAAAGCGGCTCGATATTTTTTCCACGGACGACGGGCATTCTTACTCCTGTGCTGCGCCTTGCCGATTTTACCTTTCAGTAAAAATAGAAGACAGGCGTTAGCACAGTCAGCGTCCGGACGCACCCGCCTCAACGAAGGAAAGCTTGATCTCGGGCGTTTTTCCACCGGGATGGCGCAGTTTTGCCGAAAAACCGTGGCTGAAACCGGGCTGCATCTGTTTAACCGGCGGTTCAATGACCATGCTGGCCACCAGTTGTCCCTTGGCGGCAAAAAGGTCGGCGCGAAGGGCCGGCACCTCTTCAAGCTTGCCGCCGTTGTTCTCCACGATGCCATTGATGAGCAGGATATCCATACCGCCCGCCTCCTGCGGCGTCACGGTGACATGGGAAATGGCGAGGGGACTGACCGAAGCTGCTACAGCGGTCTTTTCCGGCACCACCACCGAGAGGCCGCCTGAACAGACAAAAACAAGAATGGCGAGCCCCGCCACCAGTGCGGAATAAGCGTCCGCCGACAGGAGGGATAATCTGCGATCCAGCCAGCCGATGAAGGCGAGGCCGAGCACACCGATGGTGACAGGTGGTTTTGCACCGTCCAGGGGCCTCGCGCCGCGATTGTCGTTTCCGGGCTGGCGCGGACGGTTTTCCTTGATGGTGACAAATTCCGCGTCTACCACGTCAACTGTCGGGTTTGCCGCCCGCGCCGTGCGGCGCAGCGGCGTCTCCGGCATCAGGAGGTCAAAATCGAATGCCGCTTGCCGGCGAGATGAACGGAACATAGCCATAGAATTCCTTGGGTGAGGTTTTCCGGCCCGCAAAACTGGGCATTGCAACGAATCCTGCCAAGTTTTAAATTTAAATGGTTAATGCTTCGCAAAAACCGCTCGCCGGGCGTCCCGAACCGGGGTAGACCGCGCCCTCCGGCTTCATCCCAGCGGCTTGCGAACCACCACGAAACGAAGAGACTGGAAGTCCGTTGATCCATTTCGAAAATGTCGGGTTGCGTTACGGCATGGGACCCGAAATCCTGAGGGACATGACCTTCGATATTCCCAAAGGGTCGTTCCAGTTTCTGACCGGCCCCTCGGGTGCCGGCAAGACAACGCTCCTGCGCCTGCTACTGATGTCGCTGCAGCCGACCCGCGGCAATATCCGCATGTTCAATCGCGATGTGTCACGCATTCCGCGCAGCGAGCTGCCGATGTTGCGCCGACGCGTCGGCATCGTGTTTCAGGATTTCCGGCTGCTTGATCATCTGACGACCTATGAGAATGTCGCCCTGCCGCTGCGCGTGCGTGGCAAGGAAGAAAGCGCCTATCGCAACGACGTGATCGAGCTTCTGAAATGGGTTGGGCTCGGCGAGCGTGTCAACGTGCTGCCGGCGATCCTTTCCGGCGGCGAGAAGCAGCGCGCCGCCATTGCCCGCGCGCTGATGGACCAGCCGGAAATATTGCTGGCCGACGAGCCGACCGGCAATGTCGATCCGCCGATGGCCAAGCGCCTTCTCAACCTGTTTCTGGAACTCAACCGGCTGGGCACCGCCGTCGTTATCGCCACCCATGACTTCGGCCTGATGGACCAGATCGATGCGCGCCGGATGATCCTGACCGAAGGGCGGCTCGACATCTATGAATGAGATCACCCGCAAACCGTTGAAGCCGGAAGCGGCGCAGCCGAAGCGTCCGCCCATGCGCATCCGCCCGATGGCACCCATTCTGCCGCCCTCCAACATTCAGGGCAATGCGCTGATGGTGGTCATCGCCATCATGGCTTTTCTCGCCTGCCTCACGCTCGGCGCCGTTTCCATGGTGCGCGCCACCGCCGCCACGTGGCAGAGCCAGATTTCCCGTGAGATCACCATCCAGATCAAACCCGAGGACGGGCTGGACATGAATGCAGCGCTGAACAAGGCGCGCAATCTGGCGCTCACCTTCGTCGGCACCCGCGATGGCACCATTCTTGACGATGCGGCGACATCACGCCTGCTGGAGCCGTGGCTCGGCAGCGGGCTCGATCTCTCCGAACTTCCCATACCGCGTCTCGTCGTCATCACCATCGATGAAAACAATCCGCCCGATTTCCAGGCGATGCGGGATATGCTGAAGGCCGAGATTCCACAGGCATTTCTGGATGACCATCGCACCTGGGTCGACCGGCTCGTTTCCATGGCAAGAACCACTGTCATGATCGGCGTTGGCGTCCTCGTTCTCGTGTTCACCGCCATGGTACTGACCGTCGTGTTTGCCACCCGCGGCGCGCTTTCCGGCAACCGGCACATTGTTGAGGTGCTGCATTTTGTCGGCGCGGAGAGCAGCTTCGTGGCGCGGGAATTCCAGAAACACTTCCTGAAGATCAGCCTCAAGGGCGCGGCGGCGGGCAGTGCGCTGGCGGCCGCCGTGTTCCTCGTCGCCGGTTTCTGGCAGTCGAGCACCGTCGCCACCCCCCAGAGCGACCAAGCAAGCGCGCTTTTTGGCTCCTTTTCCGTCGGCCTTGGCGGTTATTTCGGCATTGCGATGACGATGATCATCATCGCGCTTCTCACCACCATCACCGCACGCGTCACCGTCATCCGCACCATCGACGATATCGATCGTGTCCGGTCCGATCCGTCGAAAAGCGACGGCCTGGCATCGTGATGACACGATGAATCTAGCGGAAAAACTGAAACCGTCACGAACGGGATGTAACCTGCGGACGGTGGACAAAAATGCCTGTTCCTTGCCTTAATCGGCGAGTAATCAGGAGGAATGTTTGTGAGTCGGACGGACCAGGATCAGGCAGCGACGCGACCGGCCCGAAAGGGGCTTTTGGCGCGGCGTGGTCCATTGCGCCGTTTTATCCGCGGCCTCATCCTGCTCTGCGTCATCGCGCTCGGCGCATTTTCCGGTGGTTTCCTGTGGTTTGCGGATTCTGTCGCCTCGATGCGCCCGCCCGAGGGTGCCAGAGGCGATGCCATCATCGTGCTCACTGGCGGTTATCAGCGCATCGAACAGGCGGTCGGCCTTCTGAGAGACGGCGTGGGCAAACGGCTTTTGATTTCAGGCGTCAACCCGGCCACAACCCGCTCGCAGATACGCAAGATGACGCAAGGGTCGTCCGATATGTTCACCTGCTGCGTGGACATGGGCTACAAGGCGATAGATACGATCGGTAACGCCAATGAGGCGGCGAGCTGGATACGCGATCACAACTACTCGTCCATCGTGGTCGTCACAAATAATTATCACATGCATCGCAGCCTTCATGAATTGCGCAGCGCCAGCCCACACACGCAATTCATCGCCTATCCCGTCATCAGCGCCGATCTTGCCCGCACCAACTGGTTCGTGGAACCGGATGTGGTGAGAACCATGCTTTATGAATATCTGAAATTCGTGGCGGCGGCCGGACGTGACCTGACGGGCTTCGGCAAGGGCGATGGCCTGCGCAAGGCCACTGCCGATCACACTGCGCCTAAAGTCACTGCAGCTTCCTCATAAGCATCCAGAAACACGCTTGCTGCCGCCCCTTGTTTTCGTGTAGGCGTCTGACATCGGCATCCGGCATCGAAACGCTAAAGACTTCGAAACGGCTGCGTCCCGGGAAGGCTGTTGATGCTCAAGCTGCGCTCTTTTCTTTTCAATACGCTGTTTTATCTCAACCTGATTGTCCGCATGATCGTGCTGACGCCGATCTATTTTATCCTGCCACGCAAGATCGCCTACGAAATCCCGAAGAACTGGGCGCGCTCCAATCACTGGCTGATGAAAACCATCGTCGGCACCACCTTCGAGATCGAAGGGCTGGAAAACATTCCAGAGACTGGCTGCATCTTCGCGCCGAAGCACCAGTCCTTCTGGGACACCTATGCGCTGCTGCCCAACCTTCCCGATCCGGTCTATATTCTCAAGCGCGAACTTTTGTGGATCCCGCTGTTCGGCTGGTACGCGATGAAACAGAGGATGATCCCGGTAAACCGCGCCGCACGCGGTAAGGTGATGCTGAAGGTGATGGAGCGCGCGAAAGAGGAAATGGCCGCGGGCCGCGAACTCATCATCTATCCCGAAGGGACACGCCGGCCGCCGGGCGCCGAGCCTGAATATCGTTACGGCATCGCGAGGCTTTACCGTGACCTTCAGGTTCCGGTCATTCCCGTCGCCATGCATCCGGGCCTCTTCTGGCCGCGCCGTTCCACCATGCGTTATCCCGGCCATTTCAAGGTGCGTATCCTGCCCGCCATCGAACCGGGGCTCGACCCCGATGTGTTCTTCAAGCGCCTGATCGATGTCACGGAAAAGGCAAGCGACGAATTGCTGCTGGAAACCGTGCGCAACAATCCGCATTTGCCCTTGCCGCCGACTGCGGTGAAGCGGATTGCCGAACTTCAGGGCAAGGAATCAACGGCTGGCTGAGCGACAAGCGCGCCGACATTGGCAGCGATGCTCTCCAGCAAGGAATCGCGTATGCCCATGTCCTGCAGATGCTGCACGGTGTTGAAGACGTAATCCGTGTTCGGACCGGAGCGACCGGCCGCAGCCGCGATGATGACAGCCGATTCGGCAACGCCGAGACCGCCGATATATTGCTCATGCGCGGGATCGGCCACGTAGGTCACGGCACTCCCGCGCCGGCCGTCGGAAAGCGCGATCGAAACTACCCGCTCCTTGTAGACGTTCGTCACCAGTTCGCGCTCACGCAGATAGGCCATGACGGGATCATGATCCTTGCCCCGCACGCGAAAAGCGACGCCAAGACATGAACCACCGCGTTCCAGCCCGAGAACGAGGCCGGGCTTTTCTTCCGTGCCTCTGTAAAAATTGGAGCTGATGCAGAGCGAGCGCCGATAACCGTGCAATCGTGCCTGCTGCCTCTCCTCAAAGGCGAAGCCAGGGTTCCACATTAACGAACCGTAGCCAAAGACCCAAAAATCGTCCATATCCCAAGCCAAATCAAAATTCCCTGAAGTCTGTTCATCGGAGATCAATATGGCAGCGTCAAGCCAATCCGGCACGGCCAAAAAATTCCTCTGGCTCGCCATCGCCATCCTCGTGGTTATCGGACTTTATACCGCCGGGTGGTTTTACGCCGCCGACAGGCTGAAGCAGACTGTCCTGAACGTGATTTCCCCCTCGCAGGCCCGCAGCGTCAGCGGCGAATGCAGCGATATCGCCTTCAAGGGTTATCCCTTTCGCATCGGCCTCTTCTGCGCGAAGGTGACGGTGGATGACAGCCAGAACGGCGTCTCCGCCTCCTTTGGCGAATTGCGCTCGGCGGCACAGGTCTACAATCCCGGCCATATCGTCTGGGAACTCGATTCGCCTGCGGAAATCCGCTCGGCCCACGGCCTGACCATTTCGGCGGAATGGAAGAACATGCAGTCCAGCATCGTCACCAGGCTGAAGGGCATTGACCGCAGTTCACTCATCATCGATGGGCTAAAGGCGCAGGCGGTTTCCTCGGTCACCGGCCAGACCATCGACTTCGATGCCGTCAAGACGGAGATGCACCTGCGCCAGAACGGCGCCGATCTCGATGGCGCGATCACGCTCACGGACTCCGCGACCGTCATCAAGGACTGGCCGCAGATTCTTCCGCGCCTCAACGCCATTGCCGATGTCACACTCGCCGGCAAAGCGGGCATGGTGGATGGCAGCGATACAGCTGGCCTTTATGGCGCAAGCGGCGAGCTTCGCCGGCTGGTCGCCGATATCGGCGAAGGCCGTGTCATGCGCATCAGCGGCCCCTTCTCCTTCGATAACGAGGGTTATCTCTCCGGCAAGTTCAAGCTGGAGATCGAAAAGCTCGGCGCGTGGTCTGACAATGCCAAGCAGGCGTTTCCACAGCTGCAATCCACCATCGACACGGCGCGCAAGCTGCTCGGCGCACTCGCCGGCGGCGGTGACAGGGCGTCCGTCGATCTCGTAGTGGACCGCGGCCGCGCCACGATCAGCGGCTTTATCCCGCTGGGCAAGATTCCGCCGATCTGAGGGTTAGCCCGTAATCTACGTCATCCTTGGGACAAGCCCGAGGATGACGAAAGCAAGGCTTTGACACTTTACCAGCGGTTTGATGGCCGGATCAAATCCGGCCAGGACTGTCGCCAGCGGCGCCCTACTTCTTCTGATCCAGCGCGTGACGACCGAAGTCGGGCGCATCGACGTCCTGACCTGCCTGCACGATGGAGCGACGAATAGCGCGGGTGCGCGAGAACAGCTCGAACAGCTTGTCGCCCTCTCCCCAGCGAATCGCCCTTTGCAGGGAGGCGAGGTCCTCGGAAAACCGGGCAAGCATCTCAAGGATGGCGTCCTTGTTGTGCAGGCAGACGTCGCGCCACATGGTAGGATCGGAGGCGGCCAGACGTGTGAAGTCGCGGAAACCGGAGGCAGAATATTTGATGACTTCCGATTCGGTCACCGTCTCCAGATCATCCGCGGTGCCGACGATGTTGTAGGCGATGATATGCGGCAGATGCGAAACAATGGCCAGAACCTTGTCGTGGTGTTCGGCATCCATTTCATCCACGCGCGAACCGAGCGCCCGCCAGAAATCCTTCAGCTTCTCCAGCGCCGCCGCGTCCGTGCCCGGCAGCGGGGTGAAGATGCACCAGCGGTCGCGGAAGAGGCCGGCAAAACCGGCATCCGGGCCGGATTTTTCCGTACCTGCCAGCGGATGGCCGGGAATGAAATGCACGTTGTCAGGCATATGCGGCGCCATCTGTGCGATGACCGAAGCCTTGGTGGAACCCACATCGGTAACGATGGCGCCCGGTTTCAGATGCGGTGCGATCTGCCGCGCCACGCTTTCAGACGCGCCGACAGGCACGGAAACGATGACGAGATCGGCATCCTTCACCGCTTCCGCCGCCGAGACGGTATAATCCGTGCCAAGCGCCAGTTCTTCCGCCCGTTTCAGCGTATCTTCGCTGCGAGTGGAAATAATCACATGGCGGGCGAGCCCCAGTTCCTTGATGTCCCGGGCAATGGACGAGCCGATCAGGCCGATGCCGATCAGCGCGATGCGTTCAAACATGATCTCAGCCATCAAGCCCGCCCCATGAACTCGTTGAGAGCAGCGATGACGCCAAGATTGGCCTCTTCCGAACCGATGGTCATTCTGAGCGCATTGGGGAAACCGTAACCGCGCACCGCACGCAGAATGTACCCGCGGCGGCTCAGGAACTCGTCAGCGTCCGTTGCCCGCTTGCCGTCCTGATCCGGAAAATGGATGAGGATGAAGTTGGTGACTGACGGCGTGACGGTGAGGCCGAGGCCGGTAAAGGTCGTGACCAGCTTTTCCATCCACACCGCGTTGTGCGCCACGGCTTTTTCGACGAAAGCCTGATCGCGGATGGCAGCGGCACCCGCTGCGATGGCCGGCGCGCTCATGTTGAACGGCCCACGCACACGGTTCAGCGCGTCGACGATGGCGGCCGGACCATACATCCAGCCCACGCGCAGGGCAGCAAGGCCGTAGACCTTCGAGAAGGTGCGGGTCATCACCACGTTGCGGTTACCGGAAACCAGTTCCAGCCCGGCCTCATAGTCGTTCTTGCGCACATATTCGGCATAGGCCGCATCCAGCACCAGCAGAACATGTTTCGGCAGGGCGGCCTGCAGGCGGCGAATTTCCGCAACCGGAACATAGGTGCCGGTGGGATTGCCGGGATTGGCGATGAACACCATCTTGGTCTTCGGCGTCACGGCGGCGAGGATCGCGTCCACATCGACAGCGCAATCCTTTTCCTTCACCGTTACCGGTGTCGCGCCCGCGCCCATGATCTGGATCTTGTAGACGAGAAAACCGTGTTCGGTGATGATCGCCTCATCGCCCGCACCCAGATAGACGTGGCAAAGCAGGCCAAGAAGCTCGTCGGAGCCGTTGCCGCACAGGATATTCGCGATGTTGAGGCCATGCACGTCGGCAATGGCCTGCCGCAACGCAATCGCCTGCCCGTCCGGATAGATTTCCAGATGGCTGGCCGCCGTACTGAAAGCCTCGATGGCTTTCGGGCTTGGCCCGAGCGGGGTTTCATTGGAGGAGAGCTTATAAACCTTCGCAACGCCATCCACATGCTCCTTGCCCGGAACATAAGCGGCGATATCCAGAATACCCGGACGCGGAACAGGTTGGCTAAGCTCTGCACTCATTTGTTCGACCTTTGGAAAGCGCCGGAGAACCCGGCAAAAGCAATGCCGGAGGCATTAGACCGGAACGGTCGCTTTGTCGAGGGTCAGCGCGGCTTTCCTTGGCTTGCGGCCGCGCGGGTGGTGGGCACCCCCTGTGGCGCGAGTACCGGCACGAAAACCCGGCGCGAGGCGCGCTGGGTGACTGGCAATCCCTGATAGAGACGTTTTTGCGCCTCCACCACGATGACGCCGGAAAACAGCGGCC
This sequence comes from Agrobacterium sp. FDAARGOS_525, assembly GCF_003938925.1. Lineage (NCBI taxonomy): Bacteria > Pseudomonadati > Pseudomonadota > Alphaproteobacteria > Hyphomicrobiales > Rhizobiaceae > Agrobacterium > Agrobacterium sp. FDAARGOS_525. The sequence continues at coordinate 1,548,787 of NZ_RKIU01000004.1, read as the reverse complement.
AGAGACGACGCCCGGTATGTTCGAGGTAACGGCGGAATTTCAGCACCGGCCGGCTTGTAGTGGGCGGAAAGAACAGCGCCTCGGCGGTGGCGCCCGGCGTGAAATTGGTTTCGCGCAACAGCGCCGTCAGCTGCCCGCGCGAATAGGGCCGGCCGGAACCGAAAGGCGTGTGTTCCATGCGCGCCCAGACGCCGCGGCGGTTCGGCACCACGATGACCAGGCGGCCGCCCGGCGCCAGTACCCGCCATAGTTCCTTGAGGCTTTCCCGCGGATTTTCGGCAAATTCCAGCGCATGCACCATGAGAACCCGGTCTATCGACGAATCGGGCAGCGGCAATTCCTCATCGAACACCAGCGCGGTGGAGGAAAGCTCTCCCGCAGGCCAGTTTACCGCCCCCTGCCCGGCCGGCATGAAGGCGAAGGTGCGCTCCGTATCGCGGCGGAACCGGTCCAGAAACGGCACGGCATAACCGAGGCCCACCAGCCGCTCTTCCGGCAAGGGAGGCCACAGCGTCGAAAGCGCCATGGTGATCGCCTGCTCGGCCGAGCGGCCAAGCGGAGAATGATAGAATTCGCGCAGATCGACGATATCGGTATTCATGGGCGAGAATGTAGCATCAGGCGGTTGGACTTCAAGGCGTCTGCCCTTACATTGGAAGTCAGTTGGGAAAGTCAGGCAGGCGAATGCGCCGGTTTTGGCCGGCAAATGGAGAGGATACGATGAAACCTTTGGAAATAGACGTCTTTCTTTGCCGCAGCGACAATTTCGGGGTTCTGTTGCACGACCCCGAAAGCGGGGCGACTGCCGCCATCGACGCGCCGGAAGAAGGCCCTATCCTGCACGCTCTCGACGGCCACGGCTGGAAGCTCACCCATATTTTCACAACGCATCACCATCAGGACCATGTGGAAGCCAATCTTGCGCTGAAAGACAAGTTTCAGTGCGAAATTTACGGCCCTTACGATGAGGCCGTGGCCATACCGGGGCTCGACCGCTCGCAGGCCGATGGCGACGAATTCGAATTCGCCGGCCGCCGCGTTCAGATCATCGCCACACCCGGCCATACGGCGGGGCATATCTGTTATTATATGCCGGATGACGGGCTGCTGTTTGCCGCTGATACGCTGTTTGCCATGGGCTGCGGCCGCCTTTTCGAACGCCCGGCGGCGGATATGTGGCATTCCTTCCAGAAGCTGATGGCTTTGCCGGAAGAGACCAAGGTCTATTTCGGCCATGAATACACGCTGAGCAATGCCCGCTTTGCCCTGACCGTCGACCCCGACAATGCCGCGCTGCGTGACCGCGCGGAAAAGGTGGAAAAGGCACGGCAGGCGAATGAATTCACGATTCCCACCACCATCGGGCTCGAAAAACAGACCAACCCCTATATGCGGGTGGCGGATACCGGCATTCGCAAAAATCTTGGTCTGGAAAGCGCCACCGATGCCGACGTCTTCGCGGAAATCCGCACGCGCAAGGATAATTTCTGATGGGAACGGATATATCTGCGCAGGCGATCATTCGTGAACTGGGGCTCGAGCCGCATCCCGAGGGCGGTTTTTACCACCAGACTTTCCGTGACAAGGCCGGCGGCGATCGCGGTCATTCGACGGCCATCTATTATCTCCTGGAAAAAGGCGATCGCTCGCACTGGCATCGGGTAACCGATGCGGTGGAAGTCTGGCACTATTATGCCGGCGCGCCGATCGCGCTGCATCTTTCGCAGGATGGCCGGGAAGTGCAGACCTTCACGCTCGGCCCTGCCGTTCTGGAAGGCGAGCGCCCGCAGGTCATCGTTCCCGCCAATTGCTGGCAGTCGGCCGAAAGCCTCGGTGATTATACCCTCGTCGGCTGCACCGTCTCGCCGGGCTTTGCCTTTTCGAGTTTCGTCATGGCCGAACCCGGCTGGTCGCCTGGGGATGCGCAGTAACTTTCAGAGCAATGCTGGCAGGGGGATGAGGAGGCAAAGCGAGAGCTTGCCCCCTCATCCGACCCTTCGGGCCACCTTCTCCCCGGCGGGGAGAAAAAATACGCCGCAACGTCTGCTTTTCTTACACTACCGTCAGCCTTAGTCAGCCGCCGTATTTCGTGGCGGTGATGTAGACCTGTCCCACCCGCGTCGGGATGATCGCATAAACAGGCGCATAGACATCCATGTTGTTCGACTTGGCGAACCAGATCTCCATCGAAATGGATTTCAGATACTCGATATCCTTGCGCCCCTGCCGGTAACCCGACTTCGGCACATAACGCGCCTTGCAGACGATGGCGTCGCCATTAAAACCATTGGTCTTGAACGGCTTGGTGCCGCTGGAGCTCAAAACGAGATCGAGTCGCGATTCGCCGTCATAGATCGGCAGGCGAGTCGGGCAGATGCGGCCGCCCGCGGGAATGATGAGACCGGAAATCGGATCGAGAACCGAGCGCAGGTCGCGGTCTTTCACATCAACCCAATTGTCCGGCCGTGTCTTCGGCTCCGGTTTCACCGTCGTCGATGTCACGTTGCCGTTGCGATAGACGACGTCATAGGTGCGCACCCGCTTACCGTCCTTATAGACCAGCGAATACTCGTTGGCCTGCAGCCGGTGGCCACGTCTCGCGCCGGAAACGGTCGTCTTGCCGGAAATATCCTTGAGAATGCTGGCAAGACCGGCGGCACTGAAGGACCCGGAGATCGAATAATTTGGTCCATCCATGCGAGTCGAAAAACTCGCTTTGGCAATCGGCAAAATGCCGAGATTGATGCTGTATTCGCTTGTGTGGCGCGCTTCGGCAGCGAGCGAGGGGGAGACCCCCGCTAACGCCATTGTCGCGGCCACGAAAATGCTTTTTCCTCTGGCAATCATTTCGATATCACCTTAAAAGAGGCGCGGAAGCGGCCTTATCGGGCGATGATATACGCCGACTTGTGGCAATAAAAAAGCGGATGCCGGTTGAAAACGCCGGAATTTCCTTTCATTTGCTCGCGAGCGGCTTGACTGTTAAGTCTCGTCTGACTATAGAACCGCAACTTTCCAATCATGGCCAGTTGGATTGCCACCCCGGTTTTTGCCGGTGGCGAGCCAGTGGTGAAACAGACGAAACGAAATAGGTGTACCCATGTCCCGTGTATGCGAATTGACCGGCAAGGGCGTCCAGACGGGCAACAACGTCAGCCACGCCAACAACAAGACCAAGCGCCGGTTCCTTCCGAACCTTTGCCAGGTTACGTTGATCTCCGATGCTCTCGGCCAGCGTTTCCGCCTGCGTGTTTCCGCAGCCGCTCTGCGCTCCGTTGAACACCGTGGCGGCCTCGATGCCTTCCTTCTGAAGTCCGGCGAAAACGAACTGAGCATGCGCGCTCGTCTCCTGCGCCGCCAGATCGCCAAGAAGACGGCTGAAGCTGCTTAATAGCAGTTTCGACATCATCGACATTCGGAAGGCTTGACTGGCTTTGGCCGCTCAAGCCTTTTGCTTGTTTAATCCGGTTCCAACTGGTGGCATCACCCAGGATAAAAAAATGCTCTACCTGCGCTATACGCTTATCTATGTCGTGCTGATGACCCTCGTGGTCGTTGCGTCCAATATTCTGGTGCAATATCCGCTTTCCGGTTCGCTGTTCGGCATCAATCTCGGCGACCTACTGACCTGGGGTGCCTTCACCTATCCAATCGCCTTCCTTGTCACGGACCTGACGAACCGCCAGTTTGGCCCATCCATAGCGCGCCGCGTCGTGCTTGCTGGCTTCGTCGTCGGGGTCACGCTGTCTTTCTGGACATCCATTCCACGCATTGCAGTCGCCTCTGGGACGGCTTATCTGATCGGTCAGCTGCTGGACATTTCCGTGTTCAACCGCCTGCGCCGCCAGCGCTGGTGGCATGCGCCGCTGGCCGGCTCCATGCTGGGTTCGGTGCTGGATACGGCGCTCTTCTTCTCCATCGCCTTTGCGGCAAGCTTCTCCTTCGTCGGCCCCAACGATGCCTTCGCCATCGAAAACGCTCCCATCCTCGGTGTCTTCGCCGTGGAAGCGCCCCGTTGGATTTCATGGGCCCTGGGTGATCTTTCGGTGAAGGTTCTCGTCGGCCTTGTCATGCTCCTGCCTTACGGCGCGCTGATGAACACGCTGAAGCCGATGCCGGACGCCGTCAAAACCGGCCGCGTTTGAGACCGTCAAGCGCGGATGAAATCGCGCTTGCAAGCCAGCCGTCAGCATTGCAGTCTGTCGTCCGTGGCACAGCGCGGAGGCAGGTAGACATGCAGATCAAGGACGTTATCGACATTGTAGAGGCCGCCAGCGCTACGCTTTCAGGCTCAACCTTCAATGACGTCAATCTTTCCGGCACGGTCTTCGACAACGTCAATCTTTCTGGGGCGAGCTTCAACAATATCAATTTGTCGGGTGCGTCGTTCACGGATAACAACATGTCCGGCTGGTCGATCGATGACGTCAATTTTTCCGGTCTGAAACTGAGCAACTCAAATCTGTCCGGTGCGCAGATAACGTCATGCCGAATGACCGGCATGAAGATCGACGGCATTCCCGTCGAGGATCTGATGGCTGCCTACAAGGCGGCGCAGCAGCAGACTTGATTTTACTCCACTAGTCTGAATTCCAGCATCAGGTTGCGCTGGAGGAAAGAGTGGTTGTCATCAGAAATGATGACGAGGCGCGTCGAACCATCCGGCCCCTTCACCACATCCATGCCTTCCATATTGTCGATCTGGTAGGCCATGCCGGCTTCCATGAGGATTTCACCATCCACCACCGCGCCCGGCCGGATATCAGCACCATGTATGCGGCGGATGCGCATGCCGACGCCTTCGGCAAAATTGAAGCGGCGCTCGAGCAGCAACAGGTCGCCATTGGGCAGGAATGCGCCATCAGTCACGTCGAACGAGGGATGGTGGGTAACCGCGAATGTGCCTTTCAGCGGCCCCTCAAGGATCGCGGCGAGAAGATTGCCGTCCGCATCAATGCTTTTCTCCGCAACGACGACGAGAGCGCCGGCGAGCGGCGAATCGGCTGGCGAGACCGCGAGCGCCTCCATGCCGCCATTGTGGCGCAGCTCATTATTGGGAATGAGATGCGGCAGACGGCCAAGTGGCTTCGAGGTGGCAAAGCCCGGATCGGGATAGATATCGATCCTGTGGCGTTGCTCGTAACTGACGAAAACCCTGCCGCCGCGCAGCGCCAGCCCTTCCGCATCCATCTCCATCTTGCGCGGCGGTTCGCGACCGTTCATGTCCAGCATCGGGGTAATACGGACTTCAGCAAGACCAGACAGCGCCCCGACAGCGTCACGTGTGACCCTACCGGTCAGCCAGTGGCCGGTATCCAGCACCGCAACGAAGTCTTCTCCGTTGGGGCGGAACCGAATGGAGGAGATAGCGCCGAATAACTTTTCCGGCGCACTCATCACCATGCCGCCAATGAATTCCAGCTTGCCGAAACGTTTTTCGCTGGTGCCGACCTCGAAACCGGAGAGCTGACGGACGCCGACCGGCACATCGATGGCGGACGCGCCAATGGAAACCGGACAAAGCGATACGGCCGCCAGAATGGCGGCCATCAAGAGCGTTTTGCGGGCGGAGGACGCCCCGCCCTGCTTATCCCGCACGACGGACCCTGCGGGACGAACCGGCAGCACCGCTTGTATCTTCAAAGAGCGCCGCGAGCTGTTCGGTCATCGCGCCAGCCAGCTCGTCCGCATCCACAATGGTGACCGCGCGGCGGTAATAACGTGTCACGTCATGACCTATACCGATTGCCAGCAGCTCCACCGGCGAACGCGTTTCGATCTGCTCGATAACGGCGCGCAGGTGCCGCTCCAGATAGTTGCCCGGATTGACCGACAGGGTTGAATCGTCCACCGGCGCACCATCAGAGATCATCATCATAATCTTGCGCTGCTCGGGGCGGCCGATCAGGCGATTATGCGCCCACATCAGCGCCTCGCCGTCGATGTTTTCCTTGAGCAAGCCTTCGCGCATCATCAGGCCGAGATTGCGCCGTGCGCGCCGCCACGGCGCATCCGCCGACTTGTAGATGATATGGCGCAGATCGTTAAGGCGGCCCGGCGAAGCCGGCTTGCCGCTGGCGAGCCATTGCTCACGCGATTGCCCGCCCTTCCATGCCTTGGTGGTGAAGCCCAGAATTTCCACCTTTACACCGGAGCGCTCCAGGGTACGCGCCAGAATATCGGCGCAGGTGGCGGCAACCGTGATCGGACGGCCGCGCATCGAACCGGAATTGTCGATGACCAGCGAAACCACGGTATCGCGGAATTTGGTGTCGCGTTCCTTCTTGAAGGAGAGCGGCTGCATGGGATCGATGATGAGCCTGACGAGGCGGGCCGGATCGAGATAACCCTCTTCCAGATCGAAATCCCAGGAACGGTTCTGCTGCGCCATCAGGCGGCGCTGCAGACGGTTCGCCAAGCGCCCCACAGCGCCCTGCAGATGAGCAAGCTGCTTGTCGAGGAAGGCGCGCAGACGGTCAAGCTCGGCCTCGTCGCACAGTTCCTCGGCGTGGATTTCCTCGTCGAATTCCTGCGTGAAGATGCGGTAATCGACTTTCTCGTTGAAATCATCGAAAGGGCTGTTGGGACGGCGGGTCTCGCCAGGCGTTTCGGAATCCTCGTCGAGATCGTCGGACATTTCCTCGTCCGACATCTCGGCGCCGTCCATCTCGCCTTCTTCCATTTCCTCCTGCGAGGCCTCGTTCTCATCGGCGGGCGTCGCGTCGGAGCCGGCCTCTTCCTCGACCTGCTCTTCTTCGGTCTCGTTGGTGCGCGGCTGGTCCTCGTTGGATTCCGCTTCCTGGCTTTCCGGCTCGTTATCCTCGTCGCCGAAATCCTCCGCCATCTGCATGGAGGTCAGCATCTTGCGCACCAGACGCGAAAACGCCTTCTGATCGCCGATCACCCTGGAAAGATCGTTCAGGTCGCCGGCAGCCTTGTCCTCGATGAAGTCGCGCCAGAGGTCGAGAACCTTGCCGGCACTTTCCGGCGGCTTTTCGCCTGTCAGCTTCTCGCGCACCAACAGCGAAACGGCTTCGGCAAGAGGAGCATCATCCTGTTTTGTAATACCGGCAAAATTCGCCTTGGCGTATTTTTCCGTGTTCATGGCATGGATATTGGAAGCCATGCCCGGCATCCGCAGCGCACCGATCGATTCAACGCGCGCCTGCTCCACCGCATCGAAGATCAACCGCGCTTCAGCGCCCTGCGGCGACATCACCGCATGGGTATCCGCATCGTGGCAGGCGAGACGCAGCGCCATGGAATCGCCGAGGCCGCGGGTTATCGCGATTTCCTGCGCGGTGGGTTTCTTGGAAATTTCCGGCAGGCGCATGCGCTCGCCGGCAAGACCCGGCCGTTCATTGGCGAAAACGACTTCGACTTCGGCATCGCCAGCGACGGATCGCACGCATCCGGCAATCGCCTGACGCAACGGTTCCGTATCGACCGCCGTACCCGGTTTCGCTCTGGAATTGTCGCCGCGCGCTGCCATTGTCTTTCCTGTCGATTGTCGACGCCTGCGGCCCACGCATCTCTGGATGCGCGATCCGCCGGCGTCCTCAAGTCATGGATGATCTTTTCCGGGCAAGCCGGGAACGATCAGGCGCTGAGAACGATGTTCGCAGCGCTTTCCTTCAGCTCGACGCCAAAGGCCCGCTGATACTGCTCGGCCACCAGCGTGCGCTCCAGCTCGTCACACTTGTTGAGGAAGGTCACGCGGAAGGCAAAGGCGAGATCGCCGAAGATTTCCGCATTTTCCGCCCAGGTGATGACGGTACGCGGGCTCATGACGGTGGAGAGATCGCCATTGATGAAAGCCGAACGGGTAAGATCCGCCACGCGCACCATCTTGGAGACGGTTTCGCGTCCCTTCGGATTGTCGAAGCTCTTCACCTTGGCGGCGATGATGTTCACTTCCTGCTCATGCGGCAGATAGTTCAGCGTGGTGACGATGGACCAGCGGTCCATCTGCGCCTGGTTGATCTGCTGCGTGCCGTGGTAAAGCCCCGTCGTATCACCAAGGCCGATAGTGTTGGCGGTCGCGAAAATGCGGAAGGCCGGATGAGGACGGATAACGCGGCTCTGGTCGAGCAGGGTCAGCCGGCCAGACGATTCCAGCACGCGCTGGATCACGAACATCACATCCGGGCGACCGGCATCATATTCATCGAAGACAAGCGCGACATTGTGCTGGTAGGCCCAGGGCAGGATGCCGTCCTTGAATTCGGTAACCTGTTTGCCGTCTTTCAGGACGATGGCGTCCTTGCCGACGAGATCGATACGGCTGACATGGCTGTCGAGGTTGACGCGCACGCAGGGCCAGTTGAGACGGGCAGCCACCTGCTCGATATGGGTGGATTTACCCGTGCCGTGGAAACCGGAGACCATGACACGTCGGTTGTGAGCAAAACCGGCAAGGATCGCAAGCGTCGTGTCGCGGTCGAAAAGATAGTCGGGATCGAGATCAGGTACATAGGCGTCGCCCTGGGAATAGGCGGGAACCCGCAGATCCGTATCAATGCCGAAAACCTCCCGCACGGACACCGTCGTGTCGGGCAGGTTGGAAATATCAAGGTCGATTTTGCTCATCACGTCTCCAAGGCGGGCGGCAGCCACCCGGCCACATCATCAATCAGGCGGTAAACACAGAAGTTGGCTTAGCAGAAACCTGACTGCTTTAACAATTGATATGCTTGAACAACAGCCCGAAAACGTTCTTCCGAACCACGATCGCCACCATTAGCATCAGGATGGTGCTTTTTGACAAGCTCCTTATAGCGCCTTTTTATGTCTTCCTGCTTTGCACTGGAAGAAAGTCCGAGCGTGTCGAAGGCTTTTGCCTCCAGCGTCTTCAATTTGCGGTCCTGCTGCATGCGGGTGCCGCCTGCTTTCGAGCCACCCGCGAAACCGCCGGCAAAGCCGAAAGGATCACGGATACGGGCATTGCCGCTCGCCGTGCCAGAACGCAGCGTGGAATGCAGCGGGCTGTCGCGGGCGGTCTTGTTGACGCCCACCGTCCAGGTGGGGCGATGGCCGGTGATCGCTTCCTTCTGGTAACGGGCGATCTCGCTGTCGGACAGGCCGGAAAAATAATTATAGCCTTTATTATATTCCTTCACGTGCTCAAAACAGAACAGGAAGAATTGCCCCTCGGCATTGCGGCCGACGGGTGCCCGGTGAATGCCCGGCTTGTCGCATCCGTCCCACTGGCAGGTTGGGGCCTGAACCTCAGGTTCCCGCTCCCTTTTCCGGCGCGTGCGGATGCGGTCGAAATATTTCGAATCCAGTTTCATGATGCCCTGATTATGGGGTGCGAAAAGCCGCACAACAAGAATTGACAAAGCGGAATGTTACAGGCTTTTAGGGAGCCCCCTTCAAAGACCGGCAAACAGAATTGGAGCCCTTCGAATGTCTCTGCGAGAGCGCATAGAAACCAAGCTTCGGGAAAGCTTTTCACCGGAGCGCCTGAGGGTCGTCGATGAAAGCCAGATGCATGCGGGCCACCAGCCGGATATCACAGGTACCGGCGAAACGCATATGCGTGTTCAGATAGTGTCGGAGAGCTTTTCCGGCAAGTCCCGCATTGAACGGCACCGGGCAATCAACGCGCTTTTGAAGCCCGAACTCGATGCCGGGCTGCATGCTCTGGCGATAGAGGCAGCGGCACCGGGGGAAGCGGTGCGGTTTTAAGTAAAGGTTGTCATCCGAACTGAGAGCAAGCCCCCTTACCCGGCCCTTCGGGCTACCTTCTCACCGGCGGGGAGAAGAAACCGGGCGGCAAAGCCTTGCTCAACGCGCCAGCAACTTTTCCCGGTAGGGCATTGCCAAAACAGCTTGTTCTTCTCCCCACCGGGAGAAGTGCCGGAGCGAAGCGAGGCGATGAGGGGGCGCCCTCACCGTACCTCTCAGCGCCAGTTCACGCCGGATGCTTCTCCGACAGAAAGGACTGCACCTCGGATGCCGCAACGTCATCCGCCACGAAGGACTGGCCAATGCCGTGGGTGAGGATGAAGGTGAGCTTGCCGCCCTTGACTTTCTTGTCCTGCGCAATTGCCGTCATCAGCGTTTCGACGGGCGGCAATTCTCCAGGAATATCTTTCATCGTGGTCGGCAGGCCGACTGCCTTCAGGTGCGCTTCGACGCGCGCGGCATCGTCAGGACTTGCGAGGTTCAGGCGGGCAGAGAACTGGTGCGCCAGCACCATGCCGATGGCGACACCTTCACCATGCACCAGCCGCTTGCTGTCGTAATTGGTCGCCGCCTCCAGTGCGTGACCGAAGGTGTGGCCGAGATTCAGAAGGGCGCGTACGCCGTTTTCCTTTTCGTCGGCCACCACCACGTCTGCCTTGGCCTGGCAGCTGGTCGCAATCGCCTGGATGCGGGCAGGGCCGCCGGTGCGGATGTCGTCCCAGTTCTTTTCCAGCCAGAAGAAAAAATCCGGCTTGTCGATCAGGCCGTATTTCACCACTTCGGCGTAGCCGGCGCGGAATTCGCGCGGACTGAGCGTATCGAGCACCGCCGTATCCGCCAGCACCAGATCAGGCTGGTGGAAGACGCCAATGAGGTTCTTGCCGTGGCGGGTGTTGATGCCGGTCTTGCCGCCGACGGAGGAATCGACCTGCGCCAGAAGCGAGGTCGGTATCTGCACGAAACGTACGCCGCGGCGGACGATACCGGCCGCAAAACCGGCGAGATCGCCGATCACGCCGCCGCCGAGCGCGATCACCGCATCATTGCGCTCCACCCTTGCGGCTAGAACCGCATCGCAGACAGTGACGAGATGCTCGAAGCTCTTGGTCTTTTCACCGGCCGGCAGGGTCAGGGAAACAGCCTCGATGCCGTCCGTCTGCAGTCCATCCATCAAGCCTTCAAGGTAGAGCGGCGCGACATGCTCATCAGTAATGATCGCCGCACGCCGGCCCCTCAGCCGCGCCGAGATTTCGCCGCCAGCCCGGCCGATGAGGCCCGGCCCGATCAGAATGTCATAGGCGCGCTCGCCGAGCGGCACATGGACGAGACGTTCATCGGCGTGGATTTCAGAAGGCGTCATGGGAATCAGTCTTTCTGTTCGATGCCGGCAATGGCGGCCAGCACTTCGGTCACGATGATTTCCTTGCGGACATCACGGGATTCGATGGTGAGATCTGCTTCCGAATAGATCGGATAGCGCTTCTCCATCAGGGCCGCCAGCGTGGCCCTGGGGTTTTCGGTCTTGAGAAGCGGGCGGTGATCACGCTTGTTCACCCTCTCCCACAACACCTCCAGATCCGCCTTCAGCCACAACGAAATCCCACCACGGCTGATGTGCCGGCGCGTATTGTCGTTTATGAAAGCGCCGCCGCCAGTTGAGATGACCTTGGGTCCACCGCGCAGCAGCCGCTTGATGACCCGCGTTTCCAGCGCCCGGAATTCTTCTTCACCATAGGTGGCAAAAAGTTCTGATATCGTCATGCGCGAAACCCGTTCGATTTCGACATCTGTATCGATGAAGGGAACCCTGAGCTGCTGGGCAACCATGCGGCCTATCGCCGACTTTCCGGCGCCCATCAGTCCGACAAAGACGATATTGCGCCGTCCGAGCTTTGCCCGCGCTTGCTCCCCGAGTGTGGCCGGGACGGATAAATTCGTTTCGCTCATAAATTTGAAAGCCCGTTTGGCATGGATATCTGCAAATGTTTACGAAGCGTCAAGCCAAATTGCTGACTGAATTGCGGTGAATCACAATGATCGCCGCATGCGGCGGTGACAGTGGCAGGCTTTTTCAGCTTGCCGCCGGTTTCGCCGCACCGCATATACGTTTCGACCGCCACCTTCACGGAGCCGCCATGCCCACCCTCTTCCGCTTCACGATGATACTGGCGACCATCGCGGGGCTGGTCTATGGCGGCATGGTGCTGCTTGTCATGGTCGTTCAGCCCCGCGACCGCGAAGTAACGGTGCGCATTCCCTCGGAAAGGCTGAACCCACCGGGGGCAGAACCGGCAAGGCCCACCCCATGAGCGGTCAACCGGCGGGGGGGCGCGACAGCGCGCGGCTGGAGAGTTTTCTGGAGATGATGAGCGCCGAGCGGGGTGCAGCCGCCAACACGCTCGCATCTTACGAGCGTGATCTGACGGATCTGCGCGAATTCCTTGGGAGCCGCGGCCAGTCTCTGACAGAAGCCGCCACATCGGACCTTTCCGCCTATCTGACCCATCTTTCCGCGCAAGGCTTCGCTGCGACCTCGCAGGCGAGACGCCTCTCATCCATGCGGCAGTTTTATCGCTTTCTTTATTCGGAAGGCCTGCGCAGTGACGACCCGACCGGCATCATCGATGCGCCCAAGAAGGGCGTTGCCCTGCCGAAAACGATGAGCGTCGCCGATGTAAACCGTCTCCTTGGGCTCGCGGCGCAGGAAGCGGCAACCGAAGGTCCCGGCCAGCTCGCGCGCATCCGCATGCATCTGCTGCTTGAGCTTCTTTATGCCACCGGCATGCGTGTCAGCGAACTCGTCTCGCTTCCGGTCAAAGTGCTGCGTCAGGAAGGACGTTTCCTGATGATCCGCGGCAAGGGTAACAAGGACCGGATGGTTCTTCTTTCCCGAACGGCGATCGAGGCCATGGAAAAATATGAAGCCGCCCGAAAGGCGCTTGCCTCAGAAAAAGGCAAGGCAACCAAAAAGGCCGAAGCGACGGATAGCCCGTGGCTCTTCCCATCCAACAGCAAGGAAGGCTATCTGCCCCGTCAGGTCTTCGCCCGCGACCTCAAGGACATCGCCATTCGGGCCGGGCTGCACCCCTCGGCAGTGTCACCGCATGTGCTGCGCCACGCCTTCGCCAGCCACCTCTTGCAGAACGGTGCGGATTTGCGCGCGGTGCAGGAACTGCTCGGCCACTCCGACATTTCCACGACACAAATCTATACACATGTGCTGGAAGAACGCTTGCAAGAGCTGGTACAAACACATCACCCCCTTGCCAAACAGGGCAAAAACCTTGATTAGAGCGACCGGAACCGCCGGATAATCCGGTCAAACCTTGCGCAAAACGATCGGAAACGGATCTCATGCACAATTATCTCGACTTCGAAAAACCTATCTCGGACCTTGAAGGCAAGATCATCGAGCTGAAGAAGCTTGCCGATGAAGACGAGAGCATAGACACCTCGGAGGAGATCAACCGCCTGGAATCGCGCGTCAACGATGCGATGCAGGACATCTATTCCAAGCTGAACGCCTGGCAGAAAACGCAGGTCGCGCGTCATCCGCAGCGTCCGCATTTCGTCGATTACGCCAAGGCGCTGTTTACGGACTTCACGCCGCTTGCCGGCGACCGCAAGTTCTCCGAAGACGCCGCCATACAGGCCGGCCTTGCCCGTTTCAACGGTCAGCCAGTCGCAATTATTGGCCAGGAAAAGGGCAATGACACCAAGAGCCGGCTGAAGCACAATTTCGGCAGCCCGCGCCCGGAAGGTTACCGCAAGGCTATCCGCGTGCTGGAATTGGCCGACCGCTTCTCGCTGCCTGTCGTCACGCTTATCGATACCGCAGGCGCCTACCCCGGCGTGGGTGCGGAAGAGCGCGGCCAGGCTGAGGCCATCGCCCGCTCGACGGAAATGTGCCTGAACGTGAAGGTGCCGATCGTCTCCGTCGTCATCGGCGAAGGCGGCTCGGGCGGAGCCATCGCGATTGCCACCGGCAACCGCGTCTACATGCTGGAACATGCAATCTACTCTGTAATCTCGCCGGAAGGTGCGGCATCCATCCTCTGGCGCGATTCGACCCGCGCCAAGGAAGCCGCGACCAACATGAAGATCACCTCGGAAGATCTGAAGTCGCTCGGCGTCATCGATGGTATCATTCCCGAGCCGATCGGTGGCGCGCATCGCGCGCCGGAAACCGTGATCAGCGCGACAGGCGACGTTATCGCCAAGGCGCTGGCCGATCTTTCCCAGCGCTCGGGCACGCAGCTTAGGGCCGAACGCCGCCAGAAATTCCTGGATATCGGCCGTAATCTCTGACGCGGCCTTAATTTCCGCCGCTATCGCCCCAACTCGGCCATAGTCCGGTCACATCAAAAGATGGATCGGCGGCCGCGGGGGCGGATCCGATTTGAGTTAAGAAGATGTAAACGGTTAATACCGTATTTAAATTGCACACGGAACGGTATAGAACTGCCGCCACTTCGTGCCATCGTCTTTCGGATCAGATCATGCGTTTGACACATTTTGCACTTCTTGCCTGTACCGCGCTCGTTCTCGCCGGTTGTAACGATACACTCGAAACCGTCGAACGTGATGTGTCGCACATCAAGAACAAGGTTGATTACCCGCTGTCTCCGTCCATTCTGGCCGAGATCGACAAGAAGGGCATGGACCGCACGTCGCCGATCATGATCCGTATCTTCAAGGAAGAAGGTGCGCTGGAAATCTGGAAGGCCAAGCGCGATAACCGTTTCGACAAGATTGCCGAATATCAAATTTGCGCATGGTCGGGAAAACTCGGCCCCAAGGTCAAGGAAGGCGACCGGCAGGCGCCGGAAGGTTTCTACAACCTGACGCCAGCCCATCTCAATCCGAATTCGAAATATTACCTCGCCATCAATACCGGCTTCCCGAACCGCTACGATGCTGCCAATGGCCGCAACGGCACCAACCTGATGATCCATGGCGCCTGCTCATCATCGGGCTGTTACTCGATGACGGATGCGCAGATTCTTGAAATCTACGGTTTTGCCCGCGATGCCTTCAAGGGCGGCCAGAAGACAGTTCAGCTGCAGGCATTTCCTTTCCGCATGACGGCGGAAAACATGGCACGTCATCGCAAGAGCGAGCACCTCGAATTCTGGAAGATGCTGAAGGTTGGTTACGACAATTTCGAAGTCACCAAACGTCCGCCGGAAGTGAATGTCTGCGAGAAGAAATATGTCTTCAACCAGCAGGCGGAAGGTGGCAGCTTCAACGCGTCGGCCCAGTGCCCGCCCATGAGCACGCCGCCTGCACTCGTCAGCGCGCTTTCGAGCTATGAGAAGACCTACGATCTCGCCTATGAAAAGGCGATGAAGAAATATGAAGGCATGGCCTGGTACGACCCGAGCGAAGCCGAGCGCAAGGCGCTGGTGGCCGAAAAGCGCAAGGGCCGCGAACCCGCCTATGCCCCGACGGGCTCGGCGCTGAAGGCCGGCAAGCTGATGAAGGAAACGGAATATGCCGCGCTGATGGAGAAGAAGGCGCAGCAGGTGACATCGTCTTCGCCAGCGACCACCGCAACCGCCTCGGCGCTGCGTGGCCCTCGCCCTTCGGCTAACCAACCGGCCACGGCGCCGCAATCGAACCCGGCACCAGCTGCCCCGACAATGGTTGCCTCGGCTACGCCTGCAGCAGGCCAGACTGGCGCTGCTGCCCAGAGCGTTCCGGTGCCAGCCATGAACCCGCTTGCCTATTCCGCAGCCCCGGCGCCGGAAGCACCGGAGAAGAAGCCCTTCTGGAAGTTCTGGGCCAAGGAATGACCGCAACAAGCGAGATCATCTATGATTTGAGGGGGCTTAAATGCCCCCTTCCGGTTTTGAGAAGCCGCAAGAAACTTGCAACGCTGAAGACGGGGGATGTTCTCACCGTCGAGACGACCGATCCTTTGGCGGTGATCGATATTGCACATATGTGCAATGAGGATGGGCATCGTCTGGTGGAGACGACGGCGCTGGATAAGGGCCATCGGTTTCGGATTATGAAGGGTGGGAAAACCGACGTTTGACGGTGTCGCCGGTGGTTCACCCCCCTCTGTCCTGCCGGACATCTCCCCCTCAAGGGGGAGATCAGTCGCTGTGGCCGCTCGTTCCCTCGCCAGTATGCTCGCTGCGACCGTCGATGCGGAAAAGAGTATTCGGAGCAGGCCCCTTGTCGATCTCCCCCCTTGAGGGGGAGATGTCCGGCAGGACAGAGGGGGGTAAGCCACACCCCGGCCCGGCCGCCATTCCATACTACTTCAAAACTTCAACCCAGAAACCGCCAAAGGATTATCCGTCAGCGCCTGCCTGTCCGGGCGGTCAATACCCGGCGCGCTGGTGAAGGCAGCGAAGAGGTCCTTTACGAAAGCCTCCGGCAAATCCTTCGTAATCAGCACCATGCGCGTGCGCTGATCAGCGGGGTCCGGCCAGGCGGAAAGACGCTCCGGCGCGTGAAAAATCGTCTGCACGCCATGGAGCACCAACGGCCTGTCCGGATTGTCCGTGAGCTTTACGATGGCCTTCATGCGCAGAAGCTTTTCACCATGCGCCGAGCGCAGCAAATCCACAAACATGTCGATGGCCATTGGGCTTATCGGCTCGTCGTGTATGATCGAAAAGGAACGAATGGATGCATCGTGGCGGTTCACGTCGTGGTCATGGTGGTGGTGGTGGTGATCATCGTGGTCGCCGTGATGGTGATCATGTGCATGATCATGGTGGTGGTGATCGTGCAGCGCCTCTTCGCCTAACCAACGGCTGACATCGGCAGTTTTATTGCCGGCATCGTAAAGGCCGTTATTGAGAAGCCCCGCAGCACTCCAGTCGGTTTTGTCACCGTCCTCGATGATCGCGCGCGGATTGAGCGCCTCTAGGCGGGCAGTTAATGCCGCAATCGTGGCGTCATCGGCGAGCGCTCGTTTCGTCACCACAAGACGATCGGCCACAGCCACCTGTTTCACAGCTTCCTGATGATTGTCGAGTGTGGAGAGGCCGTTCACGGCATCCACCACAGTGACCATGCCAACCAGCACGAAATTCTGCGCAATGACGGGGTTACCCATGACCGACTGCATGACGGGAGCGGGATCGGCAAGGCCGGTCGTTTCGATGACCACGCGCTTCACCGGCTTCAGCTTGCCGGTCTGGATACCGTCCATCAGTTCCGCCAGCGTGTCCACCAGTTCGCCGCGCACGGTGCAGCAAAGGCACCCTTCCGCCAGTTCTATAATGCCCTCGCCCGCGCTTTCGACCAGCATGTGATCGATGCTGACATCGCCGAATTCATTGATGATGATCGCCGCGTCGCTCATGTCAGGATCCTTGAGGAGCCGATTGAGCAGAGTCGATTTTCCGGCGCCGAGAAATCCGGTGATAATGGAAACCGGGATACGATCGCGAGACATGTCTGGCCTGTATGTTGATTGCCGCTTTGGGGAAGTCAGTTCAGGACGTAAAACCCGCAACGGCATGAAGCTAAAACAAATCGCCCGAGGCTGGAAGCCGCGAGCGACATTGTAATATCATAACATGATCGATCTGCGAATAGCCAAATGGCAGGGCGGCCGGGAGACCTGTCCTGGCACCTTCGCCTGTCCGTCAGAATGTGGGGCGCGGGATCGGGATCGGCACATTCGCCAATTGGCCCTTTGCGGCCGCGCCCTTGGGCGCATTAACCGCGACCGTCTCGCTGCCCGGTATAAGACCGGCAAAGGAATATTCCGGCGGGCGGGTCATTTCCTGCACATAGGGCGAATGGATGACCATGCGGCCGGCATCGTCGCGTCCCTCACTGCGAATTTTGGCCGCCTTCGGGTTGCATATTTCGGCGCTGATATCGTTGACCTCTGCGGTATCGCCATAAGGGGCAAGCGAGGCGAGCGAGACACCCTGACCGGAAGGAGACGTCAGGCCCATCTGCAGAAGATCGGCCGACTGGTCGGTTCGACCCGCGAGACTATCGGCACCCAGCACCACAGTGATGATCGAGCGGCCATTGCGCACGGCCGATGCCACCTGGTTGAACCCGGAAGCGCAGATAAAGCCGGTCTTCATGCCATCCGCGCCATCGAAGCGGCCAACCAGCATGTTGAAATTGGCGTAATTCTTTTTGCCCGTGGTGACGCCCTCAAGCGAGAAATAATGCGCATATTCGGGAAATTCCCGCTTGATGATCAGCGCCAGCAGCGCGAGGTCGCGGGCCGTCGTGTACTGGCCCTTCCCCGGCAGACCGTTGGGGTTCACGTAGTGCGTGGAATTCATGCCGAGGCGCTGCGCCTGCGCATTCATCTGCGCCACGAAATTATCCGTGTTGCCGCCGATGGTCTCCGCAATCGCGACTGCAATATCGTTGGCGGACTTGATCAGCAGCAGCTTCAGCGCGCTGTCCATCGTCAGTTTCTGGCCGGGCTTGAAATACATCTTGGAGGCGGGCTGGTCGGCGGCCTTCTTGCTCATCACCACTTCGGTCTGCGGGCTGATCTTGCCAGCTTTCATCTGCGAAAAGGCGATATAGGCGGTCATCAGCTTGGTCAGCGAGGCCGGATACCATTTGCGGAAGGCTTCCTGGTGCGAGATCACCTTGCCGGTTTTGACATCGACCACCATTTTCGGATTGGCATTGGCCACCGGGGCCGCGGCGACGACACCTGCGGTGATGATGGCAATGGCTGCGGAAAGCCGGCGGGCGGCGTTTGGCGATTTGAAAGTCTGTGGCAAGGCTAGTCCTCGAATTCCCGTCTTCAGTCGGGGAATGGCAATATTCACCATATATGTCCTAGCAATGGCAAAGTACATTGATTACGTCAATTATGCGGCGCACTATCCACCACGGAGGATGGAGTTTTACGACACGCCGTACAGATGAACCCAGGAATGAACGAATGCCGATTTTGAACAGAGCCGCCGAACTCCAGCAGGAAGTCAGCGAATGGCGGCATCACCTGCATGAAAATCCAGAGATTTTGTATGATGTCGACAACACCGCGGCCTTCGTCGCGGAGAAGCTGAAATCTTTCGGCGTTGACGAAATCGTGACCGGTCTCGGCCGCACCGGCGTCGTCGGCATCATCAGGGGCAATCTTCCAGGCAATCGCACCATCGGCTTCCGCGCGGATATGGACGCGCTGCCCATAGTCGAGGAAACCGGCAAAGCCTGGGCATCGAAAACGCCCGGCGCCATGCACGCCTGCGGCCATGACGGCCACACCGCAATGCTTCTCGGCGCGGCGAAGTACCTCACCGAGACCCGAAATTTCGCGGGCTCGATCGCTGTCATTTTCCAGCCAGCGGAAGAAGGCGGCGCCGGCGCGCTCGCCATGGTCGAAGACGGCCTGATGGAGCGTTTCGGCATCGACGAAGTTTACGGAATGCACAATATGCCGGGCATTCCGCTTGGCGCCTTCGCCATCCGCAAGGGCGGCATCATGGCAGCACCGGACAAGTTCTCAATCACGGTCAAGGGCCGAGGCGGCCATGCGGCCCAGCCGCATCGCACGATCGACCCCATCACCATCGGCGCGCAGATCGTTGGCAACCTGCAGATGATCGCCTCACGCAATGCCGATCCGATCCGCTCCGTTGTCGTCTCGGTCACGCGCTTTCATGCGGGTTCCAGCCACAACATCATTCCCAAC
The DNA here is from genome assembly GCF_003938925.1 of Agrobacterium sp. FDAARGOS_525. Classification (NCBI taxonomy): domain Bacteria; kingdom Pseudomonadati; phylum Pseudomonadota; class Alphaproteobacteria; order Hyphomicrobiales; family Rhizobiaceae; genus Agrobacterium; species Agrobacterium sp. FDAARGOS_525. The sequence goes on along the minus strand of NZ_RKIU01000004.1, from coordinate 1,529,451 downwards.
GAGGCGCTGATCGCCGGCACCGTGCGCAGCCTCGATGAGACAGTGCGCGATCTCGCCCAGGAACGCATCAGGCAGATGGCGGAAGGCATTGCGCTTGCCAATGGCGCGGAAGCCGAAGTCGTCTATGAGCGCTATTGCCCGGTGACCTTCAACCACGCCGCTGAAACCGACCACGCTATCCGTGTGGCCCGCGATGTGGTTGGCGAACCGAATGTAGACCCCGATGTCGATCCCTCCATGGCAGGAGAGGATTTCTCCTTCATGCTGAAGGAAAGGCCCGGCTGCTTCATCTTTATTGGCAATGGCGATTCGGCCGGGCTCCACAATCCGGGTTATGACTTCAACGACGAAGCCATCGCCTACGGCATCTCCTATTGGGTGAAACTTGCAGAACAGCGCCTGACGAGCTGATGTCAGGCCAACGCGAAGAAAGCGGAGGACGAGATCAACCGCGATGAAGAACGCGGTTGATCCGCCGGCTGGGTCAGGTTAAAGAGCAATTCAGTGTCCACGTAGCTCAGCAGGATAGAGCGCTTCTTTAACCCACAAAACCTACCGTTTAGAGCTAACCTATTGAAAGCTCAGAATTCTCCGTGAACGTAAGTTTACCGATCTGGCTAGGCCGGGTCCTTTCGTTGAGGCTTGCCTGCCCTTAATGGGAGCCACTGAACGATCTCCCGACAACTCTTTCAGTTCTCTGAGCTGTTGTTTGACTGTCTCGTAAAGTTCATGCTCATTTGCACGATTACTCGCGGGCAGACCCATTTCCTGAAGGATACGGATTGCCAAATCTTTGGTGGAGCAAGGTTTCGGCACCTCGATGCTGATCAATGGACGCACCGTTTCGCCATACTCATTCTGGTATGCCTGAAACGATTTCGATTTGATCCTTGTGAACGCTCGCTCTAACGAGGTCGATTTTCCACTGCCGGACTCGCCGATTACGATGAAGGAGCGCCTTCTCGAGCCGCCGCCGGCAAGGCAATCGAGGGCATGGTCCTCGAATTCCGTAAGGCGCTTCACAAGTTCCAGGCAACGGCCCGTCTCAAAGTAACGATTGGTTTCCCGGACTCGCAACGCGCGTAGTTCGTTGGATGCAGTCATTTTAGTACTCCTCGTCGTAGTGGAAGCCGGAAACAAGTGCGTCAGGGGCTTGCGTGGCGGCGATTTCGTTTTCTTTGATTTCTTCGGCCTCGGATTTTTCGAGGGCGAACAGCTCGGGGCGCTGGATAACCATACCGATCCGCAGCGGATCGTCGGGCAGTGGGCTTTCGGCGAGGAGCTGAACCCGATCTTCAGATGGCGCGGCCATCCACGCTCCGAACAGTTCCGCGTCCCAATGGTCGAAGTTTTTGGCGGTCGGTACGCTTGGAGAAAGACCGGCGCGAAGTGTCGCGGCATCACCGATGGCGCGGAGCCGATTTATTGCGTCGTACATCACCGTCATGCCCTGCTCGGCAGCGGTCGTATAGCTGGCACGCAATTCCTTGCGTGCGGCCATCCATTCGGCGAGCGTCACACTGTCATCCAGACCGACGGTGTTGCGAACAACGAACCAACCCTTGTCACCTTTGACGGCGATATGCGCGGGGCATTCCGGATCGTATTTGATCTCGACATCGACCTGGTCGAACATGGTCCGGAGCCGCTGGATTTCAGCATCACAGTAGGTGATGCCGAATACGGTAATACCGTAGTCGGAAATCCGGCGGGTCGCCTTGATCCCGAAAAGCTGAAGCATCTCTTCGGCATCTGGCGGATAGAGGATTTCATATTCTTTGGAGGCCTCGACCCACGCATTGTGCGGGGTATTACCCCCAAGGCCAGAATGCGGCTTGTTGTGATAGATGTCGCATACCGCGAAGATGAAAATCTTGATCAGTTCGTCGACCAGCAACGCGGCATGGGCCTGCGGATCGTAATCGCCCTTTTCTACGACCGAAGAGAAAGTCCGTCCCTCGAAATACGGTGCGATCAGCAGGCCGATCGAATGGAAAAGGCTCTCGATGAACGGGCGGCAGCCAGGATCGCCAGCGGGCGGACGAGTACCGTGAATACGCGCGGCACGAAGCACCTCGGCGGTCCGTTGCGCGGTGAATTCCGCGCCGTTGTCGGTGTAAATGACCCGAGGCCTGATTTTCCCGATCCACGGCGTCTGGGCGTCCACATATGACGACAGGTGTCTCTTGTCAGTCATGATCATGCGGATCGTTGCAACGGCGGACGCGGCGTTCGGGTTTGTGCTCGCTTTCAGCGCCAGGATGTAACGTGTTGCGACGTCGATCGCGGCGCAGAAGCAGATGCGAACACGAGGAATACGCTCCTGAACCTTTTCCGGTAGCGCGTTCCAGATGCCCGTTTCTACCAGCAGCGAGATCAGATCGACGGTGACGAAATCCATCTCGATCCGCTGGCCAGGGGCGACCTCGTGGAAACTGCGACGGATCGCCTTGAATTTCTGGACAGCATACTTCTCGCCGTGACGGCTCGCGATGACGTGAAACTTGTCGAACTTCGCGATCATCGCTTCGAATTTTTTGCGGGATACCATCCCGATTTTCTTCGGGGTTGGGAGGTCGGCATTGTGCTTCTGAAGTTCAGCCAGGTACGACCGATAGACATGTGCCTTGGTTGGGCGGCGACGATCCAGATAGGCCATCGCCATCTTGTGTGCGAACGCGACCGTAGCTGGTTTCAGAGCGAACAATTTTGGCCCGGGACCATGATGGCGTGGAAGAAGCGCCATCACGTCGCCGTCGCAATTGTGGTAGTCGTCGTAGTCGCGTTTGAAGGTTTTGACGCATGGGCAGGGGAAGATGACAACCTGACTTCCCTGATCGGCTCGGTCATCGACGACGAGGTCGACCAGTGCTTTTTTGATCTCCTGGTTCCACGCCACCAGCTTCGGTCCGAGCTTTTTCTCAGACATTGGCAGAAGCTTGCCAATGCGGTCGCATTCAACATCATACCTGTGGATCAGCTTTTCGCGGTGCAGAGCTAGATCACGATCTTCGACGTGGAATTCGTCCCATGGCTTATCACCGAAGATGGCACGGATTTTTTGCTGCGCAGGGCTGTTGTAGCCATAGCGGATGGATGCTTTGTTGCTGTCGAGCGCGGCGTAGATTTCCACGTGCGAGAGGAAAATCTTATATTCCACATCGTTTTCTGAACGGAACAGATAGCCCACGTCGTCGCGGCTTACAGGAATGAAGAAGGCGTTCCTCGCCTTGTCATGGTAGCGGTCCATTTGACCCATACCGATGAGTGAATGGAGAAATTGGCGAGCGGGCAGCGTGCGGGATTCCATGGTGGTCCTTTCTCTGATGGATGGAACTTTGATTTGGTTGGGAAGGCTAGGCGCAGACGCGCAGCCAGGAGCGATCGTCGATGCGACCCGAGTAGACGGGTCGGATTAGACGGAGATCGATTAGCCGCCACGCGGCGGTGCGGCGTTTACTACGTGACGGGACGTCGCGCAGCAGGTCGCCAAACCGGAACTGGCCCGGCAGATGTTTCACCACATCCACGAGTCTGGCACATTCGGCGTCATCGTGGTGGAGGCGGGAGGTGAGGATGAAGTAGGCATTTTCGAATGCCTCGTGGGTTGCTTCCTCGTTCGTCATCAAGGCAACGGCGTCGGCGACGCGCGGCGTCAACTTTCCTAATAGGCCCACCCCTGTGATGCCGCCTGCGCAGATGCGATCAAGAAGATCGAGCATTTCTACCCGCTTGCGAGCATACTTCACCGCAACGGCGACCCTTGTGCCGTCGTTGAGAACGATGAAGTAGTCGAAGGTGTGTTCACGCAGGACGCCGTCGGCGTCGGTGTAGTGGACCTTCGGGTATTGCGACTGGAGTTCTCGAAGGCCAGTCAGGGTCTGGAGTACAGAGCTGACGCGGTGCTCGAGTTCGCTCTCGTGGTACACGCCGTTGCCGTTGAAGAACGTGTGACCACGTGCGGTCTTGGCCTGTTTGTCGGCGGGCACGCGCAGGGCGAGGCCGAAGTGCGGCTCGTGCCAATAATCTTTACCCGACGCGGTGCCGGTCGGATTAGCGGACGCCCGGTATTTCCAAGCCCCCGACCAAGGTCGTGCCGATGCGTTCCGGTTGCTGGCTCATGGATGCAAGGGAAAGGAAGCCGAGCCCCTCGCGTTTCTGGTAAAGGTATTGGGCGACTTTATGGGAGTGACGCATTCCGATCTCCTGCCTCGTATCCTGCGATAATCTCGCTGGCCGAGGTTTCCGGTCGGAATTCCTCTGGCTCAGAGAGAAGCAAAACCTATATTGGCTGCTATCGTCATTATGCGTCCCCATTGCTACTCACACCGTGGGTGAGCGGATATCACGTCGAGGCAGGGCTCTTACGCGTCAAATCTTAATGAGATGTAATGTTTTTTGGCGATTTCTTATAATTTTACAGACGATCTGGCCGGAAACATTTGGCTGGATCATGTGTGCGTGACCTGATTGTCAGATGTTAGTCAGCAGCATCTTGCGATAAGTAATCACCGCGATCGCGTCTTGCCTGATCACACTGTACTTGGTCCCTCAATATAGCCATGGTAATCTGGGTTGTCTGACAGGAAACAAGGCGGGGGTAAATTGAGCAATCGGCACGTTTCATATTCATCTTTGTTCGTCTTATCTGCCGCGTGTTGGGGCCTGGTTACCGCGCAACCGACGTCCGGCGCTGAAATAAGCAAATCCACCAGGGATATTTGCGTTCTCAAGCTGGAAGGCGAAATCATACCCGGAGATTTTTCTAGGTTGGTCGATATCGCGGCCAAGGAATTTTCAGGGTTTGACGGTGAAAGCTCTGCTCATGACACCATCTGCCTCGACAGCCCGGGCGGCAATGTGACGGAGGGTGTCAAACTGGCTGAGTTCTTCTACAAGAACGGCGTCGGAACCGTCATTGAGGACGGTGCGGAATGTTATTCCATGTGCGCGATTATGTTCATGATGGGCATAGCGCAAGGGCCAGAGGTGACTTTTGTTAACCGCAAGCTGCACATCAACGGAAAGCTAGGTTTTCACCGTCCGTATCTTTCCCTGACCACGGAAAGCCTCGTCAGCACTAAAGTGCTTGCAGTCGCTCACGACGTCGCCTTGGAGAACATGAGTAAGATCATGGTACTGGCGAACAATCTCGTTCCTTGGTCGAACTCGACGATGATGCGCCCCGACCTGATCCAGGAGATGCTCAAGCACATCGGCAATGATTTCTTCTACATTGACACGGTCGAAAAAGCTGGACGGTTCGAAATCGAGCTCGTCGGGCTTCCAAAGCAGACTACGCCCGAGGAAGAGCGCGCCTACTATGCGTGCGAAAACTCATTTCACTGGCAGGTTGGCTTGATGAAGGAACCGGCAGATGCCAGGAAATTTCAAAAACCCGTCACCCAAGATGATGCGGTCGTCAAATTACTGAAAGTGGAGGGCAGCACGAAGTATTTTTCTGTCACCAGCATGGACGCAGGATATTCCGAAGCTGGTTGCGTAATCGCGGTCAATAGTGACACCCTACAGGGATGTGGTTATAACGGGATGTACAACGTGCTTCTTGGTCAAGGAACCTGCACCGTGGAAAACTTCGCTGATCGAAGCGGCCACATTGGACAGTTGGCGTCGTATAGGCCGGGACTGAAGCTGCAAGAGTTGGGCGGGGCGGCCATTCAACCAAAAGACAGCTCGCCTACGCCCATTATTGGCGCGAAGATGCCTGCTACTTGTACCGTCTTCAGCAAGGACGGTGTGAAGGAGGTTGAACCCTGCGAAGCTACCCTGACTGTGAATATCCTGGTGGATAATCGGCGCGCCGACCGGTACGAGTTTGTCTGGCCGACAGGAAACAGAACCGTACTTTCGCGCGACGGGGACTTCTTCTCGATCAACGGCAAGCCCTCCATTCCATACAATGAAGACGGCTACACACTTTGTGCGCTCAACAGCGAAACTAGAAATCGGTTCTGCTTCAAAATTTAGGTGGGTGCGGAGGCGAAATGACTTAGAATAGTTCGCAGCATAGAATGCGATCAGTGTCTGAAATTAGATGGCAATCAGACGTTCGGCTTTTTTATCGAGTAGCTTGGACGCTTTGGAGGCGAACATGCCCGATGCACTTCCGCCAGGTTCAAATACGCGCCTTACATCGGATGGTGAGTTGAGCCGCTTCGCCAGACTATGCGGCCTGGAGACGTTTGGGGAGGCTGTTGAATATGTTCAGCGCCTTCCTTACGGCCGCACCAGCGAGCCGGACTTTCGGCTTGTACTGACTGAGGGCAGAGGCACTTGCAGCAGCAAGCATGCTTTTCTTGCTGCACTTGCGCGAGAGAACGGGTTGGTTATCGAACTGGTTCTGGGTGTTTATGAGATGACGGAAGAAAACACACCGGGCGTTGGAAACGAACTGGCCCAAAATGGGCTCTCCGCTATACCCGAAGCACATTGCTTTCTGCGCACCGATCACGGTGTTTTTGATGTGACCATGCCGGAAGGATCACGAAAGAGCGATAGGCGACATTTCTTGCATGAAGAAGTGATCACGCCAGAGGACGTGGGTATCTACAAGGCCATTGTGCATCGGCGCGTACTTGCAGGCTAAATAGCTTAGATCGCAAGGAACTTGGACTCGACGTAGCGTGGCAAATTCGAGAAGCGTGCATCGCTGCGCTTAGTCGTGAAGTGGCCAAACCCGACTAGAAGGTCGTAGTTGCCAGTGTTTGGACTGCGGTTAAGCTACACCTCTTCCTCGCTTGCCCTCAAGTTCAGTTAAGGTTGTACGAATTTTGAGGCGGTCGCATCGCATCAAAGGCGACAAGCTTTCAGGGAGGATGTCGTGGTCAGGTACCTGCGGATACGATCAGCGATAAGCTTCAATCATCGATTTCGTAACATCCTGGGCGAAACAGATTGGCGCATAGCCGCCAGGTTTTGAATATGCACTTCGGTTGCCGCATCTTCGGCCTCTGCGGTCTGTGCTGTAGGGGCAGGCGCATGTACCGGGGTAGTCGGCCAGGGATTCGGCAATGATCCGCTGGATGATGATGGTGGGTGATAGCGTCGACGGAGGCATGCTCTTTGGTTCCGACGGTTTTGAAATTTCCTTCCGCTTGGGGTTGTCATCCTGCAAAAACCTGGTTGCGACCCATCCTTCTTTTTGAGTCAGAACATCTTTGATCCTGGACCATTGTGCCTCCGACTGAAAGAGGTCCACTTTTCGTCCTCGATCCAGTCTATCAATGATTTGAGACTTTGGACTTGGTGCACCACGCAGTGCGACGCCGTTCCCATTGACGAACTTAGTCGTTATTTCCACGAAATTCGACGATCTTGGCGTCTCGTCTCGCGGGGAAGCGGTTGTTGCGGAAGGGGAGGTTGGTTGTTGGTCGCTCGTCGCCGGCGGCGGACGTTCCGAGACGCGAACACCGGTTGAGAAACTTGGCGACTGTGTCGTTACGCCGGACTTCGACGGCGTTTCCCCCAATTTCGAAATGCCGAACAGGATAAGTCCACAAAGCAGCCAGTATCGTTTTTTCATAGAAGAGCCCCCATGGCATATTTCCGATGGCTAAAATGCTCTGCAAGTGGCAATGGCGGCCACTCTCAACTTAATGGTTAATTTCGATGATCTATGTGTTGGTTTCCACGCAGAAGTGAGCCGGTTAGGCGCATAATTTCCATTGAGAATTGAGCCATGTGAACCTTCCCCCAACGCGGTGAGCGACGGGGGCAACGGAGTGATCCACATGGGACTTTTAAACATCATCCGCCGGATGGCGCTGCGTGAGAAGCAGTCGATCCGGGAGATCAGCCGGCGCACCGGGCTGTCGCGCAACACGATCGCGAAGTATCTGAACGCCGGTACGATCGAGCCGACGTTCACGATACCGGAACGGCCGAGCAAGCTCGATCCTTTTGCCGATAAGCTGGCGGCTTGGCTGAAGACCGAGGCCGGGAGGTCACGCAAACAGCGTCGAACTCTAAAGCAGCTTCATGCCGATCTGGTGGTTCTCGGCTTTACCGGCTCCTATGGTCGGGTTGCCGCCTTCGCCCGTGATTGGCGGGCTGACCGGCAACGTGAGCAGCAGACGACGGGCCGTGGCATATTCGTCCCGCTGTCTTTCCGCCCAGGCGAAGCATTCCAGTTCGATTGGAGTGAGGACTATGCCGTGATCGGCGGCGAGCGCACGAAGCTTCAGGTCGCACATATCAAGCTATCGCACAGTCGGGCTTTCCTGGTCAGGGCTTACCTGCTGCAAACGCATGAGATGCTTTTTGATGCCCATTGGCACGGCTTCAGGGTGTTTGGTGGGGTGCCCGCGCGGGGAATATATGACAACATGCGCACCGCAGTTGATCGCGTCGGCCGCGGCAAGGAACGACAGGTTAATCTCCGCTTCCTCGCGATGACGAACCATTACGTCTTTGCACCAGAGTTCTGCAATCCCGCCGCGGGTTGGGAAAAGGGTCAGGTTGAGAAGAACGTTCAGGATGCTCGGCCGCGGCTGTGGCAACAGATGCCTGACTTTCCGGATTTGCTGTCTTTGAACGTCTGGCTGGAGCAGCATTGCCAGGACCTATGGCGGGACACGGCGCACGGGAGTCTGCCCGGTTCGATCGCGGATGTTTGGGGTGATGAACAGCTTGCTTTAATGGCATTGCCCGCCATGTTTGACGGCTTCGTCGAGCAAAGCAAACGTGTCTCACCAACATGCCTGATCACCTTCGAGCGTAATCGTTACAGCGTGCCGGCATCGTTTGCGAACCGTCCTGTCAGTCTGAGGATTTATCCCGAGCGGCTGGTCGTTGCAGCCGAGGGAAATATCCTCTGCGAACATCCGCGGATTATAGAACGCAGCCACGACAAGCCGCCGAGGACGATTTATGACTGGAGGCATTACCTTGCGGTCATCCAGCGCAAACCCGGAGCTCTGCGCAATGGTGCGCCTTTCCTGGAATTACCGCTGGCCTTTCGACAACTGCAAGACCAGATGCTTCGCCGTGCCGGTGGTGATCGGGAGATGGCCGACATCCTCGCTCTGGTGCGTCATCACGACGAACAGGTTGTCGTCAGGGCTGTGGAACTGGCTCTGGATCAAGGCGTGGCGACCAAGACGCATGTGCTGAATCTGCTGCATATGCTGATTGACGGCAAAACGACCGACGGCCCCGACATCGACACGCCGCAGGCGCTGACCTTGGTACGTGAACCCAAGGCCAACGTCGAACGTTACGATGGCCTACGTGTCAGGATCGTGGGAGGTCGCCATGCGTCATGATCCGGCCAGCGCCGCCGTCGTCATCATGCTGCGTAGCCTGAAGATGTATGGCATGTCTCAAGCGGTCACGGACCTGATCGAGCAAGGTGCTCCGGCCTTCGATGCAGCCGTGCCGATCCTGTCCCAGTTGCTGAAAGCCGAGATGGCTGAGCGTGAGGTCCGGTCCATCGCCTATCACATGAAAGCTGCCCGCTTCCCTGCCTACAAGGACATCTCCGGATACGACTTCGCCGCCAGCGAGATCAATGAAGCGACGGTGCGCCAATTGCACAGATGCGAGTTCATCGACGGGGCGCAGAATATCGTGCTTGTCGGCGGACCGGGCACAGGCAAAACACATGTGGCGACCGCCCTCGGCGTCCAGGCTATCGAGCATCATCGCCGAAAAGTCCGCTTCTTCTCGACCATCGAATTGGTCAATGCGCTCGAGCAGGAGAAGGCTAAAGGCAAGGCAGGTCAGATCGCTGAGACGCTGGTTCGTCTCGATCTGCTGATCCTCGATGAACTCGGATACCTTCCGTTCAGTGCTTCAGGCGGAGCGCTCCTCTTCCACCTGTTGAGCAAGCTCTACGAGCGCACCAGCGTCGTCATCACCACCAACCTCAGCTTCAGCGAATGGGCCACCGTCTTCGGCGACGCCAAGATGACGACAGCTCTGCTCGATCGCCTGACCCACCGTTGCCACATCCTGGAAACCGGTAACGACAGCTTCCGCTTCAAGGCCAGCTCGGCCGCAGCAGCACAGAAGAGAGGAGAAAAGGCCAATCCCTTGACCAAAGCCTGATCAGAAAACCATACTTAGAGGTGGCTCACTTCTCGGTGGAAAAACCGGCTCACTTCTGCGCGGAAACCAACAATCTATGGCCGGCAGGCGGTCGCTCTTGGCCTTCGGCAGGCGCGTGCGAGCGGGCCAGACGCAGCTAGGTATTTTTTAAGCTCGGAGGAAGTCCTTCGCCAAACCAAACTCAACGGAGATTTTCGGCGATCGTCCGATAGCACGCGTCGTCTTTACCGACGTCAGTTTTGGTGACTGGTTTCCAAATATCTCGGTCGAAATCGAAGAACTCGACCACACATGTATTGGTATCGTAGTTCAGCCACTGAGCGGCCACCAGCCTGCTGTCGCGGCGAAAGTCCAAACTCAGATACATGTGCTCTTCGCCACCACGTGGGAAGGACGCCGGGCGACCCGTTTGATTGTTGGCGACGATAACGAATGAGCACCCGGTACCGCACCCGATCTGGATGAGGGTATAATGGCCTGCGAAATTTGGTCCTTGCCGCATACCATCGCGAATACGGGTCCTGAAACTATTGAATTCGCGATCACGCCCCCTGAAGTCTGGCATAATGGTCTTTCCCAAAAAACGGCCTTGGGCTGGATAGCTGGAAAGGTCCGGCCGCTTGAATGTTGCGCTCGACGCAATCCCTACCGCGCTTTCCTGATTGTAGGATGTCGCTTCACAGGTGTGCCAGCGCATTTGATAGCCGTATTCCCCGTCACGGCCATAACACCATCCTGCAGCTTGCAGCTTATCGCTGATGGCTTCGCGTCGTTCACAGGCCACATTTGTTTCCGGCAAATCACCGCTGCCGCCGCGACAGGCACCATTTTGTTCCGTCCATTGGGATATCAGACGTACGGGTTGAGAGACGCCCTTATCGGTCTGAATAACCTTGCTCGATTCGGAGAGGATTACGCCCGCCCTCTGGTCCCAAACCAGAGAAAACTCGGCGGAGCCGGATGAAATACGGTTGCCGACGTCGCGTTTCGTGTACCAGTCAACAATGCCATCCACCTTGCAGGTTTCCGCGCAAGTTACTTTCGTCGAGCCTGCCTGCACGCTGTAGGCGCGGACTGGCCATCTGGTCACAAATTTCCGCTTCTCGGCAATCACCACGGATTTAGGTGTGGGTTTGCCGTAGAAGTCCACAGTGTCGCCATACGCCTTTTCCAAAAACGTCAGCGCCTCGACGTTCCCGCGAGACCAAGCGTCGTGGTATGACGCTACGAAGGCTAATGCTTTTTCCTCTGTTGTCGGCGCAGCGGCTTTGGTGGTTGGCGGGATTGTAGGCACGGCCGTCGGGGCGACCTTGGATGCAGCAGAGGATTCCGTCAAGTCGGCCAGACTTCCCCACGTCACTTTATAGCTCTGCATCTCGTTGGCGGTGAGATAACGCATGTCGTTGCTGGGGACGGACAGGCTGAGCTGGAGCAGTTTCGGGTCGACATCCATCTCCAGAAGGTACGTCATGATCTGGGCGGTCAGCGCCTGAACCGCAGCGACTGCAGTGTGCCCCTCGACAATCGCTTCCGGCGAGAAAGAGGATTGGTGCACACCGATCGCGCCTGGCTCTGCCTGCCGGTTCACGCCTCCGACGAAAGCGAGTGCACAGGCCGAAGCGCATTCAGCGGACCGGAGCTGCAGCGTCGATAGCCCGAGCGATCTGATCATCCTCCCATACGCCATCGCCGTTGCAACGTTGCCGCCGTTGCTGTTGAAGGTGATCAGCTTGGCACCGCTTGCGGCGACTTCACGCGCAAGTTGGTCAGGATTGTCCGATGTCGTGAACTCACCTTTCAGCAGGAGAACGGGTGAAGAGCCGTCAATTGGAACACGCTCAAGGGTGATGTCCGCATGTGAGACCCCGGCACAAGCGATGGATGCCGTAACCGCTACCAATAGAATACGCTGAAACACGACCTCTGCCCCCGTTCGCTTTCAGATGCATGCTATCGCGTCAAATCCCACGCGCAATATGGAAAGCCGCCACACCGGGTTTGATAACTGCCTTGAGTAAGTGAAGAGAGTCGATGATGGTACGTGGTCTGGAATTGGCCATCCCTCGCTATTGCGGGGATGGCCCAGGACGTCAACGTAAATTGCGCCTATTGGTAAGGCGCTCTCTCCGGGTTTTGAATATATTTCCGTCAAAAAGACCGAAAGATTTCCAACCGTCTTCCTTGATCTCACCATACAGAATACGGAACTATAACAGTTCCGTCACCAATATCTTCTGTAATGGAGACCGTGAATGTCCCGCCGATCTCGGAATTCACGTCAAAGACCTCTTCGCCGAGAGCTGGCGTGGTCGCGATAGTGTCCGTCGTCGAATGATTTGAGACTTTTTGGGCTTTGGAAGATTGGAGTTTCCGGCTCGGATTTTGGGTTGATTTAAGCCGCTTTGGCTTGGTGGTTCAAGCGTCGTTGTTCGATCGTGTCTCGTTTGATCCTTTCGCGTTCCAGCAGGATGGTCTGGCCGCGCCCGAAGTAGAAGTCGGCCGGGGTGAGATTGTCGAGGCTCTCGTGGTATCGGCGATGGTTGTAGTGTTCGACGAACGCCGCGATCTGGGCTTCGAGGTCCTCCTGGAAGAAGTAGTTTTCCAGAAGGATGCGGTTCTTCGGCGTCTGGTGCCAACGTTCGATCTTGCCTTGCGTCTGCGGATGCCCCGGAGCGCCGTGAACCTGGTCGATCTTGTATGTCTCCAGCCATTCGCCGAGATCGGAGGCGACATAACACGGGCCATTGTCGGACAGCAGGCGCGGCCGGTGCTCAACCTTGACCTTGTCACAGCCTGAGGCGGCCAATGCCAGGTCGAGCGTATCGGTGACGTCATCCACCTTCATGCTGGTGCACAACTTCCAAGCGATGATGTAGCGGGAATAATCGTCGAGGATGGTCGACAGGTAAAACCAGCCCCAGCCAATGACCTTCAGATAGGTGAAGTCAGTTTGCCACATCTCGTTCGGCCTCGTGGTCTTGTCCTTGAACTCGTCATTGGCCTTGATGACGATATAGGCTGGTGACGTGATCAGATCGTGCGCCTTGAGCAGGCGATAGACCGAAGCCTCTGAGACGAAATAGCTTTTTATGTCGGTGAACTTCACCGCCAGCTCGCGCGGGGACAGATCGGCATGATCCAGCGCCATTTCGATGATGCGATCCCGGATATCGTAACCCGTGACGGAGCCGAGTGCCGATCTTCCAATCCCTCGACACCGTGAGTTTGGAAGCGATCATACCAACGATAGAAGGTCGGTCGTGGAATGCCGAGCTTGTCGAGTGTCTGCCGGGCAGGCAGGTGAGACCCTTCCACGAGCCGGATGATCTCAAGCTTTTCGGTGGCGGGATATCTCATTCGTCGTCGCCCCCATCCCCGATCATGCTTTTTTTAAGCAGGCGGTTCTCCAGGGTGAGGTCGGCCAGCGCCTCTTTCAGGTCACGGCTCTCACGGCGCAGCGCCTTCACCTCGTCACTGGTGGCAGAACGGGCGGTGTCGCCCGCAAGGCGCTTCTTGCCTGCTTCGAGGAATTCCTTCGACCAGCTATAATACAGGCTCTCGGCGATCCCTTCGCGGCGGCAGATCGCAGCGATACTGTCTTCGCCGCGCAAGCCTTCCAACACGATGCGGATTTTCTCCTCCGACGAATGGTGCTTGCGCGTGGCCCGCCGGATGTCCTTGATCTTATGGCATCAAACGTAAACAAAAAGTACTCGTAAATTTGCGATCACCGAATTGGCGGCTTGTGCCGTCCGATTTGATGACGGCTCCCGGTAATACCAACGTGCATTGATCATGACCTGTGTGCCCAGTCTCGTAGGCCGATGGACATAATCTTCCAAGGTTGATCGATGAGCCTGTTCCAGGCTCGGCAACATTGATCGACGATGTCGTCATAATCCCGGAAGACCCGGTTCGACAGCCAGTTGTCACGCATGAACTGCCAGACGTTCTCCACTGGGTTCAACTCCGGAGATCGCGGGGCAGGAACATCAATGTGATGTTTTCGGGAACCTTGAGCTTCGGCGTGACGTGCCAGCCGGCCTGATCGAGGATGAGCACTGCATGCGCGCCGGGATCGACGGCCTGGCTGATTTCGGCGAGATGCTCTTGCATGGCCCCGGTGTCGCAATAGGGAAGAACAAGACCTGCGCCTTTGCCTTTCTTCGGGCAGATCGCGCCGAAGACACATGGTCCGCTGATCGGCAGGTGCAGATGGTCGTGTTCCTCGCCGTGCCCATCGCCGGGTGATCTTGTTCTTCTGTCCTATTCGGGCTTCGTCGGCCCACCAGATTTCGATATCCGTGCCGGGCGGGCATTTTTCCCTGATCGCTGCCAGAGCGGCGGGGAAGTCTTTTTAAAAACGTCGCCTTCCAGTTCGTTCTGCGCATAATGACGAGGACGGGCCGAAAGCTTGGCAAAGCCGAGGGCCTTGAGTTCGCGGCCCACCGTCGTCTCGTCGATGGAAATGCGGAACTCCTCGAACAGCCACTGGACCAGGTCCTTGCGCCGCCAGCGCACCACGCCATGAACGGCCGAAATTGGGCCGCTCTCCACAAGTTGAGCCAGCGCCTTGCGCTGCGCGTCGTTCAGTTTCGACCGAGCCCCGGGCGCTTTGGTGTTCATCAATCCATCGGGACCGCGCTCATTGAAGCGCACGACCCAGTCACGAACGATCTGTACCGTCCCGCAGCCGATCTCGGATGCATACTGTCTGGACCCGCCGTCATAGATCGAAGCCAGAGCCAGAAGCCGGCGAACTTGCGCGGCGTCCCTGGCTTTCCTCGCAAGCCGTCTCAACGTCGAGCCGTCATAGTCCATCGGCAACGATATTGCTCTCGTCATGCCGAACCTCCGTTCGGCACAGGGAGTCAGAAATTCGATGATTTGGGAACCCCCCTACGAGTCGCCGTCAGCGCTCGTTGGTATAACGCGCTTAATGCGCATCGTTTCACTATTTCGTTTGCTTGATGTCTTGTGGATGGTGAAGCCTTATTCTTTATCTCAGGCACACCTATCGGAGCATTTCGACCCGACCAAGTGAAATAGCGACAAACCTATGGAGCGCAATCATCTCGTTTGCCAATTGCAGACACCGATCGGTGCAGGAAAATGGTGTCTACGAGAGGATTCGAACCTCCGACCCCAGGATTCATACCACTTCGGCTTTAACCGCCGCCCTTAGGCGTTCGTGGTCTGGACTGTCCCTTCACCATGGGCCGAAGCCTTTAGGTGCTACCCATCCAGTCTCTACACCTTCAACGGATTTCTCCGAAGCTTGGCTCGGGATTGGCATGCTGAGAGTTCAGCGAAGCGTTCCCCGACTTTGAGTAGATCGACTACACCCTTTCGTTGTATAGCCCCCAATTTGCAACCAGGAATCCTGTGCTCTATCCTGCTGAGCTACGTAGACATACCGTTCGTCACATGACGGTTCGTACCTTATGCCTCTGTAAATATCAATACATTCCCCATCGCATGATAAGGCGGAACGGGCATGGCCTGAACAACCTGTCGCTTCGCGGGGCAGGCGGTGAACCAAAGCCATCGAATGTTCAATGAAGCACGAGGTCAACCCGCTCGATCGACCATCATAAAGTTTTCGACAAGGTTCGACGCAGAACGGTTTTCGCAGCACTGGGAAGTAACGGCTCCGGCAAGGTTTGAACGACAGTCTAGCCATCAGAAACAGAATGCCCGTTCAAATGCCGCTGTACGTCGTGCCTATTCCGCCGGAGGCAAGCCGCCGCGGCGACGCACTTTTGTCCCAGCGCGAACCCAAAGTCGCCTTTGCTCAAACCACTGGTATAGTTGCAATGGTTCCTTGCGGTAGTGAGAACGCCGTTGAAGTCCACGCCGTACGCCATCTCGCGCCGATGGTAAGCTGATGGACCCCATACGGTCCGCGCAGCTTCAAAGTTCTCCAACGCTTAGACTTTTTGGCGTATCCTCCCACCGAACGCTCAACCCCTCCCGATTCATACCACGTGGCCGAGGCGACATCGATCGTATGGTCTCCGAACTCGCCTCGCCAAAGGCTACCGTCCGAAGGGTCGACGTACCACAGTTCGTTGTAGCCAAGCGCCTTCGCCCACTTTTCCCAAGGACGAATCGAATATTTCGAGATCGCAATACCGCCAGGTATCGGCTTCGAACTCTCTTTCATATCCGATGTAAGGATTCCAACCCATAGAACCGGGACCTGCGCAGCGATGTAGGCTTTTGTTCTCCCCTCGATGGCAGGATACAGGATCGGTGTGTGCTGAATTTCGAATGCCCACCGGCTCCGCCCATCAGGCGATGTGACAAACACGTCGGCACGGCGATCGCCCTGAATGGACAGTACTTTCACTTCGTAATTGGCGGTGTAGCCCGCTCTCCGAAATGCGTCACGCAGTGCCTCCTTGGCTCCGAGGTGCGCTGCTGTCTCCCCCTTCGCCCAAAAACAGTCCGTCGGAGGCTTGTGCGCGAAATGGGCGATTTTGATCTGGCCCTTACGGGGAGTGACGGCCTGACCGCATTCCGGGCAATGATACGAAAAGCCTTTGGCGGAGGTTGCTGCGTCCACGCTCAAACCGTTCCAGTTCGCTGTAAGCATTCCGCTGGTCCTTTGCTCAGGCTGCTACTAAAGGTCCTTCAATCGAAGGAGTTCACGCTCGACTTCCTTTTCGAACCGCCTCAACTGGCGCAATATCATTTCTCCATTATCGAAGAGCTTTGCGCTTCGTCGAGCGTAAGACGAGAAATTTCGGGCTGCGACCGAGGTGAACCGCTTTCGCAGTTTCTTGGTGTAAACCTTGCTGGCCTTGCCTTGAGCGATCGCCTTCGCGGCAACATCACGGGTGCGACGGAATCCCTTACGCATCTTGCGCCACTGGCGCGACATCGAACTTGGTCGGATGGTGGCACCTTCTCCATGGAAGGTGAAGCCGAGATACTGGGCAGCTTTCCTCGATGCTAGCGCAGCGTTTGCCGGGTCGAATTCCGACACTTCAGTCTTGTCCCTGCTGATCTCGAGCGCGTCCGCCGCGAGGAGGTTTTCGATTTTGACCTCGACGTCCCGTGCGTGTTCGAGCCCGCATACGACGAGGATATCATCCGAGTAACGCCGATAGAGCGCGCTGATCGAACGGCAGTAGGCGCTCATCGCGATGTCGAAATCCAGCATGAACAAATTGGAAAACGCAGCGCTAATCGGTGTTCCCTGGGGTATTCCGAACGCGTTGGGATTTTCGTGGATGGGGATGCCGGCTTTCTTCACCTCCGCGATGGTTGCGATTGGGTCCCGCGTCCGTCGTTGGAGGCTTTGCAAGAAGGTGGGCTGAGCACGTAGGTCATCCAGGCGGACGTAGCGGAATTTCGTCATGAATCGAAAGACCTTGAACCAGCTTTCTGGAAGGTTCTCGACGCCGAGTAAATGTCGAAGGCGCATCTTGAGCAAGCGGTGATCGAGGGTGTCGAAAAATTTGGTTACATCGTAGGCCAATATGGCGACGGGTGCATTGGCGCGAGCGTAACGATGCACGTCCGATGCGAAATGATAGTTGCCCTTGCCGAGCGACCGATATGCGATGACGTTTTCATCGATCTTGTTTGAGGCATAGGTCGCCTCCAACCGGTGATTTAGCAACCAAGCATAATAGGAGAGGACGCACGCATCACGATGCGACGCAAACATGATCGCGCGATCCTTGAGCCTGGTCTTGTGATCCTTGGGCTTGTAACGTTTTTCAGATTTAATGTAGTGGATAAGTGGCGAGAAAGGATGAGCTTCGACGAAATCAGGTTGAATTACCCTTTTCGCGAACGACTGGCCGACCTGGCGGTCGAAATGCCTATATCCTCGGGGAGCAAACCAGCCTAAATCGATCAAGCGTTGCTTCTCCGCAGAGTTCGGGGAGTTGATCCTGACCCTGGACCCCAGCTCGTAGAACTGGACACTTCCCCGAACGCACGCCGCCATCTGTCTGCACCTCAATCGATTGCATCGAATGCGATCCCGACACGGGTCTATTAACGCGAGGCGGTATTGTGTAACCACGGAGGTCCGAGCCATGCTCGATATCTCGTTCATCATTCCATACCTGGTGGCGAAGATCATCGATCTCGTCCTGCCGGGAAGTAACTTCGAACTTGACAGTCTCAACGGTCCGACCCGCTGGCCAATTCCAGGGGCAGACACAACGTAGGTGTGTGAACCCGATTCTGCAATCTCGCATCGACGGAAATACACAAATTACTTCAACGCCGTAGACGTTGCCACCTGACCATTGGTCGTGGCACGCGTTGATGCTTCAAGCACCGAAGGATTCGCGCTATCATTCTTGATGTCATCATTGATAGCTAGATCGACTTCGTGGGTAAAAGCTTGAGTGACCGGACTTCGCGTGACCGCTATTGGTGCGTTTCTCCCGTCAAGACTGCAGCGATAGTGTTGGGAACGGTCTGACTTCCTTGGTCAAAGTGTCCGGAGCCAACGGTTACGTTCATTTTTCAATTTTTAGGCGATCATTCATATTCTACAGCATGAAATCCTGCATCAGGAAAATTTGGTGCTACTTACATATCGACAACTATAGCGCGTTTTCGCATTTTGATATCAAAGAGCTAGAACCACGAGATTCGCCGTACCGATTCGGGGTTGAGGTCACCGCGTTTGATCGCGTGCAAAGGAACCATTATGGCCTGCTCCAGAGGAAAAGCTCATCCTAACGCAGCAACTAAGCTCAGACTCTTTGTAGACTCCGCCGGGTATTGCCAGAATCCGGGATGCAACACAGCATTGTTTCCCGAAGGATACGATGGGCACCCGCACATCGCTGAGATGGCCCACATCTTCGCGGCCGTCGACGGAGGGCCAAGAACAGAGGAAACGTTGACTGAAGAGGAAAGGGGCGACTACGCAAACATAATCTTGCTCTGCGCCAATTGTCATACGCTTGCGGACAAAACGCCTGAATCCCACCCCGCGACCCTTATGACGTCATGGAAGCGAGGTCACGTAGAGAGAATACGTCAGGTTTTCGGAGTGCGAAAATTCGAGACCCGGGCCGAGCTTCGCCTCGAAGTTGATAATCTTCTGCGCGAAAACCGGGCAGTCCATAAAACCATCGGTCCCGATCTCGACTATCAGGCAAATCCTGAGGCTGAAGAGGCGCATATGTGGCGAGCTCGGATGAGATCGACGATTATTCCAAACAGCAACAAGGTTCTCCTATTCGTCGATAGCAACATCGGATTGCTGACAGATAGCGAGCGGGAAGTGGTCGAGCAGTTCAGACTCCACGTCAAAGGCCTTATTCTTCGACACCTTGAGGGATTGAAAGTCCCCAACATCCGTTTTCCGACCGAAATGGCGAACATCGCAGCATGACCACGCAGGAATTCGTTTCTAAGGCTTTGACAGCGAGCGGAGATGTCTCCGATCATACTTGGGTGGCACCAGAGATCGTGGAAATACAGCGGCCCGAGAAACAATCGTTTCGGGCAGCCGTGATCGCCAAAAAGATGGTTTTCGTCGACCACGTGAAGCCGCTCGCCGACCAAGGCGTTGAGGTCATCGTCAATTTTCCTAAGGTGGGCATGTGGCGAGCCGATGCCATCGAATTCTGCGAGGCGAAAGGTATCGCGTGGGGGCGCTATGGCGTGCTGCTCAAAGCTCTGCGCGCCGATTTTCCCGGAGAATCTCGAGACCCCCAAATCCAGTTCCCGCGACGCGCGCTGTCACAGCACACGAGGGTCAAAGAGGTCGGATTTATCAACGATCAGTTGCTGACAGTTCGTCACGATACTGGGAAGGTCCTGAGGATCGCGCTCGTCTACGACTATGATCTGGCCCCTGAGGACATCCGGAATGCACGTGAGCGCCTTGGAGAGTTCGACTTGGTGCTCAAAAACAATCCGAACGGCTCCATACTCGACGGCGTGGCGGAGGCGGCGGATAGCTTAGGGGCGGAGGTCTTTGAAATTGCAGGTATACTTCGCTATCTCGGACGATTGAAGTGATCTCTGGCGATGATGTCTACTTCGTCAATGTGTTTGAGATGATCAAGGAGTGCCGAGATATCGGATTGGATGCGGACTGGTACGTTTTCGGGTCTGCTAGCCGCGAGGATAAAATGCCGGCCGATATCGACATCCTTTGTCTCGTTGAAACGTATGAAGTTGGAAGAGTGATATCTAAGGCGGTAAACAGCCACCTGCTTCGTAGCCCTATTGATCTCAGAATTCTCTCTCGTGAAGACGAGGGCAGGCTCAATTTTATACAAAGGACAGGCAGCATTTGGCTTACCCACTCAAGCTCGCCCGGGTGAAAAGCGTCGGCCGTTAATCTCCGAGGCCGGCCGAGACAGACCATCCAGCACCTTCCCGATGCTGCTTGCCGAGATAAGCGGTCATCCAGTCTATAAATAATCTCCGATCTTGGCGCGCTGAGCCGTCACCGGGGGGACGACTACTCTATAGAATCTGCATTTGTCTGCGACGCAGGGGCATCCCACACCTGCTCCCATCCTTCGGCCTGACTGGCGGTGAGGCGCTCTGACATTCGCGTAAGTCGTTTCTTGTTGAAGACGATGCCCCCAACCGGGACCGAATGGCTTCCCACCGGCAGATGAACATTCACCAAGGCGACCTTTCCGGCCACCAGTAATATTTCCATATTGGCAGGCAAATGCCCCTGCGGCAGCAATATTCCGCGATCAAACAAACGTTTGTGGTTCTGTCGAACGGTCTTATGCGTTGAGCGCGGCATCACAAGAGTCGTTCGCATCCTTTTGCCCGCGTTACGCAGGGCGTGGCCTATACTCGCAAGACCTTCCCCCACTTTAAGGCTTCGGCCCCAAGTCGCGCCGTTTGGTCTCAACCAGACGACGTCACACACCTGATCTGACGCTTCGAAATCTCCCACCAGAGCGATCAACCGATCGAAATTTCGAGGCAGATAAGGCGCGCCCGTGGACGCGATGAATTCTGCCCCCTCAAGCGGGAGACTTACGAGCGCCTCACGCCACGCATCAGTGCTGTCAGGATTGTTGATAACATTGGCGAACCGTGAATCGCCGGTCATACGTTCGAATTCGACGGCTGCGTTCGACGCAATGTCGGCCCCAGCCTGTAGGTGCCACGCATCGCTTGCGGCCACAGTCAGCTTGTTATAATTCGCAGCGCTGTCGTTGAGGTCCGTGAAAGTCGGTCGAACCCGCAGCCGGTCCATGTCGAGAACCAAATCTGCGCGCAATATCTGATAGCCATAAATGCCACCCTCGACGTCCGACACCGAATAGAGATTCACAGCGTCAGGATCGGGGAAACGACGAATTCGCTTCGCGTAGTCTCGGAAATTCTCCTCAAACGCAGCGCGGGCGAACGCCTCCGGCATATCACGAGCTTCCGGAAGCTCCGCCACCTTGACAAGGTAGTCGGCGGAGCGCGCTCGTGAACGCGGGACCATGTTTCGGCTCACGAGATCATACCAGACGTTCTCGATGATCGACGACGTTTCCACAACGTGCGGAACGCCAGACGTGGACGACGAGCGGAACAGCTCCCGGCCAGCGGGGGCAAGTTGGACATCGTCATTTACGATCTCCACCAGATTTCGCCGACCCATATCCGTTAGAACCGTTTGCATCTCACTGGTCGTGAAGCCAAACCACGCCCGCATGCGGCTCACCGCCATTCTGTCCAGTATTGCCAAAAGCCGCAGCACGAACTCATCAACAACAGGGAGTTGGCGATCTCGTGTGATCGTAGCCCGAACCGTGAAGCGACGGCAGGAGACTTGGAAATCAATCGAGTCAACGACGATACGATCCTGTGCCTCGCTCATTGGCCAATCTCCGTGGCAGGTCTTACTTCGCCATCTGTCTGAGACATGGAATTCACCTTCGAGAGCACCGTCTTCATCGGGGACCGACATTTAGGGTCTGACCACATCGAGGTGTCACCGAGGATGTAAAGACGCTCCTTGGCGCGAGAAATTGCCACATTGCACCTATTTTCGCGACCTACGTGTCCAGACTTTCTTTCGGAGTTAGAGCGAACCAAGGTCACGATGACAATTTCGTTCTCCTTGCCCTGATACGCATCGACCGTATCGATCACGACAATCCGGCGGAACTCTTCAGGAAATGCTTGCTGAGACCATTCGCGTTCAATTCGTCGTTTCTGTTCGCTATACATGCATATGACGCCGATTGCCGGCTCACCGCGTCTGGAAAGTGTCTCCACGAGTGTGGCCTCTTTTGAAAGCCGATGGAGTATCGACATCACGCCGGTGATTTCGGCTTCATTCCAAATATCGCGTCCGTAGTTGCGGTCGCGCTCTGTCGCACCAGACATATCCGCAGTGTCAAACCAGACAACAGGGGTTGCCAGATCGCTTGGAAGACCGTCAAAGGCCTTATCATGTTCGCGGTCATTGGATGGTTTTAGTCTAACACCATAGGGTGCGTAGAAAGTCTCGGAGACGAGATCGCTAATCGCGGGAATCATTCGATACTGTTCATCGAGAACCTGAGCGTTTCGACGCCCATAGGATGACTCGAAAGCTCGCTCGAAGTCTGTTTTGTCCAACGCGGCTTCAGCGTCGAAAAACTCTTCGACAAGCGACTTTTGAACGTACTTATCTACCATGGGCCTGAGCTGCCTTTGGTCACCGACCAAGACAACACGGCTTCCTAGTTGCAGCGGCACGGAAAGTTCTCCACTCGTGCATCGCGCAGCCTCGTCTACGATCACCCAATCAAACGTTCCCTGGTCCAAACGAATTTGCGACTGACCAAGACCGACGCATGTCCCTGCGACCACCCGCCGCGTTTTTGCAAGAAATTCATCGAAGTTGCGATGGCCTGAAGAAAGCGTTTCTTTCCATTGATTGGCGAGCGATATCAGCTGTTGGACCGTCACCAAGTCGCTCGGAGACGCCTTTGGATGGGCGGTCCGCACTGCATCGAAAGCCTGCTGAAGAGCCTCTGCGATGTCCGTCGGGTCTACGCCGACATCGCGTCCGAGAATCCTAGTAGCTTCCCTAGCGAACGCCCTAGATAGCGTCCGAATCCGGGCACCCGACCGACGCCGCTCTTCCTGGGCGACATCGCCGAGAGCGGCAGCCCTTGCCATTTCGATTGAGCGTTTCAGTGCGCCGAGTTTCAATTCGACATTGATAACGTCCAGAACGAAAGACTTTGGAATCCCCACCGCGGAAGCGGCGTGTGCCACCCGCGTTTTCAAACCATTTTCAAACCGGACTCGATGTCGATCTTTCAAAGAACGGGCCTGGTACGGCCGAACCCGCTCTGTAGCACCGCGCGAACCAACCCGAAGAAGATCGGCATAACCGCCATGCTTCCTATAGGTCTTGAGCAATTCTTCCAGCACGTTGTTGACAGCCTCGTGAGACTGGCTGGCAACGAGTACTCTTCTTGCTCCGCCATCTTTCAGGAGCCAATGTACTAGACTGGCTATGAACTTCGTTTTGCCGGAACCCGGCGGCCCCTGCAGAAGCCCAACAGGGCCGGTTTCCACCAAGGACCTGAAAGCGGCTCGCTGACCTTCGTTTAACTTATACGTGGAAATCTTCTTCAGCGATTCGGGAGCATCGTAGCTGACCTCCGGTGCATCCATCGTGGGATCAAAATAATCGATCAGATTTGCGATAACGCTGGATCGGCGTGTGATACGCTCCACCGCCTTACGTCGTCTCTCCTTCGAGACGCGATCCCTTCGGTCCACCAAGGCGACGAATTCGCCCTCGGCAACTGGTGAACGCTGGTCCCGTATCGACAAACGACGATTATCACAGTTCGGAATATCCAGATATCCGATCAATCGACCAGAATATCCCCCGAGCCGCACTTCAACCGTGTCATCGTCTTCAAACTCGATTGGAGTTGCTGCTTCGTAGTAGTAGCTCGCCGAATTCCCTACATCTGGAATACGACGATCAATCCGGACACGTGGAACAGAATCTTCCTCGAGCTCGGCCGACCGAACCCACATCCGTGCAATGTCTAACGACGCTGTTCCGAGCGATCCAGGTTCCGGAGGTTCATCGTCGTAGAAGTAGACTTCGTCCTTCTCCTCGACTTCAGCGTCGTCGGGACCAGCGTCGGGTTTCTGAACCGGCACCGTATCTCTGAGGAACTCGGCAAATTCCTGCAGCCCTTGGGCGGGACCAGCCTTCAAAGTGAGTGCGATGGGTAAGGTGTGGCCGCGACCAAGCTCCTTGAAGCCCGTCTCGAAAACCTGCACGTCGTCCACTTCAGTGTCGCGCATCCTCAGCAACAAACGGCGCTCTGGACCGGTAATCCAAAATACATCCAGCCCGCCGGCGGTCCTGTGGGCTAGCACCCAGAGCGCATCATCCACTCCCTTCAAAGGGCCGATAGGCAAGCCGGGATACTGGAGAACGAAGGTCCGGAGAGCTGGCTTGGAACGCCTCTTTTGTTCCATCGAAATGGCTTCGAGGAGAGGATCGAGGGTTTCGACGGTATGTCGCCCAAGTTCTTGGCGGGCCGTTTC
Organism: Agrobacterium sp. FDAARGOS_525; assembly: GCF_003938925.1. Taxonomy (NCBI): domain Bacteria; kingdom Pseudomonadati; phylum Pseudomonadota; class Alphaproteobacteria; order Hyphomicrobiales; family Rhizobiaceae; genus Agrobacterium; species Agrobacterium sp. FDAARGOS_525. Next base: position 1,504,860 of record NZ_RKIU01000004.1, on the reverse strand, counting down.
TACGACGTTCGTGAAAGCTGAGCTCGAATGGCTTTCAGCAAAGCCAACGACCATCTTACACACGGCATAACGATCAATTTCCTGATCCGATTTTCTCTCGTGATCCTCAGGAACCCAAGACATGCTTCTCAGCCGGCCGCCATCGGTTCGAGAAATATCTAGGAGGTCAATGAGCGTTACCGCGTTTCCACTTCCAACGATCACATTTTCCGGATGGAGATCGCCATGGGCTAGGCCTCTCGCATGGAGTGAGTTAACTGCGGCAACTAGGTCGTGTAGAACGTCGAGAAGCTGGTTTTCGTCCTCAGCCTGGTAGCTCGAGAGAGGGGCTCCATCGACCCATCGCGTTACGACAAAAGGCCCGATGCTCGAAAGTCCACTATCGACGACATGGACTATGCCTGGCTGAGGGACGCCTTTTAGGGCAGCGCCCACCTCCAACATCGCTAGGAGTGCGTGGTCTCGATGCGCGTTTCCACGCTGGATGCCATTCCAGACTTTCACCACTACCTTGCCAGACGAATGATTGCTGTCATAGCGAGTCGAGTTACCACCGCTCGTCAGCGCCCCCGCTGGTGGGTAGGCGACATAGGGGATTAAGCGGGTCTCAAACTCATCCAATCGTGATTGGTCTACGGCCGGTCCCGAAGGAGTTCTAAGTTCGCCGATCGCATCAGCGAGCTCGCAGGCGTCACGGTAACGGGCGTCGGGCGACGCCACGGCCTTCTCGGCGACCTCCATCCATCCGGGAGGGAATACCGTTTCCTCGCCTTCGATTTCAGCAAGTTCACGCATGATCAGCCCGAGACTGAGAACATCACGTTGCTTTGCCGTAGCGGCCGGTCCATTTGATACGGGTTCCGGTTCCGCGTAGGTTCCGAGTACTTCGAGATAGTCCCCAACCGACTGATCGTCTGGAAGACGCGCCGAGAAGAACCCCGTGAGGTTCATACCGGTCGGCTCACCCAACCATACCGCGTCACCGCCGATGTCTCTGTGAGCTACATCTTTATCATGCAATTCGGCGACCATCGACGTCAGCGTATGCATGATGTCAACGCGCTGCTCTCCTTCAAGATCAGAGCCATTTCGCTGTAGGTATCGCCTAAGCGTGGTCCACCCGGGAGGCACCGCCAGCAATTGATAATGCTCCGTCAAAACTTCGTCTGGCGGACTGCCGACAGATTTGAGGATGCCCCGTTCGGCCATCCAGCTTCCGTGTTCGCTGAGATAGGCTACCGTCTTCAGCTCTCGATCTGCTATTAGGCGACGGCCCTGCGGTTCATTCAGGCCAACGGGCAAATTGTCAAAGCGAAACAGCCGCAACAGGCCCTTGATCCGCTCTTCCTTGGCAAGCTGTGTCCGATGTTCGCGCCATATGTCCTTCCGATGAACAAAGAAATTTTCGTCTGTGACGTTGTAGCCGTCCCAACTCATTTTCATTGGCTGGAAGTACGCCGGATTACCCAGCACCTTGTCGAAATCTTTGACAAGCATGTTTGGCTTGACGCTCTGAAGCGTAACCGTGCCGAGCAGTCGATTCCTATCCTTTGAATGTCCGAGGAGTTTAGCTTCCTCAAGGGTGAGGACATATGGCTTTTCATCCGCCGGGAGGTGATCACGAACGGAGGTGCCCGTGAGCACGACGCGAGAATCGACGTAATATCGACCAAGCTGGCCCTGCCCGCGCAAGATGCCTTTTACCTTCTTGGCTTTGTCGTTTCCAAGCTGAACCGGCGAGCGTTGCGGTTTGCCGTGAACCCACATGTCGCCTTTCGTCGTAAGCGGGCCATTCCAGTCCTTCAGCTCCAGCAGTACAACACGATCGTCCATGACAACCAGTAGGTCGATCTCAATGGGAGCGCTGTTCGCGGGAAATGCGTTAAGCGAAGCGAACATCAGCCAATTGGAAGGAAACACGTTCGCCAAGGCGTCTACGCCCTTCACTTCGCGATGATGAATGCCCGCGCTGCTGAGATATCGAACTTTGCATGCCATTTGTTGCCCCCCGGCCCAGTCGAGCACTGCTCGACGGCAATACAGGATACGCGAATGTCGGTTGATTCTCGAAGTAAGTCGAGATGGCGATAACAATTTCTGAGTGAAATTTTCGATCAACCTGACCTTGAGCTGGTAACTTGCGACGGTACGGTTTTGGTGCAGCAAATTGACTGCCCATTAGCCTGAAAGGACAGAACCGACAGACTGTAGCATGTGTAATCTCTACCGGATGGACGATCGCGACTGGGTCAACAAATGGGCGAGAAACCGAGACCTCAATGAACAACGAGCTATCAAAGCTAATTGAAGTCTAAGGGTTGCCCGAGATATCGCTGAGGCTGAACCAAAAACGGAAGTGCTTTGTTTCCTTGTCGAACAGGCAATCGACGAAGCTGTCGCTGAGGCAACCCGCCGAGATCAGCCGATCCCCATCGGGTATAACGGCCCGTTTCAGTAGTTGCTCCATGAAGGACAGCGAGCGACATATGATAGTCGCTCGTCGGTCGGCATAGCAAAAGTCGACACCTTCACGCCAACATTGGTCTCTTACCGCCGTTGCTCACCTCATACTCGTCGTGTGAGCATTCCACGGCCGCGGTTGGCGTTGAATTCCCGACTTGGCCGAATTAAGAAAGGCAGCAAGTGCGGGCGACCGCTTTGCACTCGCATAATTTTGAAAAAGAGCCGTACATGGCACCTCATCGATCCCTCAATGCGCCGAAGATGGTTCCACGGATGATCGTGCCTGTCGAAACAATGGAGCCGTACGATTTGTGCTGGTGCGATTCCGGCAAGAAGTACAAATGGTGCCATTTCCGACGCGAGCAGCAGAAACCGATCAATGTGTATGAAATTGAAGCGGCGATGCATGCTGAGCTCAGGGCCGGCTACTGCGCTCATCCCGACCCGGATAGCGACCCTTGCAGCACAACCATCGTAAGGTCACACACCGTTCAGAAGAAGGGCGGTCTGGCCGCGATTGCCGAAGACGGTCACGTCATGACAGTAAAGCCTTCAATGAAGGAACTAATCAAAACCCAAGGCAACCCGCAGCCTCAGAAGATCGGCGTAAACAAGGCATCCGTTTTTCCCGGCTTCTGCGGTCGGCATGACACCGAACTGTTCAAGCCAATCGAGGGCAAGTCTCTAACATTGACGAAGGCCACAGCCTTCCTCTTCTCGTACCGTGCCATAGCCTACGAGCGGTTTTCCAAGGAAGCACAGCTCCGCAACATTGACATTCAACGTGAAGCCGACAGAGGCCATCCGTTTTTCAAACAGGCGATGATACAGACGCACCTCGCTACCTTCGTCGCCGGAGCCAAGATCGGCATGCGAGATGTGGACGCTTGGAAAACTGAGTTTGACGCTCGGCTACTGTCCGGCGCGCTCGACGACTTTCACTATGCTGCGGTCCGCTTCGATCGAGTCCTTCCTGTAGTTGCGTGTGGCGCTTTCCACCCCGAATACGATTTTCAAGGACAGCAACTGCAAAAACTAGGACGCACTGACGTCGACCTTGAGCACGTGACAATCACGGTGACAACATTCGACGCGCAGACGATCCTTGTTTTCGGCTGGATCGGCTCTTTCGATAGTCCTGCCAAAGCTATTGCCGATTCTTTCATTGCGGTCGACGATCTGTGCAAGGCCGACGCCTTGGTGCGGCTTCTCTTTGTTCACACTGACAATCTATTCCTTCGACCGAGCTGGTGGGAGGCGCTAGGGGATATCGAGAGGCGCGCCTTGAACCAAATGACGAGAAGCGGGACGACCATGCGTTTGCGTAATAGTGGAGAGCTGAGCGGTGACGGGACATCGTTTGTCTCTGCAAACGTCGTTGAGGTCGTCAGCGGCTGACCTGGGCAGGACTGGAGGGAGTTTAGAATCCTCGTTCATCGAGCTAGGATAACCGAGCGTCAGCGAGGTTGGCCAGGAACACATGAAGAGCCTTGATGAATTCGCTGCGGCTTACGACGAATGCAATTTCGTCGGTATCCGCAGAGCCGCCTGTGGAGCTCGAGAACAGCTCCGGTGGAAAATGGTGTCAATCGGCGTCGTAACGGGACCCCTTATCGGCTCCCAAAAGGGACCCCTGCCTCTAGTTGCATCGGGTCAGCGCGCGTAGGCCCGGGGCTCTCCATTTAGCGCAAGGGCCTGCGGGCGCGGGTTGTTTGTCTTTTCGGCTTTAGCTTTGAGAGCGGTTTTTAAAGCGCCAGGATTCGTTCCCGGTTTCCACGATCTCGCAATGGTGGGTGAGCCTGTCGAGCAGAGCGGCGGTCATCTTGGCGTCGCCGAATACGGCCGGCCACTCGCCGAAGGCCAGGTTCGTCGTGACGATGATGGACGTCCGCTCGTAGAGCCTGCTGATGAGGTGGAAGAGGAGCTGGCCGCCCGCCTGGGCAAATGGGAGATAGCCCAGTTCGTCCATGATGACGAAGTCGAGCCTGGTGATGAAGTCGGCCAGCCGTCCCTGTTTGCCGCTACGTGCCTCCGTCTCGAGCCGATTGACGAGGTCGACGACGTTGAAGAAGCGGCCGCGTGCGCCATTGCGGATCAGAGCACGAGCAAGGGCGATGGACAGGTGAGACTTTCCCGTGCCGGTTCCGCCGACCAGAACGATATTGTGCTGCTCGGCGAGGAAGGCCCCGGTTGCGAGTTGGCGCACCAGGCCTTCGTTGACCGGCGTGTCGGTGAAGTCGAAGTCGTCGATGTCCTTGGCCAGCGGCAGCTTGGCGACGGTGATCTGGTATTTGATGGAGCGCGCTTGCTTCTCGGCGATCTCCGACTGAAGCAGGTCACCGACGATGCGCGGCGGTTCGTGCTGTCGCTTGATGCCGGAGGCCATGATCTCGTCATAGGCGCTACGCATGCCGAACAGCTTCAGCGTGCCCATCATGTCGAGGATTTGGGATCGTTCCATATCAGCTTGCCCTCCTCAGGCTGTCGTAACGGGCGCAGTCGGCCAGAGGCTCATGGGTCAGGCGAAGCGCATCGGGGATGGAAAGGATGGCGGCCGGCTGCGGATCACGCTTGCGGGCCAGAATGTTGATGATGACGGCGGCCGAGAACACGCCCTGATCGATCGCCTCCTGGCAGGCCGCTTCGACGGCGGGGAGCCCGTCCAGGCCCACGCATTCGAGGATCGACACCATCTGCCGGTCGCCGTCATGCATTGCCTTCAGCCGGCGGCGCACCTTCTCCATGGCGGCGGGCAAAACCCAGTCGTGGAACGGCGCACCGTTGCGCAGTGCTCCCGGTTTGCGGGTCAGGACCGGCACGTAATGCCAGGGATTATAGATCGTCTCGCCACGGCCGAAGCAGCGATCGTGTTGGCCGATTTCCACGCCATCCTGCCGGATGACGATGCGATCTGCATAGGCATGTATCTCGGCAGGGCGGCCGACTGCCGTAGACAGTACCGAGTATTTGTTGTTGTCGAAACGCACGAGGCAGGTCTTGCCGATCGAGGCCTGCACAGCGTGGAAGCCGTCGAATTTGCCGGGATAGCCGACCAGGTGCGGCCGCTCCGCATCGAACACCTCCCAGATCGTGCGCTCCGTCTGATCGACGTGCTTATGAGCGCGGGCGTAACTGATGCACTTGTCCAGCAACCAGCCATTCAGTTCATCGTAGGATTTGAAGCGCAGTCGCGGCGTGAAGAAGCGTTCGCGCACCAGATTGACCTGGTTCTCGACCTGGCCTTTCTCCCACCCCGACGCCGGCGTGCAGGCCACCGGTTCGATCAGGTAATGGCTGCACATCTGTAGGAAGCGGCGATTGTATTGCCGTTCCTTGCCGACGAAGACCGTCTCCACCGCGGTCTTCATATTATCATAGATGCCGCGCGTGCAGGCCCCGCCGAAGAAAGCGAACGCCCTGTCATGGGCGTCGAAGACCATCTCTTGCGTCTCGCGCGGATAGGCTCTCACATACATCATCCGGCTGTGGCAGAGCCGGATATGCGCAACCTTCACCGTCGTCGTCACGCCGTTCAGCACGACAATCTCGTGGCTCCAGTCGAACTGGTAGGCCTCGCCCGGCGCGTAATAGAGCGGCACATAGGCTTGCGCCGTCACGGACCCGCGCTCCTTCGCCCATGTTCGGGCGTAACGCCGGACTGTGTCGTAACCGCCCTCGTAGCCGAGGTCGCGCAAGTCCTCGAATATCCGGATCAGTGTCAGCCGTTCGCGAGAAGATTTGGCCTCATTGGCGAGGAGCATTCCATCGAGCTGACCGCGCCAGGGGCCGAGCTTCGGCTGAGGTTGACGGGTCCGTTCGTATTTGAACTCCGTCTCATCGGTGCGCAAAACCTTCCGCACCACTTTCCGCGATATGCCCAACTCCCGGCAGATCGCCTTGATCGACTTGCCCTGAACATGGGCTAGCCGCCGTATCTTCAGAATTGTTTCCACAATAAGCATCCGAACAAAAAGCCTCCGATGAAACCGGAGGCTGTTGTAACCCCATTGCAAATGGGGGTCCCGTTTGGACGCCGATCACCCCATGTGCGGGGTCCTTATTCCATGCCTAATCACAGGCAGAAAAAAGGAAGGCAAAATGTACTCGCCTCAACAGGTGCTGGAAAAGGCGATAAATGAGCTAGAGGCCAGCATTGCGAACGAACGCAAACATCTGGAAGCCTATATCCAACAAAAGACGACGGAGCTTGCTGCAACCCAAAAAGTCGTTGAACGCCTACGGGACGAATTGGCCAATATCGCGCCGGCAGCCAACTCGAAGGTCGATCTGCGGAAACACTCCAAATCCTTTTGGATTCGAGAACATGCTGTTGAATTGCTGCGTGCTTCTGGTGGCCGGCTGAATCGAATAGAGCTTATTGCTGTCCTTGCGGATCGTGCAGCTGGATCGAGTGACCCCGAGCAACTGATTAGGCGCGCGCTATCAAGGGATAGTCGGCTTGTTTCTCGAGGTGACAGCTATGAGCTAACCAAGGAGTCATAATTCACGCAACCGCCAACCCTCGCAGACATATAAAAATATCGAAACGAAGCTTCCCTAAATTCAAAACGAACAGTGGTGTGTCCGGCCACACCCAGAACTAACCTTGTCCGCCTTCTGGCCAACCAACAATAAATCATCTGCGTCTCCATAAAAAAATCGGGAAAATTCTGGGAAAATTGAATCCGCCCCTGGCGGATACTCTATTTGTTCGGCCACTCGTGCCTGTCCCTGTAAAGGCACGCTTCGCTCTAAAGGCCTTGACAGGGCCATTCACTCGTAGCGTTGGCTTGGGACCAGCAAGGCCAAGTATGGCCTAGCTGGCCCTACTACGACTGGCGTCCAGAAGAATCGTTCTAGCTAGCCGCTAAAATCGGTAAGGTAAGGTAAACATAGCCCCACTTAAAGATGAGCACAGGATTCCTAAGACAAATTGGGGGTTGCGCCCGGAAACGACGCAATCGATCTGCTCAAAGTCGGGGAAAGCTTCGCTGGTCTTCCAGCATGCCAATCCCGAGCCAAGCTCCGGAGAAATCCGGTGAAGGTGTAGAGACTGGATGGGCAGCACCTAAAGGCCTCACGGCCCATGGTGAAGGGACAGTCCAGACCACGAACGCCCTTCCCGACAAGGCCGGGCGGCGGCGAAAGCCGAAGCGGTATGAATCCTGGGGTCGGAGGTTCGAATCCTCTCGTGGACACCATTTCCTGAAAATTATTTAAAATCAATGACATAATCGGACAGCGACCAGCAGACAGCTGGTCCGGGCGCGAGAAGTGGTGCGTATTCTTTGCCAGCCTGCCGCCTGCAATTGGCAAATATCAGATCGACCGACATAATAGCGTTTCCTCCTAGAACACAGAAAGTTCAAAGCTTCGTAAGGGAACGTTGAAAGCCCGCAATCGCTTCCTATTTCCTATCAGTGACGACGAGGCGCCTGTCGAAGTGGGTCGCGCGAGACGAGGGAGATTTGATGATCGACGAATATGGTCCATATGTGCAGATGTCCACACTTGGAGAACAGATGGCTGCCTGCTACCAGACGGATGCAAATCTCGCGCTGGAACCGCATCTGGCACATTACATGGACGAGGTGGAGGTGAATATAGCCGCCGACAGCTTCAACCATGTTGGCTTCCTGAACAGGATCAGCAGCCGGTTGCAGGTGACGCTGGCGGCAACGACCAATCAAAGACGCCGGGAGTTTCTGCAAGCGGTTGTGGCTTCGCTTCAGGAGCGGATCGACCGCCATTCGTTCGATGTGGCTCAATAGGATTGGACCGGTCATCTCCCCGCGGTTGACCGGCTTGCCGCACTTGGTTGACGAGACGGTCACAAGGCCTGTCTTACAGGAGCCCTCGGCGGCCGTTGTTGACTTGGACGCGCCGTCGTCATTCGACGAAAATCCGGACACTCGACGCACGGCCATCGGCGTCAATCACCGTGAGTGTGGAAAACCCCTGCCCTTCCGGGCGCCATTCACTGTTGCGACGGTGGGATGCATCCGGCAGAGGCAAACCGTTGGCGAGCCAGCGGAAGGGTGCACGCCCGCCCTGAAGCTTCAGCACCAGTGGCGAGATGCCCGACTGGCCGGAAAGCTCTACCCGCGCGCCCTCGGGCGGATAAACGATGCGCGGGGCGCTTTCACGTCTTGAAGCCGAAAGCAGGCCGTTTGCGGTCGTCGTGAAACGCCGCTGGTTTGCCGGAAGGTCGGCCACGCTCACGCGCGCGACGCCGGAGGGTGCTGCCGGCATTGGCGTGATGGCCACGCCCGATTTTTCAAAGGCCTCGAAGAGGAGGGGAGCCGCCGTCGCATAACCGGCAATACCTGGCACGGCGCCGTTATCGGCGCGGCCGACCCAGACGCCGACCACGTGCCGCCCGTCATACCCGATCGACCAGGCGTCGCGGTAACCGTAGCTGGTGCCGGTCTTGTAGGCGATGCCGCGCTGTTTCATGCCGAGTGGCGGCAGCACGCCGGACAGGATGTCCGAAACGTTCCAGATTGCGGCATCGGAAAACAATTGATCGCCTTCCTGTCGTTCCGGGGCGGAGCGGACGCCATCACCGAGGCGTACGGGACCCTCGCCACCTGTTAGCCCGGCATAAAGCTGGACAAGATCGACAAGCGAAATGCCGGCGCCTCCGAGAGCAATGGCGAGCCCGGGTGCTTCGTTGGCGGGCAACGCGAGTGTGACGCCAGACCGCCGGAACCGCACCATCAGCGCCGATGGGCTCACCGCGTCGAGCAATTTCACGGCGGGCACGTTGAGCGACAGTTGCAGCGCCTGCCTGATGCTGACATCGCCCTGATAATGCATGTCGAAATTGCGCGGCCGGTAACCGGAAAAATCAGCCGGGCGATCCTCGATGATGGTCTCCTGACCGATCAGGCCATCCTCAAAGGCGAGGCCATAAATGAATGGCTTGAGGGTCGATCCGGGCGAGCGCACCGCGCGGCTCATCTCCACGAAACCCCGCCGCGTCGTATCGAGATAATCCGCCGAGCCGACCTCCGCCAGAATATCCCCGCTCTCTGCATCGGCCATGACGATGGCGACGGATACCTTATCGCCGATTTTTCCTGCTGCATGGCGCGCCACGCCTTCCAGTTCCCGCTGGATCGACAGCTTCAGCGTCGAGCGTATTTCCGCAGCATTGGGGAATTTCGCACGCGCGGCAGCAGCCATGTGCGGTGCTAACGCCGGCAGGTCGCGCCGGCTGGTCGGAACGCCCGCAAGCGTCGCCCGTTCCGCTTCGCCCTCACCCACGACACGTTCGACGGCAAGCCTCTGCAAGACCCGTTCCCTTGCCTGTCTCGCCGCCTCGGGATACCTGTCCGGGCGACGCCTTTCTGGCAATTGCGGCAGGGCGACCAGAAGGGCCGCCTCGGCCGTGTCGAGCCTTCCCGGCTCCTTGCCGAACCAGGCGAGGCTGGCCGCGCGTATGCCTTCGAGATTGCCGCCATAGGGCGCGATATTCAGATAAAGATCGAGGATATCCGCCTTGCTGAGCCGCCGTTCGATTTGAATAGCCCGCAGGGCCTGAAGAAGCTTTGCCGAGAAGGAGCGATCGGCGCGTGGCTCGACCAGCCGCGCCACCTGCATGGAAAGCGTCGAGGCGCCGGATACGATCCGGCCGTTGCTCACCAGTTGCCACGCGGAACGCAGCAAGGCCCAGGGATCGATACCCTGATGGTCGTAAAAGCGTTGGTCCTCATAGGCGACCAGCATCCGCAGGAACTGCGGATCGACTTCGGCCGCCGTGGTGTCGAGCCGCCAGCGGCCATCCGCTGTTGCAAAGGCACGCAGCAACTTGCCGTCTCGGTCCAACACCTCGAAGGATCGCTGCCGCGCTGTCTCGAGCGGCGGCGGGTAGGCCTTGTCCACCGCATCCAGACCGAAGGCCGCACCGCCGATAAGCAATGCGGCCATAACGAAGCCGACGATGACAGCTTTTTTCCGCCTCATGGGGTCGCCGAACGCACCTCCATGCGGCCGGTTGCGGTGCGGGCGGCAAATTGCGGCCGGTACATATCCTCAACAGACGCCGCCGGATGATCATAAGTACCGGGAGTGACCGCGCGGACGACATAGGCCAGCGCAATTTCCGAACTGTCCCCTGCCGAGCGATCGAAGGCCGCCACAAAACGGTCGTAGCGGAATTCGGTATGCGCCGCCTCCGTTTCCGGCAACCAGTCGAAATTCGACAGTTCGGCCGAATTGACGAGGCTCGGATTGTCGATCTCGAAACCGGAAGGCAGTAGATCCGTCACCAGAATGCGCGACTGCCAGCTATTTTGCGGCACCACGTTCAGAACCACGACATAACGTTCGTTCTGTGTGACGTCGCTCGGGTTCACCTCCTCGCCATCCATGGAATAATAGGTGCGGGTGATGGTGAAGCCTTCGCCGCCGGCAGCGAGCGGCTGAGCCGGCGGGGCCACCGTAGTGACAACGGCCGTGACCGGATCAGCCGAGGCATTGGCGATCTTCAGCGGTGCGGCCAGCAACTCGTCGCCGCTCATCCACTTCCCGAAACCGCCGGTCTGCAGATCACCGTTCACATCGAGACGGATATCCTTGTCCTCGCCTTTCACGGCCCGGGCGGCCAGCAGCATCCATGCCTGCTCCTGTGTGCTGGTATAGGGCTTCTTTTCCCATTCCCTTGCCACGGCACCGGCAAGCTGCGGCACGACGGCCGGAACCGGACGGCTTTCCGCCGCCAGCGCCAGCGCCGCCGCACCGTCGCGAAGGGCGGAGCCATAATCGGCGCGGGCGAAGCTGACATTGGTGGCGCGGCTGGCCATGTCGAGCGAAGCACCGAACACGGTCTTCGAACGGGCCTGGTCGCCGTAAAGCGAAAGGGCTGCGGCAACCTGCGCCTTGGCAAGCGGCGTCGGGAAATCGGCAAGCGCAGTATCGGCGTAATAACGCAGATCGTTGATCGCCGCCTTGCGGTTGCGCGCCAGCACATAAAGCGAATAGGCGATCTCGTTGCCGCGATCCTTGACATTGCTGTCATAGGACAGGCCGTTCTGCAGGTTGTTCAACGCCTGCACCATGGCCGCTTCGGGGACATCATACTTCTGCTCGCGCGCGCGGGTCAGGAAGTCGGTAATATAGGCATCGAGCCACAGATCGCCGTACCCCGGCGACCAGAGGCCGAAGCTGCCGGAACTCGACTGGAAGGACAGCACGCGGTAGACCGCTTCCTGAACCCTCTTACGGGTGTCGGGATCTTCAGCCATGCCGCTGTCCTTCGTCAGTTCCGAGACGTAAAGCAGCGGCAGCGCGCGGCTCGTCGTCTGTTCGGCGCAGCCATAAGGATATTTGTCCAGCATCATCACCAGCGCCGGGATATCGAAAGCGGGCGAGCGCGTGACATTAACGGCGACGGACGAGCCGAGGAGCATACTGTCGGCCAGAAGATCGCCATTGATCGTCAGGCTGCTGTTCGGCGCAATCTTGATTTCGCGCCGCGTCGTGACTGGAAGAACGGCCGGGCGCACCGGAATGTTCAGAACCTGCTCAAGCGAGACACCTGCCGCATTGGAGACCTTGATTGTGATCGCGCCATTGCCGGGCTGTTCGCCCGTCAGCGGAACGGTCAAAGACGACTTGCCGCCCTTTTGCAGCGCAAGTGTCTGCGACACTTCACCCTGATCGACCGTCAGAGCCGTATTGCTGGTCACATCCAGCCGGTAGTCGCCGGCGTCGCCATCCGTATTTGCGATATCGAGCCGCAATTGCGAGATATCGCCGGGGGCGAGGAATTTCGGCGCGCTGGCCGTTACCACGACGGGATCGCGAATGATGGCATCGGAAACCGCATGTCCCACGCCGGTCTTCGTCCAGGCAACCGCCATGATGCGGGCCGTCCCGTTGAACTGCGGAATATCGAAGCTCACCGTCGCCTTGCCGTTAGCGTCAAGTTCGACCGGACCGGCAAAGAAGGCCACAAGCTTTTCCGTGGGCGGGCTGCCCTGAAGGGCCGCCCCGCCGCCATCACCGCCGGTGCGCAGCCGGCCGGTGGCGCCAAGCGAGCCGTCAATCAGGCGGCCATAGAGGTCGCGGATTTCCAGTCCCAGCCGGCGCTGGCCGAAATACCATTCATCCGGCTTCGGCGGCTCATAGCGGGTGAGGTTCAAGATGCCGACATCGACCGCCGCAACGATGGCGTAGGCCTTTTCGCCCACACCAGCCCCCGCAACCGTGATTGGAATTTCGAGCGGCTGGCGCGGCAGCGTCTTCTGCGGCGCGCCGAGTGTGACGGCAAGCTTGCGCTCGGCCGGATCGACGGCAAGCCACTTGATGCCAATGGCGCGCATGGGCATACGGCTTTCCTGCGCGTCGCCGGGGCGGAACAGCGTCGCCGTCACATAAGCGCCGGCGCCCCATTCCTCGGTGACCGGAATGTCGATCTCGCCGCCCTCTTCGCCGATCTCGGCATTCTGTACCGCAATCAGCTTTTCCGAACCGGACGTTATCATCAATTCACCGGCGAAACGTGAGGAGACCTTGAGTTTGGCCGTATCGCCGATCTTGTAGCTCTGTTTGTCCAGCGCGATTTCCAGCGCATCCGGCGTTTCCGTCGAGCTTGCCTCGACATAGAAACCGGCATCGAATTCGACACTGGAAACCGGTGCGCCATTACCCGCACCCTCCACTTCCAGCCGGTAGCGACCCCAGGTGACCGGCACGGAAATTTCGCCGCCATTGGCGTCGACCGAAAGCGTGCCGGTTTCCTGCTGCTTGGTGTATTCCACGGGCTCATAACGCCAGGAATTACCCTGACGATACCATTGATAGTTACGCTCTACCTTGATGAGCTTCCAGGTCAGGCCATTCATCGCCTGTTTGGCACCATCGGCACTGACACCGATGATATGGAAACGTCCAACGGAGTTCTGGGCGAGATCGCCGGAAAACTGCGGCTTGATGCCAATGACGGATGCTTCCGCCTTGATGGGCAGCGCCAGCGAGCGTTCCACGGCGCGGCCGCCGGCTTCGCGCATGCGCACGGTGATGTTGGCGGAGAGAAGCTGCGTTGTGGATGGCAGATCGGTGAGATCAACGTTGAAGCTCGCTTTGCCCTCTTCATCCAGGACCGGCAGATCGGCAAGCGTCGTGCGGTTTTCCTCTTCGCTTTCCTCATCGGCCAGGCCGAAGAAATAACCTTCGAAATCTGCGCTGGTGCGCGTCGGCTTGATCGCGACCTCCCCTTCCAGCGTCAGGCCGGCAGCGGGCGCGCCATAAAGATAACGGCCATCGACGTCGATTGCCGTTTCTGCGCCCGGATCGATCTGTTTTGCCTTGCTCGAGAGGTCAAACTCGGTGCGGTCAGGCACAAAATCATCGACAAGGAAGCTCTTTTCGCTGATCGCAGCCGTTTTTGGGTCGGTATGGATGCGCAATGTCCAGGTGCCGCGCATGGCATTTGCCTGCAACGGCAGATCGACCGCATGACCGCCGAGCGCCTTGCCGTCGCTGACAAAGCGCCGGTCTTCCACCCCGTCAGGGCGTGAGAAAATGAAAGTGAGCGGCAGGTCCTCGATTGCCTTGCCGTCAACGTCACGGGCCAGGGCTGCGGCATGCACGGTCTCGCCGGCACGGTAGATGCCACGTTCGGTCCAGCTGAACACGTCGATAGCACCGGGTGCTGCACGTCCCGTCACGCCGCGATCCGAAAGATCGAAGCCTGCACGGGTCATATCGAGGAACACGTAATCCTTATCGCCGTTGCGCGCCGTCAGGATGGCAGGCGCCTGAGCCGCCGTGCCGCGCATCAGGCCGGCAGAGAACACCGCGCGTCCGTCCGCATCGGTTTTCGCGGTGCCCAGCACCTCGTTGTTCTTGGCCAGGAGCTGCAGATCCACGTCCGCAAGCGGTTTGGCGCTGCCGAGTGCGCGGACAAATACATTCAAACCGTCCGTTCCGGCATAGGTGGTGATGCCGGTATCCGACACGAGGAACCATTGGGTGGCGCGCGAATCCCAGGTTTCCGGCGCCGTGCCCGGCGGCACTGCAGTCAGCACGTAGATGCCCGGCTTGCGCTCCGGCAAGGCCTCATCCACTGGAAAACTCGTCACAACATCCTTGTTGAGATCGGGCTGGATATCAATCGAGCCCTGCCAGACAAGCTCGCCGATTTCGTTTTCGATACGGTCGGCATTGTAACCGTCCATCTGCGTCAGAAACTGCGAATTTGCGAGCAGCGCGGTGATATTGCGGTCACCGACGCGATAAAGCTTCAGGTCGGCCTTGTCGGCATTCACAGAGACAATCGGAATGCCACGGCGCGCACTGCCCGGCAGCACGAAATTCTCGCCGGTGAAGCGCACGCTGGCCGTGCGGTCACGCACGTAAATATCGAGATTGACCTGTTTTTCCAGCGGCTCTTCCACGGAAGACGGCAGGCCGGCGCGCAGTGCGATCTTGTAGCGCTGGCCATGGGTCAGGCCTTCGACGCAAATTTCGCTGCCCTTCGCCTCGATGGCCTTGGGAGCTGCCCCATCCAGCGTGATGAAGGAAGAATAATCGACGCCATTCTTCACCAGCGGTTCGGAAAACTGCACGCAGGCGCGCGGGCTTACGCTGTCCGTATCCACCGTATTGTTGATGACGCGAAAACCCTGGCGCGTGCGCAGGTCGGCATAGGCCGCCTTTGTCTGTGCATCATCGGTAAGCGCAAGGCTTTCCTTATAGGCATTGAGGGCTGCGCGATAATTCTGAGTTCTTTCAAATGCCTTCGCCAGCCGGTTCAGGGCTTCTGTGCGGGGGCTGACTGTTCGGCTCAGCTGATAGGCATTGATGGCGGCAGACGCCGCCTGCCCTGCGATCGAATAATTATCGGTGACCTGCGCCGCCTTTTCGGAAAGCTCCGCCCAGAGCGCGCCGTCGTCTGGCGTGATCGCGAGGGCCTGCTTATAGGTCGTAACCGCATCGGGAATATTGCCCGCGGCCGCCTGCTGCCGCGCCGTCTGTACGAGGGCTTCCACGCCTTGCCCGCCCTCACCGTCATTCGCCGCAAGGCCGGATTTCATTCGGCGCGCTTCCTGCTGCAGGCTGTCAGTGACGAAGGACAGGCGCTGCGGCGCGCCGATATCGGCTTCCGTCGCCACTTCGACAATCTTGCCCGCAACCGCACCGGGGAAGGCGTTCAGCTGATTGAAATCAGATTTGAGGAAGCACCATTTCACCTTTGGATTGTAGGTAAAGGCCTTGCAGGATGTGTCCCCGGCGCAAATCTCGCCACATTGCTCCAGCGAGACGTTTTGCTCCGTCCTGAGATCGAAGCCGAAATAATCGCCATTTTGGGTGGTCACGACCTTGCGGGAGGGTTCCGCCGCCATGGCTGGCGCAAAAATCATGGCGGCCGAGACCGCAACCAGCGAAATCCGGACGAGCGCGCGCAATGACATCAGTTCTCTCCCCGCAACAGACATGTCGGGCGGGACTCTGGTCAAATCCACGCATGGTTGTCAACGCATCTTCGTCAATTCGCGCCATGACAATCTGTGGAGAGTAAAAGAAGCTGCGATTAGTCCTCTATTTTACGCGCTTCCGAGATGAGCATGATCGGCACACCGTCACGAATTGGATAAGCAAGCCGCGCATTTTCGGAGATGAGTTCATTGCGGGCACGGTCATAGGAAAGGCGGCCCTTCGTCAAAGGGCAGACAAGCAATTCGAGAAGCTTCGGATCGACGTTGTTCATCCTGTCGTCCATGGCGGCGATCCTACTGCAGCACGTTGCCGCCCTCACCCGATCCCTGGGCAAGAACGATCTCGGTGATGGCGATCAATGTTTCGGCCCGCGTCTTGAGATCGGGCGCTTCCAGCAGCGCCTGTTTTTCGGCGGGTCCAAAGGGAGACATCATGGAAAGCGAATTGACCAGAACACGGTTGCCGGCCCTTTCCACACTCTCCCAATCCGCTTCCAGCTGGTTGGCATCCAGAAACGAGCGGAACACCCGCAGCAGGTTTTCACGGTCCACGGCCTCCTCATCGTATTCGCCGGAGAGATCGGCGATGAAGGGCGCGTGACGGAAACTGCGATAGGGCTTGCCGGCCTCCACCTCCTCCAGCAGACGGAAACGGCACACACCGGTGAGCGAGATGATGTAACGGCCATCGCCGGTTTCGGAAAAGGAGGTGATGCGGCCAAGGCACACAACCGCACTCAACGGCCCGCCCTCCAGGCCCGATTCAATGACATGAAGGGCTGGCTGCACCATGCCGATGAGACGGTGACCCGCCAACGCCGTGTCGATCATGGCAAGATATCTTGGCTCGAAGATATTGAGTGGAAGATGGCCTTCCGGCAACAGAAGAGCACCGGGAAGGGGAAAAACCGGCACGGTTTCCGGCAGGTCGTCGCTCTTCACATATCTTGCATTTCCGACATGCATGGGAATCAAGCCCCCTGTTCACTGCTGCCGGCCGGCGGATCAACCGCCTGGCCGGGATATGCCCGCATTAAGAAAACAGTATCGACGAAAGCTTCCGGCGGCCCGCGACGGTCGCCGGATCCTTAAAGCCCCAGGCCTCGAAAAATTCGAGAAGCTGGCGGCGCGCGCCGTCGTCGTCGAAGGTCCGATCCTTACGCATGACGTAGAGCAGATGATCCGCCGCCTCGTCGCGCCGGCCCTGCGCATTCAGCACCTTTGCAAGCTTAACCCGTGCCTCGTGTCGATCCGGGTCGGCTGCCAGTTCGCTTTCCAGCGCCACGGGATCGCCGATCTTGCGGGCTTCCTCATATTGGGCGATCTTTTTCGAAACGAGCTGAATGCCCGCATCCTCATTGAGTTCCGCCGGCAGTGACGACAGCAATTCACTGGCCCGCTCATATTGTCCGGCGGCGATCATGCATTCGGCAATGCCGGCAATCGCTGCGGGGTTTTCCGGATCCGCCTGCATGACGGCGCCAAAGAGCTGTGCCGCGCCGTTAAAATCGCCATCGGCCAGAAGCTGTTTCGCTTCGGTCAGAACGGCCTCGATCTCCGCCTTGGGGTCGCCTGCATCAGGGCCGGCAATCTTTTCGATGAACTGCTTGATCTGGCTTTCCGGCACCGCGCCCATGAAGCCGTCGACCGGCCGGCCATCCGCAAAAGCGACGATTGCCGGAATGGACTGGATGCCGAGCTGGCCGGGAATGGACGGGTGGTCGTCAATGTTCAGCTTCACGAGCTTCACGCGGCCATTCGCTTCGTTGACGACTTTCTCGAGCACGGGCGTCAGCTGTTTGCACGGGCCGCACCAGGGCGCCCAGAAATCCACGAGAACTGGCTGACGACGTGACTCTTCCAGAACGTCCTTGGAGAAACCAGCCGTCGTTGTGTCCTTGATGTGTCCGGAGGACGCACCATTCAGCTCGCCACTATAGTGCGCGCTTGCGGACATCTGCCCGCCGTAGGAACCGCCGTAAGGATTATTCGTGTCGCTCATGCCGGTCTCCCGTAACCTCTGTCATATGTCTTGATTGAAGCAAAGATCGTATCTCACTCGCTGACTTTCAAGACAAGCGGCGTATGTCCGGTCGCCTCGAGAAAGCGAATGAGATCCGCGGATGCGATTGTCGTCGTCTGGTCGTTGGAGAGCGGGTGGCCATTGACAAGTTCGTTTTCCAGCAGCGCGCTATCCAACACAAAGGTGACCTGCCGGTCCGTGTCGTTGATTGCGCCGAACACCGTGACCGAACCCGGCACCACACCCAGATATTCGAGCATTTTTTCCGGCCGGCCGAAGGACACGCGGCTTGCAGCACCGATGATCTTATGGACGCTTTTCAGATCCACCACCGCGTTTTCTTCCACGGTCAGAACGAAGTACTGGTCCTTCTTGTCCTTTACAAAGAGGTTCTTTGTGTGGCCGCCGGGGATCAGGTCGCGCAATGACTGCGATTCCGCGACGGTAAAGACAGGCTCGTGCTGTTTCGTGGTGTGCGAAATTCCAAGCCCATCGAGAAATTCGAACAGCTCCGCTGCCGTCTTGCGAGAATTCTCCGCCATATGCTGCCACCTGCCTCTGCCGATTCCATTGTCGTTGCGTCATGATTAAGGGGGCAGCCGCCTATTGGCAACGCGGGAAAAATCGGCTGCAGGAAAAATTATCAATCTTTTCCGCCGCTTGTCGCATTTCTCAAAGAAATTTTCGCGTTTTTGTCATTTCCCTGTTGCATTCCAAAATCGATTGAGCGATATAGCGCCCGTCGCCGCTTCGGCGGCCCACGGTTCAGCATACTACCCCGGACCGGTGGATTTGAGCGGGTGTAGCTCAGGGGTAGAGCACAACCTTGCCAAGGTTGGGGTCGAGGGTTCAAATCCCTTCGCCCGCTCCAGTTTCTCAATGTGTCCGAACCGAAGACATAGGTAACAGTTTGTACCTAAGACATAGGTGACAATCTCGTGCCGAACGGATTGTCGATGGTTTGCAGTGTTCTCTGTTCCAGATCGATATATCCTAGATCATAATGCATGAAGCTGACGAGCCAAATGCCGTCTTCCACCTCCTTTAGTCCCAGTTTCTGTCTGGCCAGGACGGTCGATATGTTGATCTTCTTGCGATAGAGGCAGGCACGTCCACAATTGGTGACGATGATGTCACGATCATGGAAGGGATACTCGATCTCCGGCAGGCCAAGGTATGGGCGCAAAGAGGCATTGTAGAGATCAGCAGGCACTTTCATACCGATCGCCTCATGGGGCCTCTCACCATTGAATTCGCTGACGAATGCATCGAAGCGTACCTGTTGCTGGAGAAGGCTACGTTCGGGCGGTCTCGTTGCTTCCTTCTTCAATGTCAGATGCATACGCTCATGCAGGCCGTTCTGCTGGGGATGGCCCGGTTTGATGCGCTCGATCGCGATCCCAAGCCTCAACCAGAAGACCGACAGCTTCGACAGATTGTAGAGCCCGTTTGGTGAGGCAAAAGGCAGCCCGTTGTCCGAGCGGATCGCCTGAGGCAGACCATGCTCGACAAACAGGCGGCGGAAGGCTTCGATCACGGCTTGCTCGCGTGTCGATTCGAAGGCTTCGCAAGCCAATAGATAGCGTGATGCCTGATCGGTTACGGTCAATGGGTAACAATAACGACCGTCCCCAAGTTTGAACTCGCCTTTGAAGTCGGCGCACCACAGATCGTTGGCATTGACGGCCTCAGACAGCGTGGTGCCCATGGCCTTGCTTGCCCGGTTCCTCTTGCGGGCCTGGCGCACAAGGCCATGGCGGTCAAGCACCGCGTGCACGGTGCTGCTCGCCGGAATGCGGACATCTCCGGCGAGCTTCTTCACCAGCAACTCGCGGATCTTGCGCGCACCCCAATGCGGCTTCTCCTTTTTGAGACGCACGATCATGGCCTCAACGGGATCGGGAAGTTGGTTGGCGTAGCGAACCGGACGCCGGGATCTGTCTGTCAGAGCTTCAAGCCCGTCGTCTTTGTAGCGATTGAATATCTTGTAGCCGGTCTTGCGCGATATGCCGAAATCCCGGCACACCTCGCTCATTCCTTCGCCCTCCAATAGGCGGGCGACAAAGCGCAGACGTTCCTCCATAACCGAAGTCTCTCTCCACGGCATCAACACCTCCCGCAAAGCGAAAAGTGTTACCCATGTCTCCGGTACAAAACGTCACCTATCTCTCGGAGCCTGATCCGAAATTAAGTTGAGTGGTGTCAGCGGGTTAGCTTGACGCCATCCCAAGTCGCTGATTCACGGGGTTTTGCAACAAACTTCCGGAGTTCGACGATGTGGACCGACACCACTCGGGCGCAGTATGCCCGTGCACAGCTGACTTTGCCAAGCGATTTGACTGACGCGGAATGGGCCGTGCTGGAGCCGTTTCTTCCGCAGCCTTCACAGGTTGGGCGTCCGCGGAAGTGGCCGCTGCGGCGCATCGTCGAGGCGATCCTGTATCTGCTGCGCGGAGGGCTGCCTTGGCGGATGTTGCCGCCCTGCTTTCCTCCGGTCTCGACGGTACGACGCTGGTTCTACCTGTGGCGCGACAATGGTCTGTGGCTTTCGCTCAATCATGCTCTGCTTCTGATCGGCCGGGAAGCGGCAGGGCGCGAAGCGTCGCCCAGTGCAGGAGTGATCGACAGCCAGAGTGTCAAAACCACCGAGAGCGGCGGGCCTCGGGGCTACGATGCGGGCAAGAAAATCAAGGGGCGCAAGCGCCACATCCTGACCGACACAGACGGCAACCTGGTTCATGCTGTGATCCACACCGCCGACATCCAGGATCGCGACGGGGCACCGTTCGTCCTCGCCGAAATAATCCGCCGCTTCCCGTGGCTGCGGCACGTCTTCGCCGATGGTGGGTATGCCGGTGACAAGCTCCGGGAGGCACTGCGCAAGATCGGAAAGAGCAAATGGACCATCGAAATCATCAAGCGGTCCGACGCCGCGAAAGGCTTCGAGGTGCTGCCGCGCCGCTGGGTGGTGGAACGAACCTTCGCATGGCTCAGCCGCAACCGACGTCTCGCCAAGGACTTCGAACAAACCATCGCCTCAGCAACCGCCTGGCTGTTCATCGCATCAATCCAGCTCTTCACACGCCGTATCGCAAGAGCATGAAATTACACGAGATAGTTTTGAATCAGACTCTCAGGTCGGACACAAGTCACGACCTTTCGGGTGTTTATTTTTTTCGCAGCGGCGGTTTTCGTTTCGGCGTCATCGGCTTCATATTGTCTGTGTGCGAGCGGTACAAAAATTGTCCCCCGGGCGGAACCTATATCGAGGATGGCCGTTTGAACGCTGAGGCTCCTAACCTCAGTTCCCTCTGATTGCCCGCTGCCAGCGGGCATTTTTTTTACCCTCTTTAAAGTCGCCTCCTGCGCCCGCCCCTTTAAGACTACGGGTGAGAGCCCCGTCTTACGCCGCTGAATGGCAGAACAACCCTGTCAGCAGCAACAATATGACGCCTTGATCTTGCCATATTTCATTCAGTGTGCTTTTGTGCAGCCGCCCTTGTGGGAGGGGGTAGAGGTTGAGGCCCGCTGGCTGCATTTCAGCAGTAAGCGGGTTTCCCTTTTTTTGGGCGAGATTCGCCGGCGAAGGCGCTTGATCCATTGCTATTTTCCACCGAGACAAGCAACGAACTCCCGCGCTGCACGGTGAGGTATGGTTTTTTCGTATGAAGAAAAGTGGTAGCGGGAGACCGTTCTGGTTTCGACAGCCGACAGGACGAAGACGAGCTTATTTCGCTTGGCGTCTGGCGGATTAAGATGCTGAAATCAATGAAAAAATACGTCGACCAAATCAAAGAGGATTTGGAACGGACTAAAAACAAATCAACAACCGAGAATGCTGCAAACGAGAAGAACTCCGGGTCAGCAGCCATATGAGAATGAAACATCCCCTCAGACCTGAAGCGATAGCCTTCGCCCTAATTGTGAGTTCCGCTCCGGCACTGCCTTATTCTGGTGAAGGTGTAGCATGCGCATCGCTTGTGGTGATCGACGGCGACACCATCAACTGCGACGGCCAAAACATGCGCCTGCTCGGGGGCGGGGTGCCGTTCAAGTCTGGCGTGGATGCTCCCGAAATGGGAAGCCGTGCCAAATGCGAGTTTGAGCGGGATCTGGCGATGAAGACGAAAGCCAGGCTGAAAGAACTGCTGCTGGCCGGCGTGCCTCGCATTGAGGACAGCGGCGCGAGGGACCGGACGCAAAGCCGCCGGCCGCTCGTGAACATATACCTCCCCGACGGCCGGGAAGCTGGGCAGGTTCTTATGTCGGAAGGATTAGCGCGAGAATGGCGCCCAGAGCACCGCATTGATTGGTGCAATTGATCTGCATCTCCTTTACGGAGACTAAGAACTTCGGGGAAAGCCACAAGCTCACAGGAACCCGCTGTCAATACTATGCTGCCGGCGGGTATAGTTGTAGCGAGCGAAGCATCGCCGCGATGGGATCCTGCGAGTTCTATGACTGCTCGTCAGGCAGCTTTAGCGATCGACTGGCGACGCTTCTTGCATTTCCTGAACCACGTGACGGCTAGAGCTTTCCAAAACTGGATTTTGTGAGTCACGGCCAACAGCTTCGCTTCCTCCTCAGCTGTCGTCAACAAATCAACAATTGCTTCGGTAAGGTCGTCGCCAGTGATTTTTTCGCAGTATTCCGGGTCCGTGAGAAGCAGTTCAACCGCTTTTATCTGCGGCGCGGTTAAGGGACCACGATCGGCGTTCGCCAAGACCTCCAGTATCTCCCGCGAGAGGGCCGCACCACGCCTCCCGATCATCGCCGCGATTTGCTTGATCGCTATTGTTTGACGAGAACCAGTTCCTGTGTAAGCATTTGTTGTCTTGAGAATTTTGACGTTTGCGCGAGCGCAGACCAACTCGATGGTTTGGGCATCCTCGTCGCCAGACGCGATAGCTGCTTGATGGAGTTGGAGGTTTGTCACGCCAAGGCGATCGGTGTTTTGTCCGATAAAGGCCTTGGCTTGTTCCACCGTGCTTTCAGCCTCGACAATCATGACCGGGATTGCGTCCAGGTTCGGATTAGAGGCGGCGGCGATCGCCGTGTGCTGTCCATCAAGCACTTTCAGAATGGTTTTACCGTCCCATTCGGCGTAAGCGCAAATCGGCGGCTTATACTTCGTCCACTCAAAGTTCTCGATTATACGACGTATTTGCCGCATTCCTTTTTCGCTTACGTTTCTTTGGTAGGTGGGATCGACGTACAGATCGGATGGGCGGACCAATTCGAAAATCGGCATACCCGTCGCCGGCACGTTTGCCGTAAGACCGGCGATACTCACGGGTGAAATAACTCTTACATTATCCTGCATCGTGGCTCCTTCTCGCAAAATCGCGATACAGCTATTGTAGGCGACGACGAGAACACGGTTCCAACCGAGCTTGAGCTGACCATTTACACTCGATTAACATCCACAACGGTGTGCTCAGGTTCGGGGCAAACGGTGGATAACTATGCCCGCCGAACCACTTGGCCGGGCGTGCAAACTCTCATAAGGGTGCGGATTTGCTGGATCCAGTATTTGATAAATGCTATCCGCCGCTTGCGCAGTTACAGTAGCGGAAGCCCAGATCAACCTGATGACAACACAACAAATCCCCGCGTAACTCGATCCCATCGCAAATACTAAAGGAGGCCCTACCTGAAGCCTTCCACTCGGCCGTACTCTTTTCCACTGCACGCCTTCCGCCCGCCATCAGGCGCAGAAATATTCATTACCGGTTGCCGGGAGTTATTGACTCTCCAGCCAGGTTGTAGTGAAGCTTGGCCTTGACGACGCATAAGTCGTCAGGGGAACTGGGGATTACATGAGATATACTCTACTGTTGCTGGCCTGCGGGCTGGCCGTTTCTTCGTGCGCGAAAAGACCAGACGCAATTGTCCCTGTGGACGTGCCAATGGCAGCTTACAGCAATCTGGATTGCCAGGCACTGGCTCGCGAGTACTTGAAAGAACAAGCATCGCTCTCTGCCGTTTCAAAGCAACAGCACGACGCCGCTACCGGCGATGCGGTTGGTGTTTTCCTCGTCGGCGTGCCGATGTCGAGCACGTTCGGCGGCGACAAGGAGGGCCAAGTCGCTGTTGCCAAAGGCAAGGTTAATGCGATCGAGGCAAACTTGAAGACGAAAGGATGCGGCGTCCCTGTGGCGAAAAATGCTACAGGTGCCAAGGAAGCATCCAAATGAACGACGTAGTGTCGAACATGACCACACTCGGCGCAGGCGAGCTGGAGCGAAAGAAACGAGACGAGGCTAACAAAGCTGTGAGCGGCTACCGGAAATGATGAGCCCGGCACGTCTCATCTGCGGACTTTTTGCGGTTGTGGCCATCGCTATTTTTATTGGCCTGCTGACGGTAGATCAGTGGTTTACCATCGGGGAGCGAGCACAAGGGGACTACCCAACACGGACGCCGGCAGAACAAGCCGAGGCTGAAGCTAGGGCAAGCGCAGCGGCCGAGGAAGCCAGCAAGGCCGCCGATGAGACACATAGAATCATAAATGGCAGCGATGCCGGAATGAAGCGGGACGAGGTGAAGAAGAAGTGAGAGTTGATTTCCCATACTGACGTTTGAATGGCATCATTTTGGCTTAATGAAGCGTTAGGCTTCCATGGAATAAATTAACTCGAACTGCGGAGGAAAGATTGAACCACTCGCTTGAATACTCTTTCCGCATTATCGGACCTAAGCCAGATACAATACCGATGGGCCGCCTCGCCGTATA
Organism: Agrobacterium sp. FDAARGOS_525; assembly: GCF_003938925.1. NCBI lineage: Bacteria > Pseudomonadati > Pseudomonadota > Alphaproteobacteria > Hyphomicrobiales > Rhizobiaceae > Agrobacterium > Agrobacterium sp. FDAARGOS_525. The sequence goes on along the minus strand of NZ_RKIU01000004.1, from coordinate 1,480,193 downwards.
TATGGCCGAACTCGCGAAGCTAATGGGAGCTTCGGAGAGCGTGCATTTCAAGGAAATTCGTGACCAAAGTGTAAGCATCGTAGCGTTCGCTGAAGAGCAAAGTGTCGCGATTATTTCACCTCGGATACGAGAGGCGGCACAGAATGATAACGATGCGGAAGCTGCTGCCCCATGGCGCAAACTAAACGAATTTCTGGCCGAAGATGGTTGGACGGCAGAAATGCCCCTGCCCAAGGGAGGCGAGCTTATATCCTTTCCAGGGGCAACGAAAGCATCAAAGGTTATCCGAGTAGTCAACCAACACACATCAGTTCAAGGCCGGCTTATTCGCATTGAAGGAACAGGCGACAAGGTGAAGATTGGCTTGGAGATCGACGGGGATCTGAACGCTCGCATTTCGATAGATGCGGTGCATGCTATCTCACTGGCGAAGCTCTTTCACCAGCACGTCAGAGTAAGCGGAGATGGTAGGTGGCGGCGTGACACGTCCGGGAAATGGTTTCTGGACAACCTCTATGCGACTTCATTCGAAGTTCTTGATGAGGAGCCTCTGGTTGAAACATTGGGTAAACTTAGAAGCCTTCTCCCCCCGGAAGGCGGCAAAAATATTGTCCAAGCAGTTGATGAGCTTCGCCACGCATGATCGTCGTTGACACTGTTTTCCTTGTTCTGATGATTGACCCAGACAGCACCCAGGACAACGGGCGGGTTGAAAGAGTTAAACACTTTGTTCAGGGCCTCTCTAAAACAAACACGGTGGTAATGGTCCCTTCTCCATCCATCGCGGAGCTTGTTGCCGGTCGCGCAGAAAAGATTGAAGAGGTTGTAGAAACCCTGCGTCGGCTCAAAGGTTTCACTGTCCAATCGTTCGATGAAGTCATAGCGATCGAAACAGGTGAGCGAATAGCCTTCCATCAAGCAAATCTAACGCCACAGGACCGGGCGACGCATTGGAAAGTCACGATGAAGTACGACGCGATGATAGCCGCAACAGCTATCGTTCGAGGCGCAAGCGAACTTTATACGGATGACCCAAACTTGGGGAAGTATCTTGCTGGAAGTTCTGTATCTCTCCGCCTCATCGATGATCTCCCACTACCTCCAGAAGATCCTCAACAGAGATTAGATGTTTAAGCAAGTGACCCGCTCCGGCGGGTTTCTTTTTGCCCCGTTAATCCGGCTTTAACCATGATGGTTCAGCATGAGATTGCGCGGACCAGAAGACTGCGCCGAAATCTGTATTGCGTATCGTTGAAGGGACCCGCCGCTAATGGCGGGTTTCTTTTTGCTCGAATTCTTATTTATCGCCGTCCGGCACGATCAGCCAAAACAACTGCACCAGGTCATCCCAGAGCCGGCCTAGACCCTCGATCATCGCAGTGATTTCCAGATACGCGTAGATACCAGCGGCGATGAGCGAGATCAGTGCGCAGGCCAGCAGCCATGGCCAGATTCTGCGTCCCCGCTTTGGAGCTGATTGCGCTTCTTGCTCGATAGGCATCTACAACCCCCGTCTTCAGTAGCAGATCGCTCTTGCCGGTTAGTTCCACGCAAGCCTCGTTTTTTACTGCTCTTTCTAGTTGTTTATTTGCGGGGAGTCCTATCATGAGTTTGTTCGGCACGATGAAAACTGGCATCTCGGGCATGAACGCTCAAGCCAATCGCCTTGGAGCAGTCGGTGATAATATCGCCAATGCCGGCACAACCGGCTACAAACGTGCCTCCACAAGTTTCTCTTCCATGGTCTTTCCCTCCTCCCAAGGAAGCTATTCATCTGGCGGTGTTTCACCGAGTGTCAGGTACGCGATATCCGAACAAGGCGGACTTTCTTATACGACATCGAAAACGGATCTCTCCATTCAAGGAGCCGGTTTCTTCATCGTAGAGGATGCAGTCGGCACGCCATACCTAACGCGAGCAGGATCATTCACGCAGGACAGCGAAGGCTATCTAGTTAATGCGGCTGGATACAAAGTGCTCGGATATCCTTTTCAGGATGGAGCCGAACCCACAGTGGTAGTAAATGGATTCAATGGCCTGTCACCAGTCAAGTTCGACGGCGGCAGCCTAATGGTAACGCCCTCGACCAAGGGTGTACTGAACGTCAACCTTCCGGCTGACGCTGATCCGGTCGGCACCGGGGTAGCCGGTCTTCCTCCTTCGCAGAATACTTCAAACTCCGGGTACAGTTTTCAAACGGTCAACATAGATGAGACCGGGCGCAGTGACATCTATTTCACCAAGATCAACGAAAACAGTAACCGGTGTCCCGCTCCCACATTGTTCTGTCCGTCCTGATCTGTGATCCGCTTTCCATGGATGAGCAAAGGGAGTTTCTCCATGGAGAGTACGTTGGAGTTTCTCACGACCAGGAAGTCTGGGCGTGAGCCGCAGCGGCACTGGCCGGACGACGTCAAGGCGCAGATCGTTTCGGAAAGCCTTCGGCCCGGAGCGTTGGTGAATGAGGTGGCAGAGCGATATGGCCTGAAGCCGAACCACCTATCCACCTGGCGGACGATGGCACGGCAGGGCAAGCTGGTTTTGCCTGCACCCGAGGATGCGATGGAGTTCGCGGCGGTGATCGTCGATCCACCCGTTGCGGAGCCGTCCCTCAAGAAAGCCAGCCGTCCCGAGATCATCGTCGGCGCTGTCACGATCCGCTTGGAAGAAGGCGCGTCCGCCTCCCGGATCGCCGCTGTCGCACGTGCCTGTGCGGTTCCGGCATGATCTTTCCCTCGAACCGGGTTCGGATCATGGTGGCGACCAAGCCTGTCGATTTCCGCAAGGGTCACGATGGATTGGCGGCGCTGGTCAAGAACGAACTGCACAAGGACCCATTCACGGGGACGGTCTTCGTATTCCGGTCACGCAAGGCGGACCGATTGAAGCTGATTTACTGGGATGGCAGCGGTCTGGTGATGGCCTACAAGCGATTGGAGGAGCATACGTTTACCTGGCCAGACATCCGGGACGGCCTAATGACCTTGGGACATGCCCAGTTCGAAGCGCTGTTTGCCGGGCTCGACTGGCGTCGGGTTCGGTCCGTAGAGGCACGAGCGCCAACCGCAATCGAATAGGTGCGTCACGATGACTCGGTTCGCAAATTCCGGCGGCGTGATGCCGCCCAATTTGATAAGATTCCAGCATGTTGGATGCGGTCGATCTTCCAGACGATATTGCTGCCCTGAAGGCGATGCTGATTGCCTCCCAGCTTCGTGAAGTCCGCAAGGACGAGCGGATCGAACGGCTGGAGAAACTGGTCGCTGCTTTCAAACAAGCCGCCTTTGGCCGCAAATCCGAGAAGGTCGATCCTGAGCAATTCGATCTTGCACTGGAAGACCTAGAAACGGCCATTGCGGCGATCCATGCCGAAGACGAGGCCGACAGCGCTCCAGGTAAGCCGCACCCCAAAACTCGCGCCGCCAATCGTGGCTCTCTTCCCGCCCACCTTCCTCGTGTCGAGGAGATCATCGAGCCCGAAAGCTTGATCTGCAACTGTGGCGGCGGCCTGCATTGCATCGGGGAAGACGTGTCCGAGCGACTCGATATCATCCCGGCACAGTTCCGCGTCATCGTCACTCGTCGTCCCAAATATGCCTGCCGTGCCTGCACCGATGGCGTATCTCAAGCTCCAGCGTCTGCACGATTGATCCACGCCGGATTGCCGACCGAGGCGACTATCGCGCATGTGTTGGTGTCCAAATACGCCGATCACCTGCCGCTTTATCGGCAGGCACAGATCATGAGCCGCCAGGGTATCGATCTCGACCGTTCGACGCTCGCCGATTGGGTCGGGCGGGCGGCATTCGAACTCGGTCCGGTCTTTGATGCTCTGATCGCCGACCTGAAGCGCTCTACCAAGCTGTTCATGGACGAGACCCGTGCCCCGGTTCTCGATCCCGGCTCGCGCAAGACCAAGACCGGATACTTCTGGGCGCTGGCGCGGGATGATCGCCCATGGGGCGGCGGCGCTCCACCGGGCGTGGCCTTCACCTACGCTCCCGGTCGCGGGGGCATTCATGCCGAACGTATATTGCAGGGCTTCTCCGGCATCCTGCAGGTGGATGGCTATGCCGGATACAACAGACTGATCGCACCAGAGCGCGTTGGGCCGGACATTCGGCTGGCCTATTGCTGGGCCCACGCACGGCGCAAGCTGGTAGAGATCACGCGCAACGGATCAGCACCCATTGCCGAGGACGGCGTCAAACGGATCGGGGAGCTGTATCGCATTGAAGCCGAGCTACGACGCCGTGATCTAACGGCTCGTCTTGCTGGACGACAGGAACGCTCAGCGCGGGTCGTCGCCGACATGCAGGCCTGGCTTGACCATCACCGTAGCCGTGTCGCGACCAAGTCCCCGCTTGGCGAGGCCTTGGCCTACATCAACAAATACTGGGATGGTTTGAAGCTCTTCCTGACAGACGGCCGCATCGAGATCGACAACAATACGGTTGAGCGGACCATCAGACCAATTGCGTTGAACCGGAAGAACGCTCTCTTCGCGGGACACGATGCGGGAGCGGAGAACTGGGCGACAATCGCCTCACTCATCGAAACCTGCAAGCTCAATGCTGTCGAGCCGTTCGCCTACATGAGCACCACCCTGACCGCCATCGCCAACGGCCACAAGCAGAGTCAGATCGATGACCTGCTACCGTGGAGCGCCCGATTTAAGTCTCGGATCGACGGCCAAATGCGGTGAGCAAAACCGCACCAATCAAGCCCGATGTCAGTGAACCCAGCAGAATGCCGATTTTCACGTGATCCTGGACGTTCGGATCGTTGAATGCCAGCAGTCCGATAAACAGAGACATGGTGAAGCCGATACCGCACAAGAGTGCCACCCCGGCCATCTGTCCCCAGCTCGCTTGTGCAGGAAGTTCGGCAAGTTTGAGGTTTACAAGAACTGCAACCGTGCCAAGAACGCCGACCAGTTTTCCGAGCAGCAGCCCGGCGGCGACACCCATGGTCAGCGGCTCGGTGACAATCGACATCGAAACCCCGGCAAATGAGACACCAGCATTGGCAAAGCCGAAGATCGGCACGATGGCAAACGCCACCGGCTTGTGAAGATGGTGCTCCAGCTTATGCAAAGGAGATTCTGCATGAGTGGCTTCCGGAGTGCCCGGCGTGAGTTTCAACGGAATCGTAAGCGCCAGTACGACACCCGCCAGCGTAGCATGGACGCCGGATGAGAACACCAGAACCCATAGCACTGCACCCAGCACCAGGTAGGGCCACAGTGCCTTTACGCCCATCCGGTTAAAGATGATGAGGTTGCCGACGACAATAGCCGCGCCGGAAAGTGCCAGCAGGTTGAGGTCGGCGGTATAGAACAGCGCAATTACGATGACTGCCCCAAGATCATCGATGATTGCCAACGCGGCCAGAAAGATTTTCAGCGATGCCGGGACACGTTTCCCGAACAGCGACAGCACGCCGAGCGCAAAAGCGATATCGGTCGCCGTCGGAATGGCCCATCCCCTGAGCGCGGACGCATCGTTCCAGTTAAAGTAAATGTAGAACAGCGCCGGAAACACCATCCCTCCGGCGGCGGCGGCTCCCGGCAGGATGCGTCTGCTCCAGGTCGATAGCTGACCGTCCAGCATCTCTCGCTTTATTTCCAGTCCCACCAGCAAGAAGAAGACAGCCATCAGTGCGTCATTGATCCAGTGCTGGATGCTGAGCGGCCCGATATAGACATGAAGGATATTGAAATACGCATCCGCCATCGGCGAATTCGCTGTCGCGATTGCCATTGCGGCAACGAACATCAGGATGACACCGCCTGATGCCTCGTTATCGAGAAAGTGGCGGAGAGTGGATTGAATGCGGCCCTTGGACATCGTCGAAGACATGGGTTCGCGCTCCTTGTGAGAGGTTGATCGTAGTCTCCGTGGATTTCGGGGGAACCCGCAGCACCGCAGCACGCGCTGTGGGCAATATCTAGCGACTATCCGTGCTCATTTCTACAAAATTCGACCCGCATGAGCCAGATACGCGCCATCAAGTGATCAAGCATGATCCTGTAAAATGTCCGCGCCGCAATTGCATGTTTGATATGGGCGCGAATTCAATGTGCCAGCGGCACACCGCTTACCGAAAACACGTGGGAGATCACTGCCTACGTAAATTATAGCGGCACGTCGTCCGGCTTCCCTTATGATCTGGACAGTGGCGATATCGTCATGGCGACCACAACGTTGACTTTCGATCCGTCCACGGGGGCTATAATTGGCGGCAATCCAAAGCTGTACCCCGATCCGGCCGATCCGTATTACCTGGATTTTTCCAAACTTTCCCAGCAGGGTTCCGGCGGTGGCTCGTCGCAGGGAATGAAAATTCAGATTAACATGCCGTCCGATGCCCCAGCCATTAACAGTGGCGCTGGCGATGTACCGGCGTCCGCAAACCAAGTAAGCTCCACTTATCTTGTTAAGCAGACCCTCTCGGGTTATGCGGGTTTTGCCGGGGACGTTCAACTCGACGTCTACTACACGAAGCTCAGCGCAGACACGTGGGAAGTTTCGATCTACGACAGAGCGAAGGCGACCGCAGGAGGTTTTCCCTATGGGCCTGCGGGCGATCCACCGCTGGCAAAACAGTTGCTGACCTTCGACTTAACGAGCGGTGCCATGACCAGCAGCGGCCTCGTCAACGTAACCTTGCCCAGCAACGATGTCTGGCCGATTGATTTCAGTGGCTCGGTATCGATTCCAGACCTCTCGCCGGGATGGGAGGATGGAGTACAGGTCAGCCTCAACCTGCCAGCGGCCGCGCCAACCGTCACCCCATATGTTTTAGGTGCTACCCCCGCCGACAATTCAGCGTTAAGTCAGTACTCCCAAAAGTCCTCGGTCGTCGCCTATGATTATTCCGGTAAGTCCGTTTTGCTGGATGTTTACTACACTAAGGGCGCTGACAATTTCTGGGAAGTCACCGTATTCAACCAAGCCGACGCCAACAATGGCGGATTTCCTTATAACTCGGCTCCTTTGGCCACTGATTTACTTGAGTTTGACCCGGCGACAAGGAGGCTTGTCGAAAACCCGAGTATTCTTATTGATGTACCGAATGGCGCAGCAATGACACTCGATATGTCGGGCACCACAGACTTTGCTGCAGCCTTCTCGGTCAATGCTGCCAACGTAAATGGAAGTTCCGCGAGCGCATCCACGGGATTTATCATCTCCGATGACGGGATTGTATCGGCGCGCTATGGCGACGGCGCACTTCGTCCTCTTTTTCAGATCGCCTTGGCCGATGTGCCAAGCCCGGATAACCTTATGCCGGTCAATGGTAACGCATATTTGCCAAGCAATGCCTCCGGTATCGTCACGATTTCCTATCCAAATTCTGGCAGCATGGGATCGATCGTGTCGGGGGCGCTGGAAAATTCTAATGTAGATATCGCCACTGAGCTCACGGAGATGATCGAAAGCCAGCGTGTCTATACGGCTAACTCGAAGGTATTCCAGACCAGCTCAGAGTTGCTTGATGTGCTTATCGGCCTCAAGCGCTAGTGTTTCCAAGCATTGGAGCACTACCCCAGCGGGATATGTTCAAGGCCTCCTAGCCACCTCTCGCTGGATGCGGAGCTCTTCACGGATCCGGTCCATCTCGATAGCCATATTCGAAAACGACCTGCCTGAGTCTTTCATGGTCTCGGTCATTTCATGAACGGCCTCGGTATGCGCCTCAAGCGCGCGTGTGGCGTTATTCAGGGCTGTAGGGTCTACGATCACCGCAGCAACCTGAGCGGCCGCCGGTGACGTGGCAGGAGGCGTTTTTGCACCTTGCCAAAGCCCGAGATACCGAACCCCGAAGATTATTGCGAGAGTTGCACCAAAGGTGATGAGAGCGGGCGTCGGCAAATTAGCCAGCTGTTCCATTCCTGATTTCCCCTTGGTCGCGAGCGGCGCGGTTTATGTTGACGAGCTCGCCAAAAGCAAAAAGCGGATAAATGGCGATCCACGTGCTCACGACATCAGAGGATGCGAAGCCGTATGTTATGCCTGTCCAGATGATGCAACCTACCCCAGCTGAGAACTGCCTGATCTGGGGTGTAACCTTTTCCTTGGCGCCATTGATGACCAGGCCAATGATGCGCAAGCATCCGACGATCGCCATCAGCCAGCCGAGAAACGATTCAGATGGGAAAAGCTGCCGGAAGGTCTAGAACTGCGGGAGATTGAATGTCTGCGTCGGCAGCAAAAGCACCCAGCCGAACCCGATCATGTGCAGCGCCATGAACCATTCCGTCATTCTCGGACCGAACCGATGCTGGATGCGCACCCACATACCAACACCTCTGTAACCGGGCGCGCTCACTTCCAGCACCCTTGGCGACTCCCATGTGCGTTATGGCTCGCGACCTGGTTAGCGAATTGCCGATCGTCCATTGTGATCTTCACTGCTGTTTCGAGCGTCGGCTGAAGCTTGCTCCACCCGGCGCACACATTCGAGGTGTTCGGCGTCTGGCAGCCCGTAATTAGCGCACAGCTCAGCAGCAGCGGAAGAATTGATTTCCACATTGGTATCGTTCCTTGATTGGAGGACTTCGACGGTCTTCGTCAGTGTCTCTGTGGCCATCTCGGCGCGCTGGACGCGCTTTCCTGCGAGGTAAGATGAGACAGCCACCACACCGACACAGAGAAGCCCACCAGCGGCGATCTTGAGCCAGTTAGGGATAAGCGCCCAGATCATGCCGCCCTCACCCGCTTGACTAGATAAATGAAGCCAAGGATGCCCCGCCGATCATCAATGCAGCGAGCGCCCACTGCACCGGGCCGGATCCGGCAAAGATTGCGCCGGCCGCCGACAGGAAGCCGCCAAGCGGTCCCCATGCTTCCGGCTTCTTGATCACCTCGATAAGCCCCGTGTCGCGAACATCGGCTTTCGCCTTGCCTTCCTCCGGCACCTTCACGTCCTTGACCATATCGGCGCTGAGCGTAGCCAGACGAACTGCATTACCGACAACGCCGAGCTGATCAGCCCACTGGCCTTTCGGATCCTTGCCAGTGACACGGATTGTCCAGCCACGGCCATTGACCGGGAAGCCGGTCTTTGCATTGGTCAAGCTGCGAAGATAGGCCATGCGTTCGTCGCAGTAGGCGTGGATGAGCTTGGCGATACCGCCGGGGTATGCCTTGACAGCCGCCACGGTCTGCTCGCCCACAACGCCGTCCTCGCGAACGCCGAGAACCTTCTGCAGGCGCCGGACTGCGGTAGCAGGTCCGGAGTTCACGCCAAAGTCAAAGGCTGCATAATCGAGTCCTTTGGGCAGCAGATCGCCTCCACTCTGCGTCCAGTAGGACCGGCGATAGATTTCAGTGGCTTCCTCGCGCGTCATCGCCTTGACCTGTTCAGCCGTGACAGATGCAACGCCACGATGAGCCGCAAGCGTCTTTCCCGTAATCCCAAACTTCGTCCCGACGAGAACTCCGTTGAGGTAATTGCCTTTGTCGCCCTTATGGTTGGTGTATCCGCCTTCATGGCCGAACATTAGTTCCAAGGCGATTGGAAGTGTTTCTCTCATCTGATAGACTTTCTTTGGTTCAACAAAGTATGGAAAACCTATGCGAGCTTTAGATATCACTGGGCAGCGTTATGGGCGGCTGGTAGCTATCAGCCGCGAACCATCCGGACGACACACGAAATGGCGTTTTCTTTGCGATTGCGGGAATGAGACGTCGATTTACCTCGACGCCGTCAGGGCTGGTCGTAGCACCAGTTGCGGTTGCCTTAGGACAGAGCTAATTCGGGAGCGATCATTGACGCACGGGCACAAGGTCGGGCGCAAAACGTCCCGCACTTTAAAGGCCTATCAGCATGCTAAATCGCGTTGCGAAAACCCCAATGACCCAAAGTTCGATAACTATGGTGGAAGGGGAATCACCATGTGCCGAGAGTGGCGCGAGAGCTTCGAAACGTTCCTTCGCGATATGGGGGAATGTCCACCTCGCATGACACTTGATCGGGTTAACGTGGATGGCCATTACGAGCCGCGGAATTGCCGTTGGACCTCACACCGGCAGCAGGCGCGCACAAGGACGAATAATGTTCTTGTGGAGTTCGAGGGGCGTCATGTCATCCTCAAGGACTTCGCTGCTTTGGTAGGTGTCAACTACAAAGCTCTGCACGCTAGGGTGAAATACCGTGGGCAATCCCCAGTCGATGCGGCAACCCAGTTGAAAGCCCAAACATAAGGTCGAGAGCGACGGGAAGCGTTTCCCGAGCCATGATGTTCTCCTGATTTTCGAGAGTGTTTAAGCCGTGACGGCTTCCGCCCACATGGCGTCAATCTGCTCGTCGGTTAGACCGAGAGCGGCAGCAATAAGCAAAAGCGTCGGATGGTCGCGGTTGAAGGTGCTGGCGTCGGCCCATTCGATTTGGGCTTCTTCCTTCGCAAGCCCATCAGGCATTGCCGCGATAGCAGCGTCGACGCCAGCAATAGAGATACCGTTGCGAACCAATGTGAGGCGAAGTTGACGCCGTGTAATTGGCGAAGGTGGCGTAGGTTCAATGGGTGGGTTGTACTCCACCACTTCGCCATCCACCCATTTGCGTCGGCCGGAATTATTTACGAACTCAAGCCATTGCTCTGGAGTGATTTCAATCGCCTCATCTGGATAATCATCACCAACAACGATGGTCGAATAAAACCCGGTCGGGAAACCGTCATCCGCGAAGGTCGCAAAGATCGCTTCCGGCAACTCAATCACATCCGGCAACGTTTCGCCGGATGTCATTGAAGCGTGCTCGGAAACTACCGGCTCGTCGGTCTCGTTTTCCATTCTTACCTCCCCACTGCCCAATAGTTTGCGGGCATGTTGTCAGCGGCCACAGTTCCGCCTGCGACATAACGCGTGCGCAGAGCAAAATTGCTCAGCGTCCATGTGTCCGCCCACGCGGAGTACATCACTGTTGCGGACGCCTGCGCGAGATTGACGTTTGCGAAAACGCCGTAACATGCGGTCGGGAACGCAGTCGGAAAGGCGACCGTCAAGTTACCCGCACTTGTGGTCGCAGAACCCCATTGAAGTATCAGCCCACTCGGCAGGCGCTGCCATCCGTTTGCGGCCAATGACTGACCTGCGCCGAGGGTGACCCAAGCTGCTGCCGCGTCGGCATCATCGAGCAAGGTGCGGGCGAAGGCAGTAAGGTCGGTAGTCGCCATAGCCGCCGCGCCCGTGAAGTACGCCAGCTTGTTCGCGGCCCCGGTGACAGCATGAAGCGCTGCTACAGGTCCGGTAATCTGCTTGATGGTTTTGCCGCTCGTACCGCTGAACCCGACAGGTGCGTTATCGATGGCAACAGCAGGGCCGGACACATCGCCGTCGATGCGGGTCCAAGAGGTCCACACACCGCCCGCTTCCTTTCGATACCAAACATTGGTTCCGGTGCTTAGATTACACGCGGTTTGCTCACTTCCGCCGACGCCGAAAGCAGTTTGTTTCAAAATAAAACTTCCGCTTTCAGGTGCATTTGTCGGAACTGAAGTGCCACCCCAGCGATAGGTCGCTGAAATGTCGGGAAGTGAGTTAAGATCATCCGTGCTCGTCAACAACGTGCCAGTGCCGCCCAAGCCAAACGCCCCGACAAGCATTGCAGCGCCCGCAGTGGCATCGGTTGCGCTTGTTTGACCTATCGGAAGCTCGCGCCACGCCGTCCAACCCGCCGTTAGCTGAATTCTCGTGTAAATTCGGACGTTAGATGTGATGCTATCAAAGAAGATTTGCGTTTTTCTATCTGACGCCCTTTGGAATTGAAGGATGTAGCCCCACCCGCTAGTGCCTATGGGTGTATTTGTGCTCCCATTTGCTGCTGAAAACAGGCCGTTTCCGACGAGGTTGTTTGCGTCAAGCGTAGGGCTTGCGGCCAAATCTCCAAAATTCCAGCCGCGAAAAGTGCCGGATGTAATACTGGAAATGTCCGTTACATCGCCAACTTGACTTTGCTGCCACACCGTCCATGTATTTGACAGTTTGCGCCTATTCCAACGCCGACCTTGGGCGGTGACGCTGATAAACTCTTGTGTTGCCGCCGATGCGTCGTGGATTAAAGTGAAAACAATGCCTGAGCCGCCGCCAGACGGTCCGTTGACAGTTACAAGGTTTGTACTCGCGACTTTGACCCATCCACTCTCAGTGATGTTGTCGAGCGCATTAGCTGCTGTGACGAATGAAGCTGCCGCTTGCAACCGCGTCGGGATCTGCGCATTCGGAATTGTCCCGAGGAGACCGTAAGCCGATGCGCTGTTTAGCAGTGCGGCCAAACCGTTCTCATCGATCCCCAGCAGGCGGCTTGGCGTAGATGGAAGCTGAGACAGACCATACAGCACGCCAGAGCCGAGCGAACCGAGCACGCGCCGCATCGCTTCAACAGCGATCACGTCCGGGTTGGTTAGCTCGATCTTGTAAGCGGCGTTTGTCTGCGCCGGACCCGGCCAGTTATCCTCAAGCGTCAGCTGCGTGTTGCTGTCGACCGACGCAATGATGATCGGCCGGCCGACATGAATGCCAAACTTGTCGCCAGCCTTGATGGCGGTCAAACCGCCTACGGCTGACAGCCAGTTCGTGCCGGTTCCAGTGACGGTCTTGGAGTTAACCGCGACCGTCGCTGTACCGGTGTTGTAGTAAGCTTCGCCCGCCATTATTCCAAGCCTCCGTCAGTGGGTTCCTCTTCCTCGCCGCGAGCAAGGCGCAGATCAGCTTCCAAGCCGTCGATTTTCGCATTCAGCCGAGCGATTTCAGCCGCAGCAGAGGCGTGCGACTGAGCAAGAAAGAGGTTGCGCTGCTTAAAGAATTCTTCGCGCGCGTTCGCTTCTTGCAGGGCGACCCTCGGATCGACCTGCATCGTGTTGCCGGTTGTCATTCTTCACCTATTCGAGGGTTAGCGCTTGAACACCAGCGCCGTGATTTGTGAGACCAAACTTCCGCCTTGAAGGCTTCCCGAAGGGCCAGAAGCGCCTCCAATCGTGAATGTCGTCTGCGTTCTGCCAGATGGCGGAATGAAGTTCACAGAGGAAGCCACATATGCGGTTGCTCCACCCTGGACAGAAGAACTGTGCTGGGTGTCGATAATGTTGCCGCTTTCCGACAATGTCATAGACGCGGTCGCCAACCCCGGAGGATTGACCGTAGTGGACATGGTTCCTCTTGTTTTCCATATTATCAGGACGTTTGGAGCACCTGCGCCGTGGTCGACCACCAGGGTTCCAGAGGATGCAGACACGGCGACGCTGACAGCGCCGGGAGCGATATTGGACGTGCCGACCTGAAGATTGCCAACAATCGCATTTTCGATATTGACATTGCCCAGCTCGCCCGACAACGCGGACAGGCTGTTAACCCTGACGTCATCGAGATAGAGGACGTTGCCCTGATATACGAACGGGTTACGGACTATCGAAGCGTCATCATTGCCGATAATGATCTGCTGCGCCTTCAGAATGACACGCGTCGGGCTGGCCGGGTTTGATGGAACATCCAGCATTAACGCTGCTGACCGGAACGATGCATCGTTCACGGCCGCAACAATTGCGTAGCGAGCGGCGTAGCCAGACGGCCCTGCGCTCGCTTCCCACTTCACGTTGACCTGGGCATTGTTCCCGCCGAGGGCCGCAGTGAGCGTATCCGTCCGAGTGGCCAGCGCCGAGGTAGCATTCGCCACCGCGAGAATGTCGGTAGACAGCTGAGCAGTCGCCGCGCCAAAATCCACCTCGATTTCGTCAACCCTGCCTACGAGCGCCTCATTGGCATTGGCGACGGCGATGATCTGACTTGTCAGGCTGGCAGTGGCGTCGTCGAACTCCACCTCAAGGCTGTCAACCCTTGTGGCAACCGCCTGCGTACCATCAACAGCGACCTGTACTTGGCTGGTAAGCGAAGCAATGTTCTGCCCTACACTGACGGTCAACTCTTCCAGCTTCGTGCCAACGGCCGCCGTTTCGCTGACCGCTATCTCGATTTTCTCGCGATAGTCTGCACGAGCACTGCCCAGCGCCAGCGACAAGTCGCGCCTGATGGATTCGCTGTGCTCCATTGCTGCAGCTGGCATTTCCAGCTGGGCAGTGATGAGAGCCTGAATGCGATCTCGCGACGTGCGCGCGTTGTCGTAGAGCCACGAGAGCTGCTTATCGATGCCGGAGAAGTCGACATCGACGAACACATCCTTGTCGGTCAGCAAGACATTAGGCGTGATGACGGGAATGAACCCAGACCACAAGACAGGCCTATCGCCGCCGGGGATGTATCGCCCGCGGACGACGTAGCTTTCAGCCGGCAGCAGGCTTTGCGAGATGAGCATAGAGCCAACCTGGGGCTGGTCGGTTCGGCCCTCGGAGATTTTCTCCAGCGTGGCCTGTAGTCTCACCTCGTATTCGATGCCGATCACGTCATCGAGGCGCCCATCGCTGTTATCCCAGGTCAGCCGAATAGCCGGTCGGCGATCTTCACCGGAGCTGTCCTTGACCGTGGCCGGTTCCGCAAACCAGTCGACGATCGGCTGTGGTGTCGGACGAATGACACCAAGCTGGCCGTCAACAGGCGGCTTGAATTCGGTATCGCTGCTCCAATCATAGTCGGCCGGATCAATCTCAGTGATGTCGATCATCACGTCGAGATTGGCGCGATCGGCAACACCGTCGATACGCATCAGCTTGGCGATGTAGCCGTTGCGCTCTGACGTCCACGAAAACACCGTTCCCGGCGTGGCGTAGGCCCAGAACTTTGGCGGCAGGACAATCGTATGCCTGCGGAAGCGCCGAGCCTCCTCAAGCGCAGATTTCATCAAGCGCTGAACCTGCTCCGGGTAGGGAACGAAGTTCAGGTCGACATCAGCCATCAGGCGGCGATTGCCGTCGATCGCTTCAAGGTCTGTCCGATAGAGCGGCGGGGCTGTCTTGGCGACCCAGCCATCTGCCGGCGAAGGATAGTTTGCCGAAACACCGTTGATCGTGTCGGCCAGCCCGAGGAACGGCGTAAACTCCTGCTCTTCTGTGGATAGGATATCATCGTCGGTGAAAGCGATAACGGGAGCATCAGGTGCACCGGAGTGCAGATAATAGACGCCGCCGACTTCCGATATCCGGCCTTGGCAAGCCGTCAGCAACGCCTCGACGGCGGAGGTCAGCGGTGCATCGACCTGAATTTCACCGCCACTGCGGTAGGTGTTTACCCAGCCCGTTGATTCAAGCGTGCCGGCTCGATGCTTCTCGATCTGCGCAATCCATGCTGCGGCAGGCAGGCGTGAAGAGGAAAGGTTCTGCAGGCCATAGAACCACTGGCCGTTATAGGTGATGCCGCGCAGTAGATTGTAAATCTGCACTGCCGGCAGGAAATCACCGTCGCCGCCCCACGTCGCTGGATCAGCGAAGCGCTGCGGACCAACGCCGCCTTGCGTGCTGTCACGCGAGATATCGTAGAGGCGCAGGCCCTCGAGCAGGAACTTGAAGGAAGGCACGCCAGAAAACATGTTCTTCGAGACGCGAGCCGTGACAATGGCATAAGCAACACCGCGCCCGATACGATCCGGGTTCCACCACCTGTTGCCGTTAGAAACCGACGTGAACAGGAAGCTGTCGGCCGTCGTCTGCGTGCCGTCGTAAAACTTGATCCAGAGACTGTCCGGATACTCGTTGACCGCATAGCCGCGATCCGTCAGCCCGCCGAGCGTCACACGCTCGCCATTGACCCAGACTTCAGCAAGGCCACGCACAGGCAAATCCGACAGCGCAATAACCTGCGTCAGATAGGCGTTCGGCGTATCGCCGTCCTGCCCCCAGGTATTGACGAACACGAGCGAACCAGCGGTGGCTGTGCGGCCCATGATGAAGGAGCGAGCAACATCGCCGCCGCCCTGCAGTGTGCCGTTTATGGAGAACGTCGGGTCTTTGGGCTTCCCAGCGAGAGACTGCGCCAGAAGGCTGACGCCTAGGCCAACCGCAGTTTTCAGCAGGAACGCGCCGACCGCACCAAGGCCGCCAATAAAACTGCCCACAGCCGTAAAAACGGATGCAATAGCCGTGAAAATAGCCATCGATTTTCCTTGGGATGCGCAATGCGCGCGGGGCGCGGATGGCGCCGAAGGAATGCCGCTAGAGCGACTTCATGAAATGTGTTTCGACAGCGCTGTAGCCGCGCCGCTCGTAGAGGCTGGAGACGTCATTGGTTGCCAGTGAAGCCATGCCGGCAGAGACGCAGCCGACTGAGCGAGCCCATGTCTCGTAGGCATCAAGCATCTTGATTGCGGCTCGACCGCGCGCCGCCGTCGTGACGTACCAGACCGTCTCTTTGGCAATCCGGCCAGCACCAAAGGGATGTTCAAAAGCGCAGGCCATAAGAACGCCCTGCGCTGGATCGCCTGCGACGAGAACGCAGGCCTTGTCCGACGCCAGATGCTGCTGAAACAGTTGATCGGCGTAAGCTGCTTGGAACGGGAAGGTGAACCCTGCGGCCGCGTGGCTCTCACGCAGGAGCGCCACAATGCGGTCGCGGTCCTCGCGCTGTGCGAAGCGGACATCCATCAGAATATACCGAACAGCTTCTTGCGCTTCTTTTGTGTGGCAACCTTGCCCTTCTCAGAGCCCCAGAAGAACTCCCACTCGGACGATGTGTCTGCATCGGTGTAAAAAGCGTCACCAGCCTGTCGCAGCACCTGCGTCGCGTGACTGCGCGTCGACGGGTTGGAACGCGTCATTTCCTGCGTGTGACTGGCGCAAACCATCGTCACGCTGCCCTCTTCGTTCTCAGAAGGCGTGTTGATTGTGATGGTGTCGACAAAGCCAACGAAGCGGCATTCAGCCGGCGCCACCATCTGGCGGCTGTCCGGGTCGAACAGACCTCGATAAATCTCGACCCGAGCCTGCCGGCAATCATACTGCCTCACCAGCGTCTGCACGTGCTCGCTGACCTGAGACAGGCGAATATTGACGTTCTGGACCGAAAGGTTGGCGACGAGCGGAATGTCATCGATCTGCACCAGCGTGCCAGAGCCGTACCAGTCACGAGTGACCGGCAAGCCCGTGTCCGGGTGCACGATGGCGGCCGACACGTTTCCGACGTCCGACCACATGCCATCGGTGACCGGCTCGCCAGTCGCCCGATCGCGCGCAACAAACCATAGGAAGTCACGCGCCACCAGCTGCCGCGCCTCAAGCGCTGCAAGGTTTTCTGCTGATATGTTTCTCATTTTGACCTACGTGGGTGTCGGGTTATTTGCCCAGTGCGGCGTCAATCATGTCGCGATAGGTATTGCTCGGCATGCCCGTCGTCGCCAGACCGGCCTCATGCATTGCCCGCGTCGGCTCGCGCATCGCGTTGATAGCCGCGCGGGCCTCAGGCAGGAACTCATGCCATGCGAACTCCTGAGGCTCCGTTTCCTTGCTGTAGTTTGAAGATGAGAATGGCCTGTCGGGATCTAACCCAGATGCAACACAGATCGCCCGCGCCACCCGCTCAATCATGTCTTCAGCCATCACCTCACCACCCCTTGCCAACTCAAATCATCTTGCTTCAATCGCCTGAAACGTGACTGTGCCGCGACCAGTGGCCATGTCGGCAGTTGTCGAAATCGAACCAGGCACGATCGCCATGACGCAGGAAGGCTTGACCAGCGTGGCGGCGACAGGCGCCGTAACGCCCGGCCATAGATGCGGACGGACCTCAAACTGCGATGTCACGCCGCTGGCGCTTGCCGTCGCTGGCTCCATGACCATGTGCAGGTCTTTGTCGCCGATCTGGATGTAATCCCCAACGGAAGCAACGTAGCCAGCGGGAAGACTGGACAGCGAAATCTCTTTTCGGTTTGCGGCAATGGTAGCGACCACAGCTGCGCTACTGAAGTCCAGATCATCAACAAGCATGGTCCCGGCCGTTGAGCCGGTCGTGTGATAGACCTGAATCTGAACATGCGTTGCGGTTGCCGGGGCCGTCACCCGGCCGCCAACCTGTCGATACGACTGAGACAGAGCAACATTGCCAGCCGCATCCGTGAATGATATCGACGTGCCTCCTGTTGCCGCAGCAAACCAAAGCGCTCTTATGTAGCCACCTGAACTGCTGGCCACATCTCCCTTTACCCATCCTGTCAACGAATAAGAGCTACCAGCAATAACCGGAATACGGACCGCAGACCCGAAGCCGAGGCTTCCCGATTTCGTCAGCGCAGCGGCACGAACGCCGGTTCTTGCATCGCTCGAAAGCCCCGCAGTTGACCCGAACGTCCAACCAGTCGTTCCGTTCTCGAAACTTGGATTAGGGACAACATTCCCTATGATCGCCCCATTCGGATACGCCACCGGGAAACAGCGAGACTTCGGGAATGCGCGAAACGTCTTGAGCCCGTTTTCCAAGCTCGTGAGCCGCGCACGCCAATAGTCCAGTTCGTTCGGCTTCATCGAGCGTGACTGCGCCGTCATCTGCCAGAGCGGCGAGCCCATGTCCTTGACGACAGTCCGGCCGCCAGCTGTGCGCGATTGCTCCTGTCGCCAGAGCAGATTGAACTCGGTCGACCAACCAGGGAACTCATCGAAAAACGAAGTTGGGAGCGGGTATGTGATTGTCATTGTGGATTCCGCCTCTTGCGGGGACTCGACTCCCGATTGCGTCCGTGCTCCTTTTCTAGCGCCAAGCTAAAGGAGTGACGCATGAGAGAAGACATTCACGACACCGCATGGAAACTAGGGGTTCAAGAACTACTGAGACGTTTGATCGCGGACACTCACTTTTCATCCGACAAGCAGCAGTTTCAGAAACAGCTTGATGGGTTGCTCAGCCAGACATTAACTGCAATCGAAGCTAACGTCGGTTTTTATGGCGTCAGCGATGCCGACGTCGCGGAGATTAAGGACGGCGCCTCAAAGACCGTGAAGACTATTGTTGGAACGATCAAGCCGATCTGATTTGGTATCGATCAGCAAAGGAAGGATTACTGCATCGAAGATCGAGACCGGACGATCTATTTCGGATTTTACGCTCTTCTTTTTCGGGGGTTCCATATCCATCTCCTAAAACAGTTGAGGCGGCCGGAGCCGCCTCTTTTGTTGATCCCATCAGCCACGACAATCCATGCATCAACGCGGCTTGCCTAGACTTACCTTGCCTGCCTTGGCCGAACCCGGTACGCCATGCGTCACCATGACAAACCGTGCCTTGCCAGCCTTGCCTTCCAAAACTCGACTAGCCGTGGCATGCCTGCCTAACCATCCGCGACATACCGCGCCTAACCAGAACCTTCCCTCACGGCCAGACATCTTAGGCGTACGGGATTAACTAATGGCGCACCTCGTGCTTGAATTGCATTATTACTTATCAGTATAAGCAACGGCAACTGTCGCGCGGGATCAGTCAAGCATGATATTCATTCCTTTTTTAATCGTGATTTGCATTTTCATAATCTACATAATCGGCGGCCTAATATATCTTGGCTTACACGGGTTAGGTCACCTGATCGAAAACGGAACCAGGCGTACATGGCTTCTTATCGGCGCTGCGGTCGGCATACCTTCATTCATCGCGGCTGGCATCGCGATTTTCAACGGGGTTCAACAAGCGAACCGATATGGCGGCTTATCGAACATGCAGCGCCATGCCGCGATATCTACCAGATTACAGCTCGATTTTTGGAAGTGGAATATACCGTCGTTAATCGAGTGCATGAAGTATGATGAAAATCTCCAAGCCGTCCTCGACCGGTACCAGTGCGTAAGCAGTGACGAAATCAGGCTTGTAGTAGAAAAATACAACGAATATGCCGCTGAGTACGATGCAGGAAAACGGTAGCCCCAGCTAGCGCGGGGCTTCATTTGCTACGGGCAATACCATCTCCTAAAACCGTCGAGGCGGCACCATTGCCGCCCTACCCCAACTTCACGTTTCGTTTCTGAGCCGACCGAACAGCGGCCTCAACGCGGCTCTGCAACTCGCCCTGCATCTTGGCCAGCGCCTTTTCCTGTCGAGCGACTGCTTCAACAGATGCGCCGCGGTTGTCGACGACTGGATTGAAGTTGACGACGACACCGGCAGATTGCGCTGACATTGACCGCAAACTCGGCACACTCGGGACAGAAATTCCTACCGGCCCACCGTTGGCGTAGCCTTTGAGATTGCGCCGCATGGCTTCCATCGCCGCAGGGCCACCGGCAGCTTTAACTGCCGCCTGGTCAAAGACGTATTCGCCTTTATGCACGACGCCAGCAGGCTGATACTTGCCGCCGTCGCCGGTGTAGCCGCCGTCTGAATACAGGCCGCCCGGAGACGAAGGGAAGCTGCTCTTGCCACCACCGCCAAACAGACTGAACAGGCCGCTCAAGAACCCACCGCCGCCACCAGCAGCGTTGTTGACCTTGAAGATGCTGTTCAACACGTCATCGATCAGCGCGTTGCCGATCTTCTTGAGGCTGTCGGCTAAGATATCCGCCGCGCTGGCGCCCTCTACGAAGCCGTCGATAATGCCGCGCGTAACGTCCTTGGCGGTGGCCATGGCTTCTTCGGCGCGCTGGCGAATCTCATCCTGCTTTTCGGCCAGTTGCTCGGAAGCGACAACAGCATTCGCATAGCCAGCAGCCAGCCCCTCGATCGACTTTGTCAGCTCGGGCGTGATCTTGACGCCTGCCTCTTGGGCAGCAGTGAGAAGGTCTTGCTTGGCCCGGACAAATTCCAGCGTATACCCGTAGTCGTTTACGAGTGGGTCTAGAACTTTTTGCGCTGCCGTTTCCTCGGTTAAAGCTTTGGTCCTAGCGCGTATCTGATCGACTTCGCGTTGGTAGTCGTCGACGCGAGTGCTGCCTGATCTCCCACCCTTCCCGCCGCCGCCATTCGATGTCACCTGATATTGAGGATCGGTGATGTCGATCGGCGTGAATTTCTTACCAGAACCGCCAGACCCAATTGTTGGCGCAGTTGACGGGTATTCGATTTTTGTCTTTTCGAGGGCCGTCTGAACAGCAGTTGGAGCGAGCTTTGCGGCTTCCTCTTGTAACCCCTTTATTTGACCTTCCAGTTGACGAACCTCTGCCTGCCCAAGGACATTCATGGGATTGGCTTTGATTTCAGCAATCTGTTTCTCAAGGTCGAGGCGTTTGGCTGTGATGTCGTTCAGCTTATCGGCGGACTTGACGGTAGACTCTATCGTCAGCGCGCCGCCAAGGTAGGAAACCTTGCCGTCCTTCCCGCCGAGCGCATCAACCACACCGGCGCCGATATTTTGAAGGCCGCTAATCCTACCAATCCACTCGGCCATGTTCTGCGCCGCGGTCGCACCTTCATTTAGAAGCTTTATGATGGCACCAATATCAGATCCTAGCCCATCCATATCTACGCTGTTTATGAAACTCGCCATGTTGTCGATGGCCGAACCGAACGTATTCGCGGCTTGCGTAGATTCGTTGAACCTGCGGACGGAATTCGTTAGAGCGGTGCGAAGTTTCTCCAAGCGCTGATCAACGGTAAACACCGCACCAGCAACCTTTTGCTCAAGCACGGGCGCACCCGCATTGATGCCGTCAAAGAATGCCTTTGAGGAAAGCTTGCCTTCCAGCATTATCGCCCTGAGCTTCGCGACCGATCCTTCGGCCTGCTTGATGCCAGCGGCAGCCGCCTGCAGAATAGTCGGTGCGCCTTCGAGGATCGAATTAAATTCTTCGGCACGGACTACGCCTGCGCCCAACGCCTGCGAAAGCTGCAATAGGGCGCCGGAGGCTTCCTGGCTTGACTGGCCCGACGCGCGCAGCGCCAAGGCAACGTTGCTGGAAAGGCTGATGATCTCGTCCGACGATACACCGAGCTCTTTCTGGACCAAGGACACGCGACCATAGAGCTGGACCAGGGTTTCGAGAGGCGCCGCGTTCTTCTGGGCTGCCGTGAAAAGCTTCTGATACACACTTTCGAGTTCTTCGCCGGCGAGGCCCGCTACCTTCAGGGAGTTGGTGATGCGCGTACCGCTATCCGACAACTGCCGAAAACCTTGAGCGCCGCCGATCAGGGCAAATGCTTTCGAAGCGCTTGCAGCAATCCCGGAATAGCCGGCAGCCAGCCGCTTGTTCATTGATGCGAACCGACTCTCGATCGCTCTAGCCTGTTTATTCGTTTCGCCACGAGCTCTTGCAAGCGCGCGCTCATACCCCTTAACGTCGGCAGAAAGCTGAACAACAAGGCGTTCAAGATCTGTTGCCATTTAGAAACGAACCTTCTAGCTATTGGCCAAACGGGAGATGCGGCGGTGGGAATTCAAAAGAAGAGAATGTTCTGCGAAGAAGAAGTGCGGATGGTTCTGGCCGAGAGGCAGACCCCCAATCACGTACTGCACCTTTTGCTGTCGGTCGTGACTGCTGGGTTTTGGATTCCGGTATGGTTGCTCGTCACTGTTTTTGGAAGCGGCGCCTACAAATGCCCGAGTTGCGGTGCCCGCACCCTCGGTTATGTTCCCAAAAAGTATAAAGAGGCATTGGCCAACAATCAGACTGTCCAGAAGCCAAAACAGGACTTGGACAATTTCGGAGCATGGTGAGGGTTCACTCCCGCACCCACTCCCAAAGCTCATCGACTTCTTTCGCCGTCAGCCCGCCGTCATCCGGTGAGTTGGCCTCGACGTAGCCATCAACAGCCGCCAAGAATTGCCACACAGTCATGTCGTTGACCTGTTGCGGGGTGAAACCCATTACCGCGCCGGTCCCGTAGAGCGCAGCAAATCTCAGCTTTCCGTTTGGGAGTTCATCGAGCTGTTTTCGGTTTGATTTGCTGCGTCGTCCTCCCCCACCTTCTCCTCCGGCGCACCGGTGAGGCCAGCAGAGAGAATGACCTGCGCGGGGATGAGATTTTCCATCGGCGGGCGGGCCTCGACATATCGGCGCACAAGTTTTAACGCTTGCGATGGCTCCATGCCGCCACCGATCAGGCCAAGCCTGATGATGTTGCTGATGTCCTCGATGCGCCACTCGCCGTTGTGCAGGCGCTGGAGCACGACATAGGGGCCGGCATCGCACTTCTCTTGAAGCTCTGCCAGTTGCCCCCAGGCAAGGCGGAACGAATGCGTTCCGTCTGCCCAGTCGAAGGTAACAGTCGCGTCCCTCATCATCAGGTCTTCGGCGTTGTGACACGGACCATCGCGCCGTCGCTCTGCATAGAGACATTGTTAGTCGCCCGCTGCCCATTGCTGGCTCCAACCTCCATGCTTTCGATATGCATTTTCCCGGTCCATGTGATCGTCTTCGCGGGAAATTCCCATTCGACTTTTACCGGGATACTGTCGATCTTATCGAAGCCTTCCAGCCAGGTATCGACGCTCTCGGACGCGAGCACGCCCTCGCCAGAAATGCTCATGGAAAGCGACGTCGCGTCACGTCCGACCCAGTCGACCTTATCAGGATCTGTACAATCTGGGATTTGGACTTCTTCCAGCCCCTTGTTCAGGGTGATCGACCGCTGCGTAAAGCCGCATGGCGCGCTGTAAACGATCGGCGTTGCCGAATTTCCAAGGAGCACGCGAATCTTGCCCCCCTTGATGGTGGTTGCCTGAGCCATTGCGGCCTCCTGTGTTGGCGTTTTCAGTGATGCTCGACGCCAGCGCGGAACGTGCTGACGATCTGGGTTGTCAAGCCATCCGGCGCGCGTAGATCGCGGCGGCCGTCGAACTCGAAATAAACAAGGGCATTGTCGGCCAGTGGCAGGCTCTGCTCGTCCAGCGCCTTCTTGATGGCCTTGGCTATCTTGCGGCCTTCCATGAAGCCGGGATCGCGTGACCATGCGTCCAACTGGATGACCAGCTCGGATGCTTCGATGCAGTCGGCGTCTTCCGGCAAGTCCTGCACCGGCCCGAACGAGATGTAGGGAAATGTCGCCGTGATTTTGCCATCAGTCGTTGGCACTCGGTCATAGATACGATTGCTGACCAGCGCGGCCACATCCGGATCAGCTTTCAAGGCGGTGACAATGGCCACCTGCAGTTCATGCGCAGCGTCGTTTGTCATGATCCTGCCGCCACCTTCTTTGCTGAGTCTCGCGACGCCTTGCGTATCGCGCGGACGGTGCGCCGTTTGTTTGCCCGCCAGGAGACGAAGAAAAACGGCTGCGCTGTCGTGCCGGGATGAATTGAGCCTGCGAACAGGCCACCATTCTCGTGCCGCGCCGTGCCAAACTCGACCCAGCGGGCATAGAAAGCCTCTTTGTTGCCAGCGTAGATCGTCAGCGTCATATCGCTGTCGCCTGTCGCCTGGACTGAAGCAAGAGTGAGCGAGCCCTTCGGAGCCTTGCCCCAAGTCCAGCCGATGCTGTCGCGCAGCGTGCCGTCATCGACCGGGACAAGGTTTTTCATCATGGCGACGATTTCGTTCGCCTTGGCTTCCATTGCCTGCCGGATCATCTGCTTGGCAACCGCTGGCAATTTCGCCAGCTTCCTGTTGAGGCGATCAAGGCCTTTGATTTTCGTCATCCGCTTGCCACGCCACTCTGACAGAGGAAATCAAGCCACTGCCGGTCATTGGTCGGCGTCACGTCGCGGATGTTGAACTCGGTTCCGGTTCGAGCATCCCTTACCCGCCAGTCCGTATCCACTGACCGTGTCTGCGAAGACGAGCGAACGAATATGACCTGTGTGTGCTGCCCTTGAAGGCGATCAGCCATGATGCTTTCGCCGCCGCGCAAATGCGCAAAGCCTGCCCGGACCTGAAACTGTTCGACCCACTGACCCACAAAGACGCCATCTCCACGGTCTATTTCTTCGCGCTTGTCGAATGCGACACGGTGGAGCAGATCACCGGCTGATCTCGGCTTCGCCATCCTGCTTTGCCTCCGCGTCTTTACCGGCCCATTCAGCCTTACCGGCGGCGACGGCTTCTTCCGCGCACTCGCGCCTTACAGTGCCCTCCCAGCCCGCCTTGTAGCCGATTGTGCTCTGGGTCGTGGGTTTGTAGTCGAAGTCCTGTTTGAAGCGTACACGGGCCATCTGGGCCTCCTACAGCAGCGGTCGGCGCCACTTGGCAATAAGGGCGCGTTCCATGTTGGCGATTGTCTGGCCGGCATCGGTCGCAGTCTGCTCATATCCGATCTGGACGCGGGCGATGATAGCGGTGAGTATGTCGGCCGGGACGGTCGGCTTGTCGTCTACGATAGGCCAGCCAGCGCGGTACTCGACCGAGATTGCGGAACGAAGCGCAGTATCGCTCGGCATGGTGAAGCCATCCACGAACCGAACATATGATCGGCCGGCGGCATCCGTCTCGACGGCATAGTCTGTCGACGGGATCTGCGTCTCGGTCCCGGCGCTGTCGCGTGTCTTGACGCCGTCCACTGCGATCACCGGGCCGAGCGGAAGTCGCAGGCACTGCTCGAACCTATCAAATGCCTGGCGCCAGGTTTGCTCGACAAGGCAGATGCCGAGCACGCCAGTCCAGCCTTCGTAATGGTCGACCGCGGACTGGATGAGGCTTGTCAGCATCTCGTCATCATCCGCGCTGTCGACGCGCAGGGCCTTTTTCACCTCTTCGAGAGAGATTGGCAGCGCTTCTGGCGCGGTAACGCGGACGGGACGGTGCATGGATCAAGCGCTCTTGTTTTTCGGGGCGGCCTTCTCGGCCTTGTTCGACGGCGCGGGATCAGCCTTAGCTTTCGTCTCGCGCAGCACGCCGTTGTTGATCAGGTGCTGAACTTCGCCCTGCGCGGCTTCGCGGGTGTCTCCCGGCATGTACATCTTGTCGCCGAAGTGCTGGCGAAGGACTTCATAGGTTTTCATGATGGCTCTCCTTCGGTTCATAGAGAGGGCAACCGAAGCTGCCCTCCTTGATGAGCCGAAGCCGATCAGGTCACGCGACCGAAATCGCCGTAGATGAAGGCTTCAGGACGATAGACCGCCAGAGCGAGACGCTCTTCCGCAAGGATCGTGATCAGGTTGCGAATGAAGTCGTCATCGACGTAGGCCGCCTCGATCCGGGCATCCCAGCGGTCGAACACCTGGGCGCCGAGCTTGAACGCACCGACGAGAACCTTGTCGACCGTCATCGCCTGGGTTGCCACGACCGGCAGGCCCCACAGCGTCGGGCTGATGGTGCCCTGCGGATTGCCGATGATGTAGCGGCCGGTGGTGTCCTTCAGCGTCTCGATCCACGCCCAATCGCTCGGGTGCATCACGATACCGGTGGACGGATACTCGGCCAGCGCCGCCTGGAGCATCATCAGACGGATCATGTCGATGCTGGTCGGAGAAGCCAGAGTGATCGGCGCCGAGTAGGCGGTTGCCTGCGGGATGATACCGTTCAGGTTCTGGCCGGTTCCATCGCCGTTGAGCAGCTGGTTTTCTTCCACATAGGCGAGGCCGTAGAGGAGGCGCTGGTCGATCATCGAGCGGAGCTGCGAGATATCGTCCAGAACCTGCTTGGATGCCTTCATCCAGTGGGCGATTACCTTTGCCGACGTCGTCACCAGATCGAGCTTGAGATCGGACGAAGGCTTCAGAGCGCCTTCGGCGACACCAGCCGCGTTGTTGGTGAAGCCGGTTTCCTTCACGTATTCCAGCGTGTTGCCGTCCATTCGGCCCTGCGAAAGCAGGTCGCGAACGGTGAGACGGCGCTGGGGCAGCGGAAGGATGCCAGGCAGGCGAGTATTGGCGATTGCGTCACCAACGGAGCCGGCAGCATCAGTCGTCGCCGACGTCAGCGTTGCCTTCACCTTCAGGTCAGCGCCGCGTGCGCTCTTGGAGAACTTGCTGTCCTGGAACGACTTGAAGCCTTCCGATTCAACGAACTGCTCACCGAGAGTTTTGGCGGGATCGTCACCGCCCTTGCCGCCGCGGGCCATCTTCTGTTCCAGCTCGGCCATCTGCTCGGTCAGGCCGTTCATCTTCAGAAGGGCTTCGTCGGCCTTTTCCTTGAGAGAAGCCGTCAGTTCTTCGCCGGACTTCGCCTTGCCAAGGGCTTCCTCGGCAATCGCCTTGACAGCGTCAACCGCCTGGCGCTGCTCAGCCTTGATCTCGGCGGCGAGATCGGCCACCGACTTGTTTTCGTTGCTCATGGTTTTCTCCTAAGAGCGATGTTGGGGATTAGCTGGCCCGCAGAGCTTTCAGGAACGCAGCCGTGTCATTCGCCTTATCGCCCTCGGAATCGCTCCGAATGGCCTTGGCATAGCCGTGCGAGGCGATCGCAACAGCCATGCTTTTCGGAACCCCTGCCTCGCGCAGGATGTCCTCGAAATCCTTGATCGGCATGGGATCGCCGTCGCGCAGTCGGCGGGCGAACTCATCCATGCGTTCTGATTTGACGCTCTCGATCCGGGCGCGGCGGTTGGCCGGGAATGTCACCGGAGAGATTTCGTAAAGATTGAGCTTTTTCAGGAGCCGAACGGCGCCGTCTTGGTCGGTATCTTCCTCACGATAGCCGATGGACAGACCGCCGATGGCCTTGTTTTTGGCAAGCGTGTGGACCTCGCGCGCCCGCTGGATATCAAGCAGGAACCGGCCCTTGCCCCACAGGCCCTTTGCGTCCTCGGCCAAATCCTCCCAGACCCCGATCGGCTGGTGGGCATCATGGTTCCAGAGCATCAGGACGTTGGAGCCTTCACGCTTGTGCTTGGCCAGGCTCTCAACGAAAGCGCCGGGCATCACCTTTTCGCCGTAGCTGTCGATGTTCCCAAAGATGGAACCGTAGCCTTCAAAGGTGCCGTCTTCCGACAGGTCTTTGACCTGCAGGGCGAAATCCTTCGTTTTCATGTCGTTCATTCCTCGTTGGGAGGGGGCAGTTGGGTCTGCGTTCCGGCCTGAGTGATCGGAACGTTCTGCATCTGCATACGCGGGACATCGCCGCCATCGACGGCAGGCATGTTTTCGAGCGCTCTGACTTCGTTGATCGTCATCCAGCCGTTGGTGAGGCCAGACTGATAGAAGCTCGCCCTTGCCGCGCTATCGCCGCGCAGGAGGCCTTCAAGGTTGAACTCAATCGTGATACCGCTGGCTCGGTCTTCCGGCTTGAGCAGTTGCTTCTCCAGCGCCTGCTCGATGCGCTTCAGCCGGCGGCGAAGTGTGAACTTCTGGAACGCCAGGGTTTGCTGCTCAAGGCCCGTTCCCCAACTGGTGGACTTCTCAGTCCGGCCAACCATGTGAGGAGGCACGCCAAAGAACCGGCAGATTTCCTCTACTGAGAAACTGCGAGATTCCAGCATCTGCGCGTCTTCAGGCGTTATCGTGAGCTGCTGCCACTTCGTGTCGCCTTCGAGAATGAGTGGTCGACCGGAGTTCATCGCGCCGAGATAGTTCTCAACGAGATTGGTTTTCGCGATCTCTCGCTGCTCTGGCGACAGCCATGCTGCGAAAGTCAGCACGCCAGATGGGCGCAGACCATTTTTGAACGTACTGCCAGCCGAGCGATCAACCGCCCGCGCCAGGCTGAAGGTGTTCCGGCCGAAATGCAGCGTCGACATGCCGCCAAGCGGGTTGCCGCCGAAGCCGCGGATATGCATCATGGCACCGTCTGTCTCGACATAGGACTTGCCATCCTCGGTCCAGCGGTATTCGATCGATCCATTGCTCAGCCTGCGAACCGAAACAAGGTTCGGCGCGACGGGATGAAGGCCAGAGACTTGGCCGCCGCTGCGCTCGATGCGGGCATAGGCGTTGCCCCACAGTTCGAGCGAGGCACTGACGAACTCCCAGAAGTCGACCGCCGTCTGGTCATAGTTCGGGCTGTCGTGAAGCACACGATAGAGCCGATGGTCGCGCGCCACTGTGCGCTTTCCCTGCGCATCGGTGCGATAGACCATCAATGGCAGGCTGGCGATGGTGCCGGCAAGCAAGTTGACGCAGGCCCAGACAGCCGACAGAGACAGCGCGGTTCTGTCCGTCACCAGTTCGCCCGCATCGCCGCGCATCGCGTCAGGATACCAGCCGTCCGGCTCCCGAACGGTCAGGCGCCGAACAATCGCGCTCTTGATCTTCTGGATTGCGTTCACGCTGCACCTGCCAGGCTCTTGAAATAATCGTCCATTCCGGCCCCCGGTGCTTCTGGGTTTCTGCTCATGACCGTCACGGCGTCAAAAAGCGACATGACAGGGTCAATCTTTGCATCGCCCGCATTCTGTTTCGTCGCCCGAATGGCCGTAGCCGTGGGCTCGATCTTCAGGTTTGACACGCACCAGTCCATCAGAGCGGACGGAGCATGCTTCAAGGTGCCGTTCGCAAGCTTGCGCTCAGCCGTCTTGATGCTGTTCATCATCGCGTAGCCCTGAGGCGCGCCGACGAGATTTCCAGCCTCCTGCGTCACGTCGATCTCGGCCAAAGCTTCGATCATCTCGCCAAGGCCGGCCGGGTCAACAGCGACAGAGGCCAACAGCCCGCGGGCCTTGATGTCGGAGATGATCTCCACGATCTCGGAGATATCCTTCAGCTCGTCATCAACGATTCTCAGTAACCCGTCGCGCTTGAAGTCGTTGAGCTTCGAGGCAATCGACTTGCGCCGCTCCAAGACGCCCTTGTGGCACCACGCATGCGACCAGGACAGCCAATCGCGGGAGCCTCGTTCACGTCCCAGCACCGTCAGCCCGAAAAGGTCATCGAGGCCGCCGCCATCGATCCCGACCACGACAACCTCCGAACGATCCAGAACGCTTTCCAGATCGATTGTGTCATCGGCCTTGTCGGCCCAGAAGTCGGCACCGGCCCAGCGGTTAGACCGGAGGTTCATTCCGATCTCGATGTTCAGGTGTTTGGCCAAGAACGTGTTGCGCGTCTCGCTGTCCTTGGCAACTTCCTTGACCAGTTCCTCCTCGATCCACTCGGCGCTAACAGAGCGGCCAAGGTTCGGGTTTGTGATGTAGAAGTTCAGCGGATCGAGATATGATTCCGCCTCGATCATCGCCTTCGGAAACTCATAGATCACCCCGAGGCTCTTGCGATCGGCGATCTTCCCGTCGCGCACATCTCGGAAGTAATCGAGCTTTGCCTTAAAGACGCCCGCTGGCGGCGCATCGCTCTGCGTCGATAGATAGATCACAAATCCCTCTGGACGCGACACAAGGCCGCCTGTGGCCTCCCTGAGCATGGCATCCGCGTTGTTGCGCTTGCCGAAGATCCAGAGTTCGTCCACTAGGACGAAAGCAGCCTTCTTGCCGCCTACCGTATCAGTGTCAGCCGCCACCACCTTCAGCTTCGCTCCGGTCACCCGGTGAGTGATCGTGCGGAAGTTATCCTGAATGTGCAGAAGGTCAGTCAGATCGGGATCAGCGCGCACCATGTCCGCGGCCGGTCCATATGAGTTGTTCGCGATCTCGATCGTCGGCGCCAAAATCAGCAGTTCTGCCGAGTGTCGCCAGTTGCGGATCAGTGCCGTCAGCATAATGCCGGCGGCGATGGTCGACTTCGAGTTCTTCTTCGAGATCAGCAGGAAGAACTCGCGGATATTCCGTTTCGCGCTATCATGGTCATAGGCGCCGAAGATGGCCTTGACGAAATCGAATACCCACTCCTCGCAAGCCTCCCCGAACGTCGGGCTGCCAGGAGCATCCACGATCTTGAGGGACTTGAAGACGTCAAGCGCTGCTTCAGCTTCCTCTGGGAACAATGGATCGAACGGGATGAGCGATTCACCGGCGACAATGCGCCGCTCCCAATCCTGACAGCTTGTGTCCCACATCAATCATTGCTCACGATCAGCTTCGGTGCGGACGGCGTTGCAAAGCGGCCACCGACGCTATGGGCGGCCAGCTTCTGCTCTTGCTTCTTGCCCATCTTCTCCGGCTTCGGAGCGCGCTTCTCCTGCGCTTTCACGGCACCAACCTGCTCGAGCATCTTGTTCTGGGCCGTCACATTGCCCTTCATGGCTTCGGAATAGCGCGCCATCAGAATGTCAGCCGTCACCTTTGCGCTTGCGATTTCCATGTCAGCAGAAAAATGAACCACCAACGTCTTCACCGAAATGCCGATCGCCTCTGCAATTGCCTCCTGAGACATGCCGCTTGCCCGAAGAACTCGGACTTTGTTGCGATCATCATCAGAAGGCGCAAAAGGCAGCCGACCGCTGTTTTTGTTACCTGCCATGGCTCCAAATTCTCGCTTCGGTAAAAAAATTGTGCGCGTGAGTGGGGCGCGGGTCTAGAAAGACATGCCTTTTCAAGGTTTTGCCTACCCCCCCGGTATTTGCTTTAGGGCTAGACCTATGCGCGTCGCTCTTCGCGTTGCTTGTCGCTGTTATGACAGTGCGCGCACAGCGTCTGGAAGGGACCAGACCAGAACCTAGCCTCATCTCCACCATGTCTCTCTGTATGGTCGCAGTGCAGACCGTTCTTGGAGACATCGACCCTGCCGCATCGCCGGCATGTGAAGTTATCCCTTACCAAGATCGACCATCTGAGCTTCTGCCATCTGCTGGTCTTGTACCATTGGCGCCATTGCTGCGAGGTATCGCGCTCACGGTGCCTTGCCTTCTCATCCCCTGTTGCTCTGCCTATCAGTGGCTTGATGGTGGCGATCTGGGGTTTGAGGGTGGTTAGCTTAGCCATTCTCGCTCATATCGACCCCTAAAATAGGAGGAAATAGCTACATCAACTACATGCCCATAGAAGCAGTCCGGTATTGGACAACTCCTGCATCCGAAGGCGACCTAATTGAGCTCCTTTTACCCCGACCCTCTGCGCGTTACTGAGGTCGCTGAGTAGCTCTGCACCGACTAAGGGCATACGGATTCCGAAAACAGCTCAAAGCTTTGGCGCTTTAGTCTGATTGCCATATCTTTGTGAATCGACAAAATTATCAAACCGTGGCTTCCACTTTTCGATCTCTTCTTGAAACCTTTTGCGGCCCACCAAATAGGTGCGATAGTCGTTCAAATAGCTCGAAATGCTGCACACGCGATCGGGCTCTTGCCGGCAGTTGTATAAGTTGAAAGTCAACGACATACCGACTCCAGATCGATAGATATCGTAAATTTCTTCCGCGTAAACATCGCGATTATCCAAGATAGGACGCTGGTAAAAAACTGCTTTTTGAGACGTTTTCTCAAAATTTGGTCCGAGAACATAAACGATGTTAGCGACGCCAGTCTTCAGCTCTTCATTGTTAGGTTTCCCGTACTTTGCATGGATAGCGTCAAGCGCACTCGACAACGAAGGTGCTTTCCGCGCATCCCAATACTTAGTGCTCCTCGATATGGAAACTGCGGCCTCGGCTACCAAAGGAAACGAACAAGTAATATTGACGTCGTAACTGGCTTCTTCATCCTTGTGACGAAAAATAACTGTGCCCAAGAAAGGTTCTGTCTGCCTGACAAGATACTGTCGAGTGACGAAATTCACTTGCTCGACTATTTTCTTTTCTTCCCAAGTGCCTGCGGGCTTTTCAAGTTCACTGCAGCGTGTCCTCGTCTTGAAACCGCCGACATCGAAGCAATTCTCGCAAGGCATGATTTTAGTCGGTGTAAATGGAAGAGGTATTTCTTTTGGTATTTCTTCAGCGTACGCCGCTAAAGTGAGAAACACAAAAAACGCAAAGAAAAACGGCCCAAATATTTTTTTCATCTAAACCTCACCTTAATCCTATGTTTCGGCAGTTCCTGAATTAAGCTGGTTCAAATCGCTAACGCAACCGATATTCCCTCTCCCGCTCTTGCTCGGTGGTGGTCATGGGGTGGGGAACGCGGAATATGCGACATCACCGCTAAATTGCCCAACCGTCGGGTCATAAACGATGCCGTCGACTTCAACCCACACATGACCAATGCCATTAGCTTCTCCACGAACGATGGCAGCAGAGAAGCCCTGTAAAGACAGAACCTTTGCCAACACATCTGAAGCGGCTCCGCATCGATAAGTACCTTGGTGAAGGCCTACCGTCTCAGAAATAAGTTGGCACCAATCAGCCGGGCTTTCAGGCAGGTTCATAGGTGGCACCGAATATGGCGGGCTTGCACGGGTATAGCTCACCTTGGACACCCTTGATAATCCAGTCACCATAGTCGGCACGCATCTCACCTTCGAGCGTCTTGATCGAAAAGTAGCCGTGGTATCCACCAGACCAAAATACTGTGCCGTTCGCCAGCGCCTCAGAAAGCCAACCGGGCATCTCGCTTCGATGAGGCTTATCTTCTGTATTGCACCATGCCTCTATCTCGACAGGCTTCTTGCGGAACCAAGGCATTGCTCTCTCCATGTGGGCGGGTGAATGGGGTTAGTGGAGATGAACGCCAGTTTCTGAGGGGTTGCGAGCAGCCGAGGGCATCGCCTCGACCTGTCGCTCAAGCTGGCGAACACGCCGATTCAGCGTCTCACGCTCATCATCGGCGCGCCAAAACATGTCGCGATACCACATCGGAGATTGACGAGTGAAATGCAGACCATGCCAGAACAAGCACACGTCCCAAGTCAGTCCGTTGTTGGTTCGATAGGCATATGCGGAAATGAGAGTGCCAAATCCTGCGCCGATGCCATCCTTGCTGCGGCGGGCATAGAACTTTGGCCGTATCACCTCATGGCGACGGAAGCTAAGTATCCACGACCAAGTGAGGCTGTGAGGCGAGTGGAACGAGGCGACGTTGAATGTCTTCTTGTCGCTCGTCTTGCTGAAAAGCTTCAAGCCCTTGAACATCTCTCATCCCCTGAAACGATTGCAGCCCCACCTTGTTACGGGCGGGGCTGGTGATACATGCCTGCCTAAAGGCTTACGGATAGGCGAGACGGCTTCCACGTCTCTCCGGGTATATCGCTCCCGGTGCTTCTGGTCAGGAATGCCGGGGATTATCCGGACCATACCTCCCTTACTCAGCGGCGCATTTTCGCGCTTGGCCTTTTAGAGATTCCTGATTTGCTGCGAGGGGTGCAACCGGGGTATTGGCCCGGGGCGGACTTTTCGCTTTACAGCGCCGCCTCGCATTCCGTTGCCCTGTTGGGCGAATTGGTGCCCCTCCTAGGTCTCCAGTTATTCCCCGGCTGGGGAGACTCCACGCGACGGGTTTACCGTTTCTGCTTTCGCTTCATCAGGCGTTAGCGCCGGGCCAGATGTTCCAATAGTCTGAGGGGCGTGTTGGAACCCACGCTTCGTTGCCCATCGGGCGAATGTTGGAGCAGAGTGACGGGATTGCACCGCCAGCTTAACCGAGTGTCGCAGGAAGGCTGATCAATTCCCACCGCTCTACCAATATACCCTCTAGGGTTCTGCTTGATCGCATGCCGAGCGCCAAACACTCGGATTACTCTACACCCTTGCGGGGAGGACGGCCTTGGCTGATTACCGCGTCGTCATGCGATTGGTTGCAGGCTCCGGAATTGAACCGGATATTTCGAGGTTATGAGCCACGCGGCTTACCGTTTGCCCTGCCTGCTCTGTTTCTGCCGCTGTTTCCCCGGGCGTCCATGTGTCCCAGGCTGTGGCTTTAACCCGGCTTAGTCCCGCATAGGGCGCCGGGTGTCAATCGGCGTCGTAACGGGACCCCTTATCGGCTCCCAAAAGGGACCCCTGCCTCTAGTTGCATCGGGTCAGCGCGCGTAGGCCCGGGGCTCTCCATTTAGCGCAAGGGCCTGCGGGCGCGGGTTGTTTGTCTTTTCGGCTTTAGCTTTGAGAGCGGTTTTTAAAGCGCCAGGATTCGTTCCCGGTTTCCACGATCTCGCAATGGTGGGTGAGCCTGTCGAGCAGAGCGGCGGTCATCTTGGCGTCGCCGAATACGGCCGGCCACTCGCCGAAGGCCAGGTTCGTCGTGACGATGATGGACGTCCGCTCGTAGAGCCTGCTGATGAGGTGGAAGAGGAGCTGGCCGCCCGCCTGGGCAAATGGGAGATAGCCCAGTTCGTCCATGATGACGAAGTCGAGCCTGGTGATGAAGTCGGCCAGCCGTCCCTGTTTGCCGCTACGTGCCTCCGTCTCGAGCCGATTGACGAGGTCGACGACGTTGAAGAAGCGGCCGCGTGCGCCATTGCGGATCAGAGCACGAGCAAGGGCGATGGACAGGTGAGACTTTCCCGTGCCGGTTCCGCCGACCAGAACGATATTGTGCTGCTCGGCGAGGAAGGCCCCGGTTGCGAGTTGGCGCACCAGGCCTTCGTTGACCGGCGTGTCGGTGAAGTCGAAGTCGTCGATGTCCTTGGCCAGCGGCAGCTTGGCGACGGTGATCTGGTATTTGATGGAGCGCGCTTGCTTCTCGGCGATCTCCGACTGAAGCAGGTCACCGACGATGCGCGGCGGTTCGTGCTGTCGCTTGATGCCGGAGGCCATGATCTCGTCATAGGCGCTACGCATGCCGAACAGCTTCAGCGTGCCCATCATGTCGAGGATTTGGGATCGTTCCATATCAGCTTGCCCTCCTCAGGCTGTCGTAACGGGCGCAGTCGGCCAGAGGCTCATGGGTCAGGCGAAGCGCATCGGGGATGGAAAGGATGGCGGCCGGCTGCGGATCACGCTTGCGGGCCAGAATGTTGATGATGACGGCGGCCGAGAACACGCCCTGATCGATCGCCTCCTGGCAGGCCGCTTCGACGGCGGGGAGCCCGTCCAGGCCCACGCATTCGAGGATCGACACCATCTGCCGGTCGCCGTCATGCATTGCCTTCAGCCGGCGGCGCACCTTCTCCATGGCGGCGGGCAAAACCCAGTCGTGGAACGGCGCACCGTTGCGCAGTGCTCCCGGTTTGCGGGTCAGGACCGGCACGTAATGCCAGGGATTATAGATCGTCTCGCCACGGCCGAAGCAGCGATCGTGTTGGCCGATTTCCACGCCATCCTGCCGGATGACGATGCGATCTGCATAGGCATGTATCTCGGCAGGGCGGCCGACTGCCGTAGACAGTACCGAGTATTTGTTGTTGTCGAAACGCACGAGGCAGGTCTTGCCGATCGAGGCCTGCACAGCGTGGAAGCCGTCGAATTTGCCGGGATAGCCGACCAGGTGCGGCCGCTCCGCATCGAACACCTCCCAGATCGTGCGCTCCGTCTGATCGACGTGCTTATGAGCGCGGGCGTAACTGATGCACTTGTCCAGCAACCAGCCATTCAGTTCATCGTAGGATTTGAAGCGCAGTCGCGGCGTGAAGAAGCGTTCGCGCACCAGATTGACCTGGTTCTCGACCTGGCCTTTCTCCCACCCCGACGCCGGCGTGCAGGCCACCGGTTCGATCAGGTAATGGCTGCACATCTGTAGGAAGCGGCGATTGTATTGCCGTTCCTTGCCGACGAAGACCGTCTCCACCGCGGTCTTCATATTATCATAGATGCCGCGCGTGCAGGCCCCGCCGAAGAAAGCGAACGCCCTGTCATGGGCGTCGAAGACCATCTCTTGCGTCTCGCGCGGATAGGCTCTCACATACATCATCCGGCTGTGGCAGAGCCGGATATGCGCAACCTTCACCGTCGTCGTCACGCCGTTCAGCACGACAATCTCGTGGCTCCAGTCGAACTGGTAGGCCTCGCCCGGCGCGTAATAGAGCGGCACATAGGCTTGCGCCGTCACGGACCCGCGCTCCTTCGCCCATGTTCGGGCGTAACGCCGGACTGTGTCGTAACCGCCCTCGTAGCCGAGGTCGCGCAAGTCCTCGAATATCCGGATCAGTGTCAGCCGTTCGCGAGAAGATTTGGCCTCATTGGCGAGGAGCATTCCATCGAGCTGACCGCGCCAGGGGCCGAGCTTCGGCTGAGGTTGACGGGTCCGTTCGTATTTGAACTCCGTCTCATCGGTGCGCAAAACCTTCCGCACCACTTTCCGCGATATGCCCAACTCCCGGCAGATCGCCTTGATCGACTTGCCCTGAACATGGGCTAGCCGCCGTATCTTCAGAATTGTTTCCACAATAAGCATCCGAACAAA
This sequence comes from Agrobacterium sp. FDAARGOS_525, assembly GCF_003938925.1. Lineage (NCBI taxonomy): Bacteria > Pseudomonadati > Pseudomonadota > Alphaproteobacteria > Hyphomicrobiales > Rhizobiaceae > Agrobacterium > Agrobacterium sp. FDAARGOS_525. The sequence continues at coordinate 1,443,430 of NZ_RKIU01000004.1, read as the reverse complement.
AAGCCTCCGATGAAACCGGAGGCTGTTGTAACCCCATTGCAAATGGGGGTCCCGTTTGGACGCCGATCACCCCATGTGCGGGGTCCTTATTCCATGCCTAATCACAATGAATGTGGAAATGAAGGTTGGTGACGAGGCGGTCATCATGCGCCGCGTCACAACCGTCGGGCCACAGATCCGCTACGCGCGTATCGCACGCAACATGGGGCAAGCCGACGTTGCAGACGCTCTAGGCGTCACGGTTCAGGCGGTCAGCCAGTGGGAGCGCGACGAGACCACGCCGTCTGGCCTCAACCTCTTGAAGCTGCACAAATTGCTCGCGCTGGAAATCCCTTCCAATCTGGCAGGCCTTGAGGCCGTCCACCTCGCAGACGAGGCCCTGCCGGAGAACGAAGCGCGGGAAGGCGGTTCCCATGCTACGCCTTCTCGCGTTTCCGAACTCCTCGAATACACTCAGGAAATCCACGATCTGCTGCACGCGCTCGACAAGATGGGTGACGGCATAGGCGGCGCTGATGGGTTTGCGGTTTCAGCTGTAGCTCTCAGCGCAAAGTCGATAGCTGACAACGTTGCCCACGCTCTCCAGACAATGGGAGCGGAGTGATGCGTCAGTCTTTCTTGCTACTGCCGTCGTCTTCGAGAAACTTGGCATATTGCTGCTTGATCTCGTTGAAGTGCTTTATTGCCTGCTCAGCGCTTTCAAAGGCATGCATCGCCGCAGATGCGTCAACGACAGCGCCCAAAGCAACAAGGATTTTTGACGATACTTCTTCGATCTCCACAATATATCGGATCGCGTCTACCGGATTCATTGATGAAGGCTCGCCATCTGGCAGCACTTCATCGAAGGCTCGGGTAAGAAGGTCAGAAAGCTCATTCCCCCCATCCCGTAGCACGTCGGTCATTTCACTGGTTTTGAGACCGACCTGGCAAAGCCTTCGAATGGCTTCACCGCGAGACCCGATGCGGTTTTCGAACCGCCAGTCATCAACAGCCTTCAGTTCGTCTTCCGACATCATGATCGGGACGCGCTGGTCTTTGAGTTCGTCAACGGGTTTCTTCGGTCTAGCCATGCCCGCTTTTATACATGAGTGATTATCTTGCGCAAGAAAACGTTTGACGACACTTCGAAACAGGGTTAACGTTTTCTTGTGCAAGATAATACGAAAACGGAGCACACCATGAAAAAGGAACCGACTGATCAGCGAGTGCCGCTGATGATGGAGGAAAGTCTACTGGAAAAGGTTGACGAATACCGCTTGTCAAAAAGGATCTGGTCGCGCGGAAAGGCAATACGCCAACTGATCGAATGCGGACTGAAAGCGGAAATGTCGGCTTTGGCCGAAAAATAGGCAGCAAACGGGGAAAAGTTGTCGAGGCCAATCCCCGCCGCTGCGAAATCACCAGAAGCAAAGGAATTGCCTGATGAGCGATCACAGGGATAGCACAACTGTGCCAACAGTTTCAATTGGCAACCTCACTATCGAGAAGGTCGAAGGTGAAGCGCGCGTCGAGGACATCGTTCTCGCAAAGCGCCTTGGCTTTACAGATCCCAAGTCCATACGAAGGCTTATCAAGCGTCACGCCACTGCGCTTGAGCAGCTTGGAAAGCGGGTCACGGTGTCCCGCTTAGGCCTTGGAGGCACGGCGGAGGTAAACTACCTCAACCGCAAGCAGGCGATTTTCATCACCGCGAAGTCTGAGACTGTAATAGCCACTGAGGTGACCATCGAAATCGTCAAGCGGTTCGATGATTACGAGAACGGAACAGCCCGTCAGCCCATGACGGCCGAAGACCTGATCCGGAATCCAGAACACCTGCTTGCGATCACGCAAGGGTACGCCCTTCAGATCGCAGACATGCGCCGTGATATGACAGTGATGCAGGAAGACGTTGACACCCTTCACCGCATCACTGGCGCCGATGATATGTTCGGCGTTCGCGAAACCGCCAAGCTGGTGCAGATGCCGCAAAACCGTTTCGTTGAATGGTTGAAGCAGAACAAGTGGGCGTACCGGCAGACCGGTAGCAACAAGCTGCTGGCCTATTCAGAAAAAGAAAAAGCAGGGTTGTGCCGGAATGTTGCGAGGTCCTATCGGAAGGATGATGGAACGGAAGGCGTTCGCGAAACGCTGAAGTTCTACCCTAAAGGCGTGGTCGCAATCGCCAAGAAACTCAATGTGACGGTCACAGACGCCGATATGGCAGCCGCGCGCGAACAGTAACCAGCGACCGGCGCGCACATAGCGCCGATCTCCACCCCTACAATTTGGAGAATGATCATGCCGAACACGATTCCGGCCGCTGGCGAAGCCATGCCAGAAGTTACCCTTGAAGCGATGATTGCGCGGCACAACGCAGCGATCGAAGCAGCGAATAACCGTAACGGCCCCCTCGAAGACAGCCCCGAGGAAATTGAGATGCATTCCGCAATGGATGCGTTTTTCGAAAGCTCGGCCCGGCTGACGACTTTTGATGGGCTGATTGCTGCGCTTCGTCTTGCCGACAAGGAAAACGAGGATTTCGACTGTTCTGTGGTCAGCGCCACGCTCGTGAAGGGCGCGCTTGCTTACCTCGAAGGTCAGACGGCGAAGGAACGGCTTTCCGATCTCCTGCATCAGGCAGGGCAGATCATCCGCGATAATCCCGATTTGGCGATCGATCGCATCACCATCAATCACGATGGCGTCCACACCCTCATCAAAATCCCGGTCACTGAGGAGCATTCAGCATGAAAACGACCCGTCGCACCTTTCTCGGCGGCGTAGCTGCTGCCGCTCTCCCTGTAGCTGCCACGGCCTGCGAGACTGTAACGACCGCCCAGACCGAGCCGTCGGCGCTGGCAACGCTGATCTCTGCCTACAACGACGTCACAGCCGAAGCCAATCGCATCGACGGTTTGTCGGAGGCCCTTTGGGAAAGTCCCGAGCGCCCGCCAGTAGCGAAGCTCGAGAAAGCCGAACTGACGCACAGTTACCGCTGGCACATGCTGAAGCAGCAGTTCGTGATGTCGCGCGATGCTGTGAATCACCTATTCGACTGCGAGGCGAAGGTTTTCAAGATGAACGCCGATTTCTGCGGAAACGCGCAGAACTTCGCGCCTCACTTTGCCAGGATCGAAGCTGATCGTCAGCATTATCTCACGATGTTCGACGCCCGCGAAGCGCGCTATCAGGCATGGGCCACATCAAGCGGCTTCCATGATCTCGGCAGAGAACAGGATCGGCTTGCCGATCTGGAAAACGATCTGAACGAAGCCATCATCGCGCATCCGATCGCCACACTGGAAGACGCGCGCATGAAAGCCGCGCATATCAAGAAGGTCTACGGCTCGTCCATGACCGGCCAGGATCAGGCCGTCTTCCTCGCAACCCTCATCAATTCGGGAGAAGAAGCATGATTACGGCGATCAATGGTATCCCTGCTCAATTTCTTCGGCCCGAGCAGGACTGGCTCGATGAACTGGATATGACGGCTTTCGAGGGCCGTCAGTTTAACGCCGTGTACGAAGCACTGTCGCTCGCGATAACCGGGCTTTCCGGCGTCATGAACCAGCCCAGGAGCAAGACCGACAAAGGCCTCAAGCCTGCAGGTGAATATCTCAGCACGATGTTGGAGTTTATGCACTCCGAACGGACCCGGCTGATCGAGACGCTGAACCACCGGAAGCCCAAAGACGACGACGAGGCGCATATTCGCATGTGTCTGCTCGTTCAGTACGAAGCCGAATGCGAGGACATGAAGGCAGGCGAGTTGGCTGCGTTCGTCAAGTCTTTCGACAAGATAACCCCTGTGGATAAGTCGAATAACGGGGAGAACTAATCAATGGAGAAAGAAAATCCTTTGATCGAGTTCGCGAAAGCATTGGCAAGGTGGCAGGCCAAGGAAGACGCTGAAAGCCTGCGACCGTCCAATGACGACGTGAAACCCGCCACACCCGCCAAGAGATCGAAATGAAACGCGCTGCAATCTACGCCCGGTATTCGACCGACCTGCAAAACGACAAGTCCGTCGAGGATCAAATCAGGCTTTGCGAAGCCCACGCGCAGCGCATCGGGGCGCAGATCGTCAAGACGTTTCACGATAGAGCAAAATCCGGCGCGTCCATGTTTGGGCGGGCTGGCCTGTCTCAACTCATGCAGGACGCGGAAAACGGAACATTCGAAGTTCTGATTTCGGAATCGCCCGACCGTGTTTCCCGAGACATTGCCGACCTGGCGCATATTCACAAGACGTTGAAGTTTCGCGGCGTCGAGATGAACTGCGTGAACGGCGGCGTCATGGACACGATGCAAATCGGCATGTATGGCGTCGTCGGCCAGATGCAGCGCGAGGAAGGCGCTAAGAAAGTCAAGCGTGGCATGGTCGGCGTTGTGCGGTCTGGTCGACACGCCGGCGGTAGGGCTTACGGCTATGAGCCGGTACCGGGAAAGCCGGGAGAGCTTCGCATTCTTCCTGATGAGGCCCAGATCATCGTCCGGATTTTCAAGCAGTATGCGGCCGGGACATCGCCGCGCACTATTGCCGGCGCATTGAACGAAGAAGGCATCGCCCCTCCCCGCGGCGATAAGTGGAACGCGTCAACCATCAACGGCAGCGGGACGCGTGGATATGGCATCCTGCGCAATCCGATCTATGACGGCCGGATGGTTTGGAACCGGGTGCGGATGGTCAAAGACCCCAGCACCGGCCGCCGCGTTTCCCGCACGAACGACGCAAGCGAACATGAGACGATCGATGTTCCGCATTTGCGCATCGTGGACGAGTGGCTTTTTCAGAAGGTGCAGGAAAGAAAGGCCGCGACCGGCGGCGAACACAAGATGATGCAGCCCAGATCGAAGCGGCTGCTTTCCGGCCTGCTGCGCTGTGGAGCGTGCGGAGGCGGAATGGTGATCGTCGGGCCGGATCGGGGCGGCAATCGCATCCAGTGCAGCACCTACCGCGAATCCGGAACGTGCGATAATCGCAGGCGGTTCTATATCGACCGGATTGAAGAACAGGTTATCGACAGCTTGCGCATGGCGTTTGCCGATACGAGCGTTATCGAGGCCTACGTGAAGACTTACGAGGAGGAGTTGAAGCGGCGGCGCGGGAATGCCTTCAAAAGCAGGGCGGCGGCGCAGCGCGGCTTGAATGATGCGAAAGATGGCATCACGAAAATTGTTGAAAAAATATCGAAAGGGCTCATCGAAGACGACGAGGCGGCGGTTTTGCTGGCTGGCCTTCGCGAGGAGCGGAATAAATTTCAGGCCATTCTCGACAGCGTCGAGGAGCCGGCAAATGTGATTGAGCTTCAGCCGAAGGCTTTGTTGCGCTTCCGGTCGAGCATCGAGAGCTTGGCTAAAATCTTGCGATCGAGTGACGGCAACGTGCCGATGGAGCTCGGGGAGACGTTTCGGCAACTGGTTGCCGCGGTCGTTGTAGAACCGACACCCGCGGGCGAAGCCTACTCGGTCAGCCTGAAGGCTTATCTCTCAAGCCTTATGAGTTCTGAACTGTCGGTGATAAAGTTGGTAGCGGGAGAGGGACTTGAACCCCCGACACGCGGATTATGATTCCGCTGCTCTAACCACCTGAGCTACCCCGCCACAGGGGAAACGTGACAGTCATGTGACCGGCTCGTTCCATCAGGATGAGCGGCTTATAAGGTGCCGCTCCCCAAAGTGTCAAGCGCAAGATGCGCAAAAAATTCGCTTTCCGCATCGCTGCAAAAAGCGAGTGGTTTCAGGCGGCAACCGGCTTTTCCAGAAGCGCCTTGAGCGACGCCTCGGCCTCCGCCGAGCGCTCGGACCGTTCAATGAAACCGCCGCCGTACACGCGGGCATCCGCGCCCGGCGCGGAATAAAGCACGCAGGCCTGACCGGGCGCGACACCCGCCTCTCCGGTCATCAGGTCCACATAGATACCATTCTCATCCGCATGCAGCACTGCCTCCGTCGGAGGACGGGTGGAACGCACCTTGGCGAAGCAGGCGAAGCCCTGCCCGGCGTCGACGGCCAGGTCGCCATCACCCAGCCAGTTCATGTCACGCAGATAGACGCGGCGGGTTTCCAGCGCCTCACGTGGGCCAACGATGACCCGGCGGCCACGCGCATCGAGATGCACGACGTAAAGCGGCTCGCCCGTCGCAACACCGATACCGCGGCGCTGGCCGATCGTATAATGCACGATGCCATCGTGGCGGCCGAGCACACGCCCGTCGAGATGCACGATATCACCCGCCAGAGCCGCATTCGGCTTCAGCTTGTTGATGATATCGGTATATTTGCCCTGCGGCACGAAACAGATATCCTGGCTGTCGGCCTTTTTGGCAACGACAAGCCCCATTTCTTCCGCCAAAGCCCGTGTTTCGGCCTTGGAGAGGCCACCGAGGGGAAAGCGCAGATAATCGATCTGTTCCTGCGTGGTTGCGAACAGGAACCAGCTCTGGTCGCGGTCGCTGTCGATCGGCCGATAGAGCGCGCGGCGGCCCGCCTGGCCGGGAACGGGGTTGGGCCGCGAACGGATGTAGTGGCCCGTGGCCAGCGCATCGGCACCCAGTTCCTGCGCGGTCGCTAGAAGATCGGCGAATTTTACCGTCTGGTTGCAGGCAACACAGGGAATGGGGGTCTCACCCATCGCATAAGCTTCCGCAAAGGGGTTGATGACGGTTTCACGGAACCGCGCTTCATAATCCAGCACGTAATGAGGGATGCCCAGCGTTTCGCAGACCCGGCGCGCATCGTCGATATCCTGGCCGGCGCAACAGGAGCCGGCGCGGTGCACGGCGGCGCCATGGTCATACAGCTGGAGGGTGATGCCGAGGACATCGTAGCCCTCGCGCTTGAGGATACCGGCCACAACAGAAGAATCGACGCCACCGGACATGGCGACAACGATCCGGGTATCTTCCGGCCTCTTGTCAAAATCGAGCGTATTCACGTTTTTTCCCATCGTCAGTCATAACGGGGGTAAAGGCCCCGCCGCCTGTCGGTCATCCGCCGCGAGAAACCCTGCCCACCAAACGGGCCGTCCTGTCTCGCCATACCGCGGATTTAAGGGCTGCATATAGAAAGGAATGGCCTCACACGCAAGTACGGGGCGGAAAACCGCCCCGTAAAGCCGTCTGATTCCCCTTGTGGAGGGCTTCAGGCGCCAGCCGTCTTCTGGCCGCTGCTGCCGAACCACTTGTCGCGCTCCCGCCACAGGGCGGGCATGGCCAGCAATCCGATGGCCGTAAAGGCGATCAGCGTCTTGTTCAGCTGCGACAGTTCCGCCGTGCGTCCATCGAGATAATAAACGCCATAGACGATCGCCACGTGCCAGACATAGACCTGCAGCGAGTGGCGGCCGAGCAATTGCAGGAACTTCAGCGACAGCACCCAGATAACGCCTTCGGCGATGGAGCGCACGAGCGGGCGGTGGTGATGCGGTCCGGCAATCACGAGCCAGGTGAGGCCAACGCCGACGGCGAGGAAGTTGATGAGGTAGACCGGGCCGAAATCGGCGCGGATTTCCATCGTCGAAAACTTGCCCATCATGAATTCCGGCATCAGACCCCACGCGGTAGCGATGCGGAGCGGCATGAAGAACAGGCAGATGACAAGCGCGGCCTTCGGCAGCCAGGTATGCTCCGGGGAGAAAATCTTCTTCCACGGAATGCGGTTCTGCGCCGTCATAGCACCCATCACCAGCGCCGAGTAGAACACCAGCTGCCAGCCGAGCAGGTTGAAGCTGACGCGAATACCCTGTTCGTCCGCGCCCTTGACGAGTTCATTGAGAGGCGTCGTCACAATCTGCTGCAGGCCAAGCTGTCCCGCCATCCAGACCAGCAGCGAGCCGGCCATGACATAGGCCCACTTGCCATCGAGGCAGAGCTTCACCAGGACAGGCGCGAAAATCATGTAGACAATATATTGCGGCAGAATGTCCATGAAGGTCGGCTGGAAGAGAAATGTCGCAATTGCCGTCAGACGCAGCGGATCGTCGAAAGACGTCATGCCGAGCCAATTGTACCAGATGTAGGGCGCATGCGGGATGATCATACGGAAGAACAGAACGGCGATGACGAGACCCATCGCATAACGATAGAGTTCCAGCGCGCGGTTCCAGATCATCTGTTTACCGGCGTCATAGCCATATTTCATCATCTTGCGCGCATATACCATGCCGATCAGCAGGCCGGACAGGAATACGAAGCCCTGCGCGTCCTCGACAAAGGCGAACTGGCGATGGTTGATTTCCACCAGCCAGAAGCCGCCGGCAAACACCAGATGGTTGATCAGCATGAAGACGAGGAAGTAACCACGCATCCCGTCGATCAGGTCAAAGCGTTTCATTTCGATAGCTCTCCGTTCTCGCGGGCCGTGCATTGCCCGGCCACCCAGCCCGGCCTGCGAGATGCCGGGAATTGGATTGTCAACGCGTTTTTGCCGCTGAGGTTCCGCTCCCAAAGCGGTTTAGAACCGGCACGAAAAGTCACATTGACGTGTACGCCCTGTGGTTAGGACGCGGGGACTGAATGCCCGATGAATGAAAAAAGGCAATTCCGTGAAACGGATGAGCCATGCGCTCGGAACATACCAAGGCAAACAAGCCTCAAGGCCTTGCATGGCAGGGGAAAGCCGAATCCGCCGCGCGTGGCTGGCGGATATATCACCCGTAAGATCTCCCAATCTTTTTTGGCGGCATCCCGCCATGCTTTTTAGGAAGCTTATCGAACGAAACGGATAAGGCCCGGCGGTGAAGCGACCGCCGGGCCTTATCCGTTTAAGAGGCTCTGATTCGTCAGGCGGCGGCCTGGATGGCGGCGACCTGCCAGTTGTCGTTGCCGGGGCGGCGGACAAAGGTCCACATTTCCACCGATTCGGACGGATGTTGCTCGTCACCTTCGATCACCTTGCCGGAGGTGCGGTCGCGCATCACGTCGATGGCAGAGTAGCGCATCGCGACTGTCGCGTAGTCCTGCCCTTCTTCGTGCCATGCTTCGGCGACATCGCCCTGCAGTAGCGTCACCTCGCGCACGTCGTTTTTCACACCGCTGGTCGCGTTATCGCTGAGTTCTTCAGCGAGATAAGACATGGCTTCGGGCGTCGTCAGTTTGCGCAATGTGCCATAATCCTCGGCGGCATAGGCAGCCTGCACGTCTTCCAGCATTTTCTGGAACGTCTCGAGGTCGCCCTGCGTGATGCCGATTTCGTCGCCCTCCGAGATGGCGTTGGCGTGGGGCGTGGGCTTTGCCGTTGCGGCAGCAGCAGCCGCTCCGCCCGCAGCGCCGGCCATCGCGCCGATCTTCGGGATCTTGAACGAGGATGCGGCCGGACCCGCCTGCGAACCGCCATTATAGGAGGAGCCGGAATGATCCGTGCGGTGCGAGCCGTTGGCCGATCCATAAGCGGGCTGGCCCTGACGGCGCGACGCGAAGAAGCGCATGGCGAGCATGACCAGAAGGCCGATCAGCGCAACCTGCAGCAACATGCCGAAGAAACCGGCCATGCCGCCGAAACCACCACCCAGAAGCATGCCGAACAGACCGCCCATCAGCAGGCCGCCCATCAGACCACCCATCATGCCGCCGAAGAGGCCACGATTTTGCTGCGGCGCCTGTGCGCCAGGACGTGCCGGCTGAGCAGCGCCAGGAGCTGCCTGGTTGGTGTTGGGCGTCATGCTGCGGTTAATCGGCGCGGTCTGGCCGGGCGCAGTGCTGGTCGAAGGCGGAGCGGAGTAGGTCCGCGTGCCACGGCTGCCGAAACCGCCGCTGGCGCGACGTGCTTCTGCCATATCAACCGCCACAAAAGACACCGCGATACCAAGCGCGGCGACTGCGAACAAACCCTTGAAGCGCCGAAAGGCAGCAAACATCGTTATCTCCTATTGGCCGCCCTCCCATGAGCGGCATCTCAACAGGCGATATAGCAACTCATGATCATCATTTTTAGACCGCTCGGCTTAAATTTTTTGTGATATGCAACCAAGGCGTGAGGCGCGTGAAATCTGCCGCAAATCGAAAGCTGGAAGAAAACCGGCACAGGGTTTCCCCTGCACCGGTTCCTATTGTCCCCTTGGGAGGAACGATAGATCAGTCGACGTTGAACGTCAGCGGCTTGACCTGGCGGATGGCCGGGTTGGCGCGCAGCTTGTCCAGCACCTCTTCGGAAACCGGACCGTCGACATAAAGCAGGGCGATGGCGTCGCCGCCTTCCTTTTCACGTCCAAGCTGGAAGTTGGCGATGTTGACGCCAGCCTCGCCGAGCGTGGTGCCCATGAAGCCGATCATGCCGGGAACGTCGGTATTGGTGATGTAGATCATGTGCGATCCGACATCGGCATCCATGTTGATGTTCTTGATCTGGATGAAACGTGGCTTGCCATCCGAGAACACCGTGCCGGCAACCGAGCGGATCTGGTTTTCCGTCTTCACCGTCAGCTTGATGTAACCGTCGTAAACGCCGGTCTTGTCGCGCTTGACCTCGGAAAGGATGATGCCTTTCTCCTTGATCATGACCGGGGCCGAAACCATGTTCACGTCGGCAACCTGACTGCGGATGAGGCCGGCCAGCAATGCACTGGTCAACGCCTTCGTGTTCATGTTGGCGGTTGCACCGTCATAAAGGATTTCGATTTCCTTGGTGGCGCTTTCCTGTACCTGGCCGACGAAAGACCCGAGAACATCCGCGAGACGGATGAAGGGCTTCAGACGCGGCGCTTCCTCAGCCGTGATCGACGGCATGTTGATGGCGTTGGACACGGCACCCTTGACGAGGTAATCCGACATCTGCTCGGCAACCTGCAGGGCAACGTTTTCCTGTGCTTCCGTGGTCGAAGCGCCAAGATGCGGCGTGCAGACGACGTTAGGAAGGCCGAAAAGCGGGCTCTCGGTGGCGGGCTCGACTTCGAACACGTCAAAACCGGCACCGGCGACATGGCCGGACTTGATGGCTTCCGCAAGGGCAGCTTCATCCACAAGACCACCACGGGCGCAGTTGACGATACGTACGCCCTTCTTGGTCTTGGCAAGGTTCTCGGCGTTCAGGATGCCGCGCGTCTTGTCGGTCATCGGCACATGCAGGGTGATGAAATCGGCCTGGGCCAGCAACTCGTCCAGCTCAACCTTGGTGACGCCCATTTCCTGCGCGCGCTCCGGCGACAGGAAGGGGTCGTAGGCGAGAACGTGCATCTTGAGGCCAAGTGCACGCGAGCAGACGATCGAACCGATGTTACCCGCACCGATGACGCCGAGCGTCTTGCCGGTGATTTCGACACCCATGAACTTCGACTTTTCCCACTTGCCGGCCTGCGTGGAGCTGTCGGCTGCAGGAAGCTGGCGGGCGACGGCAAACATCAGCGCAATCGCGTGTTCTGCCGTTGTAATGGAGTTGCCGAAAGGCGTGTTCATGACGATGATACCGCGGCGCGAGGCAGCCGGGATGTCAACGTTGTCGACGCCGATGCCGGCGCGGCCGATGACCTTGAGGTTGGTCGCGGCTTCGATCAGCTTTTCGGTTGCCTTGGTGGCAGAGCGGATGGCCAAGCCATCGTAATTGCCGATGATTTCAGCAAGCTTGTCCTTGTCCTTGCCGAGCTTCGGCTGGAAATCAACTTCGACGCCACGATCACGGAAAATCTGGACGGCGGTTTCCGACAGTTCGTCGGATACGAGTACGCGAGGTGCCATGGTTCACGGGCTCCTTGAAAAACGGTGCAGTTTTGAAAGCGGGAACTATGCGGCCCTGCATCAGCGCAGGGCCGGTATCAAATCAGGCGGCAGCCTTGGAAAGTGCTGCCTTCTGCGTCTGGTAAGCCCAGGTGAGCCAGGGCATGACGGCTTCCATATCAGCCGTCTCGATGGTGGCGCCGGCCCAGATGCGCAGACCGGACGGGGCGTCGCGGTAAGCGCCGATATCGAGGGCGACATTTTCCTTTTCGAGCAGGGCGACGACGCCCTTGGCAAAATCGGCCTGTGCCGCGGCATCCAGCGCCTGGACCTCGGGATCGACGATCTTGAGGCAGACGGACGTATTGGAGCGAGTTTCCGGCTTCACGGCCAGGTTAGCGATCCAGTCGTTCTTCTCGATGAAGTCGTAGATAACCTTGGCATTGGCATCGGCGCGGCCGATCAGCGCCTTCAGGCCACCGAGATTCTTTGCCCAGAGCAGCGCGTCGATATAATCTTCAACGCAGAGCATGGACGGCGTGTTGATGGTTTCACCGGTGAAGATGCCTTCGATCAGCTTGCCGCCGGAAACCATGCGGAAGATTTTCGGCAGCGGCCATGCCGGTGCGTAGCTCAAGAGACGCTCAACGGCGCGCGGCGACAGGATGATGACGCCATGGCCGCCCTCGCCGCCGAGAACCTTCTGCCAGGAGAAGGTGACGACGTCGAGTTTCGTAAAGTCCATATCCTGCGCGAAAGCCGCCGAGGTGGCGTCGCAGATGGTCAGGCCCTTGCGGTCGGCGGGAATGAAATCGGCGTTGGGAACACGAACGCCAGAGGTCGTACCGTTCCAGGTGAAGACCACGTCGCGGTCGAAATCGACTTCGGCAAGGTTCGGCAGCAGGCCGTAATCGGCCTCGAACTTGCGAACGTCCTTCAGCTTCAGCTGCTTGACGACGTCGGTGACCCAGCCGGCGCCGAAGCTTTCCCAGGCCAGCATATCGACGCCACGTTCGCCGAGCAGCGACCAGAGCGCCATTTCAACGGCGCCGGTGTCGGATGCGGGAACGATACCGATGCGATAATCGGCGGGAACATCAAGAACTTCACGGGTGAGATCGATGGCCTGCTTCAGCTTGGCTTTGCCAACCTTGGCGCGATGCGAGCGACCGAGCGGCGCATCGGAGAGAGCATCTAGCGACCAACCGGGGCGCTTCGAGCAGGGACCAGAGGAAAAATGCGTATTGCCCGGACGGACGTCCGGCTTCACGATATCTGTCATTTGACTACCCTTCCAGATAGGCGCTCCACGTTAGGGTGGAGTGTCCTGACGCCGTTGCTATTCCTGTCGCCGATCCCAGTCAAGCGGAATATGTCGCTACGCAGAAGAATCTTGGTCCATATGCGTCATGTCCCTTGCCACATGCCGATAAAACAAAACCGCCCGCACCCGGAGGATGCGGACGGCCCGAAACTATCAGGTTGGCGTGACGATTATTTATAAACGGCAGGCTGCAGAGGAATATCGGCAGGCGGCATGTATTGCGCGGTGTCGCAACCGTTGAAGACATAACGGCCGCCGACACGCACTTCATGCGAATAGAGGCCCTTGTCACGGCCGGGGCCGCCGCCATTCTCATAGGCGAACATGTCGCCCTTGTTGATGTGACGGAAACGGTAACCGATATCGGCCTTCAGATTACAGGTAACATCAATGGATGCGCCAGCCATAAGGGCGTAAGCGAAACGCCACTTGCCCCTGCCGCCGTGTTCGGTGGTCGGGTCGCAGCCAAGACCATTGACACTGCAGGATGTGTTGCGCAGCTTGTCCCACTTGACGTAGGAGCCGCCGATACCACCGCCGACATACGGCGTCACGCGTCCGTAAGTCCCGAGATCGACGTAGGCATTTGCCATCAGAGTATAGGCGCGAACCGAGCTAAGATCCTCCGAGACGCAGCGGCCGGGAACGGAACCGCAGAAACCGCTCGTGGAGCCACGAAAATCCGACTTGCCCATATAGTCGAAGGTCACGTCACTGCGGAAATAGTTGTTGAACTGATAACCGACACCGGCGCCAATGACATAGCTATCGTCGATCTTCGCGGTATCGAAATCAGCGAGATAGCCACCAGGGCCACCCTGATAATAATTGGCACCACGCAGCTTATTGAAAGAATAACCGACGTCGCCTCGCAGATACCAGCCGCTTGCCTGGGTGATCTCCACTTCGGGAGCATAGGTCGGCGCAGGCTCAGCTTGATAAAGATCGGCGGCAATGGCGCTGGTGCCGGTCAGCAGGACGGCCAGAAATCCGGCCAGGGCGTTTTTCATGACTTCCACTCCAGAAGAGGCACGTGCGTTTGCGGCAGCAGATGCCAGTGAACTGTTCAGTCATGGAGATTGACGTAAAATGGTTAAGTCCCGATTAACCACGCTCATTCACTATATTTATTAGTAAATACTCAAAGAAAAAGCTGGCGGAAGGCCGGCTTTTTGCTGATTTATTGTTGCTATGCCTCACGCGGCAGAGCGGGCATTCGCGATGATGCCGACAAGATCATTGACGATACGCTCCACCTTCGCGCTATCGTCGCCTTCCGCCATCACGCGGATCAGCGGTTCGGTGCCGGAAGGGCGGATGACGAGGCGGCCATTATCGGCAAGCGCACTTTCCGCATCCGCAATTGCCTGCTGCACGACCGGGTTTTCCAGCGGTTTGCCACCGGAGATACGGACATTCTTCAAAAGCTGCGGCACGGGCTCGAACTTGCGGCAAACCTCGCTCACCGTGCGGCCGGAGCGCTTGACCTTGGCGAGAACCTGCAATGCCGCAACGAGCCCATCCCCCGTCGTGCCGTAATCCGACAGCACGATATGGCCGGACTGCTCACCGCCAACATTGAAATTGTGGTTGCGCATGTGTTCGACCACATAGCGGTCGCCCACCTTGGTGCGGGCAAGGGTGAGGCCCTTGTCGCCAAGAAACCGCTCAAGACCGAGATTGGACATGACAGTTGCGACGATGCCACCGCCGCGGAGCGTGTTGTCTTCGGCCCAGCTGTCGGCGATGACGGCCATCAGCTGGTCGCCATCAACTATCTCACCGCGTTCATCAACGATGATGACGCGGTCCGCATCACCATCCAGCGCAATGCCGATATCGGCCCGCACCTCGTGGACCTTTTTCTGAAGGGCTTCCGGGTGCGTGGAACCGCATTCGAGGTTAATGTTGATGCCGTTCGGCTCGTTGCCGATGGTGACGACCTCCGCGCCGAGTTCCCAGAGAGCCGCGGGCGCCACCTTATAAGCCGCGCCATTGGCGCAGTCGATGGCGATTCGCAGGCCGCTCAATGTCACGTCGCGCGGCAGGGTGCGCTTCACGAACTCGATATAACGATAGATGTCGCCATCGACGCGCTTCGCCCGGCCGATTTCGGCAGGTTTCGCCAGTTGGGCGTAGATATCCTTGTCGAGGAGGTCTTCGATCTCCAGCTCCAGCTCATCGGAAAGCTTGTAACCGTCAGGCCCGAAAAGCTTGATGCCGTTGTCGGAGAAGGGATTGTGCGAGGCCGAGATCATCACGCCGATATCCGCGCGCAGCGAGCGGGTCAGCATGGCGACGGCCGGCGTCGGGATCGGGCCGAGCAGGAAGACATCGAGACCGGCGGCGGTGAAGCCGGCAACCAGGGCGTTTTCCAGCATATAGCCGGAAAGGCGCGTATCCTTGCCGATGACGACACGATGGCGATGATGGCCACGGCGGAAAATCGTCCCGACGGCAATGCCAACCCGCATCGCCAGATCAGGCGTCATGGGGAAGACGTTCGATTGTCCGCGGATACCATCGGTTCCGAAATAACGGCGTGCCATTTGAACTCCAAATCTTTTCCAGCGTTCCGGCACAAGCTGAAAACAGCCGGAAGCGTTTTTGGCTAGATGCCACAAACCACGATAAACAGCACGTAAATTACCGCAAAAATGGCTTATATCTTGTTACCAAAATGAAAAGGCCACCCGGAAGCCCGGATGGCCTTTTACAATTTCTAACAGACGCGGTCGATCAATGCGGCTGCGGCTCCATGCCGCCTTCGGCTTCACCGTCGCCCTTTGCTTCACCGTCACCCTTCACTTCACTGGGACCGTCCTTCTTGGTGCCGGCCTTCGGCACCGCGGAACCACGGCTGCCCGGAGAATCGTCGCCCAGATCGCGGGCGGGTTTTTCGCCCTTCAGCAGTGCCTTGATCTCGTCACCCGTCAGGGTTTCGTATTCGAGCAGACCCTCGGCAATCGCAACGAAACCATCGTGATTTTCCGTCAGAATGCGGCGAGCCTCGGCATAAGCCTCGTCGATCAGGCGGCGAACTTCCGTGTCGATCGTCTGGGCTGTGGCTTCGGAGACGTTCTTCGACTGCGAAACGGAGTGGCCGAGGAACACTTCCTGCTGGTTTTCACCATAGGAGACCTGGCCGAGCGCATCGGAAAAGCCCCATTGCGTGACCATGGCGCGGGCAAGCTTGGTTGCCTGCTCGATATCCGAAGACGCGCCCGAGGTAATGTTTTCCTTACCGAAGGTCAGTTCTTCGGCAACGCGGCCACCCATCATGATCACGAGGCGCGACACCATCCACTTGTAGCTCATGGAATAGCGGTCGCCTTCCGGCAGCTGCATCACCATGCCAAGTGCGCGGCCGCGCGGGATGATCGTTGCCTTGTGCAACGGATCGGCCACGGCAACCTTCAGAGCGGTGATGGCATGACCGGCTTCGTGATAGGCGGTCAGCTTCTTTTCGGCCTCGGTCATGGCGGAGGAGCGGCGTTCCGCGCCCATCATGATCTTGTCCTTGGCGTCTTCGAACTCCTGCATGGTCACCACGCGCTTGTTGCGGCGGGCGGCCATGAGGGCGGCTTCGTTGACGAGGTTCATCAGATCCGCACCCGAGAAACCGGGGGTACCGCGAGCCAGAACCTTGAGATCGACATTCGGCGCGAGCGGCACGTTGCGGATATGCACCTTGAGGATGCGTTCGCGGCCAACGATATCAGGGTTCGGCACGACAACCTGACGGTCGAAACGGCCGGGACGCAGAAGTGCGGGGTCGAGAACGTCAGGACGGTTGGTGGCGGCGATGAGAATGATGCCCTCATTCGCCTCGAAACCGTCCATCTCAACCAGCAGCTGGTTCAGCGTCTGTTCGCGCTCGTCGTTACCGCCGCCGAGGCCGGCGCCACGATGGCGGCCGACGGCGTCGATTTCATCGATGAAGATGATGCAAGGCGCATTCTTCTTCGCCTGCTCGAACATGTCACGCACACGGCTGGCACCGACGCCAACGAACATTTCCACGAAATCCGAACCGGAAATCGTGAAGAACGGCACATTGGCTTCACCTGCGACGGAACGCGCAAGAAGCGTCTTACCGGTGCCCGGAGGACCAACAAGCAGAACGCCGCGCGGAATCTTGCCGCCGAGGCGCTGGAACTTCTGCGGGTCACGCAGGAATTCCACGATTTCCTCAAGATCCTGCTTGGCTTCATCCACGCCGGCAACGTCGTCAAACGTCACGCGGCCATGGGCTTCCGTCAGGAGCTTGGCCTTGGACTTGCCGAAGCCCATCGCACCGCGCGAACCACCCTGCATCTGCCGCATGAAGAACAGCCAGACGCCAAGAATGAGAAACATCGGCAGAAGCGTGCCGAGATAGCTCAGGAAGCCCGAGGAGCCATCGCTTTCCGGGCGCGCCACGATGGTCACGTTCTTGCTCTGCAAGCGCTCCATCAGGCTGTCGTCGATGACGGGGGAATAGGTCTGAAAGGCCGTGCCGTTTTCGGTATAGGTTCCGAGAACCCGGTTACCGGTGACGGTCACGTCGCGAACTCGCCCGGAATCCACGTCGCGGAGAAACTGGGAATACGGAATTTCCCGTGAACCCGTTTGCGTCGGCGACGTCTGGAACATGCTGAACAGCGCGATCAGCAAGAGGGCGATCACGGCCCACAAGGCGAAATTTCTGAAATTTGGGTTCATCGAACTCCCCGAACTCACACGGGCACAACTACTGCCCGCTATTACGTGCCCTTAACATAAGGACGACATCTGCCCTTGCCAAGGCAAAGCGCATTATCTGATGCGTTTTGGTGTAAAAACTGTTCCAAGGCAATTCACGAAAATGAGGCCTGATTTAAACCGGGGGCTGTGGATAGGCGGCGTGCAGGAGGCGCATGGCAATCACATTGGCCAACTCAAGGTCGAAACGCGGAAGAAAAAGATCATAAGGCGCAAGCAGCGGGCGGATCGCCGCCACGCCGGACCCCGGAAATTCCAGATCGTGATTTTCGCGCACGAAGACCGGCATTGTCTGGCTGGAGCGTTTCAATATCCCCGGAGGAATGACACCGGAAGGTTTGATCGGAATACCCATTGTGTCTCCGGCGCCAAAAGCGCGGACGACTATCTCTGCATCGGAACGGTTGAACACGTCAAAGCGCTCGTCCCAAACCATCCTCGCGCCCGGCGGCATTCGCAGTGATGGAATGTTTCTGTTTTCCCGCATCAGGTAGAGGGTATCCTTGCGGTAATCGAACACGACGCGGTTCGCCGTTATCCTTCCCGGTTCTCGATTCGCGACAAGCGCCATCACCCTGTCCATCGTGTCAGAGGCCATGGGATATCGTCGACCGCCGATAACACCTGATAGCGCCGACAACGCGTACCGGATAACAGCGGGGTCTTCACCGAGGCTCTCAGCGTTTATCCTGATTAAACCAAGGAAAAAAAAACAAGAGTTATGATGTACAAACCGGGCTGCGCGTGCGGATAATTCCGACCTTGTGTCTGACGTTCCGTACGGAAAAAGACGAGGCGTATCGTCCAGTGCCTGCCGCACCCTCACCCGCTCATATTTGCGGTTTTCATTGCTGGGATCATCGATCCAGCCTTGCGCCCTTTCGAGAAGATAATCGCGAATGGCTTGGCGCTCGCAATGCAGAAATGGCCGCATGACCCAGTGACGCCCACCATACAGCACGGCGTCTGCCATACCCGACAAGCCGAGATTATCAGCCCGTTTACCGCGGGCGGCGCGCATCGCAACCGTTTCCCGCTGGTCGCCCCGTGTATGCCCCGTCACGATGACATCGGCGCTCATCGTGTCCGCGACACCAGCAATCAGATGGTAACGCGCCAGGCGCGAGGCCTCGGCCAAACCGGAGGCGGGTTTTTGGTCTTCCCAACGGCGCACGGCATGAAAGATGCCAAGCCCGGCGCATAACGTGGCGACTTTTTTTGCCTCGTCAGCGGATTCGGGCCGTAGCGCATGATCGACCGTGACGGCCGACAGCCGCACCTGATCCCCTGAACCGATGGAAGCTTCGTGCAATGCGAGCAACAAACCGGTGGAATCGCTGCCGCCGGAAATTGCAACGAGAATATGCGCAGGTTTGCGCAGTTTCGCGACGAACAATCGCGCAGCCTCAAGCGGGACAAGCCCGGTTTCGTCTGGAATGCTGGTCTTGGCAGGCATGGACAGACCGCACTTCAATGGGAAAGAGGGATCAGCAGCTCAGCCGCTTCTGTTCACTGGCGACTTTGTTCAGCACGGTCTTCGAGGCATTGGGGTAACGCTTCGGCACCTCGCGCAGCGTGGCGCAGGCCGTTTCGGTATTATCGAGAGCGGCAAGGGACATGCCAAGCTTCATAAGCATTTCCGGAGCCTTCGGAGACTTGCCATAGGCCTGGTGGCCGTTAAGAAAGGTCTTCGCGGCTTCGTTGAACTTGCCCTGAGAATATTGCGCTTCACCCAGCCAGAAGCTCGCATCCGCGGCTTTCGTGCCCTTGGGGTAACCCTGCAGATATTGTTGGAACCCCTGCTCCGCCAGCTTGTAATCACCGGAAAGGACATGACCGTAAGCGGCCTGGTAGATATCGCCTTCGCTGGTCAGCGCCGCTGTATTGACGGGATCGGTCTTGCGCGTGCTGTTGCCTGTTGTCACGCCGGGAAGGCTGCCGGAAGAATTGTTGGCGCCTGAATTGAGCGTGCCGCCAATAGGCATCCCCTTGGAATCAAGTTCGATCGAACCGAGCGTGGTCTCACCCGGCGCGCCTGTCGGAGCACTGGAGGGAGCAGACGGTGAAACGGAAGCGCCACCCTCGGGTGGCGTTTCGATGATCGTTGCAACGTCGTCGGTCGGGGGCGTCGCCGGACTGACCGGACTTGCCTCCGCCTTCTTTTTCGGCGTTGCTGCAGGACTTCCGCCCTTTCCGCTTTCCAGTTCCTGGAAGCGGAACTCATTGTCTTCCTGCGCCTTGCGGATCGTCTCCTGCATCTGCAAAAGCTGGAAGCTCATTTCCTCGATACGGCCGTTGAGTTGCCGGATCTGTTCTTCAAGCTGCTGAACCCGATAGGCTTCATTGGCCTGAACCCGGACGACCGGGGGCTGCTGCTGAGAATTGATCGTGCCGAAGCTACCCCCCGCACCGAACAGCGGACCCGAAACGGCTGTGCCGCTCAAGCCGGTGCAGGCTGCAAGCCCCAGCATTCCCGCCACGACAAGTTTCTTCATCTCATTCGTCCTGCCTTAACTGATTTGCACCGGAATAGTGCAAGCCGGATTTTTTCCATATCGACCGAAAAAGCAACTTAACTTCGGCCAAACTATGAAAAAAACATAAGGCGGCCCGAAGACCGCCCTTTATTTACGTTCACAAAAACGTCAGGCGATTACATGCCTGCGCCGCCGAGAACCGTGACCGCGCGACGGTTCTGCGACCAGCAGGAAATGTCGTCGCAAACCGCGACCGGACGTTCCTTGCCGTAGGAGATCGTCTTCATGCGGCTTGCCGGAACACCCTGAGAGGCCAGGAAGTCGCGGGTTGCTGCCGCACGGCGGGCGCCGAGTGCCAGGTTGTATTCACGCGTGCCGCGCTCGTCGGCATGGCCTTCGACCGTGATGGCGTAGTTCGGGTAACGGGCAAGCCACTGTGCCTGGCGCTGCAGGGTCTGCTGGGCGTCGGCGCGGATCGAGGTGGAGTCCGTGTCGAAGAAGATGCGGTCGCCGACATTGACCGTGAAGTCCTGCTGGGAGCCCGGCGTTGCAGAGCCTGCGCCACCAAGGCCGAGTTCACCGGCGCTGTTCGGCATGTTCTTCTTGTTCGCGCAGCCTGCGAGAGCAAGCGCGAGCGTCATGGCGATGACAGCCGGGTTACGGGCCAGTTTCTGCATGGGGCTGAGTGCCGAAATATGTGTACGGCTCATCGCCGGTCTCTCCTTAGGATTTCAATAACGTTGCCGGACACTAACTGATCGCGGTTAATAGCCGGCAAACGCTTATGGTTAACAGAAAGGAAATGTCCCAGTTTTTTGCTCCCTCACAACACTTTGCGGCAAGAAAGAGGCACATTTCCCTGTGGAATGCGTAAAACATCACGGCACCGGTTTAAGCCGGCGCCGTGATGGCAGTCATATCAGTCCAGAAGCGGCGACCAGGCCGGGTCTGAAGCGAAGGTCGGTGTCTTGATGAGCTGTTCATTGTAGCCCGTCAGGTCGATCGAATAGAGCTGCGGACCGCCCGCACCCGCGTTCTGGCGGAAGAACATCAGTACGCGGCCATTCGGTGCCCAGGTTGGCCCTTCATTGTGGAAGCCGCTGGTCAGGATTCGTTCGCCCGAACCATCCGTCTTCATCACACCGATCGAGAACTTGCCGCCAGACTGCTTGGTGAAGGCAATCAGATCGCCGCGCGGGGACCATACCGGCGTGGAATAGGAACCATCGCCGAAGGAAATGCGCTGCTGGCCGGAACCATCGGCATTCATGACGTAAATCTGCTGGCGGCCGCCACGGTCACTTTCAAAGGCAACACGCTGACCGTCAGGCGAATAGGACGGGGCCGTATCGATCGCCGACGTGTTGGTCAGGCGTGTCGTGGTACGAGAGCGCAGATCCATGGTGTAGATATTGGCGTTGCCATCCTGCTGAAGGCTCATGATCACCTTCTGCCCGTCAGGCGAAAAGCGCGGCGAGAACGTCATGCCTGGGAAGTTGCCGACGACTTCACGCTGTCCGGTTTCCAGCTGCAGCAGATAAACGCGTGGCTGCTGGCCTTCAAAGGACATGTAGGTCACTTCCTGACGGCTCGGCGAAAAACGCGGTGTCAGGACGATGTCGTTCGAGTTGGTCAGGTTGCGGACGTTGAAACCGTCCTGGTCCATGATCGACAGCTGCCGCTTGCGGGCGGTCTTTGGTCCGCTTTCGGAAACAAAAACGACGCGGGTATCGAAATAGCCCTTTTCACCGGTGACGCGCTCGTAGATGGCATCCGCGATGATGTGAGCGACACGGCGCCAGTTTTCAGGCTGGGTGAAGAACTGCTGGCCCGTCATCTGCTGATTGGCGAAGGTATCCCACAGGCGGAATTCGGCGCGCAGGCGGCCGTCGCTTTCGCGCGTCACGCGACCGGTAACGAGCGCCTGCGCGTTGATGACCTTCCAGTCTTCGAAACGCGGCTGCTGATCCGGATTGCTGATCTTTTCGATGAAGGCGTTCTTGTTGACCGGCGCAAAGAGACCGGACCGCTGCAAGTCGGCGGCGATGACCGCGGAGACCTGCGCGCCGATGCCGTCGCTCGACATGAAGTCGGTGATGGCAATCGGCAGCGGCTCGACATTACCCTTGTTGATATTGATTTCCACCCGTGCAAAAGCCGGTGCGGAGAAAACCGACATGAGGGCCGCGACAGCGAGCACCAGCCGGATCGGCGAAAATATCTTCATGTTGCCAGGCCTTTCAGCATTCATAGCAATTCACTGGGATCGAAGTTCACGACGACTTCGTTCCATGCATCGTATTTGTCGGCAGGAAGGTTCGTGAACGGAGCAGAACGCATGATGGCGCGATAAGCTCCGCCGGAAAGGGCACGGCGCGTCCCTTCGGAACCGCCCGTCGCCTCGATCTCGGGCCGACCGATGATGGAGCCATCACGGTCGAGCTTCATGGTCACCCGGACGCGAACGTCCGAGGCATCCGCCATGCCGGGAATGATCTGCCAGTTCTTCTGGATCGCGCCGCGTAGCGCATCCATTTCCGTCTGGCTGAGCGTCGAGCCGCCCGTTGATTTCTTGCCGCCAAGGGCTGCCGTCTGCGTCGAGCGCTTTGCGCCGCCGCCGGAAGGCGCCTGCTTGTTCAACAGCGCGGCAATATCGTCGGCGTTGAAATCGCTTTCTTTCGAGGAAGCGGACTTCGCAGTCTCCTGCTTCTTCTCGCCGGGCTTCTTATCGGAAGGCTTGTCCGTCGACTTTGCCTGATCCGGCTTTTTCTCAGCTGGCTTTTCGGCCGGTTTCTGCTCCGCTGGCTTCGTCTCGGCCTGTTTCGGCTCTTCCGGCTTCGGCGGCTCGGGCCTCGAATTCGGACGGGGAACGTTCTGCGGCACCGGTATTTCTGCCGGCTCCTGCGTGGCAGGCGGCGGTTCTTCCGCCTTGGTTTCCTGCGGCGGCGGCTCGGTCTTGGGCTGCGGTGCGACTTCAGGCTTGGTCTGCGGCAAGGCGGCCATTTCCTGCGGCTTGGGAGCCGAGGTTTCCTCCTTCACGATTTCCTTCACCTCATTCGCTTTGGTATCAACGACGGGCTGCGGCTTCTCCTGCTTTGGCGGTGCGGCCGCGGCGATATTGTCGTTAGGCTTGGCGGTCGGCGTCGGCGGCGCCTCGATATCCGCGGTGTTATTGCCAATATTCTGCGCGTTCTCGATGATATCGGGACGGGTTGTCGGAACAGGCGCGGATTTTTCCGCCTTGGGCGCATTTTTATCGCCCTGCTGTATCTGGGTCAGTTCCTCGATCGGCACCAGCTCCACCGGCAAGGCCTCAGCCTGAGACACGTCAAGGGGTTCCGGCGAGCCCAGGGAGACAAGGGCGAAAGCCAGAAGCGACGCATGCACGATCGCGGATGTGGTAAGGCTGCCCTTCATCGCTTTACGTCAATTGTCCTGTTTCTGCTGGGTCACAAGGCCGATGTTTTTGAAACCGGCCGCCTGGATACGCGCCATCACATCCGCAACGACGCCATAGGCGGCAACGGAATCCGCGCGCACGAAAATGCGTTCGTTATAGCCGGTCGTGGCGATTGCCTGCAGCTTGTCCGCCACTTCAGCCGCCTGGATTTCCGTTTCCTGCAAATGGATCTGGCCATTGGCATTCACGGAAATGGTGATCGGTTGCGTGTCCGAATTCAACGCATTGGCGGAGGTCTGCGGCAGGTCGATCGGCACGCCGACAGTCATCATAGGCGCCGCCACCATGAAGATGATGAGCAGCACGAGCATGACGTCGACCAGCGGCGTCACGTTGATTTCGCTGATCGCGCCGCCTCTGCGCCGTCCGCCGCGTCCACCCCGGCGTCCGCCGGAACCGCCGCCGCTGCCACCTGCTGACATACCCATATCATCTACTCCGTTTTGCCTTGCGGCAAATCACTCGACGGCATTGCAGTCGGCCGCTTACTGGGCGGCCTGCCGTGTCTGAAGTTTTTCATCGATCTGTCGCGACAGGATTGCCGAAAATTCGTCGGCGAAACCTTCCATTCGGGCGGAAAGCTTGTGTGCGTCAGCCGTGAACTTGTTGTAGGCGATAACCGCGGGAATAGCCGCGACAAGGCCGATCGCGGTTGCAAGAAGCGCTTCCGCGATACCGGGAGCCACGACCGCGAGGTTGGTGGACTTCGAACCGGCAATCGCCTGGAACGAGGTCATGATACCGACAACCGTGCCGAAGAGACCGATAAAGGGGCCGGCCGAACCGATGGTGGCGAGCGAGCCGAGGCGCGCCTCGTATTGTTCGCTTTCCCGCGCCATGGTCACGTCCATTGCCCGGTCGATACGCATCTGCAGGCCGATGGGCGAACGTGCGCCACGCTCGAAGGATTTTTTCCATTCGCGCATGGCCGAAACGAAAATTGCGGCCAGACCGCCATTCTGGCGCTCCGCCAGCGTGCGATAGAGCTCTTCAAGAGACTGGCCCGACCAGAACACCTGTTCGAACTGGTCGAACTGGCGCCTCGCCTTGCCGAAGCTCACATATTTGTCGAAGACGATTGCCCACGTCCAGACCGAGGCGGCGATAAGCCCGATCATCACGAGCTTAACGATGAGGCCCGCCTGCATAAACAGCGCCCAGAGACTTACATCATGCGTCGCCGCTGCCAAACCTGCCTGTTCCATAAATATCCAATCCCCGAATCCAAACGCCCGGTACGGGACCGGGCGATTCAAACGCGTGTTAACGCTCGAAGTCCTGCGGCAACAGCCGCCAACCCCTTAGCCATACCCCGATACTTGCCAGTAAGCCTTACTTGCCAATAAATTTGGTGAAAGGAAGGCGTGCGCTGCACAAATGCCAGTTGCTAAAGTAAGACACCATTATGGTTAAAGGAGTGTTACAACCCGGCCACGCCCGGCGGATTTACTGATCCGGCCCATCAATTACTTCAGAAATTTTTCCGCCACCGTCTCGGGAAGACGCCTTGGCCGGCCATTGGCATTGATGACGGCTATGATGACCTTGGCGGCGACGAGCAGCGTTTCACCGCGCCTGATTTCCTGATTAAGCACCATTTTTGCGCCCCCGGCCTTCTCGGTGATGGTGGTCACCGTCAGCACGTCGTCCATCCGGGCGGGGCTTTTAAAATCGATCTCCATGCGATGCACGACGAAGACCAGACCTTCTTCATCAGCGGTCAGAAGCGCACTTTGTTCGCAGCCGAGGCAACGCAGGTAATCGGTACGGCCCCGCTCAAGAAAATGCAGGTACCGCGCATGATAAACCAGGCCGGAAAAATCGGTGTCCTCGTAATAGACGCGTTGCATCAGGCGGTGACCGTGTTCGATCAGTTCACCCGACAGCGAAACCAAAAGCTCGCTCATAATGTCTCCTTGGGATTTTCAGTAGCGTCGGAGCGGCCCTCGCGGACAATCAGATGCTCGTGCCGCAGGGGCAACGCCTCGATGCGCTCTGCGATGAAGCGCGGGCGCAGATCGTTCCTGATCAGCGCGGAAGTTCGTGAAGGCAGCCAGCGGAATTCGACCTCGATGCCATCCATCACCCTGTGGACGATGTGGTTTTCATGGAATGGCAGGGCATGGCCCAGCGAAACGAGATAATAAAATCCCAACTCATGGGCCCAATAACCGTCATAGGCGAAAAAGTTTTCGGCCGACCATAAAAGGCGCTCCACCGAACACGTCCGATCAAGCTCCTCACCGATCTCGCGAACAATGGTCTGCTCGGAGCTTTCACCGATTTCAGCCCGACCGCCAGGCAAGGCCCAGTAGTCATCCCCTGCGCCACGCTGCACCAGAAGATGATCACTCTGAAAAATGAGGGCTGCCACGCGCATGCTGAAAAGCTGCGGTCTGCGATCCAACCGGATCATGTGACGTTGGGGCGGAGAGGTCATTTATCGTCCAGATCGCCGTCGTGCCAGACAAGGTGTCGCGTGGCCCTGGGCAGGTTCTCTATTTCGTCGGCGATGAAATAGGGGGGAATATCGAGCTCCGTCAATGCCTGCCGGGTTGCCGCGACCCAGCGAAACTCAAGCTCGTTATCGCCATCCTGAACACGGTGAATAATGTCGGTGGGATGAAAGGCAAGCGTTTGCGGCAGGTCCATCAGGTAATAAAAGCCGAGTTCGTGCCAGTCCTTGCCTTCGTAATGGAAGAAATTTTCGACCGCCCAGAGAAGCCGCCCGATCTTGGCTTCCACACCGAGCTCCTCGACCATTTCTCGCGCCAGCGTTTCTTCTGAGCGCTCACCCATTTCGGCACGCCCGCCTGGAAAGGTCCAGAATTTTTCATGTGTGGCCCGGTGCACCAGGACGTAGCCATCGCGGAAGGCCAGCCCCGCGACCCGCATCTGGAAAATGCGCTTCGGCTTGAACTTGATGCGGATGCGGATGTCCTGCTTGGTATCGTGTGTCATTGGGCGGGCCTGCGGGCTGGAAACATCAAATCGGTTTCCGTCCACCCTAATGCATCCATCTCGTCTTTTCTCGCCTTTGCATCATCTCCCACAATGAATTCATCCAGTTGCGGCGGCTTGACCGGGGTCCCGGACAGCATCGCATGCGCCTGCCCGCGATGATGCGTCTGGTGCTGGAAGAGATGCGACAGAACGTCGTCGCAGCGATCCTGCTGGATACGCCTGCCGCGGTGGATATTGACAATAGCGGCGAGGCGATCTTCATCGAGCCCGTCGACAAGAGCGATCAACACCTCGTCAAGCTCTGTCTGGGCGCCTTGCAACGCCAGCATGTTGGCAAAGGGTTCCTCTACGGCAAAGGCGGCCAGTCCCAGTGTGCCGCCCTGCAACGCATCGATATAAAAGCGGTCGACAGTGTAGATATGATTGAGCGTCGCACGCAGCGTCGGGAAGAAACTGATGCGGCGGGCAACAAACGCCTCCTGCGAAAGCTGGAGACAGGCTTGATGCAGCCGGTAATTGGCGAGCCGGTTGTTGCGCGCAAGTTTGCGGAAAACCCGCAGCGGATCATAAGGCATCGGCATCCCTCCCGTAACACCTAACGGCGTCGTTCAATCGGTGCGTTCGAGCTCTGATCTGCTTTTCAGAACCTTGCCGCCATCTTCCTGTTCGATGAGATAAGCGGGTTCGTCTTTGCTGGCCTTACGCTTTATCGTGGAACCGGAAATCGTTCTTTCGACATCTTCGGTGAAGACTTCAAGGATTTTCCCTTCACCTGTACCCGTGCCCCAGTTCCAGCGGACCTTCGTACCCTTGCGATATCCAGACATGACCATCTCCGTGCCAAAGACGATCAAAGCCGGCAAGGCGGGTTTGTTCCCCTCAATCGTCCTCAAGCGTGAGCCGGAACTGTGCTGCCTCGAGATCCTTCGGCGGCTGCATGCCCAGATGTTTCCAGGCCGTGGCGGTCAGGATACGCCCGCGCGGCGTGCGCTGGATGAAACCCTGCTGGATCATATAGGGCTCGATGATATCCTCGATCGCGTCGCGCGGCTCCGACAGTCCGGCAGCAATGGTCTCGATGCCGACCGGGCCTCCTCCAAAATTGACGGCGATCATGGTCAGATACCGCATGTCCAGCTGGTCAAGACCCATATTATCCACCAGCAGCCGCGTCAAAGCCTCGTCGGCGATATCCCGGGTAACGGCTTCCGCCCGTGCCACCTCGGCAAAGTCGCGCACCCGGCGCAGAAGCCGTCCGGCAATGCGGG
Organism: Agrobacterium sp. FDAARGOS_525; assembly: GCF_003938925.1. NCBI lineage: Bacteria > Pseudomonadati > Pseudomonadota > Alphaproteobacteria > Hyphomicrobiales > Rhizobiaceae > Agrobacterium > Agrobacterium sp. FDAARGOS_525. Next base: position 1,415,561 of record NZ_RKIU01000004.1, on the reverse strand, counting down.
GCGTGCCACGCGCCCGCCTCGCCACTTCGCGGGCACCCTCATCCGTCATGTTGAGACCCATCAGCCGCGCACCGCGACGGACGATAAGTTCCAGTTCATCAACCGTGTAAAAGGACAAACGCACGGGAATGCCGAAACGGTCGCGCAGCGGTGTCGTCAAGAGGCCGAGGCGGGTGGTGGCGGCGACAAGCGTGAATTTGGAAAGATCGATCTTCACCGAACGCGCCGCCGGGCCTTCCCCGATGATCAGATCGAGCTGGAAATCCTCCATCGCCGGATACAGGATTTCTTCCACGGCCGGGTTGAGGCGATGAATTTCATCGATGAAGAGAACATCGCGCTCTTCAAGATTGGTCAGGAGCGCGGCGAGATCGCCCGCCTTGGCGATTACCGGCCCTGAGGTGGACTTGAAGTTTACTCCAAGCTCCTTGGCCATGATCTGCGCCAGCGTGGTCTTGCCGAGGCCGGGCGGACCGACGAACAGCACGTGATCCAACGCCTCGCCACGATTCTTGGCGGCCTCGATGAAGACCTTGAGATTGGCGCGCGCCTCCGCCTGCCCGGTAAAGTCGTCCAGCGACTGCGGGCGCAGGGTGGTGTCGATGTCCTCACCGCGCTTTTCCGGGGTGATCAGTCTGTCCGCATCGCTCATTCAGGGCATTCCATTATTTCTAGAATTCATGAGGTCGTCTTCGCCGCTATAACATGGCTGTCGCGCCAGGGCGCGTCACGAAATTCAACACCGCGTCCGGACGCTTGTGTAACGGGCTCACCTTACCGTGAAAGCTCCTTCAGCCCCAGCCGGATCAACTTGGCGCTATCCGCGTCCTCACCGCCATTTTTCAGCGCCGCGGCGACCGCATTGGCGGCCTGGTCACGCGAATAGCCGAGATTGGTGAGTGCAGATACGGCGTCCGCCACCGGCGCGGAGGCTACACCCTCCCCGAGTTCCTGCTTCAGTCCGATAGCCCCGGACGCCTCGCCCGCGAAAGCCGGGGCCTTGTTGCGCAATTCGGTCACGAGCCGCACGGCCACTTTGGGCCCAACCCCCGGCGCACGCGATATTGACGCCTTGTCCTGGAGCGCTATGGCATTGGCAAGCTCGGTGGGCGACAGGGTGGAAAGCACCGCAAGAGCGACTTTCGATCCGACGCCCTGCACGCTCTGCAAAAGGTTGAACCATTCCCGCTCCAGCGCCGAAAGAAAGCCGAAAAGCTTGAGCTGGTCCTCTCGTACATAGGTTTCGATGAAGAGGATCACGGCCTCTCCGACGGAGCCTATTTTCGACAGCGTGCGCGCCGAACAATAGGCGACGTAACAGACGCCATGCACATCCACCAACACGTAATCCGTGCCGATTTCCTCGATGCTGCCCTTCAGTTTTCCGATCATGATCGCGCCCGCTGCAATGAGACTTAAAATTAACCGGCCGCCAGCAGCCGACGCATCCTGTCACCGCCGCGATTATGGGCGTGGCAGATTGCGATCGCGAGGGCGTCCGCCGCATCGTTACCCTTGAACTCGGCCTTCGGCATCAGGATTTTCAGCATCATGTGAATTTGCTGCTTTTCACCATGCCCCACGCCGATGACAGCTTTTTTCACGGCGTTCGGCGCATATTCGAACACCGGCAAACCGGCACGCGCCGGAACAAGCATGGCAATGCCGCGCGCCTGTCCGAGTTTCAGCGTGGCCACCGCGTCCTTGTTGACGAAAGTCTGCTCCACAGCCGCCTCATCGGGCTGATGGCTGTGCACGATTTCCGCCAGGCCGTCATGAAGCTGGCAAAGCCGGGAGGCGAGATCCATGTCGCCATCTGAAGTCACCGTGCCGGAAGCGACGAAACGCAGGCTGTTTCCCAATGTGTCGATCACGCCCCAGCCGGTGCGCCGTAGTCCGGGGTCAATGCCGATGATCCGAATCGTCTTTTGCATGAGGTACCTTATCTTTCCGGCCGCGAGACTGCCAGCGATAAGTGAACAAAACGACAACATTCCCGGATACAGACGTCAAGTCAGGACCAAAGTTGTGCCAGTACCGACCTTTGGCAAAGGCCAATTTTTTTGATCCATCCTTCAATTCTACGCGACTTGTCTGGTAAATCCGTAGACGCGCCTTACATCCGCTGCAAAGACCCAGATTACGCAGGAGCGTCGGATGATCCCCTTTTCCCTTCTCGATCTTTCGCCCATCGGCGAGGGCGAGAGCGTCAGCGCGGCGCTCGAAAACTCCCGCCGGATGGCGATCAAGGCTGAAGAACAAGGTTATAACCGGATATGGCTGGCCGAACATCACGGCATGCCCGGCATCGCAAGCGCCGCGACGTCGCTCGTTATCGCCCATGTGGGAGCGGCCACGAAACATATCCGCGTCGGCTCCGGCGGTATCATGCTTCCCAACCACTCCCCGCTCGTCATTGCCGAACAGTTCGGGACGCTTGCAGCACTTCTGCCCGGCCGGGTCGATCTTGGCCTGGGCCGCGCCCCCGGAACGGATATGCGAACCGCACGGGCGCTGCGCCGTAATCTCGACGCCGGTGCGGAGAATTTCCCGCACGACATCGTCGAATTGCAAAGATATCTCGGCCCGCCCCAGCAGGATCAGGCGATCCTCGCCGTACCCGGCATGAATTCGAACGTGCCTCTCTGGCTGCTCGGTTCCAGCACCTATAGTGCGCATCTGGCCGCAGCCCTTGGCCTGCCCTATTCCTTCGCATCCCATTTTGCCCCTGACATGCTGATGGAAGCGATCCATATCTATCGCGAGCGCTTCCAGCCCTCCGAGGTGCTGGACAAGCCCTATGTGATGGTTGGCGTGATGGGTGTAGGCGCCGATACCGACGAGGAGGCGCAGCATCTCTTTACCTCGTCACAGCAGCAATTCGTCAATCTGCGGCGCAATGTGCGCACGCAGTTCCCGAAGCCCGTGCACAGCATGGAAGGCTACTGGAACGAGATGGAGCGCTTCTCCGTGGAGCACACGTTGCGTTTTGCCGCCGTTGGCGCGCCTGAAACGATCCAGCGTCATCTCGACGGTTTTCTGGCTGAAACACAGGCGGATGAGCTGATTGTCTCGATGCCGATCCACGACATCGAAAAGCGGCTGCGGTCGGTCGAGATTTTCGCCGACGTGCGGACATCCATCAAAAAGGCCGCCTAAACAAAAAGCCCCGGCGCGGATCGCTGCCGGGGCTTTTTTTAGGAACGTGAAAACGTCAGGCGGAAAGCTTGGCGAGAATTTCTTCCGACACTTCGAAGTTCGAATAGACGTTCTGCACGTCGTCATCGTCTTCGAGGTTGTCGATGAGTTTCATCAGCGACTGTGCCTTTTCTTCATCTACCGGTACCGTGTTCTGCGGCTTCCAGATGGCCTTGACGCTTTCGGCTTCGCCCAGCACGCCTTCCAGCGCCTTGGATACCTCGTTCATCGCTTCGAAACCGCAGATGATGATGTGGCCGTCTTCGGAAGATTCAACATCGTCCGCACCGGCCTCGATGGCCGCTTCCATCACCTTGTCTGCATCGCCGACTTCCGCCTTGTAGGAAATCTCGCCGACACGGTCGAAGGAGAAGGAGACCGATCCGGTTTCACCCAGCGCACCACCAGCCTTGGTGAAGATGGATCGTACATTGGAGGCAGTGCGGTTACGGTTGTCTGTAAGCGCCTCGACGATGACGGCGACGCCGCCAGGGCCGTAGCCTTCGTAGCGGACCTCATCATAGTTCTCGCCTTCGGCACCCGCAGCCTTCTTGATGGCACGTTCGATATTGTCTTTCGGCATGGACTGGGCCTTGGCGTTCTGGATGGCCAGACGCAGGCGCGGGTTCATGTTCGGGTCGGGCATGCCCGTCTTGGCCGCAACGGTGATTTCGCGCGCAAGCTTGGAAAACATTTTGGACCGCACGGAGTCCTGCTTGCCCTTGCGGTGCATGATGTTCTTGAACTGTGAATGACCAGCCATGGAAAACCTGATTTATCGTAATTTGGAGATTGCGGGCCTTATAAGTGCGATAGGCTCATCGTTCAAGCCCGCAGGCGCTTTCTCTTGCCGCAACAACAGAAGGAACTGATTTATCCGCTCTTCGTTCTGATCATGAACGCGACGGAGAAGGCCATCTTGTCCACTCCGCCGCAGCCCCAAACCGGAAGGAGAAGACATATGGTCAGCCTGACTGAAGCAAGAGAAGCCCCGGCCCGCCAGCTCTGGGACGAGATCAATTCCGTCCATGCCGGCATGCTCGGCCTTGAGGGCCTGCACAGTCACATGCAGCCTATGGCGCCCCACGCTGACCCCAAGACCAACACGATCTGGTTTTTTTCCAAAAAAGACACGGATCTGGTAAAATCGCTCAAATCCGGATCCCGTGCGCATTTCTGCCTTGTGGGCAAGGATCATGATTATCACGCCTGCCTTTCGGGCGTCCTCGAAGCGCGCGATGACAAATCAAAGATCGACGAATACTGGAATTCAGTCACCGCCGCCTGGTACGAGCACGGCAAGAGCGATCCGCAACTAACGATGCTGGCGTTGCATGTCGATGATGCCGATATCTGGGCTTCGACGGACAGTACGCTGAAATTCGGCTGGGAAATCGCCAAGGCAAACATGTCGGATGACAAGACGCCCGACGTCGGCGTTCGCCTGCACCTCACCTTCGCCTGAGAACCCGCTCCCCGAGCCTTTCCCCGCCCGTCGCCATTTACATGCCTTTCGGCACCAGTATCTGCGGCTGGCGGGGAAGGTTTCTCATCGAGACCCGGATGACCGGATCGCTCGCATAGGCGATAGCGAAATTTTCGCCAAACATAGTCAGAAACTGCTCCAGCGGCGGGCCGGTGCGATGCATCGGCAGGATCAGCGCAGAGCGCAGGCGCTTGACCACCCTGCTCATGCTGTCGGCCCCCATGGTCAAACCACCATCGACAGGCACCATCAACACATCCAGGCGGCCGATCTCGGCATAATGCGTGTCCGTCAACTCATGATGCAGATGGCCGAGATGGCCGATACATAGCCCGGCAACCTCGAAGATGAAGATGGAATTGCCGTTTTCCTGAAAAGACTCATAATCTCCCCAGCGGTTGCGGATGTCGGTTGAGACATTGCGGATGTAAACGTCGCCCACGAGCACCTTGTGCTCGGCTTTTTCTCCCGGCGTATCGCTCCAGCCATGCAGCACATATTGAATGGCCGGGTCCGGATTGAGGGTGAAATGTGTTGAATGCGCCCGGTTCATGGTCACCACCGTCGGCATGACGGGAGGGCGATAGACGCCGTTATAATCCGTGGCAATCGTTACCCCGCCGGGACTTTCGATCAGGTAGGTGGAGTGGCCGATGAAGCTGATTTTCACCTCTTCCTTCGCCGTGGCCTGAGCCAGCTGAACATTGCGCGCATCGAAGCGCGCGAACATCACGCCCGGAATGGCGCTGGCGATCGCCTGGCACTGGCTGACGGGAGGACGGCTCGCCGACTGGGAGAAGGCCGCTCCCGAACAGGCGATCAGTCCTGTTATTGCAAGCATTAGCACGCGCAGCATCATGCCACTCCCCTGAACTTGCGAAGCTGAGAGGATGGGACAGGTTTTGCCGAGCGTCCAGTTACATCAGCAACTGAAGGCTGGCACTCTCGTCATTGTGAACGCTTTGGCGGGATCAAACCCAGAAGGAAGGCAGCGTTTCCGAAAGTCGCGGCCCGATGCGCAGCGGCGCAATTTTTTCCGCAAGCCCAGTCCGGTCGGAAATCTCCACCCCGACACCGCAGATCGTGGCAGGCCCGCTCGCCGCCTCAAAGCGGCCCTTCGGCATCTTGGAGATAAAGCGGTTGATCGGCTCTTCCTTGTCCATTCCGAGGGAACTGTCATAATCGCCGCACATGCCCGCATCCGACATGTAGGCGGTTCCGCCGTTCAATATCTGTGCGTCAGCTGTCGGAACATGGGTGTGGGTGCCGACGACGAAGCTTGCACGGCCATCCACGAAATGTCCGAAGCACTGTTTCTCGCTGGTCGCCTCGGCGTGAAAATCGAAGATGATGGCATCCGCCTGTTCCTTCAGCGGGCAGGCCGCAAGAATGCTTTCCGCCGACTTGAAGGGGTCGTCCAGCTCCGGATGCATGAAGACCCGCCCCATGATGTTGGCGACCAATATGCGTGCGCCGTTGCGGGCATAAAAAATGCCCGAGCCCTTGCCCGGCGTACCCTCGGGGTAATTGGCGGGCCGCAGGAACTGGTCATGGCGCTCGCAGAAGGAAACCGCCTCTTTCTGATCCCAGACGTGATTGCCGGTGGTGACAACATCGGCACCGGCATTGATGGTCTCGAGATAGATATCCTCGGTGATACCGAAACCACCAGCAGCATTCTCACCGTTGACGATGACGAAATCCAGCTTCAGATCGGAAATCAGCCCCGGCAATCGCTCCCAGACAGCCGTGCGTCCGGTCTTGCCAACCATGTCTCCGAGAAAAAGAAGCCTCATTCACCCGCCCCGATCTTGCGCATGTTTCGATATTTCGTCCCCTCTAACGGGTAATCCATCTTTTAAAAAGTGCTAAAGCGCCTTTTGCTCACTATCGGAGATCGACAACGGGGCTGAAAACCAGCGCAGACCGCTTTCTGTCAGAATGGCGTGAAGCGAGACATCGTGCGGTTCCGCGGGGATGTCTGCCACTTCCTGGCAGTCAAAGGCGACACCGATGAGAACGGGCTGTTTGCCCTTGGCGTGCAACCGCGCGATGGCGCGGTCATAATGGCCTGCGCCATAACCAACCCGTTGCCCGTGTCCGTCGAAGACGGACAGAGGTACGAGCAGTATATCGGGATCGAGAAGCTCCGCATCCTCACCCGGACCGGTCGTGCTGAAGCCGGTCTTCACCAGCGGCGTATCCCTCTCGAAAGCCCTGAAGACAATGGTTTCACGATCCAGCACAACGGGAAGGACGAGACGTCCACCCCTCGCCCGCAACGCTTCCATCAGCGGACGGGTATCCGCCTCCGAGCGGATCGGCATGAAGCCGGAGATGACGGTCCCCGGCACAAGGGGAATATCCGCGGCACCGTGGGCGGTAATGAACCGGCTCTTCTCGTGCCGTTCCGCCAGTGTCAGAGCATCTCGCGCGGCGAGCCGTTCGCCGCGCAACCTTGCTTTTTCGGCAACGTCACCGGGCATCAGGCGGCCCGGCTCACGAGAACCTTGTCGATGCGGTGACCATCAAGGTCGATGACCTCGAAACGCCAGCCGTTGCGGGTTACATGTTCACCCAGTTCCGGCAGGCGACGGAACTCGTCCAGGACAAGTCCGGCGACGGTCTCGAACTCGGCGTCCTCATTGATCTGGAAGCCCATGCGATAAGCGAACTCATCGGCAGGCATCCAGCCGGCAACGAGGAACGAACCGTCCTCGCGCTCGACCATGGCCGGCTCTTCGTCGTCATCTTCCTGAAAGGCACCGGTAATGGCCTCCAGCACGTCGCCGGAGCTGATGATACCTTCGAAATGGCCGTACTCGTCATAAACGAGGACCATGTGCACGGTGGAGCGACGCAGCGACTGGATGACGTCAACGGCGCTCGTCAGGTCGGACACGACGGGCACCTCGCGCAGAAGCTCACGAATGTTGAGCTCCTTGCCGGAGGCCAGCGCATCGAAGGCGTCCTTGGCGAAAAGCACGCCAAGAATTTCGTCGGACGCGCCGTTGCGCACCGGCAGACGCGAACGCTGCGTCCCGCGAAGCTGCTCGCGGATTTCCTCGGCGCTGTCTTCGATATCGACCACTTCCACGTCGCGACGCGGCGTCATCAGGCCGCGCGCGTTTCGGTCAGCAAGGCGCATGACGCTGGTGATCATCGCCGATTCTTCGGTCTCGATCACGCCGGCGCTATGGGCTTCGGCCAGAACGGTGCGAATTTCATCGTCGGTAACCGACGCGTTGGATTCGCCACTATGGCCGAGAAGCGCCAGAATGGCCTTACCCGACCGGTCGAGCAGCCACACCAGCGGCGCGCCGACCTTGGACAGCAGCATCATGGTAGGCGCAACACGCGCGGCAATCTTTTCAGGATCGCGCAACGCAATCTGCTTTGGCACCAGTTCGCCGACGATCAGCGACAGATAAGTAATGGCGACGACGACCGAGCCGACGCCAATTGCATCGGCCGCACGGTCAGGAACACCCTGCTCCAGAAGCCACGCCGTAAAGCGGGCACCGAGCGTGGCGCCGGAAAATGCGCCCGAGAGGACGCCGACCAGCGTGATGCCGATCTGCACTGTAGAAAGAAAGCGTCCGGGGTTTTCGGAAAGGCTGAGCGCCTGTGTGGCGCCCTTGCTGCCTTGCGTGGCAAGCACCTTTAGCCTCGCCGGTCTGGAGGAGACAACGGCAAGCTCGGACATGGCAAGCACACCGTTCAATACGGTGAGCAGGACCACGATCATAATTTCAGTAAACAAGTTTAGCTCTTTGGGCTGTTGAACGGCACGTCGCGGTTTTGGCCGCAGCGCCCCTTTTTAAAGGGCATGACAGACATACCAATCCGGATAATAGGGAATTGTTCCGCCATTGCAATGACAGGAATATAAAAAAGCCGTGCCCGGCAGTTATGAAAAATGACTGTCGACTATCTCGAGGGTACAGGGAAGCATCGGAATTGTCCCGAAACTTCAAGCGCGTTCCACGGCGACCGATGGAGATTTACGATCCTGGGTGCCTACAAAAGTAGGTGGGCACCGTGTGTCCAGCCCCACGGGACTGGCAATTGATTTCATTCAACTTCTGATCATTTAATAGATTGCCGTTTAGCAAACGGTGTCAAAATTTGCAATGGGATTTTCCGAGAGGAACGTTTGAATTACGCCAATTTAGGAGAGAGATGTCGCCTAAACGCTTTCTCATTTATGCGAACTGAGGGTCGCGACAAACTATCCTATTATTCTATCCCGTTGCCCCCGAATTCGCGAAGCGCTTGACTATGTTTGGACAGCCGCGTTCGCCGTGCTGGCAAATGTCGTGAACAAATAATGGTCTATACACAGCCGTTCACATGCTAAGTCTCGTTTGAGCCTGTGAGTTGCATTCTGTTCACGGTTTGTCTGTTGACGAATCGATAAATCTTTGAGACGTTGCGAAGCAGCAAGCAGCACACCTTTTTGTTTTTAATGACGAGGTGTGCCTGTGGATCAGCAAATATCAGTCAAATTCCTGTTCTTCGAAGCCAGTGCATCTGGTCTCGTTGCGGTTGTCCTTATCTTTATTCTCGCGATTTTGGCTATGGGGTTAGCGGCTTACAGAAAATGAGCGTCTGCGCTTCCTGTCTTCCACCGGCATACAGCCCATCTCGTTGTGGATAGAATGGTGTTTTCGAGAACATCATTGACCCAACAGCCGTGCTTCCTCACACTGCGAAGCAGCAAGCAGCACCTCATTTTTTCAAATGGAAAGGTGCGCCCAATGCCCAAGATCACCATCAAGTTTCTCGGACTGGAAGTCTCTGCCCAAGGGGTGTTGTCCGTTTTACTGGCGTCGGTATTGCACTAACCGCGTTGGCAGTAATCTGGGCATATCTCGAAAAGCGAGACCTTCCCCGCGAAAATAGCATTGCAAGCCAAACTCAACGCATGATTTAGTTCGCGGTGGGTAGATTACATATCAGGCGGCTGGAATGTTTCGGGATAATACTGTCTTCATAATTGGTGCTGGTGCGAGCCACGAATTCGGCTTGCCTGTTGGTGAGGCGCTCATGAAACAGATACAGACCAACTCACGCTTTCATTTTGACTTTGGCACGATGAAAGAAGGCGTGGAGCCAATTTTTCGATGCTTGGTCAATAGATATACGAAAAACAACGAAGCAATTAATGCCCGTTTTTTGGCAATGGCTGAAATACATCGGGCGATTGACCATGCTGGCTCAATAGACGAGTTTATAAACCGCCATAACGGCGACGAGATAATCGCAGAGGTAGGAAAGCTACAAATCGCCTACGCAATCTCGAAAGCAGAGCGGTTAAGTAAGATGGCTCAGATCACGCCACAATCAGACCGTTCTTCAGAGCCAGATTTTTCTGACACTTGGATAAAGCCTTTTACGCGAATGCTATTCGATGGCGTCCGAAACAGTGATGTTGAAACCCTCGGGAACAACATAACGATCATATGCTTCAATTACGACCGCTGCATTGAAACGTACTTAGAATACGCCATCGTGAAGACGTTTCGCGATGTCTCGCCAGACATGGCACGACAGATAGTCAAAAACATCAATATTATCCATCCCTATGGAAGCCTTGGCGACCTCCGGCATCATCCATTCGGGGCTGAACCGACGCCAGAACGCGTTTGGGCAATGAGTGAAAATATAGTCACTTGGTCTGAATCCATGAACAGTGACATCTCCCCAAAAATTCAGGATGCAATGACCAACGCGTCAACGGTAATCTTTCTTGGATTTGCCTTTGCTCCGCAAAATATGAAGCTTCTAGAGGTTGAGAATGGGTTCGACGGAACTCTTCGAGAAGTGGAAACCTTCGCTACTGCCTACGGCTACAATGCAGTCATAAATGAGCGACTACAGGCGAAAATTATCGACCTCTTTCCTTCTGAGTTTCCGACGATAGATGAGGACAAAGTTCACATCCAGTATGATATGAAATGCGCCGAATTTCTGAGAGCTCATGGCATGGCTTTGGTGGTGTGATGGGCGAAAGAACGGGCGACGACATTTATATCAGTCCGAAGTACAAAATTGAGCGCTGGAAGGCGCTTGATCTTGATCCGGAAAATCCCAATGAAGACGACTGGAACACGGCGGTCGATATTCTGGATGACCGGATAACGGAGCGTTTCTTAAAACCCGCTCAATATCTTATCAATACACCACTTGAAGGTTCTCAGCCAACGTTCGGTTTCGCAATCCTAGCGTTGGATTTTCTGGTGATAGAAACCATCCAAGGGTTTCGAAAGGGTGTACCTAACCATAACGGAAAAAGCGAAAAGCTTGTAGTCGGCTTCCTCAAGAAATGGAATGCGTTCAGCCAATGCGTGCCCCCGGGCACTGGCGTAAAAGGACAAGCAGAAAGACTATACGTTGATGGGAGATGCGCCCTACATCATAGCGGCACAACGGATAGTCTCATAGTTGGCATCACAGGCGAAATGATCGCTTTCAACGGCGATCAGACGATCCGTATCAATAGAACCGAATTTCACGAGCAATTAGTTGAAGAGTTCAAACGATATTTGAACGAATTAAGAGATCCCGCATCAGCAGATTTGCGAAAAAACTTTAGAAAAAAAATGAACTCGATTTGTGGGATCGCAGAGTGATTAGATGGAACAACGTTAACTGGCTGTTCGTGGCAGGTGTTGCAACTATCGCCTACATGTTCACCTTTGTCTATTGGATAGGGATAGATCGGATTTTGATCTATCCAACAAACAACTCTCTTAATGAAGTCGGCGATTTTATTGCTGGCGTTTTCTCACCGCTAGCATTCATTTGGCTTGTCGCAGCAGTCCTCACGCAAAGACAGGAATTGACTGAAACCCGTGATCAATTCGCTGAGAACCAGAAGGTGGTTGATGCGCAATTGAAAACCATCAACGAACAATCCGATTTGCTTCAGCAACAACACACGCTGGCAGAAGAGACCGCTAAGAAGACCTATCGCTTGAGCCTTTTTCAAGAGCGATACAAAATCTACGAAGAATTTATCGCGTTCGGAGAGAAGCACGAAAAATCAAAATATGATGATGCCTATCTCGAAATGGTCGACTTAACACACAAAGCTTCTTTTGTGTTTGGAAAAGAAATTTACGAATATTTTGGTGAGATCGCTCAGGTAATATACGACCTCGAACAAGATCGCTATGAATCCACAACTTATGAAGATGATGGCGCAGGGAATAGAAAAGCTATCATCACCGATGTAGAGGCGGCAAAAAGAATAAGCGACACGGAGGGTTGGCTCTGGGAGCAATTTTTCCTGTCTGAAGAACGCAAAGACAGGTTCTTTTCGTCGCTCCGCATAAGTGACGAGTAGCTATGATGCCGGAATGGGGAAAATATAATGAACACGAAGCCGGTTAAAAACGACACTGACAACGCTCCGTCAGGTCAACGTCCGTATTGTGGCATTATCATGCCGATTGCCGCAATGGGAAAATACGAGAAATCTCATTGGGATCGGGTGCGTATCATCCTTGATGAAGCGATTGAGGAAGCTGGCTTCCAACCGAGGCTCGTAAGCGAGAGTGAAGACATTGGCGTAATCCATGCAAGGATCGTCCAGAACTTATACGATGATCCAATTGTAGTTTGCGATGTCAGCGGCAAGAACGCAAACGTTATGTTCGAGCTTGGTTTGCGTCTGGCATTCGACAAGCCGACAATCGTCATCAAAGACGACCTAACCGACTACAGTTTTGATACGTCACCAATAGAGCATATTAACTATCGGGCGGACTTACGTTTTGACGATGTGCGTGATTTTAGGAAAAGGCTTGCAGCCGCGATGAAGGGTAGCGTCGCTCAAAAGGAAAAGGATGACACCTATTCCCCCTTCCTTGGGCATTTCGGCAAGTTCAAGTTGACTGGACTTGAAACAAAGACTGTTAGCTCAGACCAATTTATTATCGAACAGCTAAAAAGTCTTCAGGAGCAGGTAACGCGCTTAGTATCTGCGCAGCCAACGAAGGATGCAACTAACTCTCGGTCCTTGGATCAAGTGCTCATGAGAAACAGTTTGAAAAACATGGTTGTGTCCCTTCTCCAAACGCAAGATTTTGATTTGAATGATCAAGTTAATCTTTATAAGTTTTTCGAGACGCTGCATCTGAAGATGAAGGAGCGCGATATCAAAATGTCGGATGCAACTTTCAACAACGTTGTTGCTCCTCTCATAGTCGAGTACAGAAAGGGGAAAAGCGGGTCGCAAAGTCTCGTTTAAGGCTGACTGCGAATCCCGCGCCCACGCGCCGTAGCCCCACTTTTTCATCCAAAAGCATTGGCTTTTTGTAATTATTGGACAATCCGGCATGATTGCTCAACTATTTTGATCGATTGTCTGTGTACGCCAAAGCTCTATACACGGACGCTTTGCTCAATGTGGTTGCTTCCATTATTTCGCGGATGAGAGCGCCATCTGCTCTCATTTTCTGAACCGTAGCGAGAACGCTTGGCGTCAACTGGACCTTACGTCCAAACTTCACGCCTTTGCTCTTTGCTCCAGCAATGCCATCCATCTGGCGTTCCTTGCGAAGATCAGTTTCGAATTCGGCTATCGAGGCGAGAATACCAAACATAAGCTTTCCGTATTTCGAGGTTGTGTCGATTTCCGTCTGATCGAGACATTTAAAGCTAACGCCTCTGTCCTGAAGATCGCCAACGATGCGATAGAGATCGGACGTGGACCTTGCCAGACGGTCGATGCGGGAAACCAAAAACGTGTCACCCTTTCTCGCAAATCGCATGGCTTCTTTCAGCTTTGGTCTCTCCTTGTCCAATCCAGACTTCTTCTCTTCGAATAGATGATCAGGCTCCACCCCGGCATTCAGCAGTCTGTCCCGCTGAACCTCTAATGACTGCCCAACTGATGAAACTCGTGCATAGCCTATGAGCGCCATGTCTTGAAACTCCTAAGATATTATTGGAATAAATTTTAAGACATGAAAAGAGACACGTCAACGACTGCAATCGAATACGTCTCACTGAGTTTACATTTTGAGACACTACAAGCCCTGAGAAAAGGGCTTTGAATAGCTGATTGAAAATCGGAATTTGGTAATGTCCAAAATTACCACTTCGGCGTCTAAGTTCGAATGATGTCCATAATTCTTGCTCCGCTATCTCTTATAGAGAATTATGGACATATTGCCTTTTACTTCATGGACATCTTTGACGACCTTTGATCATCTAATCAAATCAATTTGAAAGGAAATAATTAGAGCAAGCATGTTGAGCGAAGCGAGACATGCGAAGCTATTTGCGAAGCAAATTCCTGTACGATCACTTGAAATATAATCAATCAACCAATTACCAATCTCAATTAGATTCAATCTTTCGCATGAACCTCACTTCGTTCGGTATTCGCTTCGCTCATGATTTAAGGTTGTAATTATTCGGTCAGTTACGAGCAGAACGAATGAGCGAAGCGAATGAGTGAATGCGCATTCCCTTTCTTGAAAGAAAAGCGTTACGCGTACCACTACTGATGCACTGAGACGCCGGAAGTGTAATTTTGGATACAAGAATTTGTCGGAAATCGATCTTTCTAGTTGATTTTTCTATCAATTTAAGCTAATATGACCAATCTTAATCGAGACCTCCGTTCTCGGAAAATAATCAAAAATAATTCGATTAAGACCTGTTTTCTGGCTTTTTCAGAAACAAAACCCCTAAATATATCGAAGTTAAGAAAAGGTCCTGCAAGTCCTTTCGTTGACTTTACGAACGGGACTGCTGATCTTTTCACAACCTTATTGCATTCAAATCTCTCGCAATATCGGGTTTCCGAAGGTTCTTTGCAGGACCGCCTTCGGAAACCTTTTTTTATTGCCGATTTTAGAGAACAGAAATGCAAAAAATTTATTACGTATCCGCGCCTGTTGGCGCTGGTAAATCATACGCGCTTTTGGACCATATCAATAAGACCACTCACGCTGCGCATATTATCGCAACACAAACGAACGCCGTTTCTGACGAGCATGCGAGCCAGCTTCCAAACGCTAGTCTCATCAATTCGGAAGAGAAAGGCACATCGGCGTGGTCTCAACTTCGGGATCAAATTGACGATGAACATTCCGTGTTAATCTGCAATCAGCAAGTCGTTCTGAACCAATTTGGTCGATCAATTGACAGACATCTCTACATGGATGAGCTTCCTGATATTCATAAACGATTGCAGACCCGATCAAAGATCACGGGCTTCGCGAAGGTCTTTCTTCCCAAAATAATTTACATAACAGATGACACGAACAAGTCCTTCATCCAAATCTTTCCGACGCCTGAACTGGACCTGATCGCAAGGGAGGGTTTCGGCGTATTCAGCGGTGAAGATCGTGAGCTTTTGGAAGAAGTCGCGCAAGCTGCTCGTTCCCCTCATCACTTGGTTTATCTGGAAGCGGCTCCTTGGCGTTTCGTGTTGGCTGGAGAGGAACGTAAGCTCACATTTCACATCATCACGTTGCCTTCGATTTTTCGGCAATTCGAGGCTACGACACTTCTCGGCGCTAACGCAGAAAACTCACTAGCAACACTGGTCTGGACAAAGCTCGGTCTTGTCGAGTTCGAACCGCATCCGATGGGTGGCAATCTTCAGTACAATGATCTCTCTCATAAAGCTGATCTGGTGAACCTGTACTACTTCTCTGAACTCGCAGCCTCAAAGACTCTGTTCGATAATAAGGAGTTTGGCGGAAGGGCGAAACTCTTTGGTGCCGTTCGAGATGCTGTGTCGCGCATGTACAATGGCAAAACGCCGCCACATATCGTATGTTTCAACAAAGATTTTCTCAAACCTGAGAACATTTGGACTTTGCCGAATGCTGAAATCATCAGCCCTGATAGCCGTGGCATAAACAAGTTCAAGGACAGGACGGTAGCGATTTGCTTGGCGGCACTAAACGACACTCCAGATACTATCAACTTCTTCCAGTCGGTGTTCGGTATCAGTGGTGAAAAACTCGCCGCAGCAAGGACATATGAGCGATACAGCCAATTCTTTGGACGTACAGCCCTTCGGGACTACCAATCAAAACAGACGGTCGATTTATTCTGTTTTGACCACGAACAGGCGATGTTCATGCAGGAGCTTATTCCCGGAGTTAGAAAGCCACAAATGATTGATCTAGTGAACCCGGAACCCGCGCTAAAGAAAATCATTCGCACCAAGCAGAAAGACATGACGGTTGAAGAGCGCCGTGAGTATGATCGTAAACAGAAAGCTATCCAGCGCGCTCGAAAGAGAGCCGCTGCCGCTGAACAGGTCGCGCAACTATAACTCGTGAAACTAGGGGGTGCGAGTCACCCCCAACACCCCCTGCTGCATTTCCTGTTTATTTTTATCAGGTCATCCAGAATTTTTTTGCGCTCATAGCCTTTCGAATGGGGCTTATGGGCATTCCGGCAAATTCAGCAGATTGTTCGGTTCGTCACCGTCTGCCGTTGTTTTCAGATATTTGTTGCCGAAACGACTGACCGAAACAATGACATCCACTTGGTCGCCGGTAGGCTGTTCCACATAGAATGCCTCAGTCCGCTTCTCGATGCGAGAAATCACTTCGTCAGTAGTCAATGTCCATTGAGTCTGTCCCACGCCTCCCACGTGAGTTATGCGGTTATAAATGTCATTTCTAGGCTGCTTCTTTATCACCGGATTCTGAATCTGCCTGCCATAGAAATCCTCCTTTACCTAAAGCAGGAGAAATATGGCATATCGAAAAGTTAGATAAAACTAAAATATACAACTTCTTGTGGATAGATAATTATAGGGACACGTTCACATACCCACGCCGCACTTCCTGCTTCTTTTTATCAGGTCATGGGTGAAGCTTCACCATTATCCGGTGCCGGAACCCCATAATTGAGCGGTGGCAACATATGAACAAGCTTCGGAAACGCCGAATAGATCAGTGCCACCACGTCATTCAATTTCTGGCGGGCTTCTTCAGTGAGCGGCACTTTGAGCAGCTTCTTTTCGAACGTAGAGAGATAATCATCTCCTTGAACGTTTCCGATTATGAACTGTTGCCCGCCCTCGATATCGACCGCGTGCAATTTGACCTCTTCCAGCGAACCCACTGCTTCAGCCCTATGACCAGCGGCATGGCGAGCAATATTGTAGTTTGGAAATGCCCGTTCCAGTTCGCCCGCAGCTTTTCGCAGGCTGTCTGCATCAGAGTCCGCCTTGATCGTCTCGGTAAAGCGCATGTTCGCCCTTATCTGCATTAAGGCTTTCCCGACATGAAAGAGCGTCATAGCGGCTTCTCTGCCTGCCATTTCGTCCCAATTCTTCAACAGATGCATATGGTTGTTGAAAACGAGCGTGTTAGGTTCTTCTGTGCGTAGGACGCTCTCTCGCAGGTCTTGGACGTGTCGGTGAAGCCCAACAGCAGATGCGTAGTCGTTTACGTAGGAACTGAGATTTCGCAGATTGAGCAACGAAATCATCGAATGGTGCTGTTCTTCCTCGGTCGGGAGTGCTGCAACAAACTCTTTGAGTTCAGCAGCATCATAAACACCCGGCGTACCCGGCACAAAGCTGTGGTTCATATCTAATCCCTGTGATTTCGAGATGCAGCCCGTTTTGCGAGCCGATTCGCAAAAAATAATAGAGAGGGCAATTACGCCTAAATCCCGGCATGTTTTCCCGGCTCAAATCATCTGCCATTATCGGCACAATTGCCGTGTTCTCGGCTCGAACCGTGGCTTCTCTACTACGGGCTTGGATGCGGAACGCTTTCCAGATCGCTTATTGAGTTGAACAAGACCAGCCGAGTGATTGAGAAAAGCCACGCCAATGAATGTTCGTGATTGATCGATTGGACGCCCTGAGCGGAGAGAAGACGAATACAGCGCGTAGGCATTTTATGGAGAATCGTATGAGTTTAAATGCTCCTAACCGTTGGAAGCAAATGATCGCCGTTTCCATCGACCAGCAATACAGCGCAAAAGCCGCAAGGCTTTTCGGAACGCCCGCGATATTTACTCAAGGTCGGCACAGCTTCATATGGGCACGATTCACGTCTCATCGTGGAGACGATGAAAGGGTAGTTTGGGATTTGTCCACTCTGCTCAACGATCTTCCAGAAGACGCTTGGTACATCGACTGGAAAAACTCACGATATTGATCACCAGCGGGTAATCTACCGCCTTCAATCGCCATGTTGCTTTTGGTGCAGGGAAGCTCATCTGAAGCGTGGGTCCTGCGGCACTATCAGTCCACCGCCCGTGCTTTGCTTTTCACGCTTTTTCAATCTCGCGTTTTCGATACCGGGCGGAAAAATAGATGCCAGCTTTCGGCACGCCTTCCAGTGTTCATAATTCATTTCTGTCATCCCTGTCAGAACAACAGCCATTGTAAACAGCGCGTTCAACTCGTGCGCTCTTCGAGAAACGGCTTGTTTATCAATCCTTGGATCGCGCTTTAAAATTTCCGCTTCATCCTTCAGGAAATCCGCTTCGGCTTTTTCCATCTCTTGTCGCGACAAATAAGCCGGGAACTGATTTTCTCTGGCTTTGAAGCACGCAAGGAGCAAATCGTGGGCTTCGTAAAGGTCCAGCAACGCCGCGACATTGATATTGTCGTATTCGGTCATCCCCGCGCTCGGTGAGACATTGGCGGACGGTTGCTGATCTGTCTGCGCTTTAGCGTGATCGGCGTTAGCGCTTTTGTTTCCTAAAGCGGGAACTTCATTTGCGCCGCTCATTTCTCGTTTGCTTTTGAAAGCGCTGATATTGTCGTCGATGTCTTCATAGCAGACGTCTGAATCGCCAATTGGATGCTTCGCCAACGAGTCCCAGGTTCCGGCATTGAAGATCATTGACTCAAGTACACATTGATCGCCATCCCGCCACGTCGCAATCAGAAGCCGACTGCCCGCAATGTGCTTTAGCGTCACAGGTCCGGCTTCCTCACCGCCATACGGAAAGCGAACCTGCTGACCTGTTTTGAGATCGCTTACGAAGGCTATCGAACAACTCGACCCACAGCCGATTTGCGTAATCGCATATTGACCGGCGAAATTTACCCCTGCCTTCATGCCGTTGGAGATGCGTGTGCGAAAAGTGGCGAAGTCGCGATCCCTACCTTTGAAATCGGGGAGTCTGATCGGACCTGAGTAGATGCCGGATACAGGAAATCTGTCCATAGACAAGAAGGGAAGATCGGAATCCGAGACTACTTCAGTGTCGTTGCCCTCATCCATTCCTTCGTTGTCGAGAGCTTCCTCTTGAGCAATGGCGCGCTCATCCCAGAGCGACGCCATAAGATCGTATCTTCGATACAATTCGTCAGCGCTCAGGATTTTGATAGTCGTGATACAGCGGTTTTGACGAACCACCTCGACAAAGCGTGCGCTGCCTTTTTGTCGATAGATGGAAACGACGCTGCCATCCTTTCGTCCGATATCTTCAGAATGGGATTTTAAATCCGCATTGTGGCGTTGAATATCTGCTTCCTTCAGGCAAGCAGAATTGGCGACTGTTGCCGATACGACAACCGCAAGAAACGAAATGCCAGAGAGTTTCGCAAGCATCAGCAATCCATCAGTTGCATTAAAATCTACAGGGCACGCGGGCGAATATTTCGCCTCTGATCTCCAAATTAGACGACCTTCGGTCTGGTGAAGAGTACGAACATCCCAAGGACGATTGCGCCTAATACCCACACAGTCAGCACCATCGCCAAACCAATACCTGTTCCGATTGCCGCTCCGGCTTGTTCCGCACCCGTAAGTGTCCCCATATCTTTCGTGGCAGCATTGAAGCCTGCAACAGCCCATAACAGCATCAGTGCGTTGAATCCGATGAAGGACCATTTGAACAGTTTCCCGAAGAAACCGCGCTTTGGCTTGCGAAGCTGTGTACCGCAAGATGGGCATTTGAATGCCGCGTCGCTGACGTTGTTGTTGCATTCCGGGCAGCTGATAATCGCCATGATCAATTCTCCTATTTGGAAATGTCAGTGAATTTGAAAAGGAATTCTGGAGCGGTCATTGCGCCGCGAATGGTAATGCTTTGTTCGAACAAACCGTCCGCTTCAGCGCGGATGAAGTTGCCGGAAACCTTTACCTTGTCGCCAACCGACATATTTACGAGGGCAGCGTAAAGCGGAGTTCCCTTTTCGATCAGGGTCGAATGCAGGACATCCGAGATGGCATTGTTCCATGTTGCGAGGTCAATGTTTGAAGCGACGCGAACGGTGACAACCGCATCGCCGTCATTGTTCGTTTCCAGCTTGTGGAGCGTACCCGACCATCCTTCAGCGCGAAGCTGTCCACCGACCGCTTTCAAGATCGCCATACGGCGTTCGTCTCGCAGAATACTTTGCTGAAGCTCATTTCCGGCAGAGTCGAAACGGGTTTTGTAATCGCTGATTGCCGCGATGAAAGTTGCCTGCTGTTCTGGTAAAGGCGCGACGGTGGATTTGATGGCTGACGCAGACGCGGCGGTAGCACTGTCGCCAGCAGCCGCGCCTTTCTCCGATTCACCCGAACCAAAAATTACGCTGGTAATCACCAATGCGGCGAAACCGCCGACCATTAATTTCAGAGCGCCAAATCGCTTTTGAGGCGCGCCGCACTGCGCGCACGCCTTAGCACTCACGGAAACCTGCTTGTGGCAGACCCTGCATGCGGTCCACAAAGTTTTGGATTTCAAGTTATCCCCCAAATGCCTACGACTCGTTGTCCAATAAATTAAATACCATTCCTGCCGTTTTGGCATAATTGGTTCTTATGTATATTTGAAGTCCCCAATTGAAAAATTGGGGCTTTTTTTGTCGAAATCGCTAAACTCGTCGGAACATGAGCAACTGATCCGTATGATTACGCGTAAGCGGCACGCGGCTGGCTATACGCAAGAGTTTGTTTCGAACGCCATCGGGCAGCATCAGTCCTACATGGCTAAACTGGAAACGGGTCAACGCCGCCTCGACGTCGTTGAGTACATAGCTATTGCTAAGGTAATTGGGTTTGACCCGGCAGCGGAGCTTCACGTTTTAGCCGCTCAATTCGATTTGAAATCGTTCCGGGGGTAGATCGTGGTGGATGCGGCTACCTTACCGGCTGAATTCACCGCCATGAAATCCGTGCCCACCACAGATGATGAAACGCGGGTATGTTTGACGTCGGGGGGGCGGGCATGGCGTCACCGCAGCTTCCAACCCTATCCCGGTCGCGTGTATCCGTTAAAACTTTCCGCTGGTTACGCGAACCTTCAATTGCGGGCAGAGAAAAATTGATGTGGTTGAATTTATTATATTAGCATAGGCAATTGGTTTCGACGCCAGTTGCGAATTGCAGAAACAGCTTCCACAAATATCAAAGTAATACTTTATTGATGCGCAAGGCATTACACACTACGAGGCTATCTCTGTCGCCCGGGCGATGACTTCTAAAGGGCTGTATGCATGATAGATCAAGCTTACTGTAAACAATTGACCGTATACCTTCATATAGCAACGTAAGCCCATACCCGTCACCGTAGACCCCACGCATTCCTTTTTGCGAATGTCCCTGCAATTGATCCATGATAGCGCTATCCACACGGCTATCACGACATGCCTGTTCAAAAGAATGCCGCAGCGAGTGCCAGACCTTTTTGGGTCCTTTGATACGTGCTTTGCCCAGAAGCTTGTTGAACATCTTCGACGCATGGCGGTGTCTTTGAGTCGCTGGGCCTATCGGAATGTCCGGAAAGAGCCGGTTTCCGTTTGGAATAGTTTGTACGAAATCTATGAAACCGAGTTCGATGAGCGTCGGATGAACCGGAATATTGCGAAGTGAAGATTCGTTCTTAACCCTTTTTCCAGTCTGCTCTTCTTCGTGATCATTGATGTCGATGAACCAGATGCCGTCCTCACAACCAATATCTTCCCGCATAAGCTGGACGACTTCCATCAGCCTTGCCCCCGCGAACAATGCCAGCAGAGGAACCCAAAAGCGCCCGTGGGAATGCATCGAGATGTCACCGGGATCATACCAAGATTTTTCGGTTCTAACGCCTGTGAAAACCGGGCTTCGGAAGAGCTTATTCAATTCATCAGATGTGAATCCATGGCGCTTGTCTTTCTTGCTCCCGTTGCGTGAAGGGGGCGGGATCATTGGCTGCACGATATTCTGGAGAGCGTGATCATATTCGGTACGTGACCAGCCGAAGACGATGTTCGCGGCGGTCATGATCTGCCTCACACTTTCGGAAGACAAACCGGATAGACCAAGTTTCTTTGCCTGCTCCGCAATCTGAATTCTGGAAAGTCCCTTTAGCTCCTTCCGCCCATGTGATTGCGGTGGCACAGCAAAAAGCGTGCTCTTCAGAAGACGGATATCGTTCTGGGTATATCGGTTTAAAGGCTTGTCACCGCAGATGTCGATGAATTGTTTGATCTGCGACCGACGAGTAGCATCGGTCTTTGCGCTCCATTTTTTCTCACGACCGACCAGATTGAAGCATTCATTCGAGATGATCGACATAAGTGGAAGATCGCCCGAAGTTGACTTGCTGATGGAAACTTCAGTTGTACCGAGGCTAATCATTTCATACGGGAGAAACTCCTGCCATGCATGAAGCGCCTTTAGTTCGGCGTCCATCAACGCTTTAACAAGTATCGCGCGCCGAACAGTCGACAAATCGGGAATCTGTCGTTTGGCAATTATATCCCACTCGTGAAAAGCACCGGTTTCCTTTGCTTGTTTAATAGCTGCCATACGTGCGGTCACGTGAAGCCGATTCACGAGAGACAGAAGGGACGCAAGGTCGTTCTGCTTGCGGCAATCCTCAATGAAGGCCCCGTAGCCAATAGGAAGGCTGATCTGATGCAGATAGGCTTCAAGATCATCAGAGGCAGCCCGAAAAGCCGCCGATCTTCGTCCCATTTCCTCCGCTTCGACCGAATTAGCATGATCAGCGACAATACGTTTGAAGGCAGGATTACCCTTCACTCGTGATCCACTGCTCGAAGCGAATAACACCAAATCATCGTTATGGTCAGTCCGAAACTGAGCAAAACCATTATCCACATTAACAATTACTGCCGGAAGCCGCCGAACAGCGTCTCTAAAATCGCGTGTCTTGAGGGATATTTGTTCGATCTGCTTGCCATACAAAGAACGAATGTCAGCAGGCACCTTGACCCGATGATAATAATAGCCATTCGGATGCAAATAAAGGCGATGACGTTTTAGCATTTCGGACCGATTGACTTTCACACCAGTATCAAAATCGGTGTGAAAAAGCTGCGTTAAGATCCGAAATTCAACAAAATCAAAGCAAAAGAGCGCGATCCACGGCGACCGATGGAGATTTACGATCCTGGGCGCCTACAAAAGTAGGTGGGCACCGTGTGTCCAGCCCCACGGGACTGGCCAGGGACAGCTCCCTTTGGATCGAGTATGGCCCCAGGGATTGTGGTTCCTGTCGAGAAGCGCAGAACGCATTCCAGATATAGGACGGATCGGGAAAAACCGCCAGAGGCGCAGAGCGAAATTTTATCGCTTCGGAATTCCGGATGATCAGTGTGCCGCCGGTTTTGGGCGGTCCAGCAATTTTTCGGTAATGCCGTTCAGCCGGTCGGCCAGATCGCCGATGGCAAGCGCCACCATCTCATCCGACTTCGCCTTGTGCTCGGCCATGCCATCGCGATTGCGGGAGAGGGATGCCACCTCACCTTCCAGCTTCTCGATCTTGCGGTTGAGCTCGGAAAGCTCGTCCATCACCATGATACCGGCCATCACCGTTAGCCTCAGGTCGCCGATTTCTCCGAACTGGCTCTTGAGATGCCCGACATACCGGTCGAAACGGGTGGCGAGGTCGGTCAGGTGGTCTTCCTGGCCTGCTTCGCACGCCATGCGATAGGCCTTTCCGTCGATCATAACAGTAACTTGCGCCATGATACCGCTCCTATCGATCCAGCACCGCGCGGATCGTCTCCATGGCCGTCACCAGCCGGCGCGAAACCTCGCGATTGACTTCTTCAAGACGGTTAGCGCGAAACTCGGCCTGGTCCAGTTCCTGCGCCAGTCTGGCGCGGTCGACATGGACGCGCTTCACCTCGTTATCGATCTCGCCGGTCTCTCTCTGCCGCTCGATACGCACATCGATGGCATTTTCGAGATTTGTGATGGCAGCATTCAGCTCCGTCAGCGCAGATTGTAAGGTCTTCTCAGCCGACATCGTTTTTTCCAACTCGCACGCCACCGGCCGAATCGTCCGGTTTCAGGCCATTTAAACGCTCACGAGGTTATTACCCGATTTACCATCCCGTCAATCAAACCAGTGCATTGTGGCGTTTTGCTCTGTGGATGAACGAAGAAACCGGGCCGGACGGGACACGAAATCCGTTCCAGCCCCCGCTTTGCGAAACGATTTTTATCGACCGCAGAACCGCAATTGCCCGTCGATTTATTGACTTGCCTGCCTCACCTGCTATGGATCAACCCGCTTTTTGGATAGTTGCGTAAAACTATCTCCTTTCACCCGGAAACAGACGGAAAAGCCATGATTTCTCGCGACAAACACAACCGGATGGCAAATGCGATCCGCTTTCTTGCCATGGATGCAGTGGAGAAGGCCAACTCAGGCCATCCCGGTCTGCCGATGGGCGCCGCTGATGTCGCCACCGTTCTCTTCACCCGTTATCTGAAATTCGATCCCAAGGCGCCGCTCTGGCCGGATCGCGACCGTTTCGTGCTGTCGGCAGGTCATGGTTCGATGCTTCTTTACTCGCTGCTCTATCTTACGGGCTACGAGGACATGACGATCGACGAGATCAAGCGTTTCCGTCAATTCGGTTCCAAGACCGCTGGCCATCCTGAATATGGCCACGCCACCGGCATCGAAACGACCACCGGTCCGCTCGGCCAGGGCATCGCCAACGCCGTGGGCATGGCAATCGCCGAACGCAAGCTGGAAGAGGAGTTCGGCTCCGACCTGCAGAGCCACTTCACTTATGTACTGTGCGGCGACGGCTGCCTCATGGAAGGCATCAGCCACGAAGCCATCGCGCTTGCCGGCCATTTGAAGCTTAACAAGCTCGTTCTCTTCTGGGATGACAACAACATCACCATCGACGGCGAAGTTGGCCTCTCCGACAGCACCGACCAGATTGCCCGTTTCCAGGCGGTTCACTGGAACACCATCCGTGTTGACGGCCATGATCCGGATGCGATCGCCGCTGCCATCGAAGCCGCACAGAAATCGGACCGCCCGACCTTCATCGCCTGCAAGACCGTCATCGGTTTCGGCGCGCCCAACAAGCAGGGCACCCATAAGGTTCATGGCAACCCGCTCGGCGCAGAAGAAATCGCTGCGGCCCGCAAGAGCCTGAACTGGGAAGCCGAAGCTTTCGTCATTCCGGAAGACGTGCTGGATGCATGGCGTCTTGCCGGTCTGCGCTCCACCAAGACGCGTCAGGACTGGGAAGCCCGCCTCGAAGCCGCTGAGGCCGGCAAGAAAGCCGAGTTCAAGCGCCGCTTCGCCGGCGACCTGACGGGCAATTTCGATAGCTCGATCGATGCTTTCAAGAAGAAGATCATCGAGAACAACCCGACCGTTGCGACCCGCAAGGCCTCGGAAGACTCGCTCGAAGTCATTAACGGCGTGCTGCCGGAAATGATCGGCGGTTCTGCCGACCTGACGCCGTCCAACAACACCAAGACCAGCCAGATGAAGTCCATCACGCCGACGGACTTCTCCGGCCGTTACCTGCACTACGGCATCCGCGAACACGGCATGGCTGCTGCCATGAACGGCATCGCACTGCATGGCGGTCTCATTCCTTATGCGGGCGGCTTCCTGATCTTCTCGGACTACTGCCGTCCGTCGATCCGTCTTGCCGCGCTCATGGGCATCCGTGTCGTCCACGTTCTGACGCATGATTCCATCGGCGTTGGTGAAGACGGCCCGACCCACCAGCCGGTGGAGCAGATCGCTGCCCTTCGCGCCATTCCTAACCTGCTCGTCTTCCGCCCGGCGGATGAGACCGAGACGGCGGAATGCTGGCAGCTGGCGCTGGAACAGAAGCATCGTCCGTCTGCGCTGGCCCTCACCCGCCAGAATCTCGCTCCTTCGCGCAAGGAATATGAAGAGAAGAACCTGTCTGCTTACGGCGCCTACGAACTCGTCTCCGCCAGCGACGCCAAGGTTTCGATCTTCGCTTCCGGTTCGGAGGTCGAAGTGGCTCTGAAAGCGGCCGCAACGCTGAAGGACAAGGGCGTATCCGCCCGCGTCGTTTCCGTTCCCTGCTTCGAACTCTTCAAGGAACAGCCGGAAACCTATCGCAACGCCATCATCGGCAAGGCTCCGGTCAAGATCGCGGTGGAAGCCGCCATCCGCCAGGGCTGGGATTACTTCATCGGTAACGATGGCGCTTTCGTCGGCATGCACTCCTTTGGAGCGTCCGCCCCGGCGAAGGATCTCTTCAAGCACTTCGGTATCACGGCAGAAGCTGTCGTCGCCGCAGTCGAGGCAAAACTTGCGTAAGGGCTTCCCAAGCCCTCACCATTCAGCAAAGACCAAGCCCATTCTTGATCGGGAGACTGTAAATGACTGTAAAAGTTGCCATTAACGGCTTCGGCCGCATCGGCCGCAATGTTTTGCGCGCCATCGTCGAATCCGGCCGCACCGATATCGAAGTCGTCGCCATCAACGACCTCGGCCCGGTTGAAACCAACGCTCACCTGCTGCGCTACGATTCGATCCACGGCAAGTTCCCGGCCGACGTCAAGGTCGAAGGCGACACCATCATCGTTGGCGGTGGCAAGCCGATCAAGGTGACGGCCGTTCGCGACCCGGCAACGCTGCCGCACAAGGAACTGGGCGTCGATATCGCGCTTGAGTGCACCGGCATCTTCACAGCCCGCGACAAGGCTGCTGCCCATCTGACGGCCGGCGCCAAGCGCGTCATCGTTTCGGCTCCCGCTGACGGCGCCGACCTCACCGTCGTCTTCGGTGTCAACCATGACCAGCTGACGAAAGATCACCTCGTCATCTCCAACGCATCCTGCACCACCAACTGCCTCGTGCCGGTCGTGAAGGTTCTCGATGACGCCGTTGGCATCGATCATGGCTTCATGACCACGATCCACTCCTACACCGGCGACCAGCCGACGCTGGACACCATGCACAAGGATCTGTACCGCGCCCGCGCCGCAGCCCTGTCCATGATCCCGACCTCGAC
The DNA here is from genome assembly GCF_003938925.1 of Agrobacterium sp. FDAARGOS_525. Classification (NCBI taxonomy): domain Bacteria; kingdom Pseudomonadati; phylum Pseudomonadota; class Alphaproteobacteria; order Hyphomicrobiales; family Rhizobiaceae; genus Agrobacterium; species Agrobacterium sp. FDAARGOS_525. Next base: position 1,388,673 of record NZ_RKIU01000004.1, on the reverse strand, counting down.
GGGCGCCGCAAAGGCTGTTGGCCTCGTCCTGCCACACCTCAAGGGCAAGCTTGACGGCACGTCGATCCGCGTTCCGACCCCGAACGTGTCGGTCGTCGACTTCAAGTTCGTGGCCAAGAAGAGCACGACGGTTGCCGAAATCAACGCAGCCATCAAGGCGGCTTCCGACGGCCAGCTGAAGGGCATCCTCGGCTATACCGACGAGCCGCTGGTTTCCCGCGATTTCAACCACGACAGCCACTCGTCGATCTTTGCCAATGACCAGACCAAGGTCATGGAAGGCAACTTCGTGCGCGTCCTGTCCTGGTACGACAACGAGTGGGGCTTCTCCAACCGCATGTCGGACACGGCTGTCGCCTTCGCGAAGACCATCTAACGAATACTCATCAGTCGATGCATTCCGGCGGGAGCGATCCCGCCGGATTTTTTATTCCCGGTTTTCCTCTACAGTGCCGCCATGTTTTCAATTTCCTGCCTTTGTCTGGTCCATTTTGAAACGGACAAGGGACGCAGGGATAACGGTCGTGCGCAATGCACTTCGGCCCTGCCGTATCTTTCGATACACCCCGCCTTGCGTTACCTTTCAACGCCGCCGACCGAGCGCTGACAGACCGCAACCCGTGGCGCATTGACTGCGAACGTGCAGAGCAATCATTGCGGTGGCCAGCGCGGCGTGAAAGAGGCGGTGGACGTGGAATCATTTTATCTGTTGTTGCTGGTGGCAACTGTTCTTGTCCTCGTCGCCGCCTTCTCGAGCCTCATCGCCTACCGATTCGGCGCGCCGCTGCTGCTGCTCTTCCTTGTGATTGGACTTGCGGCGGGTGTGGACGGACTCGGTATCGAATTCACCAACAACCCTCTCGCCTATATGCTCGGTTCACTGGTACTTGCCGTCATCCTGTTCGACTCCGGGTTTGGCACGTCGATCCAGTCTTTCCGGCTTTCCGCGGCACCGGCAATGGCGCTTGCCACGGTCGGCGTTATTCTCACATCCGTCTTTTTCGCGGGCGCAGCCGCCCTCCTGCTCGGGCTCTCCTGGCTCGAGGGCCTGCTGCTCGGTGCCATCGTCGCCTCCACCGATGCGGCAGCGGTGTTTTTCCTGCTGCGCATCGGCGGCATCCACATCCGCGATCAGGTACGCTCCACGCTGGAGGTCGAATCCGGCACCAACGATCCAATGGCCATCTTCCTCACAGTCGCCCTGGTCGAGATCATCGCCAAAGGACAGGGCCTGGCCGGTATCGACAGCGGTTTTCTGCTGCTTTTTGTTGAGGAAATGGGCCTCGGTGTGATCGTCGGCGTGCTGGGCGGTCTCATGATCGCCGCCGTGGTCAACCGTTTTGCCGCCGATCGGGGACTGGCGCCGATCTTTGTGCTTGCGTTGGCGCTGCTCGTGTTTTCCTTCACCGGCACGATTGGCGGCAGCGGCTTTCTGGCGGTCTATGTCGCCGGCATTGTCGCCGGCAATCGCAGGATCTTCGCCAAGGAAACGATCCGTCGCTTCCACGAAGGGCTGACGTGGCTGGCACAGATCATCATGTTCCTGATGCTCGGCCTGCTTGCCACGCCGTCGCAGTTTCCTGCAATCGCAATTCCAGCCATCCTGCTGGCGCTGTTCCTGATCTTCGTCGCCCGTCCGCTCGCGGTCTGGCTCAGCCTCATGCCGTTTAACTACACCCAACAGGAAACCTCTTTCGTCGCCTGGGTGGGCCTGCGCGGCGCCGTCTCCATCCTGCTTGCCATCATGCCCATCCTCGGCGGACTTGATGACGCCCAGATCTATTTCAATGCCGCCTTCATCATCGTGCTGGTATCGCTCCTCGTGCAGGGCTGGACCATCAAACCGGTGGCAACAAGGCTGGGGCTGATCGTGCCGCCACGCATGGGCGAGGTGGACAAGCTGGAGGTTGACCTTCCCGGCACGGCCAATCACGAACTGATTTCCTACCGCGTGGCAAAGGGCAGCGCCATCCTGCAGGGCGAGCGCATTCCCCGCTGGGCGATGCCTTCGCTGGTGGTGCGTGACGGTAAATCGATTCGCTACCAATATGCCGGGCGACTGCGTGAAAATGATCTTGTCTATCTCTTCATCGCCCCCGGTTATTCCCGCCTGATCGACCGGCTCTTCGCGAGCGCCCTGCCCGTCGCCGATGACGACGCCGATTTCTTCGGCACCTTCGCGATCTCTCCCGCCCGGCCGGCGAAGGAGCTTGATGCCGCCTATGGTCCCGGCCTGCTTGCGCCAGCAGAACAGGCAATGAGCATCGCAGAACTCATCGAGACACGTCTTGCCGGACGGGCCGATTATGCCGACCGCGTGCGCCTCGGCTCCATCGTCCTGATCGTGCGAACTTTGGACGAACATGAGGCGATAGCGGGTGTCGGAATTTCGCTGGAGCCGGTCGAACCGGCTACCACCCTGCCGATCTTCATCAGCTTCTCGGAAATTTTCAAACGGGTGCGTGACTATCTGGCGCAGCGGCGTCACTCGCGTTCCACCGCTACCGCACAAGACGTGGTCGCACCTTCAAACACCGTGAGAGAAAATGAAGCCTGACCGGCTTGCGTCGGCAATCAGGCATAGTATGGTCCCTGCCGAACTCGCAACAAATCAGGATCGACCTATGCCCGCTTTCAAGACCATCGATGACCTCAACGACATTGCCGGAAAGCGCGTTCTCGTCCGCGTTGATCTCAACGTGCCGGTCGCGGATGGCAAAGTTACGGACAAGACCCGTATCGAGCGGGTCGCGCCGACCATTCTGGAACTTTCCAAGAAGGGCGCAAAGGTTATTCTGTTTGCCCATTTTGGCCGTCCGAAGGGCGAACCCGTGGCTGACATGTCGCTTTCCCAGATCGTACCGGCAGTTGAGGAAGTGCTGGACCATGCCGTCTCCTTCGCGTCCGACTGCATCGGCGCGCCGGCGGCGGAAGCCGTTGCGAAACTGAATGACGGCGATATCCTGCTTCTGGAAAACACGCGCTTCCACAAGGGCGAAGAAAAGAACGATCCCACCTTCGTCGAGGCTCTGGCGGCCAATGGCGATATCTATGTCAATGACGCCTTCTCCGCCGCGCATCGCGCCCACGCCTCCACCGAAGGCCTCGCCCGCCACCTGCCCGCCTATGCCGGCCGCACCATGCAGGCAGAGCTTGAGGCTCTGGAAAAGGGCCTCGGCCAGCCGGTGCGTCCCGTCGTCGCCATCGTCGGCGGCGCGAAGGTTTCAAGCAAAATCGATCTTCTGATGAACCTCGTCAAGAAGGTCGATGCCCTCGTCATCGGCGGCGGCATGGCCAACACCTTCCTCGCCGCCCGTGGCGCCCAGGTTGGAAAATCGCTCTGCGAGCACGATCTGGCCGAAACCGCAAAGCAGATCATGATCGAGGCCGCGACTTCCGGCTGTGCCATCGTGCTGCCGGAAGACGGCGTCGTTGCCCGCGAATTCAAGGCCGGTGCGGCCAGTGAAACGGTCGACATCAATGCCATTCCCGCTGACGCCATGGTGCTCGATGTCGGCCCGAAGTCGGTTGAAAGCATCAAGGCCTGGATTTCACGCGCGGAAACGCTGGTCTGGAACGGGCCGCTCGGCGCCTTCGAAATAGAACCCTTCGATGCAGCCACCGTGGCTGCCGCAAAACATGCCGCCGAATGCACGAAGGCCGGCAAGCTCGTCTCCGTCGCAGGCGGCGGCGACACCGTGGCCGCGCTCAACCATGCCGGCGTTTCCGAGGATTTCTCCTATGTTTCGACCGCCGGCGGCGCCTTCCTTGAATGGATGGAAGGCAAGGAACTGCCGGGCGTTGCCATCCTGACCGCCGCCAAGTAAACTTATCTCACTTGCCTGACACGAGGCCGGACAAGCGATGCTTGTCCGGCCTCGTTTTTTGGTAAGTGCACGCGGGAGGAAAAGTTTCAAACGATTGAAATCATTTCAATCGTTTCAATGAGTTAGCGTGCCATTTCCCTGCCCTGGAACTTCTGTTATCGGAAATTTATTGTGCCTTGGGAGAATAGCAAATGACCGAACGTCTCGAAGACATCGCAATCAAAATGGTCGCCGACGGCAAGGGCCTGCTCGCCGCCGACGAATCCACGGGAACGATCAAAAAGCGTTTCGACAGCATCAATCTGGAGTCCACCGAGACCGCCCGCCGCGACTATCGCGAGATGCTGTTCCGTTCCGACGACGCCATGAAGAAATATATCTCCGGCGTCATTCTCTATGAAGAGACCCTGTTCCAGAAGGCTGCCGACGGCACACCTTTCGTTGATATCATCAAGGCGGCTGGCAGCCTGCCGGGGATCAAGGTGGATATCGGCGCCAAGCCGATGGCCTTCCACCCGCATGAATTCATTACCGAAGGCCTCGACGGTCTTTATGAGCGCCTGCGCAAGTACCATGAAGCCGGTGCGCGCTTCGCCAAGTGGCGTGGCGTCATCACCATCGGTGAACAGCGCCCGAGCTGGGGTTCGATCAAGGCAAACTCCCAGTCGCTCGCCCGTTATGCCGCTCTCTGCCAGCAGGCGGATATCGTGCCGATCGTTGAGCCTGAAGTCCTGATGGACGGCGAGCCGGGCACGCACGACATCGACCGCTGCGCGGAAGTCACGCAATGGGTTCTGCAGACCGTCTTCGCGGACCTCTTCGACGCCCGCGTGAACCTCGAAGGCATGATCCTCAAGCCGAACATGATCATCGACGGCAAGAAGGCCCGCAAGGCTTCCGTCGAGGAAGTGGCGGAAAAGACCGTGAAGGTCCTGAAGGCGACCGTACCTTCCGCCGTTCCGGGCATTGCCTTCCTTTCCGGCGGCCAGTCCTCCGAAGAGGCAACGGCGCATCTCTCCGCCATGAATTCCGGTTATGACCTGCCCTGGTCTCTCACCTACTCCTACGGCCGCGCGCTTCAGGATACGGCCCTCAAGACCTGGGGCGGCAAGCAGGAGAATGTCGCTGCCGGCCAGCGCGCCTTCACGCACCGCGCCGCCATGAACAGCCTGGCGGCCAAGGGCAACTGGAAGCAGGAACTCGAAAAGGCAGCCTGAGGCTTCGCTCCAGAGCTTTAGTGAATGAAAGCCGCCTCCCGGGGCGGCTTTTTCTTATGGGCGCAGAAGCAGCGTTACCGACCAGATGACAAAGGCGGCAACCGCTATCTTCCAGCAATCGCCCCGTTTCTTCAGCCCCGGCAGGCCGAGCGGCCGGATAATCTGGACGGCCATGGCCAGCAGTAAAAAAAGGCCGATCGCCTTCGTCATTTATTGAGCCTTTTCTTTATTTCTGCATCGTCACAGGCTGGACATTTTTACCGTTCACCAGAAGAGTGCAACTCATTCGGGTAACTCCCGTTGTATGACCTGTCCGACCGTCCGTCCGAACGCATGAGAGTGTTGTCATGAGCAGAAATCTTCTACCCGTATTCGCTCTTTTATCCAGCACTCTGTTTCTCTTTCTCGGCAACGGTCTTCAGGGCCTCGTGCTGCCAGTGCGTGGCTCGGCAGAGGGTTACTCCAACGAGATACTTGGTTTCCTCGGAACCTCCTGGGCTGCGGGCTTCGTTGTTGGTTGTTTTGTCGCGCCGGCCATCGTGCGCCGTGCTGGCCATGTGCGGGCTTTTGCGTCTTTCGTCGCATTGGTATGCCTGACCGTGCTCATGACCGGTCTCATCGTTGATGACGTCTGGTGGATTACGCTGCGTGCGCTTACCGGCTTCTGCACCGCCGGCACCTCAATGATCATCGAAAGCTGGCTGAACGAGCGTGCCACGAACGAAAGCCGCGGCATGATCTTTTCGCTCTATATCGCCATCACGCTTCTGGGCGTCGTGGCGGGACAGATGATCGTGCCGATGGGAGATATCAGCAATACCTCGCTGTTCATGATCTGCGGCATCATTTATTGCATCGCCATTCTGCCGGCAACGCTTTCAAAGGCGGCCAGTCCACAGCCTTTGCAGAAGGTGAAACTGGATTTGCCGGCGCTCTATCGAAACTCCCCGGTCTCCTTCGTCGGCATTCTGATGATCGGCATCGCCAACGGTGCGTACGGCACGCTCGGCGCCGTCTTCGGTGCCCGGGCAGGCCTGGATCCGACCATGATCGCCATCATGGTGTCCGTCACGATTTTCGTCGGCGCATTGGCGCAGTTCCCGGCGGGTCGCCTTTCGGACAGGATAGACCGTCGTTACGTGCTGGCCGGCCTCGCGGGGCTTGGCGCCGTCGCGGGACTTGCGGTCGCAGCCGTGCAGCCGCATCACGTCTACGTTCTGATTCCGATGATCGCCGTTTACGGTGCAGCCGCCAATGCGCTCTATCCCATCGCCGTGGCGCACGCCAACGACTTTGCGGCGTCCGAGGATTTCGTCAAGGTTTCAGGCGGGTTGCTGTTGCTTTACGGCGTCGGCACCATTATCGGACCGACGCTCGGCGGCGCTGTCATGACCTATTCCGGGCCCTATGCGCTGTTTCTGGTCACAGCCGTCGCCCATATTTTGATTACTGCCTATGCCATTATCAGAAGCCGCAGGCGCGCCGCGCTTTCAACCGACGAGAAGGATAATTTCTCGACGATGATGCCGACGACGCCTTCGCCGCTGGTGACACCGGAGAGTATTGCGCTTGACCCGCGCGCGCCGCAATATCCCGGCGAGGATGGGGACTACGTGGAAAAAGGAGCAGGCATATGAGCCTCTTTGACGACGACCGCCCGCAAAAACCCGCTGCACACCAGATTGGCAGCGATCTCAGCCTCCTCTCCGTGGACGAACTGGACAGCCGGATCGAGCTTCTCCAGGCCGAAATCACCCGACTCGAAGAGGAAAGAAAGCGGAAATCCGCGGGAAGACAGGCGGCGGAGAATCTTTTCCGATCCTGATGCGCGGTGACCAATAAACCCGGCCCGCACGTGCCTAACGGCAGACTCGGTTCAACGCGCGTTCCAAAATAAGAGGTTTTGGGTCAGTCTTTCGTTTACCATTAACCAAAAATTAAGCTTTCTGAGAGATTACTATACATGTCCAGTTCTTCTGGATTTCAGGCATCTTCTCCGTTCGGCGAATTGGTCTGATTTTTCTCCCTGTTTTACCTTGAGAGCCGCTTTCGCGGCTCTTTTTTTGCCGCCGCCGGCTTCGGTAAAACTGTGGGTATTAACCCTTCTTTAATAATTGCCTTGCGCATTTCAGGTAAAGATACCATCCTGAAAACACTAAAGGCCGGAACAAAATATCCGGATCGTCGTTGCCTGACAGTGTGGTGCGTGAGCAGGGATTTAAAGAAATGTCGGAACAGGTTTTAAATACCATAAGCTTTGCGGGGCGCGCGGCTGCTTCCAACCAGTTCAAGACCCTCTATACCGAAGGCATGACCCTGGTGGAGGAAACTGCGAGCTATCTCGACGGCGCCGGCCGCGCTGCCTCAAAAGTTCTGCCGCGCATGGCCTCAGTGCTTTATGCCGCGGAATCGATGCGCCTCACGACTCGCCTGATGCAGATGGCCTCCTGGCTGCTGCTCCAGCGCGCCGTCAACAACGGTGAAATGACCCGAGATCAGGTTTTGAGCGAGAAGAATAAGGTTCGCCTCGACAGCTTTAACGTCGACCGCAACGCGCCCGGCTGGAACGACCTGCCGGAGTCCTTCCGCGATCTTATCGAGCGCTCGCTGCGTCTCCAGAACCGCATCGCCCTGCTCGACCGCGAAATCTATCGCCCCTCCGAAGCCGCGAAGGTGCCGGACAATGAGAACAGCGTTCAGGCGCAGCTCAACCTTCTGCGCACGGCTTTCTCGATCAACTGAGAAAACACCACATTGAGTGGACAATTTGAAAGCAGGCTCACCGGCCTGCTTTTTTTGTTTCAGCGGTCATGCGGGTAGATGCCGACGCCAAAACAGCGCAACAAAAAAGCCCGGTCAAACCGGGCTTTTTTAACAATCCGTCCGCAAGGGAATCAGAGGCCGAGGCCACCGAAACGCTTGTTGAACTTGGAAACGCGACCACCGCGGTCCATAAGCTGCTGGTTGCCGCCCGTCCATGCCGGATGGGACTTGGGGTCGATTTCAAGGTTCATGACGGCGCCTTCCGAACCCCAGGTAGAGCGGGTTTCGTATTCGGTGCCATCGGTCATGACCACCTTGATCGTGTGATAATCGGGATGGATATCAGCCTTCATGACAATCTTCCTGGTTAAGTGACGTGCGGTCCATTTGCCGCAATTGCGTCAACTGAGCCAATTCAATAAATGAAGCCATAGTCCAGATGGGCTATGGCTTCCCAATTCGATGCGGAGCCTATACATGAAGGTCGCCGAGATAACAAGAGCCTGCTATCCCCTTGTGAAAGGAGATGGCTGCCGGGCAGGAATTTTACCGCAGACCGGAAATTCGCCCGCAAAAGGCCGAAAAATGGCGAAGAACGAGGAGCATAGAGGACGTGGCAGACATCGAACAGCATAAAGCGGTGAAACAGAGAAGCCTGAAACCGCTCCTTGGCCTGTTTCCTTATCTCAGGCGTTATCGTGGCTTGATGGCTGCGGCTCTTTTTGCACTTGTTCTGTCTTCCGCCACGACTCTCGCCTTGCCGCTCGCCGTTCGCCGCATCATCGATCACGGTTTTCAGACGCCTGATGGCGGTATGATCAACAGCTACTTCGCCATGCTTTTGGCCATTGCGGTTGTTCTCGCGCTCGCCAGCGCCATGCGTTATTATTACGTCATGACGATCGGCGAGAGGGTCGTTGCCGATCTGCGCCGCGATGTGTTCGCCCATCTCACCACGCTGTCACAGCAATTCTTCGATGCCAACCGCTCAGGCGAGCTCACCTCGCGACTGACGGCCGACACGGTGCAGATCCGCTCCGCATTCGGCTCATCTGCGTCGGTGGCGTTGCGCAACATCATCATGTGCTGCGGCGCCGTGGCGATGATGATCTATACCAGCCCCGGTCTTTCCGGACTCGCGCTGCTGGCCATTCCCTTTATCGTTTTTCCCCTGATTGCCTTCGGGCGCTCGGTCCGCGCCCGCTCCCGTACGACACAAGACACATTGGCCAATTCCGCCGCTTATGCTTCCGAGACGATTGCGGCGAGCCGCACCGTACAGTCCTTCAATGCCGAGACGCTGGCGAATGCCCGTTATGGCGCTTCGGTGGAAGCGGCCTATCAGGGCGCACGCGCCGCCATCGGCGCACGCTCCATCCTCACCGCCGTCGCCATCACGCTCGTCTTCGGCAGCGTTGTCGGCATTCTCTGGTATGGGGCGCAAAGCGTCCTGTCCGGTAGCATGACCGCGGGAACGCTCGGTCAGTTCGTGCTTTATTCGGTCATCGCGGCCAGCGGCCTTGGCCAGCTATCGGAAGTCTGGGGAGAACTGGCGCAGGCCGGCGGCGCGGCAGAACGGCTGTCCGAACTGCTGGACGAGCGCTCGCCGGTTCTCGATCCCGTCGCGCCCGTCACTCTGCCCCAGCCGCCGCGTGGCGAAGCCGCATTCGAGAATGTCGATTTTGTCTACCCGCTCGCGGCAGGACGGCCGATCGTCTCCGGCCTCTCCTTCAAAGTCAGTGCCGGCGAAACCGTCGCAATCGTCGGACCCTCCGGTGCGGGCAAGAGCACGGTCTTTTCGCTGCTGATGCGCTTTTACGATCCGCAGCAGGGCCGTATCACCATTGACGGCGCTGATATCCGCGACGTCAAGCTCGCCGATCTGCGGGCGCGTCTATCCATCGTCCCGCAGGATGTGGCGATATTCGCCTCCTCCATCCATGACAATATCGCCTTTGGACGGCCTGACGCGACACGGGAAGAAGTGCGCGCCGCAGCCATCGCCGCGCAGGCCGACAGCTTCATCGAACGCCTTACCGACGGATATGACACCCAGGTGGGAGAGCGCGGCGTGACGCTTTCCGGCGGGCAGCGCCAGCGCATCGCCATTGCCCGCGCCATCCTGCGCAACGCACCTATCCTGCTTTTGGACGAGGCCACGTCGGCGCTCGACGCGGAAAGCGAGACACTGGTACAGAAGGCTCTCGATGAGCTCATGAGCAGCCGCACCACCATTGTCATCGCCCACCGCCTTGCCACCGTTCTCAAAGCCGACCGCATTCTGGTGATGGATGAAGGCCGCATCATCGAGGAAGGCACGCATCAGAGTCTCATTCGCCAGAACGGTCTCTATGCCCGGCTCGCCCGTCTGCAATTCCAGACCGGGCCCGAAGAACTGCGCGCACAGGCTTGAGTTACGTCAGCACACTGCGCCCCGCAACGCGCCCGGAAAACAGGCATCCTCCGAGGAAAGTGCCTTCAAGCGCGTTATATCCATGCATGCCGCCACCGCCGAAACCAGCCACCTCGCCAGCGGCATAAAGCCCCGGCACCGGCTCACCGCCGGCGTCCAGCACCCTCGTCTCAAGGTCGGTGTGCAGGCCGCCCAGGGTCTTGCGCGTCAGCACATGCAGACGCACGGCAATCAAAGGCCCCATGGCAGGATCGAGCAGGCGATGCGGTTTCGCCGTTCGCATCAGCCGGTCACCGAGGTAACGGCGCGCACCGTGGATCGCCGTTACCTGCGTATCCTTGCTAAAGCCGTTTTCAATCTCACGGTCGCGCGCTTCGATCTGCCGGCGGATGTGGTTGGTGTTCAGACGATCATTTCCGGCGATGGCGTTCATCGCAGGCACCAATTCTTCCAGCGTATCACGAACGGCGAAATCCTCGCCCCGTTCCATGAAAGCCCGCACGGGTCCAGGCGGCTCCTTTCCCAACCTTTTCAGCAACAGGCGCATGTTCTTGCCCGTCAAATCAGGATTCTGCTCCGAACCTGAAAGCGCGAACTCCTTCTTGATGATCGCTTTGGTCAGAATGAACCAGCTGTAACCGCTGCCACGTTCACCCAGCATCTTCAGTGTGCCAAGCGTATCAAAGCCAGGCATGGCCGGCGCATGAAGCCGGTCACCATTCGCATCGCACCAGAAGGACGAAGGACCGGGCAGAATGCGGATGCCGTGACCTGGCCAGATCGGGTCGTGGTTTTTGACACCCTCGGTGTAATGCCACATGCGGTCACGGTTGATGACCCCGCCACCCGCCGCCTCGGTGATGGCGATCATGCGGCCGTCCACATGCGCCGGCACACCGCAAACCATGTTTTGCGGCGGCTGGCCCAGTCGTTCCACGGGCCAGTTGCGCCGTACCAGCTCCTGATTTCCGCCGATGCCGCCGGAACTGACAATGACCGCAGCAGCGGAAAGACTGAATTCGCCCTGCTCTTCCCGGCTGCTCTCCTCTCCGCGTTGCACCGGATCGCTTGCAAGAACCGCGCCGGAAACGCCGGTCACCCGGCCATCGGCGATATCCAGCCGATCAACCCGGTGGCGGAAGCGGAAGGATAGCCGCCCATCCGCCGCGATCAGCTTTGCCTTTTTAACGAAGGGAGCAAGCACCCCGGGGCCTGTGCCCCAGGTGACATGGAAGCGTGGAACAGAATTGCCATGGCCATCGGCCAAACCGCCGCCACGCTCGGCCCAGCCGACAACGGGAAACCAGCGCATACCCATGCGGTGCAGCCATTCCCGCTTCTCACCGGCAGCAAAATCGAGATAGGCCTCCGCCCAGCGACGCGGCCAGTGATCTTCCGGGCGATCAAAACCGGCCGAACCGAACCAGTCCTGCCTCGCAAGGTCGAGACTGTCTCGCACGCGCATCCGACGTTGTTCTGGGCTATCGATGAAAAACAGGCCGCCAAGCGACCAGAAGGCCTGTCCGCCCAGGTTCTGCTCACCCTCCTGATCAACCACGCAGACGCTGAGACCTCGCGCGGCAGCCTCCGTTGCCGCAACCAGCCCGGCAAGCCCCGCCCCGACAACGATCACATCATAGCGTTCCATCAGCCCCTCCCAGATATGACGGAATTACTTTTACGCGAACGTAAGTTTACTTTCGTCGGAAGGCAACCACCCAGATGCGGTCCGCGATTTCAGCGCTCGGTCAGCTTGAGTTCGATACGGCGGTTCTGCTGCCGTGCCTCCGGTGAGTCACCTTCTGCAATCGGCTGATATTCTCCAAAGCCGGCAGCGACCAGACGGTTTGCCGGCACGCCCTTGGAGATCAGGAACTTCACAACCGAAGTGGCACGGGCCGAGGAGAGTTCCCAATTGTCGCGGTAGCGGCCGGAGCCGGACAGCTGGACATTATCCGTATGGCCATCGACGCGCAGGACCCAGTTGATCTCCGCCGGGATTTCCTTTGCGAGATCAAGCAGCGCGGTTGCGAGCTTCGCCATTTCCGCTTGCCCTTCCGGATTGAGTTCATTGCCGCCGGAAGGGAAGAGCACTTCGGATTGGAAGACAAATCGGTCGCCGACGATGCGGATGTTTTCACGATCGGACAGAATTTCGCGCAACCGCCCGAAGAAGTCGGACCGATAGCGGTTCAGTTCCTGCACCCGCTGCGCCAGCGCGACATTGAGGCGGCGGCCGAGATCGGCGATCTTGACCTGAGAAGAGGCATCCTTGGCTTCCGAAGCCTGCAGCGCGGCTTCGACCGAGGCAATCTGCGCCCTCAGCGCCGCAATCTGCTGGTTGAGCAACTCGATCTGCGCGGAGGCGCGGGAATTGGCCTGCCGCTGCTCGTCCAGTTCACCGGTGAGACTGCCGATACGGGCGTTGGCGCTGGCATTGTTGCCGGAGCCAGCGTCGAGCAGTGCCTGCAGCCGCGACCGTTCATTCTCAGACGCGGCAAGAGTGGATTGCAGGCTCGCCAAGGCGTCCTCCACATCCTGCTTGTTGCCCTTTTCCATGGCCAGAAGTTCGGTCAATTCGGCAATCTGGCTGTTGAGACGCGTCAGCACCTCGTCCTTGCCGGTAATCTCACGCGACAGCACGAATTGCGCGAGCACGAAGACCGTCAGCAAAAACATGATGGCCATCAGCAGCGTCGACAGCGCATCGACGAAGCCCGGCCAATAATCCACACCCCTGTCGCGGCGGCGGTTGCGCGCAAGCGCCATGGCTATTCGCTCCCGTTATCGTGCCGGGTGCGTCCGGAAGACTTCGTATCGCTGTCAATCCGCGCCGAAAGCCGGTCGAGCGTGCGGCGGAGCGATTTGGATTCCTCCTGTTGCGCCTCGATCCAGTCGCGCAACATCTGCTGTTCGCTGCGCATGTTCTTGACCAGACCCTGAATGCCTTCGGCAAGACTGGTCATGGCCGCGAGCGAACGCTCGGTGCTCACCACGGCCCCTGCGTCGCCCCGGGACTCCCTTGGGGCGTCCGTCGTATCCGTCACCGAGGAAAGCCAGTTTTCGAGTTGGGTGTAGAAACGGTTCTGGGCGCGGCCGGCCTGAAGATCGAGAAAACCGAGAATAAGCGAACCGGAAAGACCGAGCAGTGACGAGGAAAAGGCCGTTCCCATACCCGCCAGCGGCGCGGTGAGACCGGCCTTAAGCGAACCGAGAATATCATTGCTGTCACCGGCGCTTGGGTCGAGAGACTGGATGACGTTGCTGATGGCGCCAATGGTGCCGATAAGGCCCCAGAAGGTGCCGAGCAGGCCGAGAAATACCAGCAAGCCGACGAGATAACGCGAAGTATCACGCGTCTCGTCGAGGCGCGTTGCGATGGAATCGAGGATCGTGCGTTGCGTAACGGCAGAAAGGCGGACTTCACCACGCTTGCCGATCAGCGTGCTCATCGGCGCAAGCAGTTTGGGCGCGCGACCGACCTTTTCGACGCTGCCGGCGGCACGAAAGGCGTTGAACCAGCGGACTTCCGCACGCAGGCTCATCGTCTGCGTAAACACCAGAATGATGCCGATGGCGAGCACACCGAGAATGAAGCCGTTGAGCCCCGGATTGGTCATGAAGGCGGTGTGCGCCTGCCGATAGAGAATCGCTGCCAGAAAACCGACGAGGATCAGAAACAGAACCATCGTCCAGAGAAACGGTGTGGGGCTGGACAGCTTGTGGCTGTATTCCCGCGTGGTCACCGGTTTCTCGACGCCAAGATCGAGCAGCTCCGAATCCGCCATAACGTTCGCATTCCCTTTGGTCAGCTATCCAGCGGAAGCTATTTGAAAATTGCGACGATTTGAAGCGAAAAGCCGGTCTTTCGTCACAGGCTTTTCACGAAAGAAGGCATGGAGCCGGGCGAGGGAAAACAAAAATGCCCGGCGAACATTCGCCGGGCATCGAAAACTTGTAAAAAACGGCAGGTTTTTTGCTAAAACCAATCAGCGGCCCGGAATAGGACGGTTGGCCACCTCAACGAGCGCCTTGTGGATATATTCGTTGCCTGCAGCAACGGAACTGCTGCCGAAGATATCGGTGCCGCCCTTGATGTCGGAGGCGAAACCACCGGCTTCCCGAATCAGCACGAGGCCGGCCGCCATGTCCCACGGCGAAAGATCGGCTTCCCAGTAACCGTCGAGACGGCCAGCGGCAACGTAGGCGAGATCGAGCGACGCCGCACCCATGCGACGGATGCCTGCAGCCTCCCCCATGACGTGACGAAGCTCGACCAGGAACTTGCCGTGGTTGCCGCGGCCGAGATGCGGCACGCCGCAGCCGATGACGCAATCCGTCAGCGCCTTGCGCGCGGCAACGCGGATGCGGCGATCGTTGAGGAACGCGCCGCCGCCACGCTCGGCGGTGTAGAGTTCGTCGGTGGCAGGATTGAAGATCACACCGGCGACGACTTCGCCGTTACGCTCAAGCGCGATGGAAACCGCAAAATGCGGAATGCCGTGCAGGAAGTTGGTTGTGCCATCGAGCGGATCGACGATCCAGCGATGTGCACCATCGGTTCCCTTTTCCTCGCCGCCTTCCTCACCAAGGAAATCATAGGTCGGGCGCGCCTTCATCAGCTCCTCGCGCACGATCTTCTCGGCCTTCAGATCCGCCTGCGAAACGAAGTCGCTCGGTCCCTTGACCGAGACCTGCAGGTTCTGCACTTCACCGAAGTCACGCGACAAAGACTTACCCGCCTTGATGGCGGCCTGAACCATGACATTGAGAAGGGCTGAACGGGCCATCGATGTTTTTTCCTGGAAAGCTTGCGAACCGCCCGGAAGCTCACCGGGCAGGCACGTCATTATTTTCTTGAATTGAAAGTTTGCGGTTCAAGACCACAAAACGCGCGGAAATTCAAGGTAAAAAGCCCATGGGTCAACCGCGGCCAGGGAACGCAACCCTTCCATCAGGTCGGACGGAAACGATTTGCGGCCTCGATCGCCTTCTTCTGCTGCTCGTCATTGATGCCGAGATAGAAGTCCTCGAGAGACGGATCCTTCAATCCGGCGCGGCGGGAAAGCACGTACCATTTGGCTGCCTCAACCGGATCAGGCCGGGTACCGAGTGCCTGAATATAGAGATGCGCAACCTTGTTCTGCGCCACGACATTACCGCGCTGTGCTGCGCCATAGAGCCAGCGGAAGCCTTCGTCGAGATTACGCTCGCCACCAAATCCGTTGACCAGCCAGATACCGAGATCGACCTGTGCAGTGTCATAGCCGGCCTTTGCGGCGCGCATCAACCAGTCGCGCGCCTTTGCCTTTTTCTCGGCAGGCACATCCTTCACGGACCAGTAAATTTGCGATACCGCATATTGCGCATCGGCAATGCCCTGTTCGGCGGATTTTTCATAGAAGGGCAAAGCCATCAGCAGACCCTTGGCGCCCGGATTTTCCGAAACCAATATCTGGCCCCAGTTGAACTGGGCAGAGGCGTTGCCGGCTTCCGCTGCACGACGCATGAAATCATCGGCCTTCGCCTTGTCACGCGTAACGAATTTTCCTTCCATCAGGATAAGGGCAAATTTGAACATGGCGACGGGATCGCCGCCCTGTGCGGCCTGCTGATACCAGAACGCGGCTGTTTTCTCGTCACGCGCAATGCCAAGTCCGCGCGACATCATTTCCGCCACCAGCGTCTGGGCGGGTGCGTCACCGTTCTGCGCGCGGTTCAGCGCCTTATCAAGCGCCTGCACATATTCGCCGCGCTGGAAATGGCCATAGGCCTCATCCACCCGGCCCTTGAATTCCTTCTCAGGCGGCAGTGCCGGCAGATCCGCACCCATGCGCTGATAGACGTTCACGCCGGCTGAGGGCTGCAAGTCCTTCTGCTCTTCAGATTGCACCCTGCCCTGACGGGTCGGCTGAGCCTCATTTTCCAGCTGTCGGGAAAGCGCATTGTTTTCACTCTGCGGCCCGGATTGAGCAAGAGCGACGCCCGCCGGCGCGGCGAAAGCAAACGCCAGCAGTGAAACAGAGAGGCAGAAATGAAGCGAGCGCATGATCATCGCCTGTATCAACCGTCAAACCGTGGCGCTTTTTCGTCAAGCAAAGCGTTGATTTCAGAAACGGCCTGGGCGGCGCCACCGACATTATCGAAAACGCCGCTGCGCATAGCCACGAACTCCACGCCCGTCTCCGCCACGGCAACCACGGACGAGAGGTCCGTGCCGCCCATGACGATGGCGGGGATTTCGATCATCGACGCCCACCACTCACCGAGCGCCAGGTTCTTGGGATGCGCCTCGGGCTTGATGTCGCCTTCGAGCTTCCCGAAAAACACGTAATCCGGATTGGCCTCGCCCTGCTCCAGCGCCTTGTGGCGGTCATCGGCATTTCCGCCGCCGACGATCAGTTTCGGGGTGAATTTTTCCACAGCCTCCGAAAGCGCCTCGGCGTTACCGACCACATGCAGCCCGTCTGCCTTCACCCGGCCGGCAACACGGCTGTCACCGGCAATGAGCGCTGCGGCGCCCGACGCCTGCACGAGGGGTACGATCAGTTCGGCGCGTTTCTGGAAAGCGGCGTCATCCAGACCATATTGCGGAATGATGACCGAAGCGACATCGCCTCCCCGCAGCGCGGCTTCCACATCTGCCGCCTGCTTTTGCGCATCGTCCGATTGCGGGACGATCAGGACAAGGCGGCAACGGTCTTCAACAATGCTCATCGTTTCGTCCATTTCAAGCAGACGACGCTTCCGACGCGATCTGCACTCGTTTTCATATGACAAATCCGATAAACCGGACCGGCGAAAGGATCAACCATACATCCATGCTGACCGATTTTCATTTTTATCTCGTCGCCATTCCCGCAGTGGTTCTCGTCGGCCTTTCCAAAGGGGGACTGGGCGGCGCGCTGGCGCTGATGGGCGTGCCACTGATGGCGCTTGCCGTATCGCCCGTGCAGGCGGCGGCGATATTCCTGCCGATCCTGATCGTCATGGATATTGTCGCGCTCTTCGCCTGGCGGCACTACAACCATCGCCAGACGCTCCTTGTCATGCTGCCGGGGGCTATCGCCGGCATTGCGCTCGGCTGGGCAACTTCGAGCATGATCTCCGCAGATGCCATGCGTCTCGTCGTCGCCTCGGTCACGATCCTGTTCGTGTTGCGTTACTTTTATGAGAGTTTCAAAAGCCGCAATGGTCAGGAAATTCCGGCAGAACCGCAAAGGCCGGCCGCCGCCACGCTCTGGTCCAGCCTGTCCGGTTATGCGAGTTTCGTGGCCCATGCGGGTGGACCGCCCTTCCAGATCTACGTTCTGCCGCTGAAACTCGACCCGAAGACCTATACCGGCATGAGCGTGCGCTTCTTCGCCATCATGAATGCGATCAAGCTCATACCCTATTTCGCACTTGGCGCGCTCGACGCCACCAACCTCAAGACATCGGCAAGTCTGCTGCCCGTCGCGATGCTGGCGACGCTGGCCGGTGCAAGAGTGGTGAAATACCTTAAACCATCCGTGTTTTACCCGCTGATGTATGCCATGGCGTTGATTGCGGCACTGAAACTGCTGTGGGACGGACTGCCGTTCTAATACGGCAATAAAAAAGCTCTGGCAGCAGGTTTTCGCCGCCAGAGCTCGAAAGGTCAGACCGCCGACCCCTCATTCATCGAGGGCCAGCGATCTGCCATAAATCAGTGTCTTGTGGAGGCTTTGAGCCTCTGGAGTTCATCCTTCAGGCGCAGTTTACGACGTTTAAGGTCCGCGATCTCTCTATCGTCAGACGACGGGGAAGCAAGAATACTTTCGAGCTCCTCCTCCAGAGCACCGTGTTTCTTTTCGAGCGATGCAATATGAGCCTGAATGGTCATGCGGCACGTCCTTCCTTTTTGAACCTACCTCCAGCTCTCCATCGCTGGAGTTTCAGGTTTGCGACGACAATGTGACACGGATCGGTCGGCTTGTCGAAGGCGAAATGAAGGCAATAAGTGGGCAATTTGGTCGCAACGGATAACTTCCCGTTACCGCGATTTGATGATAGAGGCTCGTGAACGATCACATACGCGCCGGAGGCTATCCGGCTGGCATAAAATGGGGATGACAAGATGCCCGATCAGGACCAGGCGGACATCAGGCTCACGCTGGCGCGGCTGCGCCAGGAGCATGAGGATTATGACGCGGCGATCAATGCGATGATCCAGACCAGCTGCGACGCGTTGCGGATACAACGCATGAAAAAGAAGAAGCTGGCCGTCAAGGACAAGATGACCCAGCTGGAAGATCAGGTCATTCCCGATATCATCGCCTGAGCCCGGAGACATTACGTGACAGCAGAAACGCCCCCCGTCGCCATCATCATGGGCAGCCAGTCCGACTGGGAGACCATGAAGAACGCCGCCGACACGCTGGATGCGCTCGACATCGAATACGAAGCCCGCATCATTTCCGCCCATCGCACCCCTGACCGGCTTTACGATTTCGCCAACGGCGCGAAAGACGAAGGCTTCAAGGTCATTATTGCGGGCGCCGGCGGCGCTGCCCATCTGCCGGGCATGACAGCTGCCATGACGCCGCTTCCGGTCTTCGGCGTTCCGGTCCAATCGAAGACCATGTCCGGTCAGGACAGCCTCTATTCCATCGTGCAGATGCCCGCCGGCATCCCGGTCGGCACGCTCGCTATCGGCAAGGCCGGCGCGATCAATGCCGCCCTTCTCGCGGCCGCAGTGCTGGCGCTTGGCGATGAAGACCTTGCCGATCGTCTGGACGCCTGGCGTGCGCGCCAGTCGGCGGCTGTCGCGGAATACCCCATGGACAGCGCCCAGTGACGACACACGACATGGCAAAGACAACCAACCTCACCATCGGCATCATCGGTGGCGGGCAACTCGGCCGCATGCTGGCGATGGCCGCGGCGCGTCTCAACCATCGTACCATCGTGCTGGAGCCGCAGGCGGATTGTCCCGCGGCACAGGCCTGCAACGACCAGATCGTGGCAGCATATGATGACGAAAACGCACTTGCGCAACTCGCAAGCCGCTGTGATGTCGTGACCTACGAATTCGAGAACGTGCCCGTTGCCGCAGCAGAAAAACTCAGCGCCTCGGTTCCCGTTTATCCGCCGGCACAGGCGCTCAGCGCCTCACAGGATCGCTTGACGGAAAAACGCTTCCTCAACGATTGCGGCATTCCAACCGCCGATTTCCGCGCCGTGGATAGCCAGGAAGAACTGGAAGCCGCGCTGGCCGCCTTTGGCGGCAAAGGTGTGCTGAAAACCCGTCGCATGGGTTATGACGGCAAGGGACAGCGCCTCTTCCGGGGAGGCGAAGACCTCGCGGGCGCGTTTGCAGCGCTTGGTGGCGTGCCGCTGATTCTTGAAAGCTTCATCGCCTTCGAACGCGAAATTTCGATCATCGCCGCCCGTTTCCGGGACGGGACCGTGACCTGTTACGATCCGGCCGAGAACGTTCATCTGAACGGCATCCTGCACACATCCACCGTGCCGGCCGCACTTTCGGATGCCGCAAGGGGTATTGCCGTGCAATCGGCGGAAAAGCTGCTGGCCGCTCTGGATTACGTCGGCGTTATCGGCATTGAGTTTTTCGTCCTGCCGGATGGATCGCTGGTCGCCAATGAAATGGCGCCCCGCGTGCACAATACTGGCCACTGGACGGAGGCGGCCTGTGTGATCTCGCAATTCGAACAGCATATCCGAGCCGTATCGGGCCTTAACCCCGGCAACACTGATCGCCATTCCGACTGCATCATGACCAATCTGATCGGCGATGACATCAACGACGTACCGGCATGGCTGTCGAAAAAAGACTGTCTCGTCCACCTCTACGGCAAGACGGAAGCACGGCCGGGCCGCAAGATGGGCCACGTGACGCAGCTTCTGCACACAGGAAAAGCCTAGTCTTTTAAGGCAAAGACGCGGGCAAGTGTTGACAGGCAGGGCTCAAACAGGTATCTGCCTGCCAACCGAAAAGAGCGCGCCCCGTTGCGCGCTTTTGATTGTTTGAATAGCACGGCACAAACCGTGCAAAACTGCGGACCAGTAAAATGAAGATCAAGAATTCGCTTAAAGCGCTTAAGGCCCGTCATCGCGATAACCGCCTGGTTCGCCGCAAGGGCCGCGTCTACATCATCAACAAGCAGAACCCGCGCTTCAAGGCTCGTCAGGGCTGATTGACTGCGACTGCGGTTCGCGATCAGATCGCGGATCACTTTGTTGACAGACCAGAAGTTTGCATTTGATATTGGGCGCAGTCGGGTTAAGCTTTAACCCATGCGCCCAAATCGTTTTTGCACCGCTCTCATTATTGCTCAGGGCTTCATGGTCTCAAGCCTCGCGTTTGCGGGAACGGCTGCTGTTGCCCAAGCGGCAGACGGAAAGCCAGCTGTTGCTGTCGAATCGGCGCCATCACCCGCCAAGACAATCGACACGCTTTTCGCTTCGCTGAAAAAGGAACGGAATGCGGTCAAGGCGCGCAGCATCGCCAACCAGATCGCCTCCGAATGGAATGACTCCGGCAGCGCAACGATCAATCTCCTGATGCAATGGGCGGGTGAAGCTGCCGACGAAAAGCGCAACGCCGCCGCTTACGATTTTCTCGACCAGGTTGTTTTGCTCGATCCCGACTATGTCCAGGCGCCCTATCGCCGCGCCATGGTCCATTTCGCCGATGGCGACACCCGCAAGGCAATGGCGGATATCAACCTGACGCTGGAAAAAGAGCCGCGCTATTTCCCTGCCCTCGCAAGCCTGGCCAACATCCTCGAAGCCTCCGGCCGCGACGAGCTGGCGCTGAAAGCCTGGGAGCGTTATCTGGCGCTTTATCCTGCAGACAAGGACGCCCGCAAGGAAGCCGTCGATCTTTCGGAAAAGCTAGCGGGCACGCGCGGCTGATGTCGAGGGCAGTTTAAACAAAAATCGCCGCAGAAGCGGCGATTTTTCCATTGAGGCATTTTCAGCCGATCATTCCATGCCGAGCGCGGCCATATAAGTCTGAAGAATCGTTTCTTCCTCGATGCGCTCATTGGCATCCTTCTTGCGCAGGCGGATGATGGTACGGATCGCCTTGGTATCGTACCCACGCCCCTTCGCTTCGCCCATGACATCCTTGATATCACCCTGAATAGCAGCCTTTTCTTCTTCGAGGCGCTCGACGCGCTCGATGAACTGACGCAGTTCGGCGGCGGCGACGGTTTCGGTGGTGCTGGTTTCGTCCATCATATCATCCTTCATTGGCGGCCCGCATGTGGGCCTTGTTCATTCAAACTGGCAAGGCGTTCGCCGGTCGCTGCCAGCAGGCAGCAAAATTCAGGCCTGTGAACTGCCCACTGAAAGGCGTCCCGTCAAGTCGATTCCGTCGGTGAAGACTTATTCCTTGGGCCGGTTCTGCTCGAAAGCGGCTTTCTGGTCGCCACTCGCTTCGCCCTGGTATTTCTCTTTCCAGTCCTCATAGGGCATGCCGTAGACGATTTCCCGGGATTTTTCCTTGCTGAGCGGAACACCCGCTTCCTCGGCCGCTTCACGGTACCAGTTGGAAAGGCAGTTGCGGCAGAAGCCCGCGAGATTCATCAGGTCGATGTTCTGCACATCGTGGCGTTCACGAAGATGTTTGACGAGACGCCGGAATGCGGCCGCCTCAAACTCGATCTGCCCGTTGTCGTTCTCATTTGTCATGGCGAAACTCCAGGCTCAATAGGGGCCGGTGCGGGAAGCGAACAGCTGATATTCATGCAGAACCGGATCGTCATTCATTGCGGCAAAAATGGGAGCGAGCCGGTCTGACCATTCGGCGATCCCCTCCTCGTTCCCGATCAGATCCTGCCTGACCTCCAGAAGTGCGTGCGGTATACCCTTCGCCATACAATGACGATACATGGTATCGCCCTTGAGTGCTCCGTCATAGGGTTCGTTGTCGCCGACGAGAATGTCGCCGGTAGCGCGCAGATGCGCCAGCAGCGGATCGACCGCGCGATGATCCGTATCCCACAGAACCGCCGCATGCCATGGCCTCGGCGTTTCCTTCCAGTACGGTGTATAGGAATGCAGTGACAGGACGAGCGGCGCTTCTTCCGAGGCCTCGGCCACACGGGTCAGCACGCTGTCCACGGCATTGTGATAAGGCCGGTGAAAAGTCTCGATCCGCTTTTGCCATTCCTCGTCGGAAATCGGATGGTTTCCGGGGATGATCGCTCCGTCCGAGATTTTCATGATGAGAGTTGGATCATCCTCACCACGATTCGGATCGATCAGCAGCCGCGAGAAACGCCCGAGCACCGCCGGCACGCCAAGGCGCGCAGCCAGCGAGCGCGTTAGCCCCTCTATACCGATATCAAATGCGATGTGGCGATGAAAAGCGGTTTGCGGAAGACCAAGATTGCCGTAGTGTGCCGGCAGAAGGTTCATGGCGTGGTCTGCCAGCAGAACCATGCCTTTGTCATAATCGCCTTCTATGATTTCATAGGGTATGAAGTCGTTCATCGATGATTTTTCTGGGGCAGCATTGAGGAGAGAAACTTGATGGCATGGCTTGAGGCCGGGCGCAAGTTACGGCGGAAGAACAGCCATCTACCTTATCGCACTCACGATCCCACGAACAATATAATCGATTAAACTCGCGTTGACTTTCTTGGGCGGCCACGCCAAGAAGTGTGTTCATTATAACCATGGAATCCGGATGGAAGCCGTGACTCAGTCATCTCTCGCTCGTCCCCGCCACATCAGGCACCTCGCCCGTCTTTTTTCCATAGCGGCATTGTTTCTGACCCCTTTCATGATCGCGGCGCCCGCGTATGCGGATTTTCGCGTCTGCAACAGCACGCAGAATCTCGTGGGGGTCGCAATTGGCTATCGGGCACAGGAGGGCTGGGTCAGCGAAGGTTGGTGGCAGGTCCCCGCCTCGACCTGCGCGACGCTGATCGAAGGTGAACTGCAGTCACGTTATTATTATCTCTATGCCGAGGATGCCGCTCATGGCGGCCGCTGGACCGGTGACGTCAACATGTGCGTGGCGGAAAACGAGTTCAAGATCACCGGTGTGGATGATTGTTATGCCCGCAGCTTCCAGAGAATGGGTTTCAAGGAATATGACACGGGCAGACAGGGCAGCTGGATGGTCCAGCTTTCCGATACGCCAGGCACACAGGGAAATCAAAACTGATGAAGCGTAACCGCAAAGTCAAAATTCTTGCAACTCTCGGCCCTGCCTCCTCCGATGAGGCCATGATCGAAAAGCTGCATCTCGCCGGCGCGGATCTTTTCCGGATCAACATGAGCCATGCGAGCCACGACCTGATGCGGACGCTCATTCAGCGCATCCGTTCGGTCGAGAGCCGCAACGGCCGCCCTATCGGCATTCTGGCCGACCTGCAGGGTCCCAAGCTGCGCGTCGGAAAATTTGCGGAAGGCAAGGTCGAGCTCGTACCTGGCCAGACCTTCACCCTTGATAACAACGACGCACCTGGCGACAACACCCGCGTTTTCCTGCCGCACCCCGAAATTCTCGAGGCGGTCAAACCGGGCCATCGCCTGCTGATCGATGACGGAAAGCTGCATCTGCGCGCTGAAAAGAGCGACGGCAAGAGCATCGTCACCACGGTCATTTCCGGCACGCGCATTTCCGACCGCAAGGGTATCAGCCTGCCCGACACTCTGCTCGGCGTCGGCGTTCTCACCGACAAGGATCGCGTCGACCTCGATGCCGTGCTGGAAACCAACGAGGTAGACTGGGTCGCGCTTTCCTTCGTCCAGCGTCCTGAGGACCTGGCTGAAGTGCGCAAGATCGCACGCGGCCGCGTCGGCCTTATGTCCAAGATTGAAAAGCCGCAGGCGGTCGAGCGCATCGAAGAAATCATCGAGCTTTCTGACGCCCTGATGGTTGCCCGTGGCGACCTTGGCGTCGAAATGCCACTGGAAGCCGTTCCCGGCATTCAGAAGCAGCTGACCCGCGCCTGCCGCCGCGCAGGCAAGCCGGTCGTGGTTGCCACGCAGATGCTCGAATCGATGATAACAGCGCCTGTACCGACCCGCGCTGAAGTGTCCGACGTCGCCACCGCCGTCTTCGAAGGCGCTGACGCGATCATGCTCTCTGCCGAGTCTGCCTCTGGCGATTATCCGGTCGAAGCCGTTTCCACCATGGCCTCCATCGCAAGCACCGTGGAACAGGATCCGCATTATTCCAACATCATCTACGCGCAGCGCGCCCAGCCGGAACCGACAGGCGCCGATGCGATTTCGCTGGCCGCCCGCCAGATTGCCGAAACCCTGAAGCTTGCGGCGATCGTCACCTACACATCTTCGGGCACGACAGGTCTGCGCGCCTCGCGCGAGCGGCCGCAGGTTCCGATCATCGCCCTCTCGCCGATCATCCAGACCGCACGCCGACTGTCGGTTGTCTGGGGTCTGCACTGCGTCGTCACCGGCGACGCCAGCGATCTGGACGACATGGTGAACCGCGCTTGTCGCATCGTCGTTTCCGAAGGCTTCGGCAAGCCGGGTGACCGTATCATCATCTCCGCCGGCGTTCCGCTCGGCACACCCGGCGCGACCAACATGGTGCGTATTGCCTATATCGGCTCGGACGGCCAGAGCGGCGTCTGACGGACAGATATCAGGAACAAAAAAACCCGCCGTCACCGGCGGGTTTTTTATTGGCCTCTCGGGCCGCATTGGCAATGAAGGCTCAGTGCATCTTGACCGGCGTGCTGAAGCGGCTCGATTCGATGGCGACCGCGCCCGGCTTGAAGCTTGCCGACGTCGCGGAAGCCGACATATCGTGGCTCAGCATGCGGTTGGCGACAACCCGCGGCGCCTTGACCGAACGCCCGGTCGTGCCCTTGTTCTGATTGAGCGCCCAATCCGAAATCAGGTCCTGTGTCAGACGCCCGCCGCCGACCATGGCCTGGTGGGAAACCGCAGCATCCTGCTTGCTCGGGCGTGCGCCCTTGGTCGGCAGGCCGGCAGTGAGACCACTATTGATGGCAGGTTTCAGATCGAAAGCGTCACCGAAGCCGGGCTGTGGTTCTGCCTTGGCCGTTTCAGCAGGTGCGACCGTGACCTTGTGATTGACGGCAGCCGGGAAAGGAGCGGCTGTCGGCGTGACGGCTGACTGAACCTGCGACCGGGCAGCCTGACCGCTCTGTTCCAGAGCTGCGACCACCGTTGGTGAAAGGGTGTCCTGCTGCGTCTCGGCGAGGTCGTCTTCACCCTCCGGATCGGCATTCGCGGCCGCCAGCAGGGCTTCCGCAACAGCCGGACGGTTGGCGGGGACCGGAACAGAGGCCAGTTCGCCCGTTGCTGCGGGCGTTGCGCCTTCAGCGGAAGCGGTGAGAACAGAACCCTCGGCATCCCCCTTCATGCCACGCGGCCCGAGAAGCGTCGGCACCGGAACTGAAACCTCGGCGAGATCGGCAAATTGCTGACGCTCGGCAGGCGCGGATGTGGGCGTCGGTGTGGTCGCTGCCTGCAGCGCATCCTGGGCTGCGTTACGCGCCGGCGAATAAAGCGCGGTCGCAAGGCCGGTATTGGCAGGCGGCTGGTTGCCGAATGCGGGACGGGCCGTGGGCAACGGGGCATCGGTCACACCCGGAAGTGCCTGGGCCGAAGCAACGGCGATTGTCGGTTCGGGCTCAGGAGCCGCCTGCTGCGGAGCTGCCGGGCGAGCAACCGCCGGACGTTCGGCGGGCTCGGGCGCTGCGATGCTATCGGGATCTTCATCCTCGTCACCGCCGCCAAACAGGGCCTGCAACAGGGTCTTGCGCTTGCCGCCGCCCGAAGAGGCCGGACCGGCACCGGCACTGGAAGCAACTTGAATGGAAGAGGAACTGACGCGCTTCTTGTAATCGGCAAGCGCCTGCTCATAACCGGGAAGCGGCTTGCCATCGGAAGGAAGATGCAGCGTATTGCCATTCGGGAAGATGCGGACGAGTTCCTGGCGGCTCATGCGCGGCCAGGCACGAACGCCGCCGACATCCATATGCACGAAAGGAGATCCCGATGTCGGATAGAAACCAACGCCGCCGATCTGCATCTGCATGCCGATCTCGCGAAGACGGGAAAGTTTCACGCCGGGGATATAAAAGTCCATGGCCTTGCCCAGCATGTGCTGGCTCTTCTCTGCGACACCCTTGGTGCGCGTGCGCAGAAGACCATTGGTTTCAGGCGAGCGGAAAGCCGACACGACGTTGATATAATCGGTGGCACCGCTTCGGCGATAGACTTCCCAGACGAGATCGAAAAGGCGCGGGTCCATGCGTGTCGGCTGGTTGCGACGCCAGTCGCGCAGGAACCGGTTCAGCTCCTGCAGACCCTTCTGGTCATATTTTCCATTGCGCTTGAAGGTGATGACCGCCTTCTCGCGTGTGTGGATATAATACAGCTTGAGACTGCGCGTTTCGGCGGCGGCTTCCGTCGCCGAAACACCAACGAAAGGCATTGCGGCGAGCATCAGGCAGGCAAAGGTGACAGCGCGTGCCGACAGCTTCGTGCATATATCCTTGATCAAGCCGCGCGCCATCTTGCCTGAAAGCGCGTTATTCCGATGCAGATATGGCAATTCGATCCCCGCCTGGAAGACAATTTATGTCACATTGCCTCAAATGAACGTCAAATACGGTGACACGATGGCAAAATTGCCACACACATACAACCTTCCTCTATATAGTGAATCAGCCACTAACAAGAGGTTTATAGACGGTAAGCGGATATCCTTGCTCAGAAGTTAACGAATTTTGCGATCTGCCCTCGAATAAGTGCCTTGCGCGATCATGCGACGTCTCGAAGCGGATCATCGGGATCGATGCCGTAATCCTTCAGCTTGCGATAAAGTGTCGAGCGGCCGATGCCGAGCTTTCTGGCAACCTGGCTCATCTGCCCGCGATAGAAACGCAGGGCGAAACGAATAAGCTCCTCTTCGATCTCCGCCAGCTTCCGGATGTTGCCTGTCTCATCCGTGCTGGAGATCAGGCTTCCTCCCCGGTAGATGGTGGTTGAAACATCCGCCGGTTCATCCGTGACGACATGGTTTTCGACGGCTGGTGCCGGTGGCGAATAGGCTGCGAGCTTCAGTGACGATCCGGATGGCGAGCGGATGACATCCTCTGCGTCATCGCCTGTCGAGAATTCCGGCAGTTGCAGCGCGATCTGCGGAAAATCGGCATCCGACAGTTCCCCGCCCTGCGACAGCACGACGGCTCGGAAGACGGCATTTTCAAGCTGGCGAATATTGCCGGGCCAGTCATAGGCGGTCAGCAGCGCCAGCGCGCTGGCATCCAGGCCGACGGGATTGGGCAGCTTCTGCTCCGCGGAAAAACGTTCGGCAAACACCCGTGCGAGGTGGGGGATATCTTCCTTCCGGCGACGCAAGGCGGGAATGGTAATCGGAAAAACATTGAGGCGATAATAAAGATCCTCGCGGAAGCGGCCTTCCTTGACCTCCTCGATGAGATTCTTGTTGGTGGCCGAGATCAGCCGCACATTTACTTTCTGCACCCGAGCGGAACCGACGGTTTCTATTTCGCCTTGCTGGACGGCGCGCAGCAGCTTGACCTGCACGTCCAGCGGCAGATCCCCGATCTCGTCCAGGAACAGCGTGCCACCATCCGCTTCCATGAATTTGCCGACGTGCTTTTCCGTCGCGCCGGTGAAAGCGCCCTTCTCGTGACCGAAGAGAATGCTTTCCACGAGATTATGAGGAATAGCGCCGCAATTGACTGTAATAAAGGGCTTGTTCGCCCGGTCGCCGGCGGACTGGATGGCCCGGGCGACCATTTCCTTGCCCACGCCCGACTCACCCTCAAGCACCACGGGAATGCTGGACTGGGCGGCGCGCTGCGCCAGTTCGATCACCCTCAGCATTGCGGGGCTTGCGGAAACGATATCGGTAAAATTCACTGCATTGCTCCGTCCGCGCCTGCCCGTGCGGGCCTTTGCCTCTCTTCTGTCGAGCTTGAGCGCATTGGAGATGGCGGCGCCGATCCTTTCCGGTGAGACCGGCTTGACGACGAAATCGAAGGCGCCGGCGCGCATTGCCTGCACCACCGTATCGATGCCGCCCTGCCCCGTCTGGACGATGACCGGAACGTCGACGCCCAGTTCACCGACGGCTTTCAGAAAACCGAGACCATCCATCTCCGGCATCATGAGATCGAGGACGACGACATTTATTTCACCGCTATATTGCTTGAGGAGCTCCAGGCCGGCCTTGCCGTTCTCGGCAAGCAGGGCCAGGTGCCCATAACGTTCCACCGCATTTTTGAGCAGGCGGCGCTGGACGGGATCGTCGTCTATCACAAGAACATGCGCGGTCATTTTTAGCTCCGGTTTCCGGTTTATGGACCTGCGTCATGCGGTCCCTTGTGCCGCACTCTGGCACGGGAGACTTGAACATCCAGTTTTGAGAATTGCTTGCATTTTATCCATTGCCGCGGGAAACAAAGGCCCCATATGCTGCGCAAAGCATAATCAGAAGGACATATCGGATGACCCTCAACCAACCCGTTCCGCAGCCTGTCTTCGCCCTCGCCGAAACAGCCACCCCACTGCTCGGCGACCTGCCCGGCTGGAAGCTTTCGGACCTTTATCCGTCGGGAGATTCGGCCGAATACAGGGGTGACCTGGAGAAAGCGGCGTCGATGGCGGCTGCTTTTGAGCAGAAATGGAAGGGCAAGCTTGAGGCCGCCGCAAAAGCGACAGGCGAAAAGGGCATCGGCGCGGCGCTGAAGGAATATGAAGCGCTGGACGATCTTATCGGCCGCATCGGCTCTTTTGCCGGGCTCACCTATTTTTCCGACACATCCAATCCGGCAAACGGCAAACTCTACGGCGACGCCCAGGCGAAACTGACGGATATTTCCTCCCACCTCCTGTTCTTCACGCTCGAACTCAACCGCATCGACGACGCCACGATGGATGCCTGCATGGTGAATGATGCGGCTGCAGGGCATTACCGCCCCTGGCTTGTGGATTTGCGCAAGGACAAGCCGCACCAGCTCGATGATCAGCTCGAACAGCTTTTCCTTGAAAAATCGATGACCAGCGCGGCGGCGTTCAACCGCCTCTTCGACGAGACGATGGCAGATCTGCGTTTCGACATAGACGGTGCAAGCCTGCCGCTGGAAGTGACGCTCAACATGCTTCAGGAGCCGGAACCGGAAACCCGAAAGAAGGCGGCGGAAGCGCTGAGCGCCACCTTCAAGGCCAATCTGCGGGTCTTCACGCTCATCACCAACACGCTCGCCAAGGACAAGGATATTTCCGACCGCTGGCGCAAATTCGAGGATATTGCCGATAGCCGCCACCTGGCGAACCGCGTCGAGCGCGAGGTTGTCGATGCGCTGGCGGCGGCAGTCAAAAAAGCCTATCCGCGCCTTTCGCATCGCTATTACGCCATGAAAGCGAAGTGGCTTGGCATGGAGCAGATGAATTATTGGGACCGCAACGCACCCCTTCCCGATACGTCGAACACGATCATTTCGTGGGATGAGGCAAAGGATACCGTACTTTCCGCCTATGGCGACTTCGCGCCGGAAATGGCCGATATTGCCCGCCGCTTCTTCGATGAAGAATGGATCGACGCCCCTGCCCGCCCCGGCAAGGCGCCGGGTGCCTTTGCACATCCCACCGTGCCCTCGGCCCATCCCTATGTGCTGGTCAACTATCTCGGCAAACCACGCGACGTGATGACGCTTGCCCATGAGCTTGGCCACGGCGTGCATCAGGTTCTGGCCGGCGAACAGGGGGCCCTGATGTGCGCGACGCCTCTCACTCTGGCTGAAACGGCCTCGGTGTTCGGGGAAATGCTGACCTTCCGCAAACTGCTCGATGACACGAAGGATGTTCGGGAACGCAAGGCCATGCTCGCCCGCAAGGTCGAGGACATGATCAATACGGTCGTGCGCCAGATTGCTTTTTATGAATTCGAGCGCAAGCTTCACACTGCGCGCAAGCAGGGTGAACTAACCTCCGAGCAGATCGGCGACTTGTGGCTTTCCGTTCAGGCCGAGAGCCTGGGTCCGGCGATCCGGATTTCCGAAGGCTATGACACCTGGTGGACCTACATCCCCCATTTCATCCACTCGCCCTTCTATGTGTACGCCTATGCCTTTGGCGATTGCCTGGTAAACTCGCTTTATGCGGTTTACCAGAAGGCCGAGTCGGGCTTTCAGGAGAAGTATTTCGAGCTTCTAAGGGCGGGCGGCACCAAGCACCATTCGGAACTCCTGAAGCCCTTCGGCCTTGATGCGACCGATCCCTCCTTCTGGGACAAGGGGCTTTCGATGATCGAGGGGCTGATCGACGAGCTGGAAGCGCTGGATAACAGGCAGGCTTAATCTCATACACCGGCAGGGCTATCCTGTTCCGGATAAGCTTTGCCGGTTGATAGTGCCGGCACAGGATGCCGGTCATCAATTTCGGGCGACGAGCACGGGCCATGAAACGCAAACCCGCCGATCTGACCTTGAGGGAAACGCTGCGCTGGGAGCCACAGACCGGCTTTCAGCGCATTGACCAGCATATCCGCCGGCTGCTGCGCTCTGCCGACGCGCTCGGTTTCCGTGCCCCGGCCAATGCGGTTCAGGCGCTGGAAAAGGCGGTGGGCGGCGACAAGCCGCTCTGCGTCAGGCTGGTGATGAACTACAAGGGGGAACTGGACATCGAAACCACCGAGTTCAAGCCCCTGCGACAGGATACGGTCTGGCGGGTTCGTATCGCCCGGAACGTCACACTCGATTCCACTGATACCTTCTATCGCCATAAGTCCTCGCGCCGCGAACCCTATGACGCCGCCCGTGCTGAATTTTCAGCCGGAGAGGCCGACGAGGTGCTGCTGCTCAACGAACGCGGCGAATTGTGCGAGGGATCATCGACCAGCATTTTCCTGGAAATGCCCGATGGGCAATTGCTGACGCCGCCGCTCGACAGCGGCATTCTGCCGGGCGTGCTGCGCGCCGATCTGATCCGCGAACGCAAGGCGCGTGGCCAGGCGCTGAAGCCGGAAGACATTGCCGGCCGCAGGCTCTTCGTCGGCAATTCGCTGCATGGGCTGGTTGCGGCGGAACTCATCTAGACCGTTACCGCCAGAAGCCGGTCGCGGCCCTTCTCCTTGGCCGCATAAAGGGCCTGATCGGCACGCGTGAAAATATCGTCCGCGCTTTCCGCCGTCCGATAGGCCGTCATGCCGGCCGAGCAGCTGTAGGAAAAATCCGGAAAATCCGCGAGAGGTCGCGAAAGCCGAACTCGCTGCAGCAGCCGCTCGACAATGTCCCGCCCCTCGGCAAGAGACGTTCTCGGCAGGACGAGCATGAACTCTTCACCACCGATCCTGCCGAAACAATCGACCCTGCGGATGACGGAATGGGCGACGCCGACAAAATCGCGCAGCACCGCGTCACCGCACTTATGACCGAAACGATCATTGATCTGCTTGAAAAAATCGATATCGAGTGTGCAAAGGCAAAAAGAGGCCTCCAGCCCCTTTGAGACCTGCTCGACCTGCAATGCCAGCTTGGCGAAGACGAAGCGGCGGTTCGCCGTTCCCGTGAGTTCGTCCGTCTGGGAGGCGCGTACGGCCAGATCCCTGTCCTGCCTCAGCGTTCTGTAACCCTGGCGCAATTCGGTGACATCGCTTGCAACGCACAGCATCCAGCCATCCTGCTGCACCGTTTCCGTCATCCAGAACCAGCGGCCGTCATACATGTCCATCTCAAAGGCGCGGTAAGGCAGCTTGCCGCGACGGGACTGCGCCGACAGCAGCCATCCCTCGAAATCATTGTTGCGAATGACGACACCGGTCCGCAGCCGGTGGTTCAGCCGCATGATATCCGCCCAGGTCGGAAAATCATCCTCGGCAAGCGTGAAGCTCTCCCGAAACGACGGATTGGCATGCCGCAACCGATCGTCGGAATCATAGAGGGCGATCAAAACGGGGGTGGCACTCTGAAGCGCTGTTACACGCGCGAAAAGATCACTCAACAGGCAACTCCTGTGATGGAGAAATCCCTCCCCCATCATCCCGTCAAGCCCCCCTCGAGCCTTGGTCGATGGCGAAAAGAAGAGTTCAATTATAAACGCGCCCTCTAAAATGCGAAGAGGCAGAATGAAGGGAAGAGAAGCTGAACCGACCTTGCGGGCAGCACCGTCATATGTCCGTCATCTGCCTGCCCTTTATTGTGGCACGCTTTTGTGATCTAGCTTACTTATTGGCTGAAAAAGGAAAATTGACGAATGACGGACGCAAACCACCCGATTTATGGCGATATCGATGGCCCAATCATCATGATCGGCTTCGGCTCCATCGGGCGCGGCACTCTTCCGTTGATCGAACGTCATTTCAATTTCGACCGGACCCGCCTCGTCGTCATCGATCCGCGCGCAGACATCGCCCCATTTCTGGCCGAGAAGGGCATACGTCATATCCAGACACACCTCACAAAGGAGAACTATAAGGAGGTTCTCAAGCCGCTTCTTAAAGGCGTGCGGGGTCAAGGTTTCTGCGTCAACCTTTCCGTGGATGCCGCATCCGTCGACCTCATGCGGATCTGCCGTAAACACGGCATGCTCTACATCGACACCGTCGTGGAGCCATGGCCCGGCTTTTATTTCGATGCCGATGCCGACAATGCCGCGAGAACGAATTATTCGCTGCGCGAGACCATGCTCAAGGAAAAGGCGCGCAGACCCGGCGGCACGACGGCCGTTTCGACCTGCGGCGCCAATCCGGGCATGGTCTCGTGGTTCGTGAAACAGGCACTCGTCAATCTCGCAAAGGATACCGGCGTCGACATTGAGGAGCCGCAGTCCCATGACCGGGAAGGCTGGGCGAAACTGATGGAGCGGCTTGGCGTCAAGGGTGTTCACGTGGCTGAACGCGACACCCAGCGGGCGAAAGAACCCAAGCCCTTCGGCGCTTTCTGGAACACGTGGTCCGTCGAAGGTTTTATCGCGGAAGGTTTTCAGCCGGCAGAGCTCGGCTGGGGAACGCATGAGAACTGGATGCCGAAAAACGCAAAAAAACAGAAGAAGGGCAGCAAGGCAGCCATCTATCTCGATCAGCCGGGCGCCAACACAAGAGTTCGCACATGGTGCCCGGGCCTTGGGCCGCAATATGGATTTCTCGTCACGCACAATGAGGCGATTTCGATTTCGGATTATTTCACCGTCCGCAACGATGGTGGCGACGTGACATACCGACCCACCTGCCATTATGCCTACCATCCCTGCAACGACGCGATTCTCTCCCTGCATGAACTCTTCGGCAATGGCGGCATTCCCCAGCCGGTTCAGCATGTGCTGGGCGAAGACGAGCTTGTCGATGGCGCCGACGAGCTGGGCGTCCTGCTCTTTGGTCACGAAAAAAACGCCTATTGGTATGGCTCCCGGCTCAGCCTGCAAGAGGCGCGGTCGCTTGCCCCGAACCAGAACGCGACCGGACTGCAGGTCAGTTCGGCGGTGCTGGCCGGCATGGTCTGGGCGCTCGAAAATCCTCAGGTCGGCATCGTCGAAGCCGACGAGATGGACTATCGCCGCTGCCTTGAAGTGCAGCGCCCCTATCTCGGCCCGGTCGAGGGTCATTATACAGACTGGACACCGCTTGATGGTCGTCCCGGCCTGTTCCCCGAAAATCTCGACAAGTCCGATCCCTGGCAGTTCCGCAACATCCTCGTGCGCTGATGGAAGAGTCTCATATTTGCCACGCCGGGACTTTCCTGAATGACCTCAGGAACCGGGGAGAGCGAACAACGTTGCCTTGAAATAAAGAACGCTTCACGGCATGGTCGAAGCAAGAAGCTTTTATCGAATCGCAGGAGAACAGGCTCATGAACTTCAAGACAAGCGCGGCTTTGCTTTCAGCCGCCATCGCGGTGTCTTCATGCGTCGCGCCGGGTCCATCGCAGCAAACCTCGATGGCGCCGTCCCTGTCCCGCGGGCCGGCTGTCGACGGCCGCTGGATCGACCGCAACGGCATCGTATCGACCTTCCAGAACGGCGCCTTCTCCACCCGGTCAACCGACACCAACACGCTGCTGGCCTCCGGCACCTATGTCACCATTTCGCCGACACTTTACGAAATCAATATGACGTCGCTGGTGCGCAACACGCAGTCGCGCGTCAACTGCGCCCTCGTCTCCCCGTCACAATTGAACTGCACGACGGACACAAACAGCCAGTTCTCGCTCACGCGTCAGGGCTGATAATATCACCTATTCAATAAGATAAACCCCTCAGACGCACGCCTTTGGCGTGCGTTTTTCTTTATTGCCTACCTGTCATAATTTCGCTTGCGGCGACTGCCGCTAAATGGAAACATCCGGTTTTCGAAAGACTGACATGTTTTCGGACTAAAGAATGAGCGCGGTCGGAGAATGATCAACCGGCCAGGGCTTCCGCTTTGAACAGGAGAGAGGGACCATGAAGAAAATTTTGGGACTGGGCATGCTGAGCGTTTCGGCGATAACGCTTTCCGCCGGCGCGGCTCTGGCCGATTATGAGCTCAACATTCTTCACATCAACGATTTTCACTCCCGTATCGAATCGATCAACAAATTCGACTCGACCTGCTCTGCGGAAGAGGAAGGCAAGAATGAATGCTTCGGCGGTGCCGCGCGCCTGCTGACAGCGATCAACCAGGCAAGGGATGCCCTGAAGGCCGGGGGGAAAAACGTCCTGCTGCTCAATGCCGGCGATAATTTCCAGGGCTCACTGTTCTACACCACCTACAAGGGCACGGTGGAAGCGGAAATGCTGAATGCCATGAAGTTCGACGCGATGACCGTCGGCAACCATGAATTCGACGATAGCGAGGACGGGCTCGCCGGCTTCCTCGACAAGGTTCAATTCCCCGTCGTGACCGCCAACGTGGTGGCCACCGCCGCCTCTAAAATCGGCGACCGGGTAAAGCCGTCCATCGTGCTCGAGGTCGGCGGACAGAAAATCGGTATCGTCGGCGCCGTTGCCAACGATACGGCCGAACTGGCAACACCTGGTCCCAACATCACCATTGCCGAAGATGTCGCGAAAATTAGCGAACAGGTACAGAAGCTGAAGCAGGACGGCGTCGATAAGATCATCGCGCTCACCCATGTCGGCTACCCGCGCGATCTGGAATTCATCGCCAAAATTCCCGATGTCGATGTTGTGGTTGGCGGCCATTCGCATACGCTGCTGTCGAACACCGACCAGAAAGCCGAAGGCCCTTATCCGACGCTCGTTGACAATCCCGGCGGCTACAAGGTTCCTGTCGTGCAGGCCGGCCAGTACAGCAAATATCTTGGCGACCTCAAAGTCGTCTTCGACGACAACGGCGTGGTGAAGGAAAGCAAGGGAGACCCGATCCTCGTCGATTCCTCCTTCAAGCCCGATGAAGCCACGCTGAAGCGTATCGATGAACTGAAGGCGCCGATCGAAGCCCTGAAAGCCAAGGTGGTCGGCACTTCTGAGGGCCCGATCGAGGGCGACCGCAAGATTTGCCGCGTGAAGGAATGCTCGATGGGCAATCTGGTGGCCGACGCAACGCTGGCCCGCGTCAAGGATCAAGGCGTCACCATCGCTTTTGCAAATAGCGGCGGCCTGCGTTCCTCCATCGATGGCGGCGATGTCTCCATGGGTGAAGTGTTGACGGTTCTGCCGTTCCAGAACACCGTCGCAACCTTCCAGCTCAAGGGCGAGGATATTCGTGCCGCCCTCGAAAACGGCGTCAGCCAGATTGATGACGGTGCGGGCCGCTTCATGCAGGTTTCCGGCATGAAATATTCCTTCGACCGCTCGAAGCCGGCCGGCAGCCGTGTCGTTTCCGTCGAAGTCAAGGAAGGCGATGCCTTCGTGCCTCTCGATCCCGCCAAGACCTATATCGTTGCGGCCAATAACTACGTGCGGACCGGGGGTGACGGCTTCAAGGTTTTTGCGACCAAAGCCATCAACGCTTATGATTTCGGCCCCAATCTCGAGGAGGCCGTCGCGGCCTATATTACCGCCAACAGCCCCTATAAGCCCTATACGGATGGCCGCATCGCCGAAGTGACGCCCGCAGGTTACGTCGCCCTGGCGAAGCCCGCAGCACCCGCGCCGGCAGCGACGACAGCCGCTCCGGCCGCCACACCGGCACCCGCGCCTGCAGCCCCTGCCACCCCCGCACCGCCCACAACGACGCCTGCTGCAGCTGCTGCAGCCGCTAGCAAATATGTGGTGGAAAAAGGCGATTCGCTCTGGAAAATTGCTGCAGAGAAATATGGCGACGGCGCGCTCTGGCAGAGAATTGCCAAGGCAAACACGCTGAAGCATCCGAACCACATCGAAATCGGCGAGGAGCTGGAACTGCCGGCTCAATAAGCGGGGCTACAGCAGACAGGGCAATATGCCGCAGACACGAAGCCGGCCCTCGAATTTCTGGGCCGGCTTCTTTTTTCTAATTAAAAACAGATACTTACGGTAACAATTTTGCCGCCTGAAGGCATGTGCCTGCCGGAATGGCGGAAATAGCCGGTGGCGGTGGTTTAATCCTGAAGAATTTCGTCTAGAACACGATGAACAAAGTAACGCCACGGGCGTATAGCTCGGGCACGTCCGGCCAAACTTCATTGCGGTTTGCGTTGGGGTCAATAAACAGACGATGGAGCGTGTCCAGCCATTATCCGAGGCGGAGCGTCCTTCGCACAACCAGTTCGAGTTTCAGGGTATCATTCATGGTGACAGAACTATCCGCACTCCCCGCGAACCATCCCCGTGTCGCATTTGGCAAGGTGGGCGTGCTGCTCGTCAATCTCGGCACGCCCGATGGTACGGATTATTGGCCGATGCGCCGTTATCTGGCGGAGTTCCTGAGCGACAAGCGCGTGATCGAATGGTCGCGCCTCTACTGGTACCCGATCCTTTACGGCATCGTCCTCAACAAGCGCCCGCAGAAGGTTGGCAAGGCCTACGAGGAAATCTGGAACCACGAGCGCAACGAAAGCTACCTGCGAACATATACGCGCAGCCAGGGCGAGTTGATGGCGCAGGCATTGAAGGATTTGCCCAACGTGGTTGTGGACTGGGCAATGCGTTACGGGCAGCCTTCCATCGCCTCGAAGATCGACGCGCTTAAAGAACAGGGCTGCGAAAAAATCCTGCTTTTTCCGCTTTATCCGCAATATGCCGCGTCCACCACGGCGACCGTGAACGACAAGGCGTTTGAACATCTGATGAAACTGCGCTGGCAGCCGGCGATCCGCACCGTGCCGCCCTATCATGACGATCCCGCCTATATCGAGGCGCTCGCCGCCTCCGTCAAAAACCATCTGGCGACGCTGGACTGGGAGCCGGAGATGCTGATCACCTCCTTCCACGGCATTCCGCAATCCTATTTCAAAAAGGGCGACCCCTATTACTGCCATTGCCAGAAAACCGCCCGTTTGCTGCGGGAGGCTCTGGGCTTGACCGAAAAGAACTTCATGATCACGTTCCAGTCCCGTTTCGGACCGGAAGAGTGGCTCCAGCCCTATACCGACAAGACCGTGGAAAAACTCGCCTCGGAAGGCATCAAACGTATAGCCGTGATGAATCCCGGCTTCGTATCGGATTGTCTTGAGACCCTGGAGGAAATTGCCGGTGAAGCCGGAGAAATCTTCCTGCATAATGGCGGCGAGAAATTCACCCACATCCCATGCCTGAATGACAGTGCCGAGGGCATGACCGTTCTCGAAAAGGTTGTGCGGCGGGAGTTGCAAGGCTGGGTGTAATCTTGCCATAACGATACGGGGGTAAAACCCTGATCATGATGTGCTGGAGGGTAAAGTGATGATCGCATTGGGCGGTTTCGACATCGTCGTCTTGGCAGCCGTGGTTCTGGTCATTCTGGTGCTGTTTGCCGGCATCAAGACCGTGCCGCAGGGATACCGCTATACGGTGGAACGTTTCGGGCGCTATACGCGCACGCTCGAGCCGGGCCTGAACCTCATCGTACCCTTCTTCGAGCGCATTGGTGCCCGCATGAACGTGATGGAGCAGGTGCTCGACATCGCCACCCAGGAAGTCATCACCCGCGACAATGCCAGCGTTTCCGCCGATGCGGTGGCGTTTTATCAGGTTCTGAATGCAGCGCAGGCTGCCTATCAGATCGCCAATCTGGAAAACGCCATCCAGAACCTTACCATGACCAATATCCGCTCGGTCATGGGTTCGATGGACCTCGATGAATTGCTGTCGAACCGCGACGCCATCAACGACCGCCTTCTGCGCGTGGTGGATGAGGCCGTGGGACCTTGGGGCATCAAGGTCACCCGCATTGAAATCAAGGATATCGCGCCGCCGAAGGATCTCGTCGATTCCATGGCGCGGCAGATGAAGGCGGAACGCGAAAAACGCGCGCAGGTGCTGGAGGCGGAAGGCGCCCGCAATGCCCAGATTTTGCGCGCGGAAGGCGCAAAACAATCCGCTATTCTGGAAGCGGAAGGCCAGCGCGAAGCAGCGTTCCGCGACGCCGAAGCGCGCGAACGTCTCGCCGAGGCCGAAGCCAACGCCACCCGGATGGTGTCGGAAGCCATTGCTGCCGGCAATGTCCATGCCATCAACTATTTCGTTGCCCAAAAATACACCGAAGCACTTGCAGAGATTGGCACGGCCAAAAACGCCAAGATCGTGCTGATGCCGATGGAGGCCTCGGCGCTGATCGGCTCTCTCGGCGGTATCGGCACGATTGCGAAAGAGGTCTTCGGCAACGGCGGTGACGCGCCCACTGCTCCCGCCGCCCCCGCATCCTCCCGCTCCGTGCCGCCGACACGGGCTTCGGGCCAGACGATTAACGTCACGGCTCCCGGCAATCCCTTCGGTTCTTCCTCGGAGAAGTGACGATGCTGCAAGGGCTTGCCACGGAACTTGGACCATGGAGCTGGTGGATCGTAGCTTTCGTGCTGCTCGCTGCCGAACTCATCGCCCCCGGCGTCTTTCTGATCTGGATCGGCCTTGCCGCGCTGGTCATCGGTGCGCTCTCCCTGCTCCTTTGGCAAACAGCGTTTTGGGCGTGGCAATTGCAGTTAGTGATGTTTGCCGCGCTCTCCGTCGTTTTCGCTCTGCTCGGCCGGAAATACTTCGGCAGAAACCGGGCGACAAGCGACGAGCCCTTCCTCAACCAGCGAGAGGCAAGCCTTGTCGGCCGCACGGCGACGCTTCAGGAACCGATTGTCGAAGGGCGGGGCCGTATCAGGCTGGACGATACCTGGTGGCCGGTCAACGGCGAAGACCTGCCGGCGGGAACCCGGGTGAAGATCGCTTCCGCCCGGGGACGAACGCTGACAGTCGAGCCGTTAGAGCGATAGGTTTCAGGATCAGCCTTCTCAGGATCGGCTGGCCTCAGGCTACGCCGATTCTTAGCAGATCGTGGAAATGCACCAGTCCTATCGGCCGGTTATCGTCATCGACCACGATCAATGCGCCGATGTGGAATTTTTCGAGCGTTGCCAGCGCACCCGTTGCCAGGACCGATTTTTTGACCGTTTTGGGCGTCCGGGTCATGATATCGTCCACGGTCAATTCGGCAAGATTGCGCGACAGGTTGCGCGCCATGTCCCCCTCGGTGACGATGCCGCACAGACGCCCGTCCTCATCGAGAACGCCGACGCAGCCGAAATGCTTGCGAGAGAGAACACCCACGGCTTCCGGCATGGCCGTTCCTCTGTTGACCAGCGGCACACGATCACCGGTATGCATTATGTCGCTGACCAGCGTGAGACTGGCGCCCAGCTTGCCGCCGGGGTGAAATACCTTGAAATCGCCCGCCGTAAAATTGCGCGCTTCCAGCAGCGCAACAGCAAGGGCATCACCAAGTGCAAGCTGCATCAATGTGGAGGTTGTGGGCGCAAGGCCAAGCGGGCAGGCTTCCTGCTCATTGGGAACCAGCAATACGATATCGGAAGCCTTCGCCAGCGATGATGTCTCGGAACAGGTGAGCGCGATCAGCGGAATGGAAAAGCGGCGCGAATAATTGATAATGCTGCGCAATTCGGCACTTTCCCCACCCTTGGAGATGGCCAGAACCACGTCGTCGCCGCCGATCATGCCCAGATCGCCGTGATTGGCCTCCGCCGCATGGACAAAAAATGCCGGCGTTCCAGTGGACGCAAAGGTGGCCGCCAGCTTCGCACCTATATGCCCGCTTTTGCCCACACCGGTTATGATGAGACGGCCGTTCGACTGGCCGATTGTTTCGATCGCCTTGCAGAAGGGGACCGAGAGACCGTCTCGCAGAGCCGTCTCGAGGGCGGCAAGGCCCGCCCGCTCCATCGAAATCGTCCGTACGGCGGATTCGATGGCATTGTCTTCGACCAAGTTGACGGCGCGCGTAATCATGGGGGACTGTTACTCTTTCAGCCGGAATAAGTCCACTCCCTGCCGGAAGCCGCCTGCTTTAGTGGCGCAGATCCGGCGGAGAAATTTCCTCCATGGTTCCCAGCCGCTTAAAGGGAATGTTTTCTTCATCGACGAGATATCGGCCAGCGGTCCTCACCCAGGAAACCGAACCGTCGGTGCGGCGCACGGCATATTCCTGACTGTAGAAGCTCGCATCCTTCAGGGTGTTCAAGGCGGTCTCTATCACCCGATTCCGATGATCAAGATCCACTTTTTCGAGTATCTGGAAAATACTGATGCCCTGCATTGCCTGTCTTAGTGGAATTCCGAATAGTTCAGCGCACACTTCATCCAAATAGAAGCGGTCATTGGTAATATCCCAACAATAGAAACCGACCTGTTTGATATTCAAAACGGCTTTCATGAAACGACACTGTCACACAAAATAAAATTCAATACGATTTGCCGGGCAATGGAAGGTCAACTTTCGTTAATCATAGGGCGATTCCGTGCCAAATTGAAACGTTTTAATCTTTTCATATTAGGAATATTTTGCATTTGCGAACAGCCCCGCTGCCGCCAGCTCTGACCGGTGCGCGCAGGTAACGGGAGTGGACGACACTCCAGGACGCCTCCCCGTGACATCAGGAAATTCCCGCGATCTTTATCAACTGTTAACCATAAAAAACCTATTGTTAAAGCGATGTTAAAACTTGCGTCGACTGTTTGGTCCCTGGTTTGTCCATGTCGTTTCGTCGGCCTTTCTGACTGGGGCCTGCGGCAATGTATTGGCGGACTGTCGGTCCGGCATTCGGCCCATTCGCCGGGTGAAAAGGAATGACTGTGAAGGGCACCGCCACACGTCTGCCGACGTCGCGGAAAGCAGCAACCCTGCTGCTCGCCTGCACGTTTTTTTACCACCACGAAGATGCTTCCGCACAGACGGCGACTGCCGCCCCGGCAATGCCTGGCGCCGCTGCCACGGCCGATGGCATTGGCTCCGCCGCTCCCGCGCCGACCCCCGGGACAATGGCGGGCACGGCCCAGGCCACAACGGCACCTGTCCCCACGCCCCAACTCTGGCGCCCCTCAAATAATCCCGGTGACGCGATTTCCGAGCAGCAGGACGAAGCGGGGCAGCCCTATGCCGACGCAGACAACCCCTATGAGCCGACCGTGGACGGGGGCGAAAACCCACGCGTTGTTACCGAACCCGGACAGACTCCGGGAATTCGGCTGGGCACCCTTCTGCTCCGGCCTTCGATCAGTCAGACCATCAACACGGAAAAACAGAGGAATACGGGTGGTCCCTCGCGACGAAACTATCTGACGACGGGCATACGCGGAACGCTCACCAGCGACTGGTCCCGCCATGCTTTGACCGTCACTGGAGACGGCGCGTGGGAGAAAAACTTCGGTGATAAGGACGGAGAAGAACCAAGGGCGCGGATAGAGGCCGATCTGCGTCTTGACCTCGGATCAGAAACAACCGCCAACCTCAAGGCCGGTTACGAATTCAGCCGTGAAGACACGACCGATCCCAATGCCTTGACCGGCGCCGCCGTGCAGGGTGGCGAACACCGTTTCAGCGCCGGGGCATCGATAGAGCGGGATTTCGGCAAGCTGCGAGGCCTGGCCGCGCTTGACCTGTCCCGTACGGTGTATACCGACGCGAAGGGTCTCGATGGCCGGCCGATCAGCCTCAGTGACCGTGACCAGAATGGTGCGAATCTGCGCGGACGCCTCGGCTATGAGCTGTCACCAGCGCTGATCCCCTTCCTCGAACTGAACGCCGGCACAACGAAATATGACAGCCGCCTCGACAATTCCGGTTATGCCCGCTCCTCCAATGCCTATGGGGCGAAGATTGGGGCAGAGGTCGATCTCGGCGAAAAGACCCGTGGCGAAGCCG
Organism: Agrobacterium sp. FDAARGOS_525; assembly: GCF_003938925.1. NCBI lineage: Bacteria > Pseudomonadati > Pseudomonadota > Alphaproteobacteria > Hyphomicrobiales > Rhizobiaceae > Agrobacterium > Agrobacterium sp. FDAARGOS_525. The sequence continues at coordinate 1,346,223 of NZ_RKIU01000004.1, read as the reverse complement.
CCATCGGTTATCTGCGCAAACAATATGACGATGATCGCCTTGCGTCGATCGGCGCGTTGACGCTGGACGGCGAACTTAACTGGTCACCCCAGCGCGGCACGAATGTCAATCTTGGCCTGCGCACGACAATAGAGGATTTCGCCGGCGGCCCGCAGGGCGGATGGGTTTCCTATCGCCTGGATGCCGGGCTGACCCACGAATTGCGCAGCAATCTGGTAGCGCGATTGACCGGCCAAATCGTGCATCGCACATTCCCCTCCTCCGACACGGAGGACGCCGTGGAATATACGGCGGGTGCCGGCCTGACCTGGAGTCTCAACCGTTATCTCGATCTGACTGCCGATGTCAGCTACCAGTGGACACCGGTTTATGACAGCAGCGAACTTCGCGTCGGTGCAGGGCTTGTCCTGAAGCGATAAGCGCCAAATAAAAATCCCGGCGCGAAGGCCGGGATTTTGTCATCTATTCTCTGGTCTCTCACTTCAGCCCGTTGATCAGGGCCTTGATCGGCTCTTCGATTGCCGGACGGATATCGCCGCGCTCGAGAGCGAAAGCGACATTGGCCAGAATGAAGCCATCCTTGGCACCGCAATCGAAGGTCTGACCGCGGAAATGATAGCCTGCAAACTCTTGCGACTTGGCAAGCGTCAGCATGCCGTCCGTCAACTGGATTTCATTACCGGCGCCACGCTCCTGATCTTCGAGAATATCGAAAATCTCGGGCTGAAGAATATAGCGGCCGTTAATGTAGAAATTCGAAGGCGCTGTACCCTTTGCAGGCTTTTCAACCATTTCGGTGATCTTGAAACCCTCACCCACGGTCTCGCCCACGCCGACGATACCATATTTATGCGTCTGGTCGGGAGCGCATTCCTGCACGGCGATGACGTTGCCCTGGGTCTGGTCGTAAAGTTCGACCATGCCCTTCAGGCAGCTTTTCTGAGAATGCATGATCATGTCAGGCAAAAGCACGGCGAAGGGCTCGTCGCCGACGATATCACGGGCGCACCAGACCGCATGGCCCAGGCCGAGCGGCACCTGCTGGCGCGTGAAGCTTGCGGTGCCTGCCTTGGGCAGAAGGCCAGCCAGCAGTGTCAGCTCGGCATTCTTGTTGCGCTCGCGCAGCATCTGTTCAAGTTCAAATTGAATATCAAAATAATCTTCGATCACCGCCTTGCCGCGGCCGGTGACAAATACAAAATGCTCGATACCGGCTTCTGCCGCTTCATCGACGACGTACTGAATAACCGGCTTATCTACGACGGTGAGCATTTCCTTCGGAACTGCCTTGGTTGCGGGCAGAAAGCGCGTGCCGAGACCTGCGACGGGAAATACGGCCTTCCGAATTTTCTTATGTTCTACCACATATTCCTCCTGAGAGATAACACTTGATCACAATCCCCGCACGCTGTTGTTATTTCAAAAACAACAACGTTTTGTAAAGGGTGACGCTACCATCTATTAATGGTAAAGAATTTGTTGACGTTCTTTTGTTATCCATGATGACGCCCGATGCGTTTTCGCAATCGAAATGACATTCGAGAGAACGAAAGACAGACGATGACAAAGATGATCCTTTCAGATGTCCGCAAATTCGGCTGCATGGTGGCTGCTGGCCTCGTAATCTCGCTGGCGCCGGTTTCGGCCCGCGCCGATGCGGGATTCCGTCAGTGGATCAACCAGTTCTATGCAACAGCCGCGAAAGAAGGCATTAGCAAGGCGACCTATCAGAAAGCCTTTGCCGGCGTTAGCGAGCCGGATCCCGACGCGTTGCGCAAGGCCACTTTCCAACCGGAATTCACAACGCAAATCTGGGATTATCTCGACTCCCGCGTCAATCCGTACACGGTGCGGATTGGCCGTGAAATGAAGATGAAGCACGCGACGACCCTCAACTGGATCGAGCGCAACTTCAACGTCGACAAGCACATCATTCTCGCCATCTGGTCGATGGAATCGAATTACGGCGCGGTTCTCGAAAAGCCGGAGCGTCTGCACAACATCCCGCAGGCGCTGGCAACGCTCGCCTATTCCGATCCCAAGCGCGCCAAATTCGCGCGTACGCAATTGATTGCCGCGCTCAAGATCCTTCAGGCGGGTGACGTCACCCCCAAACAGCTGACGGGCTCCTGGGCCGGCGCGATGGGCCATACCCAGTTCATCCCGACAAGCTACCTGCTTTACGCGGTAGATGCGGATGGCAATGGCAAACGGGACATCTGGCATTCCGTCCCGGACGCTCTCGCAACTGCCGCCAATCTTCTCGCGAAAAACGGCTGGGAGCCCGGCCGGACATGGGGTTACGAAACCGCCGTTCCGCGTGGCGGCGCGCGGTATGAAGGCCAGACGAAGACCATCGCGGAATGGGCAAAGCTTGGCTTCACCCGCCCCAACGGCAAGAATTTCACCCGTGGTTCCGACCGCGCGATGCTGAAACTACAGGGCGGGGCAAACGGCCCGGGCTTCCTGATGATGAAGAACTTTTTCACCATCAAGAAATACAACGCCTCCGACAGCTATGCGCTCGCCGTCGGACTGCTCGCGGATGAAATCGCCGGTTACGACGGCATGCAGCAGAAGTGGCCGCGTCCGGACGGTACGCTGGATATTCGCGAAAAATTCGAACTCCAGACCCGCATGAAGGAACTCGGCTATTATGACGGTGAAGTCGACGGCAACTTCGGCTCCGGTTCCAAGGCCGCCATCAGTGCCATCCAGTCACGCATGGGGATGGACGCGGACGGCCAGCCGTCGCAGCGGTTGCTGAGAGCCCTTCGCAACTGATAATGTGCCGGCGAGTTCGGCGGCAGTTACGAAACGCCGCCGAAATATCCGGAAGGGCCGATGTCATGAGTACGAAACCTGCGGAAAAAACTGGAAGAACCGGCTGGCGTTTCTGCGCCGTCCTTCTTTCCGCTGTTCTTGCCATGCCGCTCGTTCCCTCCGAGAGCTTGGCACAGGAACAGCGGCGCACCCTGTTTGAAATGCTCTTCGGCAGGCCGGTGGGACGCGATGGCGGATCAGGCCGCGAATACCAGCCCCGCAACCGGCGCGATTTCCCGTCCGCGCCGCGTGAAAGATCGGTTACCCGCCCGCAACCAGCAAGGAAAGCGCCTTCGGTGGTGCAGATGCGAACCGCTAAGCCGGAGCCTGCCGCCAAGCTTGAAAATGCCAGGCGCGTCCTTGTTATCGGTGATTTCCTCGCCGGCGGAATGGGGGAAGAGCTGGTCAATGCCTTTGCCAGCTCGCCGGCAATTGCGGTCGATGTGCGTGCCAATGGCTCTTCCGGCCTGGTGCGCACCGATTATTACGACTGGTTCAAAAACCTGCCGCAATTCATAAGCGAGACCAACCCCGCCACCATTGTCATCATGATGGGCTCGAACGATCGCCAGCAGATGCAGATCGGCGATATCAAGGAAAAATTCGGCACGGAGGTCTGGCTCAAGGAATATGAGAGGCGGATCGATGAGCTTCTCACCCTCGCCGGCCGCCCGAAAGTGCCGCTATTATGGGTGGGTCTGCCCGCCTTCCAGTCTCCCTCGCTTTCTGCGGATCTCGTTGGGTTCAACCGGCTTTACCGCAGCCATGTGGAAAAATTCGGCGGCGAGTTCGTGGATGTCTGGGACGGTTTTGTCGACGAAGCCGGCAAATTCGTCATCACCGGTTACGACATGAACGGTCAGCAGGCCCGCCTGCGTGAGGCCGACGGTATCGGCATGACGCAGGCCGGAAAGCGCAAGCTTGCCTTTTACGTCGAGAAATTCGTCCGCCGGCACCTCGACGGCGCCGGACCGGACCTTGTGAAACTGGACGGCAGCAATCTGCCGGCACTCACCTCCCTGCCGGCACTTGGCATCGATGCGGGACAGGTGCGCACCCAGCCGATCAGCCTTACCGATCCCGCTCTCGATGGCGGCGACAAACTGCTCGGTGATGTCCCTCTTTCGGCCGCACCAACACGCGTCTCCGTCGTGGAATCCCCGCGCGAAAGGCTGACCAAGCGTGGCGAAATGGCCGATGCGCCGGCAGGCCGCATCGATGACTATCGGATGACGCCCGATACCACACAGGCAAAGCAATAGAAGCTTGCCCGCCGTCTGCCGCCCAGTCGGTCGGCGTAATGTTCAGGCAATCCCACGATGACAGGATAGCTGCAGCTTTGCAGGAATGCGGAGATCGGTCACAAACCTCCGCCGCTCCACCGATTTCGCACGGCGATATGTATTCGACGGCGACGCGTCGCTTGCCTTGAGCGTCACCGGCACCGTCGTTTTTTACTTCATGTGCGCGCTTCACCCTAAGCGTGCCGACAATGCCGAGACGAATTCATGCGCCTGCTGCTTGTTGAAGACGAACGTGAGATGGCAGCGGCCCTGTCTGCCGCGCTCCATCGGTTCGATATTATCGTGGATACGGTCGGAACACTGGATCTCGCTCGACACGCCATCATGGATGGTGTCCACGATCTCGTTGTGCTGGACCGGCAACTGCCCGATGGTGACGGCATCGAACTGATAGAAAATCTGCGTCTGCTGCCAGTCACCCCACCCGTCATAGTGTTGACGGCCCAGGGCGGGCTCGTGGATCGGGTGAAGGGCCTGAACCTCGGTGCAGATGACTATATGGCCAAGCCTTTCGCCGTCGAGGAGCTACTTGCCCGCATTCGCGCCCTGATGCGCCGACCCGCCGGAACCGTGGCGATGACGGCGAAACTCGGCAGGCTGGAGTTTTGTTTCGAGACGCGCGAAGTGCGTATCAACGGCGCGTTTCTTCCGCTGACGAGACGGGAGTTGCTGATTCTCGAAGCCTTGCTGCGACGACAGGGCAGAACAGTGCTGCGCTCGCTGCTCGAAGAGGCCGTCTATAACTTTGACGATGAAATCCAGTCCAATGCGCTCGATTCCCACATTTCCCGCTTGCGGCGCAAATTGCAGGCCGCGGACGCCGCCGTGGAGGTGCATGGCATTCGCGGCGTGGGATATCTTTTGAGGGCGACGGGATGAGATTGTCAAAGAGAAAGTCACTGAAGCGGCGATTGACCATTCAACTGCTCCTCTTCCAGATCGGCAGTCTGTTGATCGTCAGCGTCGCGTTCTTTGCCTATCTGTTGAGCGACGGTGTCGGCAGCGCTCTTCTTAGCTCGGAGGCGGCGCAGATAACTGCAAACGCTTTGATCCGCGATACGGATGGGAAGCTTACGCTGAAAGAGACGGCCGAATATGCCAAACTCCGGGAAAAAATGCCCGATTTCTGGTTTGTTGCGCTGAGCGACAAGGATGAGCTCATCCAGGGTGGCCCTGTGCCCGAGGCCTACAGCAACATGGAGAAGGAGTTAAACGACATCAAGATTTCGAACATTCGCGAAGCCGGGATGTCCTACTCCTATTTTGCCGTTCTTTACCTTGCGGTTGTTCGCCGTGCATCCGGGCCAGCCGGAGAGTTCGTGATGGTCGGAAAAGGCGATCTTTTCAGCATGACGCTCCCTGTTCTGCTGTTTTCCAACATCATGATTTTCCCGGTCCTCGTCCTCATCTCCATTGCGACCACGATAGCAATTCCCTTGATCATCCGCAGGGAATTTCGGGCACTCTCGACGATTGCCAAAACCGCGGAAGCGATCGATATCGACAGACGCGGATATCGCTTGCCCGACAATGATATTCCACGGGAAGTGCAGCCGCTGGTGCATGCCGTCAATGGTGCACTCAAGCGCCTGGACGATGGCTATGAACGGCACAAGCGCTTCATTCTCGACGCCGCGCACGAATTGCGCACGCCGGTCGCCATTCTACAGACGCGTGTCGAAACTCTGCTGGAAGGGCCCGCACGCAGCCGGATTTTGGCGGATGCCAACCGTATCGGCGTGCTGGCCGAACAATTGCTCGATCTGCAGCGTCTCGGCGGCCAGAAGGCGCCATTGGTGCCGCTCGATCTGGTCAATCTCTGCAGATCGGTTGTTGCCGATATGGCACCGCTTGCCATCTCGCAGGGTTATGAGCTCTCATTTGAACCGGAGGAAGAACCGATCCTTGCACTTGCGGACGACCCTTCCCTGCGGCGAGCCCTGATGAATATCGTGCAAAACGCCATAGAACACGGCGGCAACCGCGGAACCATAACGATGACAGTGGCGGCCAATCGGGTGATAGAGATCGCCGACGAAGGCAACGGCATTCCTGAAAAGGAGCGGGAACTCGTCTTTGATGCCTTTCATCGCCTGCAACCTAGAGACCGGGGCACGGGCCTCGGGCTTAATCTCGTGCAGGAAATCGTGCGGTATCACGGCGGAGATATTACTATCGGGGATTCATCCAGCGGTGGGGCCTGCTTCCGGATTACGCTTCCCTATTGCTGAAAAAAGAAGCGCTCGTTTTCTGACATCAAAAAAAGGCCTGTTGCGGGTGCGACAGGCCTTTCCATTTTTATCCATTTGCCGGCTTAGCGCGGAAGAACGGTCGCGCCCATCAGCGCTTCATCGATAGCACGCGCCGCCTGACGGCCTTCGCGGATCGCCCAGACCACCAGCGACTGGCCACGGCGCACATCGCCCGCCGCCCAGAGCTTGTCGACAGAGGTCCTGTAATCCGTCTCGTTGGCGACGACATTTGTGGAGCCACGGCGGTCCGTGTTGAGTGTCAGCTTGCCGTCCATTTCCTTCAGAACGCTGTCCGTGAAGGGACCGGAAAAGCCGATGGCGATGAAGGCGAGATCGGCCTTGATGATGAACTCCGTGCCGGCAATGGGCTTGCGTCGGTCATCCACCTGGCAGCACTTCACACCTGTCAGCACGCCGTCTTCGCCAACGAATTCGAGGGTCGCCACCTGGAACTCGCGGATGGCGCCTTCGGCCTGCGAAGACGAGGTGCGCATTTTGGTTGCCCAGAAAGGCCAAACCGCCAGCTTGTCTTCCTTTTCCGGCGGCATCGGGCGTATGTCGAGCTGGGTGACTTTAACAGCACCCTGGCGGAACGCCGTGCCAACGCAGTCGGATGCAGTATCGCCACCGCCCACAACGACGACATGCTTGCCGCCCGCGAGGATCGGATCGGCCGGCCAGCCAACGCTGTCAATGTTTTCACGACCGACGCGCCGGTTCTGCTGCACTAGATAGGGCATGGCATCATAAACGCCATGCAGATCCGCACCGCCGATGCCGGCCGGGCGCGGGGTTTCCGAGCCGCCGCAATAAAGCACGGCATCGTGATCGGCGAGGAGCGCCTCCACCGTCACATCGACGCCAACATTGACGCCACAATGGAAGGTAACACCTTCGCCCTTGATCTGCTCGACACGGCGGTCGATGAAGTTTTTTTCCATCTTGAAATCGGGGATGCCGTAACGCAGCAGGCCGCCGGGCTTGGATTCGCGCTCATAGACGTGAACCTCGTGGCCGGCGCGGCCAAGCTGTTGCGCCGCCGCCATGCCCGAGGGACCGGAACCGATGATGGCGACCTTCTTGCCGGTGTGGATCGTCGCCGGCTTCGGCACGATGAAGCCCAGCTCATAGGCCTTGTCGGCAATCGCCTGTTCGACGGTCTTGATCGCGACCGGCGCATCCTCAAGATTCAGCGTGCAGGCCTCCTCGCAAGGGGCGGGACAGACGCGACCGGTGAATTCCGGGAAGTTGTTGGTGGAATGGAGGTTGCGGATCGCCTCCTCCCAGTTGTTATTGTAGACCAGATCGTTCCAGTCGGGGATCTGGTTGTGCACGGGACAGCCTGTCGGGCCATGGCAATAGGGAATACCGCAATCCATGCAGCGCGCCGCCTGCTTCTGCACCTCGGCATCCGACATCGGAATGGTGAATTCGCGGAAGTGGCGGATACGATCCGATGCGGGCTGATACTTGCCCACCTGCCGGTCGATCTCCAGAAAACCTGTAACCTTGCCCACGTTTATGTCCTCACATCAAAGCGGAGCGCCTGTCGGGCCCCAGTACCAGGTGGCGAAACCCAAAGCCGCCCCAGCACGATGAACTCAAATCCGGTCTCGCCGCCCGTCCAAGTGATCGCCACGAATGGCGACCGCTGTTATCAGCGAGATCAGGTGGTGTAGTGTCCTCACACGACGGATTACTCCGCCGCCACGCCCATGCGCATGCGCTCCATTTCCTCAAGCGCACGACGGTATTCAACCGGCATGACCTTGCGGAACTTCGGACGGAACTCGCTCCAGCGATCGAGTATATCCTTGGCACGCGACGAGTTCGTGTAATGGAAGTGGTTGGAGATCAGCTGGTAAAGGCGCTCCTCGTCGTGGCGAGTCATGTCTTCGGAAACGTCGACACGTCCCTTGTGCATGAGGTCGCCGCCGTGATGGTGCAGCTTTTCCAGCATGTCGTCTTCTTCCGGAACCGGCTCCAGCTCAACCATGGCCATGTTGCAACGCGTGGCGAAATCGCCCTTCTCGTCGAGAACATAAGCCACGCCGCCGGACATGCCGGCCGCGAAGTTGCGGCCGGTCTCGCCAAGAACGACCACAATGCCGCCGGTCATATATTCGCAGCCGTGGTCGCCGACACCTTCGACAACCGCAACCGCGCCGGAGTTACGCACCGCGAAACGCTCGCCAGCCACGCCACGGAAATAGCACTCGCCGGTTATGGCGCCGTACAGCACGGTGTTGCCCACGATGATCGAGTTTTCCGCGACGATACGGGCGTTTTCCGGCGGGCGCACGATGATGCGGCCACCCGAAAGACCCTTGCCGACATAGTCGTTACCGTCACCCACCAGATCGAAGGTGATGCCTCGAGCGAGGAACGCGCCGAAGGACTGGCCCGCCGTGCCGCGCAGCGTCACATGGATCGTGTCATCCTTCAGACCCTTGTGGCCCCAGCGCTTGGCGAGCGCGCCGGAGAGCATCGCACCGGCGGAGCGGTCAACATTTCTGATCGGCACTTCGAAGACCACGGGTTCGCGGTTTTCCAGCGACGGCAGGGACTTTTCGATCAGCTTGCGGTCGAGAATGTCATCGATCGGATGCTTCTGGCGTTCGGTCCAGAACGTCGCTTCCTTGGGTGCCTCGACCTTATGGAAGATGCGGCTGAAATCCAGACCCTTCGCCTTCCAATGCGCCAGCATCTCATCCTTCTCGAGCAGTTCGGAAGCGCCGATGATCTCGTCCAGCCTGGTCACCCCAAGCGAGGCAAGGATTTCGCGCACTTCTTCGGCCACGAAGAAGAAGTAGTTGATGACGTGTTCCGGCGTACCCTTGAAGCGCTTGCGCAGAACCGGGTCCTGCGTGGCAACGCCGACAGGGCAGGTGTTGAGATGGCACTTGCGCATCATGATGCATCCCGCCGCAATCAGCGGCGCGGTGGCGAAGCCGAATTCATCCGCACCGAGCAGCGCGCCGATGATGACGTCGCGGCCGGTCTTCAGACCACCATCCACCTGCAGGGCAACGCGCGAGCGGAGACCGTTCAGCACCAGCGTCTGCTGGGTTTCGGCAAGGCCGATTTCCCAGGGCGAACCCGCGTGCTTGAGCGACGTCAGTGGTGACGCGCCCGTGCCGCCATCAAAACCGGCGACGGTGATATGGTCTGCGCGGGCCTTGGCCACACCGGCCGCAACCGTTCCGACGCCGACTTCCGACACCAGCTTCACCGACACATCGGCTTCCGGATTGACGTTTTTCAGGTCGTAGATCAGCTGCGCCAGATCTTCGATGGAATAGATATCATGATGCGGCGGCGGCGAAATGAGGCCGACGCCCGGGGTGGAGTGACGGGTCTTTGCAACCGTCGCATCCACCTTGTGGCCGGGCAGCTGGCCGCCCTCGCCGGGCTTTGCGCCCTGCGCTACCTTGATCTGCAGCATGTCGGCATTGACAAGGTATTCCGTCGTCACACCGAAGCGACCGGATGCGATCTGCTTGATGGCGGAGCGTTCCGGGTTCGGCTGGCCGTTCAACAGCGGCATGTAGCGGTCGGATTCTTCCCCGCCCTCGCCCGTGTTGGACTTGCCGCCGATGCGGTTCATGGCAATCGCGAGCGTCGTATGCGCCTCGCGGCTGATTGAGCCGAAGGACATCGCCCCGGTCGAGAAACGCTTGACGATATCGGCTGCCGGCTCGACCTCATCGATGGAGACCGGCTTGCGACCGAGTGCTTCCGCCGACTTGACCTTGAACAGGCCGCGAATGGTGTTCATGCGCAGCGCCGTTTCGTTCACCATGCCGGCGAATTCTCGGTAGCGATCCTGGCTGTTGCCACGCACGGCGTGTTGCAGCGAGGCGACGGCGTCCGGCGTCCAGGCATGGCTTTCGCCGCGCATGCGATAGGCGTATTCTCCGCCGATATCGAGCGTGTTGGCGAGGATCGGGTCCTTGCCAAAGGCCGCTGTGTGGCGCGCCACGGTTTCTTCGGCGATTTCGGTCAGGCCGACACCTTCGATGGAGGTGGCGGTGCCGAAGAAATATTTCTCGACGAATTCCGAAGACAGGCCGATGGCGTCGAAAATCTGCGCGCCGCAATAGGACTGGTAGGTGGAGATGCCCATCTTGGACATGACCTTGAGGATGCCCTTACCCACCGCCTTGATGTAGCGATAAACGACTTCATCATCAGACACTTCCTTCGGGAAGGCGCCGTGCTTGTGCATGTCGAGCAGGGTATCGAAAGCGAGGTACGGGTTGATCGCCTCCGCACCATAACCGGCCAGAAGGGAGAAATGGTGGATTTCGCGCGGCTCACCGGTTTCGACGACGAGACCGACCGAGGTACGCAGACCCTTACGGATCAGGTGGTGGTGCACGGCGGCTGTCGCCAGAAGTGCGGGGATCGCGATGCGATCCGGGCCAAGCTGGCGGTCGGACAGAACGATGATGTTGTAACCGCCGCGGACGGCGGATTCGGCCCGCTCGCAGAGGCGGTCGAGCATTTCGGGCATGCCCTCGGCACCGCGCTCCACATCATAGGTGAAGTCGAGCGTCTTGGTGTCGAAACGGTCTTCCGTGTGACCGATGGAACGAATCTTCTCCAGATCGCCATTGGTCAGGATCGGCTGGCGCACTTCCAGACGCTTGGCGCGGGCAGCACCTTCGTGGTCGAGAATATTCGGACGCGGGCCGATGAACGACACGAGGCTCATGACGAGCTCTTCGCGGATCGGATCGATCGGCGGGTTCGTGACCTGCGCGAAATTCTGCTTGAAATAGGTGTAGAGCAGCTTCGACTTGTCGGACATGGCCGAAATCGGCGTATCCGTGCCCATGGAGCCGATGGCTTCTTGGCCCGTCGTCGCCATCGGCGACATCAGGAGCTTGGTGTCTTCGCTGGTGTAACCGAAGGCCTGCTGGCGGTCGAGCAGCGACACGTCGCGGCGCAGCGCGCGTGGTTCGACAGGCTTCAGCTCTTCGAGGATGAGCTGCGTGCGATCTAGCCAGCTGCGATAGGGATGCTTGGCGGCAAGCTCGTGCTTCACTTCCTCGTCGGAAATGATCGCGCCCTTTTCCATGTCGATCAGCAGCATCTTGCCGGGCTGCAGACGCCACTTCTTGACGATGCGCTCTTCCGGCACTGGCAGCGTGCCGGCCTCGGAAGCCATGATGATGCGGTCGTCATCAGTGACGAGGTAACGGGCCGGGCGCAGGCCGTTGCGGTCGAGCGTCGCGCCAATCTGCTTGCCGTCGGTGAAGGCAACGGCGGCGGGACCGTCCCACGGCTCCATCAGGGCTGCGTGATATTCGTAGAATGCCTTGCGTTCGGCAGACATGGATTGGTTACCGGCCCAGGCTTCCGGGATCAGCATCATCACCGCGTGGGCCATGGAATAGCCACCGCGGACGAGGAACTCGAGCGCGTTGTCGAAACAGGCCGTGTCCGACTGGCCTTCATAGGAAATCGGCCAGAGCTTGGAGATGTCGTCACCGAACAGCGCGGACGAAACCGATGCCTGACGCGCCGCCATCCAGTTGACATTACCGCGCAGCGTGTTGATTTCGCCGTTATGGGCGACCATGCGATAGGGGTGCGCCAGCTTCCACGACGGGAAGGTGTTGGTGGAGAAACGCTGATGCACGAGCGCGACAGCCGATTCGAAACGCGGGTCCGAAAGGTCCTTGTAATATGCGCCCACCTGATAGGCGAGGAACATCCCCTTATAGACGATGGTCGAGGAAGAAAGGGAAACGGGATAGAAATCCTGCGTTTCCTTGCCGCCGCCTTCGTCATAGATGCGGTTGGAGAGAACCTTGCGGATGAGGAACAGCTTGCGCTCGAAATCGGCATTGCTCGCGGCATCGCGGCCGGCGCCGATGAAGACCTGCACATGGTGCGGCTCGGTCGCTGCGATATCCGGCGCCTTGGAAAGCGAGGAATTGTCGACAGGGACATCACGGAAGCCAAGGAACTGCTGGCCCTCTTCGCCGGTGACGTCGACGATGACCTTCTTGTAGTGCTCGATGCGGGAGGGATCGCGCGGCATGAAGATATGACCGACGGCGTATTCGCCAGCCTTCGGCAATGTCACGCCCTGCGCGGCCATTTCCTCGCGGAAGAAGCGGTCGGGAATCTGCACGAGAATGCCCGCACCATCGCCCATCAGCGGATCTGCGCCGACGGCGCCGCGATGGGTCAGGTTTTCAAGGATGAACAGGCCGTCCTTGACGATCTGGTGCGACTTGACGCCTTTCATATGGGCGACAAAGCCAACGCCGCAGGCATCATGTTCATTGGCGGGATCGTAAAGACCCTGCCTTTCCGGCAAGCCGCCCGCGAAACGCGCTTTCGCAGAAACGGGTGCAGCCGTAGCCGCGGTGGGACAGTCAGTGGTCAGGGTTGCGGCGGCGATGTCCGCCTGCGGCTCGTTCGTCATTTTTGTCCCTCCTGCAAATTACTTGCACGGTTTCATGCGAAGGTCCGGCGCGACGCAAATTTCGCTCTTTGGCAAAATCCGCATTCTCGCCGGCTGGATCAAATTTAGGACAGTAAGACTGTCTCAATTCCCGAGGATTTTGGCAGAAACCGGCGGAATTGGCAAGGGCGCGAATCCAATTAGTGAGACCGTCGTTTTATAGCGAAGTTTCGATACTGACCCATTGCGCGAAACTTTCTGTCGCAAATCCCGCCTCCTTATTGCTTTCATTGCCGGATTTGCCAATCGAGGAGTTAGGTCCTAGAACTTTGCCAGTCGTCGCTCCATGCATTTCCCAATCAGAACCCCAGCTATCGGAAAGCCTTCAGAGATGTTTTTTGCTTCAGACAATTGGGCTGGCGCCCACCCGGCCGTCAATGAACGGCTTTCGCGGGAATCCACCCGGTTTGCCTCCGCCTATGGCACCAGCGAACTCGATCTCTCCATCGAAAAGCGCTTCAACGAGATATTCGAGCGCGAGGTTGCGGTGTTTTTCGTCGCCACCGGCACGGCGGCCAATTCGCTTTCGCTGGCCAGCATCGCGCGCGCCGGCGGCCTCACCTTCTGCCATTCGGAAGCCCATGTGATCGAGGACGAATGCGGCGCGCCGGATTTCTTTTCCGGCATGCGCATGGTCGCAGTCGAAGGGCCGAACGGCAAGATGCTGCCCGAAAACCTGATCGAGCGCATTGCCCGCTATCCGCAGGATGCCGTTCACCACGGCCGTGCCGCCGCCATCACCATGACGCAGGCGACCGAAGCCGGCACCGTCTACACCCTCGACGAAATTGAAGCCATCTCCAAAATCGCCAAGGAAAACGGCCTGCCGCTGCATATGGACGGCGCGCGTTTTGCCAATGCGCTGGCCGCCCTTGACACCACGCCGGCCGAAATGACCTGGAAACGCGGCGTTGACGTGCTGTCTTTCGGCGGCACGAAAAATGGCTGCTGGTGCGCGGAAGCGATCGTTTTCTTCGATCCTTCGCTCGCTCGGGATTTCTCGTTCCTGCGCAAACGCACAGCGCAACTGTTTTCGAAGTCACGTTTCATTGCAGCGCAGTTTGAAGCCTATCTGCAGGATGATCTTTGGCTCGGTCTCGCCAGCCATGCCAATGCCATGGCTAACCGGCTGCGCGCGGGCTTCGGCTCGCTGAACAGCGCGCGCCTCGCCTGGCCGACCCAGGCCAACGAAGTTTTCGCCATTTTGCCAAAGGCAGCCGCGCAAGCAGCGACGGAAAAAGGCGCGAGGTTCTATGACTGGCTGGAGCCGCGCGACATGCCGGAAAAAGTCGGCAAGGACGAAGTACTGATCCGCATGGTCACCAGCTTTGCGACGACCGAGGCCGATGTAGATGAATTCCTGTCCATCTGCGCTGCCGTCTGAGATATCGGAGGGCGTCGCCTTGCGGCGCCCTCAAACCTCCTGCAACCGGTAACCCACCCCGGTTTCTGTCAGGATGTAACGGGGCTGATCGGGGATTTTTTCGATCTTCTGGCGCAGTTGGCGCACATAGACCCGCAAATATTGGACGTCGGTCAGTTCATCCCATACGTGCTCCAGCAGGAAGCGGTGCGTCAGCACCTTGCCTGCGTGCTGAACCAGCACCCGCAGAATATCGTATTCCTTCGGGGAGAGCTTCACCTCCCGGTCCTCCACCCTGACGATACGCCGGACAAGATCGACCGAAAGATCGCCGGTCTGAAAGACAGGCCGTTCACCCTGGCTCTGGAGCCGGTGGCGCAGCGCGACACGGATGCGGGCGACGAGTTCGTTCATGCCGAAGGGCTTTGTAATGTAGTCGTCGGCTCCCAGTTCCAGTGCCTTGACGATACCTGCTTCATCGGTTCGGCTGGACAGGATGATGACCGGCAACGCCACCCCCTCGCTGCGCCATTTCGCCAGAAGATCGTGTCCCGACATATCCGGCAGGCCGAGATCGAGAATGACGAGATCGGGCTTGTCCTGCTCGACCAGCTCCATCGCCACCTTCGCATTCATCGCCTCGCTTACCGTATAATCCTGCGTCGACAACCCCACCCGCAAAAGCTTGCGGATCGGCGGTTCATCGTCAACGATCAGAATGTTAACGGCGGAATTGGTCATTCCAGGGTCTCCTTTGGCGGCGTAGTGGGAGCGGGGTCGCCATTTCGGCTCAGGCGGCGCCCTTTTCATGATCTAGCACAGGCGCGTTGGCGGGAACGGGCAAAGTTACCGTGAATTGCGCACCTCCCCGACCCTGCCTGTTCTCCGCACGAATCGAGCCACCCATGGCCTCGATGAAACCCTTGCAGATGGATAGCCCCAGTCCGGTTCCCGCCTGCACCTGATCGGTCTTGCGCACCCGGTAGAAGCTGTCGAACACCCGCTCCGCATCTTCGGGAGGAAAGCCCGGCCCCTCATCGGCCACGGACAGGAATACGTGCCTTCCCTGCTGCCAGCCCCGGAGTTCGATGACCGTGTGTTCGGGAGCATATTTGGCCGCGTTGTCTATGAGGTTGAACAGGACCTGTTCGAATAGCACGGGATCGACCCTAAGCATCGGCAGATCAGGCGGAATATCCAGGACAACCTCATGCCGCACAATGATTTTCGCGGCACGCGAAAGCGCTGTCCCGACAATGTCGCCGAGGAAATGCAGCCCGTAATTCGGCTCCATTGCACCCGATCCGATCCGCGTCATATCGAGAAGATTGGAGATGAAGCGGTTCAGCCGTTCGGATTCCTCAACGATTGTCGAAAGCAGATCGGCGCGCGCATCGGGCGGGATGTCCTCGGCAAAGTCCTTCAGCGTTCCGGCCGAACCCAGAATAGCCGCGAGCGGGGTTTTGAGGTCGTGGGAAATGGAGGTGAGGAGTGCGGTGCGCAGTCGGTCGGTTTCCGCGGCCAGCCTTGCCTTGTCGACATCCGAGGCAAGCTGGATACGTTCGATCGCGAGTGCAGCCTGGTCGGCCAGCGCATCAAACAGGCGCTGTTGTTCAGGTGTCAAAAGCGGCCCGCTTCGGTCATCATCCAACCCGACGACGCCGACGGCACCGCTGCCGGTGCGGAGCGGCAGATAAAGCCGCCGGGCGCCCGGCAATGTGTCTGCGCCGCGACCAGCCGCCTTGTCGTGTTCCCATGCCCATTGCGCGGCCGCGATATCGGCATCCACCAGCGTGTCATCGGGCGGATAACCGGCCTTGACGGCAATGGCGTTGTTCTCAGGCAGAAGCAGCACCACCCTCACCTTCAACATCGAAGCCATCTGGTAAGCGGTAGCCCACAACACATCATCCAGCGTCGCCGTTCCGGCAAGCTTTTTGGAAAACAGGTAGAGATCTTCCGTCGTGCGCGCCCTTACCCGCGCCGAGGCCGCCTGCCGTTGCACCGCAACCGTGAGGTTGGAGGCAACAAGCGCCACTCCGAGATAAAAAAGCAACGCCAGAACGCTGTCCGGCGCGCTGACCGTCAGCGTGTATCGTGGTTCCAAAAAGAAAAAATTGAATGCGACGGCGCCAAGCAGCGAGGCATACAACGCAGGTCCAAGTCCTCCGCGAACAGCGGCCGCCAGCACGGCCATGAGAAAAACGAGCGCCAGATTCTGAACGTCGAGCGTCCGGTCAAGCACGATGCCGACAACGATGGCGAGCGCTACGAACAGCGTGCTGTTGAGATAGGAGCCTATCGACCAGCGCGAGCGGGACGGTGCGGCCTTCACGGATTGCGCCGGCTTCTCTTCATTCTTGTCGCCGGAAATGACGTGCACACTGATATCGCCGGCATGGTCGATCAGATCATGCGTCAGCGAGCGCTGAAAAATTCGCTGCCACCAGGATTTTCGCGGGCGACCGATGATGATGTGGGTGAAATTGTTTGTATTGGCGTAGGAGATGATCTCCCGCGTCAGGTCAAGCGCCGGCAGGGTTACCGTCTCGCCGCCAAGCTGCTGGGCAAGCCGCATGGTGCCGGCCAGCCGGTCCTTCTCCGCCTCCGACAATTGCTGCGACCGCGGCGTGTCGAGATGCAGTGCGGTCCATGGTGCGCGCAGCCGGTCCGCCTGCCTTCGGGCATAACGCACAAGACCGGGGCCGTTGCCGCCATGATCAAGACAGACCAGAACCCTGTCTCCGGCCGCCCAGGGGCCAGAGATGGCATGGGATTGCATGTGATTGAGCAATTGCTCATCCACCCGCTGCGCGGTGCGCCGGAGCGCCAGCTCGCGCAATGCCGTCAGGTTACCGCGCGAAAAATAATTCTCGATGGCGCGCCGTGCCGTACGGGGCAGGTAAACCTTGCCATCCTGCAGCCGCTTGATGAGGTCATCAGGCGTAATATCGATGATTTCGACATCATCGGCCCGGTCGATGATGCTGTCGGGCACGGTTTCACGGACACGGATGCGGGTAATCTGCGCCACCACATCATTCAGGCTTTCGACATGCTGGATGTTCAGCGTTGTGTAGACATCGATGCCCTGCGCGAGGATTTCCTGAACATCCATATAACGCTTGGGGTGGCGGCTGCCTGCAGCATTGGTGTGAGCAAGTTCATCGACCAGAACCAGGTCGGGGCGACGCGCGAGGATCGCGTCGATATCCATCTCCTCAAGCATCTGGCCGCGATAATCGATACGTTTGCGAGGGACGACCTCCAGCCCCTCGACCAATGCCTCGGTCTCCCTGCGGCCATGTGTTTCCACGACGCCGATAATGGTGTCGACGCCATCCGCAAGCTTCGCCCGGCCTGACATCAACATTTCATAGGTCTTGCCGACACCGGGTGCGGCGCCCAAAAAAATCTTCAACCGGCCCCGCGCCTCGCGCTTGGCGTTTTCCAGAAGCGCATCGGGCGACGGCCGGCCGGGCATGTTGCTGATATCGTCAGGCATTTAACCACCAGTGGTCGAGGCTATGGCTTGCGAACAAGCCATAGCCATTTCAATTCATGAGCCGGCCGCGTCAAGAGCCATGTTGAGCGCAAGAACGTTTACAACGGGCTCGCCCATGAAGCCGAGTTCCGGAGCTTCGACGTGACGCTCAACGATGGCGCGCAATGCCGCTTCATCCATGCCCCTCGCTTTGGCGACACGCGGAACCTGGAAATAGGCGGCTTCCGGCGAAACATGCGGATCGAGGCCGCTGCCCGAGGCCGTCACCAGATCGGCCGGCACCGCCGAGGCCGGATTTTCAGCTTTCGCGGCCTCGTAATCCTGTTTCACCCGGTCGATAAGCTTGGCGCTCGTCGGCCCGAGATTGGAGCCGGAGGACGAGGCCGCATTATAGCCATCGCCGGCGGCGGAAGGACGACCATGAAAATAAGTCTCGCCAGTGAAGGCCTGCCCGATCAATTGCGATCCGACCACCGTGCCATTTTTTTCGATCAGGCTGCCATTGGCCTGCGCGGGAAAAAGCGCCTGCGCCAGGCCCGTCATGCCGAGCGGATAGGCAAGGCCGGTGATGGCCGTGGTGGCGAGGATCAGCACCAGTGCGGGACGAAGCTGTCTAAACATTGTCTTTACTCCTCAGGCGAGACCGAGCGCCGTGATGGCGAGGTCGATGGCCTTGATGCCGATAAAGGGAACGATGATGCCGCCGAAGCCATAGATGACCAGATTGCGCGATAGCAGCGCACCTGCACCGATCGGGCGATATTTGACGCCCTTCAGCGAGAGCGGGATCAGCGCGATGATGATAAGCGCGTTGAATATGATGGCCGAGAGGATGGCGCTCTGCGGCGTCGAAAGTCCCATGACATTCAGGACGCCAAGCTGCGGATAGAGCGCCAGGAACATTGCCGGAATGATGGCAAAATATTTGGCGATGTCGTTGGCAATCGAGAAGGTGGTCAGTGCACCGCGCGTCATCAGCAACTGCTTGCCGATTTCGACGATCTCGATGAGCTTGGTCGGATCGCTGTCGAGATCGACCATGTTGCCCGCCTCGCGGGCGGCCACGGTACCGGTGTTCATGGCAACGCCGACATCGGCCTGCGCCAGCGCGGGAGCATCATTGGTGCCGTCACCGCACATGGCGACGAGCTTGCCCTTCGCCTGCTCCTCACGGATAAGCTCCAGCTTGTTTTCCGGTGTCGCCTGGGCGAGGAAATCATCGACACCCGCTTCCGCAGCAATTGCGGCGGCGGTCATCGGATTGTCGCCAGTGATCATGACAGTGCGGATGCCCATGCGGCGAAGCTCCGCAAAACGCTCGCGAATGCCGCCCTTGACGATATCCTTCAGCTGCACGACGCCGAGAAGCTTGCCATCCCGAACAACGGCGAGCGGCGTACCCCCGGTCTTGGCAATTTCTTCGGCAATTGTCCTTATGCCGCGCATGGCATCCGTTTCGGTTTTGACGGCAAGCGCCACATTGCCCTGTTGCGAAGCGCCGCCGTCAACATAGGAAAGAACGGCGTCGACCGCCCCCTTGCGAATGGAGGAGCCTTCGAAATCGACACCGCTCATGCGGGTTTGGGCGGTGAAGGGGACGAAATTGGCATGCAGCTTCTGCATGTCACGGGCACGGATGCCATATTTCTCCTTCGCCAGAACCACAATGGAGCGACCTTCAGGTGTTTCGTCAGCAAGGGACGCAAGCTGGGCCGCATCGGCCAGTTCCTGCTCGGAAACGCCGGCGACGGGGCGGAACTCGGTCGCCTGCCGGTTCCCGAGCGTGATCGTGCCGGTCTTGTCGAGCAAGAGCGTGTCCACGTCGCCAGCAGCCTCGACGGCGCGGCCGGACATGGCAAGCACGTTGAAACGCACCAGCCTGTCCATGCCGGCGATGCCGATGGCCGACAGAAGCGCGCCGATGGTGGTGGGGATGAGCGTGACGAACAGCGCCACCAGCACGATGATCGGGATCGAACCGCCGGCATAGGCCGCGAAACTCGGTATGGTCGCGGTGGCCAGAACGAAGATCAGCGTCATGCCTGCGAGAAGAATGTTGAGCGCAATCTCGTTCGGCGTTTTCTGGCGTTCAGCACCTTCGACCAGGGAAATCATCCGGTCGAGGAAGGTGGAGCCGGCAGCAGCGGTGATGCGGACCCTTATCCAGTCCGACAGCACCTGCGTGCCGCCGGTCACGGCAGAGCGGTCGCCACCGGATTCGCGGATGACCGGGGCGGATTCGCCTGTTATCGCCGCCTCGTTTACCGAAGCAACACCTTCGATGACCTCACCATCGGAAGGGATGATATCGCCTGCCTCTACAAGAACGACATCTTTCACCTTCAGGCTGGTGCCCGCCACCATACTGTATTGGCTACGGTCATCGCCGGCGAGCAGTTTCGCCTGGGTTTCTGTGCGGGTCCGGCGCAGCGAATCCGCCTGCGCCTTGCCGCGCCCTTCGGCGACGGCTTCGGCGAAATTGGCGAACAGCACGGTGAACCAAAGCCAGAGATTGATCTGGAAGGAGAAGCCCAGATTGGCGCCGCCCGTGATGAGATCGCGGATGAACAGCACCGTGGTCAGCACTGACACCGTCGCGACAACGAACATGACAGGATTGCGCGCAAGCGTGCGCGGGTTGAGCTTTTTGAATGCGGCGGCGATGGCCGGCACGAGAATGCGAGAATCTAGGATGCTCACTTGTTTGGACTGGCTCATGAAGAGGCTCCAGCGTTTGAACAGGGCGACCGATCAGGGTCGATCAGCCCGTGATAACTTCGAGAGCGACAACGGCGGCGAACAGAGCCGCCATCATCGCGAGAATGAGATTGGAGGCGCACCAGCCGCCGGGCGTGGCGCTGCCTCTGACGGGAGCGCCGTTGCGGGCGGGAACGATGCGGCGACGTGCGGATTTGCCTTCGTTCATGACATCACCTCAAAAAAGCTGACCTGCCGCCATGACAAGATGTTCGGCAACCGGGCCGAGCGCCAGCGCAGGCAGGAAGGTAAGGCCGCCGACGATCAGGATCGTGCCGACCAGCAGGCCAACGAAAAGCGGGCCATCCGTCGGGAAGGTGCCTGCAGAGGCCGGAACGGTCTTCTTGGTGACCAGCGAACCCGCAATGGCGAGTGCGGGAATGATGACCAGAAAGCGGCCCATCAACATGCCGAGACCAAGCGTGATGTTGTACCAGGTCGTGTTCCCGGTCAGGCCGCCGAAGGCCGAGCCGTTATTGGCGGCCGCCGAGGTGTAGGCATAGAGGATTTCGGAAAAGCCGTGCGGGCCCGCCGTCCCAATCGATGCCACAGCCGAGGGCAGGATGGTGGCCGTGGCGGTGAAGACCAGCATGGCGAGCGGCAGGCAGAGAATGGCCAGAACCGCCATCTTCATTTCCTTGGCCTCGATCTTCTTGCCGAGATATTCCGGCGTGCGCCCGACCATCAGCCCTGCCACGAAGATGGCGATGACGATGAAGAGCAGAATGCCGTAAAAGCCCGCACCGACCCCGCCGACGATCACCTCGCCCAGCTGCATGTTGATGAGCGGGATGAGACCACCCAAGGCCGTGAAGCTGCCGTGCATGGCATTGACCGCGCCGCAGGACGCAGCCGTGGTGATGACCGCGAAGAGCGACGAGAGCGCCAATCCGAAACGGACTTCCTTGCCTTCCAAATTACCGCCTGCAAGACCGAAACTGTGCATCAGCGGGTTTCCGGCTGCTTCCGCCCAGTAGGTGACGGCAACGCCGGCGATGAACAGCACGCCCATGGCCGCAAGGATAGCCCAGCCCTGGCGCTGGTTGCCGACCATGCGACCGAAGACATTGGTGAAAGCTGCGCCGATGGCGAAGATCGATACCATCTGGATCATGTTGGAAATGGCATCGGGGTTTTCGAAGGGATGCGCCGAATTGGCGTTGAAGAAGCCGCCGCCATTGGTGCCCAGCATCTTGATCGCGAGTTGCGATGCGACGGGGCCGACGGCAATCGTCTGCTGCGCGCCTTCCAGCGTCTGCGCGTTCACATAGGCGCCGAGCGTCTGCGGCACGCCGAGCCAGACGTAGACGAGCGTCAGCACGATGCAGAGGGGTAATAGCACGTAGAGCGTGGAGCGGACCATATCCACCCAGAAGTTGCCGATCGCCTTGCCGGAAGCGCGCGAGAATGCGCGGATCAGGCCGATGGCGATTGCCATGCCGGTTGCGGCGGAAACGAAGTTCTGCACGGTGAGACCGGCCATCTGGGTCAGATAGGAAAGCGTGCTTTCGCCGCCATAATTCTGCCAGTTGGTGTTGGTGACGAAGCTGACGGCCGTATTGAAGGACAATTCTGGTCCGACGGCCGCCATTCCCTGCGGATTATAGGGTAGCACGGCCTGAAAACGCATCAGGGCATAGAGCAGGGCGAAACCGAGAAGATTGAAGAGAAGCATCGAGACCGCATAGGTCGTCCAGTGCTGCTCCTCCCGGTCACTTGTCCCGGCAAGGGCGTAAAGTCCGCGCTCGACCGGCACAAGAACCGGCGACAGCAGCGTGCGCTCGCCATTGAAGACACGCGCCATATAGAAGCCAAGCGGCTTCACCAGCGCAAAAATGATCCCGCAGAAAAGCAGGATCTGGAACCATCCATTGAGGGTCATGGTATCAAACTTTCAACAGCCGCCGCTTCCCGATCAGAAACGTTCGGGGCGAATGAGAGCATAGGTGAGATAGGCAGCGATAAAGACCGTGACGGCGCCGCTCAGGATATAATCAAACGTCATCGCAGCCTCCGTCTAAAGCCGGTCGCAGGCGCGCGTGTAGGCGAAGCAGAGGGCGAAGAACACCGTGGCTGCGCCGATCAGAACAATATCCATCATTGATGGGACTCCTTTTTAATCGAGGAGCCGGACAGGAAGAAAAGCGCCGTCATGTGGGACGTCGCTTTTCATTCTTTCTGGCTGGGAAGAAACACCATCCCTTCCCGCACAGAAGAATGCACCCGAACCGCATAAAGGTTCGAGACGGCCACAGGGGCAATAAAATAGGAATCCTATAGGAATTTCGATGCCCGCTGACCGGACATCGCTTCCGCCAATCAAGTCAGCTGTTGTCACCGAAAGCGGAAACGATGGTTTCCGCCGGACTTTTGTCCGCCAGCAGCGCGGCCAGCAAAATGCGCGCCTGGCCCGGACGAAGTGTGGCTGAATGCACGGCGCCCGCTGCGACGAGATCATGTCCACCGCCGCCGCCGCCGTAACTCGCCACGAGCCGCCCTTCCGGCACGCGGCTGGAGACGACGACCGGAACGCCGCGTTCGGCGCAGCGCTTCACGGCTTCGGCGATACGCGGATTGGCATTCCCGGAACCAAGTCCAGCAAGAACGATGCCTTTCGCGCCCGCCTGAAGGCTTGCATCGATATGGGTGGCATCACAGCCAGGATGAATGGCAACGATATCGACGCGCTGATCGGCCACCGGGGCGGCAAGCAACGGTGTTCGGGCGGCAGCCAGTGGCCGGGTCGAGCGGAATGCGTCTGCCTCGTCCGCGCTCAGCTTGTAGAGCCCCCAGGCCGAGAGACAGCGACCGCCGAAGGAGAGAAGCACACCCTTAGCAGCATTCGCCTGATCGAGCGCTGTTTCTATGGCTCGAGCCAGATTTGCCGGTCCGTCTGCGTCCTTATGGTCTGCCGTAAACTGTGCGCCGGTGAAGACCACCGGCTTCGTGATGGCGTGCTGCAAATGGACGAGTAGCGAGGATTCCTCCATTGCATCGGTTCCGTGCAGAACCACGATACCCGCCACTTCGGGATCGTCGAGTTCGATACGAACGGCATCGCTGATGGTCTGCATGTCGGCAAGCGTCAGGCTGGACGAATCTTTCGCCATGAGGTCCACCGGCTTCAGCCGGGCGCCGATTTCCGGTACCAGCGCAAGCAGATCTTCACCGGAAAGGCTGGGCGTGCTGGCACCATCGGCACCGCGCCGACTGGCGATGGTGCCGCCGGTGGCGATGACCGCCACCAGAGGTATCGCGCCCTGCCCGCTCAATGCGATGCTCCCGCGCGTTCAGCCGCAAGGCGATAGATGCGGTCACGCAGCAGATACCAGCCGATGACGAGCGCCGGGATGATAAGCAGCAGCGAAGCGATGGTCCAGGAGCCGACGGGATAGTCGAAGGCCATCAGCACCAGCACGCCGAACAGAAAAACGAGCGTGAGGATGCCGGTATAGGGCGCGCCGAACATGCGGAAATCCGGACGCACCAGTTCACCGCGCTGCGAAAGCTGCCAGAGTTTGAGCTGGCAGAGCACGATGACGGCCCAGGCGCAGATGATGCCAAGCGCTGACAGGTTGAGCGCGATTTCGAACGCGGCGGCGGGGACAACGGCGTTGAGTGCGACGCCGCACACGGTAACGACGGCAGTGACCGCGATGCCACCATAAGGCACGCCATTCTTGTTCATCTTCGCCAGCGCTGCCGGGGCCGAGCCGGAGACAGCCATGGAGTGAAGGATGCGGCCGGTGGAATAGAGCCCGGCATTGAGCGAGGACAGGACGGCGGTCAGAACAACAAGGTTCATAATGACATCGGCACCCTGCACGCCGATGGAGCCGAAGAAGGTAACGAAAGGGCTCTCACCGGCCTTGTAGGCCGTGTAGGGCAGGAGCAGCGTGAACAACAGCACCGAGCCGACGTAAAACACGACGAGACGCAGGACGACGGCGCGGATGGCGCGCGGCATAACCTTGCGCGGGTCCTCGGTTTCGCCTGCTGCCGTACCGATCAACTCGATCGAGGCATAGGCGAATACCACGCCCTGGATGATGACGAAGGCTGGAAGAATGCCATTCGGGAAGAAGCCGCCATTGTCAGTAATGAGGCTGAAGCCGGTAACGTGGCCTTCGATGGGCGTACCGAAAATGACGAAATAAACGCCGACGACGAGGAAGATCGCGAGCGCCAGCACCTTGATCAGGCTGAACCAGAACTCCAGTTCCCCGAACACCTTCACCGACAGCATGTTCATCGCCAGTACGACCACCAGCGCCGTCATCGCGAATACCCACTGATCGATGCCCGCAAGCCACGGTACGTATTGCTTGAAGAAATTCATATAAAGCGCAACGGCGGTGACATCGGCCACCGAGGTCATGGCCCAGTTGAGCCAATACATCCAGCCGGCCGCAAAGGCCATCTTCTCACCGTAGAACTCACGGGCATAGGACACGAAGGAACCGGAGCTGGGGCGATGCATGATCAACTCGCCGAGCGCACGCAGCACGAGAAACGCGAAGAAGCCGCAGAGTGCATAAACGAAAACCAGAGCCGGACCGGCCTGTGCGAGACGCCCGCCGGCACCCAGAAAGAGACCCGTGCCGATGGCGCCGCCGATGGCAATCATCTGAATCTGGCGCGGCTTAAGGGCTTTATGGTAACCGAGATCCTCTTCGGCGAAGACCTCACGTTCGGCGGGTGCCGTTTTTCCAGAATGCATGGATTTATCCTCCCGATAAAACGCTTGTAGTCGGCAATTAGCCGGAAATCAAAGTGGAACTGGCGTCGTCCCCAAGGCTGGAAATATGGCCAGCGAATGCGCTCATGCTGTAAAGCTGCATGACAGATTTTTGCCGTCATAAGTCGAGACAATGGCTTTCGTCAAGAGCTGTTCGCCAATATTGACCTTCCTCCCCCGCAGGCATATGGTCATTAAATCTGTAAGACAGCTTTACAGATTTTGCAACGCTTGAAGCCAGTGGAGGAAGAAGTGAGCGTGACGCGCAGTGAGCATGATTTGCTCGGGTCGAAGGAAATTCCGGCGAATGTTTATTGGGGCGTGCACACCGCGCGCGCGGTGGAAAACTTCAAGATCACCGCGGTGACTATTGGCCATAATCCCTACCTGTTAAGGGGTTTGGCCTATGTGAAAGAGGCGGCCGCACGTGCAAATCACGAACTTGGCCTGCTCGACAGGGATCGGATGGAGGCGATTGCGGAAGCCTGCCGCGAAATCCGCGCCGGCGCTCTTCATGAGCAATTCGTTGTGGATGAAATCCAGGGCGGAGCCGGCACATCCACCAACATGAACGCCAATGAGGTCATCGCCAACCGCGCGCTGGAACTGCTTGGGCACGAAAAGGGCGATTATGCCCGGCTTCACCCGAACGATCACGTCAATCTCAGCCAGTCGACCAACGATGCTTATCCGACCGCGGTGAACGTTGGCCTGATCGAAGCGATTGACGACCTGGCCGCCTCGATGGGCGTTCTGAAGGACGCCTTCGACCGCAAGGCGCAGGAATTTGCCGGCTTCATCAAGATCGGGCGCACGCAATTGCAGGATGCGGTACCGATGACGCTCGGCCAGGAGTTCCGCACGTTCGTGGTGATGCTGGGTGAAGACCAGGCGCGTCTGATCGAATCCGCCGCTCTGCTGCATGAGATCAATCTGGGCGCCACCGCCATCGGCACCGGGCTCAACGCACCGCGCGGTTATGCCGAGCTTGCCTGCCGACATCTGGCGGAACTGACCGGCCGGCCGCTGGTGACGGCCGCGGACCTTATCGAAGCCACACAGGACCCCGGCGCCTTCGTGCACCTCTCCGGCGTGCTGAAACGCGTCGCCGTAAAGCTGTCGAAGACTTGCAACGACCTTCGCCTGCTGTCGTCAGGCCCGCGCGCCGGGATTGGCGAAATCACCCTTCCCTCCGTTCAGGCGGGCTCCAGCATCATGCCGGGCAAGATCAATCCGGTCATTCCCGAAGTGGTCAACCAGGTGGCCTATGCGGTGATCGGCAACGACATCACCATCACCATGGCCGCCGAAGCCGGGCAGCTGCAGTTGAACGCCTTCGAGCCGATCATCGTGCGTGCGCTCTCCCAGAGCATCAGCCAGCTAAGCGCCGCATGCCGCACACTGGCAGAGCGATGCGTGGACGGCATCGTCGCCAATCCGGCCATCATGGCGCAGCGCGTGGAAGAATCGATCGGTCTCGCCACGGCGCTTAACCCGCTGATCGGTTATTATGCGGCGACGGAAGTCGCCAAGGAAGCGCTTGCCAGCGGGCGTACCGTGCCGCAGGTGGTTCTTGAACGTGGTTACATGACAGAGGCCGAACTGCAGCAAGCGCTCAGTCCACGGCACCTTGCCAATCTGCCAGCGGTCACGGCTGGCGAAGCCGATCTTCGCCAATGATCGTCGTCACTACCTGCTTCACCTGCCCGAGGTGAAGCTCCATCGCCTCACGCGCCTCAGACGCTGAACCGCGCCGGATCGCCTCGACGATCCGGCGATGCTCGAAATTGGAAGCGACGCGGCGACCGGCCATAAGGTTAACCATCTCTGATTGCTGGGCGACGGCCTCGCGGGCGTCCGCCACCACCTTGGCAAAGAGGCGGTTGGCGGAGGCCTCCGCGATGGCGCAATGAAACTGGCCATCCAGCAATACCCAGGGATGCGGCCTTTCCTCGGTTTCCATGCGGCTACAGAGATCGAGCAAAACCTGCAGTTGGGCGTCCGTGCGACGCAAGGCGGCCCACCCTGCAGCCGGCACTTCGATGAAGGGGCGGGCCTCGATCAGGTCGCGTGCGGAATAGGCACCGTAATTCAGTTCCGATGGCGGCGTCGGGGTCATCACATACGTGCCGCTGCCTGTGCGCGTCTGCGTCAGGCCGAGCGTCTGGAGAGACCGCAGGGCCTCGCGAATAATCGGCCGGCTGACGCCGTAACGCGTTGCGAGATGTGCTTCCGAAGGGAGCCGGGTACCGACCGCAAGCTGGCCTGTCGTGATGGCGGAACGGATATCATCGAACACCGCTTCCGCGGCATTCTTGCGATTGATTGGCTGTCCATCCGCAAGCCAATCCGACAAACCGCCCATCTTTAAATCCTCCGCACTCTCAATATGTCCGCGATATCGACGCAACCGCCCAAATACAAAAGGACGGCTGCCGCTCTCGCGGCTAAGCCGACCTTCCTAACATCATCCTGCACGCGGGAACAACGACGGTGGATATTTTTATTGGAGCGAGGAGGCAGTGCAGCCACCACCTCGCCCGGCATCCGATATCACGCCTCGATTTCAGCGCCCTCCGGCTTCTCATCCTCGCGCGGAATACGAAACCAGGCAACGTAGAGCGCCGGCAGAAAAAGCAGGGTAAGCGCCGTGCCGACCACAATGCCACCCATCATCGCATAGGCCATCGGCCCCCAGAAGATTTCCCGGGATATGGGGATGAGGGCAAGCGTTGCCGCCGCCGCCGTCAGCATGATCGGCCGCATGCGGTGTTCGGTCGCCTCAATGACGGCACGCCAGGCCGAGACACCTTCGCTTCGCAGATGCTCGATCTGCACGACGAGGATGACCGAGTTGCGGATGAGGATGCCGATCAGCGCCAGCACGCCGAGAATGGCGACGAAGCCCATTGGCGCATTGGAGAAGAGCAGCGCCACCACCACGCCGATCAGGGCCGTGGGCGCCACGGCGAAGACCAGGAACAACCGGCTGAAGCTTTGCAGCTGAACCATCAGGATCGTCGCCATTGCAAACAACATCAGCGGCACCACGGCGACGATCGGCGCTTGCGAATCCGCGCTGGATTCCACCGAACCGCCCGTCTCCACCTTGTAACCCACAGGAAGCGTTTTCTCGGAAGCCTCTATTTTCGGCTTCAGCTGCGTCACGATCGTTGCGGGCTGCGTCGGGCCGATGATGGCAGCCTTGACGGTGACCGTCGGTATCCGGTCGCGACGCCAGATGGTCGGTTGCTCCAGCTCGTAGCGGAAATTGGCAATGGCCGAAAGCGGCACGGCCTTGCCGTTGGTCGCCGGCAATTGCAGATTCTGCAAGGTTTCGATGGACCCGCGCTCCGACAACTGCGCCCGCGCCACCACGTTCACGAGGTAGATGTCGTCCCTGACCTGTGTGACCGTAGATCCCTCGACAATGCTGTTCATGGCGTTGGCGATATCTTCCGAGGAGACGCCGAGCTGGCGTGCCTTGTCCTGCAGCACATCCACCTTCACCACACGTGTCGGTTCGTTCCAGTCCATGACCATGTTGGACAACAGCTGGTGTTCGCCGACAATGCCCGACAATTGCTGCCCGAGCTCACGGACCTTCTGGATATCCGGGCCGCTGAGGCGATATTGCACCGGCTTACCGACCGGCGGGCCGATATCGAGCAGTTTCACGAAGGCGTCAGTGCCGACGAATGTACGGTCCAGATATTCCTGCAATTCGGCGCGCACCTTGTCCCGCACGTCCAGCCCCTTGGTGACGATGACGGTCTGGCCGAAAGTGACATCAGGAGTCTGCACGTCGAAAGAGAGGATGAAGCGCGGCGCGCCTTCACCGACATAGGTCGTCCAGTGGTCAATATCCGGATTCTTGGCGAGCATTTCCTGCTCGAACTGCGCCATCTGCCGGTTGGTTTCGGCAATCGAGCTGTTCTGCGGCAGGTTCCAGTCAACGATGAGCTCCACACGGTCCGAGGACGGGAAGAACTGCTGCTGCACGAGGCTCATGCCACCCACGGACAGGCCGAACAGGGTTATGGTGAGGATGATCGTCACCCAGCGCCAGCGCAGCGCCCGGCCGAGAAGCCAGGAAAAGGCCGAGGCGAACCGGCCCTTCTTCTCGTGGTGAGATTTCATTGTCTTCGGCAGAATCGTCACGCCGAGCAGGGGCGTGAACAAAACCGCGACGATCCAAGACACGATCAGCGAAACTGCAATCACCACGAAGAGTGTGAACGTAAACTCACCCGCTGCGCTGTTGTTGAGGCCGACAGGAATAAAGCCGGCAACGGTGACCAGCGTACCGGTCAGCATCGGGAAGGCGGTGGAGGTGTAGACATAGGTCGCCGCTTTTCTGAGATCGTCTCCGACCTCAAGCCGCGCGACCATCATTTCGACGGCGATCATCGCATCATCCACGAGAAGCCCGAGCGCGATGATGAGAGCACCGAGCGAAATGCGTTGCAGCGAAATGCCTGTGTATTCCATGTAGACGAAGGTTATCGCCAGCACGAGCGGAATGGAAACCGCCACCACCATGCCGGCCCTGAGGCCAAGGCTGATGAAGCTGATGACAAGGACGATGGCGATGGCTTCGAACAGCGCCGAGGTGAAGCCCGAGACCGCCTCATCGACGACGGCAGGCTGATCGGACACCCGGTGCACATCGACGCCAACTGGCAGATCCGCCACCACGCGTTTCATCTGCGCATCCAGCGCCTCGCCGAAATGCAGCAGGTT
This sequence comes from Agrobacterium sp. FDAARGOS_525, assembly GCF_003938925.1. Lineage (NCBI taxonomy): Bacteria > Pseudomonadati > Pseudomonadota > Alphaproteobacteria > Hyphomicrobiales > Rhizobiaceae > Agrobacterium > Agrobacterium sp. FDAARGOS_525. The sequence continues at coordinate 1,316,257 of NZ_RKIU01000004.1, read as the reverse complement.
CGCGCCGGTTTTCATGCCGATTGCAAGGCCGATGGCCGGCTGGCCGTTGAAACGGAACAGCGAGGACGGCGGATCGACATAACCGCGCCGGATCGTCGCTACTTCCGTCAACGGGAAAAAGCGGTTGTTGACGCGCAGGTTGATCGCCCGCAGACTGTCTTCAGACGTGAACTGGCCGCTGACGCGAAGCGCCACGCGCTCAGGTCCTGCATTGACGAAGCCGGACTGGGTGACGGCATTCTGCGATTGTAATGTCTTGATGATGGACTGCTGATCAATGCCGAGCGCCGCGATCTGTCGCGTGGAAAATTCCAGATAGATCGTCTCGTCCTGTGCGCCGATGACATCGACCTTGCCGATATTGTCGACGCTCAAGACCTTGGCGCGGGCATCTTCCACCAGGTCACGCAATTGCCGCTGGCTGAGACCGTCGCTGGTGAAGGCGTAGATATTGCCATAAACGTCGCCGAAACGGTCATTGAAGAAGGGGCCGACCACGCCGGATGGAAACTCGCCCTTGATGTCGCCGATCATGTTGCGCACCCGCACCCAGGTCGGTTCGACATTGCGCGCCTTGGTTTCCGGCACCAGCTCCACAAAGATCGTCGTGCGGCCCGCCACCGTCTGGCTGCGCAGATGATCGAGATTATCGAGTTCCTCGAGCTTCTTCTCGATCCTGTCGGTCACCTGCCGCGCCACTTCCTCCGCCGAGGCGCCGGGCCACTGGGCACTGATCACCATGGTCTTGATGGTGAAGTTCGGGTCTTCCTCGCGACCGAGGTTGAGATAGGAAAAAACGCCGGCGAGAACGAAAACCAGCATGAAATACCAGACAAGCGAACGGTGTTCGAGCGCCCAGTCTGAAAGATTGAATTTCTTCACTGACGGACCTCCTGATCGATCCTGATGGCCTGTCCATCCTTAAGCTTGTGAACGCCAGCGCTGGCAACGCGCTCGCCGGGTTTGACGCCGCCGGTGATGCGCACGCTGCCGCCTTCGGCAGGTTCACCCTCTATCGTGACCGGGCGCGCCGTGACGGTCGCCGTGTCGGCATTAACGATCCAGACGGACCAGCCGCCCTCCGTTTTCAGCAGGGCCGATGCCGGCAGCATGATCCGCGGTTCGGAAGCAGCAAGCACGGAAGCCGTGACGACGGAACCGAGGCGGAATGCCGCCGGCGCATCCTGCAGACTGATCTTGGTCCGTCGTGTGCGCGTTGCCGTTTCGGCTGCCGGGGCGATTTCCCGCACCACGCCGGTGGTTCGGATTTTTGGATCGAGCTGCAGGGCGATCTCGAAGGTCGAGCCGATATCCAGACGCTGCGCCGCAAATTGCGGAACATCCACCACTACATCGCGCACTTCCGGGCGGGCGATGGTGACGACCGTCTGGCCGGCGGAAACAACCTGGCCGATTTCACCCGATGTGGCCGTGACAACACCGTCGAATTCCGCATGGAGCTGCGCGTAACCCAGCTGTTCTTCCGCCTTGTCCAGGTTTGCACGGGCCTTGGCGACGGAGGCATTGGCGGTGCGCGTCGCCTGTTGGGCTTCCTCCAGCGCCGCCTCGGTGCCGCTACGCGCCTCCGCCAGCACACGCTGGCGCTGTTCGGTGGTCACGGCATTGGCGAGCTGCGCTTCGGCATTGGAAAGATCCGACTGCGCGCTCTTCACCGACAGTTCAAGCGCGAGCGGATCGATCGAGGCCACCACATCGCCCTTCTTGACCAGATCGGCGACATCGACGTTCCGCGCTATGATCCGCCCGAGGACGCGAAAACCGAGATCCGTCTGAATGCGCGATTCCACCGTTCCGGTGAGCTGCAGCGCATCCGCCGACTTTTCCTCAACCACCACCGAGAGCACCGGTCGCGGCGCCTCGGCGGCGGCCTCCTGCTTTTCCTGACAGGACGAGAGCGCCATCGCGGACAGCAGCAAAAACAAGCTTCTGTTTATCCTGAACATTATTGTGCCTGCCCCTTTTTATAGGCGACCTTTTCACCGGTTCGGAGGAATTTGGTCCCGCCCGTGACCACGAGATCGCCGGGGTTCAGCCCCGCCGAGACGACGAATTGACTGGTCTCATAATCCGCAACCTCGATCGGCCGCATGGAGACTTCGGAGGATTGCGGATCCACCACCCAGACGGCGGGTCGGCCTTTTTGCGACGTCATTGCCGACCATGGAAGCTCGATGGCATCCACCTGCCTGAAGCGGAAATGGCCGGATACCGGCGCACCAAGCGGCATGGTCAGATCGCCGTTAAGACCGACCTTCACCCTTATCGTACCATTGTCCGGATCGATCGTCGGAGAGATTTCCCGCACGGGGGCCGCCACGGCGCGGGCGGGATCCGAAAGGAGGCTGACATTGACGAGATTGTCGATGTCGCGCTCCAGGAAGAGAGATTCGTAGACATCAAACACGGCGTCGCGCGGCCCGTCATGCGCCAGCGTGAACACGAGCTGGGCAGCCTGCGCCACCTGGCCTACTTCGACATTTCGCGCCGTGATCACGCCATCCGCATCGGCCCTGAGTTCCGTATACGACAGCGCGTCGCGCGCCGTATCGAGCTGCGCCTGGGCCGATCTGACCGCGCCCTGCGTGGTAAGCAGCGTCTCCTGGGCCTTGTCGACGGCCGAGCGCGAGGTGACCTGCGTCCGGAAAAGACTTTGCTGGCGATCGAATGCCAATTGTGCCTGCGTCTGTTGTGCTTCGGCCGATTGCAGGTTGGCAAGGGCAACATCGATGTCGGCCTTCTGCTCCTCCGGATCGATGCGGGCGAGCAGTTGCCCTGTCGTCACCCGCGCGCCCACATCCACCAGCCTTTCGGTGATTTTGCCACTGACGCGAAACGACAGGTCCGTCTGAACCCTCGCCCTCACTTCGCCGGTGATGATGCTGCCACGGTCGATCGGCTGCTTCTCCGCCTTGACCACATCGACAGTTCGCAGCGGCTTTTCGGCCGGCGGCTCTTCATTGCTGCAGGATGACAGGGCAAAAACGCCGCCCACCGCCCATGCGATAAGAATGGTTCTCATGCTGACCTCTTGATCTTCGCCCTCATCCATAATATTTAACTGACTGTATAGTCAATGAAATTCTTATGCCGTCGCTCTGGGAGCTTTTCGGGGTATCGCTGCCCTAGAGAAGGATCATTGCGGACTGCCCGACGCATTCGCTGGCAAGCAAAGGCATATGTTGACATATCGAGCATCAAACCACCTGCGGAAATCGGTTCCGGTTTTTGCACTGGTGCGATAGGCAGACCACCTGTTACTTCCGCCGATCACGACGGGTAGAAGGGCACGCGCCGACAATATGTAAGGATCCGGGGTAATGGCGAAAACGAAACTCTCACGTGCAGAACAGAAGATACAACGTCCGCTGCAAATTCTCGACGCCGCATTTGAGGAATTCACCAAAAGGGGATTTACGGCAACGCGGGTCGAAGACATTGCCGACCGGGTGGGAGTGACGAAAGGCACGGTCTATGTCTATTTCGAAACCAAGGAAGCCCTTTTTGCCGCGATGATCGAGCACGTCGGCAGACCGTTCCAAGAGGCATTCGAAGCCTACGAACGCACCTCCGACGATCCGGTCGAGGAGCTTCGCCTGCTTCTCGAATTCCTGTTCGAAACGCTGGTGGATGACCGGCGTATGCGGGAACTCTTTCGTTTCGTCGTGGCCGAGGGAGCCAAGTTTCCGGATCTGATAGACCACCACCATGAAATTCTGATGGCGCCGGTGCTCGCCCGCATCAATGCTATCCTGGACAAAGGTGTCGCGAAAAAGAGATTCAGGGCCAACGCGCCCGAACTTGCGCATGTCGTCATGTCACCAATGGTCGGAACATTGGTTTTCAGGCTGATTTTCGACGACCGGCGCAGTCTGGACAAGGAGGCCGTCATCAAGGTTCACCTCGACGTGCTCATGAACGGCCTGCTCCCCTGAGCAGCCAAAACATCCTGCCCGCCGCGGGCTGGATGGAACCCCACCTGGCTGACCTACGATACCGGACCTGGATCGCTCTCCCCCGCCACGAGCACCATCGGCCATATGCAATGGCGGGCCTGGGCGGGATAAAATGGCGCATAGGCCGGCATTGTCGACAAAAGAGTCTGCGCCACCGTAACGCCGAGATCATGCAGCGACATGCGGAAGCTTGTCAGGCGCGGTTCGAGAAACTGGCCGCGCGGGCCGTCACGAAATCCGATGACAGCGAGATCCCGCCCCGGTTCGAGCCCCGCTTCCGCAAGACGACGATAAAGACCGACGGCCATCAACTCATAGATCAGTACAATCGCCGTCGGCCGAGGCCGCATCTGCAGCCATTCGCTGGCGGCGTGATAACCGCCCTGCTCGCTCGATTTCGCCCGGATGACCAAAGAGGAATCATAAGCGATGCCATTATCGTCCAGCGCACGCCTGTACCCATCAAGGAACACATGCCCGAGATTGATATCGCTGTCGGGCGCGGCTACCGCGATCGAACGATGCCCGGAGGCCACGAGGCGATCGATCGCGCTTTTCGCGACGCCCTCGAAATCGAGATCCACCCAGGCATGATCCGTACTGGAGGCGGTCCGCCCGAGCGCCACGAATGGAAGCCGATTCTGCTTGAGAAAATCGACACGCCTGTCGATTCGCCGGGTGGCAGAAATGATCATCGCATCGACCATGCGGCGCGCCACCATACGCTTGAGATATTCGTCGGGGTCCTCTTCTCCCGGGCAAGGCAGAACGATGAGATCGAGGTTGTGACCGGAAAACACGCTTTGCAGGCCATCCGTCAAGCCGAGAAAGAAGTTGTCGGCGTTCTCCACCGTCTGCGCGTCACTGCCCGTCATCAGACCAATGACATTGGTCGTTCCCTGCCGCAGGCTGCGGCCTGACTGGTTGGCGACGTAACCCAGTTTTTCCGCAGCCTCGAGAACGCGGCGCCGTGTCTCTTCGTTCACGTCGGGCTTGCCGTTCAGCGCACGGGAAACAGTGCCGATCGATATCTCGAGGTAATCGGCAAGCTGGCGAATTCCTTTCATGCGCTCCCCTTCCAAATCCCGGCCCGCAATCTGCGCGCCACTTGATGGTCTTGACATATCTAACATCATCGGAATAGTCTCGTAAACGTTTACGACGCTCTGCGCAAAGAGGAGTTTGCGAAAGAGTCCGGGGAGATGAGATGACTTTTAATGCCGTTTTATGCGGGTGCGGAGCTATGGCCAAAGGCTGGCTGCGCGCCATCCAGTCCTCGCCGGAAATCGCCGGCGAAATCAGGATCGCGGGTCTGGTGGACCTGAACGAGGGCACGGCCCGCGCGCTTGCCGAGGAATTCGCCCTCACCGGCGCGGTCATCGGCACCGATCTTCGCGCGGTTCTCGCCGAAACGAGAGCCGACATTCTTTTTGACATCGTCATCCCGCAGGCGCGTTTTGCCGTAGTCGAAGCCGGTCTCGCAGCTGGATGCCATGTGCTGAGCGAAAAGCCGCTTGCAGCCTCGATGGAGGAAGCCGCGACGCTGGTGGAACTGGCGAAAAAAGCTGGCAGAATTCACGCTGTGGTGCAAAACCGTCGGTTCGTGTCCGGCATCAGGCGTCTACGCCGTACGTTGGAGGAAGGCGTCATCGGTGAACTGACCGCCATCCACTGCGATTTCTTCCTGGGGCCGCATTTCGGGGGGTTCCGCGAGGAGATGAAAAACGTCCTGCTTCTCGATATGGCAATTCACACCTTCGACGCGGCCCGTTTCGTCGCCAATGAAAAGCCGCTCTCCGTCTTCTGTGTGGAGAAGAACCCGGCGGGCTCATGGTATGCGCATGGGGCCAGCGCCAACGCGATTTTCGAGTTCTCTAACGATGTCGTCTTCACCTATCGCGGCTCGTGGTGCGCTGAAGGCGAGCGGACAAGTTGGGAAGCACGCTGGCGGCTGATCGGCTCCAAAGGCATGATTCTCTGGGATGGCGAAGAAAGTTTTTCCGCCTCGGTGGCTGGCAACGAACAGGGTCTTCTGCGTGACTTCAAGACCGTAAACGTTTCCGATGCTGTGTCAGACAAGGTCGCGCGCGGCCATGCCAGCGTCATTCTATCATTTCTCGAATCCATGCGTACCGGCGAGATGCCGGAAACAGCCTCCTTCGACAATATCAACAGCCTCGCAATGGTGATGGGCGCGATCGAAAGCGCGCGCCTTGGCCAGCGCGTTTCCATTGCAGCATAAGGACCGACAGACGTGAGCAATCCGGCAACATCCATCCGCATCGGCACCATGATCAGCGCCACCAAGGGTCAGGCGGCCGAACGTATCGGGCAGATCGCCGATCTCGGCTTTGAAAGCTTCGAGCCCTTCTTCTGGCAGACGACCAACGGTCAGGACCTTGCCGAACTCGGCAAGCGCTGCCTTGATGCAATTGGCGACCGCGATATCACCATCAGTACGCTCGGCATGTTCGGCAATCCGCTGGAAGAAACCGATATCGACCTTCAGACATTGCAGGGCTGGAAGGATTGCATCGACAACGCCCATCATTTCGGTGCGAATTGCGTGGCAGGTTTCACCGGCCGCCTGCGCGGCAGGCCGCTGCCGGAGAGCCTGCCCAGATATAAGGAAATCTGGAGCGAGCTTGCCAGGCGTGCCGCCGACAAGGGCATAAAGATCGCATTTGAAAACTGCGCCATGGACGGCAACTGGCAGACGGGCGACTGGAACATTGCGCATAATCCCGATGCCTGGGAACTGATCTTCAACGAAACGCCGGACGAGAATATCGGCATCGAGTGGGAACCCTGCCACCAGATGGTTTATCTGATCGATCCGCTACCGCAGATCCGCAAATGGGCGAAGAAGATTTTCCACGTGCATGGCAAGGACGCGACCATCCGCTGGGACGTCATCCGCGAGCACGGCATTTTCGGCAAGGAGAAGTTCGTCTTCATGCGCACGCCGGGTTTCGGCGACAGCAACTGGACCGACATTATTTCCGAGCTGCGCCTCGCCGGCTGGTCCGGCTCGATCGATATCGAAGGCTGGCATGATCCGGTCTACCGCGATGCGCTGGAAATGACCGGACAGGTGCATGGCCTGAACTATCTGAAAAAATGCCGAGGCGGCGATTTCGTCGTCGATCCGACATAACGGAAACCTTTTGGGAGAAGGTTCCCGAGATTGCAGAGACGATAACCAAGAGGAGGAGATTATGGGTATCGCAAAATGCATGATGGCCGGCGCGTTTCTGTTGGCGGGCGTGTCCGCCGGCGCGATTGCGGCACAGGCAGAGGACGTGACTTTGACCTTGTGGTCGCTGGACCGGGATATCCAGCCGGCTCCAAATCTCATCAAGGAGTTCAACGCGCTCAATAACGGCATCAAGATCGAATACCGGCAATTGCAGTTCGATGACGTGGTGAGCGAATCCATGCGCGCCTATTCGACCGGCAATGCGCCCGACATCATCGCCATCGACAACCCCAACCACGCCATGTTCGCCGCACGCGGAGCCTTCCTCGATGTGACCGACATGATAGCCAAGTCCGATGTCATCAAGACGGAGAATTATTTCCCCGGCCCGCTGAAATCGGTGATGTGGGATGGAAAATATTTCGGCGTACCGAAGGCGACCAACACGATCGCTCTTTATCACAACAAGGATCTGTTCAAGGCCGCCGGGCTGGATGCGGCAAAGCCGCCGCAAACCTGGGATGAGCTGGTTGACGCGGCACGCAAACTGACCAACCCTTCCAAGAACGTCTATGGCATCAGCTTCAGCGCCAAGGCGAATGAGGAGGGCACATTCCAGTTCCTGCCCTGGGCGCAGATGGCTGGCGCCACCTACAAGAACATCAACACCGAGGGAGCCGTGAAAGCGCTCGAGACGTGGAAGCTGATGCTGGACGAAAAACTGGCTTCGCCCGATACGCTGACACGCAGCCAGTGGGATTCTACCGCGACCTTCAACGCCGGCAACGCCGCCATGGTCATTTCGGGCCCATGGGAAATCGACCGCATGCTGAAGGACGCGAAGTTCGACTGGGGCGTCACGCTGCTGCCGGTTCCGGCGCCCGATGCGCCGCGCTCATCGGCCATGGGGGACTATAACTGGGCGATCTTCTCGAAGACCAAACATCCTGAAGAGGCCTTCAAGGCGATCGAGTTCTTTGTCTCGCAGGACAAGGACATGTTCAAGAATTTCGGCCAATTGCCGGCGCGTTCGGACATTCCCGTACCGCCCACCGGAAATGCTCTGAAGGATGAAGCGCTCAAGACCTTCGTCGAGCAGCTCAAATATGCACAGCCGCGTGGCCCCTCGCCCGAATGGCCGAAAATCTCGAAGGCCATTCAGGATGCCATTCAGGCCGCGCTGACGGGACAGATGTCTCCGAAGGACGCACTCGACCAGGCTGCACAGAAAATCAAGCTCGTCGATGGTTGATCAGGGAGGCGGCCGGCATGTCCGGCCCCATCCGCAGGGTTCCTCCCGGTGGGGTCGCTTGCCGTGATAAGCGGCGGCGGCCCCGAGCGGAGCTTGCGAGGATTTCTTATGAAAAAGCTGCTTTCCAGCATCAGCGATGGTCGCGATTTCGATATCGCCCTTGTCGCCTTTCCTTTGGCTTTCCTCTTCGTGATGGCGGGGTTACCCCTGCTTTACAACATCGTCATGAGCTTTCAGGAAGTCGACATGTTCAGCCTGGGCACCTTCGTGCGCCCGTTCGTCGGTTTCAAGAACTATGTCGATCTGTTCCGGCAGCCGGAAACCTGGCCCATCCTGATGAATACGGTAACCTTTGTCGTCGCTTCCATAGCGGGGCAATTTGTCATCGGCTTCGGTCTGGCTCTGTTTTTCTGGGTCAATTTCCCCGGCGCCACCTGGCTGCGGGGCCTGTTCCTCGTTTCATGGGTCATGCCCGGCCTCGTTGTCGGTGCCATCTGGAACTGGATTTTGTCCGGCGACTTCGGGGTTCTGAACTTCTTCCTGCGCGAAAGCGGACTGATATCAGGCAATATTTTCTGGCGTTCGGATGCGAATTTTTCGCTCTGGGCGGTTGTGATCGCCAATATCTGGCTCGGCACCTCCTTCAACATGATCCTCCTTTCCGTCGGCCTCGCCTCCATTCCCGGCGATCTTTACGAAGCCGCCGAGCTTGATGGCGCCAACGCCTGGCAGCGCTTCTACACCATCACGCTGCCCATGATGCGCTCCACCATCGGCGCGATCATCTCGCTCGGGCTGATCTTCACCTTGCAGCAATTCGATCTATTTGCCGCCATTACCGATGGCGGACCCAATAACAGTTCCAACGTGGCGCAATATTGGGCCTGGGATCTGTCCTTCCGGCAATATGACTTCGGCAAGGGCGCGACGATTTCAGTCATCATGATCGTTTTCGTCATGCTGGCCTCCATCGTTTATGTGCGCTCCACACGGCATGAGGTACGCGGATGAGCATCAACAACCGTAACCGCCTGATGCTGGCAATCGCCATCATTCTTGCCATCATCTACCTCTTCCCGCTCTACTGGATGTATCTGACCTCGCTCAAAAGCGGCTCGGAGATGTTCGCCAACCCGCCCTCCTTCTGGCCTGGTGAACCACAATGGCAGACCTATGCCTATGTCTGGAACAGCCGCAATATGGGCCGTTACCTGTGGAATTCGGTGCTGATCGCTTCGAGTGCGGTGTTTTTGATCACCATCCTCGGCGTCGGCTGCGCCTATGTGCTGGCCCGTTATCGCAATGTCTGGGTGGATATCGGTCTGTTCCTCGTCCTGATGCTGCAAGTCCTTCCAGCTTCATTGATGATCACGCCGATCTTCGTCGGTTTCTCGCAATTCGGGCTTCTGGATTATCCACGCCTGTCGGTCATCCTCGCCATTGCGGCGAAAAGCATGCCCTTCTTCGTTGTGCTGGTGCGCGCCACCTTCATGGCCGTGCCGCAGGAACTGGAGGAGGCAGCGCTCGTAGACGGTAATTCGAGGGTCGGCGCGTTTTTCAATATCGTGCTGCCGCTTGCCAGAAACGGCATCCTCGTCAGCGCCATTCTCATCTTCATGCAGGCCTTCGGTGAGTTCGTTTACTCCAAATCGATGATCCAGGCGGCGGAACTGCAGCCCGCCAGCGTCGGTCTCAATTCCTTCATGGGGCCCAACACCAGCGAATGGAACAACATCATGGCCTATGCGACCATGTATGTGACGCCCATTCTCGCCCTCTTCATTCTCTTGCAGCGCCGCATCGTATCCGGCCTGACATCAGGAGCGCTAAAATGACCCTTCAGATCGAACTATCAGGCGTCAATAAATATTACGGCGCTTTCCATGCCCTGAAGAACATCAACCTTTTCATCAAGAAGGGCACCTTTGTCGCCCTTGTGGGACCATCCGGCTGCGGCAAGTCCACGCTTCTGCGCTCGCTTGCCGGGCTGGAGAGCATCTCGGCCGGTGACATGCGCATTGCCGGCACGCTGATGAACGGTGTACCGCCGCGCAAGCGCGATGTGGCGATGGTATTCCAGTCCTATGCGCTCTACCCGCATATGACGGTCGAGGAAAACCTCACCTATTCGCTGCGCATGCGTGGTGTCGCCAAGGCGGAAGCCCGCAAGGCCGCGGAAGAGGTTGCCGCCACGACGGGGCTTTCCAAGCTCATGAAGCGTTATCCCCGAGAACTCTCTGGCGGGCAGCGCCAGCGTGTCGCCATGAGCCGGGCGATTATCCGTAATCCGCAGGCCTTCCTCTTCGATGAGCCGCTCTCCAACCTCGATGCGGCCCTGCGGGTTCACATGCGCAAGGAAATCCGCGCCCTCCACGACCGCCTGCATGCCACCTCGGTCTATGTCACCCATGACCAGATCGAGGCGATGACCATGGCCGATCATGTCGTCGTGATGCGTGACGGGGTAATCGAGCAGCAGGGGACACCGCTGGAGCTCTATGACCATCCCGTCAACCGCTTCGTCGCAGGCTTTATCGGCTCCCCAGCCATGAACTTCATCCCGGCGACCGTGAGTCCGGATGGCGCATCGCTCCAGCTGCGGTTCGGCGACGGTGAACCCCTGCAGTCGATCAGAAGCCCCGCCCCCCTGCAGCCGGGCAAACATCTCATCGTCGGCATCAGGCCCGAACATATCAGCCCCGCTACTGCAACGGGAGCGGCGTTGACACTGCCCGTCTCCGCTGTGGAGACAACGGGCTCGGCAACTTTCCTAACACTCGGCACATCCACGGAACTGGTGATTGCGATACAGGGCCGCAGCCCGGTCAAGGCCGGCGAGGTCATCGGCCTCGACGTTGACCCGTCCGATATGCATCTCTTCGATGAAGAGACAGGCGCTGGCCTGTAAACGGGTGAACCGCAGCGAAGCGGGACGCCGATCATCTTCGGTTGACGATCCCCGATCGTCCAGCTCCAGAACTCGAAGCTCTGCCGTGTAATGTCGGAAAGGCCATGGCCCACATCGCCGGGACGGTTCAAAAAAACGGGGCAGCCAAATGGCTGCCCCGCTGGATTTCAGCTACCCCGACCTCATGCAGGCCGCTCTTCGCCTGCGTTGGGCCTCCACGTGATCAGCCTTTTCTCTGCGACATCGAGAATGAGGTCGATGATGAGGACGAAGACCGCAAGGATGATGATGCCTGCAAAAACGCCGACCGCATCGAAATTGCCTTCCGACCGGGCAATGAGGTAGCCGAGGCCTGCAGAAGCCCCAAGATACTCTCCGATGATCGCGCCAACCACCGCAAAGCCGACGGAGGTGCGCAGCGACGACAAAATCCAGCTCGCCGCAGCGGGAAAATAGACATGACGCAGCAGATCGGTGCGCCGCGCCCCGAGGATGCGGGTATTTGACAGCACGACCGGATTTACTTCGCGCACACCCTGCATGGCGTTGAAGAAGGTGACGAAAAAGACGAGCGTAACCGCAAGGGCAACTTTCGACCACAGACCGAGGCCAAGCCAGAGAACGAATATCGGAGCCAGGACGACGCGGGGAATGGCGTTTACCGCCTTGATGAACGGATCGAGCACGCGGGCGACGAAGGGGCTGAGGCCCAGCCAGACGCCAGCGCCCACCCCGAGACCGGTGCCGATGAGATAACCGAGCACGGTTTCGCTGAGGGTAATGCCGACATGCTTGTAGAAGCCGGCATCCGCAACCCAGTCGATCACCTGCCTGACGATATCGTAGGGTGCGGGAAAGAAGAAGCGATCAATGGCGCCGGAGGACACACCGAGTTGCCATCCGCCAAGAAGCACGACCAGGAGAACGACCTGTATGATACGAACATTAACGGCTTGCATAGCTTTTCTCCACTTCGCCGCGCAGGGACGCCCAGATATCGCGATAGAGCGTCATGAATTTCGGATCGAGTTTGATTTCAGCGACGTTGCGGGGTCGTTCGAGATCGACGGGAAAGCTCTCGATGACACGGCTCTTCGGACCCGCAGCCAGAACGACGACCCGATCTCCGAGCGCAATAGCCTCCTCCAGATCATGGGTAATCATGACCACCGCCCGGCGATCCTCCTGCCACAGGCGCAGCAATTCGTTCTGCATGAGATGGCGGGTGTGGATATCGAGTGCCGAGAAGGGCTCGTCCATCAGGATGACTTTCGGCTCGGTAATCAGCGCCTGCGCCATCTGTACGCGTTTACGCTGCCCGCCGGAAAGCTGATGCGGAAAACGGTCGCCAAAACCCTTGAGGCCGACTTTTTCAAGCCATGCCATGACCTTGGCACGCCGCTCGTCCTCGGCAACGCCCCGGAACATCAGACCAAGCTCGACATTTTGAAATGCGGTCTTCCAGGGAAGGAGGGCGTCCTGCTGAAACAGATATCCGATATTGTTCTGCACGCCCTGGACCGCTGAACCGTCGATGGAAACCGTGCCCTGCGCGGGCTTCAGCAAGCCAGCAATGGCATTGAGGATGGTCGACTTTCCGCACCCGGTCGGTCCGACAATGGAAAGAAACTCGCCATCGCCGACCTTGAGGTTAACGTCCTGGACTGCAACAAACGCACCGAATGCCATGGTGACGTTCTCGATCGCGACCATGGGCTGTGGTTTGAAGTCCGCCACTGGCTCTAGCTTTCTGACTGGGGATGACATGGCGGCCTCTCAGTTTGCAGCCTTCGAAGCCGCGGCTTCGACGAACTTGTTGGTATAGGTGGTGTTGAGGTCGATCGACGCCTTTGCCACTGCCTCGTTGAAGGTCTTGAGAACGGCAAGCGGCGTTTCGAGATCGCCGGGCTCGAATTTGCCGTCTTCCGAGAAGATAGCCTTCGCGGCTTCGACGGCCTTGATGTAGGTTTTCTTGTCCCCGGACACGAAGTCGTCAGGAAGCTTCTCGACGATTTCTTCCGCCGAATGCTGCTTCATCCAGTGCAGCGCCCGTACCGTGGCATTGGTGACCTTCTGGATCACTTCGGGATTCGCGTCGATATACTCCTGGGTCGCGTAAAGCACGGAGGTCGGATAGATGCCGCCATAAACATCTTTTGCGCCCTGATCGCTGCGTGCATCGATGAGGATTTTGCCCAGCCCGCGTTCGACGACAATCGTGGCCGCCGGGTCATAATTGACGAGCAGATCGATCTTGCCCTGCTGCAGGGCCGCAACGGCGGCAGCACCCGAGCCGACGCCGATGATGGAGATATCGTTGTCGCTTAAATTGTGCTGCTTCATATAGTAGCGAATGAAGAAGTCCGAGGAAGAGCCTGGCGAGGTGATACCGACCTTCTTGCCCTTGATCGTCTCAGGCTTTGCGGGATCGAAGTCAGTATCGTTCTTGCCTGCAAGAACCAGACCCGAGTTGCGGGCGAGCTGAACGAAGCCCACGACGTGCTTGTTCTGGGACTGCATCTGAATGGTGTGGTCATAAAAACCGACGGCGACGTCCGTGGAGCCGGCGACGAGCGCCTGTAGCACCTTCGAGCCTCCCTGGGCAAAGTTCTCGGTCGTCACATCAAGCCCCTCTTCCTTATAAAAGCCGAGGCTGGCCGCAACGGGGAAAGGCAGGTTGTTGAGGTTGTATGAGCCGACGCTCATTCTGACAGATTCGGCATTGGCGGTTGCCGCCAGCGCACAGAGCGCAGCCGTTGCAAGCAGGTATTTACGCATGAGGGTCTCCTCCCGTTTCGCGATATTTTAGCCACTATGGCCTTGTCTATGCTGCGTCTTCAATCACAGCCATCGGCTTGGCGAAGGCAAAGCCTTCGAACAGCCTGCGCGCCGTCCTTACAAGTCCGGCTGTTATGGCTCCGTTTCGCATTTCCAGCTGTACATCCAGACGGCCTGCGGGATGTTCGATGCGGATCTGGGTCGGCACGGAAAGCCCTCCTGCCGCACTATAGGCGACGGTGCCTTCCGTTACGGCCGCCGTCGCGATGCCGACAGCGCCGGTTGTCGCGAGGGCAGGATGGCACTCGTTCGGCATGAAATACCTGACCGAAAATGTTCCACCCCGCCGCGCCGGCGCTATGAGCACCGGCTTTGGAATGACCATATCCCGAACGTCTCCCATCCCCATCATCTTTCCAGCCTCGATGCGTATGCGGGTCATCCGTTCAATCAGGTCTCGATTGGCGGAGAGCGATTGCGGATCTTCGTAGCCGGTGACGCCGAGATCAGCTGCCCGCATGAGAACCATCGGAATGGCGCAATCTATCGCCGTTACGTCCACCCCGTCGATCACATCGACGGGTTTTCCGGTCGGCAACAGCCTGCCGGTTTTCGCGCCGGCTGCATCCATGAATGTCAATGCGATGGGTGCCGCAAGACCCGGAACACCGTCGATCGATGCGTCACCAAGATAAATTACCTCGCGGCCCCGCGTCGGCACCTTCGCCTCGATCAGTTTGCCGGTATTCACGTTGTGAATCCTGACAAGCGTATCATTACCCTGCGCCGGCACGAGCCCCGCCTCAATCGCGAAGGGACCGACGGCGGCCAGCATATTCCCGCAATTGGGGGAATAATCGACATGCTGCCTGTCGGTGCGCACCTGTGCGAACAGATAATCAATTTCGGCGCCGGCGACCGTGGAAGGTCCGATGATCGCCACCTTCGACGTAACCGGATTGCCCCCGCCGATACCGTCGATCTGCAGCGGATGGCCTGAGCCCATGATGGACAGCAGAGCCGCATCCCTTGCCGCCGGATCTCGGGGCAAATCGGAAGCCAGAAAGAACGGTCCGCGAGACGTTCCGCCGCGCATCAGCACACAGGGTATCTTCATCAGATCGTTCATGATTAGCCTCAATCTTGCATTTTGCGGATCAATGCGCCGCGTTGTTGCAATATGGGCAAAAGAGTCTAATCTGTTAAATGCAATGTTTTGGAGGTTTATTGCGAAATGAGCATCAATTGCGAAATACTGGATTTGCGCGCATTTCAATCCGTAGCTGAGCTTGAGAGCTTTCACAGGGCAGCGGAGGCGCTGCATATCTCCCAGCCGGCGCTCACCCGCCGCATTCAGAAGCTGGAGCAGGCCATCGGCGCACCGCTTCTGGAGAGAACGACTCGACATGTCGCTCCCACCGCCATGGGCCAGGAGGTGATGCCGCTTGTCCGGCGTATGCTGGAAGAATTCGATGGGTCGCTGTTCGCCATGAAAGATGGCGCGCAACGGCGCGGCCTCATCACGATGGCCTGCGTTCCCACCGCCGCTTTCTACTTTCTTCCCACGGTTATCAAGACCTTCAGTCAGCAATATCCAAATATCAGGCTGCGCATCAGGGATCTGACGGCAAATGAGGGGCTGCAGGCGGTTGCGAGAGGCGAGGTGGAATTCGGCATAAACCTGATGGGCAATTCCGATCCCGAACTGTCATTCGAACCGCTCATCGATGATCCGTTCGTGCTGGCGATGAGGAAAGATCACCCGCTGGCGAATTTCGAAACGATTGAATGGAATCAACTGGAAGCCTATCCGCTCGTCGTCGTGGACCGTTCAAGCGGCAACAGGACCCTTCTAGACGGCGCGCTTGCGAGACACAATCTAAAGCTGAACTGGTTTTATGAGGTGACTCATCTCAATACTTCGCTCGGGCTGGTCGAAGCCGGGCTGGGGATTTCCGTTCTGCCGCGGCTGGCCACGCCGCAGGACGAACATCCATTTCTCATCACCAGGCCGATCGTCAATCCCGTCGTCTCCCGTACGATTGGCATTGTACAAAGGCGAAGCAGTGCCCTTTCGCCCGCCGCGGAAAAATTCGTCCGGCTGCTGCTGGAGACCTGGAAGACACAGTAGTCACCTGATGGGTCGGGGATGCCCGGGAGGCCCCCTGACCCCGCAATCCTGATCTCCTGAAGTCTTGGAAAGGTTTTTCGCCGTCAGGTTTCTTCGAAGCCGACCGTGCCTCGCACAATCCCGTCGACAGCCTTTGCCGGCACGTCCTGCTGTGGCCACCGCTGCAGGGCTTCGAGTCCGGCCTCGGTCAGACCGTAGACTCCCCGGTCGAGTCGTTCGAACCAGCCATAAACATTCGAAAGCAGTATCTTCCCGGCATCGGGTATATTGGACCTGACCTCACGCACGCGCATCGGACCCGACGCCAGCGCCACGGCGCAGCCAAGCGCCTGCTGGCGATACGCTGTCATTATTGGCATGCGCGTGCTCCCACCCGCCGTGGGATCGCCCCGCCGCCTCTGATGTTCCCGCATGAGCCGCGACCGCCGTTTCGGATTGGTTCGCGGCATCGGCGAAACGGCGCCGACGATGATGCTGACGTCACCGGCATCGGAGATTCCCAGCATACCGATCCCGAGCCTGCGGCAAAGATCGCGGTAACGCCTGTCAGCCTCGCGGCCCTTACCCCTGGCAGAGACCCGGGCGGCGATCCACACCTCATCTGCGATAGCCGCGCGATCGACAGCCTGCAAAATGAGCTCCAGATTGAAGCTCAGCTTTAGCTCGCAGATGACGACGACGGGGGGATCGTCATCGCTCAAGCCAACAAGATCACAGCCACCCACTTCGCCCTTGACGGTATAACCCGCCTCTTCGAGGAAATCTTTCACGGGCAGATAAAGCGAAGTTTCCATATGCCTGAAGGTTCACGTGACTATACTACCCCCAGATATATCGATCCGCCTGCACAGGACAACCTCTTGGTTGGCACGTGAAGCGTCAGACCTGATCCAGTGAAAGGGTCAGGTCGGCGATAAGATCGTCGGGGTGTTCGATGCCGATTGACAGCCGGATCGTGGAATCAAGCACACCGATACGCTGACGGACATCGGCAGGAACGCCTGAATGCGTCATCGTTGCGGGATGAGAAGCAAGGGACTCCGTGCCGCCAAGGCTTACCGCAAGTTTGAATATGTTGAGCGCATTGAGAAATTTGAAAGATGCGGCCTGCCCGCCGACAATGTCGAACGAGAAGGTGGATCCTGCCCCCGAACATTGGGCGGCAAACACCTTGCCAACCGCGGATGCCGGATCGCTGAATGGCAGGTAGTGGATTTTTTCGACCTTGGGATGGGCATTCAGGAATTCAGCCACAAGCCTGGCGTTGCTGTCCGCCCGTTCCATCCTGATTTGCAGCGTCTCCAGGGAACGTCCGAGCATCCAGCACGAGTGCGGATCGAGCTGCGTGCCGATCGCCCCACGCAGGGCCTTCACCTGCTTCATCACATCCTTGCGCCCCAGCGCCGCCCCGGCGATAAGATCGGAATGCCCGCCAACATATTTTGTCAGCGAATAGAGCGAAATATCGGCGCCATGTTCTATGGGCCGCTGGAATACAGGACCAAGAAGCGTGTTATCGCAGGCGATGATCGGCCTGTGCCCCTGCCTTTTGCCAATCACCTCGGCGACCCAGCCTATCATGGCGATGTCGACAATGCTGTTCGTCGGATTGGCGGGGGTCTCGATCAGGATAACGGACACCCTGCCTTTCGCCATCGCCTCCTCTGCCGCCGCCATGACCGAGGTTTCGCTGACACCATCGGCGAAACCCACTGCGGACACGCCGAAATTATGAAAGGTCTTCGCGAGAAGCGTTTCCGTGCCGCCGTAAAGGGGCTGGGAATGGAGCACCGTATCGCCGGGCCGCACGAAGGCGAAAAGCGTCGTCGAAATCGCGGACATGCCCGAGGAGAAGAGCGCACAGCTCTCCGTCCGTTCATAAACGGCAAGACGATCCTCGACGATCTCGCTGTTTGGATGGTTGAAACGCGAATAGACGAGACCGGCGCCTCTGCCCTCCGGCGGCTCCTTGCGCCCGGAGACATAATCGAAGAAGTCGCGACCATCTTCTGCCGACTTGAAAACGAAGGTGGATGTCAAGAACACCGGAGGCTTCACGGCTCCCTCCGACAACTCCGGATCATACCCGTAATTGAGCATCTGGGTTTCGGGATGAAGAGCATGGTTGCCGATATGGGTTTTGGACGGATGCGGCGCGGTCATTTCCGATGATCCCTCAGCTGGCGTTGAACTTCCTGCAGGTTACACGCAATGAAGTCGAAATGCCTTGCATTTTGGAGCGTTTATATGCCCCATGAAGCAATATATTGCGGAGAATTGTAATTTATGTCGCAGAAAATTGCAGACCCGATCGACCGGCGGATACTTCGGGAATTGTCCGCCGATGCACGGATCACGAATAACGAACTCGCCGAGCGCGTGGGGCTGTCGGCATCCGCATGTCTACGCCGGCTTCGACGCCTGGAAGAAATGGGTGCCATCAAGGGATATTCCGCCATCATCGACCCGGCGATCGAGGGATGGACCATGACCGCTCTCGCATCCATTCGCCTCAGCCGCCAGCACGATGATGAAATCCGGATGTTCGAAGCGGCGGTTCTTGAGTGGGACGAGGTTCTCGAATGTCATCTTGTCACGGGCACGAAGGATTACATGCTGAAGGTCATGTGCGGCGGACTGGAGGATTACGAGCGTTTCATCAAGGACAAGATCGCGAAGCTGAAATGCGTGGACACCATCGAGACCAGCTTCGTCATGAATACGATCAAGACGCGGCGCATCTGGTCGTCGTAACGCGCGGACAATGTCGCGCTGGCTGCATGCTGTCCGCACCTTCCGGGGGAAATTTTGATCCGAATTAGGGTCGTGGCGGGTTGAGATGATGTACGGCAAAGGGTATCAGGTGCCCCATTCTCGGGCGGCTCTTCCGCAAGCAACAAGGCACATCCTGACATGAACCCGGACTTCCTCGTCACCCATTCCGGCGGCTTCCATGCCGATGAACTTCTGTCGAGCGTTGTGCTGACACGGCTTTTCCCGCAGGCCCGCCTCATCCGCAGCAGGGCACCGGAATGGCTCGCTGCCGGTGCGGACCGCATCATCTACGACGTGGGCGGCGCCTACGACGCAGCAAGAGGAATGTTCGACCACCACCAGCGCGGCGCGCCGTTACGCGATGACGGACAGCCCTACAGTTCGTTCGGGCTGATCTGGAAGCATTTCGGCCGCGATTATCTTGCTGCCTTCGGCGTTCCAGAACACCACATCGAAACCATTCACGCTTCTTTCGATGCCGGTTTTGTGTTGCCTGTTGACCTTGTTGACAATGGGGCGCTCAGCCCCTCGACCGCCGGACCGCTCGCCGGGCTGACCCTGCCCGTCCTGCTCGAAACTCTGAAACCCGTTTTTGATGACACCGATCCCGAAGCGGACAATCGCAATTTCCACGCGGCGCTGGGCATTGCCCGCAGCTTCGTTGAGGCAAAAATAACCAACAGCGCCGCAAAGTTGCGCGCCGAAGCGCTAGTAAAACAGGCTATCGTGGATGCTGGCGAAGGGCATATTCTCGAGTTGCCGATGGGAATGCCGTTCCGGCCCGCCATCGTGAAGGCAGGCGCCGATCATCTGCTCTTCGTCGTTCATCCGCGTAACAACGACTGGTGCCTGACCGGTATCCGGCGCGCCGACGAGGGCTTCGCGTTGCGGGCGGATCTGCCGGCGGCCTGGGCAGGCCTGACTGACAAGGATCTGGAAGCGGTTTGTGGCGTGGAAGGCGCGACCTTCTGCCATAACGGCCGGTTTGTCGCAGCTGCAAAGACCCGCGACGCCGCGTTGGCCATGGCAGAACTGGCGGTAAAAGAGGCTCTCTCCTTCAGCAACAATGCACCGGCGACAGAGCCGTCAAATGGCGGGACCTGAGCGCCTGGCTGCTGATGCGGTTCGGGCGGGGCAAATCCGCGATCCTGTCTGCATTTTTTAAAACGCGGTTCTCCGCATAGCGTCTGGACGCAAATTTCTGCGGAACAATCTGTAGATGTTGAAGTTACCCTTCGTGAGGAGGAGGACCATCTATGACCAGCAGAGCTATTTTTGCGGGGGCAGCAACTGCCCTGTCGATGCTTTTTTCCACCGCCGCACTGGCCCAGACCGACCTGACGATGTGGTATCACGGCGCAGGCAATGTTGAAGAACGCAAGATTCTGGCCGGCATCATCGAGGACTTCAACTCGTCCCAGTCGGACTGGCGGGTCTCGCTTCAGGAATTCCCCCAGAATGCGTATAATGAATCGGTCACCGCTGCTGCGCTTTCCAACAAGCTGCCAGACATTTTGGATGTCGACGGTCCGAACATGCCCAACTGGGCGTGGTCCGGATATTTGCAACCACTGAAGATCGACGAGGCAAAGCTTGCGAATTTCCTGCCCGGCGCCGTGGGCCGGTGGGGAGACAAGCTCTATTCGGTCGGTCTGTGGGACGCTGCCGTGGCGGTTTTCGCCCGCAAATCGGTGCTCGATGAAAACGGTATCCGCATTCCAACTCTTGAACAGCCGTGGACCGGCGAGGAATTCAACGCAGCCCTTGAGAAGCTCGCTGCCAGCGGCAAGTTCGAATATGCCATCGACCTCGGCATGGCCGATAAAACCGAATGGTACAGCTATGCCTTCAGTCCCTTTCTGGAAAGTTTCGGCGGCAGCCTGATCGACAAGGCGAATTATCGAACCGCCGAGGACTTCCTCAATGGAGACAATGCCGTCAAGTTCGGGGAGTGGTGGCAATCCCTGTTCGCCAAGAAGCTTGCACCCGGGACATCGCAATCACCCGCCGACCACGAAACCGGATTTCTGGAAGGTCGCCACGCCTTGCAATGGATGGGCAACTGGGTTGCGGTGAAGGCTCTGGAAAAATACGGAGACGATCTGCTTTTCCTGCCTGCGCCTGATTTCGGGCAGGGTCCGAAAATCGGCGCGGGGTCATGGCAGTTTGGCGTTTCGGCCACCAGCAAGCATCCCGAAGGGGCTTCCGCCTTCATCGAATTCGCCATCCAGGACAAATATCTCGCGCAGTTTTCGGATGCGATCGGTCTTATCCCGGCCACGTCCTCGGCAGCCCAGATGACGAAGAGTTACAAGAAGGGCGGCCCGCTCGAAGTTTTCTTCGAACTATCCAGACGCCAGGGTACGTTGCGTCCTGTCACTCCGGCCTACGCCTTCATCTCGCCGGTCTTCTCCAAGGCTCTTTCCGACATTGCCAACGGTGCGGATGTGGCCGATACCCTCGATAATGCAACGGACGAGATAAACAACAATCTGGAACGCAATTCCGGTTACCAACCCAAATAGGGGCGTGATCGATGGCGCTCTTTTCTTCACAGGGAAAACCGGCCCGGGACAGCTTCACGGGCTGGTTCATGGCCGCACCGGCGGTGGTGCTGATCGGGCTCTTCCTGATCACACCATTTCTGCTGGGGCTGGGTTTTTCCTTCACCAACCAGAGGCTCACATCTCCCAACCCGACGGAGTTCGTCGGCTTTGAAAACTACAGCCGGCTGCTGGGCGTCGGTTTGCTGACGCTCAAGCCGGAAAGGCAGGCCGATGGAAGCATCAGCCGGGATGCGGATGGCTCCATCGCCTATCCGAGAATTCGTAATTTCACCCGCAACAACTCCGACTATCCTCATCTGGACGGAATGCGGGAATATAAGAACTTCAGTTGGGGCGAGAACCGGATCGTCATTCTCGCACGCGACGTCGTATTTCTGACCGCCGTCGTAAACACCCTTTCCTTCGTGGTCGTGGTCGCGCCGGCTCAGGCGGCGCTGGCGCTGTTTCTTGCCCTGTTGGTGAACCAGAAAATCCCCGGCGTCACGATTTTCCGTGCGATCTATTTCATGCCTGTGGTCTTGTCGGTGGTCGTGGTGGCGCTTCTCTGGCGGTTTATTTATGCCGCCGATAATGGGCTCTTGAACAGCCTTCTGAGCTATATGAGTTTCGGGCTCTTCCAGCCTGTCGACTGGCTGGGCAGAACCGATACCGCCTTATGGGCCATTCTGGTGATGTCAGTCTGGCAGGGCGTCGGTTTCCATATGGTCATCTGGCTTTCCGGCCTGCAGACCATCTCGCCCGATCTCTACGAGGCAGCGGACATTGAAGGCGCGAGCCGCTGGCAGAAGTTCCGCATGATAACCTGGCCGCTGCTGCGCAACACGGCCGTACTCGTTATCATCGTCATCACCATGCAGGCTTTTGCGCTTTTTGCGCAGATCGATGTGATGACCAAGGGCGGGCCTCGCGACTCTACGCAGAGCATCGTCTATCAGGCGGTTGAGCGAGGATACCGCCAGCAGGACATAGCCGCGGGCTCCGCAATTTCTGTCGTCCTTTTCCTGCTTGTCCTGTGCATTTCGCTCACCCAGCGCTACCTGACAAGGGAGAAGCAATGATGCAGGCCGGACGCCGCAAAAGTCCCGTTTTTCTCATCGGCAATTACGCGCTCATGCTCGCCTTCGCGGCGATCTTCGTCCTGCCCCTGTTGTTCATGGGGTTCTCATCGCTAAAACCGAACGACCAGCTGTTGAGCGATGCCACTTCGATACGAGCCTTCCTGCCGGTGGGAGATCTTTCGCTCGAAAACTATACTGCGGCTTTCGCCCGGGCGCCGATTGCGACCTTCATATTCAATTCCGTTGTGGTAACTGGCGTCACCGTATTTCTCGCCCTGCTGCTCGGCTCGCTTGCCGCCTTCGCTTTTACGTTTTTGAACTGGCGCGGCAAGGACCTTCTCTTCTCGATCATTCTCGCCACGCTCATTATTCCGTTTGAGACGATTGCAGTGCCGCTGCTGCTGGAGGTCAACAATCTGCCATGGATCGGCAGCGGCGGGTTTACCTGGGGTTGGCTCAATTCCTGGCATGTGCAGATCATTCCATGGATCGCGGACGGACTGACGATTTTTCTCTTCGTCCAATATTTCAAGGATCTGCCGAAGGAATTACTGGAGGCGGCACGCATCGACGGAGCCAGCTGGCTGCGTATCTACGCACAGGTGGTAATGCCGCTCAGCGGGCCGGTGATCGCAACAGCTGCGATCTTGAAGTTTCTCGTCATGTACAGCCAGCAGTATCTATGGCCGCTTCTCGTCACGCAGTCCGAGGCTTACCGGCCGGTTATGGTGGGGCTGCAGTATTTCTTCCAGCTCAACACGCCCTGGGGTGAAGTCATGGCCTATCTCACCATTATTACCCTGCCCGTGCTGATATTTTACCTGTGTCTGCAGAGACTTTTCATCTCCAGCATCGCAGCAAGCGGGATAAAGGGATAGCGTTTTGAAGGCTGCCCGGCATCTTAAACCGCCAGGCCTGCGGCCATCCGGTCTTCTCGCGATCCCACGACAATAACATCCTCCTTACCCCCTGCCGGGACGGGCATAATTCCGACAGGGACGCGCGCAACTGCTTTCTCTCAAAAACGGGTTCCAGTCTTTCGCCGCCAGGATTGCCCAGGCAGTAGCGCCGACATGCGGCAGTCTGAAATATTTGAAATCGGCAGAGGTCGAGGCAGGCCCGATCATCAGCCCCGTCGTCAACTCCGGCCCGACAGTGGCATAGACCAGGCCATCGGGCGATACCTCAGCATCAATGGTGGCAAGCAGGGCTTCGGCCCGCCCGGCGTGGCCTGCATGCTGAAACGCAAGCGCTGCCTGCGCCGTGCCTTCCAGCCAGATGCCGTCCCGGTCATCGTTGAAATCAAAGCCTTCCCCGACCGCATAGTGCCGGTCGACCCATTCCAGCACGCGCTCGGCGCGGCCGCGGAATTCCGGAACGGCGAGGATGGGCCAGAGTTCGGAATCTATTCCCGACTGGGTTAAATTGGGCCGATCGCTGCCGGGCAGGCTACCAACATAAAAACGACCCTGCTGCTCATTCCACATGGCGTCGAGGAACTTGCCTGCCCTGTCCTGCATCGTCCGCCAGGTTTTATCGTCCCCACTCTCGGTGAGCCAGCTGGCAACGGCGTAAACGTCAAGATTGTGCTCCGTCGATTTCCAGTCGAGTTTCACCGGAGACGGTTCGTGGCCGAATGTGCCGCCCGTGTAACCGATGTCGCTGTCACCCTTGGTATATGCATCGATCCAGCGCATGATTTTTGCCGCGGCCTGCAAATAGGCTGGATTGTCGGAGCGCTCAGAGGCGGTAAGCAGGGCAAGGGCCGCCCAGGCGAGATTGCCTGTCGCACTGCCGACCTGATAGCCGTCTTCGACCCAGGCATTGCTGGCGGCATTCCAGAAACCGGGCAGGAGCATAAGCTCCGTTTTGCTGACGACCGGGCCGGAGCGATAGGCGTTGCGCAGGCGGCCATCACTGTAACGGCGGTCACGGTTCACGGCCAGCAGCAGCGCATCGGCAACCCTTGTTGCTTCTGCGTCTTTCCCACATGCAAAAAGAGCGATGGATGCCAGCGCATTGTCATAGGTGAAACCCGTATTCGAAAGCGCCGGATCGAGCGCCTTGCCACCGGGCGCAGGCTCGAAGCTGCGGAACACGAAGGGCGCGGGAGAACCATCCATCTTCCCGGCAAGACCCGCGCATAAGCGCGAAGCGAGCATATCGCGGACGGATCCGGATGCAGCGCGCCCGTCACCTCCAGCCAACACTGTCATGACACAGGACATCAGGATCGCAGGGATGATCGATCTGAGAGGCATGAGCGGAATTCCCGTTTGATCGAAACCTTTCAAGGCGGCAGCCGGCCATCGGGACCGTGTTGTGTCCGGCAAAGTCCTGTTCAATTGCCCCCTGATTAGCTGAAGGCCCTTGCGAGCAACATCTGCATGGATTTTATCAGGTCGCCCTGTTCCGCCACATTTTCCGGTGCAGTGCGGAAAAGCAGCCGCAGGATAGCCCGATGCTGCTCGGCGGTTGCAGCAAGGCAGAATTTTCCGGGTATTAACTGGTCTTTTGTTGCATCGATCTGCAACCAGCCCACCTCCGGCACGAATATGGCCTGCGCTTCTGTAGAAGAAGTGAAACCCGCAAGCGTCACGGTTTCAGTCGACAGTGCCACGATCTTCACCCCTGTCACCGCATTGCCCTGCCGTAATTGTCCGCCAAGGTTTACGCTGATCGGCTCCTCCCTGTCGAAACGTGGCAACTCGATGCAGCAGATAAGGCTAATGAAGGCAATCACCATGGCGACGGCCGACCAGATAAGGTTGAGACAATCGCGCGCCGAAAATTCCACGGGTGCGTCCCATCCATAAACGGCAATCAGCACGGAGATGGCCGAAGTGAGGGTTACAAGGGCAAAGAATAGCGCCGTCGGGCCGTGAACGCGCACCTGTGACCTGTCTCCGCCCTTTTCCGTGACCTTGAAGGGGCGTCCGAAAGGTTTTCGCACGGCCTGAAAAAGCGTGATCGTGATCGGAACGGCGGTCAGTGCGTGTGTCACCTCGGTGAAAAGCGGCAGTGTGCGCTTTCCCGATATCCAGGTGGAATAGGCCCAGAACAGCGCAAGCGATGACAGACCGAGTTGCATGAACATCAACTCATCGGCCTGGAGCGCGGAAACGCCGGTCAGCCAATAGATTGAAGGCGCGAGCAGCAGGCAAAGGATGAAGGGTTTCGAAAGCCAGCAGAACAGGCCGTGCAGATAATGCAGCCGCTGCGTCAGGGTGAAATTGCCGCGCCACAGCGGCCCGGTCCGCAAAAGTCCAATCTGGATGGTGCCGAGACACCAGCGCGTGCGCTGCGTGATATACTCCGGCAGGCCTTCTGCCGATAATCCGACGCTGAGCTTTTCATTGAGCCAGCGTGTCACATACCCCCGTTCCATCAACCGGTAGGTCAGCAGCATGTCTTCCGAAAGTGCATCATGCGGGAAACCTCCGAGTTCGTTCACCGCTGCCCGCCGCAGAACGAAACTCGTTCCGACGCAGAACGCACAACCGACTGCGTCCTTTGCAGGCTGGAATACGTCAAAGAATACCCGTTGATCATCCACGAAGGAATTGCGGATACCGAGATTATGCTGGATGGGGTCGCTGTTGAAATAAAATTGCGGTGTCTGCACCACGGCCACTTTGGGATCGGCAAAAAGCCCGGTCACGCGTGACAGGAAATTGGCCTGCGGCGCAAAATCAGCGTCGAGAACCATGATGAAATCTGAAACTTCCGACAGCGCATTGGTGTGGACAAGCGCATTGTTCAGGTTCCCCGCCTTTGCGTGCTTATTGTCCGGCCGCGTCACGTAATTGACGCCGACTGTTTCGCAATAGTCCCGAACCTCGGACCTGCGCGTATCGTCGCAGACGAAAACGCGCAACCGCGGATATTGCATTGCCTGAGCCGCGACAATCGATTTTTCAAGCACGTTCAAAGGTTCATTGTAGGTGCAGATGAACACATCGACCAGTGGCGCATTGGGATCGCCCGTAATCCCGGCTTCGGCTTCGTCTGCAATGGAAGACCAGTCCGTTCGTCTTGTCAGGATCAAAATCGATCCCATCGCATAAAGCACGGAGATCAGTTCGAAAGTGAAATAGATGTAATTCCAGGCGGTTTCCAGCGAAAGCTCTAAGGGAGGCAGCGTATCGGTGGCGCGCCACAAAATATAGACGCTGAGCGAAAGCAGCATGATGGCGCTGAACGCCAGCCGGTCCAGCGTTCGCCGCGGGTCGGCAAGCATGGTGAACAGGATCGCGCAGAGGGCGATGATGAGATTGACATAAAGGACGGACTGAACATCGCCCTCTGAAGTGAAATACATCGCTTGTCCTCATGGTTGACCGGATACGTCCCAAAAGCCGCGCCCGATAGCGTGCGCGAATGAGGCTGCTTCGACTGTGTGAAACAGGTGGGTCGCCCTGCGGGCGTCGTGGACGCGCCCGCAGGGGCTTGCCCAATCCATGCGGGTGTCAGGATTGGGTGCGCGGTGCTTTCGCGGTGGCATCTGCACCGCTGATCGCATGCTGCGTGATGATATCCGGCTTTGTAGTGGGCGCCGCTATTCCCGGCGGCTGTTGCGGCTGCCCGCCCATGCCCATCTGCTCGAATATTTTCTCTCGGGATGTCTCGATGAGCGTCCAGGCGGCCTGCCTCACGTCGGGCATTTCGCTGGCGGATGCCTGAGCAAACTGGAAGAGGCTTGCCGATGCCTCGTGCACATATTCCCGGGTCTTGCCGAGCCATTCGCGCGGCAGACTTACACTCACCCAGGTACCGACCGAACAGACGCCGTTGTTCATAAACTGGCTCTCGGATGTCCCGGCCATGCGGATATAAGCGTAAAGCTCCCGCCGCTCCGTGGGGGGAAACGGTACGGCATAATCGAGGTCGACGCGTTCGGTGGTTCGGGGCACCAGGCGCTCTACCACCCCGTCCGCTTCCTGCGCCCAGGCATCGGCATTTACCTTTACCCTTGAACCCACGGAAAGGGCCTGCGCCTGACGTTCGGAAAAAATTGCCACGACGAAAGCGTTGCGACAGTCGAGCGCCTCCGCCAAGGTGTCGCCGGCCACCACTTCACGTCCCGTCACGGCAACCGGCTTATAAAGCGTCGTGCCCGGCGGAATGGCGAGATCGGCGCGGGTCAGTCTGTCGATACGCGCGGCCTCCGCGGAGGCAAGCGCTTCGAGTTCGCTTTTCCGCGTCTGCATGGTCGTCATCTGCATCTGGATTTGCAGCAGATCGGCGGACCTTGTGCGGATTTCCTGCTGAAGATTTTGCAGGGATTGCAGGTCGGAACCGATATAGATGCCCTGGCGCGCGAAGCTCATTTCCTTGTTAAGCTTGTCGACAGCAACTTTCGCGGCCTGCAGTTTTGTATCTTCAAGTTGTATCGTATCGGCGATGTCGTCGCCAATTCCGAAATAAACACCCTTGGCAACCAGCTTCTGTTTGCGCACCGCTTCTGCTTTCGCGATGCGGGTCGAATAGGTCACCATCTGCAAAGCAGCCTTTGCCGCTTCAAGGTCGGATTCTGTTCTCTGCAGTAAAGCCGCTTGCTGGCTGAGAAGATCATTGTTCAGATTGTCGACCCGGCTAGCATAATCGCCGATAATCGCGTTTTTCTGGCGAAGTTCATTGTCGAGCGCCGCCAGTTGCACTTTCAGGCCGATCAGAGTGGTGTTGTCGACCTTGTCGTTTTCAACAGCCGCCCTGCCGTTACCGGATATTTTCACCACGCCACTGATGGGGGTCGTCAGCGGAATGACGGGAGCATTGATCAAGGCGCGGTTTGTCTGCGAAGTGAAGACAGGTGGAAACACGGAGGAGGAAAACACTGTGGCGACAACACCGAGAACAGTATATGAGGCCAGCCTGACCGAGGCGCCTTGAGGTTTTTCTTTATCTCTATTGCGGAACAGCATGGCACGAACTCCTGTTTTGTTGAACAGCATTTCCTCCCGCAGTATTAAAATAGTCCATCAAGTTTTTTTGCAGCGCAACATCGTTAAGATTGCATTAAGACATTTTCCGAGATTGCCGAAATACTATGCATCTGCCGGCTTTATGGACACAAAATTTCACCCATGAAAACTTCCTGGGTCAAATTTCAGTCGTTCCATATTAGCTGTGCCTTTATAGCGGCAGCCGGCACCCGCCTTGTGCACTTTGCTCGACCGGGGCGCACAACCTGAGAATGTACCGCGTTTCCACTATGGCAGAGAGAAAAATTTTAAAGAATCGCTTTGGCGGCAGGTCGCTCTGCTCTGAGCGCCGAAAGCGGCTTCACTCTTCCGTGCTTCGGGCAAAATATTTTGACCATTCGTTCGCGCTGAAGGCTATGGGGACGGCCAGGAGGTCCAATCGCTCTCCGCTAGACAGCCGTTATATCGAGATATAATCGCAAGGCACGGCGGCCATGCCGTCACCGTTCATTCCATATCATCGAGAAACGGGTGCCTTTTTTGAGTTCCGGGTGCGTGTGCGTCTGCTCGACCCGGGCGCCAATATTCTGCGCCATCGCCATGATCAGCTTGGTGCCGAGACCGGTGCCGCGAGGGGCTGAATCCGGTTTCACACCGACGCCGTCATCCTCCACAACAAGAATGAACCGGCCGTCCTGGGCGGACAGGTTAATGCGCACTGTGCCTTCTTGATCCGGATAGGCATATTTGAGCGCGTTTGTCAGAAGTTCAGTGACGATGACACCGAGCGCAACGGCATGGTCGGCGTTCAGATCAACCTCACAGAGTGACGTTTCGACCGTGATGGAGGAAGAGCCCGGAACAGCTTGGAACAGGTCGCCTATGATCGAGGTGAGATAGGAATTCAGGGATACGAGACCCACATTCGCGGTATTGTAGAGACTGCGATGAACGCCGGCGATCGCAGAAATCCGGCTCTGCGTCTCCAGCAACGCCGTTTCTGCTTCCTGGGACTTCAGCGTATTGATCTGCAGCCGGATCATGGCGGAAACCAGTGAGAGACTATTCGCGATGCGATGGTTCATCTCTTTCACCATCATTTCCGCATGCTCTTTGGCCTTTATCAGCAGACGGTCAGCTTCCTCTTTTGTCTGCCGCAGGCGATGGTTTTCAAGCGCCTGATTTATGGCTGCCAGCAACAGCGGAAAAAAGTCGTCTCCAACATTCTTGATGACGTAATCGGCGGCACCAGCCTTGAGCGCGTCTATGGCGATCTGGGCCTCGTTGGACCCCGTTACGTAAAGAACGGGAACCCGGGCCGGCACCGTCTCGATAGCCGCCAGAAACTCCATTCCCGTCGCCGTCTGAAAATAGTGATCGAGAACGACGACATCGAATTGCCCGTTTTGGAAAAGCTCAAGCCCGGAAGCAACGGACGCGGCATGGACCACCTCCATTCCGTGGCGACCAAGGACGCGGCTCGCAAGCCGCGCCAGAGCCGGGTCGTCATCGACATACAAAACGCGCAGAGCCATCATGCCTTCAGGGTATCTGTATTACGGAAAAGAAAAGGCCGAGATTTTTGATGGCATTCGCGAAGCCCTCATAGTCGACCGGCTTTGTTATATAAACATTCGCGCCGAGATCATAGCATTTCTGAATTTCGGTTTCGTCATCAGTGGTCGTCAAAACCACGACAGGCAGACGGCGGGTGTATTCATTGCTTTTGATCTGCTCGAGAATGCTGATGCCGGACATGTCGGGGAGATTGAGGTCGAGCAAAACGAGCAGATAGCGATCTTTGCTGACGAGCCCGTCCCGGCTTTGGCCCAGGATATAATCCAGCGCCTTTGCACCGAGTGTGAACGGCACGATCTCGTTGTTGACACCTGCTCTGCGCACATTTTTCTCGATCAGACGGGCATGTCCCTCGTCGTCTTCGATCATCACGATCGTTACTTCCTGACCGGTCGCTTTCATTTGTCGCCTTCCTTCGTTACTCTTCTGAGGTCACTCGGAAGCAGCAAGATAAATGTGCTGCCTTCCCCGAGTCGCGACTCCACCCTAATGTCACCTCCTAAATTTCTGATTAGCGAACGGACATGTGCGAGACCTATTCCTTCACCGGGCTGGTCCTGTTCACCCGCCCGACGAAACAGTTCGAAGACACGCTCAAGATCCTGCTCACCGATACCGCGCCCGTTGTCGCCAATTTCAATGGCGATCGCGCCGCGCCCGGCCGGATAGGCGCGTGCCGTTAACCTCAGAGGGCGCCCAGGCATCTGATATTTCACCGCGTTATCGAGAAGATTACCTAGAATCTGGTCGAGAGATATGCGGTCCGTCACGACTGTCAGCTTGGGCGTGTCGACATGAATCTCTCCTCCATTGGCCGTGATCTGATGGCGCACGGTCTCTGAAAGCGAGGAGAGCAAAGT
The DNA here is from genome assembly GCF_003938925.1 of Agrobacterium sp. FDAARGOS_525. NCBI lineage: Bacteria > Pseudomonadati > Pseudomonadota > Alphaproteobacteria > Hyphomicrobiales > Rhizobiaceae > Agrobacterium > Agrobacterium sp. FDAARGOS_525. The sequence goes on along the minus strand of NZ_RKIU01000004.1, from coordinate 1,285,253 downwards.
TTCGATATCGACTTTCTCAGGCTGAAGCTTGCGCTGGCCGTCACGGGATATCTTCAGAATGGCGTTGATCAGCTGGTCCATCTTGCGGGTCGATGAACGGATAAACCCGATGGCTTCGGGTATGTCTTCCTCAACCGCCAGCCGCGCCTCTCGGATCACGTCCTGCGTCAGCGTTTTTCCATCTGCCAGGACATAGTTGGTGACCGGCTTCAGCGACGTATCGAATTCGGAAAGGAAGCCCATGATGTTGACAAGCGGCGCCCTCAGATCATGAGTAACGATATAAGCGAAGCGCTGAATTTCCTGGTTGGCCCGGCGAAGATCGCGTGTTCTTTCCTCGACACGCTCCTCAAGATGGCGATTGAGTTCGTCCACATCCTCCCGCGACCTGTTTAGCGCGCGAATATAAGTAAAGACGAGCAGTATCGACCCGCCGACCACGATGAGAATTGCAACGGCACCGCCAATCGTTACCCAACGAAGTGTATTGGCGGCGCCCAGTTGATCCGCAACGATGACGCGCAGGCGATCGTCGGTATCCGACTGAAGGTCCGACAGAACACTCCTGATCTCATTCATGAAGCGTTTGCCGTCGTTATTTCGAACGACCTCGGCTGCCTCGGTAATGCGACCCGCGCGCTGCAAATCGATGGTTTCGCGTGTCTCGGAGAGCTTTGCGTCGATCGCCTGCTTCAAGCCAGCGAGAGGTTGCTTATATCGCTCTTCCCCTTTCAGAAGATCGAGAAGTCGCGCCTGGCGTTCGGGCAAGCCCTGAACGGCCTCTTCGTAAGGCCCCAGATATTCGCGATTGTTGGTAAGCAAATATCCCCGCTGGCCGGTTTCGACGTCCTGCATCGTCGTCAGCACATCCAGAATTGCGGCACGGACACGGCGCAGTTCCGCCGTTTCCTGGGAATAGAGATTATTCACCTGCACCAGCCACAAAGATGTGGAGACCATGCCAATCAAAATTGCAACGCCAACAGCAAGCATCAAAAGGCTTCGCTGGGCAAACGGTGAAAAACCAGTCACAGCAGTAACATTCCCGGTAGGCAGTTAATTCGCGGCACAAACTAGAGTACGCAAGCGACGGATGCGAATGATTTCTTTTTACACAAGGGTGGAACCACCTCGATCTTCAGGCGTTCAGCGCTGTTGGTAAAATGTCCGGGCGCGCCTGCGACCATGTGAATGCGGTAAGCTATGCAATATGATTTTCAGGGAAAGCATATCCTCGTTCTGGAAGACGACGCCCTTCTGGCGATGGATATGGAGGACTTTCTGTCCGACCTCGGTGTCGACGTCATCGGGCCGGTTTCCGATATAGCCGCAGCGCTGGAGAAAATAAGCGCAACCGATCTGGATGGAGCGGTCATCGACCTCAATCTCAAGGGCGAATTATCCTTTCCCGTGATCGAACGACTGAGGGCCGAGAGCATACCTTTCGTCATCTGCAGCGGATATGCCGAGATACCCGGTATTCGCACGCAATTGACAGGGCTGACGATCATTTCCAAGCCGTGCGATTTTGATAATCTCCCGAATGTTCTGGCGACCGAATTCGCGCATACCGGCTAGCGGGAAAATACCCGCAACGTCCGGTAACGCTGATAGGCGACACTTCAGTCCAGAGGGAAAATCACCCGATATTTCAGGCCGTCGCGATCATAGCGGATTTCGCTGTCGCCCTGCAGTTCGTACTGGGCTCCCCGTGTAACTAGGGTCGTTCCGAAACCGGTCTCCAACGGAGCGGAAATGGGCGGGCCACCGCTTTCATGCCAGCGCAGCTCGATAAGGTCCCGGCCTTCATCGTTACGAAGCCTTTCCCAGAACACCTGCACCTTCCCGGTCGCTTCTGAAAGCGAACCGTATTTCTGCGCATTCGTCACCAGTTCATGTAAAATCATACCAAGCGCCAATGCGGATTTAGGCGATACGCTAACCCCGTCCGGACCGTCGAGCTCGACGCGGCTGGCAAAAGTGTTATGGGGTTCAATTGCCCGCTTCACGACATCCTTGAGATCGGTTTGCCCCCAGTTGCTCTGGAAAAGCAGGGCATGACTTTCGGCGAGCGCACTCACGCGGGCCACGAGCCTCTCTTGATAATCCTCTACGGATGAACTGCCTTTTGCAGTGCGGCGAATGATGGAAATGACCATCGCCATCGTGTTCTTGACACGATGGCTGAGTTCGCGGACGAGCAGCTCCTTGTGCATTTCCGCCCGTCTCCGCTCCTCCTTTTCCCGTGCTTCCGCGAGAGCGCGACCCACTGCGGAGGGCAGCCTCGCCAGTCGCTGCTTCAGAACATAATCAGTGGCGCCGCGCCTGAAGGCATCGATCGCCGCGTCTTCGCCGAGAACACCGGAAACGAAAATGAAGGGCGTGTCGGGTCTCGTTTGCATGACGACATCAAGCGCAGCCATGCCGTCAAAGTCCGGCAGGGAAAAATCTGCGAGAATGATATCGAACTGCTGATTTTCCAGCGCCTCGATGAAGGAAGTTTTACCCACCGCCCTGGTTACGACAGGGGGCGGAGAGATCCGTGAAAGCTGATCCTCGATCAGTTCGGCATCGACCGAGCTGTTTTCGAGAAGAAGAAGCTTGCTTTGCTCCATCTGCGGCATCGCCTCACGCACCATTGCGGCGCGCGCCCGGCGGCGGTTCGTTCAGCAGGGCCCAGAACACGCCAAGATCCTGTATCGCCTTAAAAAACTGATTGAACTCCACCGGCTTCACCACAAAGGCGTTCACGCCGAGTTCGTAGCTCTTTACGAGATCCTGTTCTTCACGGGAGGAGGTCAGCATGACGACCGGAATATGCTTGAGGTGATCGCTGCCCTTAACGGTCTGGAGGACCTCGAGCCCATCAACCTTCGGCAGCTTGAGATCAAGAAGAACCACGGTTGGGTCACCGGCAGGCCGGTTGTGGAAGCTACCCGAGGCGTTGAGATAATCAAGCGCTTCGGCACCATCACGCGCAATGACGACCTCGTTCGCCAGTTGACATTTTTCCAGCGCAGTTAGCGTCAATTCCAGATCGCGTGGATTATCCTCCACGAGAAGAATAGGTCTGAGTTCAGGCAATTTTTTCCTCTTCAACTTTCGTAACCGGCAATGTAAAGGAGAACGTGGCTCCCTCTCCCACAGTTCCCTTAGCGCTGACCGAACCGTGGTGGCGTTCAACAATTCGTCTTACCAGCGCAAGTCCAATTCCCGTTCCCTCAAAATCCTCTACCCGCTGCAATCTCTGGAACACACCAAAAAGCTTGCTGTAATAGGCCATGTCAAAGCCGACACCGTTATCCTCGACCGAGTAGGTCACGCCACCTTCGGTTTCTGCCGCGGAAATGGTGATAATCGAAACGGGTTTCTGGCGGGAATATTTGATCGCGTTGTCAACGAGGTTGTACCACACCTGCCGAAGCAGGGTCGGATCTCCGAGCGATACGGGCAGATCGCCGATATGCCATTCGATCTGCCGATCAGCGATGGAATGAGCGAGGGACCGGCGAACCTCGTTCACGACTTTCTCCATGTCTACCGGTACCATTGTGATTTGGGTGCGGCCGAGCTGCGAGAAATTCAGAAGATCATCCACGAGCCTGCCTGCGCCGAGTGCCGCTTCGGAGATCATCTGCAGATAGTGGAGCGATTTTTCATCCAGGGCGTTGCTGCGTTCGCGCAAGAGCTGGGCGAAACCGACAATATGACGGAAGGGCGCGCGGAGATCATGCGAGACCGAGTAGGAAAATGCCTCCAGCTCCTTGTTGGTCCTCTGCAATTCTTTCGTCAGATCCGCCATTTCCTCCGCCTTGCGCAGGACGATGCCGATGATCGCGCCACGCAACTCCCGCGCCGCTGCAAGCTCGGGGGCTGACCACGGTGAGGCTGTGTTGCGCACCTGCTCTTTCCAGGTTTCGAACGATTTGCGCGGATGAATGCGCCCGCTCTCATGCACTGTCTTGTGCGGATCCCCGCCCCAGCGCACCGTCTTTACGACTTCCGGCCGAAACCAGATCAGCCAGCTTCCGTGCAATTCCGAAACCCGCATCGCGATGATCCCGCTCGCCACGGACGCAAACGCCGCAGCAGCGGGATAATCGCTGGCAAGATTGTCTGTGGCAAACAGGTCTGCAACCTCGCGCTCGCCGAGCCAGCGGATCAATCCTTCGACCTGCTCCTGCGAGGGAGTCTTGCCCACGAGATGGTACTCATCGCCAAAAAGGAGTGCCGCTCCCTCAGCCCCCACCTGCTCCAGCAGATCGTCCTTTTCGCTCTCCCCGCCCAGAAGGCCGTCAACCCATCTTTGTGCCGCCGCCATCCGCTTGAGCAGGCGAGCCTGGACATGACCAAGTTCCAGCCGGCGCGAAGCATCCTGAGAACTTTGCTCCATTGCGATCCGCATCGAAAGGAGCTGGGCGGCGAAATCGCATGCTTCGCGCACGGCGAGCGAGACGGAGTGCGGGGCGGCGTGATGGCATGCGATCAGCCCCCACAATTTGCCATTGACGATGATTGACACCGACATCGAGGCCGCCGTCGCCATGTTACGCATGTATTCCAGATGAACGGGCGAAACGCTGCGGAGCTGTGAAAGGCTCATATCGAGCACTGCGCCCGTTTCCGAGTTGACCTGCGGCATGACAGGCACGGGCTTGTAATCGACGTCCGGGATCATACGCAGACGGTTGACCGTATAAAGCTTGCGCGCCTGCGGCGGGATGTCGCCGGCCGGGAAGCGAAGCCCGATATATGAAGGCAACGCCCCGCTGCCAGCTTCCGCCACGACATGACCGCTCCAGTCGGAACCGAAGTCATAAATGAGGGTCCGGTCATAACCGCTGATCGAGGAAACAAGCTGTGCAACTCGAGACAGTGCGTCGCTCAGCGACGGCGTGCTGTTGAGATATTGGGCGAGGCCTGTCAATTCGCTCATCAGCGCTTCGGCGGATGCGCCCGGGCCTGTTCTCTCAAGCTCGACGATGATCACGTTTCCCGACCGATGCGCCGAGACATCGAGTTTTTTTTCGGTCCAGACATATCTGAAGCTGCTTTCGTCACCGGAATACCAAGCCGGTAATGCCTCGATAAAAGGCAATGTTCCCCGGTCTGGAATCACCCCGATCGATAGAGGTGCATCTAGAAAATCCTGCAGGTTATCGCTCGCCTGCACGACGGCCAACTGACGCGCGGACAGCACGAAGAGTGCGCCATGTTGCTGGATAGCGCCGGGAATGTGGATGGGCTCGGCGCCGCAACTATCCAGCTTCGGCGTGACTGAACTCATGACTTTCTCCAGCCGCTCTGTGATCGACGGCCTGCTCAAAACGCGGCCAGCCTAGCCATTATTCTACGGATGTAAACGTTTGCTTACGCGAAATTGTTTCGCCGTCGGCCACGTCCCTCTCAGGCTTCGGCAACAACAGCGGGCTTCATGAGATAATGACCCACACCCCAGACGTTACCGTCCTCGTGACCAAACAGCCCGGCCGTTGCGAGAAAAAACAGACGCCAGCGGCGTTCCCATAACCGTGCGTCAGCGCCATAAACCCGCTGCAGGATCGGCCTTATGTGGCCGATTTCCCGATCGAAATTCTCAAGCCAGGCGAGAGCCGTGCGCCGATAATGCGATCCAGGCCAGTTCCATTCCCTTTCGACGGTGAGAACCCTGCTGAAGCGATGGGGAAGATCAAAAGCGGGCATGATGCCGCCGGTGAAAAAATGCCGGGCAATCCAGTCGGCGGGGTTGTTGTGGTCGAAACGATAGGATCGGCTGCGGTGGTTGAAGACATGGAGGAAAAACTTGCCATTAGGTTTCAGCCAGGCACGAACGCGTTCGAAGAGCACCTGCCAATTCGACATATGTTCGAACATTTCGACCGATACGACGCGATCAAAGTGATCGCCGGTCGCAAAATCGTTCATGTCTGCGGTCACCACGGAAAGATTGGACAGCCCGCGCTCACGCGCGCGGCCAAGGATGGATTCCCGTTGCGATGCGGAATTGGAGACAGACGTGATCCGCGCATTGGGAAAACGCGCTGCCATATAAAGCGACAGCGAACCCCAGCCGCAGCCGAGTTCGAGAATGTCCATGCCGTCCTCCAACTCGGCATGGTCTACCGTCTCGGCGAGAGCAGCTGTCTCCGCTTCATCGAGGCTTGTCTGGTTATGGGGATAATAGCAGCAGGAATATTTCCGCTGGGCTCCGAGAACCAGTGCGAAAAATTCGGCGGGGACTTCATAGTGTTGCCTGTTCGCCTCGTTGGTATGGCTTGCGACGGGGAATTTCGCCATATCCGCCGCAAAAGCCGCCTCGGCATCCGGCGGTATTTTTGCGAGCCGCCGTTTCGTTCTTGCGCAGAGCATATCTATTCCGGCGAGTGTAACGCTGTCGTTGAGCGCCGCGCGTTCTGCGGCATTGATGGCAAAGGCGAGCATATTCATGGCGTTTCCTCGTTTTTGCGCGGCCCCGGAAAGAAGGCGTTGACGCGGCGTTGCAGGGCACGGAATTTTTCTCCGCGCGATTTCAGCATGTGCTCTTCAAGCGGCGGAATACCGGAGACATGGACGAGCAGCCAGTACATCATGACGGGCGCGGCAAGCGACGCCCAGGACAAGCCGTGCGCCTGAAGGGCCACCAGCGGCAAGCTGCACCAGAAAAGCCATTCGAAGAAATAATTGGGATGGCGTGAATAACGCCAGAGACCGGTTTCACATATACCGGTTTTCGCTTCGTGGGTTTTCCTGAATTTCGACAGCTGGGCGTCCGAGAGCGCTTCACCTGCCAGTGCAACAAGCGCGACCATGGTGGCGAGAAGATCTATGGTACGCGGGAAAATCCGGTCGTTGCTGGCGGCTAGATAAACAGCCAAAACAAGCACAAAGGCGGCAACCGCCTGTATTTGCAGGAAGAAGAAAAGCCGCCGGGGACCGGTTTCGCCCCATTGCTCCATGAGTTTTGCATAACGCGGATCTTCCCCGCCACCCTGCGTGCGCAGGCCTATGTGTCCAGCAAGCCGCAGGGACCATACGACAACGAGACAGAATACGATACTGCGCCGCCCGCCATCGCCCTCCGCCAGCAACACAGCCAAGATGCCGCCGAGCCCGACGCTTGCCGACCAGACAGTGTCGATCCAGCCGCTCGAGCCGGTCGCTCTTTGTAATGCCCAGGCTCCTGCCATCAGCAGCGACATCAGAATGGCAAGCGTCAGGATCACGGAAAACATCACTACTTCGCTCACCACTTTTAATCGATCGAGGCCGGGTTTCGTGATGGCAAATACGGCCTAACCGGCAAAAGAGTTTCAGGGTTCGAAAAAAATTCGAAAAACCACCTGCCGCTGAAACTTATCAGACGGCTGCCTCGTATCTGCGCTGTCCAAAGACAATTTCTACAATGCGATAGCGAGGATCGATGACCGACACCGAAACAATGCGACGAGACAACCGGCGCCGCATCGCGATAGTGGGAACGGGAATTTCCGGTCTGTCAGCAGCCTGGCTCTTGTCGCAAAGGCACGATGTCACTGTCTTCGAGGCGGCAGACCGCGTCGGAGGCCACAGCAACACGGTGACATTCGATACGAGGAATGGCCCGATCCATGTCGATACGGGTTTCATTGTCTATAACGACTGGACATACCCCAATCTGACCGCGCTTTTTCGAAAGCTGAACGTGCCGACCGCAGCCTCGAACATGTCGTTCGCTGTTTCCCTTGATAATGGCGGCTTTGAATATTCCGGCGGAAACGGGTTTGGCCTGCTCGCACAGAAGAGAAATGCTCTAAAACCCCGCTTCTGGTCGATGCTTGCGGACCTCCTGCGATTTTATCGCAACGCCCCGCGTGACCTGCACTCGATGGCTGACATTTCCCTCGACGATTATCTGACGCGTAATCGCTACGGCGCAGCGTTCCGCGACGATCATCTCTACCCGATGGCTGCGGCGATATGGTCCACACCGGCCATGGAAGTAGGCCGTTATCCGGCGGCGCATTTCATCAAGTTCTGCCGCAATCACGGTTTGCTGTTGCTGCGCAACCGGCCGGTCTGGCGCACCGTCGTTGGTGGCTCGCGCGAATATGTAAAACGCCTCACGGCACCGTTTGCAGACAGAATTCGCCTGTCAACGCCAGTGACGCATATTCGCCGCCTGCCGCACGGCGTCGAAATTACAACTGCGCAGGGTGAGATTGCCGGCTTCGATGACGTGGTCATCGCGACGCATGCGGATCAGGCGCTGGACTTGCTGGCCGATGCGACACGTGTCGAAAAACGCATTCTCGGTGCCTTTGGTTATACGCGAAACCGGGCCGTGCTTCACACTGACAACACCTTCATGCCGCGCCGCCGCGCGGCTTGGTCAAGCTGGAATTATGTGGCCGACACGCGCACCGAAGCGGGCCAGCCCAGCATCACATACTGGATGAACCGGCTCCAGCCGCTCGGCGAAGCCGAGGATATTTTCGTGACCTTGAACCCGGCGCGGGAACCGCATCAAGGAAAGATCATCGCCGAAGAGACCTATCACCACCCCGTCTTTGACGCCGGAACTGAACAGATGCGCCAGGAACTATGGGCCTTGCAGGGCTTGCGAAACACCTGGTTCTGCGGCGCCTATTTCGGTTCCGGTTTTCATGAAGACGGCCTCCAGGCCGGGCTTGCCGTCGCTGAAGATCTCGGTGGCCTGTCCCGCCCATGGAAGGTGACGGACGACAGCGGCCGGATCATCCGCCTCGATTTGGAGACGATTGCCAGGGACACGCGATCCATGGAGGCGACGGCATGAAGCCTCTCCTCGTCTCTGCGCTTTTCCCTGGCCATGTCACCCACGCCCGGTTCAAGCCAAAAACCCACAAACTGGACTATCGAATCTATTCGCTATTTCTCGATCTCGATGAGTTGGAGACGCTGGACCGGAAATTGCGGTTTTTCTCGGTGGACCGGTTCAACCTGTTTTCATTTCATCGCAGGGACCGAGGCAACGGCAGCGGGCTTGGGCTGCGCCAGCAGATAGATGCGGCAATGACGGCGGCGGGCATGACAGCGGATGGAGGGCCGGTGCGCCTGCTTACCATGCCGCGTTTGCTTGGCTGGGCCTTTAATCCGCTCAGCGTGTTCTTCTGCCATGGCCGCGACATGGAACTCAAAGCCATCCTTGGGAAGTGGACAACACTTTCGGCCAACGGCATTCCTATCTGATCCCCGTAGAGGCCGGCATGGGCGCGGAGATCGTACAGCGCTGTGACAAGGCTTTTTATGTCTCGCCCTTCATGGACATGAACCTTCACTATGTTTTCCGCGTCATCCCGCCTGGGGAGAGGCTGAAGATCGTCATTGAAACATTCGACGATGATGGCGCCGTCCTGACCGCCCGGCATCTTGCCCGAAGGGTCGAACTGACCGATCGAGCCTTGCTGAGAGCCTTTGTCACCATTCCTTTCCTGACCCTGAAAGTCGTTCTCGGCATTCACTGGGAAGCGCTGAAAATCTGGCTGAAGGGGGTGGCGCTGAGAAAGCGCCCGCCGCCACCCGCACAGCCAATATCCTTCGTTCACCCTTCATCGTCGCAAATCGAGGCCAGAATTCATGACCCCGTTTGACAATCTCTCGGAATTACCGGTGCAGAACACCCGCGTCAGCGGCCGTATGGGCCTCGGCACTTGGCTCATCACCCGGCTGCTGAACAATATTCACCGCGGCCGGCTTCGCATCACCCTCCCCGGCGGCGGAACCATCGAAAAATCGGGGACATCGGAAGGCATCGACGCCATTCTCGTTCTGCATAACTGGCGGGCAATCCGCCGTCTGTTCGTCAATGGTGATATTGGCTTTGCGGAAGGCTTCATTGAGAACGACTGGTCCACACCGGACCTGACCGCGCTTATCCGTTTCGCCGCGCAAAATCGTGATGCTTTCACGAAATCAATGCGCGGCAGCCTGCCCATGCGCCTCATCAACCGGCTTGCGCACGGGCTGAACGCCAATACCAGACGTGGCAGCCGACGCAACATCGAGGCGCATTACGATCTCGGCAACGAGTTTTACCGGCAATGGCTCGATCCCTCGATGCTTTACTCCTCGGCGATTTTCAACCTGATGACACCAACCCTTGAGGCAGCGCAGCAGAGGAAACTCGAGCGTATTGCGGAAAAGTTGCAGTTGACCGGCAACAAGGATGTGCTGGAAATCGGCTGCGGCTGGGGCGCGCTCGCCATTCACCTCGCCACGCAGCACAATGCCAACGTGACCGGCATCACCCTGTCGCCCTCCCAGTTGCGCTGGGCGGAAAATGCTGCGGAAAAAACAGACAAGGCTGACCGGATCAAACTGAAGCTGCAGGACTACCGCGACGTCAAAGGTCAATTCGACAACATCGTCTCCGTGGAAATGTTTGAAGCTGTCGGCGAAGCCTATTGGCCAAGCTATTTCGGGACGCTGAAGCGCTGCCTGAAACCCGGCGGTCGGGCGGTGCTGCAAATCATATCCATTGAAGAAAACCGCTTCGATACGTATCGGCGCAAGGCCGATTTCATTCAGAAATACGTGTTTCCTGGCGGCTTCCTGCCCTCCGATTCAGCTTTGGAAAAAGCCGTGGGGCAAGCCGGCCTCAAACTCACGGAAAAGGAGCTTTTCGGCCAGTCCTATGCGCTCACACTGGCGGAATGGCGCCAGCGTTTCCATGCCCGGTGGCAGACTATTTCCCTGCTCGGCTTCGACGAGCGCTTTCGGCGGATGTGGGACTATTACCTCTGCTATTGCGAAGCAGGTTTTGCCGAGGGAACCATTAACGTCGGGCTGTACACAATAGAACACGGATGAGGCGGGACTAAAAAACGGAGAACCACGATGAAGATCCTTGGATTGGCAATTGCATCCGCCCTGTCTCCGTTGCTGGCAGGGACAAGTGCGACGGCAGCCGATATCAACGGCAACTGGGCGCGGGGCGACGGCAAGGCGAAAGTGCTGATCGCTCCCTGCGGCGAGAAAATATGTGCGACAAACACATGGATCAAACCCGGCACCCAGAAAGAAAAGACCGGCGATCGCCTGATCATGGACATCAGGCCGGGCGAGACGGGCAATTACACCGGCACGGCCTTCGACCCGCAGCGGGATAAATCCTACAACATAACGGTGACGGTGGCAGGCAACAACATGACTACGAAAGGCTGCATCATCGCCGGTCTGCTGTGCAAGGGTATAAGCTGGACCAGGATCGACTAGCCACGTCCCAGATCCTCCCTCTCTCGTCAACCAGACCAAAAAGTCGCCTGATCAATGGCAAAGGAAAAAATCGATGAAGACATATCTTGCCGCCTATTTCTTCACCCTGGTTGCCTTTCTGGTGATCGATTTCATCTGGTTGAGCACCATGGCGTCACGACTTTATCGACCGGCCATCGGCGATCTTCTGGCGGAAAATTTCCGTCTCGCTCCGGCGATCATCTTTTATCTCATCTACGCCGCCGGCCTTACTTTTCTCGCCGTGCGTCCGGCACTTATTTCGGGACAATGGAGCACGGCGCTGCTTTACGGCGCTGCCGTGGGCTTCATGGCTTATGCCACATATGATCTGACCAATCAGGCGACGCTGAAAAGCTGGTCGACGACCCTGACCGTTGCCGATCTGCTGTGGGGCACCTTCGTCTCCGCGGCAGCGGCCGTCATCGGCTTTCTTGTCACGGTACGCATCATTGGCCCGTTGGAAAACTCGGCAGGCTGGCCATGATGACCATCGCCTCCTGCAGCCTGCGCCCGATGATCACAGGGCGTGTCCGGAACGAACTTCCCAAGCATCTCTTGTCTTCCTTCGAAAGACGATCCTATAAAGGAAGAATAGCAAGGAAGGTTCGAATGCAGGGCACAGAGATCGCAAGCCTTATCCACCGCGTCGGCATGGGTGATCGTTCAGCATTCGTCTCGCTTTACCAGGCAACAAGCCCGAAGCTTTTTGCGATCTGCCTGAAAATCCTGCGGGACAGAACGGACGCCGAGGAGGCGCTGCAGGAAATTTATATCAAGGTGTGGCAGCGCGCCCGCACATTTGCCGCTAGTGCCGGCAAACCGGCGACATGGCTCGCCACCATCGCGCGCAACCACGCCATAGATACGATTCGCGCCCGCAGACCTGCTGGCAATGACATTGACGAGGCATATGACCTCGTCGACGAAAGCGTTCGCGATCCTGAACAGCATGTTGTTCTGGCGGATGAAGGCCGCAGGATCGACGACTGCATGCGGGAACTTGAAACTGTGCACGCACAGGCAATACGCCGGGCCTATGTCGAGGGTCTGAGCTATCTCGAACTCGCCGACGAATTACGCGTGCCACTGAATACGGTTAGAACCTGGCTGCGGCGCAGTCTTCTCAAACTCAGAGAGTGCATGCAGCGATGACGACGGGCGACCACAGCGGCGGAATGCACTCGCGCGATGAAATACTCGCAGGCGAATATGTGCTCGGTGTCCTGCCGCTTGAAAAGCGCCGCGAAGTGGAACAGCGTATCCAGGAGGACAGGGTCTTCGCGCAACTGGTGCAGCGCTGGGAGACCGAGTTTTCAGACTTTAACGCCGATTACCAGGAAGAGACGCCCAGCGCCGCTATTCTTGCCCGTATTCAAGAGCGTCTGTTCGGCAGCAGAGCGGTCAACACGAATGGCACCTTGTGGAACTCCGCATCTTTCTGGCGCTGGATATCTGTGGCCACCAGCGCAACCGCCGTGGCTGCCGTCGTTTATGCCGCGTTCCCGGAACAACGGGACGGCACAAGCCCGCTTGTGGCCGAGCTTGCGACAACCGACAGCCAGGTCAATCTCCTCGCGTCCTACGACGCGGAATCGGGCCGAATGCGTATCGTTCCCGTGGCGACCGGAAAGACGGACGAAAAGTCACTGGAACTGTGGCTCGTCATGGACGGCGGCAAGACCCGCTCGCTCGGCGTTTTCCAGCCCGGCACGAATGGCGACCTCGTCATTCCCGCCGACATGCGTGGCAATATAAAGGAAGGTACGACTTTCGCGATCAGTGTCGAACCATTCGGTGGTTCACCGACCGGTCAGGCAACCGGTCCGGTCATTGCTGTCGGCACCGCCCGGTGGGGTTGATGCCCCAGTGGGCCGTCTCCAGCCATGGTATTGTCATGCTGCCGCCGGAAAAGAAAGACGCAATTCCGTGTCCAGCATGGCTGCAGAATCCAGGACTGGCAAGGGTGATCCGCCGTATCTGAAGCGAAACGCCGCGCTGCTGCGGCCGTTCTCAATTTTACCGCCACCGCCATCCGTCTTTTCGCAACGTGCTGCAGCCCAACACGTAACCCACACCCGCGGCCAGGCAAAGTGAAGCCCAAGGACTTCTGCCGATCGCGCGGCGTGCGGCGCGGCGATTGATCCGGGCAACCGCATTTACAGACACCAAAGCCCGTGAAGCGGTTTCGCCAGCACGGACTTTCAAACTGTCGATCTCGGCGCGCAGTGCGTTTATCTCATCGCTCAATTGCGCTGCAAGGCTGTCATCGCGCTCCGCTACCTCTGCAAGCGCCGCGTCAACGAGGGGAGCGTCGGAGATTTGCGGCTGGACACCCGCGTGGTTCGGCTGTCCGTCGCCCTCTGATGGCGCGGGAACAGAACTGCCATGTTGTTGAAAGGTATTTTGGTTCATCGAAGCCTCCTTGATCAGCATCTAACCCGCGCCTCTCTCGGATGTTCCAGCAAGAATGATTGCTTTGCGTTGTCAATCGGCGTCGTAACGGGACCCCTTATCGGCTCCCAAAAGGGACCCCTGCCTCTAGTTGCATCGGGTCAGCGCGCGTAGGCCCGGGGCTCTCCATTTAGCGCAAGGGCCTGCGGGCGCGGGTTGTTTGTCTTTTCGGCTTTAGCTTTGAGAGCGGTTTTTAAAGCGCCAGGATTCGTTCCCGGTTTCCACGATCTCGCAATGGTGGGTGAGCCTGTCGAGCAGAGCGGCGGTCATCTTGGCGTCGCCGAATACGGCCGGCCACTCGCCGAAGGCCAGGTTCGTCGTGACGATGATGGACGTCCGCTCGTAGAGCCTGCTGATGAGGTGGAAGAGGAGCTGGCCGCCCGCCTGGGCAAATGGGAGATAGCCCAGTTCGTCCATGATGACGAAGTCGAGCCTGGTGATGAAGTCGGCCAGCCGTCCCTGTTTGCCGCTACGTGCCTCCGTCTCGAGCCGATTGACGAGGTCGACGACGTTGAAGAAGCGGCCGCGTGCGCCATTGCGGATCAGAGCACGAGCAAGGGCGATGGACAGGTGAGACTTTCCCGTGCCGGTTCCGCCGACCAGAACGATATTGTGCTGCTCGGCGAGGAAGGCCCCGGTTGCGAGTTGGCGCACCAGGCCTTCGTTGACCGGCGTGTCGGTGAAGTCGAAGTCGTCGATGTCCTTGGCCAGCGGCAGCTTGGCGACGGTGATCTGGTATTTGATGGAGCGCGCTTGCTTCTCGGCGATCTCCGACTGAAGCAGGTCACCGACGATGCGCGGCGGTTCGTGCTGTCGCTTGATGCCGGAGGCCATGATCTCGTCATAGGCGCTACGCATGCCGAACAGCTTCAGCGTGCCCATCATGTCGAGGATTTGGGATCGTTCCATATCAGCTTGCCCTCCTCAGGCTGTCGTAACGGGCGCAGTCGGCCAGAGGCTCATGGGTCAGGCGAAGCGCATCGGGGATGGAAAGGATGGCGGCCGGCTGCGGATCACGCTTGCGGGCCAGAATGTTGATGATGACGGCGGCCGAGAACACGCCCTGATCGATCGCCTCCTGGCAGGCCGCTTCGACGGCGGGGAGCCCGTCCAGGCCCACGCATTCGAGGATCGACACCATCTGCCGGTCGCCGTCATGCATTGCCTTCAGCCGGCGGCGCACCTTCTCCATGGCGGCGGGCAAAACCCAGTCGTGGAACGGCGCACCGTTGCGCAGTGCTCCCGGTTTGCGGGTCAGGACCGGCACGTAATGCCAGGGATTATAGATCGTCTCGCCACGGCCGAAGCAGCGATCGTGTTGGCCGATTTCCACGCCATCCTGCCGGATGACGATGCGATCTGCATAGGCATGTATCTCGGCAGGGCGGCCGACTGCCGTAGACAGTACCGAGTATTTGTTGTTGTCGAAACGCACGAGGCAGGTCTTGCCGATCGAGGCCTGCACAGCGTGGAAGCCGTCGAATTTGCCGGGATAGCCGACCAGGTGCGGCCGCTCCGCATCGAACACCTCCCAGATCGTGCGCTCCGTCTGATCGACGTGCTTATGAGCGCGGGCGTAACTGATGCACTTGTCCAGCAACCAGCCATTCAGTTCATCGTAGGATTTGAAGCGCAGTCGCGGCGTGAAGAAGCGTTCGCGCACCAGATTGACCTGGTTCTCGACCTGGCCTTTCTCCCACCCCGACGCCGGCGTGCAGGCCACCGGTTCGATCAGGTAATGGCTGCACATCTGTAGGAAGCGGCGATTGTATTGCCGTTCCTTGCCGACGAAGACCGTCTCCACCGCGGTCTTCATATTATCATAGATGCCGCGCGTGCAGGCCCCGCCGAAGAAAGCGAACGCCCTGTCATGGGCGTCGAAGACCATCTCTTGCGTCTCGCGCGGATAGGCTCTCACATACATCATCCGGCTGTGGCAGAGCCGGATATGCGCAACCTTCACCGTCGTCGTCACGCCGTTCAGCACGACAATCTCGTGGCTCCAGTCGAACTGGTAGGCCTCGCCCGGCGCGTAATAGAGCGGCACATAGGCTTGCGCCGTCACGGACCCGCGCTCCTTCGCCCATGTTCGGGCGTAACGCCGGACTGTGTCGTAACCGCCCTCGTAGCCGAGGTCGCGCAAGTCCTCGAATATCCGGATCAGTGTCAGCCGTTCGCGAGAAGATTTGGCCTCATTGGCGAGGAGCATTCCATCGAGCTGACCGCGCCAGGGGCCGAGCTTCGGCTGAGGTTGACGGGTCCGTTCGTATTTGAACTCCGTCTCATCGGTGCGCAAAACCTTCCGCACCACTTTCCGCGATATGCCCAACTCCCGGCAGATCGCCTTGATCGACTTGCCCTGAACATGGGCTAGCCGCCGTATCTTCAGAATTGTTTCCACAATAAGCATCCGAACAAAAAGCCTCCGATGAAACCGGAGGCTGTTGTAACCCCATTGCAAATGGGGGTCCCGTTTGGACGCCGATCACCCCATGTGCGGGGTCCTTATTCCATGCCTAATCACACTTTGCGTCGCGTAAAGCCCTGGCCGGTGGGTCTTGCGAACACTTGCTTCAGCTATCGCACAACACCGGGACCGCGCCTCGTCAGACGTCGCCGTCAATGGGTCAAACTGTCGAAGGTTCTTTAGAGGCCGGCGACGCGAGATAAGACACATCGCAGACAGGGAATCGGTCTTGAATCCGGATTTGCCTGCGACGGCGATCGGGGGTGAAACTTTTTTGAGCGCGACGAGTTTGGTTCACGAGCAATGAAGCTCGCATTTCCCACAGCATGCAGTCATCCGCCATGCGGAGAATCTGCCCCCTTTCGGAGGAGATACCGTGAACTCTATCATTTACCTAGTCGGGCTGGTCGTGGTCGTCCTGTTCATTCTCTCACTGTTGGGGTTACGCTAATGGTTGATCCAATCGTTACTGACGCCAATCGGAGCTACGTCGACTGGCCTGCCATTTTTGCCGGAGCGTTTATTGCCTCCGGGGCAATGGCGGTTCTCACCGCGTTTGCCAGCGGATTGGGACTGAGTTCAATCTCGGCGGACAATGGCGGTGAGATCAGTTCAGTCTGGCTGATCATAACCGGCCTCTTCGTAGTCATTTCCATGGTCGGCTCTTACATGCTGGGCGGTTACATCACCGGCCGGATGCGCAGACCCGCAGGGCAGGCGGACCGAAACGAATTGACCGTTCGTGACGGCCTGAATGGGCTGGTGGTTTGGGGGATTGGAACGGTCGTCTCGGCATTCCTAGCCCTGGGCGTTCTTTCAGGTGGTGCAAGAGCTGTTGGAAGCGCCGCCCAGACAGCAATTGAGGCAACGGGAACGGCGGTTGGTGGAGCGGCGCAAGGCGTCGGACAGATCGCCGGGGGAATCGTTTCGGGAGCCGGCAGTGCCGCTGGCGGTATCGCGCAAGGGGCCGGGCAGGCAGCAGCGCCCAGCATCGAGCAGATGCTTCCGCAGGGCCTCAGGGCCAATCCCCTCGATTATTTTACTGATACGCTGTTGCGAACGGATGGACAGGCAGCGTCGCCGCAGGCCGATCAAACGGTCGGTGACTACCAGCGGCAAATAAGCGGCATCCTGGGAAATCTGCTGTCGACAGGCGAAATTTCCGACGCTGACAGAAACTGGCTCACGACACAGATTGCTACGCGTACCGGCATCAGCCAGACCGATGCCCAGAACAGGGTCAATCAGACGGTGGAGCGGGTGCAGGCCGTACGGACGGAAGCGCAGCAAAAAGTCGATGAGGCACAAAAGCGCGTCGACGAAATGAAGGCGCAGGCAGAGAAAGCGCTGGAGGATGCCAAGAGGCAGGCGGCTGACGTTGCGGAGAAAGCACGAATCACCGGCATTCTGACCGCGTTTTTATTGGCGGCTTCAGCAATCGTGTCCTCTGCAGCAGCTTACATCGGCGCTGTTCACGGTGGACGACATAGGGATGAAGGACGAATCTGGGGCGGCCTCGCCTACAGGAGATAGCCCTTCATATCTGCAGAGGAGTCCCGCCCGTCTCGGGCGGGGCCCCGATTATAAGCCATTCCGCGCTCTTCGGCCTCATTACGCCGCGCCATCATCCTTCGACATTTCCGCCTCAATGACGCAGATCACACCGCTCTTCTCGTAGACGAATTTCGTCTCGCCCTTCAATTCGGCGGACAGAAGCCGCTCGATGAGCGTCGAACCGAAACCCCTGCGCCGGGGCGGAGCAACCTCCGGCCCCCCTCGCTCCTCCCACACAATCCGCAGGCGGTTATCTGCAAGAGGCTCGAATTGCCACGAGATGGATACCTGGCCGCCAGGCGCGGACAGTGCACCGTATTTTGCCGCGTTGGTCGCCAGTTCGTGGAGAGCAAGGGAAAGTGACACGACCGCTCTCGGGGGCAAGGGAACGCTAGGCCCGCCAATCTGAAAGGCGTCGACGGGATAAGGTGACAAGGCCTGCTGCATGACGGCCTTGAGATCTGCGTGCTGCCAATCGGCGTGCACCAGCAGGTCCTGCGCTCTGCTCAGCGACGCCAATCTGCTGGTGAAGGCTTCCACCTCCTCGTGGTTTGCCTTGTCGCGACCAAGCGTTTGTCTCGCAATTGCCGTCACAGTCGCAAGGACGTTCTTGACGCGATGATGGAGTTCATTGACGAGAATGGATTTCAGCCGCTCTGCATCCTTGCGGGCGGTGATGTCGTGCGCCGTCTTGGAGGCGCCTATAACACGTCCGTTGGCGTCGCGGATCGGCGACACGCTGAGAAGCACCTCGACAAGCCGCCCGTCCTTTCGACGACGCTGCGTCTCGTAGGGTTCAACGAAACGGCCTGCCCTGACCTCCGTTAGGATCCTCGGCTCCTCTTCCTGCCTCCCATCCGGCACCAACATCAGCACCGACCGGCCGACGACTTCATCCTGCGAATAACCATAGAGCTTTTCCGCAGCTGCGTTCCAGCTGGTGATCTTCATATCGAGATCGATGCCCATAATCGCGTCGTTGGAAGAGGCGATCATCGACGCGAGGTGTTTCTCGATCTCCTGCGCGTGTCGTCTCTCGCCGATATCGACCGAAATGGCGACAGCTTGCGACATGTTTCCCCCGTCATCGCGGATTGCGGAGACCGAGTTCGCGACCCACACCAGACTTCCGTCACCACGGACGTAGCGCTTTTCTATCTCGAAGCTTTCACCGGTCTGAACCATGTGCTGGAACAGGCGCTGGTTTTCGGGAAGATCGTCGGCAAACGTAATCTCCTGCATGCGGATGCCGATCAGCTCGTCCCTCGGCCGACCGACGATCCGACAGAAATGATCGTTCACGCTGAGGAGTTTTCCGGTCAGATCGCCCAGGGCTATGCCAGCGGCTGACTGCGCGAAGATGGCCCTTAGACGCTCCTCGCTCTCTCGCAAAGCCGCATCCGCCTTCACCCGCTCGGTCGTTTCGTTGACGATGCAGAACACACCACGCACGGTGCCGTCCTGATCCGCGACCGGAGAATACGAAATGTCGAAGTACACCGTTTCGGGGTAACCGTGTCTTTCGATATAAAATGGCCTGTCTTTTGCGGCGACCGTTTCTCCCTTCGCAAGGACGCGCTTCAGCAGCGGCTCAAGGTCATCCCAGAGTTCGTTCCAGTATTCTCGGGCGGGTCTGCCGAATGCGTGTGGGTGCTTGTTGCCTATGGTTGGCGCGTAGGCGTCGTTGTAGAACGCGACAAACTCCGGTCCCCAGAACATCACGATCTGCGCCTGTGAGGGAAGCATGATGCCGATGGCGGCATGCAGACAGGCAGGCCATTCCGATTTCGGGCCAAGTGGCCCTGATGCCCAGTCCACTGTGTCGAGGAGGCTGGATACGGGAACTGCGAGCGTGTTAACCTTGTCCAGGACGACGATCTCCACTGAGGATTTATAGAAGCAGCCTATAGAACTTTCGGGTGCGAGCAAAGTGTCTGTCACGGTTGCGGCATGTTTCCTGTGTCTGACCGTCGATATCGGCCGAAAGTCATCATGGCCGATCGTATTTCAATCAAAGCCCCATATATCTCCATCCGAGCGGCCCACCCCCGATCGCCTCCGCCTGCCTCCTGCAGTCCAGGGTCCTTTTCGGTGTGTCACTGGACCGTCTCGCTGCCCTGCATGAATACACGCATGAAGGAACGAGATGAAACTGCTTGCAAGCTATTTGGCCCGGCTTAAGAACGATACACATCACGTCAGCGATAACCGTGCTGCCTTTTAAATAAACCTCCGTGCGGCACCGGAATGCTGCCAAACCGTATTATGATTGGCTACTTCGCCCCGAACCACGGACGATACCTGCCAGGCCCCGTCACGAAATACAAAAACAGGGCCCCAACGATCGCCAGATTCTTGAAGAATTGCCCCTGCTGGGCATAGCGCGCCTCTTCCGGGAAAGACCAGAACGCATGGCTGAGCAAGGTGGCGACATAGGTAAAAGCCAGCAGTATCGCACCTGTTTCCCGGGCCCTTACCCCGAATATCAAGGCAGCGGCACCGAGGATTTCTACCAAAATCACAAGATATACGACGAGGCCGGAAAAAGGCACGCCCTTTGCGGCCAAAGAACCCGCAAAGCCGGAAATTTCGAAGAGCTTACCGACACCGGCTGCAGGAAGAGCGCGCTGATCGAAAGGCGCCCAAGAAGAATTATCGCATCATTTATCTTTGCAGTCATTGGAAGTTGCTGTTGAATCTTGCTTCGGCACTCTCGGCAGATTTATCATCGCGCCGCGCCTGTGGGCGCTACGAAGCGGCATGATCCATGCCGCCTTCCCTTCACGGCGCGGGCTGCTGCCATCCGTGCGCGCGCTTCTGGACTTTCTGGCGGATGAATATGCAAGACTTTCGGCTTTCGAGAGACAGCAAATTTTACCGTGAACCCCGCACAGGTGACCGTTGAACGTGCACGCTGGTTTCTGCGCACGTTGCGCAGTCAACGGTCAAACGGCCCCAATCCAGTATCAGTTTCTCCCGATCCTCACCTTTAGGCCGCTGCCTGGACGCCGCTTGCAGCTATCGATCAGGTTCCGCCGACCGAATGGAATGGCGTTGTTGTCGCCCGCGCCAACCATACGCAAGACAAGGAATCGTGCGCCGAACCGGCAGCCAAGTGCCGCTACGTATCAGGCCCTAGCGATTTGCCATACAGCGATCGCAGCTATTGCAGCCGGTATTGCGGCGACAATCAAGAAGATGGGCAGTTCCTGCATCACCGTGTAACCCGCTTTGGTCACGCCCACCCACATATTAACCAGCGCCATCGCAAGCCAGAGGGGGATGAAAGCTTTCGCGGCGACAGCCACACTTGCCGAATCCTCGCCCCACAGCCAACCGAACAGGCAGAATACACCGAACAGGGCAATGCCGCCCAGAATCACCAACATCATATGCATGATGCCAACCTTTCATGCCTCGCAGGCGAGAACGGGCGCCGAAGCCCGTTCCCCCAGTCGTTACTTGGTCGTATAACCGCCGTTGACGAGAATGGTTTGGCCCGTCATCCACCAACCATCCGAGACCATAAAACGGATGTAGGGGACGATGTCCTCGATGTCGGTAAGTCCCGTCTTGGAGAAACCGGAGAGCGCCGCCGCGGTCTTGTGGTAGGCGACGGCATCCGCTCCCTCGGCGGGATAGAAAAACGGGGTGTCCATCGGGCCGGGCCCGATCGCCGTGACCGAGATGCCGCGCTGACCGAACTCCTTCGAGGCTGCGCGGGTGAAATGCTCGACCGGCGCCTTGGTGCCCGCATAGCTCGCATAGAAAGGTGTGAACGCGCCGAGCAATGAGGTCACCAGCGTTACCAGCTTGCCGTTGTCATTAAGGTGCCTGCCGGCTTCCTTGATGAAGAAGAATGCGGTTTTCGCGTTGACGGCACTCATTTCATCATATTCGGCTTCAGATATCTCCAGGATTGGCTTCTTAAGGACCTTACCCACCGTGTTGATTGCAATGTCAGGGCGGCCGATGGCAGCGACAGCCTCGCCGAACAGCTTTTCGACGGCGCCCGCCGTTGTCAGGTCGGCTTTCAATGCCACTGCCTCGGCACCGGCCGCCTTGACTGCGGCCACTGTTGCATCCGCCTCCCCTTTGGTGGCAGCGCTGTTATAATGGATCGCAATTGCTTTTGCGCCGTGTGAGGCGAGATCGCGTGCTATCAGCCCGCCCAAATTCTTGGCGCCCCCGGCGATGATGACGGTTTTACCCTTGATGCTGTGATCGGTCATGGATGGCCTCCTTTTGCAGATGGGCAGCCGCATCTGCGCCCGCCGTCGCCAGCCAGAGTATCGTCTGGATTTTCGTGATAAAGTCATCCATTCTGGTTTCACTTGTTTGAAACCCCGCACAATCTGAGGCTCTTGTGGATCGCATCGACCTCTTTCGTGTGTTCACCCGCGTTGTGGAGTGCTCAAGCTTTACACGTGCAGCAGACACACTCGGCCTGCCACGGTCTACGGTTTCAGCTGCCGTTCTGGAACTGGAGGCGCGCGTCGGCGCCCGCCTGCTGCACCGGACCACCCGCAAGGTTTCAGCGACGCAGGATGGGTTGGCTTTTTACGAGAGGTGCCAGCGCATTGTCTCAGATGTCGAGGACACCGAGAACATCTTCCGACAAACCATCTCACGGCCATCGGGCAGGCTGAGGATCGACGTTCCGGGCCGGATCGGCCGGTTGATAATCGCGCCCGCCTTGCCGGATTTCCTTCATCGATTCCCTTTGATCGATATCGAGCTGGGGGTTACCGACCGCGCAGTCAATCTCATTGAAGAGAGTGTGGATTGCGTTTTGCGGGTCGGTGCATTGACCGACTCCGGTTTGATCGCGCGACAGATAGGCAGGCTGCCACTCATCAACATCGGCAGCCCAGCCTATTTTGCCG
This sequence comes from Agrobacterium sp. FDAARGOS_525, assembly GCF_003938925.1. Classification (NCBI taxonomy): domain Bacteria; kingdom Pseudomonadati; phylum Pseudomonadota; class Alphaproteobacteria; order Hyphomicrobiales; family Rhizobiaceae; genus Agrobacterium; species Agrobacterium sp. FDAARGOS_525. Next base: position 1,262,642 of record NZ_RKIU01000004.1, on the reverse strand, counting down.
CGCATGGCACACCTTTCGCCCCGGACGATCTGTCGCAACATTGGGCAATTAACTACGCATCTCCTTCCACGGGGAGAATTGAAAGCTGGGAATGGCTGGAAAACGACACCGTTCGCTCGATGTCTATGCGTGCCCGCGTGACGGTCAACAGTGCAGAGGCCTATATTGCATGTTGTCTGGCAGGAATGGGTCTTATTCAGATACCTGCCTACGACGTCCGAGATCACTTGCAAAACGGCGCCCTGATCGAGGTGATGCCGGATTACAGGGCCCAATCCCTGCCCATGGCGCTGCTCTATCCACACAGGCAGCACCTCTCCCATCGTTTGCAGGTCTTCATAGACTGGTTGGAGGCACTGCTTAAGCGGGAGCTCCTGAGCGACGCCATTCTTCTTGAGGATTGACCTGGGGCCGAGACCAGAATGAGATTGTCCGGCAGCGGACCGATCACGCAAGACAACTGACACTCAGGCAAATCACCACCGCGATAATGCTGGCGGCGAAGGCTCCATGACGCGCCCTCAACGCATGTGTCACCTTCCGGCATGATGGACACGGGCCGAAACAGTCATCATAGTGCAGCAATAGAGCGACGCTACGGTCCGTCACTGAATGGCGTCACGGGCAGAGGCCGGCTCTTCCGAGAGCGAAGAGAAAGTTCGGGCAACCATCCCTGCCTCGGCCATTATGGGATTCACTGGCCTGCCGGCTCAGCTGGATGCTCTTCTCATGTTAACGCGGTGCGCCGCGCTGGAGGACAAGGCGAATGAAAACGAGATTTCTCGGTGGGACTGTCCTCGCTTTGGTGCTCTCCACCGCAATTGCCTCCGCTCAGCAGGCCTCTGACACTGTCGCGCCCGAAAATGCGACGGGAGCTGCAACTGCCAGACGTGTCGAGTCAAAGAGCTTCATGGTCGCCGCGGCCAATCCGCTCGCGGCTGAGGCGGGACGCGAGGTGATCGCAGCGGGCGGAAACGCCATAGATGCGATGGTGGCGGTGCAGACCGTGCTGGGCCTTGTCGAACCGCAGAGTTCCGGTCTCGGCGGCGGTGCCTTCCTGGTTTATTACCATGCAAAAACCGGCAAGTTGACGACGTTGGACGGCCGCGAGACGGCGCCCCGGGAAGCTACGCCTAAGCTCTTCCTGGATGATAAAGGTCAGCCGCTTAAATTCCTGGACGCAGTCATTGGCGGCCGTTCCGTTGGCACGCCGGGAACGGTGCGACTCCTGGAGGAAGCCCATAAACGGTATGGAAAAGCGGAATGGGCGAGCCTTCTGAAGCCCGCCGAAAAGCTGGCGACCGAGGGGTTCAAAGTATCACCGCGTCTTGCCTCCCTCATCGCTTCGGAGGGCGACCGGCTGAAGAAATATACAGAAGCCCGGTCATATTTCTTCGACGCCTCAGGGGCCGCCCTGCAAACCGGTGCCGTGTTGAAGAACCCGGCCTATGCCGAAACGCTTGCCGTGCTTGCCAAAGGCGGCGCCGACGCTTTTTACAAGGGGACAATCGCCGAGGCGATCGTCAAGACCGTGCGCGAAGCCGCCGACAATCCGGGCGTCTTGTCGCTGACCGACCTGTCCAACTATCGTGTGATCGAGCGCGCACCGGTCTGCTTCAATTATCGCGCTCTTGATGTGTGCGGGATGGGACCGCCGTCTTCGGGTGCCGTCGCCATCGGTCAAATACTCGGCCTGTCGGAGAATTTCGACCTGAAGAGCCTGGGGCCGAAGAATGTCGAAAGCTGGCGCATTATCGGCGATGCGCAACGCCTCGCCTTTGCCGACCGCGAGCGTTATGTCGCTGACGCCGATTTCGTCCCCCTGCCGATCAAGGGCCTGCTGGACAAAGCTACCTAAGCGAAAGGGCAAAGCTGCTCGATGGCGACAAGGCGTTGGCCAAGGATGCCGTCAAGGCCGGCGAGCCTGAATGGGACCACGCGCTCCTTTGGGGCCGGGATGCGGCGCTCGAGTTGCCCTCCACGAGCCATTTTGTCATTGCCGACAAGGACGGCAATGTGGTCTCTATGACGACGACAATCGAAAACGGCTTCGGCTCGCGTCTGATGACGAATGGTTTCCTGCTCAATAACGAGTTGACAGACTTCTCGTTCAAGACTCACGACGGCGGCCTGCCGGTCGCCAACCGCGTTGAGCCCGGTAAACGGCCGCGCTCGTCGATGGCCCCGACTATCGTGATGAAGGATGGTAGACCCCTGCTCGCCATTGGTTCACCCGGCGGCAGCCAGATCATCGGCTATGTGGCACAGGCGCTGATCGCCTACATTGACTGGGGCATGCCCGTTGAGGCGATCGTCGCCCAGCCACATCTCATCAACCGGTTTGGCACATACGATATCGAGGCCGGCACCAGCGCAGAAGATCTGGTGGGATCGCTCAAGGCGCTGGGTTACGAGGTAAAACCGGGTGAAATGAATTCCGGTTTGCATGCCATTGAGATGACCGCAAACGGGTTGGCCGGCAGCGCCGATCCCCGGCGCGAGGGAGCCGTTGTCGGAGAGTGAATGCGTCACGGCCACGAGCACCAGAACAGCGTGGAGGGTGTCTATCCGCCAAGATTGCAGGCACGAGGCGACAGTTCCCATATGATCTGGATACCTGACTAACGCCGCAGCCCATCCATGACCAGCCGGACGATCCTGTGCGCGCGGTCACGCCAATCCGGCCCTTCCGGTATGGAATAGATGCCGAAGAGCGCGTTCAGGACATCCGCACCTGCGATGTCTCCCTTTACGGCGTCAGCCTTGACGGCATTGTCGAGTAGCTCCTCGAACGCCGTATGCAAGAGCTTCGAGCCCTCCGCAAAAAGGGCGGAGTTGGAGGTGAACAGGAGTTTCAGACTGTTGGCCATGCCCCTTTTTGCCGCCATGTAGCTAACAAACCGGTTCATCCATTCTTCAACGGCTTTCGCGGGCTCTTCTTCCCGGATCAGGTCGCGCGCGGCCGTCGCAAGAATTTCCAGCTCGCGCCGATAGACGCCCTCCACCAGATGTTCGCGCGTCGGGAAGTGCCGGTACAGCGTCCCTATGCCAACGCCTGCACGCCTGGCAATATCTTCCAGCGAAGCCGCCGCGCCCTGCTCTGAAAATGCCAGCGCCGCGACTTCAATCAGCTTTTCCCGATTTCGCCGGGCGTCTGCACGCAAAGGGGCCGGTTCAACCGGAGGCGTCTGCTCCTTGGGCACGTGAAAGGCCGCTCCATTAAAAAATAGCTTGACGGACGACTGCAAGCCACTAAGTTAAACGGAGGCGCCTCCGTTTATGGGTGCGCCATTCGCTTCTTTAAATCAGATATGAGGCGGATGTCATGCCGAAATCAACGATTGGCGCTGATGAGCTCCCGACAACTCCAGAGTTCCTGAGGAACTTAACCTTCTGTCGCTCATTCTGATGTCACAATGCAGGAGGCACTTATGACACGATCGGCCGATAGCATCAGACATAACGATAATCCCGCAGATTGGTTGCGTCGCAGTGCCGATGCCTCAATCTTGGCAACACCTCAGCAAGCTTTTTCCACTGACAGGGCCTACGACGTCCTGAACTTTGCCATCGAGACCATGAAGGCAGGGCTTGAGGTGGCGCTGTGCACCTTGGTGGAAATACGCGGAGGCTCGTCCCGGCCGCTTGGCGCGCATATGGCGGTCGCGGAGGATGGCAGGTACTGCGGATATGTTTCTGGCGGATGCACGGAAGCGGCTATCGCCGCCGAAGCCTTGCAAGCGATGAAGAGCGGCCATGATCGCTTCGTCATGCTGGGCGAAGGCTCGCCGTTCTTCGATATCGTGCTGCCCTGCGGAGGCGGCATTACGGTTGCGATTCATCTTGTCAGGAACGTTGAACCGCTCTGTTCCACCAACATGCAGGTCGATCACCGGCAATGCGCATCTCTTTGTTATGCACCGGGTCTCGAGCAACTTTCGCCCGGCCTCCAGAGCAAGCCGACCGGCTGGGATGGCGATGTCTTCGTCACCCACTATCGGCCAAAAGTACGGACGGTTTTTTCCGGGCGCTCGCTCGAAGTGGAAAACGCCGTCAGCGTCGCGAGAGCTGCAGGATACGACGTTGTTCTCCTTGAGGATTCGCCGGGAACCAACATCGATGCATCGTTGATTGATCCCGACACGGCCGTTGCAGTTCTCCAGCATGACCTGGATCGGGAAATCCCGTTACTTGAGGCCGCTCTGCGCGCATCGCCTTTTTACATTGGCGCACTCGGCAGTTCCCGCACTCATGAGAAACGCGTCGAGCGATTGCGCCAGATGGGTCATTCGGATGAGTCAATCGCCCGGATCAAGGCTCCGATCGGCGTTTTTGGGCGGGCAAGAGACGCCTGCAGAATGCCTTTCGCTCGCACGGACGATCCCAGCGTCATCGCAGGCGACAACATCCACGTCCTGATCAGTTCGATATCGCTCTTCTCGAGTTTCCGCATCTCTCCTAGATAGTGCCGATCTCCTTTCGTTCAACGAGGTGAACTGTTCGGCGACCGCAGATCCAAACCAGCCTACGATTATCGGAAACGTCCTGCTTAGCCGAGGTATGGCTCTCCGGTTTAAAACGACGGGCCTTCCGGCCAGCAGGTGCTCAAGCGGCCATCGCGATATCAGCGATGATTTGCCCTGTTGTCATAAAGCAGCGCAGCGGCCTCGACCTTATCGCCATTAGCTACTGCCCATGAGCACAGGGCCTCAAACGGTTGCCGCAGAGAATGGCCCAGCGGGGTGATCGCGTATTCTACACCCACCGGCTGGGTCGGCAGGACGGTCCTCGTCACAAGACCGTTCCGCTCAAGCCTCTTTAGAGCATCGGCCAAGGCCTTGTGGGTGATACCGTCGAGACGGCGCTTGATCTCGTTGAAGCGCGAGGGCCTGGGACAAATCACCGTCAGGATCAGGATTGTCCATTTGTCCGCGATCTTGTCGAGCACGGGGCGAACCTGCGCCATGTCTCTAAGGGCGCACTGAGAAAGTGCTTCAAGGTCAGTATACTCGTCCATATCTAGGCTACTTAAGGTGCGTAATTGATACCAGATATCTAATGTATATCATGCAGCGACCATCAATTGAAAGGACTTACGATGGCTCGGATGAGTAACAAGGTTGCCCTGATTGTCGGGGGCGCCAAGGGTATCGGCTTGGCAATTGCAGAGCGGCTTTCGGCCGAAGGAGCGATGGTCTTCATCACCAGTCGCCGAAGCGAAGATGCCGAAAGGGCGGCAAGTGCCATCGGTCATGGTGCGGTCGGCATTGTCGCCGATGCGGCGCTCCCCGAAGATATGCGGGAGGCGGTCGAAAAAGTGAGAAGGGAACACAGCCGTATCGACGCGCTGGTCTTGAACGCCGGTCTTTCCGAGCCCGCCCAGATCACGGAGATAACGCCTGAACACTTTGACCGCCACTTCGACGTTAACGTTCGAGGAATGGTCTTCGGCTTCCAGGCGGCTCTGACGGCGATGAGGGAAGGCGGCTCGGTCGTCCTCGTCGGGTCAATTGCCGATAGCGGCGGCTATGCTTCCTATGGCACATATGCTGCGACCAAGGCAGCCGTGCGTTCCTATGCACGAACCTGGACTGCAGAACTGGCATCCAAAGGTATACGCGTTAACGTCGTCGCACCGGGTCCAACCGATACGGAAATGATGGCTGCGGTTCAGCCAGACATGCGCGCGGCCATTGTCGCTCCGATTCCGATGGGACGGATGGCGCGCCCGCCGAAGTGGCTGCAGCTGCCTTGTTCCTGTTAAGCGATGAGGCGAGTTACATCGCCGGTGCCGAACTGTGCGTCGATGGCGGCTTGCGGCAGGTCTGAGCCAGAATTCGAAACGCCGTACCCGATCTGGAATGACCGGGTACAGCAAACGCTCGACAGAGAAGCGACGGGTCGCAATTTCGCTGATTACAGGCCCGCCTCAGCCATCCATAGCGCTGCGTCTGCACCTGCCGGTATGCGCAGTGGCGCAGACGGATCGGTGGCAGCCTTCCAGATCGCTTCCGCGACATCGCGCGCGTGGGTCACAGGGCCCTTGTCGTCCTGAACATTCCTGACGAACTGGTGCAAAAGAGGCGCATAGTCCGCGTCGTCCATGCCGCGCAGGTGTGGGCGGGCACTGGCGCCGAAACTCGTTTCCGGCGAACGTCCGGGCAAAACGATGTGGACGCGAACGCCGAAGGGCTCCATTTCAATCGCAAGGGACTCGCTGAGCGCATTCACTGCGGCCTTGCTGGCGCGATAAACCCCGATGACCGGCAGCGGTTTCAGTGTGACCGAGGACGTAACGTTGATAATGACGCCAGCCCGGCGACGACGCATTTGCGGGCCGAGGGCCTGGATCATCGCCAGAGTGCCTATCGTGTTCGTCTGAAAGAGTGCCTGTGCGGTCTGGGATGCAGTCAGTTCGACAGGAGATGGTGCTCCGAACCCGGCGTTATTGACGAGAACATCGATTTGACCCGTTGCCTTCACAAGCTGTGAGATGCTGTCCGGGACGGTGACATCGAGTGCTAGAACACGCAGACGCCGGGACGCTGGGAGGAAGCTTTCGTCGGGCGTTCTCATCGTGGCGATCACGTCCCAGCCTTTTTCGAGGAACAGTTTTGCAGTTTCCAGGCCAAAGCCCGAGGAACAACCGGTTATCAGAATTGCGGGCATTATTTTCTCCATAAGTGGCTGTGTCATTATGGTAGCGACCCGAAGGAAGACTTTATATATTCGAAGCTCCTCATTTCTTTAGTAATAGTCCTGGATATGACAACAGACCCGCTCACCGAGATCGTCACACTCCTGCAACCCGCCGCCCGGGCGTCGAAACTGGTGGAGTGCGCCGGTGCATGGCGTATACGTCGTGAGGGCACAGGCGAGCCGTTTTATTGTGCCATCCTGGAAGGGCAATGCCGGGTCACTTTCGGTGGCCGACAAACGTTTATCCTGCAGGCCGGAGACTTCATTCTCGCGCCTGCCATGCGCGATCTCGTCAATGAAAGCTCCAACGCCACAGCCGACTTGCCGGCAACGGTTCCGACAAAGATCAATGAGGGACATTTTCGTGTGGGACCACATGACGGCCCACCCGCACTACGAATGCGTATCGGACATTGCAGCTTCGGCACACCGGATGCGGCCCTGCTCGTTTCCCTGTTGCCGGACGTGATTCTGGTTCGCGACAAACCCCGGCTTGCGACGTTGATGCAGTTGATCGACGAGGAGACGCAGGAACGGCGCGCAGCGCGCGAACCGGTTCTGGAACGACTTATCGAGGTGCTGTTGATCGAGGCACTAAGGTCCTCAACCGACACCAATTCTGCACAGGGCCTCGGCAGAGGGCTTGGTGATGAGCGCCTTTCGGCGGCACTTCGGGCTATGCATGACCGTCCCGGCCATCCCTGGACCGTCGTTGATCTGGCGAAAGAGGCGGCGCTCTCCCGTTCGGCATTTTTTGCGCGCTTCAACCGAATAGTCGGGGTTGCGCCAATGGAATACCTGCTGACATGGCGTATGGCGTTGGCGAGGCAGCTCTTGCGGAGTGGTGATCTCGCAATCGACGATGTAGCCGAGCGGGTGGGATATGGATCAGCAAGTACGTTCAGCGTGGCTTTTGCCCGACGCACCGGCATCCCTCCTGCTCGATACGCCCGTATGGCCGCACAGAACGGCGAGGCAGGAGACAACCGATTGCTACGGCCACTGACAGAATTATAACAATGCAGTTGCCTATCGACAATACGCCCGACCAGCGCTTTCAAACTGGCGCAGCGATTCCAACGATCATCGACTAAACTCTGGACTCGGGTGGCTGACATCCGCCGAGTTCTTCGCTCAGACAATCAACCCGCGACGTGACGTGATGAGGTGCTGCGAAGCCAGAATGGATCCGCACCTCAACCCGCCGTTACCGTCCAGAATACAGCAACCCAATCCGCTGGAGCGAACTCAAAACTGGACAAAGTCTGGGGACAGGGTCAAAGGTCATGGAGGTTGAGAGATCGACACGCAACAGAAACACAAAAAGCTCCTCGACGCTGACGCGGAGGAGCTTTGTTAAGACGAGAATTTTGCCTGTTTGATCGTAGCTGTTTAGCGCGCTGGCTCGTAGCTTTGGGCTATTCTGGGACACTGTATCGTAGGGTTTTGGTTGCGGGGGCACGCAACCATCTCAACTTGCTTTTCCGGACCGCAGCATAAGTGCTGATTGTTGCCAAGGTTGTGGTCGAGGGTTCGAATCCCTTCGCCATCTCCAGTTTTCTACAATAAAATCAAACACTTAAGAAGCGCCATGCGGGGCGCTTTTTGATGACAACAAACAATTACGCATGTGTTGTCATCAGCTTGTAAGCATGAGTAAGTGTATTTCTGGACATGGCAGCGCAGCTTTGACGGCGATGACGCTCTTTAAGCAATCATCACCGCCGCCTCCCCATCAAATGATCTCTCCCAATTGAAGGCGACACGTTTGCAAACGGGCGCGGATGAGCGCCAAGGTCGGACAGGTTGTGTTCGAGGAGCACAAGCAGCAATGGCTGAGCGACGGCACCGGCCTTTACCCGCGCGACTATTCGGAAGCCACGGCGCGCGAGGTCGACATGGCCTCCGCGACATGATCGAGGAGTCGTACACGACGGCCAAGCAATTGCTGAAGTCCTGTCTGGACGAATTAAAGGCTGGTGCACGCCTCCTTCTGGAGCGGGAGACGATCACGCCGGACGATTTCCCGTCGCTACAGCGCCATGAGGAGGAAATTGCCTCGACTGTACCCCCGGAGGCGCCGGCTGACGGGCCGTCCGTCCCTTCCCGCAACGCCCCTTACGGGCTTCGGCACCATGACGTGCAGGATGGCTCCGCTATTTCTGGAAATTGATCACGATGCGGCCCTGGATATCACCGTTGTGCATCCGAGAAAAAATGCCGTTGATGTCCTCCAGCGCCTTGCTGTTTTCCAGCCCTGGCATATTGCTTATAACACGCGATCAAACGGCCGGAGATAGAGCCGACACCATAGTAGCGCTGGATAACACGAACGATTAGACGGCATAACACATTGTGTGCCTCATGATCACTGCTGGCTCTTTTTTGGTCGCAGTGCCGTCTATTGGAGGCGGTTGGCGTAGAATGTGGCCTCTGCTTGTGGAACAGTTACTTACTACCGACGTCCTTTTTGAATGTGTTGGGGCTTGATGACCCCCGCGCGATGGCCAACGGCGATGGATTTTCTAAAGGTAAGGATTCTTATTGTCGACGCCATCGTAGTTGCTGGCATATTCCACGGCCGGATCTTCTCGCCAAGTGAACATCATTCCATCTCTTCTGGTATCGCCCAGGAGCGGAACACCGATGCGCCCTTCACATTCTCCTCTGCGGTTTTCCTGTCTTGCCGGAGGTGGACGGACCGCGACGGTGTATCGGCGGGACGGACGAACCGCTTTTTCGGCTTTTTGACTTCCACGATGAACTGGCCGGATCTGTCGCGTTGCTTCGACGTGTTGGAACGGAACATCATCACATCTCCTCTGTTTGTGTCACTTGCTCGATTTTCGTTGTTTTTACGTGGGTATCGTGCAACTGCAGACCCTTCTCTACCGCTGCCAGGCGACCCTGGCGTCTTCCAGAGGCAGGCGGGCGAGCGGGTGATAGGGGACAATACGCGGCGTGAAGTCGGAGACCGGGCGGTTTGGGGGGATGGAGGCGCGGTATCGATAAGAGCCTTGGCCCGAATCCTGTCCTGTCATCACCGCGACGAACGCATTTTCTCCCCGCGCCGGTTCGGCGTAGAGTTCCACTCTGACCATCTCCGGCAGCAGTTCGCCAAGATAGACCTCGACGGAGAAAAGGCGGGTGTCTTCAGCCTCTTCCGTATTCACGGCGCCGAAGTGCACATGCGGCCAGAGCCTGTCGAGGTCCTGTTTCCATCGAGCCAGTTCCCGCGCGACCTTGCCGCCTGCCGCCGCGCGCGCTTGATAGGCCACGACGGCAGGAAGATAGAATTTCTCCGCATATTCCCGGACGGTGCGATTTGTCGAAAACCGCGGCGCGAGGCGGGCCATGCTTTCGCGGACCCGCTCAATCCAGCGAGAGGGAATGCCATCTTGATTGCGGCTGTAGAATTCGGGAACGATGACGTCCTCCAGGAGCGAATAGAGTGCATCCGCTTCCGCCTCGTCAACAGCCGGATCGTCTCCGTGCTCCTCGCCGTCGCCGATAGCCCATCCGACCTCGGGCTCATAGGCCTCCGCCCACCATCCATCGAGTTCCGATAGATTGAGCCCGCCGTTGGCAAGGATTTTCATGCCGCTGGTGCCGCTGGCTTCCCAGGGCCGGCGTGGTGTGTTGATCCACACATCGACCCCTTGAACGAGCCATTCGGCCTGGCGCATGTTGTAGTCGCGCACGAAGATAAGTCGGGATCTCAGTTCCGGCCGTCTGGCAAATTCGTTCCAGGCTTTGATCAGCGCCTGGCCCTCGGCATCCTGGGGATGGGCCTTGCCGGCCAACACGAGCTGGACCGGGTGCCGGGCATCGGCCAGGATGCGGACCAGCCTGTCGGGATCGCGCAGCAGAAGAGCAGGACGTTTGTAGGTTGCGAAGCGGCGCGCAAATCCAAGGGTGAGCGCATGCGGGTCGAAGATTCCATGGGCGTCGTCGAGCCCACCGCCGCTCTCGGCATCTTCCACGCGCTGACGCAGATATTGCTTGCGAACCCGATCGCAAAGGTTTTGCCTCGATTCATTGCGCATTCGCCAGATTTGCCGGGCGTCGATCTCGCGGATGCCGGTTTCCAGCCTAGTCAGGTCGCCACGCCAGCGATCCTTGCCGGCGGCTTCGGTCCACAGGGTGTCGGACTGAACTGAATCCCATGTCGGAACATGTATGCCGTTCGTTACATGGCCGATTGGGACGTCGTCGGTCGGCCAACCAGGGAAGAGAGGTTGAAAGAGCGACCGGCTAACCTTTCCGTGGAGCGCGCTGACGGCGTTCACTGCGCCGCTCGCACGGATGGCGAGGTAAGCCATGTTGAACGGCTCGAGGTCATCGTTGCGATCCTTCCTGCCAAGGGCCAGAAAATCGGCGATGGCGATGCCGAGATGATTTTCGGCATAAGAGCGGAAGTACTTTGTGATCAGTTCTGGCGCGAAGCGGTCGAATCCGGCCGCGACGGCGGTATGGGTGGTGAAAACATTGCCGACCCGTGTTGCCGTCAGAGCCTCGACAAAAGATACGTCATTGTCGATCCGGAAGCAGCGGATGCGCTCCAGGGCGGCGAAGGCCGCATGCCCTTCATTCAAATGGCAGACCTGAGGTTCGAGCCCGAGTGTGCGGAGGAGCTGCCAACCGGCCATTCCCAATATCATTTCCTGCATCAGACGCGTCTCGGGGCCGCCGCCATAAAGCTCGCTGGTGATGCATCGATACGTCGCGGGATTTGCGGGATCGTTCATGTCCAGCAGGTAAAGCTTCAGTCGTCCGATCTGGACTTCCCAGGTTCTGATCCAGAGCTTGCATCCGGGAAGGTCGATTTGCAGTCGCAACCATTCGCCATCAGCGGAACGCAAGGGCTGGATAGGCAACTGATCCGGCTCGTTGACCGGGTAGAGGGCTTCCTGGCTACCGTCCGGCCCGATCGATTGGCGGAAGTAGCCTTGTGAATAAAGTAAGCCCACTCCGACAACCGGCACGCCCAGATCGCTGGCGGTTTTCAGCTGATCTCCCGCTACGTTGCCCAGCCCGCCCGAATAGATTGGCAGGGCTTCGGTCAGCATGAACTCCAGGCTGAAATAGGCTACGGTTTTCAGTTGCGAAGTTGGGTGAGCCTGCTGGAACCATCTCGATTCGTTTGCGGCCTCCCGCTTCTCCTTCAGCAGTGCCTCAACGGTGTGAGCGAAGCCGGGCCGGGCAAGCAAAGCGCTTGCCCTGGAGCGCGAGACGGTGTGGAGAACACCCCATGGATTGCCCGTGGTTTCCCATGTTTCGGCATCGAGTTCCCTCCACAGCCGGTCGGAGGCGTGGTTCCAGGACCAATGCAGGTCTAGAGCCAGCTCCCGAAGGGCGAGCAACCCGCTTGTCTCTTCTGGCTGCCCGTCCATGCACTCCTCCGAAATTAGAAAAACTGAAAGCGAACTCTTCTGCGAATCTCAGTATCCGTCCGCCTTAAAGCACCATGAACTCTATAGATGGCCTTGTCATCATGCGTTGACTAAAATCAATCAGAAAGCAGGAGGGGATCGCGAGGGTAACCACATGACGGCAGTTGCGTCCGCGGAAAGCCGAAATGTTCCGCGATCGTCGCTCGTCTACGCGCTCATGGGCGAAAAGATTGTCGAACAGCGGCTCTTCCTATCACTAGGCGCGAAATCCTTGATCCGGTCCCACTGATCGCCACATAGCGCATCACCACTGACAAAGATTCATATCACTAGGCGCTGGGCGACCAGCACTCGGTGACAAAAATTATCATCGAGTGATGATTCCTGTTGTCATCGAGTGATGATTAATCTAAATTGCCCTCAAAACGAGGCGGCTGGCAATTTCTTATGAAGATCTATCCAACACCAGCTTGATTAGGGTTCTAATTTAGATTCTGCCACCGGACTGGGGTTGCAGGGAATTTCAGAAATATTCCCTAATTCACTCAAAAGTTGGGGATCAGAACATTAGTTGTCTTTTGTTCTTGGCTCTACCCCAAAGGCCATGATGTCATGATCGATTTCTTTGGTCGCCTGTCCGGCCAGGATCGGAGGGAACGGCAGCGCCGCATCGATGACTTGTTCGATGGGCGGGGCTTGCTCCCCTTTCCGGTGACGCTGATATTCCGAGAAAGTGGAGGCGTATGACGGACATTGGCCTGCCTGATCCGTTACAACCGCAGCAACAATTCACACACCTGAGGAAGAAGATCAAATGTCGGACATCGATGAGAACTGGGTTCGCAATCGCGCGCATGAATTATGGGAAGCCGAAGGGTGCCCGAACGGAAAAGAACTCGACCACTGGTTTCAAGCCATGGATGAATATCTGTCTTTGGTCGAAAGCGATGGGGAGAGTTCCCCCAGTGACCCTATCTCGGTTCAGGATACCGATAGTGGAGAAGCTACCGTAAAGAGACAGTCCAGATCGCCGGGAAAAACGACAGACTAGGAAAACGGCGTTTCCAGGCCCAGTTACGCTCTTAGTGCTAGAACGGATTTCGATCTGATTGAAGCACTGGGGATTCGCAAATCGGCAGGGAGCTGATTCAGACTGTCTGCTAGGTCGGAGGCTGGCGGAAATGTCGAAGGCTCTGTGGCCGGTCTTCGCGTTCCGCCTGTCGGATCGGCCGACAACAGGTGGTGCCTCGCGTTCGACCGCGGCGATCCTGCGCGAAACCCATCCGGCTATCAGCGACGCGTCTCGCTTGGGATTTGGTCGTAAGACGCGTCGCAGTCACTCATCTCGGGGTCAAGAAGGGTCGCAATGACTCGCTTGACGTCCTCTTCCAGCACATTGCGCCCATCTTGACCTTGCCCCGTTGAAATAATCCATTTTGAAGTAAGCTCTGGCCATCGAGAGGACCAGGGAATGAAGCGCAACCGTTTCACAGACGAACAGATCATCGGCATTCTGAAGGAGCATGAGGCAGGCACACCGGTCTCGGAGCTTTGCCGCAAGCACGGCGTTAGCGATGCCAGCATCTATAAATGGAAGGCCAAATTCGGCGGCATGGATGTATCCGAAGCCAAGCGGCTGAAGACGCTGGAAGACGAAAACACGAAGCTGAAACGGCTCCTGGCAGACGCCATGCTCGACAATGCCGCTTTGAAAGACCTTTTGGGAAAGAAGTGGTGACGCCCGCAGCAAGGCGGAAAGCTGTCACTCATCTGATGGATCGCCACCAGATGAGCGAACGGCGGGCGTGTAAAGCCATCGGCTTTTGCCGGATGACGATCCGTTACGAAACCAGGCGCCGCGATGATCATGACCTTCGCGAGCGGATGAAGGCGCTGGCGCATGAACGGCGCCGCTTTGGATATCGACGCCTTCATGTACTGCTCAGGCGTGAGGGTCACCTTGTGAACCACAAGCGGCTCTTCCGGCTTTATCGGGAAGAGAAGCTGACGGTGCGCAAGCGCGGCGGTCGGAAACGAGCGATAGGCACACGAGCACCGATGCTGATCCCGCTTGCCGCCAATGATCGCTGGTCACTGGACTTCGTGTCGGATCAGCTCACCGATGGTCGCAGGTTCCGGGTGCTTACGGTCGTTGACGATTGCACCAGGGAATGCCTGGGCCTCGTCGCCGATACGTCCCTTTCCGGCCTGCGGGTTGCCCGTGAACTGGACCGGATCATCGAGGGGCGAGGCAAGCCGAAGATGATCGTCAGCGACAATGGCAGCGAGTTCACCAGCAACGCGATCCTGCAATGGACGGATCGGACCAAGGTGGAATGGCACTACATCGCACCGGGCAAACCGATCCAGAATGCCTTCATCGAAAGCTTCAATGGGCGGCTGCGAGACGAATTCCTGAATGAAACTCTCTTCTCGTCACTGACCCATGCCCGGTCAGCGCTTTCAAACTGGCGCAGCGATTACAACGATCATCGACCACACTCCGGACTCGGCTGGATGACACCTGCCGAATTCGCTCAGATAATCAACCCGCGACGTGAAGCGGTGCTGCGCAGCCGAAATGGCTCCGCACCGCAACCCGCCGCTACCGCCGCAAATACAGCAACCAAAAACCGCTGGAGCGAACTTAAAACTGGATAAAACTTGGGGGCAAGGTCAATCTTTCAACAGGGTTTCGGCCTTGATCACGTCCTTGAGAATACCGACCCCCGCCAGAAACGCGGCGACCAGTGCAGCGCGCCTCTTTGGCACCATCGTCAGCTTGCTGACGAGCGGAGCGATGAAATCTTCTTCAAGGAATTCGTTGAGCACGCGGGAGGCTGCCGGACTACCGAAAGACTGCACAACGATATCCAGTGCTCCGATCTCGTTGACGCCTTTTCGCGACAGGACGTGCTTGGCTAGAACGGAGGACAGACTTTCTCCTTCCTCAGTGAAAAGCAGGTCGGGTTTGCCACTCGCCTTGACCGCTTCGTAGAAGAGCTTTTCCTTGGAGCCGAAGGAACGGTGAACATAGGCCATATCCACCCCGACGTCGGCTGCAATATCGCGGAGGCCCGTATGGTCATAGGAGTGGGTCGAAAAGCGCAGAATGGCAGCCTTCAGAATGCGGTCGCGGGTCGTATCGTTGGCGTCCGGACGGATGACTCGATTGGGCATACTTTCTCCTCAATGCCTATTGACCTGCTGTCAAGTTTAACGCCATAAAGGGCGACCGTCAACGAATGATGACTAAGATTTATCATAGTATATAAAGCGATTAACTCCGGCGGGCGGCCACGCGCGGCAAGAGTTCCTCAGTAGATCGCCAATCGCGCCAAGCCGTCTGGCGACGCTGTCCTTGAATTCGGGGGAGGTAGCGGAGCAGGCGGGAAGTTCGGTGAATAATGCAAGTCGATGCCTTCCTTTCCTTCACGATCGCAGTGATCCTTCTTCTCTCTGGCAAGATCGCCACCATGAACGCCGGTATCCTGCGCCGCTATTCGATCCCCGAGCCGGTTGTCGGCGGGCTGCTGTGTGCGGCGGTCGTCGCGCTCGTTTTTGCCCTCACGGGCGACAAGATTGTCTTCGAGCTCGGCATGCGGGATTTTCTTCTGCTGCTCTTCTTTGCCGGCATCGGCCTCAAAGCCGATGTCCGCAGCCTTTTAGCTGGAGGCCGATCGCTGGCGATCCTTCTCGCGCTTGCCATCGTTTTCATGCTGATCCAGAATTTCGCAGGTCTCTCGCTTGCGTCTCTATTCGGACTTGAGCCGAAAGCCGGTCTCATGGTCGGGTCGATCTCGCTAACGGGGGGTGTCGGGACTACGCTCGCCTGGGCTCCCATCTTCACCGACAGGCTAGGGATCGCTAACGCGCTGGAACTCGGCGTGGCAGCCAACACCGTGGGACTCATCTCCGCCTGCGTCGTCGGCGGTCCGATCGCGGCGTTCCTGATGAGGCGCCATCGCATCGCGGGTACCAATAACGTCGAACTCGACGTCGGCGCGCCGTTCGATCGGCCACAGACCAAACTGGACTATTTCTCTGTCCTTTGGGCCATTCTGGCGCTGAACATCTCGCTGATGCTCGGTTTCGGCATCGATAAGCTGATCGCGCTGACCGGACTGACTGTGCCGACCTTCGTCAGTTGTCTGGCCGCTGGCATCCTGATCCGAAACCTTATGCCGATGGCTGTGGGCTCAACGGTGCGGCGACTCTGGCCCGGAGTCGAGGATGGACTGGCGCTTGTCTCCGATCTCGCGCTTGGCCTCTTCCTGACGATGGCTCTGATGGGGCTGCAACTTTGGCAGCTCGACGGTGTCTTTGTCTTCATTGCCTGCGCCCTGGCGCTTCAGGTCGTTCTGACGGTGGTCTACATCGTGACGATCGTCTTTCGGCTCATGGGGCGCGACTATGAGGCGGTCGTCATATGTGCCGGATTTGGCGGCATCACACTGGGGTCGACGGCGACAGCGATCGCCAACCTGACGGCGGTCACACAGCAACATGGAGCCGCGCACCGGGCATTCATCATTGTCCCGCTTGTCTGCGGCTTTTTCATCGACATCGTGAACGCACTCGTCATCTCGGCTTTCGTCGGCTGATCACGCGCGCGAATTGTCATCGGTTGGTTCGACGGGGTGAAATGTCCGATCACGCCGAGACCGTCTGCCGTAGCGAACCGCGAGCACTCAGGGCGAAAGGGTTGCCTTCACCAGACAGAGTATCATCAAACGATGGCAAGGGCATCATCACCTGTTGACAATGCAGTCAACAGGTGATGATATAATACAATTCAACGTGTCCGTTTCGATACGCATGCTTGTTGGTAGATTTTATGTAACCAACAATGAAGTGAGGGGCAATGAAAACCAGCAAGGCCAGAAGGTTACGGAATAGGTCGACACGCAACGTCAGAATGACTTCATTCTATTTGATGAAACCATTCTCATCGTCTTTGGTCGGCTTTTATTCTGGAAGATATAGAGGAAGCCTTAAGGCGACATTGCGCCTCGTCCCAGAGCAAGCGACCTGCCTTCGCAAACTGTCGACGATCGATCAGCCTGCCGAGATGCTTGCTGCTCGCGGCAGCAACATCCGCGAGTTTATGACGGGTTGGATGGACGAGGGAAGGCACATGTCCGAACAGGGCATGGCCAATCTCTCGCCCGTCGCATGACCCCAAGCACGTAGCGATCGATCGGTGCGCGGTGCCCTGTGTGCACAGCCTTCGGTAGGGACACGTTACACACCAAGCACAAGGCTGGGACCGGTCGTGAACATGGATCGGCCGCGGCACATGTCAATCAACATATGGTAGGTTTTATGGCGAATACTCAATCCCGACATTCGAACGCGACAACCAAAAAATCTCAAGGGCTTTCCCTCAGTGACAAAAAAACTGGGTGGATGCAGTCGTGAAGGCCGCTAAAAATTGGATTTTGGCCGTTCTCGGCGTCGTGGTTCTCGCTGGCGGTTACTATGGCTGGCGGATGTATGACGGTACAGGCCTCCCGGCCGGGATTGTCGGCGGCAACGGTCGTATCGAGGCAACCGAAATCGACGTCTCCGCCAAGACGGCCGGGCGGATCAAGGAAATCCTCGTTGATGAAGGAAGTCTCGTCGCTGCCGGACAGGTGTTGGCGCGCATGGACACCCAGCAACTGGAGGCTCAGCGGAAGCAGGCTGAAGCCGCTCGTCAACGCGCCGTGATCAGTGTGGAAACGGCGAGGAGCCTGCTCGCCCAAAGGGAGGCGGAAAAGGAATCCGCAGCTGCGGTGATCGCTCAACGCGAGGCTGAACAGGATGCCGCGGAACGAAAACTTGCCCGGACCGAGCAACTGATCAAGACGAACGTGACCTCCCAGCAAACGCTCGACGACGACCGCGCGGCGGCACAGAGGACGCGCGCGGCCACTGCTGCAGCCCAGGCTTCACTGTCCGCCTCCGATGCGGCGATTGGTGCTGCGAAGGCCCAGATTGTCGATGCCGAGGCTGCCGTCATCGCTGCAGATGCGGCGATTGAAAGTATCGTGGCCGATATCGACGACAGCACGCTCAGATCGCCACGCGATGGGCGTGTGCAGTATCGCGTCGCGCAGCCCGGAGAGGTTCTGTCCTCCGGCGGGCGTGTTCTCAATCTCGTCGATCTTAGCGACGTCTACATGACGTTCTTTCTGCCGACCGCCGAAGCCGGCCGGATTCCGATCGGTTCGGAGGTTCGTCTTGTCCTCGATGCCGCGCCGCAATTCGTGATCCCGGCCAGCGTGAGCTTTGTGGCCGATGTCGCCCAGTTCACACCGAAGACGGTGGAGACAGAGGAAGAACGGCAGAAGCTGATGTTCCGGATCAAGGCGAAGATCAGGCCGGAGTTGCTTCGCGAGCATATCCAGCAGGTCAAGACCGGGCTTCCAGGTATGGCCTATGTCCGGATCGACCCCAAAGCGAAGTGGCCTGAGCAACTCACGAAAGCGCTCGTGCAATGACCGAGGAAACGCCGCGAAAGACGGAGGACAAGACGCAGACTGCGCCGGTCGCGAAGCTGGCGAAAGTCGGCCTGTCCTATGGTAAAATCAGGGCGCTCGACAACGTGAGCCTTGATATCCCGTCGGGCATCATGGTTGGCCTCGTCGGCCCGGACGGTGTCGGCAAGTCGAGCCTGCTTAGCCTCGTCGCCGGCGCCCGTACGGTTCAGGGCGGCCGGATCGAAGTGCTTGGCGGCGACATTGCCGACGCGAGGCACCGCAACCGCACCTGCCCGCGGATCGCCTACATGCCGCAGGGCCTTGGCAAGAACCTTTACCCCACGCTTTCGGTATTCGAAAACATCGATTTCTTCGGGCGCCTGTTCGGCCAGGACCGGGAAGAAAGGCAGCGTCGTATCACCGACCTGCTGGAGCGAACGGGACTTGCTCCTTTCCCGGACCGCCCGGCCGGAAAACTTTCCGGCGGCATGAAACAGAAGGTCGGCCTCTGCTGCGCGCTGATCCACGATCCGGATCTCCTCATTCTCGACGAACCGACCACCGGTGTCGATCCGCTGTCGCGTCGGCAATTCTGGGAACTGATCGACGACATCCGGCGCGAGCGTCCGGGAATGAGCGTGATCGTCGCGACTGCCTATATGGAAGAAGCCGCGCGCTTCGACTGGCTCGTCGCTATGGACGCCGGCCGCGTGCTTGCAACCGGAACGCCTGCCGAATTGCTGTCCCGCACCGGGGCCGCCAATCTCGACGCCGCCTTCGTCGCCCTCCTTCCGGAAGAAAAGCGGCAGGGCCATCACGAGGTCGTCATACCGCCCCGACCCGATAGAGGGGAGGCGGAGTTCGCGATCGAAGCCGAGCACCTGACGATGCGCTTCGGCGATTTCACGGCGGTCGACGATGTCAGCTTCCAGATCCCGCGCGGCGAGATTTTCGGCTTCCTCGGCTCGAACGGCTGCGGCAAGACAACCACGATGAAGATGCTGACCGGTCTCCTGCCGGCAAGTGAGGGAACCGCGAAACTGTTCGGACATGAGGTCGATCCGAACGATATCGAGGTCCGGCGAAAGGTTGGCTACATGAGCCAGGCCTTCTCGCTCTACACCGAGCTGACGGTTCGTCAGAACCTCGATCTCCACGCGCGTCTCTTCAATCTGCCGCTCGAAAAGATCCCGGCGCGCATCGCCGACATGGCCGCACGCTTCGACCTCACCGAGATCATGGATGCGTTGCCCGACGCGCTGCCGCTCGGCATCCGGCAAAGATTGTCGCTCGCCGTGGCAATGATCCACGCCCCGGACATCCTGATCCTCGACGAGCCGACTTCCGGTGTTGATCCAGTCGCGCGCGACGGCTTCTGGCAGATTCTGTCCGACCTGTCGCGCAATGACGGGGTGACGATCTTCGTTTCGACGCACTTCATGAACGAAGCAGAGCTGTGCGACCGCATCTCGCTGATGCATGCCGGCAAGGTTCTCGTCAGCGACGAGCCTCGTGCCATAGTGGAAAAGCGGGGCGCGGCGACGCTTGAAGAAGCCTTTATTTCTTATCTTGAAGAAGCAATTGGCGAACAGGCTTCACCTGCGCGAGCACCCCAGGCGCAGCGTGAGGAGGAGGAGGCGGATGGGGCGGCGCCGCCCCGAGCCCCATCTGCCCACTCTGCCTTCAATCTGCGCCGCATGCTGGCCTATACGCAGCGCGAGGCGCTCGAGTTGCGCCGCGATCCGATCCGCGCAATGCTTGCCGTTCTCGGCAGCGTCATCCTCATGTTCGTCATCGGCTACGGCATCAACTTGGATGTCGAGAACCTGTCCTTTGCCGTGCTCGATCGCGACGATACCACAGTCAGTCGCGACTACACGCTCCAGATCGCCGGTTCCCGCTACTTCACCGAAAAGGCGCCGATCACCGACTACAACGACCTAGACCGGCGCATGAGCAATGGCGAGCTCAGCCTGGCGCTGGAGATTCCGCCTGGGTTCGGACGCGATGTCTCGCGTGGCACAAAAGTCGAGATCGGCGCCTGGATCGATGGGGCTTCGCCATCGCGCGCCGAGACCGTCCAGGGCTACGTGCAGGGCATGCATCAGACCTGGCTGACCCAGAAGGCGCGCGAACTCTACGGCGACGCGGCGACGATCGGCCAATTCCAGATCGCGCTCAGATATCGCTACAATCCGGGCGTCGACAGTCTGATCGCCATGGTGCCGGCTGTCATTCCACTGCTCCTGATGCTGATCCCGTCCATGCTCGCGGTCCTGAGCGTCGTCCGCGAAAAGGAGCTCGGCTCAATCGTCAATTTCTACGTGACGCCGGTGACGCGCTTCGAGTTCATCATCGGCAAGCAACTGCCCTACATCGCGCTCGCCATGCTGAACTTCGCCATGCTGACGGCGTTTGCGGTGTTCGTGTTCGGGGTGCCGCTGACCGGGAGCTTTCTCACGCTCGCCCTGGCGGCCTTCCTCTACGTCATCATCGCGACCGGAATCGGACTTCTGATTTCGAGCTTCATCAGCAGCCAGGTCGCCGCCATCTTCGGCACGGCCCTCATCACCATAATCCCGGCCGTCCAATATTCGGGGATCATCGACCCCGTATCGTCGCTTCAGGGGATGGGCGCCTATATCGGCCAGATCTATCCTGCAACCTATTTCGTGACGATCGCCCGTGGCACTTTTTCGAAGGCGCTCAACTTCAACGATCTTGCAACCTCCTTCATTCCTCTCCTGATCGCCATTCCCGTTCTTACCGGAATGACCGTGGCCTTCCTCAAGAAACAGGCGGCGTGATCCATGCGACTGGCCAACGTCATTCAACTCGGCGTCAAGGAATTGCGGGCGCTTGCACGCGATCCGATGCTCGCCGTCCTGATCGTCTATGCCTTCACGCTGTCGATCTACACCGCCTCGACGGCAATGCCGGAGACACTCAACAACGCGGCGATCGCGGTCGTGGATGAGGATCAGTCTCCTGTCTCCTCACGCATCTTGACGGCATTTTATCCGCCCTACTTCACGATTCCAAAAATCATCTCGCAGCACGAGATGGACCGCCGCATGGACAGCGGCCTTGATACCTTCGCCCTCGACATCCCGCCGAACTTCCAGCGCGACCTGCTCGCCGGCAAGGCGCCGACGATCCAGCTCAATGTCGATGCTACCCGGATGACCCAGGCCTTCAGCGGCGGCGGGTACGTCCAGTCGATCGTTTCGGGCGAGGTGAATGAATACCTCAACCGTTACCGGGGAAATACGACTGTCCCCGTCGATCTGGCGCTGCGTTCCCGCTTCAACCAGTCGCTCGACAAGGGGTGGTTCGGGGCAATCAACAACGTGATCTCCTCGATCACCATGCTCGCGATCGTTCTCACGGGTGCTGCCCTCATCCGCGAGCGTGAGCATGGCACGATCGAACACCTGCTCGTCATGCCGGTCACTCCGACCGAGATCATGGTGAGCAAGATCTGGTCTATGGGACTTGTGGTGCTTCTTGCCTCGACCGTTTCGCTTGTCTTCGTCGTGCAGGGCCTTCTCAAGGTGCCGATCGAAGGTTCCTTGATGCTGTTTCTGGCAGGCACGGTGCTTCAGCTGTTCGCCACCACTTCGCTTGGCATCTTTCTCGCGACGGTGGCCGGTTCAATGCCACAGTTCGGTCTTCTCCTGATGCTGACCCTGCTGCCATTGCGCGTCCTGTCGGGCGGGGTGACGCCGCGCGAGAGCATGCCGCAGATCATCCAGGACGTCATGCTCGTCGCACCCGATACGCACTTCGTCATGCTGGCGCAGGCGATACTGTTTCGAGGCGCGGGCCTGGATGTCGTCTGGCCTCAGTTTCTGGCGTTGCTGGTTCTTGGGGTGGCGCTGTTCTTCTTCTCGCTGCGCCGTTTCAGGGCGTTCCTGCGCTAGCCCAGCGGTCAAGCCCGAGCTGTGCGCGCGGCATCCTGGGGCAAGGATTGACGATCTGGTTGTAGGGCGATGGCGCGATATGAGCGCAACGGTTGAACCTGCGGCCATGCAATTCCCGTCTGCGCGTTTGGGCGGGAAGTCGCCCGCGTGCCTATCGGGATTGCCGCGCATAATCTCGATCGCATGAGGGGGAAACAGGTGCGCGCCCCGTATAAGCTGCAAGAGCCGGGAAAAGCGAGCGGCGCACATGCAGGCACAGGAATTGGCAGCGCGATGGCAGGAGATGGAACTCGAATGGGACGCGCTCGCGTTGCTAGTCAGGCGGACTCTGGGCACCGGCATGGTCGAACCCCGGGCCTATAACAAGGTTGCTGATGACAAACTCCTGTTCTGGTCTGCACAAGGAGACCGGAGAGCCTTCGACGAAATCGTTGTTCGTCACGGTGCGTTTGTTCTAAGTGTAGCCAGCCGCATAACCCCGAATTTTCGCGATGCTGAGGACATCGCCCAGGATGCAATGGTCAAGGTGTGGCATCACGCTGGCCGCTTCAACCCAAAGCGCGCTCGATTGAGAACCTGGCTTTATCAGATCGTCGTCAATCTCTGTATTGATCGCCGCCGCCGTAAAGAGCCGGTCCCCCTTCCAGACAACTTCGATGCTGTCGATCCAGGAGCCGCAGCAGACGAGATTTTGACGAGTACCGAGCGCGATGCCGCCCTGGCTGCAGCTATTCGCGCATTGCCAGCGAGCCAGCAGGCCGCGATGATACTCGTCTACGAGGAAGGCATATCCGGCGCTGAGGCGGGACGTATTCTTGGGCTGTCGGCCAAAGCAATAGAGCGTCTGCTTGCGCGCGCCAGAACTACACTTCGTGAGCGGCTGCTGGCAGAGCGTGATAAACAGGGAGAATAAATATGTTGAAGATCGAACGTTTTACGTCCCTGGCGCGAAGTTACGGAGCGAATATTGACCTCTGGCCTGTAGAGGTGCAGGCCGATGCGCTGTCTCTGCTAAAGATCTCGAAAGTGGCGCGTACCGTTCTTGCGGAGGAGCGCTTGATGGATGATGCGCTAGCGGCGGCGCGCAGGCATCAAGAGATCTCCCTGTGGCCGCCGGGCGAGCGTAGTGTCGCCTTGGTGCGCCTGAGAACGAACGTCGCTGCGCGAATAGCGCCAGCACCATCCGGACCCTCCCGGTTCGGTGCACGGCTTTTTGCGCAAGTTCGCGGGCTATGGCCCCATCTGAATTGGCTGGGTATTTCCTCCGGCAGCGGGATAGCAGTGGCTGCGGGTCTTTTTATCGGGATGCATTTCCCGAACTTACCCGCCTCCGGTGATCTGCTCTCCACACTTCAGGTCGCATCGATCCCAATTTTCATGGAATGAACAGCAATATGGTTCAAACACAGGATGGCACAAGAAAATGGCTGCGAATTGCTCTTCCCATATCGCTCGTGTTGAACATGTTCCTTCTCGCTTTTGTGGGAGGGCAAATGCTGCGTGCGACACCGGAGGTCCCCAGAGGTGATGATCCTTTAGCTCGCATTCTTGCTGTTGCGGAAGCGACCCTTCCCGCTTCAGACGCCAGGTCGTTCCGTGAGACTCTTCTCAAGGAAGAACCGCGATATGCGCGAGCCGTGAGGAAAGTTACCGAGGCTCGGCAAGAAATGCTGAAACAGATGTCTGCTGATCCGTATGATCCTGTCGCAACCCTGGCGGCCCTCAGTGCAATGCAGTCCGCCTGGACGGAGTTCATGGACGCAATTGGCGGTCCATTGGTGGATGCGATAGGTCAAATCTCCCCCGAAGGAAGGCGCACGGTGGTTGCCGATCAAAAGGCAAAGGGAATACTGCGCGTTCCGTAACGGTCGCCGATCCGTCGCGGGCTAGACCGATCAGTTATCGCACGATCGCCTGCCGCGTGTCCGACGGCTTCATCGCACCGGTCTTGGCCGCCACCGAGAGGTTCTCCCGTAGAAGAGCCGTTATCCGCTCCTCGCCCATGCGCTGATGCCAGCGCGTCATCGACGAACGGTCCAAATGCAATCTGTGCTGGAAGAGCTCCCCACCGCAAAAATACTGGAAGTACGGACTGTCGTGGTAGCGGACGCAAACCCCATCATCCGACAAATTGAATGTATGCTTGAGGATTGCCAGCCCTGCCATCAGCCGGGTCGGCAGCTGCCGCATACCTGATCCATCCTGCAAAACCTTGCCAAAACGCTCTTTCAGAAACGGCCAGTCGATCATCTGCGCCAACTGGACCAGCTCATGTTGCATGTCCTTCCCTTACTGCTGCTCACCATAAGATCTCAGATCTGAATGGCAGCTCCGAAAAAAATCCAACCGGAATGTCGCATCGGGCGCCGCACTTCGTATCAGTAGCAATTCATCCATTCGGGAAGCTGCTGATGATTGAAAAATACCGACCGAAAACCATCGCAGCGCTGGCGCGAGCAACGGCCGTTTGCCTCGGGGCCAACCAGTTATGGAGTAGGTCAATCTTTCAGAATGCACCGTTGCCTCGAACCCTTGGCAACAGGTCGGATGGCGATTGCCGTTAATTGCATTTCGCTCCGTGGCAAGAAAGAAACTGCCCGGACATCGACCTTCTATTCAGCATTACAAGCGAGGGACAATGAGTAAGAGGCGCGGTTTTACCTGCTTTGCTTTGATGCTGCTTGCCGGCATTTCCGTCTCTGTTAACGCGGCTGCCCGCGAGCGGCCCGTCACGATCCCATGGGAGAACGAATCCATCGAGGCGCTCTGTTTCCCGATGGAAAACGGAATGCCGAATACCGTTTGCGTCACTCTGTATGCCGCCGAGGACGGATATGAGCTGTGCGTGTCGAACGAGGCGGCTTCGACGGAGAGATGTGTCAGCGCCTACCGCTTTGGCGACCCTGATGGCTCCGAAGACGATGGGCCAAACGACAGCCGTTGGAGCGTCGTCAACTTGTAAATATTTGAACGACTTTGATCTGCTCGTTCAAGTTGTCGGACGCGTTGACTCAGGAAAGCTCAACGATTTCAAAGGAGAAAGTTATGAACATAAAGCGTATTTGGGTTACGCGCCGCCGTATCCTGGGTGCATTGGCAGCGCTGTGTATGGCCGTCGCATCAGGCCCGGCTGTAGCGGCAACAAAAGGAGCGACGGTCGGCAGCGTCAATCTGAGGGCCGGGCCGGGAACATGGTATCCAGTGGTCATGACGATGCCGCCGAGCGCAGCTCTTACCATCTACGGGTGCCTTGATGCAGCGTCCTGGTGCGACGTCTCGTGGGGAGGAGCACGCGGCTGGGTCTCTTCGAACTATGTCAGCATCTACTATCAAGGCCAAACAGTAGCTCTTTCACCGGCGCTCATTCCGATGATCGGATTGACCGTTGTCGCCTTCAATCAGGCTTACTGGAACAACCATTATGCCGGCCAGCCGTGGCACGGACAGTGGAACACGTATTATCGCGGCGGCCCGGGCTACGGCGGCGTTGCGCGAGGTGGCTGCGTCGGAGCGGCATGCGGCGGTTCTGCCGTTGTTCGCGGCCCTTACGGCGGCGGCGCCGCGGCACGAGGAGCATGCGGCCCAGACCGTTGCGCCGGTGGCGCGATCATGCGGCAGCCTGGTGGCGGCCTCCAATTCCGTAGGGGCGTCGTGGAGCGTTAAGACGAACCTCAAGCCGGAGACGAGTACACGCCGTCCCCGATCGTTAGCCATGACGCAAGTCAGGCCGAGGCGGATCACCGCCTCGGGATTTTCGTTCAAAAGCTGAGGACCGTTCTGCCGGTGAAGAAAACACCGTGACAGCGGGCCATGCACATGAGGTGAACTTTGGATAATCGCGCAAATAGTCTGACCCCGATTTCCGGTCCGTCCCAGGCACCTCGGAGGCGGCCTTCCAATATTTGGGTGCGTGGCCTGGCGGCTTGCGCGATGGCGCTCGCCCTCGCCGCCTGCGCAACAACACCGCCACCGTCTCAAGCGCTGTCTTCGTCGGCGTTTCTACGCCCGACCTCGGACAAGACAAGGCCCTATGCCTACCGTCGGCCGGATGTGAATTTCGCAGCCTACAGTCGTGTGATTATTCCACCCACGGCGATCTATGCAGGGCCGGACGCCCAATTCGGCAAGATGTCGGCTACCGACCGGCAGGCACTTGCCAGCTACATGCATCAGGAGTTTTCCAAGGTCCTCAGCCGACGTCTTCAACTCGTTGCACAGCCCGGACCGGGTACGTTGCGCGCCAGGCTGACACTGACCGGTGCAGAAGCAAGCACACCGGTGCTGTCCACCGTTTCGCATGTTCTGCCGGTCGGCCTTGTCGTCAATGCGGGCGCTCAGGCCACTGGCGGTCGCGGCACATTCTCCGGCTGGGTGTCCTATGCCGTCGAGATCGAGGATGCCCAGACCGGCGCCCTGCTCTACGCCCATGTTGCGAGCAGAAGCGCGAACGCACTCGACATCACCGCCAATTTCGGGGGGCTCGACGCCGCGAAGGCCGGGGTACGCTCGGCGGCGGACCAACTGGGCAAAGAATTGGCCGGCAGCACCCGGTAGCCGCAAGCGTCAATGCGTCAGCCGTTTCGCCCAACGCGTCTGGACGTCAAGACACGACAAGCGCCCCGCGCCAGAAATCTGCCGGCTCGAAGCCTCGCAGACAATCGCAGGAGATCTTACTCTGACTGGAAGTTATTTGAAGAAGCAAGAACGATATGATGCCGGCGAGTTTACGAGCCGGCATCGCACTTCCAAAATTCGATTTCGCGTGATTGGTCTCGGTTTGACCGGCATGTTGCTTGCGGCATGCGACGACAATGCCAAGACAACAGCGGCGCCACCGCAGCCGGTACGCGTGATTCACGCTGCAATGATCGAGCATCAGCGCAGCACAGGCGTCTCAGGCGAGATACGAGCGCGCATCCAGACCGACCTCGCGTTCCGCTCCGCCGGCAAGGTCATAGAGCGGCGGGTGGATATCGGTTCACATGTGCACGCCGGAGATGTTCTGGCTCGGATCGATGACACCGAGCAACGCGCCGACGTGGAGTCGGCTGAGGCTGGTCTTCTGGCGGCGCAAGCGACACTCAATCAAAAGAAACTCGCCTTTCAGCGCTATCAGACATTGGTGGAGACACGCGCAATCGCCCAGTCGACCTACGATCAGGCGAAAGAGGAATTGGCGACGGCAGAAGGGTCGCTGGAGTCCGCCAAAGCGTCCCTGGCGATCACTCGCGACGCACTCTCCCACACCGAACTCAAAGCCAATGCTGACGGCATCATCACTGCGCGCAGCATCGAGGTTGGGCAGGTCGTATCAGCGGCACAGCCTGCCTTCACGCTCGCCCATGATGGTCCCCGTGATGCGGTCTTCGATGTCTTCGAGGCATTTTTCCTGGCCGGGCCACCGGGCGATGAGGCGACCGTGGTGCCAGTCTCGAATCCTGGCGGTGGTATCCCTGCAAAAGTGAGAGAGGTCGCGCCGGTCATCGATACGACGACCGGAACGATCCGCGTGAAATTGGCACTTCCCGACAATGTCCAATGGTCCCTTGGAACTCCCGTGATCGGCACTTTTCAAGCGTCTCAAGAGGCTGCGATCACATTGCCGTGGAGCGCGATGGCGTCGGCTGACGGGAAGCCCGCAGTTTGGATCGTGGATGCGGCCAAGCGCACCGTCGCACTTCGCCCGATCACTGTAGCAAGTTACCGCGCAGGCGAATTCACTGCCGCAAAGGGGGTCTCCGCACAGGAACTGGTTGTCACGGAAGGCGGCAAGTTCCTTCGGCCCGACCAGGTCGTGAACTGGGAGGGTAACTGAGATGAAGCGCCCGTCCCCAGCTACTATGCTCTATATCGCAACAGTCATCGTCTGGTCCTTACCCTACCAGCCCGCTGCAGCGGAAAACACGCCACCGCGACCCGTAGTCTGGATGGACGTGACAGCCGGTCGTTCCCAAGCCTTGAGTTTTGCCGGTGTCGTTCAGCCGCGGGTGGAGACCGAACTCGCATTCCGGGTTCTTGGCCGTGTTATCGCGCGACAGGTTGAGACAGGCGACATCGTCAGGAAGGGCGACATTCTCGCGGAGATCGATCCGCTCACATTGCAGCTCGCCGTGATCAGCGCGCAAGCCGATCTCAGAAATGCGAATGCCCAACTCGAGAACGCCGTGATTAACGAGCAACGCAAACGCATGCTCGCTGCGACTAACACCGCCAGCGTTGCCGACCTCGAACTTGCCGAACAGGGGCTCAAGTCGGCACAGGCGAATGTCGCGAAAGCGCAAGCCAATCTGGCCAAGACCCGGGAGCAGCTTGGCTATGCTCGGTTAGAGGCGGAGTTCGACGGCGTGATCACCTCAACCTCCGTTGAAGTGGGCCAGACCGTTACAGCCGGACAAGCCGTCCTGAAACTCGCGCGGCTCGATCAGCGCGATGTCATCATAGACGTGCCCGAGGCGCAGGTTTCGTCTATCACTTCGTCCAACCATGTAGACGTTGCGCTGCAGCTCGATGGCAGCTTGCGGACATCCGGACAGGTCCGGGAGATCGCTCCGCAGGCGGACGCGGACACCCGAACCTACAGGGTGAAAATCGCCCTGGAAAAGCCCCCCGAGGTCTTCCGCTTCGGTGCGGTCGTGACCGCCACGTTCACGGAGCGCCAACGCATCCAAGCCGTGGAAGTGCCCCGCTCGGCAATCGTGGAGAAGAATGGCGTCCCTAGTGTTTGGGTGATCGATCCGAATACCCTGAGCGTGTCGTCGCGTACGGTTGTCCTGGAACAAACCGGGCCGGAGAACCCACTTGTACGGGTCAAATCGGGACTGACCGCGGAAGAAAGAGTCGTGGTTGCAGGAGTCAGTGAACTTCAGGAGGGACAGAAGATAAGGCCAGGACAGGAGATGCGCCCATGAAGAATTTCAATCTATCGGACTGGGCGCTCGAACATCGTTCCTTCGTCTGGTATTTCATGATCGCCTTCGCGGTCGCTGGCATGTACGCTTACCTCAACCTTGGACGCGAGGAGGATCCGTCTTTTACTATCAAGACGATGGTGATCCAGGCGCAATGGCCGGGCGCTTCGGCCGAAGAGGTCACCCAGCAGGTCACCGATCGCATCGAGAAAAAGCTTCAGGAGCTCGACAGCCTCGATCGGACGCGGAGCCTCACGACCGCCGGCAAGACCACGATCTTCGTTGATCTTCTTCCGACCACCAAGGCGCGCAATGTCCCAGCGACCTGGCAGCGCGTCCGCAACATGATTGGCGACATCCAGCAGCAGTTTCCGTCAGGCGTCGTCGGCCCCTTCTTCAACGATCAATTCGGCGATGTTTACGGAAACATCTTTGCCTTCACCGCCGACGGCTTGAATCAGAGGCAGTTGCGCGATCTCGTCGAGGATGCCCGCACCAAGGTCCTGACAGTGCCGAATGTTGGCAAGGTCGACATCATTGGCGCCCAGGACGAGGTGATCTATCTGGAGTTCTCCACCCGCAAGATCGCAGCGCTTGGAATCAATCAGTCCGACATCGTCGAAACCCTGCAAAAGCAGAATGCCGTCACCCAATCGGGCTTCATCGACGCCGGGCCGGAGCGCATCGCTCTGCGCGTCGGTGGCCGCTTCATCTCCGAAGACAGCCTCCGGGCGATCAACCTGCGCGTCAACGATCGCTTTTTTCCGCTGACGGATGTTGCAACCGTCAAACGTGGTTACGTCGATCCTCCATCGTCGCTGTTCCGGTTCAATGGCAAGCCGGCGATCGGGCTTGCAATCGGAATGAAGGCCGGTGGCAATCTACTCGAATTTGGTCACGCTCTCGACGAGATGATGGAGCGCATCGTGCAGGATCTGCCGCTCGGCGTGTCCGTCGATCATGTCTCAGATCAACCGGCCGTGGTCGACGAAGCCGTTTCCGGCTTTACCAGAGCTTTGTTCGAGGCTGTCGCCATCGTGCTCGCCATCAGCTTCATCAGCCTTGGCCTGCGCGCCGGGCTGGTCGTGGCGATCTCCATCCCGCTGGTGCTCGCCATCACCTTCATGGTGATGCAGTATTCCGGTATTTCGCTGCAGCGTATCTCGCTCGGCGCCCTCATTATCGCGCTCGGCCTTCTGGTCGACGATGCAATGATCGCCGTCGAAATGATGGTGGCCCGCCTGGAGGTCGGTGACACTCTGCGCAAGGCCGCGACCCATGTCTACATATCGACTGCCTTTCCGATGCTGACCGGCACGCTGGTCACCGTCGCAGGGTTCCTGCCGATCGGTTTCAACAACAGCAGCGCCGGCGAATTCACCTTCACGCTTTTCGTCGTACTGGCGGTTTCGCTGACCGTGTCCTGGATCGTCGCCGTTCTGTTCACCCCTCTGCTGGGCGTGACGATCCTGCCGAAGACAATGAAAAAGCACGAGGAGCACAAGAGCCGTATGGGAGCAGCCTTCTCATGGCTGCTTCAGCTCTGCCTTCGCTTTCGCTGGACGACCATCATCGTGACAGTCGCCGCGTTTGGCCTGTCCGTTGCCGGGATGTCGCTGGTTCAGCAGCAATTCTTTCCCGCGTCCGACCGTCCGGAGTTGATCATCGACTGGAACCTGCCGCAAAACAGTTCCATGGCCGAGACGAACCGGCAGATGGCGCAATTCGAGCGGGAGAAGCTCGCCGGCAATCCCGACATCGATCACTGGTCGAGCTATGTCGGTAGGGGTGCCCCGCGCTTCATTCTGTCCTTCGACGTCCAGCCCGACGATCCCACCTTCGGCCAGATCGTCATCGTCTCGAAGGGTCTTGAGGTCCGCGACCGGCTCAGGGCCGACTTGCAGGCTTATTTGCTGAAGACTTTTCCGGGCACCGACGCTTTCGTCAAGACGCTGGACTTCGGTCCGCCGGTCGGCAAGCCGGTCCAGTACCGAATTTCTGGCCCGGATATTCAGAAAGTGCGCGAGTTAGCGCAAAAAACTGCCGGGATCGTGATGTCCGATTCTTCTCTGACCGGCCTCGTCTTCGACTGGAATGAGCCTGCACGGGTAGTGAAGGTCGACGTTCTCCAGGACAAGGCCCGGCAGCTCGGTGTTTCTTCCGAGGATATCGCAACGGCGCTGAACGGCATCGTCCAGGGCGCGACCGTGACGCAGGTCCGCGATGCGATCTATCTGATCAACGTTGTCGGACGGGCGGAGGCACAAGAACGCGCCTCTATTGACAGTCTGCTCGATCTCCAACTGCCAAGCGCCAGCGGGAAGTCCATCCCGCTCTCCTCCGTCGCCAAATTCGATTACGACCTGGAGCAACCGACGATCTGGCGACGCAACCGGATACCGACGATCACGATCAAGGCCGGTATAAGGGACACGATGCAGCCTGCGACGATAGTTCGGCAGCTCGACCCGAAGATAGAAGAACTGAAAGCCTCTTTGGAACCGGGATACGATATCGCCGTCGGCGGTACGGTCGAGGAGAGCTCCAAGTCCCAGGCGCCGATTATCAATGTGGTGCCGGTCATGATTTTCGTCATGACGACGCTTCTGATGACGCAACTTCAAAGCTTCCATAGATTGCTCCTCGTCTTCTCGGTCGCCCCGCTCGCCTTGATCGGTGTCGTCGCTGTGCTCGTTCTGAGTCGAGCGCCATTAGGTTTCGTCGCAATCCTCGGCGTGCTTGCCCTGATCGGTATCCTCATCCGAAACTCGGTCATCCTGATCGTCCAGATCGAAGACCTGCGCAAGGCAGGGACCCCTCCGTGGCAGGCCGTCGTCGAGGCGACGGAGCATCGGATGCGACCGATCATGCTGACGGCCGCCGCGGCGACGCTGGCGTTGATCCCCATCTCAAGAGAGGTGTTCTGGGGACCGATGGCCTACGCCATGATGGGCGGCATCGTCGTCGGAACCGTCCTGACCCTGCTGTTCCTTCCCGCTCTCTACGTAACCTGGTTCAGGATTCCCCGCGATGTCGAACACAATTGACTACACGTCATCGCTACGACGGCTTTCGTCAATGAATGCCGTTGCCGCCCGAAAAGCCTGCTCACGCAATTCGCGCTCATGGCGAGGGCGCATCGTATTGTTTCCCCTCCTTCTTTCCATGCTCAGCGGCTGCGCGGGCCGGCCGGAGAATGTCCTTCAGCCCGTGGCGTTGACGACGAACGACACAAGCCGCGTCGACATGCTGGTCGCGACCACCCGAAAACCCGCCGCAGATCCCGGCGAGCTTTATTCCGGAGAGCGCGGAACGGCGATCTCGCTCAACAACCTCACCGTTTCCATCCCGCCGGATGAGGCGCGGAAGGTCGGGGAGGTCCAGTGGCCGAAGCGCGTGCCCCCGAACCCTGAGAAAGAGTTCGCCGTGCTCAAGGACGAGAAGGTCAGCTCAGAGCATCAGGCGCTCAACTGGTTTCGCAAGAACCGTAATGCAAAGCGGCAGGTGATCATCTTCGTGCATGGCTTCAACAACACCTATGCAGATGCTGTCTTTCGTTTTGCCCAGATCACCCATGACGCGGGAACCGATGCCGCTCCGATCCTGTTCACCTGGCCCTCCCGTGCCAGCGTTCTTGGCTATCTCTACGACAAGGAAAGCACGAACTATTCACGCCGTGCCCTGGAGGATTTGATCATCCAGGCTGCCCGCAGCCCTGACGTCGGCGATATCACGATCCTTGCCCATTCCATGGGGACATGGCTGACGGCCGAGGCTCTGCGCGGGATCGCGATGCGCGAAAAGACGATCCCGGCGAAGGTCCGCAACGTCGTGCTGGCGTCGCCCGATATCGATGTCGACGTCTTCCGCCGTCAACTCATAGAGATGGGGCCGAAGCGGCCGCAGTTCACCATTTTTGCCTCGACGCGCGACCGGGCGCTTGAGGTTTCGAGATGGATCTCCGGTGGAGTCAACCGTGTCGGCGGTGTCGATACCACCCCTTATACCGGCGTGCTGAAACAGCTTGGGATCACAGTGATCGATACCAGCACCGTGCGTTCCAAGGACGCCCTCGGTCACAACGCCTTTGCCGATAGTCCAGAAATCATCGGGCTCCTGGGGAAACGTCTGGCTGGACAATCCCTCGAGGGCGGCCAGGTGACATTGGCCGATCACGTCGGGATGGCTGCAATCGGTACGGTCAATCTGGCCGGCTCCGCGGCGAGAACTGTCGTTGCGGCCCCGATGTCGGTGGTCAGCCCAGAAGCGCGAAAGATCTTGCAACAGGAACTGTCCGGGACGTCTGGAGGACTAGTCAATGGCCAGATCGCTTACTGACTGTCAGCGAGGTTGTATCGTTGGCTTTTAACGATGAAGGGAAAATGGGCAATGAACGTCACTTATGGTTTTGGCGGCTATATTGTACCCATTACTGGCGCAGCCAGCGGTATTGGGCTCGAGGTTGCTCAAGCAATGATGTGGCTTGCATCGGACGCTGGCAGCTACGTGATTGGCCATGCACTACCTGTCGACGGTGGTGTGGCCATGGGTGGCAACGCCAGACATCTGGAAGACTGATCAACTACGACGGAAATCCGGCATCCTGCTGACAATGAGCTCATGCAGCCGCCGGTCCAGCAATATTTCCGTTGGGGAGACAATGTCTTCCAGCCGTCGCAAGAGTTCACTTCTTTCTATCACTCAGTAAATTCTGGGTGCCCATCACCATGACCAACAATAATCTCAGTCGTCAACGAATAAACGCAATAGTTTCTGTATTTTCACTTGCCATCATCCCACATGAACGGATATATGGTCGCTGATAGTCATCACATGATGACTTGGAATTAGCATGTCGATTCAGGGGATGCTGGTTTTTCCCACGTCAGCCAAACTGTTGGCGTGCTTTGGGCGAGCTGAGGGCGGGAATATGCAGCAAAAAAATTTCAACACGGCAGCCTCATTGGACGCCGCAGAA
Source organism: Agrobacterium sp. FDAARGOS_525 (assembly GCF_003938925.1). Taxonomy (NCBI): domain Bacteria; kingdom Pseudomonadati; phylum Pseudomonadota; class Alphaproteobacteria; order Hyphomicrobiales; family Rhizobiaceae; genus Agrobacterium; species Agrobacterium sp. FDAARGOS_525. Next base: position 1,228,277 of record NZ_RKIU01000004.1, on the reverse strand, counting down.
ATCAATCTAATCCATCGCTACTGGTGCGCCGCCAATTATCTATCGGTCGGCCAGATCTATCTTCTCGATAATCCGCTCCTGCGCGAACCGCTGCAGCCCCAGCATATCAAGCCGCGCCTGCTCGGCCACTGGGGCACAACGCCGGGGCTGAACTTCATCTACGCGCATCTCAACCGGGTGATCAAAAAGCGCAACCTCAGCGTCATCTATATTTGCGGTCCGGGCCATGGCGGCCCAGGCATGGTCGCCAATACCTGGCTCGAGGGCATCTATAGCGAGATCTATCCAGAGGTTCCGGAAGACGCCGAGGGCATGCACAGGCTGTTCCGGCAGTTCTCCTTCCCCGGCGGCATTCCGAGCCATGCGGCACCGGAAACGCCCGGATCGATCCATGAAGGCGGCGAACTCGGCTATGCACTCGTGCATGCGTATGGCGCGGCCTTCGACAACCCGAACCTGATCGTCGCCTGCGTGGTGGGTGACGGTGAGGCGGAAACCGGACCGCTCGCCGCAAGCTGGCATTCCAACAAGTTTCTCAACCCCGCCCGCGACGGTGCCGTTCTGCCGATTCTGCATTTGAACGGCTACAAGATCGCCAATCCGACGCTGCTTTCGCGCATTCCCGACGAGGATCTCAAGAAACTGTTCGAAGGCTATGGCTACGAGCCGATCTTCGTCGAAGGCCATGAGCCGGAAGCGATGCACCGGCTGATGGCAGGCGCAATGGACAAGGCAACGGATACGATCCGGGTTATCCAGGACAAGGCTCGCCATAGTTCAAAGGGGGGTGGAACGCCCTATGCCGAACTGCCGCGCTGGCCGATGATCGTGCTGCGCAGCCCGAAAGGTTGGACGGGGCCAAAGGAAGTCGACGGCAAGAAGGTCGAGGGTTTCTGGCGCTCGCACCAGGTGCCGGTCGCCAATTGCCGGGAGAATGAAGACCACCGCAAGATCCTCGAAGAGTGGATGCGTTCCTACGATCCGGAAGATCTGTTCGACCTCGCTGGCGGGCTGAAGCCGGAACTGAAGGCGCTGGCGCCGGAAGGCGAACGCCGCATGGGTGCCAACCCGCATGCCAATGGCGGGGTGCTGCGCAAGGAATTGAAATGCCCGCCGCTTTCCGACTACGCGGTCGATGTGCCGGAGCCCGGCAAGACCGTGGTGCAGACGACGGAAGTCCTCGGGAAATATCTACGGGACATCCTGACCCTCAACGATACGGAGAAGAATTTTCGCATCTTCGGCCCGGACGAGACGGAATCGAACCGGCTGGGTGCCGTGTTCGACGTGACCGACCGCGTTTGGATGGAGAAGATCGAACCCTATGACGTACATCTGTCGCCCGACGGGCGGGTGATGGAAGTGCTGTCGGAGCATCTGTGCCAGGGATGGCTGGAAGGCTACCTGCTGACCGGCCGGCACGGCTTCTTCTCCTGCTACGAAGCCTTCATCCACATCATCGACAGCATGTTCAACCAGCATGCCAAGTGGCTGAAGGTGACGCGCGAGCTAGAATGGAGAAAGCCGGTCTCGTCGCTCAACTACCTGCTCACCTCGCACGTGTGGCGGCAGGACCATAACGGCTTCAGCCACCAGGATCCGGGCTTCGTCGATCTCGTCGCCAACAAGAAGGCAGACGTGGTGCGCATCTACCTGCCGCCAGATGCCAACACGCTTCTGTGGGTGGCCGACCATTGCCTCAAAACCTGGGACCGGATCAACGTGATCGTCGCCGGCAAGCAGCCGGAGCCGCAATGGCTCAGCATCGAGGATGCCGCCAAGCATTGCCAGGCCGGTATCGGCATATGGGACTGGGCTGGCAATGAAGAGGATACGATCTCGCCTGACGTGGTGATGGCATGCGCCGGCGACGTGCCGACGATGGAAACACTGGCTGCGGTATCCATTCTGAGAGAAGCGATCCCGGACCTGAAGATTCGCGTCGTCAACGTCGTCGACCTGATGACGCTGCAATCAAAGGATCAGCATCCGCACGGGATTTCCGACGAGGATTTCGACCGGATGTTCACCACCGAGCGGCCGGTGATCTTCGCCTATCACGGCTACCCCTACCTCATCCACCGGCTGACCTATAAACGCACCAACCATCAGAACATCCATGTTCGAGGTTTCGTTGAGGAAGGCACGACCACGACGCCCTTCGACATGACAGTGCTGAACCAGCTCGACCGCTACCACCTCGCCATCGAGGCGATCGAGCGCGTGCCGGGCCTGAAGGAAAGGGCCGGTCATGTGGTCGAAAGCCTGCGCGGCAAGCTGCAGGAGCATTTCGCCTATGTCTGTGAACATGGCGAGGATATGCCAGAAATCAGGGACTGGGCATGGCGATCCGGTTCTTAGTTTTCGACAGTAGAACAACATCCAGCCTGTCCCTGCTCCAGAACGTTTGTGACAAGAATTCGAGACGTTTCCTATGGTTCGTATCCTAGCCCAAGCAATTCTGTCTGCTGCAGGCGTTGTGGTGGCCCTCTTCGTTTCAAGAGACGCGGTGGGTTTTCCTGTCTACGAAATGGTCGGCACGCTGTTGTTGATCGCAGCTTTGGCTGTCATCGTCTGGTACGGTCCGCGTGTTGTTAAAGCGCTCTTCGGCCCCCGCTCCAAAGAGTGATCGAACAGGGTGAGGAAGGTGTGCGTGACACGGAACAGCAATCCTTCCTGAAGCTATGAAATGCTCGAAAACGGAAAATTCACGAAGGTAAACAATGCGGAGTTGCAACAGGAGATAGCGTGGAGGAGTTTCTTGAGCGAGTAAAGCATACCAGGCTCTCGCTTCGGGATAAGCACATCATTCTTGATGCTCTGCCAATTCCAATCTCGTGGGCGACAATACCGGTGGGTAATATCCAATTCATGAACCGTGCTTTCAAGGAGACCTTCGGTTATAACGAAAGTCATTTCTCAACTGTGGATGCATGGATTGAACAAAGCTATCCAAAACTGGAACAGCAACTGTTAGCTCGTCAGTACTGGAACCGTCTGTGGAAAGCCGATTCCACCGGAATATCCAAAGTAGAACCATTGGAACTGGACGTGGTGTCGGCGAATGGCGGTATCGTCACCGTCAACCAGCGTGGCGTCCTTCTACATGACATAAGGGTCGGGATTGCTACATTCGAGGATTTCTCCGACCGAAAGCGGGTGGAGGAGACGCTAAGACGCATCGCCTTCGAAGACCCGTTGACGAGCCTTGGTAATCGGCAGCGGTTGTCAGCGAAATGGACCAGTATCGCAACATCTTATGAAGACGACGTGCGGCCGATGACCGCTCTTATTCTGATCGATCTCGATGATTTCAAGAAAATCAATGAACTACTGGGACATGATGCCGGTGACGAAGCGCTGTTCTTGATCGCCAACAGGCTTCGCGCGTGTGTTCGCGGCGACGATACAGTGTACCGATTAGGTGGGGATGAGTTTGCCATTCTCGTCGAGAACATGAGATCGCCGTACCAGGCAGAGCAGGTTTGCCGACGTGTCGAAAGAGCGCTCAAGTGTCCCATCCGGATTGCCGGGACGAGGATTGTGCTTGGCGCAAGCGTTGGTGTGAGCTTCTATCCTGACGACGCGACTGATCTGGCAGAAAATCGAATCAAGCGGGCCAGTAAGGGTGGGTGGGCATGGTTCTCACCACCGGAAGCCAAGAGATATCCGAAGGGCTCACCGGAACGCAACGTGCATGACCTCGAGCGGCCTATTACGGACAATGGAGGTGTCGGCGTTCGCATGACGGGATAGCGGAGCGACCGACCGAGCAAGTCAAGTTGGCAGCATAGATGAATGGCGAAGGGAAAAAAGCGAAAGCAAGGGATTGGATGCGGACTTCAAGAACCAAATTGTCGCTCGGCGATTACTTTTAGGGCAGCATAAAAGACTGTTGGATGCCAGACCTCGCGCTTGACCTGCGATACTTACGATACGCGTTATTGGTTGCCGAACACGGAAGTTTTCGCCGTGCGGCGGATGCCGTCGCCATGTCCCAATCTACTGTAAGCCGCCGAGTCCAACTGCTTGAACGGCGTCTTGGCGTACCCCTTTTTACTCGCAGTCGGACCGGAGCAAAATTGACCGCTGCAGGAGCGCGGTTTCTGCAAAACGCAGCATTCGGCGCATCTCATTTGCATCAAGCTGTGAAGGACATGCAAACGGCGCATCACGGCGACACAGGTGAGATACGAATCGGGCTGATGACGTCCCTGGCAAGCGGCTTCCTTCCCAATCTCGTAGGCGAATATCATTCCCGCTTCCGCGGTGTAGAGGTGAAAATAGAGGAATCGACGTCCGAAGTGGCAGCCGCCAATCTTCTCAGCGGCCGCATCGATGTGGCCTTTCTTCCGAGAGAGCCTCAGTTAGCCGGTTGCAAAACGGTTCAACTGTGGACCGAGCGACTTTTCCTCGCGCTGCCAAAACGACATCTTCTTGCAACGGCAGAGAGCGTTTCCTGGGCAGATGTGCGCAACGAGACATTCTTGATCCCGGCCGGTATCGCTGGGGCGGAATTGGATCAATATCTGCTGCGGCAGCTTTCCAGATCCGATTCCGAACCGAGAATATCCATTCAGGGAGTCGGACGAGATAATCTTTTGAACATGGTCGGAGAGGGGTTCGGCATTTCGCTCATATTGTCGTCAACGTCCGGCGGCGCACACAAGGAAGTCGTGTTCGTTCCCATCTCGGATGGCCTGGAAGACATTCGTTTTAGTGCTGTCTGGTCGCCAAAGAATCACAATCCAGCACTGAAGCACTTCCTGGACCTGGCTACGGGAAAAGCGCGATGGAATGCAATTGTCAATCAGGCCGATAGCGCTCGGTGAGCGTTGCCGGGTGCTCCGCTACTTTAGCACTATTCGTCAATCTTTGGTGTTTGAGACGGTGCGCCAGAAACACCCCGAACAGCGCGCTTTTCCTTTGCGAAGCCGCGATCGGTCGCAATGAACCGCTGAAGCATAGGCACGATCAGCTTGGCGGGATCGGCCGACGATTGGCCCGGTTGCTGACGGTTTAGCAACTCCGCATAGGCAACAAGATCCCGATATAGCGGTCCGGGAAGTTCAATACTCACCTTGACGGGCCTGTCGTCGACGAGTGGCCCAAGCTTCAATTTTGCCATCGGGTTAACCTCTATAGGGCTCCATCACAAGGTCACGGGTGACGATGATCCGCACAGGGAAACCTGGCCTGATGGTGAGTGTGGGCGCGATCTGCAACTGGCGGCGGATGATCTGCTGGCCAGCATCGTTGATGGTATCTTGCGCACCATTGCGGATAGCCTGAACCAGCCGGTCTTCGTCATCCATGGCAAGCTCTGCGCCGACCGCGAGCAATGTCGAGAGGCCAGCAGCTTTCGCCAGATCCCACCAGTGATAGTCGACGCCATCCTCGAGACCGGCATAGCCCTGCGTATCGGCGCCAGGCTGCCGTTCAAGAACGATTGATCGTCCATTTGGGAATATCAGCCGGTTCCAGACCAGAAGGACGCGCCTCTGGCCGAAGCCGACATTGTTATCATATTGGCCAATGATGCGGGTACCCTGCGGCACAAGCAGAATACGGCCGGTCGGGCTGTCGTAGATATTCTCGGTGACCTGGGCGGTGATCTGGCCGGGGAGATCGGAGCGAATGCCGGTGATAAGCGCTCCGGATATCACCGAACCGGCCTGCAGCACATAGGGCGAGGCCGGCGGCATCACGCGATCGGCTGCAACCGTGCGGCGATCGACGGCAGCGTTGAGGAAGGCGGCCTGCCGGTCCTGTGCCGTGGGAGTGCCGGCCTGATCGAGCCCGGCAAGATTGGGCGTGGTATTCGCGTTGGGCGTTATCGCGCTGGCCGTTGTCCGTGTTTCTGTCTGGAAGAACAGGCGGCTGGTTCGGGCAGCTTCCGCTTCGGCGAGGCGTCGTTGCTCGGCCGGATCGACGTTCGGAGCCGTCATCGTCGGCACAACGACAGGCTGACCACGATCCTGCGCACTGAGGATAGGACGGCCGAGATCCCCCGGCAAAGCCGGCCCCAGGATGGGACCGGTATAGTCCCGCGGCAAGCCTGCCAAACCGTCGGCAGTGGTCCGGTTCTCGGTCGAGTAGAGTTCTTCGCCACCATTGCCGCGATCTCGGGTCTGAAGCGCATAAATCAATGCTCCACCGATGCCGAGCGACGCGACCAGACCAAGGCCGGCGAGCACCTTGCAGGATAGCCGGGTGACGCGCGGCGGTTCTGCCCGCAAGCGCATGCGTGGAACAAGACCGGGGGCCTGGATTGCATCTTCGCGGTTATCGGCCTCGCTCATGACGACCGCCCTCCTTCCCTGGTTTGGACTGCCGGCGCCTGCACGACTCCGCTTGTTCGGACGATCCTCACCGTCTGCTGATGCTTGCCGCTACCCAGGCGCAATTCCGCCGCACCGAAGAGGCGATCCACGATCAGGATGTTCCGATAGATTCGGGTATTGGCGATCTGTGCCTCACCTTCCGGACCGATGACGAAGAGCGGCGGGAATTCCCCTTGCACGATGCCGCGCGGGAATTCGACATAGACCTTGCGGCCGTCGTCATAGACGGAGACCGGCCGCCAAGGCGGCGTGTCGCCAGTGAGACCATAGCGGTAGTTGCGCCCCGCCACGGCTGGAATCGCCGGCGCGTCGGGAATGGATAGCCGTGAACCCGGCACCTGCGGATAGGACCAGGCGACCGACGGCATGTAAGGTGTTTCGTCGGATCGCAGTTCGAGCATGTAGGTGCGCCGATCGGTGGAAATCACCAGATTGGTGGTGATGTCGGGGCGCGAGGGCTTCACCAGCACATGGACGCGCCGGGTCGTGCCGCTGCCGCTCTCGGTGTCGCCGATGATCCAGCGCGTGGTGTCGCCGGCCGCGATCGGTCCGGCGCCGGTCAGGCTTTCACCGGGTTCGAGCGCGATGTCGGTGATCTGGCCCGGTGCGGCATAGACCTGATAGAGCGCGCCCTCGCTCCAGGGATAGATCTGGATCGCATTGTAGTAGCCTTCCCGGCGCGGCTCAACGCGGGCCGCCGCGTTGGCGTTCTGAACCCGGCCGGTCGGTGTGGTCGCGTTGACGCCGCCGCGCGCTGGCGTCCAGCCCGGAGGAATGTGCAGCGGCTTCGGGCGATCGTCGGTCAGCACGGCGGGAACGGCCGGCAGCGCCGGCACATCGGCATCGTAGCGGATCTGTGGCGGCTTTTGCGGCGTGGCGCAGCCGGCCAGTGCCGCGGCGGACAGGAGCACGGCAGCAAATGCGGGTTTACGGAAAGACGGGTTTCCGGCTCTGCGGATTGGCGGCTTGTTCATTCGCCCATCTCCCTCGACCACGAAATCGCGTTGACGTAGATGCCGAGAGGATTGGACTTGAGCCGTTCAGCATCGCGGGGCGGCTGGATCACGATGGTCAGGATCGCGGTCCAGCGCTCGGTGGTGGAAAGCTGGCCGTTCTCGTAGCGGCGCTCGACCCAGGCGACACGGAAGCTGTCTGGCGACGCGCGAATGACGCTCGACACCTCGACGGCGACCTGCTGCTTGCCGACCTTGGTGAAGGGGTCATTAGACCGCGCATAGTCATTCAGCGCTGTCGCGCCGCGATCCGTCGTCCAGTCATAGGCGCGCAGCCAGTTCTGGCGGACGATGATGGGATCGGCGGGAATGCTCCTGACCTGCTCGATGAATCGCGCCAGATGCCATGCGACCTGCGGATCGGTGGGACGGTAGTCGGCGGTGGCAGCGGCGACGGTCTGGGCCTGGCCGAGCTTGTCGACCTGTACGACCCACGGAACGACGGTCCCACGTGTGGACTGCCAAACGAGCGCGGCAGCAAAGCCCGCCGAAAGGATCAGGCTTCCGAACGCCATGAGCCTCCAGTTTCTCGCCTGCACGCGGGCCGAGCCGATACGCTCGTCCCAGACCTGCGCGGCCTTCTGATAGGGTGTTTCGGGTTGCGGAGTCTTGCCGTAATGGGCTGCCGGTCGTTTGAAGAAGCTCATGAGCGGTCACTTTCGGAGAGATTGACGGAAGAGCCGCCGCCATGGCTGTCGCCCGATCGAACGGCATGGGCGGCGGCGGAAACGCCGTGGCTGACGTGCTGGCTGCGTTTCATGCGCCTGGCCCAATCGGGGGCGCCATTGCGCGAAGCCGCCGGAGCGGCGGCAAAGGAATCGTCGTTGGCGGCCTCATCGCCGCCGACGGTGTCGAGCGTGGAAGAGCCGCCGGTGGCGCTGAAGCCGCCTTTCACGCCGTCGGAGAAATTCGATTTGACGCTTTCGGACGCACGGCCGGCGGCGCGCTTCAGAGGCGAAACGGCGGCGGAGCCTGCTCCTCGCGCGACACCGCCGAGACCGGACGCCATGCCCGAGGCGCCGGTCTGTCCCATCGATCCGAGATTGTAGGCGGTCGAGGCAGCGCCCGCTGCCGCTGCGCCACCACGAACAGCGGCCGCGCCGCCGGACAAAGCCGCAGCGCCCCCCCGCAAGGCCAGGCCCGCCGCACCGCCTGCGGCAAGTGCAGCACCGCCGACGGCAAGGCCGGTACTGACGGCTGCACCGGCGCCAAGCTGCGGGCCGCCGGACACGAGGCCGTTGGCGATGCCCGGTCCGAAGATGCCGAGACCGACCAGGGAAAGTGCTGCGAGCACGATCGCCATCGCGTCGTCGATCGTCGGCGTGACCCCGCCGAAGCCGGAGGTGAACTCGCTGAACAGCGTCGAGCCGATGCCGATGATGACGGCGAGCACCAGCACCTTGATGCCGGAAGAGATGACACTGCCGAGGACCCTTTCGGCCATGAAGGCCGTCTTCCCAAACAATCCGAATGGGATGAGGACAAATCCGGCAAGAACGGTCAGCTTGAATTCGATCAGTGTGACGAACAACTGGATCGCCAGAATAAAGAAAGCCAAGAGGACGAGCGCCCAAGCGAACAGCAGGCATGCGATCTGGATGAAATTCTCGAAGAATGCGACCCAGCCCATCAGGTCGGAAATGGATTCCAGCAGCGGGCGGGCCGCGTCGAGGCCGACTTGCGCCACCCGTCCGGGGCGAAGGAGATCCGCCGTCGAAAAGCCGGTGCCCGATCCCTTGAGGCCGAGGCCGGCGAAGCTCTCGAAGATGATCCTCGCCAGATTGTTCCAGTTGTCGATGATGTAGGCGAAAGCCCCGACGAACAGGGTCTTCTTCACTAGACGGGCGATGATGTCGTCGTCGGCGCCCCAACTCCAGAACAGGGCGGCGAGCGTCACGTCGATGACGATCAACGTGGTGGCGATGAAGGCGACCTCGCCGCCGAGAAGACCGAAGCCACTGTCGATATAGGAGGTGAAGACCCCGAGGAAATTGTCGATGACGCCGCTGCCGCCCATGAATCATCGTCCTTCGATCGTCTGTGGAGCAGCCTGCACCGCAATTCTGCCGAGGAAGCGGTCGCGGGTTTCCGACCAGACGCGCAAACATTCGGCATCGCCGGTGGCGGCCTGCCCAAGCTCCTGGCACCGGCGCTGGCCGAGGCGGAGCGGATCTGCCGGCGAGTCGATGGCGGGTGTGGGGCGTGTCCATGGTGCGGGAGCCTCTCTCTTTCTGAGCATCTCGGTCGCCGTCGCGGTGATCGCGACGGCGATGAAGACGACAGCGGCCAGCCGGGCCAGCATCTTGCCATCCATGGCTGCGTCCTCAGTTGAACATCTTGGCGCTGCCGGCCTGATAGCCGGAGCCCGGCGTCAGAAAGCGCTGGCGTTGGACGCGGCCCTGTTCGGCTGCGGCGGCGCGCTCGGCTTCGGTGAGCGCGGTGGACCGGCCATTGGCGGCAAGCAGGGCCGTCAGGTCGGAGAGCTGCTGCGACTGGAGGGCGAGAAGCTGATTGCCTGCCTGTGCGGCCTGAAGCGCGCCGGTCGCACCCTGGCTCTGGCCGACCAGTTGCGACATCTCGGTGCGGTTGGTATCGATATTGCCGACGACGGTAGCCTGCACGCGCATGGCGTCCTGAAGGCCGCCGATGCTGTTGCGCCAGCGCTCCTTGGCATCGGAGACGAGCTGCGCATCGGTGGCCGAGAGCGAGACATTGGCGTATTTCGACTGGAACGCCTGATCGATCTGGCTGACGTCGAAGGCAATGTTCTGCGCCTGGGACAGTAGCTGCTGCGTGCGCTGAACGGACTGCTGGATCTGCTGGAGCGACGAATACGGCAGGCTTGCCAGATTGCGGGCTTGGTTGATCAGCATCTGCGCTTCGTTTTGCAGGCTGGTGATCTGATTGTTGATCTGCTCCAGGGCGCGGGCAGCGGACAGAAGATTCTGAGAATAGTTCGTCGGGTCGTAGACGATCCAGGCGGCGGATGCCGGCGGCGCCAGAACGATCGAGATCGGACCGGAAAGGGTCAGGAGGGATGCGGCGAGCAGCGCCGCGCGGGTACGACAGGTCTTCATGGTTGAGCCTCCTTGTCGGGCTGGGGGATGAGATTGGCGAGGTCGGGAATGAGGTCGGCCGCCCAATCGACGCCGCGCAGGCGCAGCCAGGCGGCGAGAAAGCCGTCCCGGCCGTGTTCAGCGAAGATGCGGGCGATGGCGGACTGATCGGATTTCGAGGAGGCGGCCGTCAGTGCCAGGCCGACTTCGGACAGGCCCAAGTCAAACAGGCGGTTCCCCCTGCGGCTTTGGCAGTAATAGTCCTTTTTCGGCGTGGCCCGCGCGAGGATCTCGATCTGGCGCGCGTTCAAGCCAAATCGCTGATAGATCGCGGTGATCTGCGGTTCGACAGCGCGCTCATTCGGAAGAAGCAGGCGCGTCGGGCAGCTTTCGATGATCGCCGGCGCGATCTCCGAATTGTCGATGTCGGAGAGCGACTGCGTGGCGAAAATAACCGAGGCGTTCTTTTTTCTGAGGGTCTTCAGCCATTCCCGCAACTGCCCGGAAAAGGCTTCGTCATCGAGCGCCAGCCAGCCCTCGTCAATGATGAGCAAAGTGGGTGAGCCATCGAGCCGGTCGCCGATGCGGTGGAACAGGTAGGACAGGACGGCCGGAGCAGCGCCCGTGCCGACCAGTCCCTCGATCTCGAAAGCCTGCACCGACGCACTGCCGAGGTGCTCGGTTTCGGCATCGAGCAGCCGGCCATAGGGACCGCCGACACAATACGGCCTGAGCGCCTGCTTCAGGTCATTCGATTGCAGCAGCACCGTCAGGCCAGTGATGGTCCGTTCCTCGACCGGGGCCGAGGCGAGCGAGGTCAGCGCCGTCCAGATGTGCTCCTTGACATCCGGCGTGATCGCGATGCTCTCGCGTGTCAGGATGGCGACGATCCAGTCGGCCGCCCAGGCGCGTTCCGGCACGTCACGGATGCGGGCGAGCGGCTGGAGCGAGACCGAAAAAGCGTCCCCCTCGGTGAGATCGCCGCCGAGATCATGCCAGTCGCCGCCCATGGCAAGGGCCGCGGCCCGGATCGATCCCCCGAAATCGAATGCGAAAACTTGGGCTTGCTCATAGCGCCGGAACTGGAGCGCCATGCAGGCGAGCAGCACGCTCTTGCCAGAGCCGGTCGGCCCAACGACGAGCGTGTGGCCGACGTCGCCGACATGGATGGAAAGCCGGAACGGGGTGCTTCCCTCGGTCTTGCCGTAAAGCAAGGGGGTGCTACCAAGATGGTCATCCCGTTCCGGTCCCGCCCACACGGCACTGAGGGGGATCATGTGGGCGAGATTGAGTGTCGATATCGGCGGCTGGCGCACATTGGCATAAACATGCCCCGGCAGCGAACCGAGCCAGGCGTCGACGGCATTGATGGTTTCGGGCATCGCCGTGAAGTCGCGGCCCTGGACCACTTTTTCGACAAGACGAAGCTTTTCATCGGCCAGGCGGGGATCGGTGTCCCATACGGAGATGGTTGCCGTGACATAGGCCATGCCGGCATAGTCGGCGCCGAGTTCCTGAAGAGCGATGTCCGCGTCGGCGGCCTTGTTTGCGGCGTCGGTATCCACGAGAACCGACGCCTCGTTGGTCATCACCTCTTTCAGAATGGCCGCGATCGACTTGCGTTTGGCGAACCACTGGCGGCGGATGCGGGTGAGCAGCCGGATGGCGTCGGTCTTGTCGAGCAGGATCGCGCGCGTTGACCAGCGATAGGGAAAGGCGAGCCTGTTCAGCTCGTCGAGAATTCCGGGTGTCGTCGCAGTCGGGAAGCCGACAATGGTGAGGATGCGCAGATGGGTGTCGCCGAGACGCGGCTCCAGTCCACCGGTCAGCGGCTGATCGGCCAGCAGCGCATCGAGATACATCGGCGTCTCGGGCACACGGACGCGATGCCGGTTGGTCGAGATGGTCGAGTGCAGGTAGGTCAGCGTCTCGCTGTCATCGAGCCAGTCGCATTCCGGCATAAAGCCGTCGAGGAGCCCCAGCACGCGGTCGGTGCGATCGATAAAGCCGCGCAGGACCTCGTTCGGATCGACGCCGGAGCGTTCGCGTCCCTCGTAGAGCCAGGTCTCGGCACGCGCGGCATCTTCAGCAGGCGAAAGATAGGAGAAGGTCAGGAAGTAACCTGAAATGAAATGGCTGCCCTGTTCCTCGAAATCGGCCTTGCGCTCGGCGTCCAGCAATGCGGATGCCGGATCGGGAAAGCGGCTGTCGGGATAGGTCGCAGCCTCATGACGCTGCGCCTCGACGAAGATCGCCCAGCCGGAGCCGAGACGCCGGAAGGCATTGTTCAGCCGCGCGGCGACGGCGACAAGTTCGGCTGCGACGGACGATTCCAGATCGGGGCCACGAAACCGGGCGGTCCGTTGCAACGATCCGTCCTTGTTCAGAACGACACCCTCGCCGACGAGCGCAGCCCAGGGCAGGAAATCCGCAAGCCGGCTGGCGGTGCGGCGATATTCGGAAAGGTTCAGCATGGCCGCACTCCTCAAACCGCAAGATGACCGGGGATGCGCAGGTGACGGCGACCAACCTCGACGAACAGCGGGTCGCGTTTCGCCGCCCAGACTGCCGCGAAATGCCCGACGGCCCAGATGGCGAGGCCGACCAGCCAGAGACGCAAGCCGAGACCCACGGCCCCGGCCAAGGTGCCGTTCATGATGGCAATGCTTCTCGGCGCGCCGCCGAGCAGGATGTGCTCGGTCAAGGCGCGATGGACCGGGACAGAGAATCCCGGCACCGCGTCGAAATGTTCGAGGACGGCGGCCATTACACCAAGGCTCCGCCGCCAAACGAGAAGAAGCTGAGGAAGAAGGAGCTGGCGGCAAAGGCGATCGACAGGCCGAAGACGATCTGGATCAAGCGGCGGAAGCCGCCGCTGGTGTCACCGAAGGCCAGCGCCAGGCCGGTAGCGATGATGATGATGACAGCGACGATCTTGGCAACCGGCCCCTCGATGGATTCGAGGATCGACTGAAGCGGCGCTTCCCACGGCATAGAGGAACCGGACGCGTGAGCCGGCACAGCCGCCATCATCATGATCGTGGCGAGCGCCATCGAACCCAAAAGGTGGCGGCGGATGCCGCGCAGGATCGGCGGGGTGGATGTGTTCGCCTGCCGCGGCAGAGCGGACAGAATCGGCGGAACATGGAAAGTCATGACGTTTCTCCTTTCGGGAGCGGTTGGCGGTCGGAGGAAAGATGAGCGGGAGCGACGCCGTAATCGCCGTTAGGTCCGAGACCTTCGACGCGGGCGAGTTCCGAGAGCCGTCGCGCGGAACCGCGTCCGGAGAGAACCGCCACCATGCCGATGGTTTCGGCAATCAGCGCCTTGGGGACAGTGACGACGGCTTCCTGGATGAGCTGTTCGAGGCGGCGAAGCGCGCCGAGGCTGGTGCCGGCGTGAATGGTGCCGATCCCGCCGGGATGGCCGGTGCCCCAGAGTTTCAGGAGGTCGAGGGCTTCGGGACCGCGCACCTCGCCGACGATGATACGGTCGGGACGAAAGCGCATGGCCGAGCGCGCCAGATCCGTGAGATTGGCGATGAAGTCCTTGGTGCGCATCGGCACCTTGTTCTCGGACCGGCTTTGAAGTTCGCGGGTATCCTCGATGATGAGGAGCCGGTCTTGCCCCTTCGCCACTTCCGAGAGAAGCGCGTTGGTCAGCGTCGTCTTGCCGGTGCCCGTACCGCCGGCGACAAGAATATTGGTGTGCGCGGCGACAGCCTCGCGCAGGAATGCCGCCTGATCGGCGGTCATGGTTCCTGCCGCAACATAGTCGTCGAGGGTGAACACCGAGACTGCCGGTTTGCGGATAGCGAAGGCCGGGCCTGTGACGATCGGAGGCAGGAGACCCTCGAAGCGCTCGCCACTCTCAGGCAGTTCGGCCGAGACACGCGGAGCGCCGGCATGGACCTCCGCGCCGACATGATGGGCGACCAGGCGGATGATGCGTTCGCCGTCCGCGGGCGAGATGCGCTCGCCGGTGTCGGACATGCCTTCCGAGAGACGGTCGATCCACAGCCGCCCATCGGGATTGAGCATCACCTCGACGACGCCGGGGTCTTCCAGAAGACGGGCGATGGCAGCACCCAGCGCGGTGCGCAGCATCCGCGCACCGCGGGCAAAGCCTTCCGAATTTCGATGAGAGACTGCCATCCGATCCCCGTTTCCGGCCGGGGAAAATCAGACGATCCCCGGACGGGGATGATTAAAAGAGCCGCAAATCAGGCCGATTCAACAAGGAATTGGCGTCGTAGTAATGTAGCGTGCAAATACAGGAAAACGGCGGGTCGGCGATCTTCTTGATCTCGATACGGCGGTTGCTATTCACCATGCATGCCCGCGCGCGCCGAAGCCTGACCGTTTGGTGAGTCGCCCACGTCCTCGCTGACTTCCTGCCTGAGCTTCGGCCCCTGTGCCAGCCGCCGACCGAGCGCGGTCACGAACGCCTCATAGCGTTCAGCAGCCTTGGCGCGTGCCGCCTGCGCCGCCGGCTCGGGCAGCGCCGGCGTGCTCGTGAGCCAGAAGCGAACGAAGACAGCGAGCGTCTCAACCGAAATGCCGACATCACGTTCCAATCGGGTCATGCGGCGATCGATCTGGTCGAGGCGTTTGGCGAGGATCGCCTCGCGCCGTTCGGCGTCGTCCGGCGACAGGAAGGAAGCGACGGCCGCTTCCACCACCAGGGACATCGGCTGTTCCCGGCGAGCGACATAGTCCGAGAGCATCGTCATGACGTCAGGTTCGAGATAGACGGAGATCTGCGTCTTCTTTTTTCGGCCGGTCATGGCGTTCACAGCTCCATTCCGTCATTGGGATCGAGCGAGACCTGCCGGGCTACGCCTTGCATGAGGCGGGCCATGCGCCGGTTGCGGGTTGCTTCCTCCTCCATCTCGTCGAGCGGATCGATCTCGAATTCGTTTTCGATCGGCTCCTTCTTCTCGACAGGCTTCACCCGGTTCAGCTCGGGTTGCTGCCGGCGCTCGGATTCGGTCGGGTCTTCGTCTTCCGTTCCCGCGCTCGCAAGCGTCTCGGCGGCTTCCGGTCGAGCCGGAATTGGCAGGTTGCTCCAGTCATCCGGCCGCGGCTTTTCGGGGCGGGTCAGTTTGGGCGGCGGCAATATCCGCTCCTGAAACCGCGCATCCTCGTAATAGCGCGCCTTCTTCGCCCGGATTGGCGGCGTTCCGGCGACCATGACGATCTCGTCGGCCGGCGGGAGCTGCATGATTTCGCCGGGGGTGAGCAGCGGTCGCGCGGTTTCCGAACGTGAGACCATCAGGTGTCCGAGCCAGGGCGACAGACGATGCCCGGCATAGTTCTTCATCGCCTTCATTTCGGTAGCGGTGCCGAGCGCGTCGCTCACCCTTTTCGCGGTCCTCTCGTCATTGGTCGCGAACGACACGCGCACATGGCAGTTGTCGAGGATCGAGTTGTTCGGCCCGTATGCCTTCTCGATCTGGTTCAACGACTGAGCGATCAGGAACGACTTCAAGCCATAGCCCGCCATGAAGGCCAGAGCGCTCTCGAAGAAATCCAGCCTGCCCAGGCTCGGAAACTCATCCAGCATCAGCAGCAGGCGATGCCGTCCTGTCTTCGCCTGCAGATCCTCGGTCAGGCGGCGGCCGATCTGATTGAGGATCAGGCGAATGAGCGGCTTGGTGCGGTTGATGTCGCTCGGCGGCACGACGAGGTAGAGGGTCGCCGGACGCTTGCCGCCCACGATGTCGGTGATGCGCCAGTCACAACGGCGCGTCACCTCGGCGACAACCGGATCGCGATAGAGGCCCAGGAACGACATTGCCGTGGACAGCACGCCGGAGCGTTCATTGTCGGATTTGTTCAGCAGCTCGCGCGCGGCGCTGGCGATGACCGGATGCGGACCGGCTTCTCCGAGATGTGCCGTCTTCATCATGGCAGCGAGCGTCGATTCGATCGGCCGCTTCGGGTCGGAGAGGAAGGCCGCAACGCCGGCGAGCGTCTTATCCTTCTCGGCATAGAGGACATGCAGGATCACGCCGACCAGAAGGGCATGGCTGGTCTTCTCCCAGTGGTTTCGCTTCTCGAGCGAACCTTCAGGATCGACCAGAATGTCGGCGATGTTCTGAACGTCGCGGACCTCCCACTCACCGCGCCGCACCTCGAGCAGAGGATTGTAGGCCGCGGATTTCGCATTGGTCGGGTCGAACAGCAGCACGCGGCCATGGCGAGATCGGAAACCGGAGGTGAGCTGCCAGTTCTCGCCCTTGATATCGTGAACGAGCGCGCTGCCCGGCCAGGTCAGGAGTGAGGGCACCACCAAGCCCACCCCTTTACCCGATCTGGTCGGGGCAAAGCATAGAGTGTGCTCGGGACCATCATGCCGCAGATAATCTCGATCGAGCCTACCGAGCACAACGCCATCGGCTCCGAGCAACCCGGCAGCCTTCACCTCCTCCATCTCAGCCCAGCGCGCCGAGCCATAGGTGGCGACGTTTTTCGCCTCGCGCGCACGCCAGACCGACATCCCGATCGCGACGGCGATAGCGATGAAGCCGCCGGACGCCGCGATCATGCCGCCTTCGACAAAGATCGGCGGCGCATAGGCGTCGTAGAAGTACCACCACCAGAAAAAGGCCGGCGGATAGTAGATCGGCCAGCCGGCGATCGCAAACCAGGGATCACCGAGCTGGGGCTGGAAACCGAGGCGCCAGGCCGTCCACTGTGTCGCGCCCCAGGTCGTCATCAGCACGATCAGAAGGACGGTAAGGATCTGACCCCAGAGAATTTTGGTCGCAGACATGCGATGGTCCTTTCTATGACGTTGAGGATTAGAGGCCGAGCCCCCGCTTGCGACCAAAGCTCCAGTCGATGCCGCCGTCGTCGCGGGCGACACCGGAGACGTGTTTGCCGAGCTGCTTTTCGAGGGATGGCGACCAAGGCACGAGCTGGAAGCCGAGGCCCCCATCCCCACTGATGACCTCGATCATGGCAAAGCGGCCGGAGGCGAGCGCGAAGCGCTGACGATAAGTGCCGGCGACATATTCGCCGCTGCCGGCCCGGTTAAACGGCTGGCCCGTCTCGGTGGCGAGTTTCTCGCCAAGCGCGTCCAGTTCGCGGCGGCGCAGCGTGTCGACCAACCTTCGGGCGAACACCACGCTGCGGCCCTGGCGCACGGCCAGTCCCTGTTCGACAAGATGGTCAGCGCGCCGTTCCATGGCCTGCTGCACCTCGGCGCCGAAACCGCCGTCGGAAAGCGACAGCGATTCCCTCGCGACGGCCTGCCGATCGAGCCAGGTGGCGCCCGACGCCGTAACCTGCCGCTCAATGTCGAGATCGGAGCGGACGGCGAGCGCGACGCGGCGTTCACCGCGGGCGTCATCGAATTTGCGTAGCTCGACGATCGAACCGGGAGCGCTGTCGCCCGCCGCATCAAGATCGGGCAACTTGATGTGATGGGTACGAGCGTCGACGCCATCGACGACGGCATAGGCCGAGCCCTTCAGCTCGTCGTCGAGACCGCGATCGACCAGCCGGCCGATGATCGGCTCATCAAGGCTTTCGCCCGCCAGTACATAGTTGGCCGAGCCGCGCTCGATACCGCGCTCCGTCAGCGCCTTGTGCATGCGCTTGATGATGTCGCCGCGCTCGCCGAGTTCGCGCAGCACCGCCTCGGCCTCGGGCTTGATGAACCATTGCGAATGGCCGACCTGTCCGGCCAGCCCAAGGACTTCCAGCCTGCGCAGCCGTCCAACCTTCAGGGCATGGAACTCGTCGGGCTGGCGATCGGATCGCGGCGCAAGATCGATGATACCGGTTTCTCGTGCATCCCGGACAAGCTGCCGGTCGAGCTGGGTCCAGCGCTCCGATTCAATCTGGCGCTCCAGGGTGCGGCGGATATCGAGGTCGGTGCGCGGTCCCAGCTCCTGGGTGATGAGATCGCGCGCGCGGTCGCGCATGCCTTCCTTGATATAGTCACGCGAGATGACGAGATCCTGGCCGTCGTCGCGGACACCGCGCACGATCAGGTGGACGTGCGGATGCTCGGTGTTCCAGTGATCGACGGCCACCCAGTCGAGCCGGGTGCCAAGATCCTTCTCCATCTGCCCGACGAGATTGCGGGTGAAGGATTTGAGATCGGTCATCTCCACGGCGTCGTCGGGCGAGACGATGAACCGGAAATGATGCCGGTCATCCTGGCACCGCTCGGCAAATGCGCCTGCATCGGCATTCTCGGTGCCCGGCCCGAACAGGCGAGCCTTCTCCCCGTCGCGGGTCACGCCTTCGCGGCGGAGATAATTGAGATGGGTTCCGAGCGGTGCTGAGCGCACCGAATGGCGCACGACGCGCGCCTTGACGACGGCGCCGCGCGAGCGCGACGAAATCAGCCGATTGGCCTGGATGCTGGCGCGCTGGCCGTGGCCGAAGCGCGAGCGGTTGCCGGAAACGACACGGCCGGAACGCGACACGCCGCCGCCGGCCTTCTTCGCCGCGGCGAGCGCCTGAGCGATGAAAGGCCGCGCCGATTGCGCGCGGGTCGAGCGGATGCGCCCCGGCCGGATGCGAAACTCGCGTTCATCGGCCATGGCGCAGCCCCGCAATGTGCAAAAAATCTATGAGAAACAGAGTTTTGGTGCCTTGGCGAACATTGTGCGCAAGCCCGGCAATGTGCGCAGCAGGCCGGAAAACCCAGCAAAAACAACCACCCGACCGACGCGCAAGGTGCGCCCTTTTATCCTGCCATCCTTCGGTTGCGGTTCCTGCCACCACCCCCCGCACCCTCCAGGATGCGCCAGAGCCCGACAGCATACGAAAGGGCCGGTCGAGGGTCATCTCGGACCGTCCCCCTCGCGACGAGCGAGGAAAATGGGGACCGTCTGTGATCCGGCGGTGCTATCGTCCTGCGCCGGAACGGAGGGATGAAGGTTGCCCGGCGAACGATCGGCGGCGCGATCATCGGAAGGCTGGCGGTCGCCTGCCCGCGCCACGAAGAGCGGTGCCTCCCGCCAATCGGCCGGTGGCTGGAGCGCGGTGCGCGGTCTGTCCGACGGTGCGACGGCATCAAGCGCGGGCGCGAGCAAGGCGACGTAAGCGCGTGTTTCCGCCGGCAGAGCGCGGCCGGTTGCAAGATGCTCGTCGTAGCGTGCTGGTCCGGCGTTGTAGGCCGCAAGCATGGCCGGAACCGTGCCGTAGCGATCGAGCATCTCGCGCAGATAGGCGGTGCCGGCGATGATGTTGTCGCGGGGATCGAACGGATCGCGGCCGAGCCGGTAACGGGCGCGCAGCTCGGCCCAGGTATCGGGCATGATCTGCATGAGGCCGAGCGCACCGGCGGGCGACACGGCGCGCACGTCATCGTGGCTTTCGGCGCGCTTCACCGCGACGATCCATGCCTGCGGGATAGCGAAGCGCTGCGACGCCTCGGCGATGTGCGCGGCATGCGGATCGGCGATCGCGACGCGGGTCGCCGGCAGCGATTGTGCAAGAGCCGGACACGCGGCGGGTGCAGCGAAGGTCAGGCCGGAAAGAAGAAGGGGGAGTATCCGGCGTCGGACGACCGCAAGACGTCCGACGCGGGCACGATGCTCGATTGCCACCATTCAGTCCTCCTTCCGCTTCTTCGACGGCGGGTTGGTGTGCAGGCCCCAGGCGGAACCGTCGTCACCGGCACGGAAGAGGTTTGCGCGAAGCGTGCCGCCGAACAGCGGGCTGTAGATCTCGACGGAGACGAATTCGCCGGCGCGATCGCCGACATGCGACCAGCCGGCGCCGATATCGAGGCCTTCCTCGTCGCCGAGCAGAACGCGGTAGGCCGGGGCATTCTCAGAATCCAAAGGTTCGGCATGAATAAGGGTGATTTCCTCGTCGATGCCGAGCGCTCTGAAGCGCCCTTCGAAGCCCGATTGCGTGCGGGTGAAATGTCCAATCTGGGCCATGCTCATGGTCTCCTTTGTTGTGCGGCAAGGTTGCGAAGCTCGCGCCGTCACCGCGCCGGCGCGCGCCAGACGAAGCGGCCTTCGCCGTCCTCGTCGGTGAAGAGAGGGATTGCCCGGCCGATCACGGCGGAGGCCGGAAGCGGCCCGAAATAGCGGCCGTCGAGACTGTCGCGGACTTCCCAGTTCATCAGGAAAAGCTCGTCCTCCGCGACGACGCGGCAGCCGTGCCAGACGGGTAGCGGACGGCCAAGGCGATCGCGGTCAAGCGCTTCGCCCATCTCGATACCGTCGACCGTGATCAGGTCACGGCTGCGGCACACGCGCTGTCCCGGCAATCCGAGGACGCGCTTCAGCAACGGCACGCCGCGGCCGACATAACCGCGCTCGACCATGAAGTCGGCGAGCGGTTCGGGCGGCATGACGACGACAAGCTCGGGCACCTCCAGCTGGTCGGCCGGCGCGATGGTGTAGAAGCCGATCGGCGCGCTGGCGGTGGCATTCCAGATCAGCTTGGTGGATGTCGGGATGAACGCAGCGACGGCGACGCCCATCGCCGCGAAATACGTCACCATGACGTAGCCGAAGCGGGTCATCTTTCGATCTCTCGCCGTTTGAGCCATGCCTGATGGCGTTCCGGCGTGTAGGATCGCGGTGCCTCGCCGACCTGCATCTGCTGGGCGACATGACGCCAGTGATCGGGGGCGACGTCGCAGGCGTCGATGCCGGCGCGTTCGATGGCATCGACATGCCGCAGCACGTCCTCGACCTTGGGCCAGCCTTCGATCTTGAGCAGGATTTCGCCGCCGGGACGCACGAAGGGTAGCGTCTGGTAGGGTTCGCCGGGCTCGATGGCGCGCACGATGTCGATGCGGGAAATGACGGTGCCGAAGTCGTTGGCCGCCCAGCGGGCGAAGGCGAAGGTGCTGTTCGGGCGGAAAGAGATGACGCGCCGACGGCGATCGAGGATCAGTTCGCCGGCTTCCCGGCCGAACCTGATCCAGTATTCGACCTTCTTCTCGATCCATGTCAGCTCGACATGGGTCATGTCGTTGCTGGAGCCTGCGGACGGCAATGGGCCGCCGCGCAAGCGGGGAGCCGCATTGCCGGTCATGAGGAGGTTCCTTCAGTTGGGGGGAATTCGCGCGCGAACAGGTCGCGCAGCATGTCGGCGACGGTGATGCCGCGCCGGAAGGCAGTGATCTTGATCCTGCCGCGCAGGTCGGGCGTCACGTCGATGGTTAGCCGCGCAGTGAAACCGGCGGCGTCACCGTTGCGCGAGGGAGCATCCGCGGCCTTGACCCACTGTTCGGGATCGGCAGGCCGGGAAGCGAAGCCTTTGCGGAGCGGGCGCTCGCTCATGATGCGGCACTCCCGTCGAACGGCAGCTCCGATGCGATCCGGGCGCGGGCCTTCTCCGCCATGTCGTCGTCGATCTCGCAGCCGAGATAGCGCCGGCCGGCAAGCCGGCAGGCTTCCCCGGCCGCGCCCGATCCGGCGAACCAGTCGCTGACAAGCCCGCCCTCCGGGCAGCTCGTGCGGATCAGGATTTCCAGCAGCGCCGACGGCTTCTCGGTCGGATGGATGGCGCGGCCATGGCAATTGCGCAGGTAGATGACCGAGCGCATGAGGCGCGGCCCGCCGTCCTGGTTGACATAGTGGCCGGCATCGATATGGCCGGTGTGCGGCGGGCGCTGCTTGCGCCGCACGGTGCGCGCCATCGCATCGGGCGTGGTTTGGACGTCGTTGTAGATGTCACGCCACGCCGTCTCGGCTGGGTAGAACTGAACGGCTAGCTCATGCACGCGCTTGAAGCGGTCGGCATGGAACGACGATCCGTTCTGCTTCTCCCAGACCACCTCCTGCGCGAGCTGCAGACCGGCATTGGCGAACTGGTCGGCGGTCGCCATGAAGTGGCGCAGCGAGCCGAACGCCCAGAGCGAACCGGCGGGCGTGAGCGCCGCGCGAGCAAACGCGATCCAGCCGGCGACGCGGCGATCCCAGGCGAGCGAGGTGTCGCCGTAAGGCGGATCGGCGAGGATCATGTCGAACGGGCCGCGCGCCGGCATGAGGTCGCGGCAGTCGACGGTGAGGATCGTCATGACGCGATCCTCCCGACGCACAGCCGGCCGATTTCGTCGGCCAGCGTCGCGATCTCGCGCGCGGCGGGCGTGTCGTCGTCGAGCTCGGACGCGAGGCGGCCGGACTGCGCCGCAACCGCAAAGGCGATGCGCTGGCCGATGGTGTTGATAAGCACCGGCGGATCGTGATCGGCTAGCGTCTCGGCCGTCTCACGCGCCAGCACGGTGCGGGCGCCGCAGCGGTTGAGCACGAAGCGCGCGGCCAGCTCCGGCCGGTAGATGCGCGCCTCGGAGAGCAGCGCCAGCATCTCGGCAGAGGCCCAACCGTCGAGCGGTGATGGCTGCACCGGGATCAGCACGAGGTCGGCAGCGAGGAGCGCCGAGCGCATGAGCCCGGCGACACGCGGCGGTCCGTCGATCACGACATGATCGACGTCGCGGGCGAGTTCGGGCGCCTCGCGATGCAGCGTGTCACGCGCCAGGCCGACGACGCCGAACAGGCGGGGAAGGCCCTCACGACTGCGTTGCTGTGACCAGTCGAGCGCCGAGCCCTGCGGATCGGCATCGATCAGGGTGACGCGCTTGCCGCGCGCTGCCCATTCTCCGGCGAGGTTCAGCGCCAGCGTGGTCTTGCCGACGCCGCCCTTCTGATTGAGGAACGCGACGATCATCGGCTTCCTCCCGGCGGATCGAGAGGAAGTCCAGGTGTTTCGGGATCGACGGATGCAGCCGTGTCAGCGTGATCGGGAGCCGCTGGGCGCGCGGATGGCGTGACCGGAATGCTCGTCTTCGCGGCTGTGCTGAGGCTTCTGGCGGCGTCGCGGATGAGGTTTTCCACATCGCGCGCGCGCTCTTTAAGGTTAGTTTCTTGGTTAGACTCTAAGTTAAGGGCGCGATTTCGTGTTTGATTTCTGTGCGTTACACCCTGTTTGGGTTCCTGATAGCACGAGCCTCCGGTTCCCGATAGCACGATAGTCCGGGTTCCCGATAGCACGAGGCCGTCCACAGGTTTTCCACAGGGCGCGGCTGGCTCGAAAGCGAGTAGCATCCGCCCACCGATCTCTGCTTCGAGGAAGAGCGTGTAGCCGGGCAGAGGTTGGCGCCGGATGATGTCGCGCAGCTCGAAGGCAAAGCGCTTGAACGGCGACAGGCTGCCGGATTTCTGGTGAAGATGGCGGAAGTCGAAACGCCAACCGTCGCGCTGGCGGCCGCCGTGCTTGCGCACGATGCGGTAGAGCCAACGGTCGAGGCCGCCGGTCAGATCGAAATAGGCCCGGTCGATGGTGAGCACCAGCGCGTCATCAAGGACGGCCTGGTAGAACCAGTCCGGCACGATCATCTCGATGCCCTCGGGGCGGCCGTTGCGGTCGGTGCGCTCCTGCCACTCGTTGATCCACGAGAAGCGATGGCGGCGGCCCTCGGCCGTCTGGCGGATCGAGGTGGAGACCGTGGTCGACTGCAGCCGGTCGAGCGCGGCCTTGAGGCGCTGATAGTCGCGCGCGCTGGTGCCGCGCCCGACATAGGAGAGGATTTCGTAAGGGGTGGCGGCCATCAGCCTGGAGGTGCGAAGTCCGGTGTCGCGGGCTTCGACGATCTGGCTTGCCGCCCAGATCAGGATGTCAGCGTCCCAGATGGTCGCCATGCCGTGATCGGGGACGGCCTCGACCCGGATCGTCACATTGCCGGCGACGAAATCAATCGGCGCGACGCGATGGGTCTTGGAGAGGGAGAAGAAGGGATAGGCCATGAGATCCTGCGCGTCTCTTGGCGCGAAGTCGCCGGGGAGCGCCCGGAACAGATCGAGCTGCCCGCGCTCCGAGAGGGACCTATGCCGCGCCGCCATTCGAAAAACCGGCCGCGATCAGCGTGCATAGCGGCCGGGCTGCGGAACGGCGGGGAGCGTCTGGCGCTTCGCCGGCAGCACCTGGCCGCGCGGATCGGAGGTCGAGGTGACGGCGCCGCGCTCGGCCCAGGCTTCGAGATCGTCCACGGCATAGACGACGCGACCGCCAAGTTTGCGATAGGCCGGTCCTGTGCCGTAGGTCCGATGCTTCTCAAGGGTGCGGGCGGACAGGCTGAGGAATTCGGCGGCTTCCTTGGTGCGCAGGTAGCGCGGCGGCAAAACGGCGAGATCGGGTCGCATGGGGCGAGCCTCCGTGGGGTTACGGGCGGCCGCTGCGGATCAGCGGCGGACGGCGACCACGGTGGCGGAGGGAAACCTTTTGGGGGGATGGGAAACAAAGGGGGACGAAAATCCCCACCCCCCGACTCGCCAGAAACAGTTAGGATCGATGACGGTGACGCAGCAATTGGAGATAGCCGCCGCTGGTCATGGCGAAACTACCTTCGACGAGCCCTATGACGGCATCGCGCAGAGAGGATGTTTTCCATGGTTCGGCGGCGATACGCGCATCACCATAGATGGCGATTGCGATTTCGCGGTAAGTCGCACCGTCCAGGCGAGCGTCGTATGCGCGCAGCATCTGGCGGATACGCCGCCGGCGTTGCGACGTCAGCCGTATGTCTGTGGGGACACGACGGCGAAACAGCATCGCGCAAAACCGGCTCAGCGCATGAAGCCGATCCAACGCGGCGGCATCGAGGATCAGAACAGCGACGAGGATACCGTCGGATGGGGCATCGATACGGGTGATTTCAAGGCGTTCACCGGCAACGTCGATTCGCAGATGGAGAGCATCGATGCGGTCAAAGGGGTGCGCGCGGATGAAATCCTCAGCAGCGGCGGAATCGCCTGGAGCGAGGGACATCCTGTGGAGCAGAATTGCCCCAGGGTCGGCATTCGGGGTCCAGAAGATAGGATGATCGAGTGCTGTGTGCTGGGGATCGGCGGCGAAAGCACAACCCCCATTGTTCGGCGACGGCGCGAGCCTGATCGCTATCAAGCTGCCCGCGCGCAGCGAGGCTCTCGTAGGCTTTCCGGTAATCCTCGTTTCGCCGAAGGAATTCCCAAGCAAGCTCGGACGTTGTCAATCGATCGATAAAGTCATAGTCGGCGTCGGTCCGCCAGTCATGTTGTTCAGGCATCCCCTGACCTCCACATACGCTTTACGACTGTGGGCAATGCAAGGGTTACGATCTCAAGTTGCTTTTGTTTTGGGAACAACGAAGGTAGCGTAACGTGATGCGGGTTCTGCACCACCTGGATCGAAGGTCAGTGAAGGGCGGCGCGTATCAGGCCGGAATAGCCCTGCTCGACCATCCACTTCGCCCGAGCCAGATGCGAGGCGTAGATTTGATGAGCGCGTTCTGCGTCTTTCCTGGGATCGAGGCGCAAGACCAACTCGGCAACCTCCTGCCAATCCGCGCCATCGGCATCCGCATCGAGAAGACGCAGATACAGCTTTAGATGCGCCCGGTCGTAGGCGGTGAGCTCCGCGTCAGCCGGCGGATGGTCCATGAGCAAGTTTTTGGTCACACGATCCCCACTACTGAATCCTATCCAAGGTATTGGTGCTTGTTAACGGATTTGTGATGGCAAAACAGAGGTGGAAGCCGCGAATACGGCGCCTCCATACAGTCGGGACAGGATTAGAGCATCTCGCGAACAAGCATAACTCCCACACCACGATCGGAATTGAGGAAGACGATGCCATTGTCTTCGAAAGACCGACGAACCTGATCGCGCGTGGTCTCGTATACCTCGAAGCCGCTTTCGGATTCGAGGCGTTTGAGGGCGGTCAATGATACACGGGCCTTGTCGGCGAGCGTCTCCTGCGTCCAACCAAGCAACGCGCGCGCGGCCCGAGATTGTCGGGCGGTGATCATGCATGATCACCTCCCACATGGACCTACGCACATTCCAAAACTACGACTATTTTAGTCGTTCTTGCTGTGAAACTCCAGCAAAAACCCTATTTGATTCAGCGAATCCGGCGTACGGCCGCGAACTGATTCGGTTTCGGTAAACGCCGCCCGGTTCAAGCGAACGGGTCTATCTCCTTGATGATGGTATCGTCTTCTCCGTCGTATTCGGCGGCGGGCATCACGCTGAGCGTGCCGTCGCCGGCGCGGAAGACAACGATCGTGACCATCAGGGTGGCGGCGAGGCTGAAGGCGAAGGCGTGGGCATCTGCAAGGGACATTTTCCGGCTCCTGTTTGGAGGCGGAGACCATTCCCCGCTCGACAGGCGCCCGATGTGTTTTGGTCCCGGCCGCGATCACCGCCGAGGCGAAGCCTCGCGCGGCGGCATGCTTCGCATAGTCCGACCCTTCATGGGTTGATCGTGGAAGGCCGGGATTGAAACCAAGGTTGCGTCTCAAAGAGCGGGGCAGTGCGCGCTGACGTGAGCCGGAAATCCCTGCATTGCCGGATGTTCGAGCCTGCCGACGGCGCCACCCTGATGGTCTCGATTATCCTTGCGCCATTGGCGACGGTTGCGTGATGCCCGCCGCCGAATATGACTGGGCCGGATCAAGCTGTTCCCGTTCGCCCGAGCCGGATGGAGGCCTCGGCTCGGCCACACCAGGGCAAGCAAACAGCGATCACGATATGATGCGAACATGGGAAAACCCGGCGGCTTGCGCCGCCGGGCCTCTGGCCACCGCTCAGAACGGGATGTCGCTGTCGTCGATGAACTGACCGTCCTCGTTTTCGGTCTGCCTCGCTCGGCTCAGGAAGTCCACCGTCTCGGCGATGATCTCCGTGCTGTAGCGATCGACGCCGTCGCGATCGGTCCATTTCGTATAGTGGATGCGGCCGCGAACCAGAACCTTCATGCCCTTCTCGCAATGCTGCTGGATCGTCTTGCCGAGGCCGTTGAAGGCGGTGATACGGTGCCATTCGGTGTCCTGGACCCGGTAGCCGTCCTTGTCCCGGACCACCTTGCCTTCCGAATAGCGGGGGCGTGATGTTGCCAAGGTGAAGTGGGTGATGCTGGTGCCGCCATGAGTGTTGCGGGTTTCGGGGGCCTGGCCGATGTTGCCGGCAAGAATGACGATGTTCTGCATTTTCGTATCTCCGTTGCTCCTCGGAGGGACCATCCCTCCGACGAGACCCGGCCAAGGCCGTCGGGAGATGCCTGCACTGACGCTTTTAAGCGGCAGCTTGACCCGTAAGGCCCGGAGTGGGGCGGGCAGGCGCTTGCGCCAACTCGGTCCGGAGCCGCGCGGGTTGCGGTCAGAAACCGAACGGTCTTAGGGGATCAGTCAGTCGGAGGGATTGGTGCCTTTGAGAGCACAAACGGGGATGCGCAGCAGAACCATCGTCCTTGCTGGCAATAGCACCCTGACAGGCTCTGTGCCGAAACCCTCACACGCCAAGCATATCCGAAGGAACCCTTCACCGGCCACCGCGCTCCGTCCGCCGGAAGGCAGATCGGGACAAGGACGGCTATCGGGCCGCAGGTACTTGGCACTGTTCCCGCCTCGGCGTCTGAAGGTACGCCCAGCAGCATTGCGAGACGGCAATATGAAGGTGCTCACGGCTGCCTCGCTATACGAAGCGGACCAACCGCAACGGAGGTGACCACAATTCAGCGCATGGGATCACCATCCGATGATCGGCTTCCAGAGCCGGGCCAAGCAGACCGAAGATGACGGCCACCACGGCGCTGACTCAATCGTCCCGCTCTAAGCGGAGCCGAAGGCACGATGGCCTAAGCCACCACAGGTTTTCCATGGAGCGGTAGGTCGAGGCCGCATCAGCGTGAGAGAACTGCCGTGCCGAGCGCGTTGAGATCGAGCATCGCCGCGATGCCGATGAACAGGCCACCGGCGCCACCGAGCAGGTTCAAGGCGATCGTCGAATCGATAAAATTCTTCGTGACACCGTGAACGAGCGCATAGCCAGCGATGGTTGCCGGGATTGCGAATATGGCGAGCGCGGTCAGGCGCAAAGCCGGGTTCTTGGCAAAGCCCACGACGGCAATGACCAGCGCCACAGAAAGCACCGCCGTGCCGATGGCGGCGAAGCCCGACATCAGGAAGCCGGCTTCCATTCCATAGACATATTGGAAGGCGGTCAGCCCGACCATGAAGGGCAAAGCGTAGATTGCGAAATTGTAGGCGATGACGCAGAGCGTGATCGTCAGGGAGATGGCAAGCAGAATCAGCGTCATGGCAGCCTCCGCATAACGGTTGAGAACCAAGACAGGCTGCCGGGAAATACGCTCCGCCTGCGACTATGCCAATTCACCGTTGCTGCTAAGATGTTTCATTTGAACCCGAATACGGACTTACGTCAAGTAAAGGCGATTGAAACAGCCGCCGAGCGGCGGCGCTTTACGCGCCGCCGTCGAACTTCATGACCGGGATGCCAAGCTTCTTCGCCTTGTCGGCGAGATTGTCCTGAATCCCCGTACCGGGGAAGACGAGGACACCGACCGGCAGGGTGTCGAGCAAGGCGTCGTTTCGCTTGAAGGGCGCGGCCTTGCCATGCTTCGTCCAGTCGGGTTTGAAGGCGATCTGCGGCACCTTGCGGTGGTCGGCCCAGCGGGAGGCGATCAGTTCGGCACCCTTCGGCGTGCCGCCGTGCAACAGCACCATGTCGGGGTGCTTGGCATGGACCTGATCGAGCCGCCCCCAGATCAGC
This sequence comes from Agrobacterium sp. FDAARGOS_525, assembly GCF_003938925.1. Taxonomy (NCBI): domain Bacteria; kingdom Pseudomonadati; phylum Pseudomonadota; class Alphaproteobacteria; order Hyphomicrobiales; family Rhizobiaceae; genus Agrobacterium; species Agrobacterium sp. FDAARGOS_525. The sequence continues at coordinate 1,199,326 of NZ_RKIU01000004.1, read as the reverse complement.
CGATGGTCATTGAAGTCGGCGCCGCCGGTCAGAGCAACCCTGGGGCCGGCGGGCAGCAGCAACTCCTTCTCAGCCCGGCGTTTCGCGGCAAGGAAGTCGCGGCTGTCGATCACCGCCGAGGTCAGATAGCGATGGTTGACCATCGAGCCGGTGCGCGGCCGCCAAGGCGTGCCGGTGTGGTGCTCGAAAGCTTCCGCCGAGAGGTCTCGGAAGAGTTCCAAGCTGTTGCGCCGCTCGATCAGGGTCTGGCCCTCTGCCGTGAGGCGTTCGAGTTCGACGCTCTTGACCTCGCTGCCATCCTGTTCCCTCTGAAGGCGGCGCTGTGCCTGCTCGTTATCGTCAAGCTCGCGCTCGACCCGGCCGGCGGCACGGTGAAAGAGGTTGACAGCCCCCCAAAGCAGATCGTCGAGGTCGGGTTCGAGGCGGGTGTCGCCGAGCGTAGCGAGAAGGGCGTCGAAGATGTCTGCGACTGCGGCGGCGACCATGGTGCCTTCCGGCAGCGGCCTTGGATCGGGTTCGTCCTGAAACGGGCGCCAGCCGTAGAGCTGGAGTTCGGTGAGGAGATGATCGGTGGAGGATGAGGTGTGGTCCGGTTCGAAGCCTGCGTTCTCGTCTTCGTTCATCATCGGGAGCGTCCTTTGTCTGGAGACCGCGCCCATCGCGGCCTTCGCAGGCGTCGAAGCTCACAGGCGGGACGGCCTGGCAGCCCTCGCGCTCCCGCGAGGGCCTTGATGGCAAAGGCCGGCTATTTTGCTTCGCGATGCAAAGCGTCCGCAGGACGCGGCGGAAAATAGTCGGCCGCCGCCATTGCCCGGCGGGCCAGCTTGTGAGCCGATCGCCCTCTCAGAAGGCCGTGGGCGCCGGCCTCTCCGACACGGGAAGGATGCTTCCAGTGATGAATGGAGGCGGCAGGCGAAGATGCCCTGGGGCCGCGCCTCATCCTCCACCGGTCGTCTCATCTCTCCATGAACCGGCTGACGTCTTCGGGATGAAGCTGATCCTTCAGAGCCGCCCGGAGGGCGTCGACGCCGCGCCAGCGCAGATCGTCGTTAAAGTCCCCGCCGATCGGCGACACCGGGATCGCCTCGATGCCGACGCTCGCTGCTCTGGTGATCAGGCTGTCTCTGGCACCGTCGCCGGCCGGGTCGCGATCACGCAGTACATAGAGCCGGCGCAACGTCGACGGGAACAGGATGGCAGCGAGGTGGGCGGCCGAGAGCGCCGCCATCATCGGCATGTGGGGCAGAACCATGCGGGGCGACAGCACGGTTTCGATTCCCTCTCCGGCGGCGAGCACCTCACCGGCCACCCCGAAGCAGACGCCGTGCCCGAAAAGGTCGCCCATCGCCCGTCTCGGCGTCTCAACAGGCGCCTTGCCCGAACCGTCCGGGGAAAGCCAGGTGCGGTGCGCACCGGTCTGCCGTCCGGCGAGATCGGTGACGGAAGCGACGATCGCCGGCCAGATCTCGGTGCGCGAATGCTCGTCGGGCCTGTAATAGCACTGCGGGTGGTAACGCAGCGCGGCGGTGCCAAAGAGCGACGTGATCGCCCTGCCTCCAAGGTAGATTTCCGCAAGGGTGCCGCCGATCGGCTGCGACATGGCGAAGAGGCGCCGTGACGCTTCAGGTGAACCAATGGCGATGCTTGACGTCTTGCCGGTCGGTGTTCTCGTCTTTTCCGGTTCGAGATGCGGGAGACTGAGGAACCGGCGTGCTTCCTCGGCCACATCCCTGAAGTCGACAAGGCCGAGCGCCTCGCGGATGACGTCGAGGAGGTCGCCGTGCTGTCCCGTCGCGCCATCGGTCCACTTTCCTGCCGGGCCTTTGGCGGTGTCCTTGAGACGGACATACAGCGAGCGTCCGGGGGTGTTTTGGACATCCCCGACCAGCCAGTAGTTGCCGGAGCGACGGCCGGAAGACAGGTATTCGCGGCAGACCGCCTCGGCCTGTCGGCCGAGACGGATTGCCAGATCGGAAGCATCGTGACGGGCCATCACGCCGCCTCCCGCTCGCCGATCCGCTCGACCGGATAGGTGCCGAGCAGCTTTGCGAGCACGGCGACGCCTGGGGCATCGACTGGCACGAAGAAGCGCAGTTTCCACGAGATGATCTCGGTGAAGAGACCATAGGCGCGCAGCCGCTCGCGCATGGCCTCGGTGAAGCCGGAAAGCTCGATCCGGTTGGCGTCCATGACACGAGCGCGGCGAAGCTGGAGGCCCTCGGTGAGATCAAGGATCGTCCGCCCCTCCATCAGCGCCGCATGGGCGTCCTCGGCGGACAGGCTGGTCGTTCCGGTCGCGGTGGCGTTCGCCGCCCAGGCCGGAGAGACGCGACGACCGATGATGCGCTCGCCGTCATCGGTCTGAAGCCGGTAAACGCGCGTCGATTCATTCGGCAGGCGTTTCCACACCGGCAGGAGGAGTCCGGCGACGACGTGAATGGTGCTGTCGGAATGGGTCGGAACCTCGGAGATTTCCCGGTTCCAGACCGCCGCGAAGGTTTCTCGATCGGTTTCTTCCCAGTGGCTTTCCGCCATCATCTTCAGCGAAGCGTGATAGTGCTCCATGGGCCGGATCAGCCGCACGCGCCGTTCGATCTCTCCGTCATCCAGCATGAGCGAAGGCGCTGGAACCTGCACGGCAGCCCGACCAGACTTGGCGTTGATCAACAGCTTGCCGAGATCATCGTCGGCATAGGCAAGAGCATCCGCCAGCGTCATCGGCCGGTTGTGCCGCCGCTCGGTGATGGTGAGCAGCCGCGTTTGCGCGCCCGTCGCCGGATGGGTGTAGATCGTCTTGCGGTCGATGACGACGAAGCTCTCCGCCGTCAGCGTTTCCAGCCCGACGTCATAGATGCCGCTGGCGATGGCACCCTGCACCTTGGCGTCGAGCAACTGCTCGAAGGCGGTGAACAGGATGCCCTGAAGCTCGATGGTGAGCGCGAGCAAGCGGTTGAGGAAAGTCGTGATGGGCGGCAACTCATCCTTGATGCCGTTGCTGTCCATTAGCTTCAGGCCGGTGGCTGCCTCGAAGCGATCCAGCGAGCAGCCCTCGATCTTGCCGCGAACCAGCAGGAGATAGAGCTGGCGCAGCGCGTTGCGGGCGTAGGTGCTTTCCAGATTGTCCTCTGGCCGGAACAGGCCCTGGCCGCCGGTCTGGCGTTGCCCGCGCGTGATCGCGCCGAGCGTATCGAGACGCCGGGCGATGGTGCTGAGGAAACGCTTCTCGGCCTTCACATCGGTCGCGATCGGACGGAACAAGGGCGGCTGCGCCTGGTTCGTCCGGTTGGTACGGCCGAGCCCCTGAATGGCGGCATCCGCCTTCCAGCCCGGTTCGAGGAGATAGTGGACGCGCAGGCGCCGGTTTCGCGCCGACAGCTCGGCATGATAGCTGCGCCCGGTACCGCCAGCGTCGGAGAAGACCAGGATGCGCTTCTGGTCGTCCATGAACGCGGCCGTTTCCGCCAGGTTGGCGGATGGGGCGCGGTTTTCGACGGCAAGGCGATCGCCCTTGCGGATGATCCGGCGGGAGCGTCCCGTCACCTCTGCCACCATGTCGGTGCCGAAGCGCTGGACGATCTGGTCGAGGGCACCGGGAACGGGCGGGAGCGAGGCGAGCCGCTCGATCAACTCGTCGCGGCGGGCAGCGGCTTCCCGGCTCTCGACGGGCTGACCGTCGCGATAGACCGGCCGCGACGACAGATTGCCCTCGCTGTCGGTGTAAGGCTCGTAGAGCTGCGTCGGGAAGCTGTGCGCGAGATAGTCGAGCACATAATATGCCGCGTCGGCGTTATGCTGAGTTCGGGGTTTCAATCTGTTGTTCTTCTGATTCATTTTCGGTTTCCGCTTTGGATAATCATGATGCCTCTGCTCTCAATCGCAGAAGGACATCCCCAACGAACTCCCCCTCCAACTCTTAATGCCGACCTTCTTACGCCGGCCTCTTCCGCGCATTATGCTGGGCGGGACAGAAGAGACTGGGTGGAAATCACGCGTGACCGACAAGAACGATATTGAGGAAAACCTGACGCGGGTTCGAGCGCGGCTGGCCGATCTGGATGCTGAACGGCATGAGCTTCAGCGCGAGATGGCGGCACTTGAGGCTCGTCTTGCTGCAGAGCCCGCGCCAACCGTGAAACAGCCCTCCTTCGAGAACGCCTCCGTCACGAATGCTTCGCCGTCGCACGAAAAGGTTGACCTGTTCCGAAGCCTGTTCGCCGGTCGGCCTGACGTGTTCCCGTTGCGATGGGACAACAGGAAGACCGGTCGCTCGGGGTATTCGCCTGCTTGTGCCAACGAATGGGTGAAAGGAATATGCGGCAAACCGAAGGTCAAATGCGGTGAATGCCTCCATCAGAAGTTCATCCCGCCGGACGAAAGTGTCATGGAAAAACACCTGCGCGGTGGCGATGGCCGAAGTGGCGATTTTGTAGCCGGCGTCTATCCGCTACTATCCGGTGATACATGCTGGTTTCTGGCGGCGGATTTTGACAAGGCATCCTGGGCGGATGACGCGAATGCGCTGCTCGAAACCTGTCGGGCAAAGGGCGTTCCCGCAGCGCTGGAACGATCGAGATCTGGAAATGGCGGTCATATCTGGATCTTCTTCTCCGAACCGGTCTCTGCCCGTGTGGCACGCCAGTTTGGATCAGTTCTGATCACCGAAACGATGGAGCGGCGGCCGGAAATCGGTTTTGCTTCCTATGACCGGCTGTTTCCAAATCAGGATATCATGCCGCTCGGCGGCTTCGGCAACCTGATCGCACTGCCGCTCCAGAACACCGCGCGCAAGGCTGGCAACAGCGTCTTTGTGGACGCGGGCATGCGGCCGTATGACGATCAGTGGGCCTATTTGTCCTCCTTGCCGAGATTGTCTGCGGCAGCGGTGACCAAGCTCGTCGAAGCCGCCGAGCTTTCCGGGCGGATACTGGGCGTGCGCATGCCTGTGGATGACGAACAGGCGGACGAACCCTGGAAGATGACTCCGTCACGCCGCAGCACGGCGCGACGCCTCGACGTGCCCGTTCCACCGACCATCAAGGTAACGATTGCCGACCAGATCTATATCGACCGCTCGGAGTTGCCTTCGGCCATGGTTGCCCAACTGGTGCGACTGGCCGCGTTCCAGAACCCCGAATTCTATCGCGCGCAGGCGATGCGGCTGCCGACATTCGGAAAGCCGCGCATTGTGTCCTGTGCCGAACTGCATCCCCGACACGTCGCCCTGCCGCGCGGCAGCTTCGACGAAGTGGTCGGGTTCCTGTCCGATCACGGTGTGAGAGCCGAACTGGACGATTTGCGTGAAGACGGAACCCGCTTGCCTGAGACGGTCTGCTTCCGTGGCGAACTTCGCCAACAGCAATCGCGAGCGTTCGAAGCATTGGCCGAACACGATACCGGCGTGCTTGCCGCCACGACCGCATTCGGCAAGACGGTTGTGGCCTCGGCGCTGATCGCGCGTCGTGCCAGCAATACGCTGGTTCTTGTTCATCGTCGCGAACTCCTTAGCCAATGGATCGAGCGCCTCAAGTCCTTTCTGCAGATTGACCCGAAGCAGATCGGCACCATTGGCGCGGGAAAGCGCAAACCCACCGGTGTGATCGACGTGGCGCTGATCCAGAGCCTGGTTCGCAAGGGCGAAGTTGACGATATCGTTGCCGATTACGGCCATCTTGTCGTCGATGAGTGCCATCACCTGTCCGCTGCAAGCTTTGAGCTTGTCGCCCGCAGATCGAAGGCGCGCTATGTTACGGGATTGTCGGCAACGGTCGCCCGGAAAGACGGGCATCACCCGATCATCTTCATGCAATGCGGTCCGGTACGCCATCAGGTAAGCGCCAAATCACAGGCAGCAGAAAACGGCCTTCACCATCGGGCGCGGGAACGTCATACGAGATTCAGATTGCCGGAGGCCCTCGCCATAGCCGAACGCCCGTCCATCCCCGCAATCTATGCCGCTCTGGCGGAGGATGAGGCCCGAAACGATCTGATCTTCAATGACGTGTTGAAATCGCTTGAGGTCAAACGCTCACCGATCGTACTGACCGAGCGGAAGGATCACCTCGAGCATCTTCATCAACGACTCTCCCGATTTGTGAAAAACATCGTCGTACTCCGTGGCGGCATGTCCGCAAAGGACCGGAATGCCGCGCATGCGGCGCTGAATGTCGATGATGATGAGGAACGGCTGATCCTCGCGACAGGGCGTTATATCGGCGAGGGCTTCGATGACGCCCGGCTCGACACCCTGTTCCTGACAATGCCGATCGCCTGGAAAGGCACGCTGGCGCAATATGTCGGCAGGTTGCATCGGCGGCATGACGAAAAGAAGGACGTGCTGGTGGTCGATTATGTCGACAGTTCGGTCCCGGTCCTCGCCAGAATGGCCGCCAAACGACGGACCGGCTATCGGGCGCTCGGCTATGTGATGGAATAGCGCCCCGCCGATAGCGGGACACCAATTCTGCCCGATCAGTCAGGATCTCTGTGTCGCGACGGCCAATATCTGCATCAGCTTGTCCGAGGGTTCCCGGAATTTGCCGGGTTTGATCAGCGGGGCATGATGCGCATCCAGAAGTGCGAGCTTCTCGGCCGGGTCCGCGCGCAGATACATCTCCGTCGTCTGGATGCTGGTATGTCCAAGCCAGAGCGCGACCTTGCGGATATCGCCGGTAGCCTGAAGCGTATGCATGGCGCAGCTGTGCCGCAGCACATGCGGGGTCACGTGCTTTGCGGCGATCGAGGGTGCCAAGCCTTCGGCGGTCGCCACATGCTGCCTGAGCCTGTAGGCGAACCCGTCCCGTGTCATCTGGCGACCATCACGGTTCAGGAACAGTTCGGGCCCCACATTGCCTGGCCGGACAGCCAGCCACGCGCGAATGGTGGCTTGGGTCTCCTTCCAGAGCGGCAGGACGCGCTCCCGCCGCCCCTTGCCCAGGATCCGAACGCTGGACAACGAAACTTCGGGAAAATCGTCCATTCGCACCGCGAGCAGTTCGGATGCCCTCAACCCTGCGGCATAGGCCAGATGCAGCATCGCCCCGTCCCGCAATCCACCCGGCGTGTGACGGTTCGGCGCGGCAAGCAGGGCACGGACTTCTTCCCTGGTCAGATAGTCGATCAGCTTGGCATCTGTCCGCTTGATCGGCATGGCCCGGATCATCATCGCCTGCTCAAGACATGCTGGGTGTCGATGTTCGACGAAACGGAAGAACGATTTGACCGCCGCCAGCCGCGCGTTGCGGGACCGGACGGAGTTGGCGCGCCCTTCCTCGATATGTTCAAGGAACGCCCTGATCATCTGCACATCAAGGTCTTCTATGGCGAGTTCCGAAGGGGTTCGCTTGAGCCGCCCCGCCGCAAACCGCAGCAGAAGGGTGAACGCGTGGGCATAGGCCGCGATGGTATGTCGGCTCGCTCCGCAGTCGCCCGGGAGATGGGTTCGCAGGAAGGCCGAAAGATCGGGAGCAAGCGGGGTCATGCCGTACCTCCGATCCAGATATCTTCGGCGGTCGACGCGATCATCTTCAGCAGGACCGGCGTGGCCTCGAGGTACCAGTAGGTATTGGCGATATCGACATGGCCGAGATAGGTGCTCAGCGCCTTCATGTGCCGCAACACCGCCTGTGGATCGTGCCCGCAAGCTTCGAGAGATCGCACTGCGAATGTATGGCGCAGATCGTGCACACGGGGGCCAGGGCCTGTTGGGTTGCGATAACCGAGCTTGCGCACGATCCGAACGAAGACCACGTAAACCCTTGTCGCCGTCGGGGCGCGGCCGTGGCCCAGAACGAAGAGATCATCGCCCGGATGGCGCACGGCACTGCGGGCTTCGAGATACCGTTCCAGCGCGGCGCGGGTTGAAGGATGTATCGGTACGAGGCGGCTCTTGCCGAACTTGCCCTTGCGGATCATGAGGCCATCCTCCGTCAGGTCGTCGCCGTCGGCGTGAACGGCCCAGCAGGCCCATCGCCGGTATCTCGTGCCGCGCATCTTCCGCGTGCAGAAACATGGTCAGGGCACGGGCGCGATCAAACCGGGCCTGCGCTGCATAAGGCGTCGCGGCGCCACCGGCCCATTCCAGGATCAGCGCGGTCGTCACATGCGTGATGGAACGTTCCGCGGCAAAATCCGCGAAGGCGCGCAAGGATGTCTCTTGCGCGGCAAACTTCATTCCAAGAGCGCGATTGAGTTGGACGAAGCGGTCGACATCGTGATGCATCATGACGCGCATCCCGGCCATGGCTGCGCTACCTCTGCCAGCATCTCGACATCGACCTTGGCATAGATCGCTGTCGTATAGCGGGAGGTGTGGCGCAGCGCGACACCGATCTGGTCAAGATCCGCACCGCCGCGTAACCAGGCGGACGCCAGTGAATGGCGAAAGACATGTGAGCCGGTCGGCAAGCCGGCAAAGCCGCCGCGGTTCAGGACACGGGAAACGATCCCGGCGATCTCGGCGGCGGATCGCAGTGGGGTGAAAGGAGCCTGGGTTCGCAGAAAAACTCTGTCCGTGGCGACCACCGGACGAGCATCCTCGATATAGGCCAGCACCGCATCGCCTGCATCCTGCGGCAGAGGCATCATCACTCCGCGTCTACCCTTGCCATGCAATCGCAACCGGCTCGCGCGCCAGTCGATATCGGACAGGCGCAGTTGCCAGATGTCTCCCGCGCGCAGGGCCAACCGGGCGAGGAGGAGGAGAATGGCGCGGTCCCGTATCGCGACCGGCGTATCGGTGCGACAGGAGGCTATGATCTCTTCGATCTTCGCGGTGGGTATGGTGCGCGGGACGGTCGAAAGCCTGCGCCGAACAGCGGGTGGTACCGCATGGAGAAGCGCCGGGGCGCATTCACCTTGAATGATGGTGAAGCGCAGGAAGGAACGCAGCACGGTGACCGTCATGCGTACGGATGATCGGGAGCGCTCTTCGCCCTGATCCAGAACGATCGACCGGATTGCCGCCGCGTTGTAATCCTTCGGGGCTGCCCCAAGGCGCTCCAGCCAGCGGTCCGCTTCGTTCACATAGCGCCGCACGGTCTCGGACGTTACCCCACGTTCACGGTGCAGCCATTCCGCAAACGCGGTTAGGCGCGGATCGCAGGCGGTGACGCAGTCAGGCTCTTCGACCGGAACCAGACCCTCATCCCTAAGGAACCGCACAAAAGCACGAGCACCACGACGACGATCCCTGGTTCCTGAACCCTTGACCCGTTTGCCGCGCTTGGTTTTGATCCCGCATCGGCAATCATGATGTGCGAACTGGTCGATAATGACATCATCGAGCCCGTGGGCCGGAACACGCATCTGCAGCGCCCATTCCGCGAAATGGCGCGCCTGGCTCAGTCGCATCGAATACGTCACTTCGCTGTAACGGGCGGCGCGGAGCTTCCCGGCATAGGCCTGCAGGTATTGCGCGAGCCGTGCGATGTCATCGGCAATGAAGACCATTCCGGTGGCTTCGAGATAACTCAGGAACCTGCGGGTATCGGTCGCGTAGGCCGGGTTGCGCAATTGCGCAGGTCTGTAGTGGCCGCAACGGCAGCGATGGCGCAGGAACCGATTCACTGCCGATACATCGAGGTCTCTGATCGGGATCTTCCGGGCGCGTACCCACTTCAGGAAATGTCGGGCGGCACTCAGCGCGCCCGCCGACAGCCCGGGATTATCCGTGAAATACCTGCGGACGAGAGTGCGGTCATCGGCCTCGGCATGGCCACCGAGCGGAGAGTTGGAGGGGGAGTTCATTGGAGATGTCCTTCTGCGGTTGAGAGCAGAGACATCATGATTATCCAAAGCGGAAACCCGAAAATGAATCAGAAGAACAACAGTTTGAAACCCCGAACTCAGCATAACGCCGACGCGGCATATTATGTCTTATCCGGAGCTCCGGATAACACATATTCGCGGGGCGTGATGTCCACGCGGACGTCGTTCCATTCCTCGGTCGGGATCTCGGCAAGCCGCCGTTCCATCAGCGCTTCACCGGTCGAGACGATCTGGATCACGGCGGCATGGCCGTGCTCGAGGTCGCGCTCGAGCGAGCGGATCAGGGTCGGCGTCTTCATCGACGTCAGCAGATGGCCGAAGAAGCGCTGCTTGGCCGACTCGAAGGCCGAGCGGGCGGCCGACTTGGCCTGCCTGTTCAGCGTGCCGTCGCTGCCGGTGATGTTGGCGGCCTGCATCGCTGCGTCGAGATGGTTATGGATGATGGCGAACGCCCCGGCATAGGCGTCGTAGATGCGGCGCTGCTCGTCGGTGAGCTGATGCTCGACCAGTTCGTATTCCACGCCGTCGTAAGAGAGCGAGCGGGCGGTGTAGAGGCCGAGCGAGCGCAGATCGCGAGCCAGGACCTCCATGGCCGCGACGCCGCCGTCCTCGATGGCCTCCACAAATTCGGCGCGTGTGGCGAAGGGGAAATCCTCGCCACCCCAGAGGCCGAGCCGCTGGGCATAGGCGAGATTGTGGACGGTGGTGGCGCCGGTCGCCGAGACATAGACGACGCGCGCATCCGGCAGGGCGTGCTGAAGCCGGAGGCCAGCGCGCCCCTGTTGCGAGGCGGCAACGTCGCCTCGTTCTCCCCTGCCGCCGCCGGCGTTCTGCATCGCATGGCTTTCGTCGAAAATGATCACTCCATCGAAATCGGAGCCCAACCATTCAACGATCTGCCGGACGCGCGAAACCCTCTCGCCACGGTCGTCGGAGCGTAGCGTGGCATAGGTTGTAAATAGGACGCCTTCCGAGAGCGTGATAGGCCCGCCCTGCGGGAAGCGCGAGAGCGGCGTCACCAGAAGGCGCTCCATGCCGAGAGCCGACCAATCGCGCTGCGCGTCTTCGATCAACTTGTCGGATTTACTGATCCATACAGCCTTGCGGCGGCCGCGCAGCCAGTTGTCAAGGATGACGCCAGCCGATTGGCGTCCCTTCCCCGCGCCGGTCCCGTCGCCGAGCATGAAGCCGCGGCGGAAGCGGACGGCACGCTTGGCGTCGGCGGGCGCGGCCTGGATGACATCGAAGGTCTCGTCCACTGTCCACGATCCAGCGAGATATTCGCCATGCGCCTCGCCGGCATAGATGACGGTCTCCAACTGCGCGTCGGACAGGAGGCCGAGAATGTTCGCGGGCAGCGTCGGCCGATAGGCCGGCTTCGGCGGCGCAATGCTCGCCATCGCTGCCGACTGCACCAGCTTGGTCGGATGGGCCGTCGAGCCGGGAATACGGATCGACTGCAATCCGTATTCCTCGTAAATGGCGTCCGTCAGATGCGCGCCTTCGGCCGCAGTCCAGTCCACGGTCTCATAGGCCAGCTCGATGCCTTCTGGATCGGCGGCCACAGCAGCAGCCGGACGCGACGAAGCCGAGCGCGCGAGATAGCCGCGCACGGATCGTGGCGTTGCCGCCGAGCGTGATGCTGTGGTTTCCGGCAGCGTGACCGGCAACCGCGGCGGCACCTGAGCCTCGATCCAGCCCAGCAGCGTGGCGACATCGGGCGCGATCCCCGGCGCAGCCGGGAAGACGGCCGGATCGTCGGCGGGCAGCTTATCGATGACGGTGAGCCGCGTCGGAAAAGTCGTGCCATGTTTGCGATAGACCGAGCCGGCGACGGCGGAGGTGAAGACGATGCGGCCACGCTCCTGCAACCGCGTGAAGGCGTCACGCCAGTCGGCAAGATCCGGGCCGACATTGGCGCCGGTGATCGTCACCAGCCGCCCACCCGGCGCGAGGCGGTTCAGCGCCGAGGCGATATGGCGAAAGCCTGCGTCGGCGACACGGCCTGAGACGTTCGCGAGCGCCGAGAACGGCGGATTCATCAGCACCACGGACGGTACGGCTTTCGGTGCGAGATGATCGTCGATCTGGGCCGCATCGACGCGCGTGACGGTGTTGGCTGGAAACAGCGAGGCGAGCAGATCGGCGCGGATTCCAGCCAACTCATTGAGGAGAAGCGTGCCGCCGCTGATTTCGGCCAGAATGGCGAGGAGGCCCGTGCCGGCCGAAGGCTCCAGTACGCGATCGTCCGGCGTGATCGCCGCCGCCGTCAGGGCCGCAAGCCCCAAAGGCACAGGCGTCGAGAACTGCTGGAGCGCCTGAGATTCTTCCGAGCGGCGTGTATGGGTCGGCAGAAGCGCGGCTATTTTAATGAGCGCTGAAAGACGCAAAGCCGGCTGTCCTGCTTTACGGAACAGCGTCTTTCCGTATTTGCGCAGGAACAGGACGGTCGCTATCTCGCCGGCCTCGTAAGCCTCCTTCCAGTCCCAGACACCCGACGCATCGGAGGCGCCGAACGTCGTTTCCATGGCGACACGCAGCATGCCGGTGTCGACTGGTTGGCCGCGTTCGAGATGGGGAAGCAGCAGATTGGCCGCGGCGAGTATAGCGGCAGACGGAGCGGCCGGTTCGCGATCGAGCGGAAGCGGTGCGGCAGAAGCATCGGCCGCGGGCAACATGATGTACATGGAGTAGTCCTCGTGAGAGCGGGAACAGGACAAGCCCCGTCAGCGCTCTCTCTCGACCGCCGGGACTCGCCCCGTCCCACGGCCCTCTTCCTTTCCAACAACCGCCGTTACATGCAGATCTGCACATTGCGCCGTTCCCCCGCGTCGTGAACATGTGCGGCTACCGTCTCCGTCAAATCCGGGACGGCGACGTGAACGACAAGCGACACGAGAGAACATATGGAAGAACAGTTTTTCGACACATCAGACGGCAGAATAGCCTTTTACGATAATCGCGCCGATGGGCTTGCGCTTGTGATGTTGCACGCCAACTCTATTTGCAAAGAGAGCTTTGCGCTCCAGATCACCGCCTTCGGGAACACGTACCGAACCATTGCCATCGACCTGCCCGGTCACGGAGGCTCATCCGACGCGACAGACCCACGCCGAAGCTACAGCATGACCGGCTATGCGAACGCCGTTTCCGAATTGTTGGCCGGGATCGGCGTCACACGATACGCGCTGCTCGGCCATTCGCTCGGTGGCCATATCACTCTGGAACTGCTCGCGCGTGTCGAAAAGTCGATTGCCGGCGCGATCATTTTCGGTACGCCGCCGATCGAGAACAGCATCGAGGGACTGATCGCCGGCTTCGTGCCCAGCCCGGACATGGCCTATACCGGCAGCCTCGTCATCACCGAAGAACAGGTCGGGATGATCGCCAGGATGGCGCTCGGGAAACAGGACGAGGGCAATGAAACATTCCTCGCCGCTATCTGGCGCACCGACGGTCGGGCGCGGCAATATATGATGGAAGACGCACAGGCCGGCAAAACCAGCGACCAGCGTAAGGTGGCCGAAACGACGGCAATACCCCTGCTGATCATCAACGGCGCCGACGATCCGGTCGTCAATCTGGACTATGTCGACAGCCTCTCTTACCGGAACGTCTGGACGGGCAAGCCAATCCGGCTCGCCGGGACAGGGCATGCCGTCCATCGCGAGGAGGCGCAGGCGTTCAACAGACTGCTGGCCGAATTCCTCGAAACGATCACCTGATCAGACCGGCGCATCCTCGCTTGCGTAAAAACGCCTGCATCGCTTCCGAGATCGGCGGCTCGATGTCGAAGACACCGAACCTCTGACGAAAGCGATCCCACTGGCGCCCCAACAGACCCCGGCGCCGCGCATCGGGGCACATCCATATCCAGTCGAGCCGCCAGGGGTGGTCGCCGCGTCCAGCCGGCTGGGGGCGAAACGCGCAGGCTCCGACAATCCGATCCGCGTCGTCGGAAAACAGGAATCCGACCGCTTCGCCATCGTGATCGGGATCGATCTCCCATTGCACGAAGTCGTAGCCGAGCTCGCGCTTGAACTCCAACGCCCGATCATAGACCGCCTTGCGTTTCCATTTCGGAGACGACGCATCCACCCAGGAAGCGTCGAGATCGCGGGACAACGCATCGGCGAATTGCCGGTTCGGCTTCGGATCGATGATGGCAAAACGCTTGCGGTGGAACGACCGGTGCGCCTGTTCGTCGGTTCGCAGGCCCTTGACGTAGAGCATTCCGCAATCGGGGCAGGTCACGGATTGTGTTTCCGGCCGCTTGCGATATTTCGGGGCGACGATCTTCAGCCACAGTGGCTCACCATCGTCATCAATTACATACTCCAGTCGGTAACCCGATCCGGTCTTGTGTCGCATCGTGCGCATTCCCCGCCATGGCCGGTGAGGCGCCGAGAGGGTTACAGGCGGCATGCGATGACGGTTCTGCTCATAGAAGAGAACCGAGATCTCGTCCTCGTTCAGATGGGAAACCGGCGGAATTGCCCCCATGAGCCGAGCGCACAAGATCGTCAGGTCGCTCCGGAAACCCAGCCGTTCGATGAAGATGCAAAAGGCGGCGGTATCGATCGCGGAAAGCATGGAGTGACCGAAACCGTCATCGAGACGATGTTTCGGGCGCGAGAAGACAGCGCGGAACGGCAGGTCCAGCGCGGCGGCGAATTTTTCGATATCAATGACCGCAGGCGGATCCAATCTGCGGTCGAGCATAAGCAGCAAATCTTCGATATCGGCTGTCGATGCCCATCCAGTCTCAGTAATCCTTGTAGCCAACGAAGCCGGAAAAGGGCGATCGGACGGTTCCGGTCTTTGCAACGCATCCCATATCGCCCGGATCGTTTGTCCTTCGATTTCCATGCGCCCTCCCAATGCAACGACGAATATTGTTTCGCCGGATATTCAAACTACTATTCCGAAGGAAATAAGAAGGAGAAAATCATAAATCGGAACTGTCCGCCATTGGTTGAGATATCATCCCTGTACAGGATGATTCTTGGTGCAGATATGGCCCGTCTTGTCGATGACGCTATGGTGACGGGAGTGCATGGGTTATGGAGGCCGAAAAATGGTAACAGTCATCTGGGCGCCGCCCGACATGCCGGACGAACGTCACATCGTTGTGCGCGTTCACAGGGACGGCGTTCCCGGGACGAGTGACAAAGGTTATTTTCACATCAGCGACGAAAAGGACTGGGGAGGCTCCGGTCCCTTCGACATGCTTCTGAACGAGGTGATAGAGCGGGCGAAGGAGCAGGCCGTCGACCGGGGCCTGTCACATGTCGTCGTCGTGCGTCGTGACTGATCGCCGTAACACCGAACCCGGGGGATCGGCGTGCCCGCAATCAGCACCGACCTGTTCAAGAAGAGCTATACGACGTCGCCGAAGGAGCTAAGCCCGGCCGTACGGGCGTTCTGCGCCGGTATCAATGCCGACGCCAAGCCGTCCTACATCGCAGTCCAGCCCGATAATGAGGCGCAACCGTCAGAATGCTTCAACAATGTCGCGGCCAAGGTGGACCGTGACGGCGGATCGCTCGTCTACGGCTGGCTGATCTGGGAATGGCCGCGCGTGTTCATCGAGGCGGAACATCATGCGGTTTGGGAGAAGGACGGGGCGTTGCTCGACATCACCCCGCCGATAAACGGTGAGACTAGAATCCTGTTTCTCCCGGACCGTGCCCGCACATACGATTTCGTTGGGCAAAAGCGGCTGATCAACATCAAGAAGAGCCTCGGCCAGTTTGCCAGCGTTCCGGATTGGATACGGGCTGCCGACACGTTGCAGCGAACCATCGAACGGCATTCCGTGGGAAACCAGTCCACCATGGACCGCACCTATCTCGCAGCACTCGGACGAGACGTCCAGCAAAGCCTTGGCGCCGTCTTCGTCGATCTCGCTCGCAACACTGGACCAAATGACCGCTGCTTTTGCCAGAGCGGCAAGAAATTCAAGAAATGCTGTTCGCCATTGATACAGCTCCATCCTTGAATTGTGGGTCGGAATTTTGAACGCAAAATAAGAAAAGGCGCTCCGCCGGACAGCGGAACGCCATTTCTGAAGAGCAGCGCAATTGCGGGGCCGATCATACCGGCCCCGCATCACGATTATTCGGCGGCGATCATCGCACCATGATTGCCGTCAGTGTCGGCCTCACCCTCGTCGTCGCCCGCGAGGAAATCAGGAAGCGCTTCGTCGACGCCGCCTCCATCGGCCAATGCGCCCATCGGAGCGTCCCCAACCGCAGCCTCGTCGAGATCGGTCAGGCGCAGCGGCTCGGGCAACCAGCCGCTTTCGGTGAGCAAACGCTCGGCTTCCCGCGCCATGTCGCCCTTCTTCAGATGGGCGATCAGGTCTGCCGCCCGGTCGCCGGAGCCTTCGCGGACGGCGGCGAGGATGCGAGGCTTGGTGACACGGCCGAGATAGTTCTCGACCGTGGGGCGGAAGCCAGCGTTCACCATGTCGAGACCAGTGGCGCGCGCCAGCCGATGAGACTCGGCCATGCGGCGATCGAGGGCTGCCTGCGAGATGCCGGAGGCGCTCATCGGGTTCGGGCGCTCATAAAGCGCGTTGATCCCGTAGGCGACGCAATGGGCGAGCAGCGCCTGGCGGCTGGCGTCGTCGAGTGCAGCGAGCCAATCCCAAAGCGCGTTATCGTCGGCCGGAATATCCGCTTTCCATCCCTCATGCCGCTGGTTGACGGACTTCGCATATGGAGCATCGGCGAGATCCTTGCCCTGTTCACGGAAGAAGACATGACTGACCGAGGCTTGAATGCTCGCTCCACTGGTGGAGGTTCGATGGAACGTGTCGCGCACCAACTTGTGCAACAGGGCCGTGAGCGCGACATGCGGATTGGCACCGACCGCATCGCGGAGCGCTAGCGAGCGATGTGCAGTCAGTTCGATCACTAGCCGTTCGGGCAGCGGCTTGATGACGTCTTGCTCGTCTTCATCCTCCGGCTCGGCCGGCTGGCCGCCGATAGTGATGACGGCGCGCTGGATGGCGCGATCGGCCGCTATTGCCGCGGCCGGAGTGTCGTGATCGATATTGCTCTCTTCAACATCATCGGCAAGCGGAGCTTCGTCCTCGGGGCGGACATAACCGCGATCTAAGAACAGATCGCCATCACGATCGATGCTGACGAAGACGCCGGCGCGGGCGATTTCCGCCGGATCGTAGATCACCGGACGGTGCTCGAAGGCGTCGAGCGCCTGCTCGATCTCGCCAAGGCGCTCATCGATCTCGTCCGGCAGTTCGTCGGCTTCCCCATATTCGGCCTCGAGACGATCATATTCGTCCCGAAGCGCCTCACGGGCGGCACGCTCTTCGTCAGATAGATCGGCAGCCGTACCGACAATCGCCCGCAAGCCGTCATTGTACCCATAGGGGAAGTTGACGGCGAACTCGACCCACTTCCAGCCTTCGCCGGCAATTTCCTCGGCGACGGTCTTCAGCTTTTCGCCGACCAGGCGATCGAGCAGGATCGGATCTTGCAGCCATCCGCCGTTATCGCTCTCGAACAGGTCTCGCAGGACGTAGCCGCCCGCCGCCTCGTAGGCGTCGATGCCGACAAACACGGCGCGCTTGTCGGCCGCGCGTACCGCCGTCTCGGTCAGCATATGGCGAATCTGCCAGGGCTCCTTCTGCCATCCGTCCTTGATGGACGCCCAGACCTGTTCCTGGCGAGCATGGTCCTCGGAGACGGTGAAGGCCATGAGCTGCTTCAGCTCGATGCCGTCTTCGGCGTAGATGTCGAGCAGCATCGGCGAAACGGATGCCAGGCGCAGGCGCTGCTTGACGACGTTGACGTCGATGAGGAAGGCGGCGGCGATGTCTTCCTCGGTCATGCCCTTGTCGCGCATGGTCTGGAAGGCGCGATACTGGTCGAGCGGATGGGGCGGCACGCGCTCGTCATTCTCGGCGAACGAAATCTCCTCCATCAGGATGTTGCTGGCGGCATCGCCGACGACGCAGGGGACCGCCGCGGTGTTTGCGAGGCGCTTCTGTTTCACCAGGATTGCGAGGGCCTGATAGCGGCGTCCTCCGGCAGGCACTTCGAACATACCGATTTCCTGACCGTCCGCATCGAGGACAGGCCGGACGTGAAGGCTCTGGATCAGGCCGCGACGCGCGATCGAAGTCGCCAGGTCCTCGATCGAAACGCCGGCCTTGATGCGGCGGACGTTCGACTGGCTCAAGACGAGCTTGTTGAAAGGAATGTCGCGCGAGGACGACAGGGTGATTTTCTGAACAGCAGTAGCCATCGGGGTGGTCTCCGCGACGGGCGCCGAGAGCCTTTCTCCCGACCCAATACCCGTCACGAAGCGAAGCGCCGCCCTCTCACTCTAGGAGGGCAGCGCCACGAAACCGGCGAAACGGAAAGGCACAAATGTGCAAAGCCGGAAATACGGAAATCCGCATTCCCGGCTTGAAGGATATCAGGCTGCCCGGTCGAGCAGCTTCTTGGCCTTAGCCTCCATGTCGAGGCGCGCATCCTGATGCGGCTTGTCGCGCGCAACGGCGGTGATGCCGGCCACGAAGTCGAAGATAGACTCGGGCGGCCTGCCCTCTTCGGCGAGCACCGTGTCGATGATCTTGCCGGTCTCGGCCTTGGAGAAGCCTCGCTTGCGCAGGAAGTCGGTGCGGTCCTCGTCGCTCTTCGCCACGATCCGCTCGCGGGCCGCCTTGATGCCGTTGATGAAAGGCACCGGTGAGGAATTGGCGAAGTTCAGCAGCGCGGGAGCCGCCTCGTGCGCGAAACGGGACGCGGCATATTTGGAGTGTCGGATGGTGATTTCCTCGAAATCCTCGACGCCCCACAGATTGCGATTTTGGCAGACCGCCCGGAGATAGAAACTGGCCATGCCGAGCGTTTTGGCTCCAACTTCCGAATTCCAGACATAGAAGCCCCGGAAGTAGAGGTCGGGCGAACCGTCCGGCAGACGCCCGGCTTCGATGGGGTTGAGATCGTCCACGAGGAAGAGGAAGACGTCCCGATCGGAAGCGTAGAGCGTGGTCGTATCCTTGGTGATGTCAACACGCGGATTGTAGATGCCGGTCGACCAGTCGAGCACGCCCGGCACCTTCCAACGGGTATCCCCGGTGCCGTTGCCGGCGATCCGCTGCACGGCCTCGACCAGCTCATAGTCGTAGATGCGTCCGTAGTCAGGGCCGGTAACGGCGCGTAGTTCGACACGGCCGTCGTCGGTTTCGAGCGTCTTGATCTGCTCGGCGCGGTTGGACGTCAGACCGTATTGCAGGTTGATGCCAGCAAGCGCCGCAGGGAGTTGGCGCAGATAGGCGGCGGGAGCGCCGACCTGGCTGGCGAGCTGACCGAAGCTCCAGTGCGTCGGCGCGACCGGCGTGTCTGAGCCCGGCAAGATCAGAGAGAGGTGTTCAGCGTCTGTACGACTCGCCTCTACATGAATGAGTGCGCTTTCCACTACGCGCGTCCGGCTACGCTCGGCGCGGCCGCGCACGGAATCCATCAGTTCATTGAGCGAGAGATATCGCTCATCCGCAGGACGCGAGAACCATTCCGAGGATACCCGGCCGATGCGCTCGCCACGGCTGACATCCACCTTGTAGCCACCACTCGCGTCACGGCGGCCATCGAGAACCTGCATATTCATGGAACCAATCTCCATGACGGGCGCCGGAGACCTCTTCTCCAGCCCTCAACCCGTCATGGAAACCCGATCCACACTCTCACTATTAGGGGGCGTTGCGGGGTCTCCCCGCAGAAGGGGGTGCGCCGGCGACCTTGGCGCCGGCCAGGGGGAAGGCTTTCCCCATCCGCTTGCGGCCAAGCTGATGCTCGCCCCGTGTGTGCGGCTCGCGAGAGCGAAAGAGAGAGCAGGCATTCGCCGTAGCTGTCGCTGCCATTTCTTCTTTCTAAACAGGGACGTTAAGTCGCTATACTGTGAATACATTGCATTTCAGTATTTATCGGCCCAGCAGAAGAAATTATCATAAACGATATTGCTGGAGGCGCGTTTTTAATGGGGCTGGGGACTATGACAAAAACGACAAACGAAACGCACAGGAAGACATCCAAGAAACCCTACAATGAACGATCCGATCTCGAGAAGCTGCAATCGCAGTGGAACAAGCTGTCTGGCCTTCATTTGAGGGATGAGCCTTCGGCAGCGATTGTGCGTTGCGCAACCGCTGCCGAGATCGCTGCGAACTACGCCATCCGAACCGAATGGGCTCGCCAAACCGAATTCGACGCAACGATCATCGACCAGTTCCTGCGGTGGGCGAACGGCCTCCACGGCAAGGTCACCCGCCTGTTCGTGCCCATCTATTTCGCTCACCCCGCGAAGAGTCAAATCGGGAAGACACTCATCAAGTCCGCCGAGAACATCAATGCCGTCCGAAACGCAGTCGTGCATCAAGGCACGTTCAGCAATGCAAAGGAGGCCGAGGCTGCGATTGCTGA
Source organism: Agrobacterium sp. FDAARGOS_525 (assembly GCF_003938925.1). NCBI lineage: Bacteria > Pseudomonadati > Pseudomonadota > Alphaproteobacteria > Hyphomicrobiales > Rhizobiaceae > Agrobacterium > Agrobacterium sp. FDAARGOS_525. The sequence continues at coordinate 1,179,104 of NZ_RKIU01000004.1, read as the reverse complement.
AGCGAAGACGTTCATTAACCTGATCGTCGGCCTTTCGATTCCTGACTTCGACATTACCGCTAAGGCGAGTAGCAATTAGGACCAGCGCTTGGGGGGACGGATGAACGTTGTGAGTGCAACTGCCGAATTGTGGGATGTCGACGTCACGATCGGCCTGACGACCCATACAAAGCACAGACATGTTCCCAGCCCGGTATCACCCCATTTCGAAGCGCCTCAGGCCGCGTCGACCCTGACGTTCTCTCCCGTCGCGCTGGCGGCGGCCGTCGCCAGAACGGCGACGACACGTCAGGCGCGAGCGCAACTGCTGGCCGGCCTTCAGAAGAGCGCACTCGCTCAACTGGAATGCCTGATCTCGAACACGTCGATGTTCAAACTCACGGATGACTTTGCGGACCTGGCTGATACCGAACGGACCCTGTTCACCGCACGGTGCGGAGCCGGGATAACCGATCTCTATATGAACGCCTTGGGATATGTCTGGCGCGCGAATGCGGCCTGCCTGTCCAGCGCGCTCGATCCCCACGCCGACTTTCTTTACGATGGCGGGAACGTCGATGGCCACGGTGTCGTGCTGGCTGAAGCCCACGGTTCATTCGCTGCCAACGCCACGGCAAAGACTGTCGCCGCGCAAGCAAAGCGTAAATATGCAAGGCAGGTGAAACCCTATGTGAATGTGGAGTCGCCCTTCGGCCACATCATCCACGGCTATTGCGTGGCCTTTGGCTCGAAGCCGGGTACGTCTGGCGCCTTCCTGAGCGTAGCCGAAACGCGGATTACGAAACCAAGGAAAAAGGCTCCGCCGCCCGCGAGCGAGCCGCCTGTTGCCCGCGGCGTGACGACGCAAATGGCGCTGGCGACACACCGGTCGAACTTCCTGCTGATGGGTATAAGCCCTGTCGTCAATTGGATCGACTGGATCAATACGGCTGGCGAGTTTCCCGTGGAATCCGGACCAGTCACCTTCGTCCGATTTCCCTATGCCGGCCGCTGGTATCTTGGCAACGCTTTCTCGATCTGGCCGGCTCTACGTCCCTATTGGTGGCACGATGAGCTCTGGGACGATCCGAATTGGCGACGGCTTGCCATTCGAGACACTATCGTTCGCGGTTTGCTGGGCGAGTCGGTTGGTTGGTTCGTCATGGAGGAGACGGCCTGCAGGGCGTTCCTCGATAGCCTCACCGGAATCATCCGAGCCGGTAGTGAAGATCGTCCCGAACGACTTGGCCTGCCCAGCTTTGATCCCGCTGGTTTCAGTATTAGCGAGGACAGCCGGGGGCGGCGTGCCGACGGCTCTGACTATAATTACGCGCTGTTCCGCGACGGCCTGGCCTTGGTGGGCGATCCTTTTCGCCCGCGAAAATTCGAGACGAGGCGATGGTCGCCGAAGGAGGGATTCGACAGCTAGCGGCGATGCGCCAGAGGACCGGGGAGCGCGTCGCATAGGCCTCAAATACCGAAGCAGTTGGCTTTTTCTATGCTCCCCAGGCGTCGATGATTGTGCCCAGAGGAAATGGGGTCTTTTCCTTCGACCATTCGTGGTACGGCGCTGCTGTCTGGCTGTATGGGCCGGGCTCCGGACGATCGAACTGGACCCGCGTCGGTATATGGAATGCGCTTCCAAAAACAATCGCCTCGCCTGACGACAATATCGTCACCTGGTCGAGCAGACGCCGCGCCTGCATCGGGATGATCCGGCGGAAATGGTCGATGTCGTCCGGGTTTTGCAGACGGTGGCTGATGAAATTGGCGCACTGGCTGATGATTGTCTGGCTGATCTCGCTCGGGCGTTGGCTGGCGATGATGAGCGACAGTCCGAACTTGCGCCCTTCCTTTGCGATTCGCTCATAGGTCAGCCGGGCCAGACGATGACCGCGATCCTCGTCCGTACGAGCTGGTCGGGCGTAATTGTGCGCCTCTTCCAGCACGAGTACCCATGGGTGCTTGTAGCGTGACGCCGCGGGCAAGCGTTCCCGCGCTTCCAGCAGCACGCGCCCGATGACGGCGCAGGCATAGGGAAGCACTTCGTTGCTCAGCATCGAAAGGTCGAGCACGGACACCTTCGGACCTGTGGCGGCGCCCAAACCAAAGCGAGAGAACCAGGCGGATAGATTAGTGATGGCGGTGTCAGCGTCTTCGTAGTTCAGGAATGCGCGCCACCGCTTGTCGTCGAGGCGCGTCTTCAACCGCAGCTTCAGCGTCGTCAAATGGGCGTCCACCCTGAAGGTATCTTCCTTCGAGACGGCGCGATTGATCAGAGACGGATCTGTCAGCGTCGCACGCGCGATCGGGATCGGCGAATCTGCGGTGCGCGCGCCTGCCTCCGCCGTATCGCTACCGCCGACAATCTTGATCCGGATAGCGTCCTTGAGTTTCTCGGCTTCGGCCGCGATCGCAGCCTGATTGCCCATTACGTCCTGGTTGTACTGATCGACACTGCGATGAGTCTTGAAAAGGGCTTCGAAGGCCGCGGTGTCGATGTCGGCATCCGCGAGGTGGCCCACAATGGCGTCGCAGTAAGAACCTGCGAACTTCCTTTTCACTTTCGTCAGTTCGCTGAGAAGCTGATCGAGCGCGCTCATTGCATTTTGCAGCGAACCGAGGCTGGCGGCAGCCGTAGCGTTGCCGCCCTTCGCGATCGCCCACCAGTCCTTCAGCACGGGTTCCTGCGTCTGCTCCGATGCGCTTAGCCATGCGCAGATCTCTTCCGCGTTCAGGAACCAGAGCGGGAGGCTGAACTCCTTGCCATTGAGATAGATGCGATCCGGTAGGCGTGTCTCAGCCACAGTGGCGGGAAAGGCTTTGGCGTATTCACCATTGATGTCGAGAATGAAGACGTGCGGCTCCTGGGCAGCACCATCCAGCGCCTTCATTGCCTTCTGGATAAGGCTCGACACTGAGAAGGATTTCCCTGAGCCCGTGTTTCCGACGATCGCCAACGGCCTGGAGAACAGGTCATTGTAGGACGCCCGCACGACGTTGCGCGCCTGGCCGGTCGGAAAACCGATTTTGAGGTCGTAGTCGAAATCTTTGGCATCGTAGCCTTCCGGCCTGTTGCGACGGGGTGGGATCTCGAATATCGCGCGCAGGATGTCGGGCGATCCGATTTCTGCCGGCGTGTCCAGCGTCGGCAGAACGGATATGCCTGGACTGAAAGATGGCTCATCATCGGCGTGCTCGATGGTGCCCAACAACTGCACACTGGCAATCCGGCGTGGCTTCATGAGTTCCAGACTGAGATCATCTCCGCTGGAAGGGTCGAAGCTTTCCCGCGCCTCGAGATCGGTGATGATGCCGATGACGGTTTCGCCCGCACCAAGCGAGAAGGTAAGATAGGCATTGATGGCGATCGCTGCCTGAACTCCATCGAGGGTCGCCCGCAGCGCCGATCGGGTCTCGGGCAGCAATTCCACCTTCACCCGGAAGCCCTGAACTGAAACGATATGGCCGATGAGACGTGGATTATCCATCCTACACCACCGGATCAGGTTCGGTCGCCGTCGTGGAGGAGGCAATCTGCTTCTCGAACCGCCGCAGGCGCAAGAAGTCGTCCAGCCATTGCACGTCGGGCATTACCGAGCGGGCGAAATCGTCAAAGGTGGCGTGCCTGAACTTGGCGACAGCAAAGGCGGCGTCGGTTGGAGTCAGCACGAAAGCGCGTTTGCCGAGGTCCTTGTAGCGGCGCACCCGCTCGATGACGGGGCTCGCTGGATTAGGCTCAACTACGAGCATCACCAATGACGGATTCATGAGCGCATTTTCAATAATGCGACTGACGTGATCGTCACCGAAGCCGTAGCCAAGAACGAGCAGGAAGGTCTGCGGAATACCGAGACGAACCTGAAAGGAGCGGAAGAGATGCGCGTAGGGCATCGTCAGGGTCTGCGCGAACTTGTTGGCGGTTGGCAGAATTCCAACCGATGGCGTACCACCCGCCAAGTCGACGAGGGCGCCGCCCTTTTCGTCCGGCTTGAGGCTCGCATAGGTTTTGAAGGGAGCGAGATCAGGATGCCGCGCACGCATCTCGCCGTCCTGCTCAAACCAGTGAATGGAGCCATGCAGCTTGTAGAAGTGCAGGAACTTGTCGAAGCGTCTTACGCGACCTTCGGCAACCTCGCCCGGATAATAGATATCGAGCCCGTAAACCGAGGGATCGAAGCGGGCAGCGGCACGGCCGGTGAATCCATCGAAGTACTGGATACCGAGAAGTTCGAGGGCCTGCTCGAAGAGGGTATCGTAGTTCAACGTGAAAAGGTGGGTTCGGCCGAGGTTGCTGTCGCGCGCCACGAGCTTGGAGAGAAACGCTAGCTGCGGAGCGATCTGACTTGCGGACTTCGCCTTGGCCGTATCAGGCAAGGACAGCGCACACTCGGCGAAAATCGACATACGCAGACGATCGACGAACCACTTGAGATCGTCCAGGCTCGGTGCTGGTGTGCCCGGCCATGAGACGCCGGAGAACGGCGCGTCCTTTGACTGTCCAACCACAAGTGCATTAGCGACAAAGGACAGCCAGGCCTCGAACCCCAACGTCGGCTCGTCCAGAAGATCGGCCAGCGAAACGGCATCCTGCCGCGCCTTGATGATAGGACCAATAGAGGCCGGCACATCGGATAGAGCCTCAATGGTCGCAAAGACGGCAGTTTCGAGGTTCGCCATCGTCTTGCCGCCCGCCGAAACCGACGTGCCGGACCCCGTCAGAACGACGAGGTTTTCCATCCGCAACCATTCGGAGATCAGAGCCTGGAGACGAACGCGCCCCTGCTTCTGGTCGAGCCCAAGCAGAAGATCGCCGGCGTTGCCGTCTTCCGTCAAACCAATGAGCTGATACTCGATAGGTACAGGCGGCGCAGCCGTCATTGTTCTATTCCCCCCCCCTCCAAGCCGCGGCGCAGCGGATTTATGATCTGGAGCCCCACGAAGTCTTTTTCGTTGTCCGTCACCACAACACAGTCATTTGCGCCTGCGACGGCCGCAATGATCATATCGAGACCGCTGCGAGGGCGCCCAGCCATCTTGCCCTCCGCCATGAGCCGCGCCCAGAGCAGACCGGCTTTATCGTCGAAGGACAGGATACGATCCGCAAACAGTGCCTGCGGCCCCTCTGAGCCCGCGAACCAAGCGTCGAGGCTGTCACGCTTCTTGCCTCGCGGCTTTTCCAGAATGCCACGCCGGATTTCGGCGATCGTCAGCGAGGCAATAAACAGGTTCTCGTCGCGCTGCTCGCCCATCCAGTCCAGCAGCGACTCCGACGGCTTTGGCTTTACGATATTGCTGATGATGTTGGTGTCGAGAAGATAACGCGTCACAGATCGACCTTGCGCCCCTCTTCACGGGGACGGGAAAGGTCGAGTTCGGCGCCGACAAGCGGCGATCGCCGCAGAGCGGTTAGGATATTTCCGGGCTTAGGCGGCTTGCCGCCGACGGCTGTCTTGACAGCCGCACGGACGTCTTCCGCTTCTGGACCTTCTTCAGCGAGACGACGCGCAAGGGTGCGGATGAGTTCGCGGTCGGATTCAAGCGCCATGATCTCGAAACGCGTGAGCCCTCGCTGCGTCAGGCGTGTTCGATAATTCTGCGTAGCTCTTTTCTGTGCGGCATTGCCCATGGCTATCCTCCATGCTATGTCTGGATATATAGTCCAGATTTGTGGCGCAGACAAGCGAGGACAGGGTGGCAGAACTGGTTTTAGAAAATCTCGGCAGACCGGAGCAAGGTCAGTATTTTCCGTCTTCCATAACGCACTTCGCTACGCCAGATTTCGCTTGCACCGACGACTCTGCGCCGAATGTCGCCGAATATTCGCCCGTGATTGCAGTTGCTTATACTTCCGTTCGCGCCAATCTTAAAGCCGATCTACTTGCAATCGGCTTCGAATGGCTCAGCGATGAATTCTGGCAACCGCCCAAAGCAAAGGAGTGCGCTTCGGCTCAACGAGCCGGAATTGACGCTCTTGCGCCGTGGCGACGGTCCGGACCCGCGTCTGGTCGAGTTGGTTCGTCTGCTCGCCCGTCGTGCCGCGCGGGAAGCGTTCGAGGAGCAGACGCGGGAACGCGGGACAACCCGCTCCTGATACGACAGGAGAGTGCGTTTTGAAGGTCGCGATCTACGCCCGCTATTCATCCGACAATCAGCGCGACGCTTCTATCGCCGACCAGCTTCGCATCTGCCGTCTCCATGCCGAGAAGCAAGGGTGGCAGGTGGTCGAGGAATACACCGACCACGCAATCTCCGGCGCCTCTCTCCTCCGTCCCGGTATCCAGGCACTAATCTCTGACGCGACCCGTGGCCGTTTCCGCTACGTGCTGGCCGAGGCCATGGACCGCCTCTCACGCGATCAGGAGGATATCGCCGGCCTCTTCAAACGCATGGCGTATTCGGATGTGAAGATCGTCACTCTTTCGGAGGGCGAGGTCACCCATCTGCATGTCGGCCTCAAAGGCACGATGAACGCCCTGTTCCTGAAGGACCTGGCCGATAAGACCCGCCGGGGACAGCGTGGCAGGGTCGAGTTAGGCAAGTCGGGTGGCGGAAACGCGTATGGTTATGATGTGGTAAAGAAGTTCGACGGAAACGGTGAGCCGGTCCGCGGTGACCGGACCATCAATGAGTTTCAGGCTGATGTCATCCGCCGGATCTTCCGCGACTATGCCGCCGGAAAATCCGCCAAGCGGATCGCCTTCGAACTGAACAAGGATGCTATATCCGCGCCGGGCGGCGGCGATTGGGGCTTCAGTACAATCAATGGCAATCCAAAAAGGGGCAACGGCATTCTCAACAATGAGATGTATGTCGGCAAACTGATCTGGAACCGCCAACGGTTCATCAAGGACCCAGACACGGGTAAACGCCAGGCGCGGATGAACCCCGAGGCGGAGTGGATCACCCAGGACGTGCCGGAGTTGCGTGTTCTCGACGAGGATCTCTGGCAGGCCGTGAAGGAGCGCCAGAAGACCGTCAAGCAAAACCGGAACGACGATAACGAGACCGAGAACCATTTCCGCGAGCGCCGGCGTCCCAAATACCTCTTCTCGAGCCTGACCAAATGCGGTTGCTGTGGCGGTGGCTACTCGATGATCTCAGCCGATCTGGTCGGCTGCTCAACGGCACGCAACAAGGGCACCTGCGACAATCGCAAGAACATTAGGCGCGATCAGCTTGAGGCACGCGTTCTCAACGCGCTGCGGCATCACCTTATGGAACCCGCGCTGTTCAAGGAATTCTGTGACGAGTTCACCCACGAGATGAATCGGCTGCGCATGGAAGGGCGGGCGTCGATCGATCAAGCCGAGGCTGAGGTCACACGGATCGACCGCGAACTGGACAAGCTGATGAAGCTCATCATGGCTTCCAGTGACGACGACGCGCCCACCCGCATGATGAAGCAAATGAAGGATCTTGAGGCTCGCCAGAAAGAGCTGAAAGCGTTCCTGCAAGAGGCGGAGGAGCCACCGCCCCTCCTGCATCCGAACATGGCTCACCACTACCACGTTCAGGTCGACGAGCTATACGCGGCGCTTCAGGAGGATTGTGAGGCCAAGCGGATGACTGCCGCCGACCTCATCCGCTCCCTCGTCCGAGAGATCATCCTGACTCCGGAAGACGATGAACTGAAGATCGACGTGCGCGGCGAACTGGCTGGCATTCTTGCGATTTCGCTCAAAGGCAAAAGGCCCGCCGCAGGGGCGGGCCGATCGCAAGTTGAGATGGTTGCGGGGACCGGCATTGGCCAGAACTTGGCCGGTTCCCAAGCTGAGATGGTTGCGGGAGGGCGCAACCATCAGAACTTGCGGACGCAAAAAAGCCGCCCGGTCAGGGCGGCTGATGTGCGCGATTTGGTATCGCAATTTGAGATGGTTGCGGGGGCAGGATTTGAACCTGCGGCCTTCAGGTTATGAGCCTGACGAGCTACCGGGCTGCTCCACCCCGCGTCCAGCGCATTCGGCAAGGCCGAATGTCGCGGTTACGTCGTTGCTTTAGCGACGACGGATCTTTGCCGGAGTAAATTGCGGAGCAATTTATCTCCTGTAAGGGACGCACTTGGCGTTTTCCTTAAGTTTTGTCTTAAACTGCAAAAGGCCGCTTTTGGCGGCCCTTTTTTTTCGGCTGGGCCGAGGGATGTGATGAGAAGATTTTGATGCGTTTTGCAGACCTGGCAGCGACCTACTCTCCCGCGTCTTGAGACGAAGTACCATTGGCGCTGGGGCGTTTCACGGCCGTGTTCGGAATGGGAACGGGTGCAGCCGCCCCGCGATAACCACCAGGTCGGCAAAACGCAACATTGTTCATGTTTTCACATGAACGTTATTTTCGAGAAGCTGGAGAGCTCAAGGCTCTATTTAATTTACACGTCGTTTCTGTGACTTATCCGTATGTTGCCTTGCTCGAGGTCGAGCGTGGCGCCCATACAGGACGCTAGTCCGTCGCCAATCGTTTGGCGCGCCGTCTGCAGCGTAGTGGCCGAAGGCCACGTCAGCGTGAAGACAGAACAGATCATCAAGCTCCGCTTGATGAGCATGAACAATGGGAACGAAGAAGTCGATCGAGCTATTAGTAACGGTAAGCTTCACACATTGCTGTGCTTCCACACCCGTCCTATCAACGTGGTCGTCTTCCACGGCTCTGATAGGGAACACTCGTTTTCAGGTTGGTTTCCCGCTTAGATGCCTTCAGCGGTTATCCATTCCGTATATAGCTACTCTGCTATGCCCTTGGCAGGACAACAGATCCACCAGAGATACGTCCATCCCGGTCCTCTCGTACTAGGGACAGATCCTGTCAATATTCCTACACCCACGGCAGATAGGGACCGAACTGTCTCACGACGTTCTGAACCCAACTCACGTACCGCTTTAAATGGCGAACAGCCATACCCTTGGGACCTGCTCCAGCCCCAGGATGCGATGAGTCGACATCGAGGTGCCAAACAACCCCGTCGATATGGACTCTTGGGGGTCATCAGCCTGTTATCCCCGGCGTACCTTTTATCCGTTGAGCGATGGCCCTTCCACACGGGACCACCGGATCACTATGACCGACTTTCGTCTCTGCTCGACTTGTCAGTCTCGCAGTCAGGCTAGCTTATGCCATTGCACTCGACGACCGATTTCCGACCGGTCTGAGCTAACCATCGCGCGCCTCCGTTACTCTTTCGGAGGCGACCGCCCCAGTCAAACTACCCACCATACACTGTCCCGGATCCGGATAACGGACCGCGGTTAGACATCCACGAAGATAAGGGTGGTATTTCAAGGATGGCTCCACAGAAACTGGCGTCCCTGCTTCAAAGCCTACCACCTATCCTACACATGCCTTGGCGAATGCCAGTGTAAAGCTATAGTAAAGGTGCACGGGGTCTTTCCGTCTGACCGCAGGAACCCCGCATCTTCACGGGGAATTCAATTTCACTGAGTCTATGTTGGAGACAGCGGGGAAGTCGTTACGCCATTCGTGCAGGTCGGAACTTACCCGACAAGGAATTTCGCTACCTTAGGACCGTTATAGTTACGGCCGCCGTTTACTGGGGCTTCAGTTCAGAGCTTGCACCCCTCCCTTTAACCTTCCAGCACCGGGCAGGCGTCAGACCCTATACGTCGTATTGCTACTTCGCAGAGCCCTGTGTTTTTGATAAACAGTCGCTACCCCCTGGTCTGTGCCACCCCATCATACTTGCGTACAAAAGGGTCACGCTTCTTCCGAAGTTACGCGTGCAATTTGCCGAGTTCCTTCAACATAGTTCTCTCAAGCGCCTTGGTATACTCTACCTGACCACCTGTGTCGGTTTCGGGTACGGTCTATACGGTGGAGCTATTTCCTGGAACCTCTTCGCCGCCCAACCAATCCAATAAGGTTGAACAACACACGAGATCCGTCACTACCACCAGGCCCACGAATATTAACGTGGTTCCCATCGACTACGCGTGTCCGCCTCGTCTTAGGGGCCGGCTAACCCTGCTCAGATTAACTTTAAGCAGGAACCCTTGGTCTTTCGGCGAGGGAGTCTCTCACTCCCTTTATCGTTACTCATGTCAACATTCGCACTTCCGATATCTCCAGCAGCCCTCACGGGTCCGCCTTCACAGACTTACGGAACGCTCCGCTACCACTTGCATTGCTGCAAATCCTCAGCTTCGGTGCATGGCTTTAGCCCCGTTACATTTTCGGCGCAAAGACCCTTATTTAGACCAGTGAGCTGTTACGCTTTCTTTAAATGATGGCTGCTTCTAAGCCAACATCCTGGTTGTTTTGGGATCCTCACATCCTTTCCCACTTAGCCATGACTTGGGGACCTTAGCTGGAGGTCAGGGTTGTTGCCCTTTTCACGACGGACGTTAGCACCCGCCGTGTGTCTGCCGACTAGTACTCCTCGGTATTCGGAGTTTGGTTAGGATCAGTAAGACGGTGAGTCCCCATAGCCCATCCAGTGCTCTACCCCCGAGGGTATTCGGTCGACGCTCTACCTAAATAGATTTCGCGGAGAACCAGCTATTTCCGAGTTTGATTGGCCTTTCACCCCTAGCCACAAGTCATCCCGAACTATTGCAACAGTTATGGGTTCGGCCCTCCAGTTGGTGTTACCCAACCTTCAGCCTGCTCATGGCTAGATCACTCGGTTTCGGGTCTAATGCAACTAACTCAATCGCCCTATTCAGACTCGCTTTCGCTGCGCCTACACCTACCGGCTTAAGCTTGCTAGTTACACTAAGTCGTTGACCCATTATACAAAAGGTACGCCGTCACCCTTGCGGGCTCCGACTGTTTGTAGGCATCCGGTTTCAGGTTCTATTTCACTCCCCTCGTCGGGGTGCTTTTCACCTTTCCCTCACGGTACTTGTTCGCTATCGGTCATGCACGAGTACTTAGGCTTGGAGAGTGGTCTCCCCATGTTCAGACAGGATTTCACGTGTCCCGCCCTACTCAAGGACAATGACTGTTCTACGCGTAAGGGGCTATCACCCTCTATGGCCGACTTTTCCAAATCGTTCCGCTTTATTCATCATTGCCACTGGCCTGGTCCGCGTTCGCTCGCCACTACTTGCGGAGTCTCGGTTGATGTCCTTTCCTGCAGGTACTTAGATGTTTCAGTTCCCTGCGTTCGCTTCTTACCCCTATGTATTCGAAAGTAAGATACCTTATCACAATGCTTGGAAACCCAGGCCGTTCGTTAAAACAGACTGGATTTTCCAAGCATTTAAGGTGGGTTGCCCCATTCGGAGATCCATGGATCAAAGCTTATTCGCAGCTCCCCACGGCTTTTCGCAGCGTATCACGTCCTTCTTCGCCTGTGCATGCCAAGGCATCCACCAAATGCCCTTAATTCACTTCTTCGTTCTCATTGTCTATGCTCATCCATAGCCGCTCCAAAGGAACGGCAACCTGATTACCTTTTACAATCAAGTCTTTCCTGATGACATCGACGTGTCGGTACGGTCTTCATTGAGGGCACGCCGGTGCACCTCGAAGCCATACCATTAAGACCAGCTTCTCGAGATATCATCCGGTGATGCGCGGTCAGGCAACATCAATCCAGCATTCCCATCAGATGAAGGTCTAAACCTTCAAACAACAAAAATGCCCAAGGACAAGCTTTCCTACCTACCTCCA
>NZ_RKIU01000004.1:692500-1165000 GCF_003938925.1 Agrobacterium sp. FDAARGOS_525 | reverse complement strand
GAAACCAAACAAGCAACCAGCTCATTCCTTGATTTATTTAGAACGAAAGACTTCGTCGCCAGCAGCGCCGCCGCCCTCGTTCAGTGAGCGGACTTATAAGAGAACCCCACCGAACAAGTCAACAGCCGAAAATGCGAATTCTAAAAAAATCAGTCAAGCTATTGATTATAAAAGGTAGTTTACAATTTATCGTATTAATTACCAACGATTAATGATTCCAGCACGACTTTGCCGGAAGCATAGCATGCCTCGCCTATATGGGGTTTCATGTTCGCAATAAGAGGGGTTAAGCCTTACAATCAATCCGCGGACGGGCTGAAACGGGCGACAAGAGCGTGCGCATTTCCGGGATAGGTGAACCGCACATAGGTGACGGCGCCGGAATTGCTCCACGTCCGGCGCTCCACGACGAGGCAGGCCTGCTTTTCAGATATGGCCAGCAGGCGCGCAATCTCTTTCGACGGCGTTTCGGCACTGATACGGTGTTCGGCATTGCTCCACGGAACATGGCCGAGCAGCCACGGGCCGGGCGCAACGCCGCCGAAATCGGCTTCTGCAGCCTCCGGCACCGTTACGAGGTTGACAAGGCGCTGCTCGATACAGAATTCCCGCTCGCCCGCGAAGTGAAGACAGACGATATCCAGCAGCGGCGCGCCAGCTGCCATGTCAAGCCGTGTACGGTCGTCTTTCGTTGCCGTACGCTGCGTGCATTTCAGAACCTTGAAGCCGTAATCAAGACCGAGGGATTCAACCTCGGCCCTGATGTCGTGAATTTCGAGAACTGCCGACTGGATCTGCGGTTGACGAACGAAACTGCCGGATTTCTTGCGTCGCTCGATCAAACCCGCCTTGGCGAGCTGACTCATGACCTTGTTCACTGTCATGCGCGAGCAGTCATAATGGGTGGCAAGATCGACCTCGAACGGCAGCCTGTAACCGGGCGGCCATTCCCCCGAGACGATCCGCCCCTCTATATCGCTGAGGATCGTCTGGTGCAGGGTCTGTCCGGCCGATGCCTTTGTCACGTCCGTGATACCTTTCCGCACGGGCTCTTTCTCGTTCTCGCCGAGCCCATATCAGCTATTAAGAAGTTCGGCCATGACCTGGTTGAAACGATCCGATATTTCCCGGCGCCGGATATGCTGACCCTCCTGCACCTGTTTTTCGCCACGGACCCAAACGGTATCGACACGGACATTGCCTACAAATAACCATTGATCGAGGATCTTCGACGCGGGAAGATAGGGCACGGCCGAAATATCGAGCGCGACAAGATCGGCGCTCTTTCCCTTTTCGATTCTACTTTCTGACATGAGTGCCCCGCCGCCGCCTTCCAGCGCCGCCTGGAAAAGTTTTTCCCCGGTGGAACTGCCCGCATCGGCAATGACATTACGCGCGCGCCGAGACAGACGTTGGGAATATTCCAGCGTGCGCAGCTCTTCAGAAACCGAGATGAGAATATTGGAGTCGGATCCGACACCGAAATGTCCGTCTTCCGCGAGAAAATCCGGAGCGTGGAAGACACCGTCGCCGAGATTGGCCTCCGTGACAGGGCAGAGGCCCGCAACCGCGCCGCTCCGTGCCATACGGCGTATCTCCGCTTGCGTCATATGCGTGGCGTGTATGAGGCACCAGCGCTTATCGACCGGCGCGTTCCCGAGAAGCCATTCCACTGGCCGCGCACCGGAAAAAGCGAGGGAGTCCTCGACCTCTTTGATCTGTTCCGCCACGTGAATATGGATCGGCCCGTCCTTTGCGAGCGGCACGATGGCCGCAAGCTCATCACCGGTCACAGCGCGCAGGCTGTGCGGCGCGATGCCAAGCGCCGCACCCGGAAGGGATTTGACGACAGCCTGTGCGCCCTGCATCAGCTTCTCGTAACTGTCAATTGAATGGATGAAACGTTTCTGCCCGTCGATTGGCGGCTGACCGCCGAAACCGGAATGCGCGTAAAAGACCGGCAGCAATGTCAGGCCTATACCCGTTTGGGCAGCGGCAGCGCCTATACGCTCCGCCATTTCGGCGATATTTCCGTAATGTGAACCGTCCCTGTCATTGTGCAGGTAATGGAATTCTCCGACCCTGCCGAAACCGGCCTCCAGCATTTCCATATAAAGCTGTGCAGCAACGGCCTCGACATGGTCAGGCGTCATGGAGAGGGCGAATTTATACATGACCGTGCGCCAGCTCCAGAAACTGTCGTCGGCAGGCCCGCGGATTTCGGCAAGTCCAGCCATGGCCCTCTGGAAGGCGTGGCTGTGAAGATTGGGCATGGCCGAAACGATGACGGCATGGCGTTCATCCTGCCGCTCGGGAGAAACACCGCTTTCGACCGATGAAACAACCCCGCCATTACAGACGATACGGACATCCTGCGCCCACCCGCCGCTGAGAAGTGCCGCACCTGCGTGAATTGCCGTCATACCACCCTCTCCTCTTGTTACGACATCGGGCAAGGCCATTTCGGACAGAAAATGCGGCTTGCCAAGCCGATTATTATGTATATACATTTACGCCATAAAGGAAAGGCGAAAAGCAATGCCCGGGAACAAATCTGCAAAGGGAGCGGCGATGGGAAACGCAACGGCCTTGTGGCGTAATGCCCGGCTGGCCACCTTCGATCCATTGAGGGAAGGCATCGGCGCAATCGAAAAAGGCGTGATCGCCGTCAGCAGCGGTCGCATCGCATTTGCTGGCCCGGAGAGCGATCTGCCCGCTTATCTCGCCGCCGCGGAGGAAATCACTGATTGCGACGGGCGCTGGATCACTCCCGCTCTGATAGATTGCCACACCCATCTGGTCTTTGGCGGCAACCGCGCCATGGAATTCGAAATGCGGTTGAATGGCGCGACTTATGAAGAGATCGCCAAGGCGGGTGGCGGCATCGTGTCCTCCGTGCGTGACACACGCGCGGTTTCGGAGGATGTCTTGATAGCGCAAGCGCTGCCCCGTCTCGATACGCTTCTTTCCGAGGGCGTCTCGACGATCGAAATCAAATCCGGTTACGGCCTCGATATAGATACCGAATTGAAAATGCTGCGTGTTGCCCGCAGGCTGGAGACGCTGCGGCCGGTGCGGATCGTCACCAGCTATCTGGCCGCCCATGCGACTCCCGCTGAATATAAGGGTAGGAACGGTGACTATATCACCGATGTCGTTTTGCCCGGGCTGGAAAAGGCACAGGCGGAAGGGCTGGTCGATGCGGTGGACGGCTTCTGCGAAGGCATCGCATTCTCCGTCGAAGAGATAGCACGCGTTTTTGAAAAGGCGCGGCAGCTTGGTCTGCCCGTCAAGCTGCATGCCGAGCAGCTTTCCAACCTGGGTGGCGCAGCGCTTGCCGCCTCCTGCGGCGGGCTTTCCGCCGATCATCTGGAATATCTGGATGAATCAGGCGCCAGAGCACTGGCCAAGGCGGGAACGGTGGCCGTACTCTTGCCCGGCGCCTTTTATGCGCTTCGTGAAAAACAGGCTCCGCCGATGCAGGCATTGCGCGATGCAGGCGCGACAATCGCCCTCGCCACCGACTGCAATCCAGGCACCTCACCGCTCACTTCCCTGCTTTTGACCATGAACATGGGTGCAACGCTTTTCCGCATGACCGTGGAGGAATGCCTGGCAGCGACAACGCGCAATGCCGCCAAGGCGCTTGGCCTGCTTGCGGAAACCGGCACGCTGGAGGCCGGGAAATCCGCTGATCTTGCAATCTGGGATATCGAACGCCCGGCCGAGCTTGTCTATCGCATCGGTTTCAATCCGCTCCATGCCCGCATATTCAAGGGACAGAAGGTTTCTCCATGACCATGACGACCATTACGCTTCACCCCGGCAACGTGGCCCTGGCCGACCTGGCCGGCATCTACTGGAACAACGGCTCCGCGAAGCTGGACCGCTCGTTCGACGCCGGCATCGAAAAGGCGGCTGCCCGCATTGCCGAGATTGCCGCGGGTAATGCCCCCGTCTATGGCATCAATACCGGTTTCGGAAAACTTGCCTCCATCAAGATCGATGCAGCCGACGTGGCAACGCTGCAGCGCAATCTCATCCTGTCGCATTGCTGCGGGGTAGGCGCGCCGCTTCCTGAAAATGTGGTTCGGCTGATCATGGCGCTGAAGCTGATTTCGCTTGGCCGCGGCGCTTCCGGCGTGCGGCTGGAACTGGTGCGGCTGATCGAGGCCATGCTGGAACAGGGCGTTATTCCCGTCATTCCCGAAAAGGGTTCCGTGGGCGCTTCCGGCGATCTCGCGCCGCTTGCCCATATGGCGGCGGTAATGATGGGCGAGGGTGAGGCTTTTTATCAGGGCGCTCTGCTGCCCGCCGGCCAGGCGCTGACGAAAGCCGGGCTGACGCCGGTGGTTCTCGCCGCCAAGGAAGGGCTTGCCCTGATCAATGGCACGCAAACCTCCACCGCACTGGCGCTTGCCGGGCTTTTTCGCGCCCATCGCGCCGCACAGGCTGCGCTGATTACCGGCGCACTTTCCACGGACGCCGCCATGGGGTCTTCCGCTCCATTTCACCCGGATATTCACAGCCTGCGGGGCCACAAGGGGCAGATCGACGCGGGATCTGCGCTTCGCAGGCTGCTCGACGGCTCCGAAATCCGCATCAGCCACATCGAAGGCGATGAGCGGGTGCAGGATCCCTATTGCATCCGCTGCCAGCCGCAGGTGGATGGCGCCTGCCTTGACCTCCTGCGGCAGGTGGCCCGCACGCTGGAAATCGAAGCCAATGCGGTGACCGACAATCCTCTGGTGCTTTCTGACAATTCCGTCGTGTCCGGCGGCAATTTCCATGCCGAACCGGTGGCCTTCGCCGCCGACCAGACGGCGCTCGCGATTTGCGAGATCGGGGCCATCGCCCAACGCCGTGTCGCGCTACTGGTCGATCCGGCGCTTTCTTATGGCCTGCCCGCTTTCCTTTCCAAAAAGCCGGGGCTGAATTCCGGGCTCATGATCGCCGAAGTCACGTCCGCAGCGCTGATGAGCGAGAACAAGCAGATGGCACATCCAGCCTCGGTGGATTCGACGCCAACCTCGGCCAACCAGGAAGACCATGTCTCCATGGCCTGCCACGGAGCGCGGCGACTTTTGCAGATGACCGACAATCTATTCGCCATCCTCGGGATCGAGGCGCTTTCAGCTGTTCAGGGCGTGGAACTGCGCGGGCCGCTGAAAACCAGCCCGGAACTGCAAAAGGCCATTGCCGTGCTACGGGCCGCAATCCCTTCGCTGGAGGAAGACCGTTATATGGCGCCGGATCTCAAGGCGGCGGCGGAGTTGATCGCCTCCGGTGCGTTGGTCGCCACGATTTCGGACGGCATCCTGCCGAAGCTGGAGGCTTGAGATGAGGCACGTTTTAACCTTCGCCAACTCTGTTCTTGCAGGGGCTAAACCCACGGAAAAGAGAGGCAATCGATGAAGACTCCCTTTGCCCTTCACCAAGGCACTTCGCCGATCATACTCGGTCTGCCTCACACCGGCACGGATGTTCCGGCGGAGATTTGGAGCCGCCTCAACGACAACGGCAAAATTCTGGCCGATACGGACTGGCACATCCATGAGCTTTATGCCGGGCTTCTGGAAAACGCGACAACCGTGAGGGCGACGTTCCATCGTTATGTCATCGACGCCAACCGCGACCCGGCCGGGGTGAGCCTTTATCCGGGCCAGAACACGACCGGGCTGGTTCCGGACACCGATTTCGACGGCAAGCCTATCTGGAATGAAGGGCAGGAACCCACGCCGGATGACATTGCGGACCGTCTGGAAACCTTCCACGCGCCCTATCATGCAGCTCTTGCGGCCGAGATCGAGCGGATCAAGGGCATCCATGGGATCGCCATTCTCTATGATTGTCATTCGATCCGTTCGCACATCCCCTTCCTCTTTGAAGGCAGGCTGCCGGATTTCAACATCGGCACGGATATGGGCAGAACCTGTGATCCCGCCATCGAACACATCGCCGTTGAGGCCACCGCCGCCGCGCAAGGTTACGACAGCGTTCTGAACGGCCGCTTCAAGGGTGGCTGGACGACGCGCCATTATGGCAGGCCGCAGAAAGGTGTGCACGCAATCCAGATGGAGCTGGCACAATCCACGCATCTGCAAAGCGAGGTGCCGCCTTTTGCCTATGACGCGGGCAAAGCCGAACGCCTTCGCCAGCATCTCAAGACGATTCTCACGCGCATGGAAGAATTTGCGCTCGACACGAAACGATAAGGGGAAATCTTATGAACAATCCGCGCCATAATATTCGCGACGTTCGCGCACCGCAGGGCACCGAGCTCAATGCCAAAAGCTGGATGACGGAAGCGCCGCTGCGCATGCTGATGAACAATCTCGACCCTGATGTTGCCGAGCGACCGCATGAGCTGGTGGTTTATGGCGGCATCGGCCGCGCCGCCCGCACATGGGACGATTTCGACCGCATCGTCGCGACGCTGAAGGATTTGAACGAGGACGAGACCCTGATCGTGCAGTCCGGCAAGCCGGTCGGCGTCTTCCGCACCCACAAGGATGCGCCGCGCGTGCTGATCGCCAATTCGAATCTGGTGCCGCATTGGGCCACCTGGGATCATTTCAACGAGCTGGATAAGAAGGGCCTGGCCATGTACGGCCAGATGACCGCGGGTTCGTGGATTTACATCGGCACGCAGGGCATCGTGCAGGGAACGTACGAAACCTTCGTGGAGGCTGGCCGCCAGCATTATGGCGGTAATCTCAGGGGCAAATGGATCTTGACCGGCGGTCTCGGTGGTATGGGCGGCGCGCAGCCGCTCGCCGCCGTCATGGCCGGCGCCTGCTGCCTTGCCGTCGAATGCGATGAAACCCGCGTCGATTTCCGTCTGCGCACCCGTTATGTTGATGCGAAGGCGCATACACTTGATGAGGCGCTGGCGCTGATCGATCAATGGACGAAGGCCGGCGAGGCCAAGTCCGTCGGCCTGATCGGCAACGCAGCGGAGATATTCCCGGAACTTTTCCGTCGCGGCATCCGGCCCGATATCGTGACCGACCAGACCTCGGCGCACGATCCGATCCATGGTTATCTGCCTGCCGGCTGGAGCGTGGCCGAATGGCGCGCCAAACAGGAGAGTGATCCACAGGCCGTTGCCGCTGCCGCTCGCGCCTCCATGAAAGTTCACGTCCAGGCCATGGTCGATTTCTGGAATGCCGGCGTTCCGACGCTTGATTACGGCAATAATATCCGCCAGGTCGCAAAGGACGAAGGGCTGGAAAACGCCTTCGCTTTCCCCGGCTTCGTGCCGGCCTATATTCGCCCGCTGTTTTGCCGAGGCATCGGGCCGTTCCGCTGGGCGGCACTTTCCGGTGACCCGGAGGACATCTACAAGACCGACGCCAAGGTGAAGGAACTACTGCCCGACAACAAACACCTGCACAACTGGCTGGATATGGCGCGCGAACGCATCGCGTTTCAGGGCCTGCCTGCCCGCATTTGCTGGGTGGGGCTCGGCGACCGCCATCGTCTCGGGCTTGCCTTTAATGAAATGGTCAGGAACGGTGAGCTGAAGGCGCCCATCGTGATCGGCCGCGACCATCTCGATTCTGGCTCCGTCGCCTCGCCCAACCGCGAGACCGAATCCATGAAGGACGGTTCCGATGCCGTATCGGACTGGCCGCTGCTTAACGCACTGCTTAACACTGCATCCGGTGCAACCTGGGTATCGCTGCATCACGGCGGCGGTGTTGGCATGGGCTTTTCCCAGCATTCCGGCATGGTCATCTGCTGCGATGGCACCGACGACGCCGCGCGTCGGATCGAGCGTGTTCTGTGGAATGATCCGGCAACCGGCGTCATGCGCCATGCCGATGCAGGTTACGAGATTGCCGTGGAATGCGCCAAGGAGCAGGGGCTGCGTCTGCCCGGTATTCTCGGCAATTGATGAGCGTGCCGCGCGGTCCATCGCCGCGCGGCATTCCGACCTTGCGTCGGCAAAGCCTCAGGGCATTACCCAACGCTCCTTTGACTGAAACTTCCGGTTCGATTTTCTCGTTGTTAGCTGTTGGTCGGTCATAGCCGATCATTTTTAGCGTCTATAACGGCGCGGCAAGCTTTAATGGAGTGCGGAAGACAGCATGGCACCACGGCGTATTTCACTTGCCTTCAGCTTTTTGGTTGGTGCAATTTTTCCGGCTTTTTCTTTGACCGTTCCTGCATCCTCCCAGGCCCAAGAGCCTGTGCCGGTAAGAATCGATGTTGGCGGATATAAGCTCAACAGCCTGTTGCTGGAACCGCAAGAGCAGGCAGAGCTGCCACCGATCGTCTTCCTGCATGGCGCGAGCGCAAGTCTCTACGACCCGCTGTTGTCCTTTGCGGACAAATTCCGCGGTCGCGCAAAACTTCTGTTCGTCGACAGGCCGGGCCATGGCAGTTCCGACATCGGCGGCAAAGATAATATCCTGCCCGACGGACAGGCCGACGCCGTGGCTCAACTGATGAAAAAGCGCGGCATCCGCAAGGCCATCATCGTCGGCCACTCCTTTGGCGGAGCCATTACCGCGGCATTCGCGCTTCGCCACCCGGAGATGGTGTCGGGCCTGGTGTTTCTTTCTCCGGCGGTTTACCCTTGGCCTGGAGGCATCGCCTGGTATTACACGGCGGCAAGCGCCCGGGTGACAGGCCCGCTTTTTTCGATCTTCGTCGCACCGCCCGTGGGTTTCCTTGCGCTCGACCGGGCGACGCGCGGGGTTTTCGCCCCCAATCATCGTCCTCCTGGCTATGTGGAGGCAACGCGCGCATGGGGGGCGTTGAGACCGCAGGCTTTTCGCCATAACGCGCAGGAAGTCGCCGCGCTGAACACATGGGCGCGGAGCGCCTCACCGAACTACTCCAAAATCAAGGCGCCGACCGTCATTATAACCGGCGACACCGACAGTGTTGTTTCACCGGAAATTCATTCCCGCCAGCTTGCACGCGCTATTGACGGGTCGAGCTTGATCGTTGTGAGGAATCTCGGACACAAGTCGGACTACGTTGCGCGTGATCTTGTGGTCGCGGCGATCGAAAAACTCGCCGGAAAAAGTGTTGATCTACGCGCCGCGCAAAAAAAGCTTGAACAACGTATCGCTGGCGACCGCGATAAATAGTGCCATCGTCCAGACAAACAACCAGGGAATGCAGAAGATGAGACACCTAGAAAACACCGCCTATACATCAATGCCCTGGAAAAACGGCGGCGGTGTAACGACGGAGATCATCGTTCATCCCGCAAAAGCCTCGATGGCGGATTTCGACTGGCGCATCAGCATGGCGAACGTTGCGCAAGACGGGCCTTTTTCCATATTTCCCGGAGTTGATCGCACCCTTTGCATCCTCGAAGGGAAAGGCATGAGCCTCAGCATCGACGCACGCGAGCCGGTGGCGTTGACGATGGCAAGCGATCCCCTGCCCTTCGCCGCGGATGTTCCGGTGGACGCCGTTTTGGCAGATGGTCCCATCGTCGATCTCAATGTCATGTCCCGTCGCGAGCAATATTCGCATCGCGTCGAAAGACACCGCACCACACTCACTGTCCAGTCGACGGGGTCAACGGCGACAATAATCTTTGCCGTTGACCCCGTCAGCGTCTCATCAGCCGGCCAAACGGTGCATTTGCAGCGACGCGACAGCCTCTTGCTGGAGCGCGGCGCCGGATTTGCGGTGAAGAGCATGGAAGAGGATGGTCGTTTCTTCGTCGTGACGTTTGATCAGGTCTAAGCTGCTTCCCTCAATCGAGACCGAGCGGGTCGGCAACCCGTGGCCATAGGCCAAGGCTTGCCTTGCGGTAAGGTGTTTTTGCCGGGTCGGTGGGATAGGAGGTCGGGGCCGCGATATAGACGATCTCTGAAGCGATCGGCGCAAAACCCGCGTGAAAATGGTTGGTCGACTTGACGAGCAACACGTCTTTTTTCGCGAAATCAATTCCGAGATTGGAAAAGATATCCGGCTCATAAGTTTGCGTTCGACTGGTGATGAGAATGATGTCGATTTCGGTGCCGAGCGGCCGGACAACGGCGGCGCGGCCGAGCGTAACGCGACTATTACGGAAACTCTGCCAGCCGGTCTCGACGGTGCGCATGACCTTTACTCGGAAATCCAGCGGATCGCCGCCCTGCGGACTGGATTTTCCACCGATGCGAAGATCGAGCTCTGCGCCCTCCCCCGCTGCATGGCAAAAAGACACTGCGATGGGATCCCAGATCGTCGCAACGCCGATCCTGTCCATGCCGCGCTCTACCATGCGGCGCAGAATGTGGGTCGCGTCACCCGCGACACCGCCGCCGGGATTGTCCCATATATCCGAAACCACCACCGGCCTTTGCCAATTTTCGCTGTGAATGGCAACGGCCTGGTCGAGACCAGCTTCCGTATCCAGCATCGGCATGGCGGTCAGCCTGCGCATGGCATAAAGTTCACGGCCCAGCTTTTCGGCCAGCGCGTCCCCTTTGGTCCTGTCGTCATCCGTAACAACGACGATGCGTGTGCCCATGTCCGGTACATCACCTGCCATGAATCCATGAATAACGGAGATGGAGAGAATACCGTCTTTGCCCTCCATCGCCTTCAGCCGGTCCACATAAGAACGCATCGGCTCACGGCTGGTCGGATAAATGGTGATCATTCGGCAATCGAAAGTCGAGATGACGGGCCTGATTTCGCCGCGCAGAGTACGCAACGCCATTTCGACGACATGTTCGCCGCGTTCCTCAAAATCGGTATGGGGAAATTCCAGGAACGTCGCCATGATATCCAGGCTTTCAACCCTTAATGCCGTGAGATGGCTATGGGGATCGAACTCCGCCGCAATCAAGACGTCCGGGCCCACCATTGCCCGCATCCGCGACAGGAAATCCCCTTCAGGATCGTCATAGCCCTGCGCCACCATGGCGCCATGCAGGCCAAGAACCACAGCATCGACCGGCAGGGCTGCCCGGAGCTCCGAAAGAATGGTGTCTCGCAGTGTTTCATACGTCTGGCGCTGGATGAGGCCGGCAGGCTCCGCCCAGCAGGACGTGCCCTCGATGACCGTGAACCCTTCCGCCTTGCCGCGGCGCCGCAGAATAGGGACCGGCGAGGAGCATAGCGTCGGCGTGTCCGGATGTTCACCCGGCCCGGCATAGAAAGCCGCACGAAAGGCATCCATATCCGTGGGAACAGGTGAAAACGTGTTGGTTTCGGTGGCGAGCGACGCCGTGAATATGCGCATTTATGGGGTCTCGTTGCCGGAGCTGCCTGCGGGCTGAGCTCGTTTCCTCAAGTTAATTAGCCGGGTAACATTACCAGACCGTACCGCGTGCAGCGACCTCTTCGACGCGGGTAACAACGCCGTTTCGATGGAACACCATCCTGTCGAAAAGGTTGCTGACGACGCATGTATGGTTCGGCACGACCCTGACGACATCGCCGATCCGGGGACCGCCGGACGTGCAGCCGGAAAGATCGACAACCGCGTGTTCTTCAGAGAGTGAGATGATTTTTGCGCCTTCATGGCCTTCGATCAGCCCATAATCGTTGAAGCCGAGGAGATCGGAGGTCAAAGCCTTGGAGCCGCAATCAAGCACGGCGCGGTCCGCTGCAGGCCGCGAGACAACGGTAGCGAGAACATGCATTGCCAGATCATCGGCCGTGCAATGGCCGGCACGCAACATCGCCCGGTCATTATAGACATAGGTGCCTGCCCGGTGTTCGGTTGCAGAGGGGACGAGATGCGCTGCATAGAAGTCCGGCGAGCCGCCGCTGGAACGAACCGGGCAGTCCACGCCTTTTGCCGCAAGCAGCGCCATGGTGTCGCGCAGGAAGCTTTCCACCTTTTCAGCTCCGCCCGGTGCCGGATAGGTCAAGATACCCTTGAAAATAAGTCCCGGCGCGGCGACGATTTTCTCAGCAAGTGCCGCTGCCGCCTCCGGTGTCTGCACACCGCAACGCTTTCCGCCTGTATCACATTCAACGAGCACGGCGAGCGGCCGCCCCTCATCAAACGTGGCAGCGAGGCCGGCAACCGTCACGTCGCTATCAGCAACGACGCTCAGCTGAGCTATACGGGCATTCAGCGCTTTCAACCGCGACAGTTTCGCGGCACCAAGAATATTGTAGGTAATCAGGATATCGTCAAAACCGGCGTCTGCGAAAACCTCCGCTTCGCTAACTTTCTGGCAATTGATGCCTATGGCGCCAGCCTGAAGCTGCTGTCGGGCGATGGCCGGTATCTTGTGTGTCTTGATATGCGGCCGGAAGGCCTTGCCATGACTGTCGAGATAGGCCTGCGCTTTCTTTATATTGGCGGCAAGCCGGTCTTCGTCGATCACCGGCATTGGCGTCGAAATGGCATCAAGCTTTGCGCCCTCGTCAGGCCATGGATAGGTCATCATATGCTCTCTAAGCAAAAAAAATCAGATACTTAAGCCAAAGGCTTATAAGCGATAACGTCCATTTCCACCTTGGCGTCAACCATCAGCGGGGATTGTACGGTTGAGCGTGCAGGCGGATGATCGATGAAATGTTTCTGGAACACGGCGTTAAAACTGGAGAAATCCCTGGCGTCATCCAGCCAGACATTCACCTTCACCACATCGGCAAGCGTACAATCAGCCAGCGCCAGGACATCCTTGAGATTGGCCACCACCTGCTCGGTCTGAGCGACGATACCGCCAGTCACCACTTCGCCGTCAATGGTGGGCACCTGTCCGGACACATAGACGAAATCACCGGCCCGGACGGCCTTGGCGAAGGGCCGACGCTGCCCACCGGCCTGGCTATCCGCGGTCTCGAACCGCACCAACTTATTTTTATCCATTCGAGCCTCGCAAATTATTTTCATGATGTTCAATTTTTCTTGCATTTATAGCCGGTTTAACGACGATACTCCATAACCCATGTAAATTATTTAGCAAATGGTGAGATTCGTTCGCTTTTCGCGACATTTTTTGAATGTTGCGGATACTTACTTAACGGCCGGCGATTTTTCGCCACGCGTCGAATATGACCTATTGCATCCAGGCCAAAGAGCGTCATCCACGCGATGACCGTGACTCAACCGACGAGTTTGCCGCGGCAAACTACGCAGTATAAATGAGGAGGCCGGAGAGTCCGGCACCATTGTTGGGTCCGCAACAGGCATCAGCCTTGCGCGGATATGAGGCGCTTACCGATCACTCTGTCAGTGATGAAATGCGCTATATCACGAGCCTGGATCCGTATATCCGGAACGGCGGTAATTCCCAGAACCGGCCTGCCGTCAGCGCGCCGACGGCGAAGAGACCTGGCCATACCTGGCCATCCGTGGAAGCAGCCGGGAATCGCCGTCGACCTCGACACCAAGGCCAAAGGAATCGAGCCGAAGCACCCCGTCAGATCGCATGCTTTCCAGAAGGCGAGAGTGGCCGATACCCGCGCGTTCCATGCCGGTGCAATTGATGACCCAATCGACCTGCAGTTCCTTAATCATCTGTGTATGCCGAACGCGATAACGAATGGAGATGCTCTCCTCCTGTTCATCGATCGCCTGGAGATAACCCGCGTGGATAGTGAGAACGCCGTCTGACAACAGCCTGTCAAAGGCGTCATGCACCTCAGGCGCGATGCGATGTCTATGGATATTCCACCAAGGCAGCGCATGCCGCAAAAACCTTGCGCGTTGCTGTGAGCTGAGGCTCTGCCATAGCGATTGTGTTTTTGGCCGTAAACCGTCCATAACCGAGCGCCATGGCGCCCCGTTGGTCACCTGTTGACGGAGAGATCGTAATAGCTCGCTTATCTCAGTAGAACTTTCAGGCAGACGCGGAGCGCTCGGCGGCACAGGCGGACTAACATGCGGATGCGGAATGAGCCCGCGGCGGGACAGGACATGGATCGGGCCCCGGTGACCTTTTCCGCGCAGCGTCAACACCTGATCGATCATCGTGAGGCCGGAACCAAGGATACAGATACGATCCCCGCTCTTCACCCGGGACAACCATCCCGGCTGCCAGCAGTGGCTCACCACGCGCTGCACGCCCTCTTCACGTTTTGCGACAGTTTGCACCGGCAAACTTGCAGCACCAACGCCGAGACACAGAACGACATTGCGTGCCTGCAATGTCTCGCCGTTTTCCAGGGTGAAGGTAAAGCCGCCTTGTGATTCGGGCCGGCAAGCGGATGCCTTCGCCCGAATAAAATCCACACGCGCCCGCTGTTCCCGGCTTCTGAGAAGACTGGCGAGCCGGTCCCGCAAATAGAGCCCATAATCGCCCCTCGACGCGAATAGAAGGGGATCGTTTCCCAGCCCGTTCTGCGCCAACCATTCGACAAAATCGTCCGGGCGGTCCGGGAAGACGCTCATACGCCCCGCGGGCACATTCAGCCGATGATAGGGTAGTTCCGTGCGATAGGCGGTTCCGCGGCCAAAATCCGACTCGTCACCAACGATGGCAATCGACGCCCCCGCTGGCAGTGATGACAGGAGATGGGCTGCTGTACAAATGGCCGAGAAACCCGAACCGACTAGAGCGACGTCATAGGACATTCAATCCTCCAACCAAAGACAATGGATTGCCCGGCAACCAGCGTGAGGCATCCCATACTCTAGTCATGCAGTAGAGATTAACCAGCTGCGAATGTCCACCCTTGAATTTCCCAACTGCCCCGCCCTAGCGGCAAGATAGCGAAAGTTAGCCGCGGCAAACTTCCGGCCCCCCTGCTGTCATAACTCAAGCCGAGGGAGCGAGGGAGCGAGGGGAAAAACGAGGCCAAGTTAGCCGCGGCAAACCAGAAAACGCCAAGAAGGGAAAAGTGATTCTTCCACAATGCTTTAGCGGCATCTCTGTACATGAGAAAAAAGCCTATTGCGCCAAAAAGAGAATCGGCGCTTATATCTCAGTTGCGGAAAAAACCGCCTTTTTCGAAAAAAACCGCTACTGCAATTTCGAGCGAAAGAAGACCGATGACACAGAGTGCCGATTTAAGACGTGCCGCAGGAGCACCTGACCTGACGAGTCTTATACAACAGCATTCGGCTGCGTTGTCAGCCCAGTTGCAGGCGCATAACGCAAATACATTTTCCCCCCATACCGAAAAGAGCATGCGGCATTTCTCTCCGGCGGAGACCGCAAAGCTAATCGGCATTGGCGAAGCCTATCTGCGCCAGATCGCTTCCGAGTTGCCTGAGCTTGATGCCGCGCAGGTATCCGGGCGTCGCTCCTATTCCGTAGAAGACATGCGCGATATCAGGGGTTTTCTGGACCAGGGTGCGCGTGGCACACGCCGCTACCTGCCCCACCGCCGGGAGGGCGAAGAGTTACAGGTCATCGCCGTCATGAATTTCAAGGGCGGTTCGGGAAAGACAACCACCTCTGCCCATCTGGCGCAATATCTGGCACTACGTGGCTATCGGGTTCTTGCCATCGATCTCGACCCCCAGGCCAGCCTTTCCGCGCTTTTTGGTCACCAGCCCGAGATTGATGTCGGGCCGAACGAGACGCTTTATGGCGCGATCCGTTATGACGATGAACGCCGCCCCATCGCCGAGATTGTCCGTGGCACTTATATTCCCGATCTCCACATTGTTCCTGGCAATCTGGAACTTATGGAGTTCGAACACGATACTCCGCGTGCGCTGATGCGCCGTGCACCGGGTGACACGCTGTTTTTCGCCCGTATCGGCCAGGCGATCGCCCAAGCGCAAAATTTCTACGACGTTGTCGTCATCGATTGCCCACCGCAACTCGGTTATCTGACGCTTTCGGCTCTGACAGCGGCGACATCGGTGCTCGTCACCGTCCATCCGCAGATGCTTGACGTGATGTCCATGAACCAGTTCCTCGCCATGACCGGCGACCTTCTGGCAGAAATTGGCCGGGCCGGTGCTCGGTCGGATTATAACTGGATGCGTTACCTGATCACCCGTTTCGAACCGAGCGACGGGCCGCAGAACCAGATGGTCGCTTTCCTGCGATCGATCTTTGGTGAAAACGTCCTCAATCATCCGATGCTGAAAAGCACGGCGGTCTCGGACGCTGGATTGACCAACCAGACGCTCTTCGAAGTGGAGAGGACGCAATTCACCCGGTCGACCTATGATCGCGCGCTGGAAGCCATGAACAATGTGAACGCTGAAATCGAAGGACTGATTAAAAAAGCGTGGGGTAGGGCAGCATGAGCAGAAAACAAATCTTCGCAAATCTTGGCACACCGGGTACCGACAACAACGATACCACGCCGGAGCGTTCGCGACCCCGTATCAGGCCTATCCTCGGCTCCCCTGAGCTGGTGACGGATGTTTTGAACTCCCCCGTCGGTATGATCGGTCAATCGCTGAATGAAGTCTCGGAGCGCGCCAAACGGGCGGAAGCCATTGAAAAGCAGCTCGCCGAAGGACTGACGATTGTCTCTCTCGACCCCGCGGATATCGATCCCTCCTTCATACCGGATCGTATGCCCGCTTCCGAAGAGGCCGATGCCGGTCTGGTGGAGGCAATTCGTGAGCAGGGGCAGCAGGTGCCGATTCTCGTGCGTCCGCATCCCGATTTCCCGGGCCGTTATCAGGTCGCCTTCGGTCATCGCCGCCTTCGCGCCGTTTCAAGTCTTGGAATTCCGGTCAAGGCCGTTGTGCGGGATCTCAGCGATGAGCAGCTGGTGGTGGCCCAGGGCCAGGAAAATAACGAACGCCGCGACCTGACCTATATCGAGAAAGCGCGCTTTGCGCAGAAACTGCAGATGCGGTTCCCTCGAGACACGATCATGGCGGCGATGTCGCTTCACAAGGGCGATCTGTCCAATATGCTTTCGGTCGTTGGACGCATTCCAGAGGATCTGGTCGATCTCATAGGCCCCGCACCCACTGTCGGCCGCCGCAACTGGATGGATCTAGCCGACCAGCTTTCCTCCTCACAGGTCAAGGAGGCGGCCCGCGCATATGTCAGCGAACCGGCGGTTGCCTCGCTTCCTTCCGAAGAACGCTTCAAGGCGCTTCTGGACTTTTTGAAGCCAAAGGCACAGGCCAAGAAAACCGGCGTATGGTCTTCGGATACGGGCCGTCGCCTGGCGAAAGTGGTCGAGAGCGACCGGAAGCTGGATATATCGATCGACAAGAACGAAGCACCGGAATTTGCCGAATTCGTTCTGGAACATCTTCAGACGCTGTTTGCCGAGTATCGGTCCAAGCAGTGATTTCTAACCCGAACGACTAACAGGAGACGCATCACAAAAGAAAAAAGCCCCCGAACGTTGCCGCGCGGAAGCCTTTCTTTGATTTAAGCACCCGAAGAATCTCATTTCCGCGAATCATAGTCAAGAGTCTTGGCATCGAATTTTTCGGTGAGCGATTTTCTTTTGCCTTGTGAAAGGTGAAAGACATGGACAGCACATGTGTAACGACGCCCTTTGGGCGGCGAGCGATGTCGTTTGGCGTGCTCGCAACCCAGTTTGCCGCGCAGAAAAACAAAAAATGCGAAGCAGTCGACAAATGGAAACTCTATCGGTCCGTCTGTGAAGCAAGACCGCTGCTCGGCGTGACCGATCGCTCGCTTGCCGTTCTGAACGCGCTCCTGAGCTTTTATCCCAAAAATGAGCTTTCCAGCGAAGCCGGATTGGTGGTGTTTCCATCCAATACGCAGTTGTCGCTCAGGGCACATGGCATGGCGGAACAGACATTGCGCCGGCATCTTTCGGCTCTTGTCGAAGCCGGCCTCATCATCCGCAAAGACAGCCCGAATGGGAAACGTTACGCACGGAAGCACAAGGGTGGCGAGATCAGCGAAGCCTACGGGTTCTCACTCGCACCGCTTCTTGCTCGTAAAACGGAAATAGAGGAACTGGCCGAACGCATCATTCGCGAACGGCTCGATCTTCAACGGCTTCGCGAGACGATCAGCCTCTGCCGGCGGGACATCCAGAAACTCTGCGAAATGATTGCTGCCAGCGGCAAGATCGAGATCTTTGACGGGTTTCAGGCCCGCTACAACGACATCGCGCGGGCTCTAGGGCGCAATTCGAAGACAGCTGAACTCAAGGAAATCGCCGGTTTTCTGGCTTCACTCCGCACAGAAGTGACCAACTATCTGGAAAATCTTGAAAAATCGGAAAATTTGAGCGGCAATGACTGCCAAAATGAGCGCCTCATAAAGAATTCAGAATCCGAATCCATATCTGAACCGCAGGAATTGGAGGATGCCGCGCCGGTTCGAACTGCTGCAACAATCGCGTCCGCATCCGCAGATGCCGCGGTCACTGGTGTCACACCTCCAAAGCCAACACCCAGGAACGATCTTCATAAGCAATTTTTTGTTCCTGATATTGTTTTGGTTTTGAAAGCGTGCCCGGATATCTCACTCTATGCACCCGGAGGTGCGGTGACTGGCTGGAGAGATATGGAGGTGGCAACTTCCGTCATCAGAACCATGTTCAGCATCAGCCAGTCGGCCTATCAGGATGCTTTGGCCACCTTCGGGAGGCAGGGAACAGCGGCCATCCTCGCTTGCCTGTTGCAGAAGGCTGATCAAATCAGTTCACTTGGCGGATATCTGCGCAATCTCACACGTAAGGCCCAGGAAGGCAGTTTCGATCTCCAGGCCATGCTCATGGCGCAACTGCGTGGCCGGACAGACAAGCAGGAGGCGGGAACGAGATCATGAGGGCGTGATGAGCGGAGCGGCGGCAGCTTGCGAAAAAACGGCTATGCGGTTAGATTCTTGCTGTTCACGCAAACACCAAAAGATTCGTTGGAACGAAGCTGCTAAAAACACTTTGTGTCCAATCGGGGCTTCCCATGGTTAATGCACAGTGACGAAAGTTAAGTCCAATTTAGCTTTCGTTTGCGCGTTTCCGCGATTGGTTTCAATTGCTTGAGTCTGGAGCGTTTTAAATGCGAAGTAGCCGTCTCACCGCCTTCCAGCGTCAGTTAGATGGCGACGGGGCCGGGATGAAAATCGTACGGTGAACATCAGGCTGTGGATGTTCGGGCAGAAGTTCCTCCCTCGAAAAAGTTCCGCGATATGTCGCCAATCCGCGCTACCTTGGCGCCGACGAATTGAACTTTCGCTGGCACTGCGCGTTCCAGTCCATGGTTTAACGGAACGCCACGCTCATGACATTTCCGGATGATATAGAACTGGCCGTCGCCCTTTACATGGCGGATAAAGCTATGCCCCGACATATTGCGATTGCAGAGCTCGTGAAATCGGTCCTCGAAGACACCGGCTATCTCCCAGGGGGCGAGGGGCGGCCGCCTGAAGTCGTCGATGGGCAATCGAGCGGTGATTACGTGCAATACCGCACTTACCTTGACGGCGATACCTGAAGCTGCGCGGAACAAATGCAGGTGATGGCTGTTATTGGCGCAGATAAAAGCGTCAGGGAATTTCGATGTTACCCAAGCCCCTCTTTCTCGCCGCCGGCCTCGTTTGCGTAATGGTCGTGCCGGTATTTTCCCAGTCCCTGAAAATCAGCCGGCTGGAAGATAAAAAAGACGGTAACGCAGCGGTTTCATCGGCGCCTTCCGCCCAAAGTTACATTATTGATGTCTCCGGAAAAACGGTGCGGCTGGTGGGACCGCAGTTCCTTCCCGACAGGGCGCGTGGGCTGGAATTCCCCGGCCGCGGGTCAGATCATAACAATACCGGGGCTGAAACCCACGTCTTGCGACAGTGAGGGATTGCGATGATCTATGCTCCGCAAACGGAAGCAGAATGAGAACAGGAACCCAGATTTCCCGACGGGCGCCGAGGGCAGAAAGCTGGATCCGGCATGACGGCCAGGAGACGGGAAAGGCAACATTTCCTGAACTGTTCTTTGATCTGGTTTTCGTTTTCGCTCTTATTCAGTTATCCCATTCTCTGGCGAAGGACTTTGGGCCAACGGCGGTGCTGGAAGCCGGCATCCTGATATTGTCCCTGTGGTGGCTGTGGATACACACCACCTGGATCACCAATCTGCTGAATACTGAGAAAGAACCGGTCAGGATTTTGCTCTTCGTGCTGATGTTTGGCGGTGTACTGCTGGCCATCGCCTTGCCGGAAGCCTTTGCCGAACAGGGCCTGGTTTTCGCGCTGATCTACAGCGTCATGCAGATTGGTCGAAGCCTGTTTGCTCTCTATGCCTTCAGGGGTGAAGACCGGCAGTCGTTTCTGGTGTTCGTGAGGGTGACGATCTGGCTGGCCATTTCGAGCCTGTTCTGGTTGGCAGGCGGATTTTGCGATCTGGGGGAACGCATTCTCCTGTGGGGCATGGCCCTCGCAATCGAGTATGCCGGTCCGGCCTGCCGCTATGTTGTCCCCGGCTTGCGTTCTCGCGATGACGACAGTCTGCATCTTTCCGGAGAGCATCTGGCGGAACGTTGCGCCCTGTTTGTCATCATCTGTCTGGGGGAAACAATTCTGACCACCGGCCGGACGGCAACCGAATATATGAACTCCGGGCTGACGTTTGTCGTTTTCTGCTCCGCCTTCATCAGCACCGTCGCGATGTGGTGGATCTATTTCCATCACGGACAGGCGGAAGCCTCCAGGAAAGCCGAGAACGCCGACGAGAAGGCGAAGATCGCCCATAATCTCTTCAATTACGGACATTTGCCAATCGTCGCCGGTATCATTCTGACGGCGGTGGGAGAGGATTTCAGCCTGTCCCATGCCCACGAGGCCGCAACGATAAGGGAGGCCATCGCAATCGTCGGTGGTCCCGTCCTCTTTCTGGCAGGCAATATCGGTGTCAAGATCGCCGCGACCTATCAGCGCCCCGTCTCGCATTTTGCGGGCGTGGCAGCGCTCTGCCTATTGTTGCCGGTGCCGGGCATTCCGCTATTCATCCTGCAGCTGGCCAGCACGGGTATTCTGCTGCTTGTCGCTCTGTGGGAATATCTGGCTCTGAAAAAGTCAGTCGCCACGGCGTGATCTCGAATGCTCAGACGCTGACCAGATTGCGCGTCCTCTCGTTCCAGAGCTTGAGGCTTTTCGCGTAAGCTTCGTCAAAGGAAAGCCCCATGTCATTGACGAGCATCAACGCGGCGGCGGCGGTGGATATGATGATGGTTTCCGCCCTTTCGTCTTTCGCGGCTCCCGTCCAGACTGCACGCCAATATTCGAAGGTGGTAAACATGGTTGGCATTTCGGCAGGCGGTGCTTCGCGGGCGGGGACCAGGACCTCCACGTCCCTTCCGCTTGAAAGACCGAAAATCCGTGTGCTGCGGAATGGCGTGAACTGTGCGAAATCCCGCGTGTTACCGAGTATGGCGAGATTCTCCACGGCGAGCAGGCGGGCGGTATCGCGATGCAGCTCCTGATAGGCCGGACGGGCAAGCCCTATAATGGTGCTCCTTGCGCGCAGTGGATTGAGAAGGTGGACGACAGTATGCACCGGCAGGCGCATTTCCAGAATGCCATGGAGACTGAGCAGGCTCTGGAATTGCAGAGACAGGCCGCCCAGGGGGAGATAGGCGATCCCTTCGGATGACGTGGCCTCGGCCGCCTGCGAAAGCGAATGGCAAAGGGGAATACCGCAGGCTTGTGCGGCGCGTTCAAGCTTGCCGCCATTTTCGCCCTGACCAACATGGCCGTGCAACAGCACCCTGTATCCCGCCATGGAAACGAGGCGGGCAGAATGCACGAACCATGGCGCATCGCGGTGTTTGGGGGACATATAAGCCGGCCAGTCGAGATCGACGGTGACAGGCCGGTAGCGGTCTCGCCCGACATGTCGCCACGTCGCCTGGATGAAGCCGGCCAGTTCGGCCGCCGTCACGCCGCGATAATGCATGGTGGCGAGCAGTGCCCCGATCTGTATCGGATCGGCATCCCCTTCCAGAATGATCGACAGTGCATCCGCCGCCTCCGATTGGCTGAGCGGACGGCTGTTGCCTATTCCCATCGCAGACGTTGCAATATACTTGGCGAGCCGTTCCTGTGGGGCGGAATTGTGACCGATGCGGGCGAGACGCTCGGCAATGTTTTCCGGCGTCGGCTGACCTTCAAGAAGAATGCTGGGGCGAAGGGAAAGTGGCGGTGCTTTCATCAATGCCGGCTGCTCCCAGCCGCTCTTATTGATGGTGGCCGGCGCCTCGGGTTCTTCCTGCGAATAATCGATCAGATTTTCGGCCTCTGCCGCCAGGGAGCGGATGCGCAGGCGCATGGCTTCGGCAAAGGGGGTGGGGCGCAGGCCTTGGCCGGTGCGGAGAAAGAGCTGGTCCCCGTATTTTTCCCGTAGCTGCTGCAAGATCCGGCTCATCGATGATGTTGGAAGTCCCATGCCCGCCGCGGCGCGGCTGACACTACCTTCCCGCAACAAAGCATCAAAAGCGACAAGCAGTTTCAGCTGCCCAAGCCTGTCGGGTTTTGCCGTGGAAGCCGGTCCGTCTTTTCTCTTGCTGGTTGTCATCTGGCGAATTTTTACTCCACTCATCTTAAGAGGGAGCCCTTTTTGCAATTTCTAGAATTTAGAACTGTTCGAAAACAAACCTGTTGCGCCTGCACCCCCCTCGTAAATAAGTGGGGTGAAATTCTCAAGTTAAATGCGGGGGCATAACATGGAATTGAAGTACCGGGGCTGCAAAAAGGCTTCGATGACAATAAAGACTACTTTTTCGGCAGCAATGGCGGGAACCGCGTTAAATATTGCTCTGCCCGCTTTTGCGCAGCAGGCATCCGAAAATACCACTGTTCTTGAGCAGATCGTCGTCACCGCGTCCGGTTTCGAGCAGAATGTAAAGGACGCTCCGGCCAGCATCACCGTCGTCACACGGGAGGATCTGGAAAAGGGGGCGTATCGCGACCTGACTGACGCCTTGCGCGAAGTGCAGGGCGTGTCTGTCACCGGGATCGCCAACGAAAAGGATGTTTTCATCCGCGGCTTGCCGGGCGCCTATACGTTGATCCTCGTTGACGGCAAGCGGCAGAGCACGCGCGATGCCCGCACGAACGGCAACTCCGGCTTCGAACAGAGCTTCGTGCCGCCGGTTTCGGCGATCGAACGTATCGAAGTGGTGCGCGGTCCCATGTCCTCGCTTTATGGCTCGGATGCCATGGGCGGCGTGATCAACATCATCACCCGCAAGGTCGGCGACGTCTGGTCGGGCTCCGTCACCACCGAGGGCACGGTTCAACAGCATTCGAAATTCGGCAATAGCGGCCAGGTCTCCTGGTATGCGAACGGTCCGATCCTCAAGGATCAGCTTGGTCTGCAGCTCTGGGGCAGGGGCTTCACGCGCGGCGAAGACCGCATTTTGAGCGGGACCACCGGCGCCAAGGAATATGATTTCAACGGCCGCCTGACGTTTACGCCGAACGAAGATCACGACATCTATCTCGAAGGTGGCAAGACAAGGCTGCGCCGTAGCGCCGAGCCTGGCGAATCGCTCGCGGCCAATAGCGACGGCACCTACAACATCAACACGCGTGACCACTGGTCACTCTCGCACACCGGCCGCTGGGGACCGACCACATCCGAATTCTCGTTGCAGCAGGAATGGGCGGAACGCACCAATTTCACCAGAAACATCCGAACCGGCCGCGTGACTGAAAATGCACGCTCGCCGGAGGTGCGCAATACCGTGCTCGATGGCAAGTTCACCACGCCTTTCGAGCTCTTCGGCAACCACACACTGGTCACGGGCGGCCAATATTTCGAGGCACGGCTGACGGACCAGAACCCGGGCCGCCGTACCGGCCGGGACGAGACGTTTTCGGCCACGCAATGGGCTCTATTCCTTGAGGATGAGTGGCGCATCGTCGACAATTTCGCGCTGACGGGCGGGCTTCGCCTCGATAACCATGAAAAATACGGCAATCATTTCAGCCCGCGTCTCTATGGCGTCTGGAGCGCCACGGAAGAGCTGACCATCAAGGGCGGCGTTTCCACCGGTTTCCGCGCACCGGAAATCCGTCAGATCGCGCCGGGTTATGCCTATACGACAGGTGGGGGCGGTTGCACCTATGGTCCGAGCGGCACCTGCGGTGTGATCATCGGCGATCCCAACCTCGAAGCGGAAAAAAGCACGAGCTACGAAGTGGCGGCACTTTGGGAGAATGGTGACGTCGCTCTGGGGGCCACCTATTTCTACACCGATTTCAAGGACAAGATTTCCAACGCGCTGGTGCTCAATCCCGATGGAACGCCAGTCCGCTGGAGCGAAGACCGCAACTACCGCCTCTGGTATAATTACAATATCGACGATGCGGTCATTCAGGGTGTGGAATTGACGGCGACCTGGTACGCGACGCCGGAACTGACGCTGCGCGGCAACTATACCTATACGCATTCCGAACAGAAGACCGGTGATTACCAAGGTTTTCCATTGGCGCGGACACCGGAGCATATGGCCAATCTGCGCGGCGACTGGGTGACACCGATCGATGGTCTTGAAGCCTGGGCCTCGCTGAATTACCACGGATCGGAAATCAATGCCGGCCCGCGCATCGGCACGAACGGCACGCCGGTGACGATCAACGGCAAGGCCGGTCGAAAATATGACGCCTACACCACGCTTGATATCGGCGCGAAATATGCGGTCGCCGAAAATGTCGATCTCA
The DNA here is from genome assembly GCF_003938925.1 of Agrobacterium sp. FDAARGOS_525. Taxonomy (NCBI): domain Bacteria; kingdom Pseudomonadati; phylum Pseudomonadota; class Alphaproteobacteria; order Hyphomicrobiales; family Rhizobiaceae; genus Agrobacterium; species Agrobacterium sp. FDAARGOS_525. Next base: position 1,140,515 of record NZ_RKIU01000004.1, on the reverse strand, counting down.
ATGCCGCCGTCTACAACGTCTTCGACAAGGATGTCGGCACCGACGATTTCAACACCGTCATGGAAGGCCGTCGTTTCTGGATCAGCATGACAGCGAAGTTCTGATCCAGTCATAGTCGCGAAATTCGGAGGCGCCATCGAGCGCCTCTTTTTTTGACCGTTGTCTATTGACCTCAACTATGGTTGAGGAATTATACCGGCTGCTCTTCGTTGTGTTTCCGCGTTTCCGAGCGGAAATCGGTCCGGAAGCAGGAGCCAGAATGGAAAATACCATACTCAAACACAGCCTGACGGTGGGAGAGGTTGCCCGCCGCAGCGGCATCGCCGTCTCCACCATCCATTTTTACGAGGCGAAGGGATTGATCGAGGGCTGGCGCACCGCCGGCAATCAACGCCGTTATCATCGCGCCGTTCTGAGGCGCATCGCCATCATCCGCATTGCGCAGCGGGCGGGTATACAGCTGAGCATCATCAGGGACGCAATGGCCGACCTGCCGCAGGATCGGGTGGCGACAACAGCCGACTGGCGCAGGTTCTCCCAATCCTGGCGGGAAATGCTCCAGCTTCGCATCAACAACCTGATCATGCTGCGCGACCAGCTTACCGGCTGTATCGGTTGCGGGTGCCTTTCGCTGGATGATTGTCCGTTGCGCAATCCGAACGATGTTCTCGCCGATAACGGCGCAGGTCCGCGCCGCCTCGTTTCGGCAGAGTGAGCATAATTTTCGGACCGTTAGCCTTGTTGCTCACCCGGATTCGGCTGGCACCCAAACACTGACACTGCCGCCATTGGTGGGGAAGACGCCCTTGCCGCTCTCATCGAGGGTGATCTCCTCTTGACGGTGCCCGAGGAAGTCGCGCCAGACCGCCCTTGCATGATCCGGACCGAGATCGACATGCTTTTCCGCCGGTTCGCCATTCGACATCACCACGACACAGCCCGGCGCATCGGCGGTGCCATGGCGAATGAAGGCGATGCAGTTCGGGTCATCGAAAATGTCCGTCTGTACGCCATTGGCGAAACGGCTGCGCGCCTCTATGAGCTTCGGCAGGCATTCGATGGCCGGCATATCGATTTTGTACTCATTGCCGTCATTACCCGTGTCGGTATAGCTCGTGCCGAACAGATCGGGATAAAAAACGCAAGGCACGCCGTTTTCACGCAGCAATATGATCGCATAGGCGAGGGGCTTGAACCAGGGCTCCACCGGAGCCTCCAGCGATTGCAAGGGCTGGGTGTCGTGGTTATCGACAAGCGTGACGGCGTGATCGGGAACGACGGAAACAAGCGCACCATCGAAAATGCTGCGCATGTCAAAACCACCGCCCTGTTTCGACGCGTCGTGGAAGCTGTGGTGAAGGGCGACATCGAAAAGCATCAGCTGCTTGTCGACGAGTTCGAGATAGCTCTTCAAGGCCTCAAGATCGGGGTGCCAATATTCCGCTACGACGAAAAGATCGGGGTCAATAGTCTCGCGCATATGGCCGACCCAGTCGCGGAAGAACCATGCCGGAATATGTTTCGCGGCATCCAGACGGAAGCCGTCCACCTGGACCTGCTCGGAAAGCCAGCGGCCCCAATATTTGAGCTCTTCATAGACGGCCCGATTGCGAAACTCGACATCCGCGCCCATGAGATAGTCGAAATTGCCGTTTTCCTGATCGACTTCCTCGTTCCACTCACCGTCGCCATATTCGTTGACGAGCCGGAAAATGCCGTCTTCGGTCGGCTCTTCGATGTGATCGACGCCGCTGAAACATTTCTGGTCCCAGATGAATTTGGAATGCGCGCCGCCTCGGCCGGGAAAGGTGAAACGTGTATAAGCGAGTGCGGAAAAATCCTCGTCGTCGATATCCGTGCGATCGTCGGGATTGACGCGGCGAACCCGTACCTTTTCCTTCTCGTCGGCACCCATCTTGTGATTGAGAACGACGTCGTGAATGACACGGATGCCATTCTCTTTCAGCGTCTTGCCCGCATGCTCGAGGGCACCACGATCACCGTATTTGGTGGCGACGGTGCCCTTCTGGTCAAATTCGCCGAGGTCGAAGAGATCGTAGGTGTCATATCCAACCGAATAACCGCCGGCGGCGCCCTTGTAGGCGGGCGGCAGCCAGACGTCGGTGATGCCCATTTTGGCAAGGCTTTCGGCCTTCTCGGCCACCTCGCTCCATAATTTCCCTCCGTCCGGATAATACCAATGGAAGAATTGAAGCAAGGTGCGTCCGGCCATATGTCCCTCACGATGGTTAGCAGGTCGCGCCATAAACGGCCCGGTGACGAAAGGGTTCCGCCACCGGGGATGCGCGATCTGCGATTATGAGGTCGTTGCGGCGCTTCAATATTAGCCGGCTATTTCGAGCACCCTATCGCCGGCCTGAAGATAGTCGCCTTCCTTGCCGATCAGGCGGACCCTGCCGGCCCTGGTGGCGACAATCTGTGTCTCCATCTTCATTGCTTCCATGATTGCCAGGAGATCACCTTCCGAGACCGTGTCGCCATCTTTTACCTTGAAGGACTGCAAGGTGCCGGAAACGGGAGCGGTGATTTCACCCTCGTTCCTGTCGACCGCAGTGCCGGAAACGGACGCCTGGCCGCCGTTGACGCTGCCGAGGCTGGAAAGGAGAATGCTGGGCAGGCCGACCGAAACACGCTTTCCGTCAATCTCGAGATAGGTTCGTGTCATGGAAGGATCGTCGGCCGGTGCCGGGCGCTCCATGGCGTCGGGCATGGCGGCAAAATCGGTTTCGATCCAGCGGGTGTGAATCTTGAACCCATCCGTGCCGATGAAGTCGTCCGTCTCGATCGCGGCGCGATGGAACGGAAGAACGGTCGCGATACCCTCGATGCGGAATTCCTTCAGCGCGCGGCGGGCACGGCGCAGGACCTGATCTCGGTCGACACCTGTCACGATGAGCTTCGCCATCAGCGAGTCGAAGACACCAGGCACGACGGAGCCGCTGACGACACCGCTATCCATGCGAATGCCGGGACCGGACGGCGCGTCGAAAACCGAGATCGAGCCGGGCGTCGGCAGGAAGCCGCGGCCAGGGTCTTCGGCATTGATGCGGAACTCCATGGAGTGCCCGCGCGGTTCGGGCGTTTCGAGGACACGCAGCTTCTGGCCTTCGGCAATACGGAACTGTTCGATGACGAGATCGATGCCGGTGGTTTCCTCGGTGACAGGATGTTCCACCTGCAGGCGCGTATTGACCTCGAGGAAAGAAATGGTGCCGTCAACGCCGAGCAGGAACTCGACGGTGCCGGCGCCGGAATAACCGGCTGCGGCGCAGACCGCCTTGGCGGCGTCATGGATTTTTTGGCGCTGCTCATCGGACAGGAAGGGGGCGGGGGCCTCTTCGATCAGTTTCTGGTTCCGGCGTTGCAGCGAGCAGTCACGGGTGCCGAGGACAAGCACATTGCCGTGTTTATCGGCCAGAACCTGCGCCTCTATATGGCGCGGCCGGTCAAGGAAGCGCTCGAGAAAGCATTCGCCACGACCGAAGGCGGCGGTTGCTTCGCGCACGGCGGATTCGTAGAGGTCGGCGATCTCCTCCATTTTCCATGCAACTTTCAGACCTCGGCCGCCACCGCCATGGGCGGCTTTGATGGCGACGGGCAGGCCGTGTTGTTCGGCAAAAGCGATGACTTCTGTGGCAGAAGAGACCGGACCGTCGCTGCCGGCCACCAGCGGTGCGCCAACGCCGGTGGCGATGCGCCGTGCTTCGACCTTGTCGCCCAGCGCCTCGATGACATGAGGATCCGGCCCAATCCAGATCAGGCCGGCATCGATGACGGCCTTTGCGAATTCCGCGCGTTCAGAAAGGAAGCCGTAACCCGGATGGACGGCATCTGCGCCGGCGCGTTTGGCAATCGAGATCAGCTTGTTGATATCGAGATACGTCTCGGCGGGCCGCACGCCTTCCAGCGCATAGGCTTCATCCGCCAGCCGGACGAAAAGCGCGTCCTGATCGGGATCGGCATAAACGGCGACCGATTTCAGGCCGTAATCGCGACAGGCGCGGATGATGCGCACCGCGATCTCGCCGCGATTGGCAATCAGCACTTTTTTCATCGCTTTTCTCCTCGGAACTATGTGTTTTTGGCCGCGATTTCGGCAAAGGGGCCGATCGGGCGGAATTTGATTTTGGCGTTGACCGGGATCTGCCCGGCAAGATCGAGATGATATTCGGCCACTGAGCCTATAACGGGATAACCACCAGTCAGGGGGTGATCAGCAAGGAAAAGAACCGGCTGGCCGCTATGGGGAATCTGGATCGCGCCCGTTGCCGTGCCTTCGCTCGGCAACTCGGCGCTGTCCTTGCGTTCCACCGGCACGTCGCCGGCAAGGCGAATGCCGACGCGGTTCGATTGCGGGGTGACCTGCCAGAGCTGGCCGGTCAGCGTGTCGATACCCTTCAGCGTAAACCAGTCCGTTCGGGGCCCGAGAACGATATCCAGTGTCACGATCTCGCCCGTTGCCGGCGGCTCGAAAGCCGGAGCCTCGTTGATCGATACGCTGGATAGACCTGACTTTTCGCCCTTGAGCGGCAGGATGGCACCTGCACCCACTGGCTCGGGACCGACGACAGCCAGAGTATCGGTTGCAAAACTGCCGAGCACCGGCTCGACGTCGAAGCCGCCGCGCACGGCAAGATAACAGCGCATTCCCTTCGGCGGCTGGCCGAAAGTGATCACGTCACCGGCTTCAAGGGAGACCGGGCCCGGGGTTTTGGCAGCGAAACTGCGCTCTGCCGTCTTGATCGTGACGGGGCAGGGGGCGCCGGTTATGCCGATAACGGTACGGTTCGCGCTTTTGAAGGAAAAGCCGCCGAGCGTCAGTTCGAGACAGGGCGTGTTGACCGGATTGCCGACGATGCGGTTTGCGGCATTAAATGCGCCGCGATCCAGCGCGCCGGAGGCGGAGACACCCTGCCCGGTCTGGCCGAAACGGCCGAGGTCCTGAAAGATGGCTGGCATTGGCGCGGCAAGCACCTCGAAATGCGGGCCATCCTTTTTTGGTACTTTCCTGTCCGGTGCCGGAGCTGGGATATCTACCGTTCGACCGGTCTTGTCCATGTCGAAGAAACGCACACGGTAGCCCGGCTGAAACAGCGCGCCGGGGTCGCGGTCTATATCCCACATCTTCACCGGCGTCGTGCCGATGATCTGCCAGCCGCCAGGGCTGTTTTGCGGGTAGACGCCGCTGAAAGCACCGGCCAATGCTACGGAGCCGGCCGGAATACGGGTGCGCGGGCTTTGCCGGCGCGGGACATGCAGCGCGGGATCGCCTCCGACCAGATAACCAAAACCGGGAGCGAAGCCGCAGAAGGCAACGGTGAATTCGCTTTCGGTGTGCCGGCGGATAACCTCCTCGATGCTCAGGCCGGTTAGTTCGGCAACATCTGCAAGGTCTTCGCCATTATAACGGACGGGGATTTCGACAAGATTGTCCGACGGCGCGATCTTTGCCGAGAGATCGCGGCTCGCAAGCCGCGCAGCCAGCGCTTCGGAGCCGATCTTCTCGGGCCGGAACCGGATCATCAGCGTGCGGGCAGCCGGCACCGTCTCTTCTATGCCTTCGATGGGATCGTTCTGCAGCGAGGCGAAAAGCGCAAGCGTTTCATCGAGATCGGCGAGTTCGACAAGAAAGGTGGCGAGGCTGACGGGAAGAAAACGCATCATATCCTCACGCGTGGTAGGCGGAATCGGGAATATCGGTAATGAACATGTGTCCCGGCGCATGGGTAATGGCAAAGGGAACACCGGATGCCATCACGGCGGCCTGTGGGGTGACGCCGCAGGCCCAGAAGACCGGAACCTCGCCGGGTTCAATCCGCACCGCGTCGCCAAAATCGGGCTTTGCGAGATCGGTAATGCCGATCTCCTCGGGCGCACCCACATGCACGGGCGAACCATGCACCGCTGGAAAACGTCCCGAAATGGTCGCCGCATCAGCGACGCGCGACGCCGGGATCGGCCGCATGGAAACGACCATATTGCCCTTCAGCCGACCGGCCGGACGGCAGGGGCGGTTGGTGAGATACATGGGCACATTGCTCTTGTCCGTCATATGGCGGATTTCGATACCCGCCTCCACCATCGGTGTTTCGAAGGTGAAGCTGCAGCCAATGAGGAAGGCGACGAGATCGTCGCGCTCAGCCGATGCGGCGGTGGCATCAGCGGTTTCCTCAACAAGCTTGCCGTCACGCCAGATGCGATAAAGCGGCAGATCAGTCCTGAGATCGGCGCCAGGCGCCAGAAGAGTGGTCGGCGATCCGGGATCGGACACGTCGAGTACCGGGCAGGGCTTGGGATTGCGTTGCGCATAAAGCAGGAAATCGAAAGCCCAGTCGCGCGGCAGCACGATCATGTTCGCCTGCGTGAAGCCGGGCGCGATGCCGGAGGTAGGGGCGACAAGACCGCCGCGATAGGTGGCGCGGGCCTTGCGGACGGCGTCCGCGTCCGTGTGATTGAGATAGGATGTGGGTATCGTCATCGGCTATCCTTTCAGCGATTGGATGCAAAAGAGCGGATGTCGATGCCATCAGCCTCGAAGCGCCGGCGGATTTCCTGGGCGATGGCGACCGCACCGGGGCTGTCGCCATGTACACAGATGGATTGCGCCTCGATTTTTATAATACTGCCATCGATCGCCTCCAGCGTGCCTTCGCGCGCAAGCTGCACCATGCGGTCGGCAATTTTTGCCGCGTCATGTAATACGGCACCGGCTTCCCGGCGGGAAACGAGCTGGCCCTGAGGCGTATAGGCGCGATCGGCAAAAGCTTCGGCAACGACGGCAAGACCGGACTTGCGGGCGAGATCGAGGATGGGCGCGTTCGCAAGGCCCATCAACACCAGTGAAGAATCTATGGCCTTGATGCCGTCGATCACGGCCTGCCCCTGTTTCGCATCATTGGCGATGCGGTTGTAAAGTGCGCCATGCGGCTTCACGTAACGCACCGTGGTGCCCGCAGCGGCGGCAACACCCTTCAGCGCGCCTATCTGGTAGATGACATCGGCAATCAGTTCTTCCGAGGTGGCGTCCAGATCGCGGCGGCCGAAGCCGACGCGGTCAGGATAGGAGACATGGGCGCCAACGACCACGCCCTTTTCGGCAGCGGCCTTGACGGTGCGGTAGATGCCGGCCGGGTCGCCTGCGTGAAATCCGCAGGCGATGTTGGCGCTGGAAACGATGGCGAGCATCGCCTCGTCATCACCCATACGCCATGCGCCGTAACTTTCGCCAAGATCGCTGTTGAGATCGATAGCGGCCATGTTTGCCTCCCTTATTCCATCAGTAGCCGAGCAGGGCAAAGATCGCGCCCGCCGATTTATAGGCCATATACCAGGTGAGCGCGCAGGTCAGCACGCCAAGCACCAGCAGCCAGCGCGGGTAGTGGTACCCGTGCATCAGATCCGTGCGCTTCCAGGCGGCATACATGAAGATCGAAAGACCGATCGGCAGGACGAGACCGTTGAGACCGCCGACGAAGACGAGCATGGCTGCAGGCGGGGTGGTGATGATGACATAGGCAATCAGCGAAATGGCGATGAAGCCGACCGTTGCCAGATTACGCTGACGCTCCGTTATGTCAGGCTTGAAAGCTGTCAGGAATGACACGGAGGTATAGGCCGCGCCGATGATGCTGGTCATGGCCGAGGCGAGGAAGACGGCGCCGAACAGGCGGTAGCCGATATTGCCGGCGGCGGCATGGAAAGCCTGGCCGGCCGGATTCGCCGCCTTGCCGGAGAGATCGATGACCACGCCACTTGCGACAACGCCGAGGATGGCAAGGAACAGGACGTAGCGCAGGACGCCGGTGATGGCGATGCCGCTGAGCGCCGCGCGATTGACCGCGTTGATATTTTCAATGCCCACCATGCCCTTGTCCAGCAGGCGATGCGCACCGGCATAGGTGATGTAGCCGCCAACCGTGCCGCCGACGATGGTGGTGATGGTGACGAAATCGATGGTGTCTGGCAGGAAAGTCTGGCGGAAGGCTTCCGCGACCGGCGGGCCGGAAACATATGCCGCATAAACGATCAACGCCAGCTTGACAAAGGCCGCGACGAAAACCACGCGGTCCATGGCAATGCCGGCGCGGCGGGACAGGAAGATTCCGATGGCCGCCAGTGCACCGATTGCACCGCCGATCTTGGGATCGAGATCGATCATGGCGTTGAAGCCGAGGCCCGCGCCGCCAATATTGCCGATGTTGAAGAACAGGCCGCCGATAATGACGAGAATCGCAAGCAGATAACCCGAACCCGGAATAGCGGCATTGGCAATGGCCGGTGCCCGCATGCGGGTAATGGTGACGATGCGCCAGATATTGGCCTGCACGACAAAGTCGATCAGGACGGAAATGACGATGGCGAATGCGAATGCGGCGCCCAGTTTAACCGTGAAATTTGCGGTCTGTGTGATGAAGCCCGGCCCGACGGCCGACATCGACATCAAGAACATTGCCGAAAGCAAGGCATACCGTTGATTCTTCGCCTTGCGCGCAACCTCGTTAGGGTCGGCGGGCGAGAGCTTATTCTGCTCCATGGATCTTCTCCGCTCCATTTGCAATCCGCCCCTCGCGGATGCTTTATGAGACCGAGTTTGGCCTGTTCCGCGAAATTGTCAACATTGTTCAACAATAAATAATAATCGTTCTCTTATTTTGTCTATTTGTTGGACGTTATGCGCATGAATTCAGCATGTTTTTTTCGTGCTTTGCTAATGCTTTGTGCTATGGGCAGAACATGCCGTGTCCGAACATGCCTGTCACGGAATTCCCGATGCTGCATTGCTCTTAGGAAAGGAGCGCCATGACGGAAACGATAGAGGGTCTGCCGCTTGCGGATCGATTGGCCAAGGGTATTCGTACCCTGCTGATATCAGGTGAGCTGGCGCCGGGGCAGCGCCTGTCAGAGGCAGCCTTCAGTGAACGTTTCGATGTCTCCCGCAATTCGCTGCGCGAGGCATTCCGGCTTTTGACCAAGGATGGGCTTCTGCGTCATGAGGCCAATCGCGGTGTGTTCGTCGCAGTTCCCACCATGTCCTCGGTCATCGATATCTACCGGGTGCGGCGCATGGTCGAGTGCGGAGCATTACGTCAGGCCTGGCACAAGCACCCCGCTATCAAAACGATGCGGGCAGCGGTCGAGGATGCGAAGGTAAAGCGTGAGGCTGCTGATTGGCTGGGCGTGGGCAGCGCCAATATGAAATTTCATGCCGCTGTCGTTGATCTCCTCGACAGTGCCCGGATCAGCGATTTTTACGAGCGTATTGCCGCTGAACTCCGGCTGTGTTTCGGTCTTTTGAAAGATCCCGAACAGCTTCATTCTCCATTTGTCGACATGAACAGCAAGATTCTGTCACTGATGGAGGAAGGCAAGGCGCAGGAAGCGGGCGACGAGATGGACACCTATCTCAATCTTTCAGAGCGTACGGTCCTGAAAGCGCTCGAACGTGCCGTGGAACACGCCTCCTGACATAGCGGGTGGCGGCGGCGAAAGTCTCGTGCCGTACTGTTTCACTTTTGCCGATCAGGGCGATTGCCAAGTTTGCTGCGCTGCGTCATCAATGCTGGCATGACGCGTCGCGACCTGACAATTCTCGTTATCGACGAAAACGCGATCCGCGCTTCCATCATAGAGGAGGGCCTGCGCGAGGCGGGCTATCAGCGCGTTACCGTCATCCACGAGGTGAACGGGGTGGCGCGCACCATCGAGACGCTGCAGCCTGATGTCATTTTCATCGATCTTGAAAATCCCAATCGTGACATGATGGAGCATCTGTTTCAGCTCACCCGCACGGTTGGCCGGCCTATCGCCATGTTTGTCGATCGTTCCGACACCGCCTCCATCGAGGCAGCCGTCGAGGCCGGTGTCTCCGCCTATGTGGTGGACGGGTTGAAGAAAGAGCGTGTGAAACCGATTCTCGATATGGCGGTCAGCCGCTTCAATGCTTTCAGCCGCCTGCAGCGGGAGCTGGCCGATGCGAAATCGGCGCTTGAGGAGCGCAAGGTCATCGAACGCGCCAAAGGCATATTGATGAAGATGCGCGGCCTTTCCGAAGAAGAGGCCTTTGCACTTCTGCGGCAAACGGCAATGAACGAGAAAAAGAAGATTTCCGAGATCGCGCAAAGCGTGGTCACCGCGGCCGGTCTGTTGATGTGACGAAGACCAGCCGGACAGCGTGGAGTGAATAACATGGCGGCACCGGAACAAACGGCAGGACCAGACAGCGGAGCGACGAAAACCCCGGGCGCACCGGCAAGGGTCGGCGGTGACCGGCAGAAAATCCTGCGTGCTGGCTTTATACCCCTTGTTGACGCATCGGTTCTTATCGCAGCGGCCGAATTCGGCTTTGCAGAACGCGAGGGCATTACGCTCGGTCTCGTGAAAGACGTTTCCTGGGCAAATGTGCGTGACCGGCTGGCGTTCCGGCAATTCGACATTGCCCATATGCTATCGCCAATGCCCGTCGCCTCCATGCTCGGGCTCGGTTCCAACCCGTCGCCGACGATTACGCCTTTTTCACTTGGACGCGGCGGCAATGCAATCACGCTTTCAACCCGCCTGTTTGACCGCATGAAGGCCGTGACCGGACTTTCCGAAACGGCGGGAGCGCTCGAAAATGCTGAGGCGCTGAAGCGTGTGCTTGATGATATGCGTGCCCGCGGCGAGCCGCCACCGACGCTTGGTATGACCTACCCGTTTTCCTCGCATAATTACGAATTTCGCTACTGGCTTGCCGCTGGCGGCATTCACCCCGACAACGATGTCAAGCTTGTGGTCGTGCCGCCGCCGTTGACATCGGATGCGCTCGCTGCGGGAGCGATTGACGGTTTCTGCGTTGGAGCGCCGTGGAATATCGTCGCCGCCGAACGCGGTGTCGGCCGGATCGTTGCCGCCAAGCAGGATTTGTGGCCTTCCGCACCCGAAAAGGTCATCGGCATGCGGCCCGAATGGGCGGCAAACCAACAAGAAGCGGTCGGACGGCTGCTGACGGCGCTTGATGCGGCCGCGCGCTGGTGCGACCTTGCAGAAAATCACGATGAACTAAGCCGGGCCCTTGCCGATTCGCGTTACATCGGAGCGCCTGAGGCGATTATCCGTCGTGTGCTTGCCGGTGAATTCAGCATTGATAGCCGCGGGAATAGGCGCGTGATCGACAAATATTTCACCTTTCATGGCGGCCATGCGAATTATCCCCGGCAAAGTCAGGCTTTGTGGATTTACAGCCAGATGATCCGCTGGGGGCAGGCGGAATTTTCTCGCAAAGGCGTGGCGACCGCCTTGTCTTCCTACCGGCCGGATATTTACCGGGCGGTGCTGGGCGACGCCAATGCGCCTGATGATGCCGATATCCGTGTCGAAGGGCAGGAAGAGGGTGATCGTTTCGTAGATGGCCTCATATTCGATCCCGCCGACATAGAAGGCTATGTGAAGAAATTTTCAGTACGTACATCTACGGCTGTTTCTCACGCTTCCGGTGAGGCATAAACGGCCCAAGCTGGTCAAGCTGCGTAAAATTCAAGCGCGGGATTTCTCCATTTGCCCAAATGCAAGACAAGAAAATCCCTGATTAAAATTTAGTCGTAAAGCTCATCTCCTGAAATACGCCTTTCTTTTCAGGGTTATAATCTAATTTTGATAAACTGGCACGCCTTTTGCTTCTTGTTTTTCGCACCGGTCAACGGCGATCGGAGCAAGCAGGGCGCGGCATAGGCGCTTTCAAAGACACAGACGTCGCAAGGTTTTGCAGTCCGGACTTCTCCTGTCCGCAGACGCAAACACCGAGCGGCGTTTTTTTATTTTCCGGTTTTTTCGCAAGCGAAAACGTCACCTACGGGTGGCCCAATAAGGGGAACATGCGAATGAAAAAGATATTCTCCGGCGTTGTCAGCCGCCGCGCGATTTTGAAGACCACGGCCACCGCAGCCCTTGTCACTGCGGTACGCGGCGCGTTTCCCTCCGGGGCTTTCGCAGCCACCGCCGAGCCTGAGGTCAAAGGCGCAAAACTCGGCTTCATCGCACTCACCGACGCCGCACCGCTCGTTATCGCCGCGGAAAAGGGCCTCTTCGCCAAGCATGGCATGCCTGACGTCGAGGTTCTGAAGCAGGCGTCATGGGGCGCAACGCGCGACAATCTGGTGCTCGGCGGCGCTTCGAACGGGATTGACGGCGCGCATATTCTGACGCCGATGCCGTATCTGATGCATACGGGCAAGGTAACCCAGAACAATGTGCCGGTGCCGATGACAATCCTCGCCCGCCTGAACCTCGACAGCCAAGGCATCTCCGTCGCCAGGGAGTATGCAGATACCGGCGTTCAACTCGATGCCTCGAAACTGAAGGTGGCGTTCGAGAAAAAGAAGGCGGAAGGCAAGGAAATCAAGGCTGCAATGACCTTCCCCGGCGGCACGCATGATCTCTGGATTCGCTACTGGCTTGCCGCCGGCGGTATCGATCCGGACAAGGACGTCTCCACCATCGTCGTTCCGCCGCCACAGATGGTCGCCAACATGAAGGTTGGCAATATGGACGTCTTCTGTGTGGGCGAGCCGTGGAACGAGCAGTTGGTCAATCAGGGCATCGGCTTTACTGCCTGTACGACAGGCGAACTCTGGAAGCGCCATCCGGAAAAGGCGCTCGGCATGCGCGCTGACTGGGTGGAAAAGAACCCCAACGCCACCAAGGCGCTGCTGATGGCTGTTATGGAGGCACAGCAATGGTGCGACGAGATGGCGAACAAGGAGGAGATGTCCACCCTCCTTGGCAAGCGCCAGTGGTTCAACGTGCCGCCGAAGGATGTCCTTGGCCGCCTTAAGGGCAATATCAATTACGGCAACGGCCGCGTGCTGGAAAATACCGGTCTGCAGATGAAGTTCTGGCAGGACCACGCTTCCTATCCCTTCCAGAGCCATGACCGCTGGTTCATCACCGAAAATATCCGCTGGGGCAAGTTCGCGCCCGACACCGATGTGAAGGCGCTGGTTGCGAAGGTGAACCGAGAGGATATCTGGCGCGCGGCCGCCAAGGATCTCGGCGTAACCGATCTGCCCGCTTCCACCTCGCGCGGCAAGGAAACCTTCTTCGACGGCAAGGTCTTCGACCCGGAAAATCCGTCGGCCTATCTCGAAAGCCTGTCCATCAAGGCGGCCTCCTGAGGAGGAGACCCGAGCGTCGCCCTTCATCCGCCAGTTGCGCTGCCTAACCGGTGCGGCTGAAGAGCGGGTGAGGGGCGAGCCCAGACCGCAACCGACATCAAGAGGAAATGCCCATGTCCGCATTGGTCCGAAAATTCAAGGAAGAGCCGCACCAGCCGGCAGTGCAGAAAGCAAATGTCGTGGCACTTTCGCCCAAACATCCGCCACGGATCGATCTGCGCAAGTGGGGTGCGGCAGCGGCCCGCAACATCATACCGCCGCTGATGGTCCTTGCCGTGCTGCTCGGTGTCTGGCAGCTGCTCTGTTCCGCCCCCGGCGCCTCCCTGCCGCCGCCGAGCCAGGTCTTCGAGGAGAGCTACGATCTCATCGTTTCGCCGTTCTTCCATAACGGCTCGCAGGATATAGGTCTCGGCCTGCGCGTGCTGGTCTCGCTGGAGCGGGTGGCCTACGGTTTCGGCCTTGCCGCCATCGCCGGCATCATTCTCGGGGCTGTCATCGGCCAGTCGGTCTGGGCGATGCGCGGGCTCGATCCGATCTTTCAGGTTCTGCGCACCGTGCCGCCGCTCGCCTGGCTGCCGCTTTCACTGGCCGCCTTTCAGGACAGCAATCCGTCGGCCATTTTCGTGATCTTCATCACCTCCATCTGGCCGGTCATCATCAATACCGCAGTCGGCGTTCGCAATATTCCGCAGGACTATCGCAACGTCGCGCAGGTCCTGCGGCTGAACCAGATCGAATTTTTCTTCAAGATCATGCTGCCATCGGCAGCACCCTACATCTTCACCGGCCTGCGCATCGGCATCGGCCTGTCGTGGCTCGCTATCGTAGCGGCGGAAATGCTGACCGGCGGCGTCGGTATCGGCTTCTTCATCTGGGATGCGTGGAATTCCTCGCGCCTGCCCGACATCATCGTCGCGCTCGCCTACATCGGCGTCGTCGGCTTCATGCTCGACAAGCTGGTGGCGGCGCTCGGCAAGGTCATCACCCGCGGCGCTGCGGCCAACTGAAAGGGCGATAACTATGAACGCGTATCTGAAGCTCGATCATATCGACAAATATTTCGACAAGGGCGGTTCGCGCGCCGACGTGCTGAAAGGCATCAATCTCACCATCGAAAAGGGCGAATTCGTCTCCGTCATCGGCCATTCCGGCTGTGGCAAATCCACCATGCTCAACCTCATCGCCGGGCTGACGAAAGTCTCCGCCGGTGCCGTGCTCCTCGAAAACCGGGAGGTCAACGAACCCGGACCTGAACGCGCCGTCGTTTTTCAGAACCACAGCCTGCTGCCGTGGCTTTCGGTTTATGAAAACGTCAATCTCGCTGTCGAGAAGGTCTTCCGCAATACCAAGACCCGGACCGAGCGGCATGACTGGGTCATGCGCAATCTCGATCTCGTGCAGATGGCCCATGCCAAGGACAAGAAGCCTTCGGAAATTTCCGGCGGCATGAAACAGCGCGTCGGCATCGCACGCGCGCTCGCCATGGAGCCGAAAATCCTGCTGCTGGACGAGCCGTTCGGGGCGCTGGATGCGCTGACCCGCGCCCATCTTCAGGACGCGGTGATGGAAATCCACGCCCGGCTCGGCAACACCATGGTCATGATCACCCATGACGTCGACGAGGCAGTGCTGCTCTCCGACCGTATCGTGATGATGACCAACGGTCCCGCAGCTCACATCGGCGAAGTGCTCGAGGTGCCGCTGGCACGCCCGCGCAATCGTATCGAGCTTGCATCCGACAAGACCTACCTCAAATGCCGCGAGGCCGTGCTGAAGTTCCTTTACGAACGTCACCGCTTCGTCGAAGCCGCGGAGTAACGACCATGACGCAAAAACTCGTCATCATCGGTAATGGCATGGCGCCGGGGCGCATGCTGGAAAACCTGTTCGAAACCGCTCCCGGCCTCTACGATGTCACCATTTTCAACGCCGAGCCGCGCGTCAATTACGATCGCATCATGCTCTCGCCGGTGCTTTCAGGCGAAAAGAGCTACGAGGACATCGTCATCCAAAATGACGACTGGTATGCGGCCAATAATGTGACGCTGCACAAGGGTGCGAAAGTCACCGGTATCGATCGGGACAAAAAGACCGTCACCAGCGAAAACGGTATTACGGCTTCCTATGACAAGCTGGTGATCGCCACAGGTTCTCTGCCCTTCATCATTCCCGTCCCCGGCCATCAATTGCCCGGCGTGCTCGCCTATCGCGATCTCGATGATGTGACGAAGATGCTGGAGATCGCAGAAGGAAAGGGCCGCGCCATTGTCATCGGCGCCGGGCTTCTCGGGCTGGAAGCCGCCTATGGTCTCAAGCGTCAGGGAATGGACGTCACCGTCATCCACCTGATGCCGACGATCATGGAGCGTCAGCTTGATCCGGCAGCGGCCTATCTTCTGGAGAAGGCGCTCACCGAGCGCGGCATCGACATCATCACCAAGGCCAATACCAAATGCATTCTTGGCAAGGAGAAGGTCGAGGGCATCGAGCTGGAAGACGGCAGGATCATCAAAGGCGACATGGTGGTGATGGCGGTCGGTATCCGTCCCGCTTCCGGTCTTGCCAGGGAGGCCGGTCTTGCCGTCAATCGCGGTATCGTCGTTGACGATGGCATGATGACGTCGGACGCCTCGATCTATGCGCTCGGCGAATGCGCGGAACATCGCGGCATATGCTACGGGCTGGTTGCCCCGCTTTATGAATCGGCCCGGGTGTTAGCCGACCGCCTTTGCGGCGGTTCGGCCGAATATCACGGCTCCGTCACTAACACGAAGCTCAAGGTCACCGGCATCAACCTGTTTTCCGCCGGCGATTTCGCAGAAGGCGACGACCGCGAGGAAATCGTGCTGCGAGACGCCACGGCCGGCGTCTATAAGCGCCTCATCCTGAAAGAAAACCGCATCATCGGTGCGGTGCTCTACGGCGAAACGGGGGATGGATCGTGGTTCTTCGACCTGATGAAGAAATCGACCGATATTTCTGCCATGCGTGAGACCCTGATCTTCGGTCAGGCCTATCAGGGAGGGTCGCCGCTGGACCCTATGGCGGCCGTTGCAGCCTTGCCGGATGATGCGGAAATCTGCGGCTGCAACGGCGTTTGCAAGGGTAAGATCACCTCGTCCATTACCTCCAAGGGATTGACGTCTCTGGATGATGTGCGCGCCCACACCAAGGCTTCCGCCTCCTGCGGCAATTGCACCGGCCTTGTCGAACAGCTGATGACGCTGACGCTCGGCGACAGTTATAACCCCGCTGCCGTGCAGCCCATGTGCAAATGCACCGATCTCGGCCACGACGATGTACGCCGTCTCATCAAGGCCAAGGGTCTTAAGACCATTCCCGCTGTGATGCAGGAGCTTGAGTGGAAAACCTCCTGCGGCTGTGCGAAATGCCGGCCGGCGCTCAATTATTACCTCGTCTGCGACTGGCCGGATGAGTATGCCGATGACTACCAGTCGCGTTACATCAATGAGCGTGTTCACGCCAATATCCAGAAGGATGGGACCTATTCCGTCGTGCCGCGCATGTGGGGCGGGGTTACCTCCTCTTCCGAACTTCGGGCGATTGCCGATGTGGTCGACAAGTTCGAAATCCCGATGGTTAAGGTGACGGGCGGCCAGCGCATCGACCTTCTCGGCATCGAGAAGGAGGATTTGCCGGCGGTCTGGGCCGATCTCGGCAAGGCCGGGTTCATTTCCGGCCAGGCCTATGCCAAGGGCTTGCGCACCGTGAAGACCTGTGTCGGCCAGCAATGGTGCCGCTTCGGCACGCAGGATTCCACCGGGCTTGGCATCCGCATTGAAAAATTCATGTGGGGATCGTGGACACCCGCCAAGCTGAAGCTTGCTGTTTCAGGCTGTCCGCGCAACTGCGCCGAGGCCACCTGCAAGGATATTGGCGTCATCTGCGTCGATTCCGGGTTCGAGATCCACTTCGCCGGTGCCGCCGGCCTCGATATCAAGGGCACTGAAGTTCTGGGTCTTGTCAGAACCGAGGATGAAGCGCTGGAGCATATCGTGGCGCTCACCCAGATGTACCGTGAGCAGGCGCGCTACCTTGAGCGCATCTACAAATGGGCCAAGCGCATCGGCTACGACGAGGTTCGTCGCCAGATCATGAATGATGCGGAGAAGCGTCGGGCCTATTTCGAACGCTTCGTCTTCAGCCAGAAATTCGCGCAGGTCGATCCCTGGTCCGAGCGTGTGTCCGGCCACGACAAGCACGAATTCAGGCCCATGGCGGCAATCGGTTTCAGCGAGGCAGCGGAGTGAGAACGATGGACGTCAACTGGATCGATATTGGTGACATCTCCGACATCCCACTGCGCGGCGCACGGTGCGTAAAAACGCCGATGGGCAAGATCGCCGTGTTCCGCACGGCGGAAAATCAGGTCTTCGCCATCGAGGACCATTGCCCGCACAAGGGCGGGCCGCTGAGCCAGGGCATCGTGCATGGCGCTTCGGTGACGTGTCCCTTGCATAATTGGGTCATTTCGCTGGAAACCGGCAAGGCCTTGGGGGCGGATGAGGGCGAGGTGAGGACCATTCCGCTGCGTAATCTGGGTGGGAGGCTTTCGATAGCGCTTGAAACGCTGATGATTGCGGCGGAGTGAGTTGCGATGGCGGTGAGTTTACCCCCCTCTGTCCTGCCGGACATCTCTCCCTCAAAGGGGGAGATCGACAAGCGGAGGGCTCCTCGTTCCCTCTCCACCGGCGACGACGCCAGTTGTGAATGGAAGTTTGTGCCGCGATTGATCTCCCCCCTTGAGGGGGAGATGCCCGGCAGGGCAGAGGGGGGTAAGCGCCACACGTTGAGGCGGCGTAACCGCCACACGCTGAGAGGGCAAACCCATGCCCGTTGAAACCAAAACCACCTGTCCCTATTGCGGCGTCGGCTGCGGCGTCATCGCCACCGTCAACGACGATGGTATCGTTTCCATCAGAGGCGATCAGGACCACCCCGCCAATTTCGGCCGGCTGTGCTCCAAGGGCTCGGCCCTCGCCGAAACCATCGACCTTGAAGGACGCATTCTTCACCCTGAGATCAATGGCAAACGGGCGACATGGGACGAAGCGCTTGATCTCGTCGCTTCCCGCTTCTCCGACACCATTGCCGAACATGGCCCGGATTCGGTCGCCTTTTACGTCTCCGGCCAATTGCTGACCGAGGATTATTACCTCGCCAACAAGCTGATGAAGGGTTTCATCGGTTCGGCCAATATCGATACCAACTCAAGGCTCTGCATGTCGTCCTCGGTCGCCGGCCATCGCCGCGCTTTCGGGGCCGATACGGTGCCGGGCACCTATGAGGATATGGAGCTTGCCGATCTGGTGATCCTCACCGGTTCAAATCTCGCCTGGTGCCATCCCGTTCTCTACCAGAGGCTAGCGGCGGCAAAGGCGGCACGGCCGGAAATGAAAGTCGTTGTCATCGATCCGCGTCGCACGATGAGCGCCGATATTGCCGATATGCACCTCGCCATCCGCCCGGATGGAGATGTGGCGCTGTTTACCGGCCTGCTGGCGCACCTTTCCGGTAGTCCTGCAGTCGATCACGTCTATGTGGAAGATCACACGGTCGGTTTTGATGCCGCGATGCAGGCAGCAACCGAATATAGCCTGCCTGATATCGCTGAGGCCACCGGGCTGACGATTGCCGAACTGATTTCCTTTTACGAATTGTTCGAACGCACCGAAAAAACCGTCACCTGTTACAGCCAGGGCGTCAACCAATCGCAAAGCGGCACCGACAAGGTCAACGCTATCATCAATTGCCACCTTGCGACCGGTCGCATCGGCAGGCCCGGCATGGGACCGTTTTCGCTGACCGGTCAGCCGAACGCCATGGGCGGGCGCGAGGTCGGCGGGCTGGCCAACATGCTGGCCGCCCATATGGCCATCGAAAGTGCCGGGGATCGTGATCGCGTGCAGCGCTTCTGGGCCTCGCCTGCCATTGCGGAAAAACCCGGCCTCAAAGCCGTTGATATGTTTCGGGCCGTGGCCGATGGCCGCATCAAGGCGCTGTGGATCATGGCAACCAATCCAGTGGTGTCCATGCCTGACGCCGGTGCTGTCGAAGCGGCCATCAAGGCCTGTCCATTCGTCGTGGTGTCCGATGTCATGGACAAGACCGATACGGCGCGCCATGCCCATGTGCTTCTGCCATCGCTTGGCTGGGGGGAAAAAGACGGCACGGTCACCAATTCCGAGCGGCGCATTTCCCGCCAGCGCGGTTTTCTCGATACACCCGGTGAAGCGAAGGCGGACTGGTGGCAGATGGCGGAAGTGGGCCGGCGCATGGGTTTCGGCGCAGCCTTTGCCTTCCGGCACGCGTCGGAGATTTTCGCCGAACATGCGGCTCTGTCTGGCTTCGAAAATCTGGGCAGTCGCGATTTCGACATCAGTGGCGTCGACCCGAAAGTCTATGACGGGATGGCGCCCTTCCAATGGCCAAGACCGCAGGCAGGCGACGCCGGCACGACGCGTTTCTTCGCAGATGGCCGGTTTTATCACGCCGATGGCAAGGCACGGTTCATCGTCACAGCCTTGCCGGAGGTGGACAGAACGTCGGCGGACTATCCGCTGACGCTGAATACCGGGCGCATTCGCGACCAGTGGCATACCATGACCCGCACCGGCAAAAGCGCACGCCTTACCGCCCATATCGCCGAGCCATTCGCCGAGCTTCACCCGCGCGATGCACAGGCGCGGGGCATCGAAAGCGCCGATCTGGTAGAGCTGGAAAGTCCACATGGTAAGGTTCTGCTGCGGGCGTTGATCAGCGAAAGGCAGGCGCGCGGATCGGTGTTCGCGCCGATGCACTGGAACGACCAGTTTGCCTCGCTGGCGCGGATCGATATGGTTGTGGCCCCGGTCACGGACCCTTATTCCGGCCAGCCCGCCTCGAAAAACACGGGCGTGAGGGCAAGACGTTTCGAAGCGAAGGCTTACGGTTTCGCCATTTCCCGCACCCGGCCCGATGCGCCGGACTGCGCCTATTGGGCCATTGCAAAGGCGGATGGCGGCTATCGCATGGAGCTTGCCTTTGCGGAAGAGCCGCAGGACTGGACGCTCTGGGCACGACAGGTCTTCGGCATCGACGCCGGGATCGAGCCGCTGGGTTATAGCGACCGGCAAACTGGCGATCTGCGCCTTGCCTTTTTCGATGGCGATATACTGCTGGCGGCGCTGTTCATCGCAAGGCGGCCGGTGGCTGTTGCCCGCAACTGGGCGATCTCGCAACTGACCGAGCGCCATGAGGATCTGCGAATGCGGTTTGCGCTGATCGCCGGTCGCCCCGGAGCGGGCCGTCCCGATCCGGGGGCCACGGTCTGCTCGTGCTTCAATGTCGGCGTCAACCAGATCACGGCCGCAGTCCGGGATGGCTGCCATAGCGTCGAAGCCATCGGCAAGGTGTTGAATGCCGGCACCAATTGCGGCTCGTGCCGCGCCGAAATCAAGGGGGTCATCAATGGATGCCTTAAAACCGCAGCGGAATGAACCGGCCCGTATGGAGAAACTCGCCAAGCTGCCGGTTTTCTGGGGGCTTGAGGGCAAGCGCGTGGTGCTGGCGGGCGGATCGGATGGGGCCGCATGGAAGGCGGAACTGTTGTTGGCTTGCGGCGCGGAATTGCATGTCTTTTGTGAGAGGGGTGACCTGTCCGAGACATTTGCAGGGCTCGTTGTCAGAAGCACTCGCCTGCATTTCCATGCCATGCGCTGGCATAGTGGCATATTCGACAATGCGGAACTGGCGCTGGCGGATTGCGAAACGGATACGGAGGCTGCAGCCTTTCATGCCGCTGCGCGGGCGGCGGGTGTTCCCGTCAACGTCATCGACAAGCCGGAATTCTGCCAGTTCCAGTTCGGCTCCATCGTCAATCGCTCGCCAGTGGTCGTCTCGATCTCCACCGATGGCGCAGCGCCTATTCTGGCTCAGGCCATCCGTCGGCGCATTGAGACATTGCTGCCGCACTCGCTCAGGGATTGGGGTGCGCTTGCCCGGACCATCCGTGAGCGGGTTAACCTGCGGCTGACGCCAGGTCCGTCCCGGCGGCTGTTCTGGGAGAAATTCGTCGATCGGGCCTTTACCGAAAGGCTGGACGAAGACAGCGAAGAACGATTGCTGACGGCTACCGGAATGCAGGCTTGCGAGGTTGGGGGGCGGGTGACGCTTGTGGGCGCCGGCCCTGGAGACGCCGAACTTCTGACGCTGAAAGCGGTGCGCGCCCTGCAGGCGGCAGATGTCATCCTGTTTGACGATCTTGTCTCAGCCGAGGTGCTGGAGCTGGCGCGGCGGGAGGCCAAGCGCATGCTGGTTGGCAAGCGCAGCGGCCGCGAAAGCTGCAGGCAGGAAGATATCAACGACATGATGATCCGGCTTGCAAAGGCGGGAAAAAGGGTGGTGCGCCTGAAATCCGGCGATCCGATGATTTTCGGGCGCGCCGGTGAGGAGATCGCCGCGCTGGCGGCTGAAAACATTCCCGTCGATGTCGTGCCCGGCATCACCGCGGCAAGCGCCATGGCCTCCCGCCTCGGCATTTCCCTGACCCATCGCGACCACGCCCAGTCGGTGCGCTTCATCACCGGCCATTCCCGTCAGGGAAAGCTGCCGGAGAATATTGACTGGACATCGCTTGCCGACCCCGCCGTAACCACGGTTTTTTACATGGGCGGGCGAACCGCGGCGGCAATCCAGTCCTCCTTGCTCGCCCACGGCATGGACGCCTCGACGCCCGTTGCCGTCGTGGTTTCCGTCACCCGGGCGAATGAGCAGCGCTGGCGCGGCCCACTCACGCAACTGTCTGCGGCAATCGAGCGGCTGGGGGTAAACGAGCCCGTTCTGATCGGCATTGGCGATGCGTTCCGCGCCGCTTCCCCGGCGCTGTCCGTGATGAAAGCAAAGGAGATCCTTCCGCCCGTTCTGATAGCTCGCTGACGGACCACGCGCCGCCCCGGCGCAAATTTTTGACACACGACGTCGACGCGGCCACCCATGGTTGGCCTAAACCATCCCTTGACATTGGTTTTTCGTTCGCTCTTCAATAAAACGAAAAAATTGAAAGAGGAGGGAGGGCGAAATGTTGCTCACACCGCGTCAGGATGAAATCGTCGCGCTGGCGAAAGCGAACGGGCGAGTGCTGGTCGACGAGCTGGCATCGCGGTTTTCCGTCACCCCTCAGACGATCCGCAAGGACCTGAACGACCTCTGCGATACCCGTGTTCTGACCCGCATCCACGGTGGCGCGCTTTTTCCAAGCGGCAATGAAAATGTCAAATACGAGGCTCGGCGGGCGATTGCTTCCGTGGAAAAGCAGGCGATCGGAGCCGCTGCCGCCGCTCTCATTCCCAACAATTCGTCGCTTTTCATCAACATCGGCACGACCACGGAGGCGGTGGGCGAAGCGCTGGCGGATCATCACGAACTGATGGTCATCACGAATAATATAAATGTTGCCAACAGGTTACGTGTTTTCCCGGGTATTGAGGTGGTGATTGCCGGTGGTGTCGTGCGCGGCTCCGATGGCGGCATTGTCGGCGAAGCGGCCGTGGATTTCATTCGCCAGTTCAAAGTGGATTTCGCCGTCATCGGCGTGTCCGCCATCGATGAGGACGGCGCCCTGCTGGATTTCGATTTCCGCGAGGTCAAGGTTGCGCAGGCAATCATCTCCAACGCGCGCCATGTGATTCTGGTATCGGATTCGCTCAAATTCGAACGGACGGCCCCTGTCCGCATCGGCCATCTTTCGCAGGTTCATACCTTCATCACCGATCATTGTCCGATTGATTCCATCCGCGGTATCTGCGCCGATCATGATGTCCGGCTGATCGAGACGGAGGCCCGCGGCACCTGATCCACGGGCTGTCGGAATTTCGTTTGACATTCGTTTTGTCTTCGAATTAGATGGTCGTGCTTTCAATATATCGATGAGGAGAGCGTCGATGAAAGCGCGGGAGGGTGCATGTCTGACGAGGCAATTCACGATATTTTCGTGATCGGCGGCGGTATCAATGGCTGCGGCATTGCGCGCGACGCCGTCGGCAGGGGCTATTCCGTCGCACTCGCCGAAATGAACGATTTCGCCTCCGGTACGTCGTCTGCTGCAACCAAGCTCATTCATGGCGGCCTGCGTTATCTCGAACATTACGAGTTTCGCCTGGTGCGCGAAGCACTGATGGAACGCGAGGTTCTGTGGGCCATGGCGCCTCATATCATCTGGCCCATGCGTTTCGTGCTGCCCTTCCAGAAGGGCGGTGTGCGTCCGGCGTGGCTCGTGCGTCTCGGGCTCTTCCTTTACGATCATCTTGGCGGCCGCAAGCTTCTGCCCGCCACCCGCTCGCTCGATCTGCGCCGTGATCCGGCCGGAAAGCCTTTGAAACCGATTTTCGCCCGGGCTTTCGAATATTCCGACGGATGGGTCGATGACGCCCGCCTGGTCGTGCTGAACGCCCGTGATGCCGCTGACCGTGGCGCGTTGATCCTCAATCGGACGCAGGTGGTTTCCGCGCGGCGCGACGGCGCGTTCTGGCGGGTCGAGACGAGAAATGCCGCCGGAGAAACGCAGGTCCACCGGGCGCGGATGTTGGTGAATGCCGCCGGTCCATGGGTCGACAGGGTTCTGTCGGCGACCTTCGGAAAAAACAACGTTCACAATGTTCGCCTCGTCCAGGGCAGCCATATCATCGTGCGCAAGAAGTTCTCCGATCCGCGCGCCTACTTCTTTCAGAATCCGGATGGCCGCATCATTTTCGCCATCCCTTACGAACAGGATTTCACCCTGATCGGCACGACGGATCGCGACTATACCGGTGACCCCCGGGCTGTTAAGATCAGCGACGAGGAAATCAGCTATCTCTGCAGCGCGGCGAGTGAATATTTTGCCGAACCGGTGAAGCCGGCCGATATTGTCTGGACCTATTCCGGAGTGCGGCCGCTTTTTGATGACGGTGCGTCAAAAGCGCAGGAGGCGACGCGTGATTATGTCTTGAAGACCGAGGGGGCCGACGGCGAGGCACCACTTCTCAATATTTTCGGCGGCAAGCTCACCACTTATCGGCGACTTGCCGAACATGCTCTTGAAAAGATCGGCGATGCGCTGGGAACAAAGGGAGCCCCATGGACAGCGGGTTCTCATCTGCCGGGCGGAAATTTCAATGTAGAAGCTTATGCTGCGGAGGTTTCTGCGCTGCTATCGCGTTATCCCTTCCTGGAAAAGCGTCATGCGGAGCGGCTTGTCCGCTGCTACGGCACCGATGTGGCGGCGATGATAGGCAATGCGGCAGACGCGTCGGCGCTTGGGCGGCATTTCGGCGGCACGCTCTACGAAGCCGAAGTTCGCTGGCTGATGGCGCGGGAATGGGCGCTGACGGCGGAGGATATTCTGTGGCGCCGTACCAAGCAGGGGCTTTTTTTGACATCCGACGAGGTGCGCGGGTTGGAGGACTACATCGATGACATTGCAGGTGGACGATTGAAGGCAATCTGACGATCCGGACAAAAGCGGAGGAGGCTTTGGATCACCATGCTTGAATTGCGAAATGTCTCGAAGATGGTGGGCGGTGACTATCATATTCATCCCACGGATCTGACGTTGCAGCGCGGAAGCCTGAACGTTCTGCTTGGACCGGCGCTTTCGGGCAAGACGTCGCTCATGCGGCTTATGGCAGGGCTGGACAAGCCAAGCAGCGGCTCGATCCTGGTCAACGGCGAGGATGTGACCGGCTGGCCGGTCCAGAAGCGCAACGTCGCCATGGTGTACCAACAGTTCATCAACTATCCGGCGCTCAGCGTTTACGAAAACATTGCCTCGCCGATGCGGGTTGCGGGCAAGGATCAGGCAACCATCGACCGGGAAGTGAGAAAAGCCGCGGAGCTTCTGAGGCTTACACCCTATCTCGACCGTACGCCGCTCAATCTTTCCGGCGGCCAGCAGCAGCGCACGGCACTTGCCCGCGCCATCGTCAAGAACGCCACTCTGGTGCTGCTCGATGAGCCGTTGGCCAATCTCGATTACAAGCTGCGCGAAGAATTGCGCGAGGAGCTGCCGCGCATTTTCGCGGAGTCGGGCGCGATCTTCGTTTATGCCACCACAGAGCCGTCAGAGGCGCTGCTGTTGGGCGGCAATACGGCAACACTCAACGAGGGCAGGGTAACCCAGTTCAGTCGCACCATCGAGGTTTACCGGCGCCCGGTGGATATTGTGACGGCGGAAATTTTCGCCGACCCGCCGCTCAACACCATCGAGGTCATCAAGACGGGTGGAGCCTTTACCCGTGCTGATCGCGCCGTTGTCGCGGTGCCGGCGCACCTTGCCACCGTGCCGGATGGACCTTTGACCATCGCTTTCCAGCCGCATCATCTTTTCCCGCAGGCGAAGGGTGAAGCACGGCAATCCATACGGGCGCGGACGCTGATCTCGGAAATCGCGGGGTCGGAAAGCTTCGTGCATGTGGAATTTTCGGGCCGACGCTGGGTCATGCTGGCGCATGGCATTCACGACATCGAACCGGACAGGGATATCGAGCTGTTTCTCGATACAAGCCACCTGATGGCATTCGACGCAAATGGCCGCGCCATCGGCGAAGCGGCGTAAGGGGGATCGGTCATGGCACGTATCACGCTCGATCATATCCGCCACGCCTATAACGCCAAGGCGCAGGCTGCCGGCGATTATGCGCTGAAGGAGGTTCATCACGAATGGGAGGATGGCGGGGCCTATGCACTTCTCGGTCCCTCCGGTTGTGGTAAGACCACGCTGCTCAACATCATTTCTGGCCTGCTGCGCCCCTCCGAAGGCCGTATCGCGTTCGACGGAACAGACGTCACGGATTTTGCGACTGAAGATCGCAATATCGCCCAGGTGTTCCAGTTCCCGGTCGTTTACGACACGATGACAGTTTACGACAATCTTGCTTTTCCGCTGCGCAACCGGCATGTGCCGGAGGCCGAGGTCGACCGCCGCGTGCGGGAAATCCTTGAGATGACCGACCTTTCCGGTATGGCAAAACGCAGGGCCCGCGGGTTGACGGCGGACCAGAAGCAGAAGATCTCGCTGGCGCGCGGCCTCGTACGCTCCGACGTCAACGCCATTCTCTTTGATGAGCCGCTGACGGTCATCGATCCGCATATGAAATGGGTGCTGCGCTCGCAGCTGAAGCGCCTGCATCGCCAGTCCGGTTTCACCATGGTCTACGTCACCCATGATCAGACCGAAGCGCTGACCTTCGCCGACAAGGTGGTGGTGATGTATGACGGCCAGATTGTCCAGATCGGCACGCCGGCTGAGCTTTTCGAGCGGCCGGGGCATACATTTGTCGGTTATTTTATCGGCTCGCCGGGCATGAATGTTCTGCCCGCCAATATCGAGGGGACGACGGCTGTAGTCGGCGGTCTTGGTGTGCCGCTGGCAGGTGCGCCGACGATCGCATCGGGGCAGCGCATCGAAATCGGCATCCGCCCGGAATTCGTCCGGCTGGAGCGCGGCGGCATGCCCATCACTGTCGATAAGGTCGAGGACATCGGCCGGCAGAAGATCGTGCGTGCCCGGTTCGCCGGCCAGAAACTCGCGATCGTCGTTGCGGAAGACGAGGAAATCCCGGCGGAGGCGGGTGTGCGCTTCGACCCGGCCGCGATCGGTGTTTTCGCCGATTCCTGGCGTGTAAAGATGGGGGCCTGACCATGGAAAAAAGCTGGAACAACAAGGCATGGTTCATGGTGCTGCCGGTGCTGGTGCTGGTCGCCTTCTCCGCCGTCATTCCATTGATGACCGTCGTGAATTATTCGGTGCAGGACACCTTCGGCAACAACCAGTTCTTCTGGGCGGGAACGCAATGGTTCGAGGAAATCCTGGCGTCGGACCGGTTCTGGGATGCGCTGGGGCGCAATCTGCTATTCTCCGGCATCATCCTCGCGATTGAAATTCCGCTCGGCATCTTCATCGCACTCAAAATGCCGAAATCCGGCATCGGCGTGCCGATCTGCCTCGTCACCATGGCACTGCCGCTGCTGGTGCCGTGGAATGTGGTGGGCACGATCTGGCAGGTCTTCGGGCGCAGCGATATCGGACTTCTCGGTTATTACGCCAATCAGCTCGGGCTCGACTACAACTATGTCAACGATCCCGTCGATGCCTGGATTACCGTCGTCATCATGGATGTGTGGCACTGGACGAGCCTTGTCGTGCTTCTGTGTTATGCCAGCCTGGTTTCCATTCCTGACGCCTATTATCAGGCGGCAAGGATCGATGGCGCGTCGCGTTTTGCGGTGTTCCGGTTCATCCAGCTGCCGAAGATGAAACGGGTGCTGCTGATCGCCTTCCTGCTGCGCTTCATGGACAGTTTCATGATCTATACCGAACCCTTCGTCGTCACCGGCGGCGGCCCGGGCAATTCCACAACCTTCCTGTCCATAGATCTCGTGAAGATGGCACTTGGCCAGTTCGACCTCGGCCCGGCAGCGGCCATGTCGCTGATCTACTTCCTCATCATCCTGCTGTTATCGTGGGTGTTCTATACCGTGATGACCAGCCACGACGCGGAGACCTGAGTCATGAGCGCCTCCAATGTCACGACCGGCGTGGAACGTAACGGCTTGGTCTCCGGCTCGTCGGGCGTTGCCACGTCGGCAAGACCCAGCTTTGCCGCAACGGCGCGCTCACGCCGCCATCACGGGCCATCCCGGTTTTCCTGGCTGGTGCCGACCATCTACATCCTGCTTCTGCTCGTGCCGATCTACTGGCTTATCAATATGAGCTTCAAGACGAATGCGGAAATCGTCTCTTCCATGACGCTCTATCCGCATCAGCCGACGCTGCAGAACTACAGGACGATCTTCACCGATTCATCCTGGTATTCCGGCTATATCAATTCGATCATTTATGTCGTCATGAACATGGTGATCTCGGTGGCTGTCGCGCTGCCAGCGGCCTATGCCTTTTCGCGTTACCGTTTTCTCGGCGACAAGCACCTGTTCTTCTGGCTTTTGACCAACCGCATGGCGCCACCGGCGGTCTTTGCCCTGCCGTTCTTCCAGCTCTATTCCGCTTTCGGGCTGATTGACACGCATATTGCGGTGGCGCTCGCGCATTGCCTGTTCAACGTGCCGCTGGCGGTTTGGATTCTCGAAGGTTTCATGTCCGGCGTGCCGAAGGAAATCGACGAGACCGCCTATATTGACGGCTACTCCTTCCCGAAATTCTTCGTGAAGATCTTCATGCCGCTCATCGCTTCCGGCATCGGCGTGGCCTGCTTCTTCAGCTTCATGTTCTCGTGGGTCGAGCTTCTGATCGCCCGCACGCTGACCACCACGGACGCAAAACCGATCGCCGCGACGATGACGCGCACCGTCTCTGCCGCCGGCATGGACTGGGGCCTGCTTGCCGCTGCCGGCGTGCTGACGCTGATACCCGGCGCTCTGGTGATCTGGTTCGTGCGCAATTACATCGCCAAAGGCTTTGCGCTGGGAAGGGTTTGACCATGACGAAGATGCCCGATTTTACCTGGATGGCGTGGACGTGGCAGACGGCGGCCTTTTTCGGCACCATCGCGGTTTTGCTGGTCGGCATGTGGTTCTGGGAACGTCTCTCGCCCGGCGGCAATCCCCGCTTCGGCCTGTTGCGCTTCGAAACGACGCGTGGTGACAGGCTGTTCATCTCGCTGCTTGGCAGCGCCTTCATTCATCTCGCATGGCTCGGGCTGGTCGGCCCGAACCTGTGGTGGGCTCTCGCTCTATCCGTGGTCTACGCCGTTGGCGTTTTCCGTTTTGTCTAGAGCAGGAAAAGATGCGGCGGAGGAAAACCGCATCTCGCAGACTTCATGCAATCGCAACCCTTGGGAGGACTGATATGCGACGGCATCTGATGACGACGACGGCAGCCATGCTGCTGGCAATGACAGGTTCGGCTTTTGCCGGAATGGAGGAAGCAAAGCAGTTTCTGGACAAGGAAATCGGCGACATGTCGGCGCTTTCCCGTGCAGAGCAGGAAAAGGAAGTACAATGGTTCATTGATGCCGCGAAGCCTTTCGCGGGCATGGAGATCAAGGTCGTATCCGAATCCCTGACCACGCATGAATATGAATCAAAGGTTCTGGCGCCTGCATTTACCGCCATTACCGGCATCAAGGTGACGCACGACCTTATCCAGGAAGGTGACGTTGTCGAAAAGATCCAGACCCAGATGCAGACCGGCCAGAACCTTTACGATGGCTGGGTCAACGACAGCGACCTCATCGGCACCCATTGGCGTTACCAGCAGGTGCGCAACCTGACGGACTTCATGGCCAATGAAGGCAAGGATGTCACCAATCCCGGTCTCGACCTCAAGGACTTCATCGGCAGCGCGTTCACGACGGCACCGGACAAGAAGCTCTACCAGCTTCCCGACCAGCAGTTCGCGAACCTCTATTGGTTCCGTTACGACTGGTTCAACGACGACAAGAACAAAGCGGACTTCAAGGCCAAGTACGGCTACGACCTCGGCGTTCCCGTCAACTGGTCGGCCTATGAGGACATCGCCGAATTCTTCACCGGCCGCGACGTCGGCGGCAAGAAGGTCTTCGGCCATATGGACTACGGCAAGAAGGACCCCTCGCTCGGCTGGCGCTTCACCGATGCCTGGCTCTCCATGGCCGGCAATGGCGACAAGGGCCTGCCAAACGGCCTGCCGGTCGATGAATGGGGCATCAAGGTCAATGACAAGTCGCAGCCGGTCGGCTCCTGCGTGGCCCGCGGTGGCGATACCAACGGTCCCGCTTCGGTCTATTCCATCGAGAAATATCTCGAATGGCTGAAGAAATATGCGCCGCCGGAAGCGCAGGGCATGACCTTCTCCGAGTCAGGACCGGTGCCGGCACAGGGCAACATCGCCCAGCAGATCTTCTGGTACACGGCCTTTACTGCCGACATGGCCAAGCCCGGCCTGCCTGTGGTGAACGAGGACGGTTCGCCGAAATGGCGCGTCGCACCCTCGCCGCACGGCGTCTACTGGAAGGACGGCATGAAGCTCGGTTATCAGGATGTGGGTTCCTGGACGTTGATGAAATCCACGCCAGACGACCGCGCCAAGGCCGCATGGCTCTATGCGCAGTTCGTGACCTCAAAGACCGTGGATGTGAAGAAGAGCCACGTCGGTCTCACCTTCATTCGTGACAGCACCATCCATCACAAGAGCTTTACGGACCGGGCCTCCAAGCTCGGTGGTCTTGTCGAGTTCTATCGCTCGCCGGCCCGCGTTCAGTGGTCGCCGACCGGCACCAATGTTCCTGATTATCCAAAGTTGGCGCAGCTCTGGTGGCAGGCAATCGGCGATGCGTCGTCGGGTGCCAAGACCGCTCAGGCTGCCATGGACTCGCTCTGCGCTGAACAGGAAAAGGTCATGAGCCGCCTGGAACGTGCTGGCGTGCAGGGCGATATCGGCCCGAAGCTGGCGGAAGAGCATGATATCGAATACTGGAACAAGGACGCCGTTTCGAAGGGCAATCTCGCGCCGCAGCTAAAGATCGCCAACGAAAAGGAAAAGCCGGTCACCGTCAATTACGACGAACTGGTGAAAAGCTGGCAGAAGTGATGTCTGCATAAAATCTTAAATCGGGGCGGCTCTGCCGCCCCGTCATTGCGTTTGAAAGGGAGTGACATAATGGGCGGTTATATTCTGGCGATCGATCAGGGCACGACATCGACAAGGTCGATGGTCTTTGATCGCGACATGCGGGTCATCGGTGTCGGGCAGCGAGAATTTCCGCAGCATTTTCCTGCCTCCGGCTGGGTCGAACACGATGCCGAAGACATCTGGAAGAGTGTGCTTGAAACCATCCGACTGGCGCTTGCCGATGCCGGCATCGCCGCAACCGATATAGAGGCGATAGGCATCACCAATCAGCGGGAAACGACGGTGCTGTGGGACCGCAACACCGGCGAAGCGGTGCACCGCGCCGTGGTCTGGCAGGATCGCCGTGCCGCCCCGGTCTGCGAGGATTTGAAAAGAAGGGGGCTGGAACCGCTCTTCTCTAAAAAGACCGGACTGCTGCTCGATCCATATTTTTCCGGCACGAAGCTGAAATGGCTCTTGGACAGCGTCAGCGGTCTTCGCGAAAGGGCGGGCAAGGGAGAAATCTGCTTCGGTACCGTCGACAGTTTCCTGATCTACCGTCTCACCGGCGGCCGCCGGCACGTGACCGACGCCACCAACGCCTCGCGAACGCTGATCTATAATATCGAAGACAATGTCTGGGATGATGAGCTCCTGTCCATCCTCGACATCCCCCGCGCCATGCTGCCGGAGGTTCTGGATTGCGCCGCCGATTTCGGCGTAACTGACAAGTCGCTTCTGGGCGCGGAAATTCCGATCCTCGGCGTTGCGGGCGACCAGCAGGCGGCGGTGATCGGCAATGCCTGCTTCGAGCCGGGCATGATGAAATCGACCTACGGCACCGGCTGCTTCGCACTTCTCAATACGGGCACAGACCGGGTGGCCTCCACAAACCGGCTCCTGACGACGATTGCTTATCGTCTCGACGGCGTGACGACCTATGCGCTGGAAGGCTCTATCTTCATCGCCGGGGCGGCGGTGCAGTGGCTGCGTGACGAGCTTGGTTTCATCTCGGTTGCATCAGAAGTCAGCGCGCTTGCCGAAAAGGCCGATCCGAAGCAGCGCGTTTATCTCGTGCCTGCGTTTACCGGTCTTGGCGCGCCTTATTGGGATGCCGAAGCGCGGGGTGCGATCTTCGGCCTCACACGCGGGACGGGCCCGGCGGAATTTGCCCGCGCGGCGCTCGAAAGCGTTGCCTATCAGACGTTCGACCTGCTGGATGCGATGCGCAAGGACTGGGCAGGTGACAATGGCAAGACGGTGCTGAGGGTCGACGGCGGCATGGTCGCCTCCGATTGGACGATGCAGCGGCTGGCAGATATTCTCGCCGCGCCCGTCGATAGACCGGTGTTTCTCGAGACGACAATCCTTGGTGCCGCCTGGCTTGCGGCCTCACGTGCCGGCATCTGGCCGGACCGGAAGGCCTTCGCCGACCATTGGCGGCGCGACCGCCGCTTCAGCCCCGAGATGGAAGAGAGCGAGCGGAAGAACGCCATCGCAGGCTGGCGCGACAGCGTCGGCCGTTGCCTCTCGAAACGGGACAATTAAGGCCGGTTACACGAAACTGCCGGGTGCGATGCTCTTGCTGGAAACGAGATCGGAAAGGGCGCGCACCAGCTCCGCCTCCGCGCCCTTGCTCGGTTGAAGCACGAATTCCACGTCTTCCAGCAGCGGCAGCACGCCTGCGGCAATCTCCTTCAGACCAGCCGGCGCCATGCTGCGCGGCTGCACCAGAATGCCCATGCCCGCCCTTGCTGCGGCGGTTAGTCCACTGAGACTGCCGCAGGTGCAGACGATCCGCCAGGCGAGACCGGCCCGGTCCAGTGCCTCCTGCGCCGCCTTCCGGGTGATGCTCGGTGGCGGAAAGGCAATCAGCGGGAGCGCATCCGGCTGGTTCAGCATCCGCTCAGGATCGCGCGCCAGCCAGACGAGCGGTTCGCGATAAAGGAAATGACCAAGCTTGTCGCCGAGACGACGCTTGGCCAACACCACGTCAAGTTCGCCATTGTCCTGCATCTGGTAAAGCACACCGCTCAGCGAGACCGTTAGTTCAAGGTCAACCAGCGGGTAAAGCCGAATGAATTCCTCCAGAATGGTCGTAAGGCGACTGGCGACAAAATCTTCCGACACACCAAGCCGCAGCCGACCGCGCAGGCGGCTTTCGCTGAAGAGCGAAGAGACCTTGCTATCGATTTCAAGCATGTTGCGAGCGTAACCGAGTAATGCCTCACCCTCGCCGGTCAGTTTTACCTGATGGGTGTTGCGTGCGATCAATCGGCGGCCAAGGGAGGCTTCAAGCCTCTGAATATGCTGGCTGACAGTGGATTGGCCAATGCCGAGCCGTTCGGCAGCAAGGGTAAAACTGCCGGTTTGCTGGAGCATGACGAAGCTGGCAAGATGTTGAAGGTTCAGCATTATCTCAAATCATGATAACTGTTAATCTTTGCATCCGAAATCATGATGAGCGATAGTGGCGCGCGTTTCAAGCAAAACCGCTGCCGGAAAGACCTCCCATGACCCGCTTCTTGCCCGACCGTTTCACCATGATGCTGGTGGCCACCGTAATTCTGGCTTCCATCCTGCCGATTAGCGGCGAGCCGGCAGAATATTTCGGGCTTGCGACAAAACTCGCGATCGCTCTGCTGTTCTTCCTGCACGGCGCGCGGCTTTCGCGGGATGTGGTGATTGCGGGCATCCTGCACTGGCGTCTGCATCTGGCGATCCTGCTCGTGACCTTCGGCCTTTTCCCGCTTCTCGGTGTGGCGATAGGCTTCATTCCCGAAAGCATCCTGCCGGCACCGCTCTATATGGGCGTGCTGTTTCTCTGTGTGCTGCCATCCACCGTGCAGTCATCCATCGCCTTCACGTCAATGGCGGGCGGAAACGTGCCGGCGGCGATTTGTTCAGCCTCGGCTTCGAATATTTTCGGCATGTTCCTGACGCCGTTGCTGGTTGGCCTGCTGTTCACGGTCGGCGGCCATGGCGGCGGATTTTCGCTGGATGCTTTCCTGCAAATCTTCCTGCAGCTGCTTCTGCCTTTCATCGTCGGTCAGGTCCTGCAGCCCTGGATTGGTGACTGGATCAGGGCGCGCAAGAAATTGCTTTCTCCGGTCGATCGCGGCTCCATTCTGATGGTCGTTTATCTCGCCTTTTCCGATGCGGTCATCGAGGGCATATGGCACACGTTTTCGCTCCGGGATATCGGTGTGGTCATCGTCATCAATATCCTGCTGCTGGCGCTTGTCCTGTGTGTGACGATGTTCGGCAGCCGGCTATTGGGTTTCGACAAGGCCGATGAGATCACCATCACCTTCTGCGGCTCGAAAAAGAGCCTCGCCAGCGGCGTGCCCATGGCCGGCGCGATCTTCGCCGGCCAGAGCATCGGTGCCATCGTTTTACCGATCATGCTCTTTCATCAGATCCAGTTGATGGTCTGCGCTGTCCTTGCCCAGCGTTATGCCCGCAAGGCCCATGAAAAGGCAGCGATAGCCGAAGCGGCTGCGGCAGAAGGCGCCGCAGCTTCCGCTCGATAAAACGCGCTCCGGCCAACAAAAACGGCCCCTCAAGGGGGCCGTCTGTCTTGCATGTGGAATACTTAGTTGACCTGAGCCGGGGTGACCTGGGCTTCGATGGTCTTCGGCGCATCGGCGCTGTCGGACGAGATCGCAATGCGGCGCGGCTTCATGGCTTCCGGAATATTGCGAACGAGATCGATGTGAAGCAGGCCATTCTTCAGGGAAGCGGTCTGAACTTCTACGTGGTCGGCAAGCTGGAAGCGGCGTTCGAAGGCGCGCGTGGCGATGCCGCGATACAGAAATTCGCCTTCCGTCGTCTTCTCATCCGTGGCCTTCTCGGCTTTCACGGTCAGCGCATTGGCGCGGGATTCGATGCTGAGTTCATTTTCATCGAAACCGGCAACCGCCATGGTGATGCGATAGGTATTCTCACCGGTCCGCTCGATATTGTAGGGCGGATAGGACTGGGCCTGCTCGGGCTGGCCGAGGCCGTCAAGCATCGAAAAAAGACGGTCGAAGCCCACGGTGGAACGATAGAGAGGGGAAAAATCAACGTGACGCATGGTGTCCTCCTTAAGAAGCGACTGTTTGCGGTTAAGTCCGCCATCCCATTCTGGCGACGGTCGGACATTTGGCGCGGCCCCGCTTTGGCGACCGCATGAAGGAGATGGGAATGGCGTCGCGCGGCGTCAAGGGGTGGATGCAACATGAACCATGTCTGAACATCCGGTTCCGGCATCGTTCAGTTTGAGAGCCATAAAACTCCCGTCATCGGAGACATTCTCCGTGGACAGAAGCAATAACGTCCCTTCTTCTTCTGTCTTACTCGCCGGAACCGCGACTGCTTTAACCGACGGTTCCGGCAATTTTTTCTTTGACCTTCCCGCGCCGCCGACCTATCCGAAAAGAGTTGAAAAGCCGGAAAAAGACCGATGATCGAAGCCACATTGCGCGCCAGTGAAGACAATCCGGTTCCCGACAGCCATGTGGTTGGATATTTTTCTGGCCATGGCGGCAAACAGCTCCGCTATGCGATCTTTCGGACCCATCGTCATGTTGCCCGCGGAACGGTGGTTCTGCTGCATGGCAGAAACGAATGTATCGAAAAATATTTTGAAACAGTGGCCGATCTGACGGCCATGGGCTTCTGGGTCGCGACGTTCGATACGCGCGGGCAGGGCGGTTCCGAACGGCTGCTGAAAAGGCCGGGTGCCGGGCACGTGCGGCGCTTTTCCGATTATCAGCACGACATCAGCCTTTTTCTGGAACAGGTGGTGCTTCCGGATACGAGGCTGCCGTTCTTCATGATTGCACATTCTACCGGCGCGCTTGCCGCGCTTGCCGCAGCGCCCGGGCTCGCGAACAGGATTGATCGGCTGGCGCTTTGTTCGCCCTTCATAGAACTCGACAGTCAGCAATCCGTCCCGTCATCCGTTATCCGGCTGGTCGCCACGGCTTTGAGCCTTGCCGGCCTGGGAAAAGTTCAGCTTGGCAGGGACCAGCGCGAACGGGATTTTGACGGCAATCCGCTAACCTCGGACGCAAAACGTTTCGCAAGGAATCTCTCGCTGCACAGGCAGTTTCCGGAACTGTTCATTGGCGCGCCAACGGCCCGCTGGGTCTATGAGGCGTTGAAGACCATGGGCCGCGTGACCCGTCAGGATCATCTGACGAACATAACCATTCCTACCCTCATTCTGGCGCCCATGCTGGACACGATAACGCCCTATAAGGCGCAGGAAGAGCTGTCGCGCAATTTCCGGGCGGCGCAGCTTCTTCCCATCACCGGCGCGCGTCATGAACTGCTGCATGAGCGGGATGTTTTCCGCAAGCAGGCACTGGCCGCCATCGACGCGTTTTTCGCGCCGGAGTGATGGCCGCCTTGCAGGGCAGGTCTATAGTCTGGAGAGAATGGCAAGCGCCTGTTCGTGTACGGATCTGGAGCCGGCGGCCAGAATGCGGCCGCCATTTTCAGGACGTCCGCCATCCCATGTGGTGATGATGCCGCCGGCCTGCTCGATGACCGGAATAAGTGCGCCCACATCGTAGGGCTTCAGGCCGGATTCAATGACGAGATCGACATGACCCGCGGCCAGCAGGCAATAGGCGTAACAATCCACGCCGTAGCGGAAAAGGCGGACCTGATCCTGCACCTTTTCGTAGAAGGGCTTTTCCTCGGCGGTGAAAATATGGGGTGTTGTGGTAAAAAGTATTGCGTCCGATAGCGAAGCGCAGTCACGCGTGCGGATGGTTCGTTCGCCCTCGGGTCCGAAATACCAGGCGGAGGTGCCGTCGGCAAAGTAACGCTCCCTGGTGAAGGGCTGGTCCATCATGCCCATCGTGGCGCGGCCGGCAGACTGGAAGCCGATCAGAGTTCCCCATACGGGCACGCCGGAAATGAAGGCGCGTGTGCCGTCAATGGGGTCGATGACCCAGACATGCTCGCGGTCGAGACCGACATTGCCATGTTCTTCGCCGAGGATGCCGTGCTGGGGAAAACGAGCCTCGATGAGCGCACGAATGGCGCTTTCGGCCGCTTGATCGCCTTCCGTCACCGGATCATAGCCGCCATCCTGCTTGTTGGTAACGGCAACGCCCGTGCGAAAGCGGGGAAGCGTTTCGGCGCTGGCCGCATCAGCAAGTTCGAAGAAGAAATTCCGGTCAGGCAGCATGCGAAACCTCATTGCGTGAATTGATGGCCTCAATTGTGTGGCGAAATGCATAGACCGGAATCACCTCCGCCGTCCACTCGTATGGTGACGAAGCCGCGGTTTCCATATTTTCGGCAAAAGCACAAAAAACATGCAGAAAATAAAATGATTGACAATTGTGCAATTACTGCGTAGCGTGATGCTACAGTCT
Source organism: Agrobacterium sp. FDAARGOS_525 (assembly GCF_003938925.1). Lineage (NCBI taxonomy): Bacteria > Pseudomonadati > Pseudomonadota > Alphaproteobacteria > Hyphomicrobiales > Rhizobiaceae > Agrobacterium > Agrobacterium sp. FDAARGOS_525. The sequence goes on along the minus strand of NZ_RKIU01000004.1, from coordinate 1,103,385 downwards.
TTGACTGTAAATACCCTCCTTGGGTGTTTCCTCCCTAGACTTGACCGCGCCAAGGCGCGGTTTTTTTTGCCCGGCGCACAGCCAGGCAAGGGGGCGAACGATTTAATTGAGAAGCTTGGCTGAGCTATTCGGCGGCGAGCGAAGTTTCGATCGCATATTCCGACACGAAAGCCCCGAGCTGGCGCATGAATATTTCCAGCGAAGCCTGAATGGCGGGGAAATCGCCTTTCTTCAAAAGCGTTTTTTCATCGACATAAAGCGACCGGTTGACCTCTATCTGCAGCGCGTGAAGCGAGCGTATGGGACGGCCGTAATGTTCGGTAATGAAGCCGCCGGCATAGGGCTTGTTGCAGACGGCGACGAAGCCAAGTTCTTCGAGGAAATGCAGGGCCGCACGCGAGACTTCCTGGGAGGCGCTGGTGCCGTAGCGATCGCCGATAATAACATCAGGTCTGAGGTTTGACCCGGTGACCCGGATGTTGCCGGGCATCGAATGGCAATCGATCAGGACTGCCATGCCGAAATGTGCGTGCGTGCGGGACAGCAGGCGGCGCAGACAGGCGTGGTAGGGTTTGTATATGGTCTCGATACGGGAGAGGGCTTCATCCACCGGCAGGCGATGGGCATAAATATCCATGTTTTCCGCAACGATACGCGGCACGGTGCCAAGGCCGCCTGCAACCCGCATGGAGCCGATATTGGCGTAGGGCGGCAAGGTGCCCTCGAACATGCGGGGATCGAGCTCATATGGCTCTCGATTGACGTCGAGATAGGCGCGCGGAAAATTCGCTTTCAACAGCGGCGCGCCAATCTCTGGGGCGGCGCCGAAAAGCTCGTCGATGAAGTGGTCCTCGGAGCGACGGATGTCATGCGAATCGAGCCGCGCCGATTCTAGGAAGGAGATGGGATAGCAGCGGCCGCTATGGGGGGAGTTATAGACGAATGGCAGGGTTTGAACGGCAGGTTCCGTTACTTCGAACAGCTCATATTCACCTGTTACCCAGTCCATTCAGGCCATTTACCATGTCGCAAACTATCAGGAGGTTCATGTTGCCAGTTACGGTGCGGCAAGTCCATACTGTCGCCCAAGTAGCGCTATACCGATTCACGTGTTCACAGGATATTTACCGTGAAAATCCTATAATCGGGCTAGGGTATTCCAAACATTAAGCAGTTACGGTCACTTAACCATGAATCAGAAAATTCTTCTCGCTGAAGACGATAACGATATGCGCCGCTTCCTCGTCAAGGCGCTGGAAAAAGCCGGTTACAAGGTTTCTTCCTTCGACAATGGCGCAAGCGCTTACGACCGGCTGCGCGAGGAGCCCTTTTCCCTTCTTCTCACCGATATCGTCATGCCCGAAATGGACGGTATCGAGCTTGCACGACGCGCGACCGAACTCGACCCGGACCTGAAAGTCATGTTCATCACCGGCTTTGCAGCGGTTGCGCTGAATGCCGATTCGAAGGCTCCGAAGGACGCCAAGGTGCTTTCCAAGCCGTTCCATCTGCGCGATCTGGTGGATGAGGTCAACAAACTCCTTGTGGCGTAAGGCCTCTCAAAAAACCTTCACAAAACCGAAAAAAAGCAGTTGACGCATGAACCGGTTTTGTGGTCTATCCGCCGCCACGGAGGGCGTGTAGCTCAGCGGGAGAGCACTACGTTGACATCGTAGGGGTCACAGGTTCAATCCCTGTCACGCCCACCATCCGAATTGCTGTAATATCAAGGGCTTGCGAGAAATCGCAGGCCCTTTTTGCATAGTGCTCTCAAGGTTCAACGAACCTGAAGGAAAAACCAGTGGTGAAGATATTTTCCGCCGCGCTCGCGTTGGCCATTTATCTGTCCGCTTCGGCGGACGCTTTTGCGGGGCAGGGTGTCTCTTGCGCCTCGCTGATCGTCATCGACGGCGACACCATCAAGTGCGACGGCCAGAATATGCGATTGCTGGGTGGCGGGGTGCCGTTCAAGTCTGGCGTGGATGCGCCCGAGATGGGCAGCCGTGCCAAATGCGAGTTTGAGCGGGATTTGGCGATGAAGGCGAAAGCTAGGCTGAAAGAACTGCTGCTGGCCGGCGTGCCTCGCATCGAGGACAGCGGCGCCAGAGACCGGACGCAGAGCCGCCGGCCGCTTGTGAATATCTATCTCCCCGATGGCCGGGAAGTTGGGCAGGTTCTTATGTCGGAAGGACTGGCGCGAGAATGGCGCCCGAAGCACCGCATTGATTGGTGCAATTGATCTACGCCTCGGTTATGGAGGTCGAGAGACTTCCGGCCAATTGGCGGGAAGTTGGCAGTGAACCCGCTGGCAGTACGAGGCTGCTGGCGGGTTTTATGTATCAGCTTCCCGGCGAAGCCTTCTCGCGCTCCATGCGGTCTACCCGCTGGCGAAGGTCTAATATGACATCGCGCGCACCATACACACTTGTCTGAGCCTGCTTCAGCTCATCTATCTGGCGCTGCTGATCGGAATCGGTGTTCGCTTGGCTGGTCCACACCCGCTCTAGCTCGGCGCGCGGCACCTGAGCCTCACGAACATCCTTGATGGAAATCTCCATGCGGTTGCGGTCTTCGGCTCCGCGTGCCTGCCGGTATTCCATCTCTTGCCGCGTCACGATCTTTTCCGACAACGCCAGAACTGCGTTTTCAAGTCGCGACGTGGAGGAGTTGATCGGCCAGTATGCCAATCCGCCAATGACAGTGCAGAAGGTAATGGCCACGCCGATCGCCTGCCACTGTGGCTTGTTGCGCTCGGAAAGGTTTGAAGATAGCGCAGCTATAGAGGTGCGCATCTCGTTGGCAATGGCGGACATGCCATTCTCAACCTGCTTGAACCCGGCACGCATCTCTGTTTCGAGATCACTCTGCCGGCGGCCAAGGTTGGTGACGCGCTCACCCAGCTGCGCCGTGACGGCATCGGTGTAGCTGCGTTCGATGTTGCCGTTGTTCGCCATGTCGTCGTTTCCTGCCATTACCCCAGCCTTAATTCGCTATGCCATCACTTGCGACACGCAGCGTCAGCCGCACATTGCCTGTTATTCGAGTTGATTGCCGGACCGGCTGTTGCGTCCTGTGAAGCCAGACGAGCCGCCTGCGGGTCCGAGAATTTGACGAAGCTGTAACCTGCCCCGTTAGTCGCAGGCGCTGTCTGGCAGGCCGCTATCGCGCATGAACACGAGGCAACGGCCGCGATCCGTAAGACTGCGGAAAGACGCATTGTTCTTCTCCAATTCGTTGATGCGATCGAGCGCTTCCTTGGCGGCCTCGATCTGGGTCTGTGAGCGGCCTTCTCGCTTGCCGAGCCAGTATGAGCCCGAGGCCAGCAGAACGGCGCACAGCAGCCCACCAGCGGCGATCTTGAGCCAGTTGGGGATGAGAGCCCAGATCATGCTGCCCTCACCCGCTTAACGAGATAGATGAAGCCGAGGATGCCGCCGCCGATCATCAGCGCGGCGAGCGCCCACTGCACTGGGCCAGATCCGGCAAAGATTGCGCCGGCCGCCGACAGGAAGCCGCCAAGCGGGCCCCAAGCTTCCGGTTTCTTGATCACCTCGATCAGGCCGGTGTCTCGGACATCAGCTTTCGCCTTGCCTTCCTCCGGCACCTTCACATCCTTGACCATATCGGCGCTGAGTGTAGCCAGGCGAACGGCATTGCCGACGACGCCCAGCTGATCGGCCCACTGGCCTTTCGGATCCTTGCCGGTGACACGGATGGTCCAGCCACGACCATTGGCCGGGAAGCCAGTCTTTGGGTTCGTCAGACTGCGGAGATAAGCCATGCGCTCGTCGCAATAGGCGTGGATGAGCTTGGCGATACCACCAGGGTATGCCTTGACGGCAGCCACCGTCTGCTCGCCCACAACGCCATCCTCACGAACCCCGAGAACCTTTTGCAGGCGCCGTACTGCGGTTGCCGGTCCAGAGTTCACGCCGAAGTCAAAGGCAGCGTAATCGAGGCCCTTGGGCAGAAGATCGCCGCCGCTCTGCGTCCAGTAGGACCGGCGATAGATTTCCTCTGCTTCCTCGCGCGTCATTGCCTTGACCTGCTCGGCCGTGACAGATGCAACGCCACGATGTGCTGCAAGCGTCTTGTGGGTGACGCCGTATTTTGTTGCGCCGCCGCGATCCGTCTTTGCATTGACGTAGCCGCCCTCGTGACCAAACATAAGGTCGAGCGCAACGGGAAGCGTTTCCCGAGCCATGATAGTCTCCTAGATTGTAAGTTTCGGATTGTCGCTTATGAACCCATCCAGCAAGGGAGCGACGATAGATGATTGACTGGAACTATGTTCAGCAGCACTGGGACTGGGCGGGCCACATCCTTGAAGCGCTCGTCATGGCGGCTATCGTTGCCGCTTTATTCAGGGCGCTTCTAAATTGGCGCTTATCCTGGATAGTTGGACTGGCTTTTGCTGCCGGCCACTTCCATGGTCGCGAAAAGCGCGACTACGAGGTGTCCGTTCACATGCCTCCGCCTCACCTCGAGGGGTATTATTTCTGGAATTGGTCTTGGGACGGAACGACCGACTTCTGGCCGACCGCCGCTGTTTGCGTAGCGCTGATCCTGCTAGTAGTGAGATGGTTTAAATGAACCATCTATACTCGTGCCGGAGACAACAATGAAACAGAGATTGACCAACGAGGAACTTCTGAGTGTGATAACCGGCCAAACCGCTATAATATCCACACTCATCAATGCCCTAATAAGTTCGGGAGCGCTCCAGAGGAACGAAATCGTAAACGCTCTTTACGAAACGCTGGCCGAGGCGCCGTCAATTCACAGTCCGGCGGCTGCACCGTTCAAGCACCTACTGAACTTACTAGAAGATTAGGCGCTGTTTAGCGCGTAAGAACTTGACGATTGGACCGTGGGCCGCGATGGGTAACGGTTTGTTTCAAACAGATAGAACGCTAGAGCGAAAACATCGAATTCAGCCACATTTGGAGTGTTACCCATTATGTATCCGTGCTTGAAAAAAATTCAACGATCAGGAGTGGTAAGTGGCCATTGACAATCGCGGTCAGCGAAACCTTGTAACGATTGACGATAGTCTAAAAGTTAGCGGATTCATCGCTGGAAATGACAACATAGTGATTATCGAAGAGTCATCATTCCCTAGCTCCGTTGAACTGAGGATATGTGGCGACCATAACCACGTTAGGATTCGTAAGGACAGCTTTTTAAATAATCTTAGAATTTTTGTCGGCAATCAGGCCCCCGCCAAAGGCGCCGTGATTTCGATCGGAGAATATTGCAGTTGCGAGCCCAACTGCCAGTTTTTCGTCTATGGGAGTGGTGATCGCTTGACCATCGGTAACAACTGTATGCTTTCTAACACGATCACAATGCGCACCAGCGAATCTCCCCATTTGATATTCGATTTGGAAACCGGTGACTATCTAGACATAGGCGGGAATATCTCCATAGGTGATCATGTCTGGGTAGGTGAGCGCGCCTATCTGACCAAGAAAGCCGTGATAGGCGACGAGAATATTGTTGCAGCATGCGCTGTCGTGACCCGCAGTTTCAAAGAAAGCAACTGTGTCATTGGTGGGAATCCGGCAGAGGTTCGCCGTCGTGGCGTTCAATGGATAAGAAACCGCTCGAGAATAGAACCTGGTTCCAAATTTGAGAAAAGCCACGATGCTCACCGCGAAAAATGGGACCAGAAGAAGTGGTAGGGCGGGGGCGCGTTTAGCCTTCAGAATGGCGTTCAACACATTTTAAAAGCCTAATATAGACGCGGCCCCTCAGACTCGCGTCTATATCTTCGATTACTCGCGGTACTTTTGCATACGCCTACAAAACAGCAGCCAATCCCCTAGCCACCTGTTCTGTATCGATTGTCCATTGACGGTCCTTTCTATCAGCGAAGTTATCGATCTCACTCCCAAATATCACATCACACGAGCCGCAAACCACAGAAGATATCATCTGATCATCCTTCGCATAGAAATTCTTAGGAGCCAGCACAATTTTAGATGTGTTAGACTTTTGAAATGCAGCAAGATACATTTGGCTGCCCACGGGGCCAGCGATGATGCGAGACTCTGCTGCCAATCGCAACTGTTCTCCCAAAGAAAGCTCCTGCGGATGAACAACATCGAAGCCATTCTTTTCAAAAATTGCTTCTACATGAGCTTCATTCATGAGTGGTCTCTCTGCAATTCGTGAACGAGAGAGATAGGTCAGCCGGGTCGGTTTACCGTCGAACGCTGTGCTTGAAACAGCTCTCCAAACATCGCCTTGCAGATCACTCACCCATCGATGCGATCTTATGGATGCATCAGCTACCCATAAGCGTTCAACCGTCACCCCATCTTTGGGAACGTGAACCACTCGGGACAAATCAACTCCCGCGCGCGATAACAACTCCTTTTGAACATCTCGCAGAAATGGTTCATAGACGAGAAACTTCACGTCAGCAGGAAGCGGAACTGATCGGTACATCGGCCAAAGCCGAGACAATCCCTCTAATATTGCGTGACCAAAATGGGGTTGCACGTTTCCTATAAGGAAGTAGTCCCCTGCTAGGCGAGCCTGAGAAGGGTTGCAATTCAGCTTTAACCGGCCATCAGAGTCTTTTGATAGCAGGTTCCGAGGAAGTAGGCGCTCGCCATTCCAGACACCGAATGAAGCCTCCACAAGCTTACGGTCTTGCGTCAGTAGAAGTTGGCCACTCTCGTGTCCGTCTGGAAAGGTTTTGTCTATCAAGCCACCGAAGCACAACGCATTGTGCAACCTTGATAACCCAACAGATGCGAACCATTCTTCCTTCGACCATACGGATGGTAGCCAATTTGAAAGCGACACTCCATTTGGTAGTGATTGCTTCGACGTGCCGTCAATATCGTTCGCAACGGCCCCCTGATTTACAGGACCAGAACGGACAACATCAAAAATGACTTCGCCGTCTTCCGACGATGTAAGAAGATCCTGAACACTAGTGAATCTTTTCAATGTAGCGGCGTCAGACGGGACGCTGTCGTGAGAGGCGGCAATCGCCGGAAGTGTGTGAACAAACCTTTGATTGACTATCGGTGTAGGTGCCAACCCATGGTCATAGAGGTAGAAGCACCCGGAGTCCCGTGTGCACATGTTTTCTTCGAAAAGCGGATATAAGTCGATACCCGCCTGCATAAGTGCATAATTAACACTTAGCTGGTCTCTGCGACTGTTGGATTCAATCTCGCTCCACCACAAATCTGTGAAAGTCTTAGTCTTGCTGTTCGTTGAATCGAAAATCATAAAATTAGTTTCGACCAATCGCGCGCCACCTAAGTTGGGGATCGCAGAATACCGACTAAGCTGAGCCGCAATCAACTCGGCGTCATCGAGTTTTTGCTCAATGGCCGCTTTCCCTTCCTCGAAGCAAGAAAGCCTCACCGGATGATGTATACCACCTACGGATTTTCCAGCTGATTTAAGCCCCTCGATAAACCGTCCCACTCCGCATCGCAGCTGAATGTTAGCATCTATCCAAAAGATGTAGTCGTAGCCTGGTAACAGTGAAATGAGATGAGTTTTGGCGTATCTAGCTATTCGACGCTTGTCTTTGTTAGTGTAGTCAAGCTTCCGGATTTCGAAAACACCATACCCGTCTATGTCCTGATCTGAGAAACATACATAATCGACATCTGCTTCCAGAATATCCGGCAGGAGCAGAGGATCGAACCCGCCAGTAATAGCGGTCGCTACCGCAATTTTTGCCCTGTGGGTACGGGAACTTTTTGCTGCAAGATAGCTCTTTACGTCATCGGTTCTATCTTGTTGGCTGGGTAAGTCACGGTTGGAGTGGTAGTAGTCTATAAGATTGTGCGCAATGTCTATATACCGCATGGCCACGGTTTTGCCAGAAGAGAACGGGATGACGCCAAACAAACGCTCAATGGCGTGGGCAGTTGTGTTGTCAACCTGACCGGCTTCTTCTTCAAAATCTTCCAACGAAAGAGATCCGTCGAAAAGCCGGCGATAATCATTGACCCTCATCCAAAAGAACGAACCCGCAGGATAGTCGGGGCACTTTTCAGGCATGATGTCACACCCAATAAGTCTACCAACGGACTTCGTTTTTTCGAAATTCGTGCCCCATGAAGGTTGATTTCTCACCGAGGGAAAATATGGCGGAAAGAACGCTGCCAAGTTTGGGTCATGGTGAAATGACGAGAATATCTGCGAAACGACAGACGCGTTCCCGCAAAGATAGTGCATCAAATATCGGCGCCATCCCGCATGACCAGGGTTATGGGGGCTTCGCTTTGTATGAACGTGCAACATTAGGTCGTGATTTAGAGCGTCTTTGCCAACGCCTGCGATGAAGGGGGCAATATCCCGACCTCGGTTCGGGACTGCCCGGACTATCACTTCTTTAGCACCAATCAGTCTATTTAGAGCTTGCCTCTCCATGTCACCGAGGTCGATATGTCCCTCCGGTATAGTGACGTAGGCGGTATACGGTACCGGGATATTACTGATATACATGGCGAGCTCATCAAAAAGCTCGCGATAGAACACGTGTATATGCACTCCAACAGAGAAATTAAAGCCTTCTGGGATCTCGCACGGAGCATCGAACATCAGGTATGGCTCATCCACGCCGCCGTATTCCGGCTCCGTGTAACGACGATGAGGGTTGTAAGCAATAAGTGATTCTGCTGGCTTCAGCTTTTGCTTAACACCTTCATTAATGTAGTGAAAAAGCGGAGATTGATCTGAATCGCCAAGATGCTTTGCTTTATACCATTCAGCATCAAGGCGACCAGCAAGCTCAGAAAATCGATTTGGAAACCGCTTTTCGTATCTACCGTACTTAAGGTAATGGCGCTCAGGATCAAACCCGGCTCTTTGAACATCACGATTTTTCACCAGATAATACTCTGGATCCATAAAGATGTTGTGTTTCATTATAAACGAGTAAAGAGGATTCTGCCCCCGGCGCTCATCCCACACCCCCGTCCCCGGAAGGTCGGCCAAGGTGAACGCCCGGCTGGGCAGGCGACCCATCGCGGCACCTATCCATATATAGTGCTCTAATGGGTCAATACCCAAAATTTTAACGTCTTGGTATTTCTCAAGATACCACTGGCTGTCAAACAAACCAGACTTCGTGATAACGGAAGCTATGGCTTGGTTCATTTCACTGCCTGGAAGAGCATCGAATCTCGCAGGGTTATCAGTATGTGTATTCACGTTCATTCCTTCAAGGCACGCGGAGGGTAGACTCCGGCCATCATTCGCCTCACTTATCAGGACGCTTTGCCGACCGGCCAGAGTGTACTAAAACTTGACCTGAATTATTAGTACCAGGACATGACCTGAAAACGGTTAATAGCACGTTCTAGTAGAGTCAATAAGGGCGATAGGGAGACGATGCTAAAACAAGGCAGAGCTTGTTTCTGATCTCGAAGAGATCTATCCTTAACTTACCCTGCGCGACGAACGAGATGGCTATAGAAGGCCGCCGTGAACATTGTAACCGAACAACTGGAAGCACGCTGATGAATAACCCCATAGCGCCTGACCACGAAACCCTTCTTAGCCTTTGCGATGATTACATTGAGCGGTACAACTTGACCGATGAGGAAGCTCTAGGCGAGCCGCCCAAAGTCGAGACGACAGCAAACCCTGAGGCCGATGAACTCGCTAAATCCGTTCGGGAGTATTTTCTTGAGATGGATCGGTCAAACTTCTTCGTGCATTTCGGCAAAGCGAAAGATCGCCTCAACGAAATGCACGAAGCTCTGACCTCGTACTACGCTGGTAAGGCCGGGTCCACTCACGCCCCGGGCAGAACCTCAACCAAATAGCTCTCAATGGTCATCGTATCGCCTGCATTGGCCAGTTGGCAGCGCAGCGTTAGATCATTAGCAACGAAGGTGTCAACAGCGCCGGTCGTAAACGCAAATGGCGTTGCTCCGAAGTTATTTGTGATGATCTGCGAATTTCCGACGCCTCTATTCGCTATTTCAAACTGAACTCGCGCCGTAAGATTTGCTGTCTGTCTACGCCGAGAAGATCGGTGCCCGTGATGCTCAGAGGGAAAACCCGATCAGTTAACTGGGCATCAGTTCTCGATCGCATGCACAGAGATTCGGGCCGGGCCCGAAGGCACGTTCGTTCCGGTTCGCGGCAGAACGATGAATGCCAATGATGTCGGTGTCGATGTTTCGTAGTCGTAGAACACATCTACAGACACACCTGAGGTACAAGAGCAAGAAACGACGCGCGGCTTTGTTGAGAAGACGCCCGACGTGATGCCCACAGCGAAGCTTTGAGTAGTTCCACCGTTGAGCTGGACTACAACGTCAGTCGCGACCTCGCCCCTAATAACAGTTCCGCTTGTAGCGGATGGCATGTTCGATGGCGAAGAACCGATATAGATGTTGTCGCGAATACGGGAGTTCACCGTGTTCGCGATGTCCAGCTTGGCAACAGTCTGCCCGAGAAAAACGTTATCCGTGATGAATGGATGAGAAACCGGGTTGACGCTTACAACCCCGCGAGCGCCGCCGACAAACTTGTTACCCTGGATGCTGACGCGATCCGCCCCGACGCCACTAACGGCATACAAGCGAACACCGTCGCCCCCCGGAGGGAGGATGAAGATGTTGTCAGCAACAATCGTGTCAACGCCAGCATAGATATTAACTGCGTTCTTGTTCGCAGCCGACAGGCCAAACCAGTTACCCGTGATTATGTGACGGCTACCATAAGCTGTGATCGCATCTTCATGAACGATGTCGATCACGTTACCTGTGATAGTTGCCAACAAGCCGGCATTGCTCTTGAAGAAGTCCGTGATACCGGCCGCTTTATTGCCGATGACCATCCAGCCTTCGTTGTAGTTCGGGGAGCCATTGCCGGCCCACTCCAAGAAGGTGCCTCCGAACTCCATGGCATTTCCGCTTACATCATTATTCACAGATGCGTCTGCGTAGATGAAGTTAGCCCCGACTTGCTGATCCTTGGCGCGCAACGAGTTGCCGGTGATCCCCGAATACCAGAGACGATACGTCGAAATCGCTCGCTTGAAATAGTTGTCGCTGCTGCGCATTGGGCCGAACTGGTTGCCCCTGATGCAGAACCTGTTCGAGTGAAAGGCCTTAGTCTTGTCCCCGAGGATGAGCCCCTCATCAACACCGGGCACCGCTGGCAAGAACCAGTTGTCAGTGATGCGTAGGTTGTCGCCTGCGATAGTTATGGATGCGGTTGCCGTGCCGAAGATGTATACCGACTTATCGGCGCCCTGGCCGATCATGGAAGGGGCTCGCCCAGCGTTCACTTTTCGAGAGATGGGGCCTGTGAGAAGAAAATTTCCTACTCCCGTGCCACCCCCAGCGTCGAGCCATCTTTGTAAGGCGGCGGTATCATCGGTGACGCCATCACCCTTAGCCCCGCACATCTGAGGAGTAAGCAAGTTCTCGGCAACCTCCCACCAGCCCCCATTAACCGGGTCTACCGAGCCATTCGGCAAAAAGCGGTCTGCGGACCGAACCTTAAGCCCATGAGATGGCTCGGCATTGACACGGACATAAGTTGCCCGACCAACACCCATTACGGCATAACCACGGGTTTCCAGAGAGTTCATCCCAGCCGGGAATTCCAGAGCCTCCATCCCGTTACGGGTGGCCGTAATCGGCACTTCCTTTTCCGACACGATATCGTTGACGTAGCCGGCAGCCTGGTCGCGAGCAGACTCGGAGCCGGCGCGAGCCACTTCCGACCGATCAGCCTCCAAGTCTGACCGGTCGGCATCCTCTTCACTCTTTGCCGCCCAGTGCTTTGCAGAAAATGTGGTAACGCCATCGCCGCCGAGGCTTGCCGGAACCGGCACGTCCTCGGCGTTGTTCGCCCACGCCTTGGCTGACTGAAAATTGCGGAGTGAGTTCAGGTCAGAAATCAGGCGGAACGTCGCGCCAGACACAAATCCAGCCACAACGTCATTCTGCTGGAGCTCTCCAGCGTCCGGATCTTCCCCGGTCCGAGTCTTAATGGTCAACACAGCACCGCCGTCGAACCGAACAGTGACCGGAGAAGCCGTGTTCGTTGCGGGGATGGCAAGAGTGACGAGAGCAACGCCGTCTCCGGCTGGCAGACGCGGAGATGTAGACGCCACGATGGCGTTGGCCGTGCTTGCTCCGGTCGGGGAGGCTGTCACAAACTGATAGCCAGGAAGGAACGATGTCAGTTGCGTCCACGATCCTGATCCGGAGGCACCAGACTTGATGTAGAGGCCGTTATTCGCCGCCGTGGGATCGTTGTAAACGATGGCGACGGTATTGGCAGCGTATCCCAGCGTCATGGCTGCTCTCGTGGCAAACCACGGGCCGGACGAAAGAACGCCAGACGTGACCATGCTTTCAAGCCAGCTTGACCACGAGCGGATATCGGCCTTTTGAGGCTTATTGGCGCCGGAGGATGGAATACCGTCAGTGACGTAATCTCTCCAGACTTCAGAACCGCGAGGTGCAGCCATCTTTCTTCTCCATGCGAAAGCAGCCCGCAAATGCAGGCGCCGAATTTGATCTGTTTGTTGCTGGGCCGTCAGGAGACGGTGAATATGCCGGTCGGAACCGGTGTGGCGGGCCGCCCTGATGAATTGATGGCGACGAGCCAGGCGTAGTAATCGTCTTCGTCCAGGCCAAGGATCGCTCGCTGGTCGATCGCGCTCGGCGGCCCGTACTCAGTTGCTACGAGTGAAGCTCCAGAGAAGCTGTTCGACGTGTTGAGATAGATCCGGCAGGCGAAGTAGTTGCTGCTGTTAGGAGCCGTCCACTGGAAAAGCGCTTGCCCTGTGCCTTCGGTAGCCGTGACGTCCGTCACAGGACCAGGAGGCGTGGGATCAGCAACCGCCGTCAGCAGCTGGTAGTCCGTCCACTCCGATTTGGTGCCACCGCCCCAGGTCCGCAGCCGCACCCGATACTGTTTGCCGTCCACAAGATACGGGGTTCTGACCTCCGTATCGCCAGCCTTTGAATAGACCGACTGCGCGGCTGCAGAACCATCAACCGGTTCATACTCCATCTCGTAATTGAGAATGAGCGCCTGAAACGACCATTCGCCGACAATGAGAGCCGCAGACGCACCGCCGGAAACCACCTCAGTCTGCACGGATGCAACGAAGCCCGAGGGCATGGGGACGCCACCGGGGGCAACTGGAGTGACCGTGTTGCCCGGAGAACCCTCCTCCGTCGCAGCGTCAAAGGCGTAGAGGTCGGACGAAACAACGATACCGGAGAACGAAACCCGCATATTGCGGAGATCGAGTGTCACCGTCGACGTGATCTCTATGATCGCATTCACAAGTCCGCGGCTGGGATAATGCACGCGAATGAACCGACGGTACGCGCAGTTCTTTGCATCGCTATAGTTCGCCGTTATCGAGACCTTGCGGGCATTGGCGCGGATGAAGGTCAGCTTCTGCTTGCGCTGGCAGTGGTTGTGCGACTGGATGGCCGGGTTGTCGAAAGTCTTGGTGCGCTCGGTTTCATCGAACTCGCCGTAAGGGTCGCCGTAGATCGCAGCGTCTTCCGTCACAAAATGATTGTCGGTGTTCACATATCGGCCACGCACCGCGAGAACCGTCGAAGAAAGCCGCTTGTTCTTGTCGACGCGGATCGCAAAGATATGGTCCTGGTCGAGCGTGATATCCGGCTCTACGAACTGGCCTGCATGAACGCCAATCTTTCCATCGGCGCGCTCATAAACCACCAGCTCGCCAGCCTCATCGAGGTAACGACCGACCTCGATCTGATCGTTGTTCGTGCGGAACCACATGCCGCCGTGATAGCGAAGCTCGACACCACCGATGCGATTGACCACGATCTGGTCGCAGACATTCGCGGCGTTGATCCAGTCCGGCATGTACATGCGGTCATAGCTCATCTTGCCGCCCCACGGGCTGCACAGATGGCGCAGACGCATCAGCGCCAGATTGGTCGAGAATGACCAGCTGTTGTGGTTGCTGGTCCGCTGCCCGCCCGAGCCGCCGGGAACGGTGGAGTCCAGCCGTGGATCATAGAGAAGCGCACCTTCCAGAACGCAGGAATGCTCCGGCATCTGGTTGGGGTAAATCTCAAGATAATCCTCTTGCGTGACCGTCGAGCAGGACATGCGGATGGTGGCAAGGCCGTCGCCGCGATGATCGTTCGTCCACACGCCGGGGAAGGCAGAGACAACATCGGAATAGGCCGTTTCCGCATCAAGACCGGCATGCCACTGGATCAGCACCCAGTTACCGGAGCCGCGATAGGGCTTGGCAAAATGCTCAGGCGCCGTCACCCAGCCATTATTCCCGGCACTGAGAGTGACTGGCTCATCATGCAGGTAGTGCCGCAGCACGCCGTTGATGCGATGTCCGGCAAGACAGGTGATGTGGTAAGCCGTACCATTTGCCTCCTCGAGGAACGTGTAGTCGCCGCCCTTCTTCACGCGCCCCATGACGATCGACAGCGGCGGTACGTTCTGCTTGAGGTTATAGGAACCGTCCTCGGGCTTCGGCACGGCCGGCTTCTGCACGAAGGCGCCCTGCAGTGTGATTAGGCATGGAATAAGGACCCCGCACATGGGGTGATCGGCGTCCAAACGGGACCCCCATTTGCAATGGGGTTACAACAGCCTCCGGTTTCATCGGAGGCTTTTTGTTCGGATGCTTATTGTGGAAACAATTCTGAAGATACGGCGGCTAGCCCATGTTCAGGGCAAGTCGATCAAGGCGATCTGCCGGGAGTTGGGCATATCGCGGAAAGTGGTGCGGAAGGTTTTGCGCACCGATGAGACGGAGTTCAAATACGAACGGACCCGTCAACCTCAGCCGAAGCTCGGCCCCTGGCGCGGTCAGCTCGATGGAATGCTCCTCGCCAATGAGGCCAAATCTTCTCGCGAACGGCTGACACTGATCCGGATATTCGAGGACTTGCGCGACCTCGGCTACGAGGGCGGTTACGACACAGTCCGGCGTTACGCCCGAACATGGGCGAAGGAGCGCGGGTCCGTGACGGCGCAAGCCTATGTGCCGCTCTATTACGCGCCGGGCGAGGCCTACCAGTTCGACTGGAGCCACGAGATTGTCGTGCTGAACGGCGTGACGACGACGGTGAAGGTTGCGCATATCCGGCTCTGCCACAGCCGGATGATGTATGTGAGAGCCTATCCGCGCGAGACGCAAGAGATGGTCTTCGACGCCCATGACAGGGCGTTCGCTTTCTTCGGCGGGGCCTGCACGCGCGGCATCTATGATAATATGAAGACCGCGGTGGAGACGGTCTTCGTCGGCAAGGAACGGCAATACAATCGCCGCTTCCTACAGATGTGCAGCCATTACCTGATCGAACCGGTGGCCTGCACGCCGGCGTCGGGGTGGGAGAAAGGCCAGGTCGAGAACCAGGTCAATCTGGTGCGCGAACGCTTCTTCACGCCGCGACTGCGCTTCAAATCCTACGATGAACTGAATGGCTGGTTGCTGGACAAGTGCATCAGTTACGCCCGCGCTCATAAGCACGTCGATCAGACGGAGCGCACGATCTGGGAGGTGTTCGATGCGGAGCGGCCGCACCTGGTCGGCTATCCCGGCAAATTCGACGGCTTCCACGCTGTGCAGGCCTCGATCGGCAAGACCTGCCTCGTGCGTTTCGACAACAACAAATACTCGGTACTGTCTACGGCAGTCGGCCGCCCTGCCGAGATACATGCCTATGCAGATCGCATCGTCATCCGGCAGGATGGCGTGGAAATCGGCCAACACGATCGCTGCTTCGGCCGTGGCGAGACGATCTATAATCCCTGGCATTACGTGCCGGTCCTGACCCGCAAACCGGGAGCACTGCGCAACGGTGCGCCGTTCCACGACTGGGTTTTGCCCGCCGCCATGGAGAAGGTGCGCCGCCGGCTGAAGGCAATGCATGACGGCGACCGGCAGATGGTGTCGATCCTCGAATGCGTGGGCCTGGACGGGCTCCCCGCCGTCGAAGCGGCCTGCCAGGAGGCGATCGATCAGGGCGTGTTCTCGGCCGCCGTCATCATCAACATTCTGGCCCGCAAGCGTGATCCGCAGCCGGCCGCCATCCTTTCCATCCCCGATGCGCTTCGCCTGACCCATGAGCCTCTGGCCGACTGCGCCCGTTACGACAGCCTGAGGAGGGCAAGCTGATATGGAACGATCCCAAATCCTCGACATGATGGGCACGCTGAAGCTGTTCGGCATGCGTAGCGCCTATGACGAGATCATGGCCTCCGGCATCAAGCGACAGCACGAACCGCCGCGCATCGTCGGTGACCTGCTTCAGTCGGAGATCGCCGAGAAGCAAGCGCGCTCCATCAAATACCAGATCACCGTCGCCAAGCTGCCGCTGGCCAAGGACATCGACGACTTCGACTTCACCGACACGCCGGTCAACGAAGGCCTGGTGCGCCAACTCGCAACCGGGGCCTTCCTCGCCGAGCAGCACAATATCGTTCTGGTCGGCGGAACCGGCACGGGAAAGTCTCACCTGTCCATCGCCCTTGCTCGTGCTCTGATCCGCAATGGCGCACGCGGCCGCTTCTTCAACGTCGTCGACCTCGTCAATCGGCTCGAGACGGAGGCACGTAGCGGCAAACAGGGACGGCTGGCCGACTTCATCACCAGGCTCGACTTCGTCATCATGGACGAACTGGGCTATCTCCCATTTGCCCAGGCGGGCGGCCAGCTCCTCTTCCACCTCATCAGCAGGCTCTACGAGCGGACGTCCATCATCGTCACGACGAACCTGGCCTTCGGCGAGTGGCCGGCCGTATTCGGCGACGCCAAGATGACCGCCGCTCTGCTCGACAGGCTCACCCACCATTGCGAGATCGTGGAAACCGGGAACGAATCCTGGCGCTTTAAAAACCGCTCTCAAAGCTAAAGCCGAAAAGACAAACAACCCGCGCCCGCAGGCCCTTGCGCTAAATGGAGAGCCCCGGGCCTACGCGCGCTGACCCGATGCAACTAGAGGCAGGGGTCCCTTTTGGGAGCCGATAAGGGGTCCCGTTACGACGCCGATTGACAACTTGGCAATAAGGGCGCGTTCCATGTTGGCGATTGTCTGGCCGGCATCGGTCGCAGTCTGCTCATATCCGATCTGGACGCGGGCGATGATAGCGGTGAGTATGTCGGCCGGGACGGTCGGCTTGTCGTCTACGATAGGCCAGCCAGCGCGGTACTCGACCGAGATTGCGGAACGAAGCGCAGTATCGCTCGGCATGGTGAAGCCATCCACGAACCGAACATATGATCGGCCGGCGGCATCCGTCTCGACGGCATAGTCTGTCGACGGGATCTGCGTCTCGGTCCCGGCGCTGTCGCGTGTCTTGACGCCGTCCACTGCGATCACCGGGCCGAGCGGAAGTCGCAGGCACTGCTCGAACCTATCAAATGCCTGGCGCCAGGTTTGCTCGACAAGGCAGATGCCGAGCACGCCAGTCCAGCCTTCGTAATGGTCGACCGCGGACTGGATGAGGCTTGTCAGCATCTCGTCATCATCCGCGCTGTCGACGCGCAGGGCCTTTTTCACCTCTTCGAGAGAGATTGGCAGCGCTTCTGGCGCGGTAACGCGGACGGGACGGTGCATGGATCAAGCGCTCTTGTTTTTCGGGGCGGCCTTCTCGGCCTTGTTCGACGGCGCGGGATCAGCCTTAGCTTTCGTCTCGCGCAGCACGCCGTTGTTGATCAGGTGCTGAACTTCGCCCTGCGCGGCTTCGCGGGTGTCTCCCGGCATGTACATCTTGTCGCCGAAGTGCTGGCGAAGGACTTCATAGGTTTTCATGATGGCTCTCCTTCGGTTCATAGAGAGGGCAACCGAAGCTGCCCTCCTTGATGAGCCGAAGCCGATCAGGTCACGCGACCGAAATCGCCGTAGATGAAGGCTTCAGGACGATAGACCGCCAGAGCGAGACGCTCTTCCGCAAGGATCGTGATCAGGTTGCGAATGAAGTCGTCATCGACGTAGGCCGCCTCGATCCGGGCATCCCAGCGGTCGAACACCTGGGCGCCGAGCTTGAACGCACCGACGAGAACCTTGTCGACCGTCATCGCCTGGGTTGCCACGACCGGCAGGCCCCACAGCGTCGGGCTGATGGTGCCCTGCGGATTGCCGATGATGTAGCGGCCGGTGGTGTCCTTCAGCGTCTCGATCCACGCCCAATCGCTCGGGTGCATCACGATACCGGTGGACGGATACTCGGCCAGCGCCGCCTGGAGCATCATCAGACGGATCATGTCGATGCTGGTCGGAGAAGCCAGAGTGATCGGCGCCGAGTAGGCGGTTGCCTGCGGGATGATACCGTTCAGGTTCTGGCCGGTTCCATCGCCGTTGAGCAGCTGGTTTTCTTCCACATAGGCGAGGCCGTAGAGGAGGCGCTGGTCGATCATCGAGCGGAGCTGCGAGATATCGTCCAGAACCTGCTTGGATGCCTTCATCCAGTGGGCGATTACCTTTGCCGACGTCGTCACCAGATCGAGCTTGAGATCGGACGAAGGCTTCAGAGCGCCTTCGGCGACACCAGCCGCGTTGTTGGTGAAGCCGGTTTCCTTCACGTATTCCAGCGTGTTGCCGTCCATTCGGCCCTGCGAAAGCAGGTCGCGAACGGTGAAACGGCGCTGGGGCAGCGGAAGGATGCCAGGCAGGCGAGTATTGGCGATTGCGTCACCAACGGAGCCGGCAGCATCAGTCGTCGCCGACGTCAGCGTTGCCTTCACCTTCAGGTCAGCGCCGCGTGCGCTCTTGGAGAACTTGCTGTCCTGGAACGACTTGAAGCCTTCCGATTCAACGAACTGCTCACCGAGAGTTTTGGCGGGATCGTCACCGCCCTTGCCGCCGCGGGCCATCTTCTGTTCCAGCTCGGCCATCTGCTCGGTCAGGCCGTTCATCTTCAGAAGGGCTTCGTCGGCCTTTTCCTTGAGAGAAGCCGTCAGTTCTTCGCCGGACTTCGCCTTGCCAAGGGCTTCCTCGGCAATCGCCTTGACAGCGTCAACCGCCTGGCGCTGCTCAGCCTTGATCTCGGCGGCGAGATCGGCCACCGACTTGTTTTCGTTGCTCATGGTTTTCTCCTAAGAGCGATGTTGGGGATTAGCTGGCCCGCAGAGCTTTCAGGAACGCAGCCGTGTCATTCGCCTTATCGCCCTCGGAATCGCTCCGAATGGCCTTGGCATAGCCGTGCGAGGCGATCGCAACAGCCATGCTTTTCGGAACCCCTGCCTCGCGCAGGATGTCCTCGAAATCCTTGATCGGCATGGGATCGCCGTCGCGCAGTCGGCGGGCGAACTCATCCATGCGTTCTGATTTGACGCTCTCGATCCGGGCGCGGCGGTTGGCCGGGAATGTCACCGGAGAGATTTCGTAAAGATTGAGCTTTTTCAGGAGCCGAACGGCGCCGTCTTGGTCGGTATCTTCCTCACGATAGCCGATGGACAGACCGCCGATGGCCTTGTTTTTGGCAAGCGTGTGGACCTCGCGCGCCCGCTGGATATCAAGCAGGAACCGGCCCTTGCCCCACAGGCCCTTTGCGTCCTCGGCCAAATCCTCCCAGACCCCGATCGGCTGGTGGGCATCATGGTTCCAGAGCATCAGGACGTTGGAGCCTTCACGCTTGTGCTTGGCCAGGCTCTCAACGAAAGCGCCGGGCATCACCTTTTCGCCGTAGCTGTCGATGTTCCCAAAGATGGAACCGTAGCCTTCAAAGGTGCCGTCTTCCGACAGGTCTTTGACCTGCAGGGCGAAATCCTTCGTTTTCATGTCGTTCATTCCTCGTTGGGAGGGGGCAGTTGGGTCTGCGTTCCGGCCTGAGTGATCGGAACGTTCTGCATCTGCATACGCGGGACATCGCCGCCATCGACGGCAGGCATGTTTTCGAGCGCTCTGACTTCGTTGATCGTCATCCAGCCGTTGGTGAGGCCAGACTGATAGAAGCTCGCCCTTGCCGCGCTATCGCCGCGCAGGAGGCCTTCAAGGTTGAACTCAATCGTGATACCGCTGGCTCGGTCTTCCGGCTTGAGCAGTTGCTTCTCCAGCGCCTGCTCGATGCGCTTCAGCCGGCGGCGAAGTGTGAACTTCTGGAACGCCAGGGTTTGCTGCTCAAGGCCCGTTCCCCAACTGGTGGACTTCTCAGTCCGGCCAACCATGTGAGGAGGCACGCCAAAGAACCGGCAGATTTCCTCTACTGAGAAACTGCGAGATTCCAGCATCTGCGCGTCTTCAGGCGTTATCGTGAGCTGCTGCCACTTCGTGTCGCCTTCGAGAATGAGTGGTCGACCGGAGTTCATCGCGCCGAGATAGTTCTCAACGAGATTGGTTTTCGCGATCTCTCGCTGCTCTGGCGACAGCCATGCTGCGAAAGTCAGCACGCCAGATGGGCGCAGACCATTTTTGAACGTACTGCCAGCCGAGCGATCAACCGCCCGCGCCAGGCTGAAGGTGTTCCGGCCGAAATGCAGCGTCGACATGCCGCCAAGCGGGTTGCCGCCGAAGCCGCGGATATGCATCATGGCACCGTCTGTCTCGACATAGGACTTGCCATCCTCGGTCCAGCGGTATTCGATCGATCCATTGCTCAGCCTGCGAACCGAAACAAGGTTCGGCGCGACGGGATGAAGGCCAGAGACTTGGCCGCCGCTGCGCTCGATGCGGGCATAGGCGTTGCCCCACAGTTCGAGCGAGGCACTGACGAACTCCCAGAAGTCGACCGCCGTCTGGTCATAGTTCGGGCTGTCGTGAAGCACACGATAGAGCCGATGGTCGCGCGCCACTGTGCGCTTTCCCTGCGCATCGGTGCGATAGACCATCAATGGCAGGCTGGCGATGGTGCCGGCAAGCAAGTTGACGCAGGCCCAGACAGCCGACAGAGACAGCGCGGTTCTGTCCGTCACCAGTTCGCCCGCATCGCCGCGCATCGCGTCAGGATACCAGCCGTCCGGCTCCCGAACGGTCAGGCGCCGAACAATCGCGCTCTTGATCTTCTGGATTGCGTTCACGCTGCACCTGCCAGGCTCTTGAAATAATCGTCCATTCCGGCCCCCGGTGCTTCTGGGTTTCTGCTCATGACCGTCACGGCGTCAAAAAGCGACATGACAGGGTCAATCTTTGCATCGCCCGCATTCTGTTTCGTCGCCCGAATGGCCGTAGCCGTGGGCTCGATCTTCAGGTTCGAAACACACCAGTCCATCAGAGCGGATGGCGCGTGCTTCAAGGTGCCATTGGCAAGCTTGCGCTCGGCCGTCTTGATCGCGTTCATCATCGCGTAGCCCTGAGGCGCGCCGACGAGATTTCCAGCCTCTTGCGTGACGTCGATCTCAGCCAAAGCTTCGATCATCTCGCCAAGGCCGGCCGGGTCAACAGCGACCGATGCCAGCAGCCCGCGGGCCTTGATGTCGGAGATGATCTCCACGATTTCGGAGATATCCTTCAGCTCGTCATCAACGATTGTCAGCAGTCCGTCGCGCTTGAAGTCATTGAGCTTCGAGGCGATCGACTTGCGCCGCTCCAAGACGCCCTTGTGGCACCACGCATGCGACCATGACAGCCAATCACGGGAGCCTTTTTCGCGTCCCAGCACAGTCAGCCCGAAAAGGTCATCGAGGCCGCCACCGTCGATCCCGACCACGACAACCTCTGAACGATCCAGAATGCTCTCCAGATCGATGGTGTCATCGGCCTTGGCGGCCCAGAAGTCCGCACCAGCCCAGCGGTTAGACCGGAGGTTCATGCCGATCTCGACGTTCAGGTGCTTGGCAAGGAAGACGTTGCGCGTCTCCGGCCCTTTTTCACGCTCCTTTACGAGCTCGTCGGCTATCCACTCCCTGCCCCAGTCGGTGTACCCAAGGTAAGGATTGGTGATGTAGAAGTTTTCCGGATGCAGATATGCCTCGCTGTCGATCATCGACTGCGGGAACTCGTAGATCAACGGCAGGAACTTCGGGTCGTTGATCTTTCCGTCCCGAACATTGCGGGCGTAATCCAGCTTGTCCTTGAACACTCCGGCTGGCGGCGCGTCCGATTGCGTCGTGATCGAGATGAGGAAGCCCTCAGGACGGGCAACCAAACCGCCCGCCGCTTCCCGCATCATGGCGTCTGCCTTCGGCTTGCTGCCAAACTCCCAAAGCTCATCTACCAGGACAAATGCCGCTTTGTTTCCAGCTACCGTTCCGGTGTCAGCAGCAAGAATTTGCAGAGTCGCCCCGGTCTTTAGATGCTTGATCGTCCTCTGGTGGTCAGTGACGTGCAAAAACCCCTCAGCAGAGGCGTCAAGTTCTGGGTCGGCACGGATCATGTCGGCCGCCGGCTTGAAGCTGTTGTTAGCAGCTTTGATCGTTGGCGCGACAATGATCAACTCGTTCGACTGTCTCCAGTTCAAAATGAGGGCTGTGAGCATGATTCCGGCGGCGATCGTTGACTTGCCGTTCTTCTTCGATACGCAGAGGAAGAATTGGTTGATCAGCCTGTTTCCGCTTTCCGCGTCATAAGCACCAAAGATCGCCGCGACGAAATCGAATATCCACTGGTCGCCGGCCTCACCGAAAGTCGGTCTGCCAGGGGCATCAACAATCCGCAATGCTTTGAATACGTCTAGCGCGTCCTTGGCCTCGTCCGGGAACAGAGGTTCACACGGGATAAGCGATCCGCCCTCAACAATCCGGCTTTCCCAGTCCGGCAAGGCCGTTGTCCAAGACTTCATTTATTGTCGACCACTAACTTTGGGGCATTGCGCACGGCGAACTTGCCAGCCGATGACGCTTGCTCAGCGCGGCCAAGACGTTCTGCCTTTTTGCCAAGCTTCCCTTCGTCCGCTCTGGCGTGGACAAAAGGCGCGGCTGCAACTGCCATTCTGTCACGGCGCCCGTCTTCCGCTTCCACGTCATTCATCACCGAAAGCATGTATTCCAGAGGCGTCATCTTGGCCTTGTTAGCCTCGCGCCTGACTTCCACCTTCGTCTGGACCTTCGCCGTCTTCGGCCGTCCAGCTCCAGGTCTGTAACCGCCTCTTGGCATTATTGATTCCTTTGATTTTCACCGCCTGAAATCAAACAGGAGGATTTAATCTCCACATGAGGGGGGCGCGGGTCTAGAAAGACATGCCTTTTCAAGGTTTTGCCTACCCCCCCGGTATTTGCTTTAGGGCTAGACCTATGCGCGTCGCTCTTCGCGTTGCTTGTCGCTGTTATGACAGTGCGCGCACAGCGTCTGGAAGGGACCAGACCAGAACCTAGCCTCATCTCCACCATGTCTCTCTGTATGGTCGCAGTGCAGACCGTTCTTGGAGACATCGACCCTGCCGCATCGCCGGCATGTGAAGTTATCCCTTACCAAGATCGACCATCTGAGCTTCTGCCATCTGCTGGTCTTGTACCATTGGCGCCATTGCTGCGAGGTATCGCGCTCACGGTGCCTTGCCTTCTCATCCCCTGTTGCTCTGCCTATCAGTGGCTTGATGGTGGCGATCTGGGGTTTGAGGGTGGTTAGCTTAGCCATTCTCGCTCATATCGACCCCTAAAATAGGAGGAAATAGCTACATCAACTACATGCCCATAGAAGCAGTCCGGTATTGGACAACTCCTGCATCCGAAGGCGACCTAATTGAGCTCCTTTTACCCCGACCCTCTGCGCGTTACTGAGGTCGCTGAGTAGCTCTGCACCGACTAAGGGCATACGGATTCCGAAAACAGCTCAAAGCTTTGGCGCTTTAGTCTGATTGCCATATCTTTGTGAATCGACAAAATTATCAAACCGTGGCTTCCACTTTTCGATCTCTTCTTGAAACCTTTTGCGGCCCACCAAATAGGTGCGATAGTCGTTCAAATAGCTCGAAATGCTGCACACGCGATCGGGCTCTTGCCGGCAGTTGTATAAGTTGAAAGTCAACGACATACCGACTCCAGATCGATAGATATCGTAAATTTCTTCCGCGTAAACATCGCGATTATCCAAGATAGGACGCTGGTAAAAAACTGCTTTTTGAGACGTTTTCTCAAAATTTGGTCCGAGAACATAAACGATGTTAGCGACGCCAGTCTTCAGCTCTTCATTGTTAGGTTTCCCGTACTTTGCATGGATAGCGTCAAGCGCACTCGACAACGAAGGTGCTTTCCGCGCATCCCAATACTTAGTGCTCCTCGATATGGAAACTGCGGCCTCGGCTACCAAAGGAAACGAACAAGTAATATTGACGTCGTAACTGGCTTCTTCATCCTTGTGACGAAAAATAACTGTGCCCAAGAAAGGTTCTGTCTGCCTGACAAGATACTGTCGAGTGACGAAATTCACTTGCTCGACTATTTTCTTTTCTTCCCAAGTGCCTGCGGGCTTTTCAAGTTCACTGCAGCGTGTCCTCGTCTTGAAACCGCCGACATCGAAGCAATTCTCGCAAGGCATGATTTTAGTCGGTGTAAATGGAAGAGGTATTTCTTTTGGTATTTCTTCAGCGTACGCCGCTAAAGTGAGAAACACAAAAAACGCAAAGAAAAACGGCCCAAATATTTTTTTCATCTAAACCTCACCTTAATCCTATGTTTCGGCAGTTCCTGAATTAAGCTGGTTCAAATCGCTAACGCAACCGATATTCCCTCTCCCGCTCTTGCTCGGTGGTGGTCATGGGGTGGGGAACGCGGAATATGCGACATCACCGCTAAATTGCCCAACCGTCGGGTCATAAACGATGCCGTCGACTTCAACCCACACATGACCAATGCCATTAGCTTCTCCACGAACGATGGCAGCAGAGAAGCCCTGTAAAGACAGAACCTTTGCCAACACATCTGAAGCGGCTCCGCATCGATAAGTACCTTGGTGAAGGCCTACCGTCTCAGAAATAAGTTGGCACCAATCAGCCGGGCTTTCAGGCAGGTTCATAGGTGGCACCGAATATGGCGGGCTTGCACGGGTATAGCTCACCTTGGACACCCTTGATAATCCAGTCACCATAGTCGGCACGCATCTCACCTTCGAGCGTCTTGATCGAAAAGTAGCCGTGGTATCCACCAGACCAAAATACTGTGCCGTTCGCCAGCGCCTCAGAAAGCCAACCGGGCATCTCGCTTCGATGAGGCTTATCTTCTGTATTGCACCATGCCTCTATCTCGACAGGCTTCTTGCGGAACCAAGGCATTGCTCTCTCCATGTGGGCGGGTGAATGGGGTTAGTGGAGATGAACGCCAGTTTCTGAGGGGTTGCGAGCAGCCGAGGGCATCGCCTCGACCTGTCGCTCAAGCTGGCGAACACGCCGATTCAGCGTCTCACGCTCATCATCGGCGCGCCAAAACATGTCGCGATACCACATCGGAGATTGACGAGTGAAATGCAGACCATGCCAGAACAAGCACACGTCCCAAGTCAGTCCGTTGTTGGTTCGATAGGCATATGCGGAAATGAGAGTGCCAAATCCTGCGCCGATGCCATCCTTGCTGCGGCGGGCATAGAACTTTGGCCGTATCACCTCATGGCGACGGAAGCTAAGTATCCACGACCAAGTGAGGCTGTGAGGCGAGTGGAACGAGGCGACGTTGAATGTCTTCTTGTCGCTCGTCTTGCTGAAAAGCTTCAAGCCCTTGAACATCTCTCATCCCCTGAAACGATTGCAGCCCCACCTTGTTACGGGCGGGGCTGGTGATACATGCCTGCCTAAAGGCTTACGGATAGGCGAGACGGCTTCCACGTCTCTCCGGGTATATCGCTCCCGGTGCTTCTGGTCAGGAATGCCGGGGATTATCCGGACCATACCTCCCTTACTCAGCGGCGCATTTTCGCGCTTGGCCTTTTAGAGATTCCTGATTTGCTGCGAGGGGTGCAACCGGGGTATTGGCCCGGGGCGGACTTTTCGCTTTACAGCGCCGCCTCGCATTCCGTTGCCCTGTTGGGCGAATTGGCGCCCCTCCTAGGTCTCCAGTTATTCCCCGGCTGGGGAGACTCCACGCGACGGGTTTACCGTTTCTGCTTTCGCTTCATCAGGCGTTAGTGCCGGGCCAGATGTTCCAATGGTCTGAGGGGCGTGTTGGAACCCACGCTTCGTTGCCCATCGGGCGAATTCATCCGGCGACGTTAGGATCGCCGCCTTCAGCGTGGTGTAGCACACACCACGGCCCTTGCGGGCGAATTGGACGGGGGCCGGGATGCACTCCGGCTGTCAGACCCTAACCGGAACGAGCGGATTATGAGCCCGTCACGTCTACCCGGTATCGTCAGGCCATGGCTCACTTGCCAACCCCGGTTTCTTCGCATGCCGAGCGCCAAACACTCGGATTACTCTACACCCTTGCGGGGAGGACGGCCTTGGCTAATTACCGCGTCATCATGCGAATTAGATCAGGAGCGGCAGAGATTGGCATTTCTCTTTATCGTGCCCGCCCATGCCCGAGTTGGCTGGCCGCTTCCTGAAACTGATTTGGCGGCTGCACGGCGCAAATCGCCATCTACCCTTTTAATACCAAGCTACTTCTACCTTGGCAATACCAAAGCTCATACCTTTCTCGACCTTGTCATAAGACCCCAATGTTTTGCTAAATCTTCAAGAGCATCGCGTAGATAGTCAGCATTTGTGGTCTTTTCACGCTTTGTCAGGCTGATTTCAGCGATCGTTCGACCTTCTCCGGCAACCTTTTCAACTATAGAAAAAGCGCGTTTTCCTATTACAGATTGACATACCCTCAGCACTTGCCCAGCTTCCACCTGTGAATCCGTGATGCTCTCGCGCGCACAGCCACCGTTTACCGGCTCTCGGGTGTAGTCGAATGATCCGGCGCCAGCGCCGCCAAGTATCTCCCATAGGCGCCGGAATTTTTCTGCGGCTTTGACGTGGTGCGCTCCGAGATGACCTTTTGCCGCCATAAGAGCCACCGGACTTTCCCGTAAGTTCATTGCCGCCGATATCGTCTTTGGGTTGCCTGGTAAACCGGCATGAGTTCGGCTGTAGTGAGGGTTATCGATCTCCACCAACTGGATGCGCGCCTTTGCATGGCCGATAGAAGGAGCGTCGAAAAAGCGCCGTGACTTCTTCTCATTTTTGTTTTTCCTCATGCCTCAATCTCCATGCAACTTCCGGGAATGATGCGAACGCCGTACCAGGTGGCGTCTTTGTTTACGGGCTCGTTCAATGCACTGTCTCCCCGTTTGCAAATGGATGATTTCCGAAGACATCATCCGGCGTTCCGAAAATGTTTGTTGCGATCCAGTCAGAGAAACCTTGAAGAAATGCCAGATCGGCACCGGTGGCATGGTCGGCCAACTTTTCAGCCGCAGACGTGGCAGGCGTCCAATTGTTCCCGCTAGCCTTCCGATAGGCGTCTACGTAGAATTTCTGGCCAAGTGCGTGGTGAAGGAAGCCGATGTAATCGCCATACATCCAGTGCCCGTCCCATGGAGTTTTTAAAACAGTCATCGGTTCAAATCCTCCATATTCGATTGCTCAAGCGCATGGCCGACGTGGCAGCCGCATAAGCCAGCTTCGATGCACTCCCCGGCACACTGGTCCCAAGGCTGTCCATTCGCGGGGCGCGGGCACTGCGTGTCTCTCAAAGTTGCTTCCAGCAATTTGATGCGGCGCGACAGCGCGATACGGGTTTTGATGATTTCGAACAGGATCATGGCGTCCACCCCGCTTTTTCAACTGCGTCCGCTATCAACACCTGCGTTTCGGCAGCCTTTACGGCTTCATCAACGGTCTGGAAGGGACCGAGAGGCAGCAGCCTGACAATCGATGTGCAGCGCTTGCGCTCATTATCAATCATCGCCGCCACGCTGTTTTTGAACTGGTCGCGAGAATGGCCGCGCTCACCTTGATAGAACGCCGTGGTGAATTTCTCGGCCGTGTCGATGATATCGGTAGGAACTTCGGTCATGACGCCAACTCCGTTGCCTTCGAACGAATTGCTTCGGCAATGTTCTGGGCCGCGTGCGCCATCGAAGAATGCACGCAGCCGTCAATAATCAGGGATTCGCTTTTTTCGAAATCAGCCTTTGTCAAGGTCTCGCCACGACGGCCGATAACCGGATCAAGCATGATCGTGTCGTGCGCCATAGAGAAGTTCTCATCGGCAAAGGCGTCGGCTATCTCGGCGGCTTGTTTCAAGCCATTGACGATGCCGCGCTTGTAAACCAGCTCGAAGGCTTCATTCCATTTTTTGCGGTCGTTCGGATCATCAATCATCACGCGATCCTCTTCCGAGTGAAGTCGGGCGTAATGATCGTGGCGGAAGTTTTTTCCTCTGTCTCCGAAGATGAGTATGCCTCACCCTTATACGTACCCTCTCTACCATGGTCGAAAGAAGACTCGTTCAGAGGTTCAGCTTCAGAGGTTCCCTTCAAAGGTTTGTCCCGCATTTTTGCGGGGTCATGATCCATCATTTTTGCGGGTTCATGATCCCGCATTTTTGCGGGGTGGTTTGCCGAGTGATCCCGCATTTTTGCGGGGTCACTTTTCAAGAGGTTCAGTGCCTCCCAAGCCGATTTCCGAACCTGGCGCCGCGCCTCTGCGTCGTCCTTGATGGCGTCGATCTTCGCCTTCGGAGCGCCTATTCGGTAAAAATTGGTGCTGGTCGCGCCGCGTCGGTATATTTCGATCCAGCCGGCGGCCTTTAGCTTTTGAATGACACGTTCCGCCGTTGCGACATGAACACCGACTTCATCAGCTATCGTTTGCTGCGACGGATCGCACCGTCCGGTATCGAAGTTCAAGCAGTCGATAAGAAACGACAGTGCCTTGAACGCGCGCGGCGACATACGTGTGTCGCGGTCTCGTCGGGCCACCTCGATAAAAGCCGCTTTGGCTTTGGTAAACTCAGAATGCAGCCTCTTGTAATCGTCCAAGAAAGCTTTTGGCCATTGCCGCTTATTGGCGGGCAGGGTTTTAAGTCTTTCCCTCATTTCTGAGGGCAGTATCGGGATCCAGTAAACCTCATCGTGTGGCCTCATCGGCGCGCTCCTTTCAGGAAATCGCAAATCAGGCGTTGGACGGCGAATAATCCCTCGCGCTGATGCATGTCGTTGAAATCTTCTCCGATCGTTGGAGGCATGACGAAGCGCACGCCGCTGCGCTCCGCGAAATACTGGCCAGTTCCAAGGCCTTTGAATTGGGGTTGCGGTTTGTCGTTGTCGGCCGCGATGAACGGGCGGCCCTGGGCAGTGCGTGACACCACCTCGACATTGCTTGCCGAGAAGCAGCACAGAATCGTCGCCTTATAGCCAAAAGAGGAAAACGCGGAGCGCAACGACAGGCCCGTTGCGAACCCCTCACAATGCCAGCAATCACGCCCTACGGCGATCCTGTGGCTTGTCCCGGCTGTTTCCCCTCCGTAAAGGAACTTTTTGCGCCCTTGCTCGAATATAAGCTGGGCGCTGCGTATCTGGTTGCCGGCGCGCGCGGGAATGATAATTGCCTCTTGCTCGCCGGGATCGACGAGGTAATCACCGCCGATATGCCGGATCGCGGCTACATCGAGAACCAGCGCCTTCTCTTCGGGAAAGCCCTTCAGGGCGAGATAGGCGTGGGTCCGCAACGTTGCTGCCTGAACCATATCATTTGCGATCTGGGCAGCCCTGGCGGCGCGCTCCTTCCTTTTCCGGTCCTCTTGTTCGACTTTACGCTTCACTTCGCGGCGGTCGATCTTCTCGGTACCGTCGTTCAGGCTGACCGACACCTTTTCGCCGGTCTGCCAGTTATAGGCGGTGACCGATCTTTCGTTGACCATCACGCGACCGTCGCCCCGGCCGTTTGCGCCAGAAAGGGTGTCGGTTTTCATCCAGACGCCGTAGCGGGTTCCCTGCGGCGGCTTGATGCCCACGGAAGAACATGCAGAGGTGATTGCGTCATCGACCGTCATGCAGCGCTCCTTGACGACTTGGAGCCCTTGCGAAAGCGTCTCACCTCTCGGTCGATAAGGTTCCATGCATCCGGAGCGACATCGTTCGGTCGGCAGGCCACATCAAAAAGGCCATAGGGAAGCTTGCTCGACGGGTATATCCCGGCCCAAATGCCATAAGCCCATTTTCTTGCCGCGTCCTCGCCCTTTCGGGTGTTGGACATGCAGTAGGCCAACGCAGCATTCCAGATAGATTTCGGATCGCTCAGGCACTCAGCACGCAGACCTTTCCGCGGCTGAAATGACGTTTTGGCGGAAACCTCGAAATCAATAAGCTCTCCTTGGACAACCTGAATGGTATTGCTGTTCGGCCGCTCCCAGCCGCACGCCGCGCACGAAACTGCCATCGGCTCGATCTGCATTCCACACTGTCCGCAGAAGTGTTTCTTCTTCGCCTTCTCCGTTGGCTCTCGCGGCTCGCTGTCCTTCTTCTGCGCGTCGGAAAGACTGTCGACGCCATATTCATACAGCCAGGCGGTATCGTCAGCGAACGAGATGCAATTGCCGGAGTGGTCGAGCCAGAGGCCGAATGTTTTGCCGGTATCAGGTGAGCTTCGCATGACGCGGCCCATCTCCTGAATGTGGCTGGAAAACGATTTTGCATAAGGTCGGCAGGATATCCCGCAAAGAACGTCGGGAACGTCAAAGCCTTTCGTCAGCACGGCGCACGACACGAGGCCGTCAATCGAACTGTCCGGTTTGCGAAACTCACGGATTTTCGCGTCCCTGTCGGTATCGGACTTGTCGAGATAGGAAATTTGCTGGAAGTTAAACCCAGCGTCCGCAAACTGGCGGCAGAGCTCGGCACCGTGCGCCACCGAAGGCGAGAAGACGATGGTTTTCACCGGGCCGCCGAACATGGCACGCGTCTGCGAAATCCATGTATGAACGACATCGCCAACGATGGTGATTCCGCGCTGTCCGGCTTCTTCTTCTTCGTATTCGCCGTTGAATTTCTTCTTCGCGCCCTTCATGTCGGGCGACACGCATGCCTTGATTTTCAGCGGCACAAGATAGCCTTCACCGATCAGCTTGTTGACGGTGGTAACATTGACAATCCCGTCCCAATGATCAGCCATACCAGAAGTGAAAGGCGTGGCCGTCAGCCCGACAACGCGCGCCGATCCGGCTTCTTCGATCAGGTCGAGAACAGACTGATATTCGCAATGAGCCTCGTCCACGATGATGAGATCGGGAAGCTTCCGAATTGACCGGCGCGCCAGTGTTTGCGCGCTGACGATCTGCACCGGCTTGGAGTAATCCGTCAGCCGATTGCCGCCCTGGATAATCCCGTGATCAATACCGTAAGAGAAAAAGCGCTGGCTGGTCTGGTCGACAAGCGTAACGCGGTCCACGATAAACCACGCCGTGGAAAGCTTCTTCTGGTTCAGCTGGATCATATGCGCGCCGATTTCAGTCTTTCCCGAGCCCGTCGGCGCGGCAAGGATCAACCGGCGCGCACCAGTGGCGGCAGATCGGCGCAATTGATTGACGGCGTCGACCTGATACCCGCGAAGAACGATTTCTTTTGCGCGCGCCTCATCAACGAAGGCCGGGGAGGAAAAGAGGTCCATGTGGATCACTCCCCATTGACGACAGCATAAAAGGCATCGTCATCGGGCAGCGCTTCGGTTTGGCCTTCGAAGCGTTCATCACGCCATCCGAGCTTTTTCGCCTGATCTTTCCAGAAATTGCATTTTCGTCGCCACTCGGCGGCGGTCTGACTTTCGCTGTAAAGGCGGGTTTTCAGGACGCTGATTTCCTCGTCCTTGCCGGCGATGACTTCAGCAAAGCCGCCCTTTTCGAACTGGACGCGCATAGCCTCGAAAGATTTGTTTTCGGCCAGCACCGCCGCATAATCCGCTTCGAGGACACGCTGCGATTCTTCCAGTTCTTCGACGCGTGCAACGAGATCGTCAGCATCAACCTTACGCGACGTGCGCGCCGCCTCTTTCGTCGCCTCAATCTGCTTGATGGAATCCGGCAGTTCGTCGCGGATGCGCTCGCGGGTGCTGTGGATTGCAAAGGGATCATAGCCTTCGACGGCATCTTCATCCGCGGTAATGACAGGCGGCTCGGCCTTTCCTATCGCCGCCGTGTTTTGCTGATACGTTGTGCCGTTGCGCTCTACCGTGCGGACGGTCTCTATCTGGCGGTTTCCGCCAGATACATCGGTTCGCAACTTGCCGACCATCTCGTGATGGACGCCAGCCCGTCTGGCAATTTCTCGGTCGCTCCACTTGGACCACTCTGCATCCTGCAAAAGGGTCGATACCGCACGGCGCTTGTCTTCGTTGGTGCGGCGCAGTCCGTGCGAGGCATTGGCGCCAACGCTGTAAAGGATCGCGTCACGGCGCGCCCCTTGACGAACATCAACATCGACCTCATTCAATTCGGCCAGATGTAGGGCCTCGTAACGATGGAAACCATCAGCCAGCCAATAATCTGATCCGTCGTAAAAAACGACGAGTGGCGGAAAGACCGTGCCAGCACGCATCAGTTCGGCATATTCATCGGCCACATGGTCATTCAGAGTTGCGCGGGATTGTGTGCCGCCATCAGTTCGTATCTGGGAAAGTTTCAGTATCGACATATCATCGCCTTCAACGAGGGCGGTTCGCCGCGCGCCGATAATCCTCGACGGCCTGACGCAACACGCTCAAATGCTTCTGTTGAATTTCAATTTCGTGGTCTGGCCGCTTTTTCGGGCCAGTCGAAAAGGTCTCGATCCATCCGGCTTTCGCCGTGATCATCTTTTCCAGACCGTCGACCATTTCGGCATGCGAATGGCGCGGCTTGTTTTCCATAGTTACAAGCCGGCGCGATGCACGGGGAAAATTGCGACGTTGGTACCGGGGATTTTCCGCGTCTGGATTTTCCGTTCCGAAGGAAGATAAAGGTTCAGGAAGGCAATCCATGCATCCTTTGCAGCGCGCCCGTCGTCAAAGTCCAAGGTCTTCTCAACCTTCCGGACGGCTTCGGCGTATCGCTGGAATGCGGCCTGTTGTTCTTCGAGGGAGGGGTGAGGCGTCATGACCTGATCCTCCGGTTGTTCTGAGCGTCTTCAGGTATTGCGCCGAAAAGCCACTCATTGTCCCAACTCAAGGCGCGGCGCTTAACCTCGCCCCGGATGAGCCTGATCTGTTCGAGATTTGGCGATACCTCGCCAGTCTCCAATCGCGAAACTGCCGCCTGAGCGGAGTTGATGATCTTCCCAAGCTCTGCCTGGTTGACCTTCAGAATGTGGGTCCGGATGAATTTGATTGGGTTCATAATTCCAAGTTATCCGTCAAACGGATTAAACTGTCAATTAAGCATATCCGTTTGATGCTATTTATTTTCATCCGTAAAGCGGATATAAGGAAAATTATGAAAACAATTGAAAAGGTTAAGGCGATCCTTCGCCTCAAGCACTGGAACCAGTCCAAGCTCGCTGAACACTTGGGCGTGTCACAATCATCTGTCGCCCGGTGGGTTTCGGGCGTGGAACCAGAGAGCAAGCGAGCGGAGGAGATCAATGCCCTCTATCGCGAAGAAGTGGGCGGCGACAACGTTGTGCCGCTCGTAGGTTATATCGGCGCTGGCGCTGAGATTATGCCTGATTTCGAGCAGATTCCGCCGGAAGGGCTCGACCAAATCGTAATTCCGTTCGATCTGCCTGCCGACATGATAGCCTTTGAAGTTCGGGGCGCGAGCATGCTTCCAGTTTACAAAGATGGCTATGTCATCGTTTGCTACCGCGAACAAAGGAAGCCGCTAGAATATTTTTATGGCGAAGACGCAGCCGTCAGAACGGCGGACGGGCGGCGTTTTCTGAAAACAGTGGTTAAAGGCAGCCCAATAACCCTTATGTCTTTCAATGCGGCGCCGATCGAGGATGTGCGGCTAGAATGGATCGGGGAAATATTCGCCGTTCTGCCTCGTGGAACAGTCAGGCACGCCCCGACGCTGCGAAAAATATCTGGCTAGGCGGAAAATAAGCACGCGCGCAACGTCGGCGCGCGGATATTCTAAGGCAATGCGCTCGTCAACATTTATATTTTATCCGTGAAACAGATAATCCTCTTGCGCAAAAATTCCGTTTGACGGATAGTTGCCTCGTTCGCAGCGGCAAATCGCCGTGCGATTAACCCGAACGAGGACACTACATGTTCGCAAAACTGAAAGAGAAGCTTTCCGGCTCGGTCAACAAGTACAGCGGTCGCAAGGATTTCCTTGAGGCAGTCTGCGCCGCGAGCGCCCTTGTTGCCGCCGCTGATGGTGACATTTCCGACGCCGAAGTCGGACAGACGATCAGCGCCATTTCGTCCAATGCCCAGCTTTCCGCAGCCTTCAAGACCGCCGAAATCGAACGCACCGCCGACGCCATGCTGAAGCGTGCGCAGGGTGGCCGCGTCGGTCGCGCCGGCCTCTACAAGGAAATCGAAGACATCAAGGCCGACCATGACATGGGCGAAACGGTCTTGCTGTCGGCGCTGGACGTGGCCGACCATGGTGGCATCGACGCCAAGGAACGCGAAGTGCTGGCGAAGATTGCTTCGACGCTCGGCCTTAACCTCGCAAACTACGATGTCTGATTTGATCAGGTCGTTTAAGGGCATCGCCCTGGCAACGACAGCAGGGGTGATTATCCTGCTGCAGTTCACAATCCTCTCCGCCGCGTTGGACTTCGTCACCAGCTTTCTGCTGATCGTCGTCGGCTTCTTGGCGGGCAGGTTCTCGAAGTAATCCGTCCGGGCCGAACGATATCGGCTCCCCCTCCAATTAGAACATGAGGACGCAATGACGGACTTTTCCCCGAATCCGATTTTGGACGCCTCCATTGAGGCGAAGATTGATGCCGCATTCAAAAACGGCGTCAATTTCGAAGGCATCGATCCTAGCGACAAGGATCAATACGACGCACTGATGGAAGCTGTCGGCTTCACTGTCGAAGAACAGCGTTACGCCGCTGAGCAGGGTATCTATAAAATGGCGCAAGCAGCCATTGGCGAGAAGGTTTTCGCGGCAATCAACGCCGGGATGAAGATCAGCCAGGAGGATATCATCCCTTGCTTGGAAGCCTACTTCGATACGGTCGACATCGCGACCATCTCGAAACTGCAGGGCAAGCGCTCATGACCGACATCGCCTCGATTTCAGAACTGCTTGCGATCGCTGAAAGGGCGATCGAAGTCAGCGACCGCGAAACCGCCCGGAAAGAAGCCCGAGAAAACCTCAACGCTGCATACGACCGGTGGAAGGAAGCCAACGGAATTGATCACGTCGAAACCGATTCCGCAGCGTGGGATATCATGATGGGCGCGACCGAAAGCGAATACGCGCTTCTCACCGATGCCCAGTCGGCCGAGAAGAATGCAAAGCGCCGGCTGGCGACGGCGATACGGAGATATCGCCATGGTTAACCGCCAGCTTCGGGAAGATGTGGTGAACACCATGGCCAAGGCCGCATATGATGCGATCAAGGCCGGCGCGGGCGCTACCGAGCGCTACGCCATCGTCAGCAGGCTTTTTCCCGGAACGCCTGACATGGTCGTTATCGACGCCGTGACCCGTGCTGAAATGCAATGCGATGAGGAATGGTGGCGGATGGTAGAAGATACGATCGACAGCGAAGCAATTAAGACAGCCGTGGCTCTGGTCGATCAGAAGAAGGGTGGGGCGTGATGCGTCAGCGTTCCTTGTCGGCTATCTCTTGTATCTTCTTCAACCGGGCGTCCATTTGCTCGTCCGAGGTTTTTGCCTCAATAAGAGCCTGCTTGATCGTCTCGGCGTCCTTTATTTTCACCAAAGGCTCACTTAGTCGCATCATCCCTTCGAGCAGCTTTCTGGCGTCATCTAAGGCCGCCCGCCCAGATTCACCGGCAAACTCGATCATTGCCCGTCTCGAAAGGAAAAGTGGGCCTCTGTCCAAAAGTTTCGATAGACGTTCCATCGCGGCAATACGATTTCGCGCAGCATCCTTCACCAGTTTGAACATTGGCCCAGATGCTTCGTCAGCCTTGAGACCGATCTGGCAGAGGCGTCGTATCGCCTCCCCGCGCGAAGCGATGCGGTTTTCGAACCGCCAATCATCAATCGCCTTCAGTTCGTCTTCCGACATCATGATCGGGACGCGCTGGTCTTTGAGTTCATCAACTGGTTTCTTCGGTCTAGCCATACCCGTTTTTATACATGAGTGATTAACTTGTGCAAGAAAACGTTTGACGCCACTTCGAAACAGGGTTAACGTTTTCTTGTGCAAGATAATACAAAAACGGAGCACGCCATGAAAAGGGAACCGACTGATCAGCGAGTACCGCTGATGATGGAGGAAAGCCTACTGGAAAAGGTTGACGAGTACCGCTTGTCAAAAAGGATCTGGTCGCGCGGCAAGGCAATACGCCAGCTGATCGAATGCGGACTGAAAGCGGAAATGAAAACGGCCACCGACTGAAGTTCGAGCTTCAATCAAATGGCCGATTTCTGAAATGACTGCCGCGTTCGCAGCGCGGAAATCGAATGTCCTAAGTCATAGGAGGCTTATATGGACGGACTGATGAATACCACGACCCTTGCCAGTGGTAAAGGCGTGACCATGACAAGCCGCGAAATCGCGGACCTGACCGGCAAGCAACACCAGCATGTCAAGCGTGATATCGAAAAGACGATGGTTGAGCTTGGTGAAGATGTGTCCAATTTTGGACGCATCTACCGGGACAGCATGAACCGAGAGCAGACGGAATATGTTCTCGATCGTGACCACACTGAAACGCTGCTTCTTAGCTACAGCGCAGAGCTTCGGCTTCGTGTGGTTCGCCGGATGCGTGAGATGGAGGCTGCTTTGGCAGAGCCGCGCATCCCTACCACCGCAGAAGCTTTTGCCACCGCTTTCACGATGCTGGCCGACGCACAAAAAATGCAGGCTCAGCAGAACGTGGCCATTGCTGCAATCGGCGCTGAAGTTGAGCAGATCAAGCAGGCGCTGACGATCCTGCCGAAGGTTCCGTTAAACGGTGAACTGATCACCTATTTGCGTGCTCGCATTCACGACGAATACGGATTGTCGGCGGAAATCGTAAATCAGGTGATTGACTGCACGCCCTACGGCCTTAGCCCGAAGTTCGCTGTTCGGAACACCCACGAAAACGCCGAAGGCAGCGTCAATGTGGGGTATTACCAGCGCGAAGTGAACACGGTTTTCCGCCGGTTCGTTGATGAATGCGTTCAGGTGACACCCACTATGTGCACACACCCTTACATCAAGGGCCGCTTCCGCCTGATCAAAAAGACCAGCGACAAAGAATAACCAGCGACCGGCGCGCACGGTGCGCCGATCTCCACCCTAACAATTTGGAGAATGACAATGCCGAACACGATTCCGGCCGCTGGCGAAGCCATGCCCGAAGTTACCCTTGAACAGATGATTGCCCGCCATAACGCAGCCTTGGCAGCGGCGAACAGCTGCGACGGCCCTCTTGAGGACACCCCCGAGGAGGCTGAACTGCACGCGGCTGTGGAAGCGTTCGTGGAGAGCACTGCAAAGCTTACCTCCTATGCTGGCGTTCTGGATGCCATGCGCCTCGCCGCGAAGGAGAACGAAGATTTCAGCGGCTCTGAAATCACCGTCACGCTCGTAAAGGGGGTGCTGGATTTTCTGGAAGCACGAGAAAAAGAACTTCCCGTTGATCGTGTCGAGCGTCTGGCGATCGAGCTTTCCGAAGCCTTGCCGCAGTGGGCCAACGGCCAGTTCATGGCGATGGTCTATCCTGCCGGCGATGTTCGCGGTTACTGGTTCCGCAGTATCCGCTTTGATCGAAGCCATGAACCAGACCCCGTTGTCGCAGCTCTTCAAGCATACAACGACGGCAACAAGGCTTTTGAAGCTATTGGCAGTGCGAACTTTGATCAGCACGGCGGCGAAGAAGCGGTTATCGCAAAAACCTACGGCCCGCCTATGGAGGTGATCGACACGTGGGACAAGCCCTGCACCACACGGGAAGGCGCAATCGCTGCCCTTCGCCATGCACTTGACGAATGCGATGCGTTCTCCTGCTCCGACAGCCTCACCGCCATGACGCGCGCCGCCCTCCTTTATCTGGAAGGAGCACCGGAATGAAAACGACCCGTAGAACCTTCCTTGGTGGTTTAGCTGTCGCCGCGATTCCAGCGACGGCTGCGACCTCTGCGGCTGTTACAGCCGCGCAGATGGAGCCTTCGGCACTTCAAGTCCTGATCGACGCCTACATGAAAGCGGACGTAGAGGCTGAGTTAGCGATCGAATTCGAAAACAGTCTTCTCGATCTGCCGGGCAAGCCTGAATGGCCTATGGTTAAAGCGAGAGAGTTTGGGCGTCATCTGTGGCCGATGCGCACGCAGGAATACTACTGCCGCCCAGCTATCGAGGCCGTCTTTGATGAAGAAGACGGCAGGATAAACAAGTGGTTGGAATTCTTCGCGGTTGATGGTGAAGGGAACCCGGCCCCTGCATCGGAAAAAAACGTCGCAGAGCGCGACAGGCGCCTCGCTCGCAATGACGCTGACCGGAAAGCCGTTCTCGCCCTATATGCGGAGCGCCAAAAGATATGGGACGATTGGGCCGGTCCAAGTGGTTACGCTGAAGCGTCCGATCGCTCAAACGAGCTCGATGAGCTTCGCTGCGATCTGGTCGAAGAAGTCTTGGCATTCAAAGTCGCCACCATAGACGATGTGCTGCGTAAGGCGTGCTTCATCGAAGAAAACTACTGCGGTGAAAAGCGCGCAAGCCTTGCGGCCGATCTCATCAAGGAAATTGCCGAAATCAGGAGGGCTTCCGCATGAGCGATCCCCGCACCAAATTTGACGATGCGGCCGGCGCGGCCGAAAGCTTCATCCACGCCATGAAAAGGCTGATCGATACCGCCTTCGATGGCGGCAACGAAAAGCCGAAGGATTATTGCGCGCTTCACCTCCTTGCGGATTCTGCCATTCGGGAAATCACCGAAGCGCACAAGGCGTTCGATGAGATGGAGGGCAAAGCATGAAGCGGTATCGAAAGCAGAACGCCCCGGATGGCACCGCCACATTTATCAAACCGCTCGAAATTGAAATCGAACCGGGCAAGCGGGTTTGTGACCTTCCAGACCTGATTTCTTGTACCCACGCGATCGAGAAGCTTGCGCAGGAAATAAACTATATCGCCGTCCAGATCGACCGCGCCGAGGCTTCCGCCAACAAACCGCCCTTGGAGTGGTTCGGTAAAGCGGTGAAGGCAAAGCGCTGGAAGAAGCGCGCCATGAAGGCGATACGCGCGCACGCAACGTTCCTACGGCAGACGGACCCGACGCATGCCGATGCGGAAGAGCAAAGGCGCGAGAACGCTGAACTCAAACGTAAGCTTGTAGAGATGGAAACCGACGGTCTTTATATCGCCGGCTTCCAAGCTGGATGGGAAGCTGCGGTTGGCGAACCACGCGACAATAGCGGCGGCGCGACAGCCCCTGTGGATAAGTCGAATAACGGGGAGAACGACGGATGAACCGACCTTTTACCCCAGAGGCACTAGCCGAACGTTGGGAATGCTCGGCACGTCATATCCGCAAGCTATGTGCGAGCGGGGCGCTACCGTCTTTCCGTCTTGGCGGAAAGCTCCTCAGGATCAGACAGGAAGACGTGGAGGCATACGAATGCCAGAATGGAGACTTACCCGGCTCAACGGGGAATTCTGCGTTACATGGGACGAAGCCGGAGGAATCCGCCGACGTTATCGACTTGGCACAACAGACCAGAAAGAGGCGTCCCGCCGCGCCGCGTCTCGATACGCGGAACTGATACGGCCCAAGGGAACGACGATTGCCGATCTCTGGAAGGCGTATTGCGTCGAGAAGGAGGGGAGGGCAGTTGTCGGAACCATGGGGTTCACATGGAAGGCGCTGGAAGCCCGCTTCGGGCCCATGGAAGGCACAGCCGTTACCGTGCTGGATTGCCGTGCTCATACTGAGGAGCGCCGAAAGGCGGGAATTCAGGATGGCACCATCTACACCGAGCTAGGCCACCTGAGAACGGTTCTGGTCTGGTCGATGAAGAACGGCCTTATCGATCGCGCGCCGCATATCGAGCGGCCACCGAAGCCGGATCCGAAGGATGGATATCTGACGCGTATCGAAGTCATGCGGCTGATGGAACGCGCCAAGGTGCCCCACATCAAGCTTGCAATCCTGCTGATGATCGGTACCGGCGCCAGAAACGCAGCGGCGCTTGAGTTGACCTGGGATCGAGTAGATTTTCAGCGGCGGCTTATCCAGCTGCACAATCCGTTCGATCAGTCCCGACGAAAGGGCAGGGCAACCGTGCCGATGAACGACACACTGATGGAAGCGTTGAAGGAGGCAAAGGACGCCGCCCTTTCACCTTTTGTCATCGAGTGGGCCGGCGTACCGGTGAAGTCGATCAAGAAGGGGCTGAAGGCTGCGGCCAAGGCTGCATATCTGGACGACGTGTCGCCGCACATGCTTCGGCACTCGGCCGCGGTGTGGCTCGCAGAGGACGGACACAGCATGACGAGGATTGCGCAGTTCCTTGGACACTCCAATAGCCGCATCACGGAAAAGGTATATGCCCGGTACTCTCCCGAGCATCTGCGCGACCTGGCGCAGACCTTGGACATGAAAAGCAATGACCCGGCCCCAAGGTATCGAACCTCTGACCCGGTAATGAAAGCAGTTTGATAACGATATCAACGGCCCGATTTACGAAGTGCTCCTCAGGTTCAGCGAACCTGGAAATCGGAACACAGACGGAACGTGAGACCTGAAATGGCAGTTTACGAAGCGGATATGTCCCAGAAATGCGGGACTTTCCATCGGGGGCCGAAAGTTGACATCGTAGGGGTCACAGGTTCAATCCCTGTCACGCCCACCATCCGAATTCATAAAAGGGTTTCTGAGCAGTCAGAAACCCTTTTTTCGTTTCTCCTTCAGCCAAGCCCTTTTTCCTCGGAAGCGATTTCTGTCGCTGCTGGCTTTCTCCTGCGCATGAGCTTCAAGTCACTGCGGTGGCGGGGTATGTTTGCAATAAATTTCGCATTGAAGAATAAAATTCAATGTCGTTGACGTCTCCAGTTTTTCCAGCTATGCCATCAGTATGCAATAAATTACAGAGACTAAAATTTATTGCGCGACAAGTCATTATCCTTGGGAGGGGAATATGTTGGCTTTTCTGAAATCGACCGTCGCCGCGGGTGTATTGGCCGTGGCGTTTGCGGCTGGCGCCGGTTCGCCGGCCGCCGCCGCAGGCAAGTTTGCCTGTGAACCCGGCGAAACCTATGTGATGAATGTCATGGTTTCCAGCCATCCCTATTGGGTTCCGGTATTTGAAGGGTTCAAGCAGGCCGCCAAGGCGCTCGGCTGCGAAGCTGTTTTCACCGGCACGCCGGAATATGACATCACAAAGCAGATCGCGTCCTTCGAGCAGGAGCTGGTGAAGAAGCCGAAAGGCGTTCTCCTGCACCCGATGCAGGCCGATCCTTTCATCGAGCCGATCAACAAGGCGATCGCCTCAGGTGTATCCGTCACCACTTTTGCCGCCGATTCTCCGAAGTCGAAGCGCACCGCCTATATTACCTCGGACAATGTCGCAGAGGCGAAGTTTGCGGCTGACGAAATCGTCAAGAAGCTTGGCGAAAAAGGCGAATACGCCGTTCTGGAAAATCCGGGCCAAAGCAACCATGATCTGCGCGTTACCGCCCTCATAGACTATATGGGGCGGACTTATCCGCAGATGAAGCTCGTTGGCCGGCAAGCGACCAACCAGGATGCAAACGTCGCTTATCAGGCAACCGCCGCACTACTGCAGGCCAATCCCAATCTCGGTGCATTGTGGATCCCTGAGGCCGGTTCGGCTGAAGGTGCGACGACCGCCGTTCTCGAGGCAAAAAAGAAGGTCCTGATCCTGCATGCGGATATCACGCCGGCAACGCTGGAACACATCAAGCAGGGTAATATCTATATGGCCATCAATCCCAATCAGGGGGTTCAGGGCTTCATGGGTTTCATGAACACGTTTCTTGGTGCTCATTCGGACCTGATCGACCCGTTCAACGACTACAAGGTCTCCGGCTTCAACCCGATGCAGGTGCCTTCGATGGACAATGGTTTTGCCGTCATCACCAAGGCGAACGCCGCCTCCTTCGATCTCAACGAATATATGAAGGGGCGCTGAGGCGTCGATCTGGACCCGGCGAGGTTTACGCCTCGCCGGCCATGTGGAAAGCCGGTTCGGGAGGGCGTTATGGGTGAGGTCATCCTCCGCATGACGAATATTCATAAGGCATTCGGGCCCGTAAGGCGTTGCGGAGTGCTGCACTTGACCTGCGGCGCGGCGAAATCCACGCGCTGGCGGGGGAAAACGGTGCCGGAAAGTCGACGCTGATGCATATCATTGACGGCATTCTGCAGCCCGATGGAGGGGAGATCCTGCTGGATGGCAAGCCGGTCAAGATATCCTCGCCAAATGTGGCGAACCGGCTCGGCATCGGTTTCGTGCATCAGGAGATCGCCCTTTGCCCTGATATTTCGGTCGCCGAAAACATGTTTATGTCAGAGACCGGTCGAAGCCGTTCCTGGTTCATGAATTACCACGACCTGGAAAAGCGGGCGGCAGCGGTGCTGCGGGAGATCGGCGATATCGATCCCGCAAGCCGCGCGGGCGGCCTTTCGATTTCGCAGCAGCAGATCGTTGAGATTGCCAAGGCGTTGACGCTGGATTGCCGCATCCTGATCCTCGATGAGCCAACGGCAGCGCTGACAGAGACCGAAGCCCAGACACTTTTCCGGATCATGCACCGGCTGGCCGAGCGCGGCATTGCCATCATCTATATTTCGCATCGCATGGCGGAGATTTTCGAACATTGCGACCGCATCACCGTCATGCGCGACGGTTGCCATATCAGGACGGAGAATATTGCTGATATTTCCCCTGAGGAAGTCGTTAACAGCATGGTGGGACGGGTACTCGACAAGCTCTACCCGTCGAAGCTCTCGGATGATGAGAAATCTGACGACGTCGTTCTCTCTGTTCGGGGTCTGAATGAAGGAAAGCGCGTTTTCGATGT
The DNA here is from genome assembly GCF_003938925.1 of Agrobacterium sp. FDAARGOS_525. Lineage (NCBI taxonomy): Bacteria > Pseudomonadati > Pseudomonadota > Alphaproteobacteria > Hyphomicrobiales > Rhizobiaceae > Agrobacterium > Agrobacterium sp. FDAARGOS_525. Next base: position 1,060,456 of record NZ_RKIU01000004.1, on the reverse strand, counting down.
CGGTTTCGATCTGCGTCGGGGTGAAATCCTGGGGTTGGCTGGACTGATCGGTGCGGGAAGAAGCGAGATCGCGCGGGCGGTCTGCCGGCTGGAGGGCAAGCCGACAGGCGAGGTTATGTTACGTGGCCAGCGGCTTGGTCTGAAAGACTATCGTGACAGCATCCGGGAAGGGATCGTTTATCTTTCCGAGGACCGCAAGGGGGATGGGCTGTTCCTGAACATGTCCATCGCCGCCAATGTCTCCGCGCTCGACATAGGAAGGATATCGAATGGCATGGGTTTCATCGAACGGCGCAAAGAGATGAAGCGCGCAGATGAGCTGGGGCGCCGGCTGAAACTGCGGGCGAACAGCGTCGGTGATTCCGTCTCGACCCTGAGCGGCGGCAACCAGCAGAAGGTGGCGCTGGCGAAGATGCTGTCGGTTGAACCGAAGGTCATCTTTCTGGATGAGCCGACACGGGGGGTGGATGTGGGTGCCAAGGCGGAAATCCACCGCCAGATCCGGGAACTGGCGCGTGAGGGGGTTGGCGTGGTCGTCATCTCCTCCGAACTGCCGGAACTCATCGGCGTCAGCGATCGTGTGCTTGTCGTGCGCGAGGGGCGCATCACCGGCGAGGTCGAGGGGGACGACATGACGGAAGAGAAGATCATGCAGCTCGCGTCGATCACTATTATGCAGAATGCGGCGGAAGCCTGAGGGAGCGGGAAAATGGCAACATCGGAAACACCTTCAAGCCTTGCCGGGACGGCGGTTCGCCGGACAGCGTGGTGGGAGCCGGCGCTCAAGGCGCGGGAAACCGGGCTGATCGTAATCATTCTCGCGCTTTTTGCCGTGATGTCCTTCATCTCGCCGTACTTCCTGACCGTGGACAATCTGCGGGCCATGGCCATGGTCTTCGCTATCGAAAGCATCGTCGTGGTGGGCATGACGATTCTTCTGATCTCTGGTGGCATCGATCTTTCGGTGGGATCCGTTACGGCGCTCGCGATGGTGGCAGCCGGCTGGCTTTTCCTCAACGGCGTCGACCCCTGGGTGGCGGCGGGGTTGGCAATCTGCCTGACGACATTGGTCGGCATGGTCATGGGATTTCTGACCACGGTCATCGGTCTGCATCATTTCATCGTGTCGCTGGGCGTCATGGTCATTGCGCGCGGTGTTTGCCTGCTGGCGACCGGCGGGCGGCCGCTCGGGCTCTACTCCCTGCCGCCGGAATTCAAGTTCATCGGTCAGGGTGTGATTGGCGGCATACCGCTGGTGCTGATCATATTTATGGTGGTGGTCGTTTCTTTCGATCTGCTGCTGCGGCGCACGACTGCCTTCCGCAAGGTTTTTTACACCGGCAGCAATCCCAAGGCCGCGGCCTATTCCGGCATCCGTGTCGGCCGCGTGGTCTTCGCCACCACAACGCTTTGTTCGATGCTTTGCGGTGTTGCAGGTGTTATCTACATGGCGCGCTTCGGTTCTGCCCAGCCAAGCTTCGGCATCGGCATGGAACTCAACGTCATTGCGGCCGCGGTCATCGGCGGCGCCAGCCTTTCGGGCGGTTCGGGTACGATTCTTGGCGCGATCCTGGGAGCCATCCTTCTCTCGGTGGTTTCCAGTTCGCTTGCCTTGCTCAATGTGTCTGTCTACTGGCAGGACATCATCAGGGGCAGCATCTTGCTGGCTGCGGTACTGTTCGACCACTATCTGGTCAGGCGCCGCCGTTGAGCGCCGTTCGCTCGCCCGAAGGTAACTGGAGAAAGACGATCATGCTGGATATCAAGGACGATTTCGATCAACAGAGGCAGATGTATTCCGTCCTGGTGCTGCATTTCATCGAAGGGGTGAAACAGTCCGAAATCGCCGAGCGGCTCAACCTTTCCCACACCAAGGTGAACCGCATGATTGCGGCCGGCCGCAAGGCGGGCATGGTGAAGATCAGCATCTCCAGTCCTTATCAGCGGCTTGTGGACCTTGAAAACGAGATCACCCGCCGGTTTGGCCTTAGACAATCCGTCGTTACGCCAACGGTATCGGACAATCCGCAAACAGCCTTGCAAATGGTCGGGCGGGTGGCCGCAAACCATTTGCTGGAAACGATCCGCGACGGCGATGTGATCGCGATTACGGGCGGCAAGGCGGTGAGTGCGGTTGTCGACAATCTGCAGGCGGAGCGCCGTTTCGATGTGCGGGTAGTGCCGCTCACCGGCGGGGTGCAGGGCAAGCATTACACCGATGTCAATCATCTCGCCACGCAACTGGCGGAAAAACTTGGCGGCAGCGCCTCGCTGCTGCACGCACCGTTATTCGCCGAAGACGAGGAACAGCGCGATCTCCTCATGAATGTTGCATCGATCCGTGAGGTTTTCGATCTGGCGCGTCAGGCGCAGGTGGCGCTGGTCGGCATTGGTTCGGTGGAGGCGCCAGGCTCTGGCTATTACGATCTTCTGCCGGATGCCGCCCGTGGCGGACAGGCGCTGGTGGATGCCGGCATTGCCGGCGAGTTCCTCGCCCACCTCACCATGGCGGACGGGCAGCTTGCCCGGATCGATCTCAACTCGCGCGTCGTGGCGCTGGACCCCGGGCAGCTTGCCCGGTGCCCAAACATCATCGGTGTCGCAGCAGGCGCCATCAAGGCCGGCCCGGTGGCGGCCACGCTTGCCGGCCACTATCTGACCTCGCTGGTCGTGGATGAAGCGATAGCCGGCTACTTATTGAATCATGAAGGAGGGGAGACTTCGTGACGGACAACGCAATATTGACCCGGACGATAGGGAAAAGCGGTATCAACGCATCTGCCGTGGGGCTTGGAACCTGGGCCATCGGTGGCTGGATGTGGTGCGGCACCGACGAGCGGCAGTCCATAGCAGCCATCCAGGCCTCCATCGATGCGGGGATTTCCCTCATCGATACTGCGCCAGCCTATGGCATGGGGCTTGCCGAAACCATCGTTGGCAAGGCAATTGCCGGCAGACGCGACAAGGTGGTGCTGGTCACCAAATGCGGGCTTGTGTGGCATGTGAATGAGGGCGCTTATTTCTTCCATCAGGATGGCAAGCCGGTTCATCGTTATCTCGGCGCCGCGTCCATCCGGTACGAGGTCGAAGAGAGCCTGAAACGGCTTGGGACAGATTATATCGACCACTACGTCACCCATTGGCAGGATGCCACGACGCCGATTGCCGAGACAGTCGGGGCTTTGGTGCGGCTGAAGGAAGAGGGGAAGATCCGTTCGATCGGGGCAAGCAACGTCTCGCAGGCCGATCTGGAAGCCTATATCGCCACCGGGGCGCTGGACGCCATTCAGGAAGAATATTCCATGGTAAAGCGCGATATCGAGACGACGCTCCTGCCCGTTTGCCGGGAGAATGCCGTCTCGGTTCTCAGCTATTCGTCGCTGGCGCTCGGTCTCCTCTCGGGCAAGGTCGGGCCGGAGCGGGTTTTTGCGGAAGATGACCAGCGCCACGGCAATCCGCGCTTCAGCCAGGCCAACCGTGAAAAGATCGCGCGTTTGATCGGCGTGCTGAAACCGGTGGCGGCCGCCCATTTCGCCTCAGTGGCACAGGTGGTGATTGCCTGGACGATTGCCCAGCCGGGTATAACATTCTCGCTGTGTGGCGCACGCGATCCGGCTCAGGCGGTTGAAAACGCCGCCGCCGCGCGTCTTCGCCTCACAGAGAGTGAGCTGGCGCTCATCAGCACTGGTGTGGCGGAGCATCTCGTGGGTCTCGATACCTGATTATGTAGCTGGAACGGGGTTTCAGGCGCACATCGCATAATTTCGTTCCCTTTCTCACGTCGCTTAACGGTCAACAACATTGGGACGCTGGTCATCGCCAGCGAACGGTATTCCTATGCCCAGTTTTCGCGAGGACGCTCTCCATCGCATCCGGCAAGACGGTGATTTCGACGCCGTGGTCATCGGCGGCGGTATCAATGGCATCGCCGCCTATCGTGATCTTGCCCTGCAGGGGCTGAGAGTTCTTCTGGTCGAGCGCAGCGATTTCTCCTCGGGCTGCAGCGCTGCTCCCTCGCGGATGATCCATGGCGGCCTGCGTTATCTGGAAAACGGCGAATTCGGCCTGGTGGCGGAATCCCTGCGGGAGCGCGATGCACTTCTGAGGCTCGCACCGCATATGGTTCGGCCGCTGCCGACCACGATCCCGATTTTTTCGACTTTCAGCGGCCTGTTCAATGCGGTAGCAACCTTTGCCGGCTCCGGTGGGAAACCCGCAAGCCGGGGCGCGCTCGCCATCAAGGCGGGTCTGATGCTCTATGATTTCGTCACTCGCAAAAACCGCATCCTGCCCCGTCACGCCTTTCGTGGCGCGGCCGATACTTTGCGGCAATGGCCGGATCTGACACCGGAGATCAGATATTCCGCCACCTATTACGATGCTTGGATAAGCCAGCCCGAACGGCTTGCTCTGGAGCTTCTGATCGATAGCCAGTCGGATGCGCCGCAAAGCGTTGCACTGAACTATGCCGAACTCGTCCGTGTGGGCGATGAATATGGTCTGCGGACGGAGGAAGCGGACGAAATCCTGCCGATAGGGCCCCGGATCATCATCAATGCAACGGGAGCCTGGATCGACGAGACGATCGGCGTATTGGCCGATGGCCTGGCGTCGGACAGGGCAAAACCCACCGTTTCAGGCACCAAGGGATCGCATCTGATCCTTGCCAATGAGGAACTTCTCAAGGCGCTGAACGGCCACATGATTTTCTTTGAAAACACGGACAACCGGGTCTGCATCCTCTTCCCTTATCTCGACCGGGTTCTTGCGGGATCGACCGATATCAAGGTGGATCGGCCCGAGCGGGTGCGCTGCGAGCCCGAGGAACGGGACTACATTCTGGACGCGATCCGGCAGGTCTTTCCGCAGATTGCCATCGATCGCTCCGACATCGTCTTCAGTTTCAGCGGTATACGCCCATTGCCGCGAAGCGATGCCGCCTTCACCGGGAAAATATCCCGCAGCCATTTCATCCACCGCGTTGCGGGTGATCCGCCGCAGCTCTGCATGATCGGCGGCAAGTGGACCACTTTCAGAGCTTTTGGCGAACAGGTGACCGACGAGGTTCTGGCCTTTCTTGGACGAAAGCGACTGACCCGCACCATGGACCGCGCAATCGGCGGCGGCAGGAATATTCCGGCCGGTGCAGGCGGCCTGCCTGCTTTGTTGTCGGAGGAGTTTTCCATTGCCGCAGACCGGGCGGAGCATCTGGCCCTGGCTTACGGCTCCCGCGCGTTTGAGCTGATGGGTTTTTGCCGGGATCGTTCGGATGACGTGCGGCTTTCAGAAAAATCGCCGATCACGGCAGCGGAAGTGGTCTGGCTCATCCGTTGCGAACAGGTGCGGCACCTGACCGATCTCGTCCTGCGTCGCACGACGCTCGCCATCACCGGCGTCATCGATGCCGATCTGATCGACGCGATGCTCGCCGTTGCAGCGCGCGAGTTGGGCTGGCTGCCAAATCAGGCGTCAGCGGAACGTCAGCGGCTCATTCACGAGCTGGAGACCTTTTACGGGGTCACGCCGGCAATGCTTCAACACAGATGCAAGGAGAATGCATGATGATGCGGATTTCGAAGAAGGCGCGCATGAACAGGCTGTTCCGCAATGGCGGCTGTCTGGATGTGGCCATCGATCACGGGGTTTGTAACGAGCCGAGCTTCCTCGTCGGGCTGGAGGATATGTCGCAGACCGTGGACCGGCTGGTAGAGGCTCGCCCCGACGCCATCCAGATGGCCTACGGCCAGGCAGACCTGCTGCAGCAGCGGCCGGAGCGCGACAAGCCGGCGCTCGTCATGCGCATCGACATGGGCAACCCCTATAACTCAACACGCCACAGGACCATGTGGTCGCAGCTTCAGAATTATCATGACCCGATCATCGGCGCGCTGGAAATGGATGCCGCCTGCGTCGTCGTGAACCTGTTCATGCTGCCGGACGAACCTGAGCTCTTTCGTCAATGTGTTGAAAACATCAGCCGCGTGCGCGCCGATTGCCATCGTTTCGGCATGCCGCTGATGATCGAACCTTTGGTCATGCTGCCGAATGATGTGCGCGGCGGTTATCAGGTGGATGGCGATGCCGAAAAGATCGTTACGCTGGTTCGTCTTGCCTCGGAAATGGGAGCCGATATCATCAAGGCCGATCCGACCAGTAACCCGCAGGACTTTCACAGGGTGATCGAGGCGGCGCGGTGCCCGGTGCTGGTGCGGGGCGGGGGGCGTGAGGACTTGCGCAATGTATTGGCTAAATCGGCGGCTCTGGTGGCCGAAGGTGCAAACGGCATGGTTTACGGGCGCAATATTTACCAGCACGACAATCCCAAGGCCGTTGTTGCGGCGTTGATGGCCATCATCCATCAGGGTGCGGGTGGTGAGGAAGCATGGGATATCTATAATCGTGGCTGACAAAAATCACATATTGGGTCTGGATGTCGGCAACACGGTCATCAAGGCCGTGCTGTTCGACACGGCGGGCCGACAGGTTGCGCAACACGCGATCGACGGACAGTCGACATTCCCGCAGCCCGGCTATGTCGAGCGCGATCTCAAGGAATTGTGGCGCAACGGCTGCGAGGCGATCCGTCAGCTTCTGGTAAAAGCGGCTGTCGATCCTCGCAGCATCCTCGCGGTAGGCTGCGCCGGCCATGGCAATGGTCTTTATCTTCTTGACAAGAAACAACAGCCCCTGATCGGCATCCAGTCGCTCGACAGCCGCGCCGCCGATGTGGCGGCCGAGCTTGACGGGAAAAGCGGAGCGCAATTGCAGGCCCGCTGCCTGCAGCGGCCATGGCCTGCGCAAACCCCGAGCCTTTTGGCCTGGGTGAAGCGACATGCACCCGATCTTTACGCCCGGACCGGCACGGTGTTGTTCTGCAAGGATTTCGTCAATTTCCGCCTGACGGGCTGCCTTGCCAATGATATTTCCGATCTCAGCGGCGCGGGACTTTTGGCTTTGCCGGAAGCGCGGCTCGACCGCGAGCTTCTGTCTCTTTACGATATCGAGGACGCGTCCGCGTTTTTCCCCCATCGCGTGGAATCGGCCGACATCGTCGGCCAGGTAACGGGCGAGGCTGCGGCTATGACGGGGCTATCCGAAGGCACACCCGTCATCGGCGGTTTCTTCGATGTGGTCTCCAGCGCCATGGGGTCGGGCGTCATCAATGCCGGGGAAGCTTCGATCATCGCCGGCACCTGGAGCATCAACCAGGTTTTCGCAGACAGGCCGGTCATCAGTCCCGATGTCTTCATGGTTACGACCTTTGGCCGCAACCGCTATGTCAATATCGAATCCAGCGCCACCTCCGCCGCCAATCTCGAATGGTACGTGCATCGTGTTCGCGGTGACCACGGCGCCCACGCCTTCGAGCGCTGCAACGAATTGGTCGGCTCCGTTACCCCGCGCGCCGACGATCCGTTCTTTCATCCGTTCATTTTCGGCTCACGGCTGGGTGCGGAATTTCGCGGCGGCTTTTACGGCCTCGCGGGATGGCACGGCGAAGGGCACATGTTACGCGCCCTGTTCGAGGGTGTGTGTTTTGAGCATCGCCGCCACATCGGCGTCTTGCGCGAAGCGGGCTTGCCGGTGGAAAGCGCCGTGATGTCCGGCGGCGGTTCCCGCAGCCAGCATTGGCCGCAGATCATGGCTGATGTCCTGGAAATTCCGCTGCGTGTCGCGGAGGCCCGCGAGACAGGTGCGCTCGGTGCTGCCATTGGTGCGGCCGTGGCGATTGGACTTTATCCCGATTATGAGGAGGCGGTTTCGGCGATGACACGGGTTGCGAATGCCTACCAGCCGGATGCTGCGCAAGTCTCGCATTATGCGCGGCGTTATGGTCTTTATGCGGAGTTGACCGCGCAGTTGCGTGGCTTCTGGAGCGCCTTGCGGCTGGCGCGAACCTGAAAGTGCACCACGTGCAGACGATCAACCGGGCCGCCGCCGGACAAAGCGTTGCTCCAAGACCTCGTTTCCCCATTGGCTGCCCGGATATTCCTCGACGCATGTAAAACCATGGGTCTCGTAAAGGTAGCGTGCGGTCGAGAGACCGTTGAATGTCCAGAGATGGGTTGCGGTGAAGCCATTTTTGTCGACAAAGGCCAGTGCTGTTTCGCGCAGTCTGCGTCCGACACCGCTGCCGCGCACACCGTCGTCGACAATAAACCAGCGCAGATGCGCAATATCCGCTCCGAGATCTTCGCCGTCGATCGCGATGGAGCCGATGATTTGCTGGCTGCGCATTCCAACCCAGATCGCGTTCTTCGGGCTGTCCAGCCGGTTGCAAAAAGCCGCGAGGCCCTCTGCTACAACGGATTCGAAACGCTGGCCGAAGCCGGATGTCCGGGCGTAATAAAGCGCATGCATCTGCGTGATGCGAGCGATGAGCCCCGGCCTGTAGCCTTCGATGACCTCGACGGCGGGAGCCGCGACATCGCCCCTGTCTCCCAGCGCATCGGCATAAAGGCGTAGCCCTTCCAGAACCGTGAGAGCTTGCGCCGGGCTGATCCGTGTTAAGGCGCTCGATACCTGCTGATTTGCGAAGGCGTGAATGGTTCCCACCCTCTTCTGGCCGGGTTTGGTCAGGCGGAGCCGTTTGATTCGGCTATCGTCGATATCCGTCTCCTCCAGGAGGTCTCCTGAAAGGACGAGTTTGCGAAGCATTCGACTGACGCTCGATTTCTCCAGCCTGAGCAACTTCGCCAGATCCCGAGCTGTGATGCCGGGGCACGCCTCGATCTCGATCAGCGCGTGCACGGCGGAGGGCGGCAGATCAGTGCCGGCAAAATCTCCTCCCATAAAGCCGAGTTCGCGAACAAGCCGCCGCGAGATGGAGCGGATATCGTGTATGGGAAGGGGCTGTTCAGGCATGGTTAATCCAATATGGTTGCATTATGCAACCATATACACATGCGGAACGGTCTGCCAAGGCCATCTCGGCATAAGGACTGGCTTTCTTGGCAAATATTGGCGATCCTCCTTCCATGCACCGATAAAGCGTCTCTTGGCCGCACCAGGGAGGTCAATAATCCGGTCATGGAGCAGATATGCCCGATACGCCCCGCTTTTTCCGTTATGCCGTTTTGGTTGCGATGTTCCCCGTCGCCGCCCTCGGGCTTGTGGGAACGCCAAATGAATATCGCGCCGTCGGTATCGAGGCTATCGATTGCGACGGCCCCCTATCGGTTCTCGTCGCTGCCGTGCCGGCGTTTTTGGCCTATGCCGTCATCGGCTGGCTGTTTTTGTCTGGCGCCAGGCGCCATCGTTCGCTGATTTCCGGTGGCATTTGCGTGCTGGTATCCCTGGCGCTCACCTGGAACATCGGTCTTGCGCTTCAGGAACATCAACGAAACGCGGCTGAAATGGTCTGCGGTGGCGGTGGCAGGCTTTGACCTGCCCTGAGATCGTGGAACGCTTCCCTAGTCCCGGAACCGAAGGTTGCGGCGGGTCAACTGCTCGACAGTTGTGCAGCCCATCAGCTTCATGCCGCGCTCGATTTCGATACGCATTGTTTCCAAGGCCCTCTCGACCCCCGCCTGGCCTGCAGCGGCAAGCGGGAAAAGATAATAGCGGCCAAGCCCCACGGCTTTTGCCCCCAGAGACAGGGCTTTTAGTACATGGGTGCCACGCTGAATGCCGCCATCCATCATCACGTCAATCCGGTCACCGACCGCATCGACGATCTCGGCCAGCTGGTCGAAAGCGCTGCGGGAACCATCAAGCTGGCGGCCGCCATGATTGGAGAGCACGATGCCGCTGCAGCCGATCTCGACGGCACGCCGGGCGTCGTCCACCGACATGATGCCTTTCAGGCAAAAAGGTCCGCCCCATTCGCGCACCATCTGCTCCACGTCCTCCCAATTCATGGAAGGATCGAGCATTTCGGTGAAATAGCGGCTGATGGAGAGCGCTCCACCGTCCATCTTGATGTGATCGTCGAGTTGCGGCAGGCTGAAGCGCTCATGGGTCAGATAATTGATGCCCCATGCCGGCTTCATGGCAAATTGCGCAATGCCGGAAAGATTGAGCTTGAAGGGAATGGCAAAGCCGGTGCGCTTGTCGCGCTCGCGGTTTCCGCCGGTGATGCTGTCCACCGTCAGCATCATGGTTTCCACACCGGCGCTTTTTGCGCGCGCCATCATATCGCGGTTGAGGCCACGGTCCTTGTGGAAATAAAACTGATAGACCTGTGGCCCGCCGCTGATGCGGCGCGCTTCCTCCAGGCTTGTGGTGCCGAGAGAGGACACGCCGAACATCGTGCCGAATTTGCCGGCCGCCGCAGCAACCGCCCGTTCTCCCTGATGGTGAAAGAGGCGCTGAAGTGCCGTCGGGGAACAATAGACCGGCATTGACAGCTTCTGCCCCATGACGGTGACAGACATATCCACATCGGCAACGCCGCGCAGCACGTCCGGAACCAGATCGCATTTATCGAAGGCGGCCGTGTTTCGTCGATACGTCACCTCGTCATCGGCAGCGCCGTCGATGTAGTTGAAGATCGGTCCGGGAAGACGCTGTTTGGCCATGCAGCGAAAATCGTGGAAATTATAGCAGTCTTTGAGTTGCATCTGTTGCCCGACCGGTCAGCTTTGAAAGCTCGAAAAAGATCGAGTGAACCTATACCGGGTCTCAGGGGCGGGCAATTGCGTCCGGGGCGAATTTTGCAGTTCTCAGGTGGTTAGCGATCCCGGCGACCTAGGTCCTCGAGACGGCATGCAGCGCCCTGCCGGTATCAAGAAAACTCGTAATGTTGGCGATTGTCGTGTCCGCAATGTTTGTGAGTGCTTCCTGTGTGAAGAAACCCTGATGACCGGTCACCAGAACATTGGGAAAGGTCAACAACCGCGCGAAAACGTCATCGCGCAACACGTCATTGGACAGATCCTCGAAAAAGAGATCGGCTTCCTCCTCGTAGACGTCAATGCCGAGGGAACCGATGGTGCCGTCTTTCAATCCGGCAATCGCGGCCTGCGTGTCGATGATGGCGCCGCGGCTGGTATTGATGAGCATTACGCCCTTTTTCAGCAGCGGCAGCGTTTCGCTACGAATGAGATGGCGGGTCTCCGGTGTCAGCGGGCACATCAGTGTGAGTACGTCCGACGCGCGGAACAGCTCCTCTCGCGTGACATAGGTCATGCCCAGCGCCACGCAATCCGGATTCTGCCGGATATCGTGGCCGAGCAGACGGCAGCCGAAGCCGGCCGCGATACGCGTGAAGATCGCTCCGATCTTTCCCGTCCCTACAACACCAACCGTCTTCCCGTGGAGATCGAAGCCAAGCAGCCCGTCAAGTGCGAAATTTCCCTCGCGAACGCGATTATAGGCGCGGTGAATCTTGCGGTTGAGCGACAGGATGAGCGCCATGGTGTGTTCCGCCACCGCATAGGGCGAATAGGCCGGCACGCGCGCAATGGTGAGGCCGAGCTTTTCGGCGGCCTGAAGGTCCACCTGATTGAACCCAGCGCATCGCAGGGCGACAAGTCGCACACCCATTGCCGCAAGTTTCTCGAGCACCGGTCCGGACAGGTCGTCATTGACGAAGGCACAGATCGCCATCGCTCCCTCCGCCAACGCCACCGTTTCGGCAGACAGGCGCGCTTCGCAATATTGCATCTTCATGCCAGGGTGGGCGGCAGCGTCAAGGAACTGCCGGTCATAGGGCTTGGCGCTGTAAACCACGATCCGCATCTGCTTCTCCAGTCTCCAAAAGAAAGCTGCCGTCACAGGGCGGTGCGTTCGGCAGATGGCTCAGCTGTGAAGGCCCGGGGCTTCCTGTCCGGTGCTTTCGACATATTCGGTGTACCCGCCACCATATTGATGGATACCATCGGGCGTCAGTTCCAGAACCCGGTTCGAAAGGGCGGCCAGGAAATGACGGTCATGCGAAACGAACAGCATCGTGCCTTCATAATCCGAAAGGGCCTTGATCAGCATTTCCTTGGTGTCGAGATCGAGATGGTTGGTCGGCTCATCCAGCACGAGGAAATTCGGCGGATCGAACAGCATGGCAGCCATGACGAGACGGGCCTTTTCCCCGCCGGAAAGAACGCGGCAACGTTTTTCCACGTCGTCGCCGGAAAAACCGAAACAGCCGGCAAGGGCGCGCAACGGCGCCTGCCCCGCCTTCGGAAAGCGCTCTTCCAGCCATTCCAGGATGGTGCTGTCACCGTCAAGAACATCCATGGCGTGCTGGGCGAAGTAACCGAGCTTGACGCTGGCGCCGAGGGTAACCTTGCCGGAATCCGGTTCCGCCGTGCCGGTCACGAGCTTCAACAGCGTTGATTTTCCTGCACCATTGACGCCCATGATGCACCAGCGTTCCTTGCGCCGCACCATGAAGTCGAGATCGCCATAAATGGTGCGGCTGCCATAGGCCTTGTTCACCTTCTTCAGCGCCACGACATCCTCACCCGAGCGGGGCGCCGGCGCGAACTCGAAAGCAACAGTCTGGCGCCGGCGTGGCGGCTCGACGCGATCAATCTTGTCGAGTTTCTTCACGCGGCTCTGCACCTGCGCGGCATGCGAGGCGCGCGCCTTGAAACGTTCGATGAACTTGATTTCCTTGGCGAGCATGGCCTGCTGGCGTTCAAACTGTGCCTGCTGCTGCTTTTCATTCTGCGCGCGCTGCTGTTCGTAAAAGCCGTAGTCGCCGGAATAGGTGGTGAGACTCCCGCCGTCGATTTCGATGATCTTGTTGACGATGCGGTTCATGAATTCCCGGTCGTGCGAGGTCATCAGCAGCGCGCCGTCATAATTCTTCAGGAAATCCTCAAGCCAGATCAGGCTTTCAAGATCGAGATGGTTGGAGGGTTCGTCAAGCAGCATCACGTCCGGCCGCATCAAAAGGATGCGGGCAAGCGCGACGCGCATCTTCCAGCCGCCGGAAAGCTTGGAAACATCGCCGTCCATCATCTCCTGGCTGAAGCTCAACCCGTCCAGCACCTCACGCGCACGGCCTTCCAGCGCGTAACCATCAAGCTCTTCGTACCGCGCCTGCACTTCGCCGTAACGTTCGATGATGGCGTCCATCTCGTCCATCCGGTCGGGATCGGACATTGCGGCTTCCAGTTCCCGAAGCTCCGCCGCGACCTCGCTGACCGGGCCTGCACCCTCCATAACCTCGGCTACGGCAGAGCGGCCGGACATTTCACCGACATCCTGATCGAAATAGCCGACCGTCATGCCCTTTTCGACGACGATCTGACCCTCGTCCGGCTGCTCCTCGCCGGTGATCATCCGGAAAAGCGTTGTCTTGCCGGCACCGTTCGGACCGACAAGGCCGATCTTCTCACCGCGATTGAGCGCGGCGGAGGCCTCGATATAGAGAATGCGGTGACTGTTCGACTTGCTGATGTTTTCGATGCGGATCATGACAGGGCCTGTGAATGGGAGCGGCCCTCCTATGCCACGGGCCGCCGCCGCTGTCACCTGCCGCACATGTTCTGTCAGCCATGCAACGGACAAGGCGCTCCGGCACGGCGGCGCCGGAAGCCGATCAGTTGGTGAGCGTGGCTATGCTGCCCGCAGCCTTGCGGGCGATTTCTCCAAAGGCTGTTACGATCTGCTCCATGTTTTCAGGGGCGTAATAATTGTCAGCGCTCGATGCGCAATATTGCAGCAGCGCCTTGCCCTTGTCCGGCGCCATGAAGGCGACGCTGAAAATCTTGATTCCATCTTTCTTGGCAGTCTCGCAGGTGGTGCGCACCGACTGGTCGATGCTGGAATTCCACGAGGCGCTGTTTCCCGTCATTTCGCCATCGGTCATCAGAACAATATAGCGCTCGAAGGATTCGTTCCCCTGCGTTTTATGTGCCTTCGCCTCGTCGGGATTGGCTTTCTTGAGTGCGTTATAGGCGGCGTTCAGGCTGCTGCGGGCATCCGTGCCGCCGGTGGGAAATTCCGGAATCTGTTTGTCCACATAGCTGACAACACTGCTCGTGCCCCAGCTGAGGGGCTGGACGGCATAGGTCTCGTGCGTATAGACCGAGGCACCTGTCCGCACCAGTTGCGAACTGCCGTTGGCAGTGTAAGTCGGGTCGGCCTTGTTCAATGTGGCGACGAGAAATCCGACCGCGGTTTTGAGCGACGTGGCCTTGTTGACATAGCAGGGGGATGTCTTTCCCAGATTGGGATATTTACCCCAATTATCAGCCGTGTAGTTCTGGCATGACGTTTTTTTGGTATCGATTGTATCCGTCTTGAACGACATCGAGCCGGAACGATCTAGCGCCAGATACATGGAGATTGGAGCACCCTTGTTGACGGTGCTCTTTGCGGTGCCGGTTACCGAAAGATCGAGTGTTTTTGCGCCAATGAACCCGAGCAGCGGATTGAGCTGAACCTTGTGGTTGATCGTGGTTTCGATCGTGTAGGTCTTGCCGCGGGCATTTTCCGTCGTCGTAATGCTGGTTGGAGAATTCTCCTCCAGTTTCTTCTTTTCTTCTTCGGTCAGGCTTTTTTCCATCTGCGCGGCAATGAAGCCCTTGGCGATTTCCTTGATCTGCTCATCCGTCAGATCGCCCTTTTTCAGCCGCGCCTCGGTTGCCGCCGCAAGGGCGGCTGAATCCGCAGTGTTCTGCATGTCCGCTTTCACCTGCATCACATTCGCCAACTCCATGCCGGCACCGGCAAAACCGAGCAAGACAGGCAGTAGGATTGCCGTCATGATGCCGAAATTGCCGCTCTTATCGGTCAGGAAACGGCGCTTCAATTTGTCAGGTGCGGAGGCGGTCATAGGGGGGCTCACCGATTAGAATATTCGACTGAGCGCAGGAAACCCGCAAACGATGTAAAATCCGCTAAGGTGATCGGTTCAATTTTACGCAGTGGTCAAATTGACGCAGCTTTCAAAGTATTTTCAAGAATTGTCGTCGCGAAGGTCTGGAATAATACACGTTGTGTCATTGCTGGAGGGGGATCACGTCGACCGCCTGTTTTATCTGCTGGTTGCCGTAGCTCTTCAATACCCCGATAACGGGGGCGACATCGGAATAATCCCTGCCATAACCGACGACGATATGGTCGCTCCCCGCCACGATGTCGTTGGTGGGATCGAGCTCCAGATAACCGGCAGCCTCGCCGCACCAGATGCGCACCCAGGCGTGCATTGCATCGGCGCCTTCAAGCCGTTCCTTGCCGGGCGGAGGAATGGTTCGCAGGAAACCGCTGACATAACCGGCGGGAATGCCGAGGCTGCGCAAGGCCATGATCATGATATGCGAAAAATCCTGGCACACGCCGCGCTTTAGTTTGAAGGCTTCCGCAGGTGTCGTATCAACGGTCGTCGCCTCGCCGTCATAGCTGAAGTCCTTATGGATCCGTTTGCACAGAGAGAGCGCAATTTCGCGAATGGTCATTCCGCGCTTCAGCACTTCCCGGGCATAGGCGGATATCGCCGTGTCCATTCCGATCCTTGGACTAGCGCCGATAAAGTGGTGCGGTGACTGGAAATCGAGCGACCACACGCCGGCGAGGTCCTGCGGCAGGCGGGAAAGCTCGGGCGAAAAATCCGCCGTCAATGCCGGGGCTTCCACCATCACTCGCGCCTGCATGCGAATATCGAGCTTTTCATGCGGTGCGCGCAGATGCACCGATGTTGCCGAGAGATGAAAGAAATCCTCGAAGACGGCCCGTTCTTCCGGCGTCGGCGAAACGTCGATGGAGCCGGCGACAAGCCGCTGTCGACCCGGGATGGAGAGCGGCAGGACGCGGATGATGTGGCGCGCGCCATGGGCCGGCGTGTCGTAGGTGTAACCCATATGCAGGGAAAGATCATAGAGCATAGGATTATCCGAGATAGGTCCGGGCCAGAACATCGGAAAGATGCTCCATGTCGGTTTCGAGCTGGCGGTAGATCGCGCCATTCATGTTTTCCGGCGTCATGACCGCCAACCCGGAATGCAGACGCATCGCCTCGCGGTAGAAGGGCGACATCTGGCCGTTGACGAAGGCGTTTGGAAGCTGCTCCACCTCGGTGCGGATCTCGTTCAGCTGAAACAGGATCGAGCGGGGATTGAGCGGGTCGAGTGCCAGAAGATCGGTCACGGTCAGACCTGCCGTATTGACGTTATACCGCCGGCGATGGGTCATGACGCTGTCGCCGATTTCAAGCAGCATGTCATAGGATCCATCTGGCGCGTCCGGGCCGGTCATATGGCCGAGAAGACGCGTCATATGCAGTCCACGTTCGAGATAACGGCCGATCGACAGGAAACGCCAGCCGGTAAAGCGATACATGTTTTCGTGCACCAGGCCGGCAAAGCCCGCAAGCTTGCGCAAGAGGACCGTCATGGCATGGGTCGCGTCGTCGCCGGGAGCCACTTTCGCGTGGAAACGGCGGGCCGTCTTGGCAAGGTCGTTCAGCGCCAGCCATCCGTCCGGCGAAAAGCGGTCACGAATGTTGCTGGCGGAATAAAGCGCGCTGTTGATGTTGGTAAGCAGGCTTTCCGGCACGGCATCGTTCATCTCCACATCAAGCGCTTCGAGATACCGCGTGACATGCGCGAGCAGCGGCTGGCGCGGATCAGCGGATTCGGCATAACGCCCATGCCAGGCGCGAAGGATGCGCAAGGCGCCTTCAGAGCGCTCGATGTAACGACCCAGCCAGAAGAGATTGTCGGCCGCGCGGCTTGGCAGGCTGCCCGGCATGTTGCGGGTGAAGCTCTCTTCCGCCGGCAGAAGCGTGGTGCGCTCCACCGGTCTGTCGCTGACGATCCAGACATCAGCCGCGCTTCCGCCCGATTGCATGGCGATGGCGGACACGTCGTCACCGCTGCCGATCCGGGCAAAGCCACCCGGCATGATCTGCCAGCCATCCTGGGTGCGGGCGGCAAATACACGAAGGCTCATCGGGCGCGGCACGAGCTTGTTGTCGATATAGGCCGGGGTGGTTGAAAGCTTCACCACTTCCTGGCCCACCAGCCTGTGGCCATCGGAGGCAAGCCAGTCGCTGATCGATTCCTTTGCAGTTTCTCTCAGGGAAGAGCCAAGCACGGACTGGCCGTTATCGTCGAAGAACGGAAGCCGGGAATAGGCCGGGCCAATGACCATGCCTTCGATATTGCCGGCGACGTGACGGCGTTCAGCCTCCTGTCCGCACCACCAGGTGGCGATGGACGGCAATTTCAGTTCTTCGCCGAGAATGTGGCGGCAGATGCGCGGCATGAAGGCAAGCAGCGCCCGCGTTTCCAGAATTCCGCTGCCGAGCGCGTTGACGATGGTGAGCGCTTCATTGCGCAATGCCTGTACCATGCCCGGCGTGCCGATATGGGATTGCTGGTTGAGCTCCAGCGGATCGGAATAGGATGCGTCGAGACGCCGCCAGAGGACGCCGATCGGCTTCAACCCGGCAACCGTTCTGACCATGACGCGGCCATTGACAACGGTCAGGTCTTCGCCCTCCAGCAGCATGAAGCCAAGATAACGGGCGATATAGGCGTGTTCGAAATAGGTCTCGTTGGCCGGGCCGGGCGTTAACACGGCGATCCGGTCGTCAGGGTGTTTTCTTTGCGCCTGCAGCGTGTCGCGGAAAGCACCAAAAAACGAGGCCAGACGGTGAACATGGGTTTCGGCATAGATGTCGGAGAGCGCACGCGTGGTCGCCACCCGGTTTTCGAGCGCGAAACCCGCACCGGAGGGCGCCTGCGTCCTGTCGGCCAGCACCCACCAGTTGCCATCTGGCCCACGCCCGATCTCGAAGGAACAGAAATGCAGGTAATGACCGCTTGCCGGCTTTACGCCGACCATGGGGCGCAGATATTCGGGATTGGAGGCAATCAGCGCCGGCGGCACATAACCTTCCTTCACCAGTCGGTTTTCGCCGTAAAAATCGGCGACCATGGCTTCCAGAAGATTGGCGCGCTGCTTCAACCCCTCGGCAAGAACCGTCCATTCCCGGTCGTCGATCAGCACCGGAATATGGGAGATCGGCCAGTTTCTTTCGCTGCTGCCCTTGCCGTAATCGCGGTAGAACACGCCGGCATCGCGCAGATAGCGGTCAGTGCGGGCAAAACGCTCATGCAGCTCCCGCTCAGACATGCGCGAGAGGGCCTCGAGCAGGGTCTTCCAGACCGGTCTCACCGCGCCGTTATTATCGAGCATTTCGTCGGCAACGCCAGGCAAGGGCGAATATTCAAGCCCGCTTGGTCGCGCGCTCGTTTCCGTCTTGCGTTCCGTTGCCGGGGCTTTGGACAATTTATACTCCGTAAGGCCGGCGCAGATCGAGCGTCAGCGGAAATTCTGGCGACACGGTTTCCGCCCGAAGCGGATATTGCCCTGCCGTATGCCCCCATGGTTCGAAACGGGCGAGGCGGCGTGCCTCCGCCTCATTGCCGTTGACGGGAAATGTCTCGTAATTGCGCCCGCCCGGATGAGCAACATGATAGATGCATCCGCCGATCGATCGCCTCGACCATGTATCATAAATGTCAAAGGTCAAGGGTGAATTGACGGGCAGCACGGGATGCAGGCCGGAAGCGGGCTGCCATGCCTTGAAGCGGACGCCGGCAACTGCGACGCTGCGGCTTTCCGTCGGAGTCAGCGGAACGGCGCGGCCGTTGCAGGCCACCGCGTAGCGGGCGGGATTGGACGTTTCGAGCCGCACCTGCAGGCGCTCGACGGAGCTGTCGACATAACGCACGGTGCCGCCGATGGCGCCCTGTTCGCCCATCACATGCCAAGGTTCCAGCGCCTGGCGCAATTCCAGCTTTGATCCTTCATATTCCACCTCCCCGAAGAAGGGGAAACGGAACTCCTGCTGGGCGGTGAACCATTCGGGCTTCAGGTCGAAACCGTTTTCCCTGAGGTCTGCAAGCACATCCAGGAAATCCGCCCAGATATAATGCGGTAGCATGAAACGATCGGCGAGTGCCGTGCCCCAGCGCACGAATTTGCCGACGGCCGGGTTTTTCCAGAAACGCGCGATGAGAGCACGCACCAGCAACTGCTGGGCAAGCGACATGCGCGCATTCGGCGGCATTTCGAAACCGCGAAATTCCACCAGCCCGAGGCGGCCGGTCGGTCCATCAGGCGAAAACAGCTTGTCGATGCAGATTTCGGCGCGGTGGGTATTGCCCGTTACATCCGTCAGGAGATTGCGGAACAGGCGGTCAACCAGCCATGGCAAGGGCGGAACGCCTTCACCGGGCAGCGGCACCTGCGCAAGCGCGATCTCCAGTTCGTAGAGACTGTCGTGCCGGGCTTCGTCGATACGTGGCGCCTGGCTTGTCGGGCCGATGAAGAGCCCTGAGAAGAGATAGGAAAGCGAGGGGTGCCGCTGCCAGTGCAGCACAAGACTTTTCAGAAGATCGGGTCGGCGCAGGAATGGGCTGTCATTGGGATTGGCGCCGCCCACCACCACATGGTTGCCGCCGCCGGTGCCGGTATGACGGCCATCGATCATGAATTTGTCGGCACCGAGACGTGACTGGCGCGCCTCTTCGTAGACTGCGGTGGTAATGTCGACACAGTCCTTCCAGCTTGAAGCGGGGTGGATGTTGACCTCTATCACACCGGGATCGGGCGCGACGCGGATTACATTGATACGCTCATCATGCGGCGGCGCATAACCCTCTATGTGGACTGGCAATCCAAGCTCGGCGGCAGCCGCCTCCGCTGCTGCAATCAGCTCGAGATAGTCCTCGATGCGTTCCACTGGCGGGATGAAGACGCAGAGCCTGCCATCACGCGGTTCCACCGACATGGCGGTGCGCACCGCGCCGCCGATTTCGCCGATCGTCTGCTCTACGCGTTCCTGCCCCGCGGCTTCGCTGGCATGGAAAGAAGCTTCGGGCATGGCGCGGCCCGATGGCGTGAAGACGTCGGGAAGCGGACCGCGAGGGATCGAGGGGTCGGCCTCGTGAATATAGGGATAGGCGGATGGCGGCACATAGGGCAGCGTGCCGAGTGGCAGGCGGTAACCCACCGGGCTGTCACCCGGAACGAGGAATATTTTACCGCGCCGCGTCTTCCATTTTTCGCTGATCCAGCGCTTGCCGGCGGCGCGCGCATTCCACGCCTGAACGGGAAGAATATAGCCGGTCGGTGTCGTCAGTCCCCGCTCGAAGACGCGGGCTATGCGGTTTCGCTCCTCCGGGTCCTTCAGCTTGGAATTTGACGGGTCAACATTGTCGGGAAGGCTGCCTTCCTTGATGATCCATTCCGCCGGATCCTCATAGGCCGGCAGCACCAGCTCCCGTTCGATGCCGAGATGGGAGGCGATGCCGCCCAGCAGTTTCTGCGCGTCTTCCGCCTTTGCGCCGGTATTCGCGCCCTCCTCGGCGATAAGCGCCGGGTTCTGCCAGATTGGCAGGCCATCCTTGCGCCAATAAAGCGAGAACGTCCAGCGCGGCAGGCTTTCGCCCGGATACCATTTTCCCTGGCCGTAATGCAAAAACCCACCCGGTGCGAAACGCTCGCGCAGGCGGCGGATCAGAAGGTCGGCCTTTTCGCGCTTTGTTGGCCCCACCGCACCGGTGTTCCACTCATCGGATTCGAAATCGTCGATGGAAACGAAGGTCGGTTCGCCGCCCATGGTCAACCGGACATCATGGGTATTCAGAACCTCATCGACCTCCTGGCCGAGCGCATTGAGTTCGTCCCAGCTTTCGTCCGAAAAAGGCTTGGTGATGCGCGGCGTCTCGGCAACCCGCCGGACCTGCATGTCGAAGGCGAATTCCGTGTTGGCATGGCCGTAATAGCCGCCGGAAATAGGCGCGGCGTTGCGGTAATGCGGTGTTGCCGCCAATGGAATATGGCTCTCGCCGGTCAATAGACCGGACGTGGGGTCGAGGCCGATCCAGCCCGCACCCGGCATATAAACCTCGGCCCATGCGTGCAGATCGGTGAAGTCCACCTCGGTGCCGGATGGGCCGTCCAGCGCCTTGAGGTCCGGTGTCAACTGGATGAGATATCCCGACACGAAACGGGCAGCGAGGCCAAGATGCCTCAGGACCTGCGCGAGCAGCCAGCTGGTATCGCGGCAGGACCCCTTGCCGGAAGCAAGCGTCTCCTCAGGTGTCTGGACGCCGGGTTCCATGCGGATGACGTAACCGATCTCCTGCTGCAGGCGGGCGTTGAGGCCGACGACCATGTCCACCGTCTGTTGACCTGGAGTGCGGTCGACAGTGGCCATGAAGGCGGCGAGCAGAGGACCGGTCGGTTCCGGCTTCATGTAGATGGAGAGATCGTCGCGCAGTTCCTGCGGATAGTCGAAGGGCCACTTTGTCGCCTCTTCCTCCACAAAGAAATCGAACGGATTATAAACCGTCATATCGGCGACAAGATCGACCTCGATCTTGAATTCACTCACCGGTTCCGGAAAAACGAAGCGGGCAAGGTAATTACCGTAGGGATCCTGCTGAAGGTTCACGAAGTGATTGGAGGGTGAAACCTTGAGAGAATGGCTGATGACGCTGGTTCTGGAATGTGAGGCGGGCTTCAGTCTGATGATCTGTGGTCCAAGGCGAACCGGATTGTCATATTTATAATGCGTCAGATGATAGATGCTCGCTTTGATCGCCATTAATCTGCCTTGCCCGGTTTTCCGGCTTATGCGGTTTGTCCGCCCCTCTGAAATTACTCGGATTTTGTGCAATGCAGGAAAAGAAAGCAAGGATCATTTCCTGGGGCAATCGCATTGTTGGTCGAAGCCGCTTCATTTGCCTGCACGAAGAATTGCGCGGGCTTTCAGGTTGTCGCCGCGGAGATTTCGCCGGCATTGTGGACATGGTCGAACGGCGTGTTATTGCTTGGCATCGAAAGGCGCAGAATCGCGACCGGCTTTCTTTGCCCACTGACGTTTCGGAATGGATGAATGGCAACATCGGTAAGCGACGATCAGCGCAAGGGCGCGGCTAACCTTTCGGGCTTCGATCTCGATTTTCCGGCTCAGCTGCGCGTGATGGGGCGCGCCTTCTGGACATCGCCGGTGCGCAACCGTCTGATCTTGCTGTCGATGGCCCTTCTCACGGTGATATTGCTGACGGCCTACGGGCAGATCAGGCTCAATGAATGGAATGCGCCGTTTTATAACGCGCTGGAACGGCGCGATCTCGACGCCTTCCTTCATCAGCTCGAGGTTTTCGCGGTCATCGCCGGGCTGTTGCTGCTCCTCAACGTCATTCAGACCTGGCTCAACCAGATGACGGCGCTTAACATGCGCGAGGGTCTTGCCAAGGATATGGTGGACCAGTGGCTGAAGCCGGGTCGCGCCGCCCGCCTCGCCAGTTTCGGTACGATAGCCATCAATCCGGACCAGCGGCTCCATGACGATGTCCGCAACCTCGCCGAAAGCAGTACGGCGCTTTCGATCGGTCTTGTGAACGCGACGATCCTGCTTGTCAGCTTTATCGGCGTTCTCTGGTCGCTCTCGGCGGGCTTTGCCATTACCATCAGCGGCGATACCTATGCTATCCCCGGCTATATGGTCTGGGCGGCAATCCTTTATGCCGGTTCCGCTTCCCTGCTCAGCAACCTCGTCGGTTATCGGCTGGTGGGGCTAAACGCGGAGCGTTATTCCAAAGAGGCTGAGCTTCGCTTTTCGTTAATGCGGGCCAGCGAAAATCTTGCCGCCATTGCCCTTGCGCGTGGCGAAAAAAATGAGAGGCGGCGGATTGGCGTCGATATCGATGCCGTCCTCGGTGTCATCCGGGGACTCGCCATGGCGCTGACACATCTGACCTGGGTCTCGGCGGGATATGGCTGGCTGGCGGTGGTGGCGCCGATCCTGATCGCGGCTCCGGTCTATTTTTCCGGCAATCTCACTTTCGGCGGGCTGATGATGGCGGTCGGCGCCTTCAATCAGGTGAATACGGCGCTACGCTGGTATATCGACAATTTCGGGCCGATCGCCAGCTGGAAGGCGACGTTGCAGCGTGTCTCCGTGTTCCGGAACGCTTTGATCCAGATGGACAGCGTGGAACAGCACGGCCTGACGATCGATCTGCAACGCAGTGCGGAAAATGACAGAATCCGTCTTCAGTCGGTTACGATCTGCCGCGATGCGGGCGGGCAGGATATTGAGCGCGGATTCATGCTGCATGAGGCGGATGTCGAGGTCGGGCCGGGCGAACGGCTGATGATCAATGGCGAGCAAGGTGTGAACCGGCGGCTTTTGTTCGCAGCTATGGCGGGGCTGTGGCCCTGGGGCCAGGGCAGGATAGAGATGCCGGATCAAACCGACACGCTTTTCATTGCTCAGCACGGTTATCTGCCGGCAGGAACGCTGCGCGAAATCATGGCTTATCCGCGTGCACCCCAGCGCTTTGCGGATGAGGATTATGTTTCGGCGCTCGCCGCATCGGGTCTCGGCGAGATGGCCTCTCGTCTTGATGAAAACATCCGTTGGGACAAAAAACTGGATTCGGACGAACAGGCCAGCATCCGGGTTGCCAATGCGCTGTTGCTGAAACCGAAATTCATCGTCATTGACGATCTGCTGGAAGGCTTGGAAAAACAGACGCAGGACACGCTGGCCGGGGTTTTGAACGGGATCGAGGGCGCGGCGATTGTTTATATCGGCCGGTCCGAGACTTTTCTGTCGATTCTTTCTCCGGCGGTCGCCCATCTAGACCACGTCTCCCAGAGGGACAGGACGGACAGGCGCGATGGCGGCGCCTCTCAATAGCTCAATGGTCGTGCTGCCGGAGGTGCCGATCGAGGCGTATCAGAGCCGCAAATGCCATTTTTCAGAGTTGAGCCGCTGTTGTTTGGCGATACTTATGGTGTTGTTCGGCTCCACCTGTGAGCGGAAAGCCAGTGTACCTGTTGCCAGGCTGATGGCGACAACGCTAGCGACCGCCAGAACTATACGATCGTAACGCTGCTGTATCGTGTTGTTTCCACTCCAGTCATAGGCCATTTGTACGCCCCCGCGCTTTTTTTGAATCGTGCCCCATCATGGTTAACCGAAGCTTACGAGACCCTGTGATTCCTTGCGGTTTTGGAAGGGCTGCCGCGACAAATCGGCTATTGGCGGAAGGGGTGCGGTTGTTTAAGTCCGGCAGCGGGAGGTTTGTGAAAGGAATTTGACAGATGGATCAGCAGCCGCCCGCCGATATGGAACTGACGCTCAGAACGCTTGCCATGCCTGCCGACGCCAATCCGGCCGGTGATATTTTCGGCGGCTGGGTCATGTCGCAGATGGACCTTGCCGCTTTCGTCCGCGCCAATGATGTGGCCGGGGGCCGAACCGTAACCGTCGCAGTCAACGAGATCGTCTTCAAGAAGCCGGTCAAGATCGGTGATACATTGTGCGTCTATACCCGCATCGAAAAGATTGGCCGCACCTCCGTCACGCTGAAGATCGAAGCCTGGACGCGCCGGCACTATCGGGATTCGCGTGAAAAGGTGACGGAGGCCGTCTTCATCATGGTCGCCGTCGATGAGAACGGTGAGCCGCGCCCGGTTCGGAAAGACGCGTGAGGCGTTGATTTTCCTTCCGGATGCTGTCCGGGGCGCATCGTGGAAGGACTGGCAGCGCAAGCGCCTTGGCCTTTCCGCGACCCCCATATTTCGGAAATATCGAATTTATTTATCAATTTTTGCGATCAAGATATGGAGTAGGACGGGGATCAGGCTTTGACCATTCCAGGTGTTGTTATTGTCGGCGGCGCTCATGGCACGCTCGCCCTCGCGCGCAGCCTCGGGGCCCTGAATGTGCCTGTTTATTACCTCACCCATGACTCACCCCTGCCTAGCTGGTCGCGTTTCGTGCGGGAGACAATACGCTGGGCCGGTCCGCACGACGCAGGGGCAATGTCTTTCCTGCGGCAGATGGCCGACAGGCATCATCTCAAGGGTTCGCTGCTGGTCCCATCCGGCGATGGTGAGGTTCAGCTCGTTTCGCAGCATCACGATGAACTTTCGGCTCTCTACAAGATCGTTCTGCCGGACTGGGCGGCGCTGCAATGGCTGTGCGAAAAACCGCTTCTATACAGGCGTGCGGCGGAACTCGGCGTCAGCATTCCCAGGACCTATGCGCTGGCATCAGCCGCTGATATCGATGCGCTTGACGTGCTGTTTCCCGTCATTCTCAAGCCAAATATGGGCGGCGGCGATACTGCGATTGCCCGCGCCAAGGTCGTCCGCTCCGAAGATCGGCAGGCCCTGAAAGCCGCCTTTGCCGAGGCCAGCGAAGAGATCGGCGCCGGCAATGTGGTGGTGCAGGAACTCATTCCAGGTGGCGGACGAAACCAGTTCTCCTATGCTGCCCTGTGGCTGAACGGAGAACCAGTGGCGGAATTCACCGCCCGGCGCATCCGTCAGTATCCCGTCGATTTCGGTTACACCAGCACTCGGGTCGAGATTGTCGACAACCCGTCGGCGATCGATGCCGCCCGGACAATATTGAGGTCCGCCGGTCATAGCGGACTGGTCGAGGTGGAATTCAAGTTCGATGACCGGGACGGGACGCTGAAACTTCTCGATGTGAATCCGCGTCCGTGGTCGTGGTTCGGCCTCTGTTCTGCTGCCGGCATTGATCTTGGCGCATTGTTATGGCGTGCCGCCAACGACGAGCCGACCGGCGAGCCGGTCAAGCCCCGCAACGGCACGTCGTGGTCCTATCTCGTTCGTGATCTTGTTGCCGCATTTACCCTGGGACGGAGAGGTGAGGTGCGGGCTGCCGACTATCTTGCGTCCCTCGCCAAGGTCCGCAGTTGGGCTGCATTTGCGCTGAATGACCCGCTGCCGGGCCTGATCGACCTGCCGCTCACAGCCTTCAGGGTGTTGAAAAAGCGGATATTACCCGGCCTGTCGTCGCGACAACCCGCGGGACTTTTGCTGCAGCCGGTAAAACGCCTTGTGAAATACACCGTCATAAGGGCCGGGCTGGAGGTGAGTTCCCTTCCGGCTGTCCGCTCGGCATTCCCTTCGCTTGCCGGGCGAGGTGTCATCTTCACGCTTCACCACGTGCGTCCGGGCGGCGCTGTTTCGGCTTTCGCGCCCAATGTACAATTGTCCGTCACGCCGGAGTTCCTCGAAGAGGCCATACAGGCGGCGCTCGAATCGGGTCTCGTTCCCGTTCACCTGCATGATCTTCCGGCACTGCTTGCCGGCAGCGGAGAAGACCGGTCGTTTTGTGCCTTCACGCTTGATGATGGCTATCGCAACAACGCAGACTACGCCGCGCCGATCTTTCGCAAATATGGCGTTCCCTACACGATCTTCATCACGCCCGGTTTTGTCGAGCGTACACGCGGCCTGTGGTGGGAGACCGCCGCCGCCTTGACGCAGAAGGCGGCGTCGTTCGATTTCGATTTCGGGGCAGGGCCGGAGCACGTGACATGCGGAACGCCCCTGCAAAAAGCGGATGCATTCGCGCGGCTGGAAAATTTTGTCCAAAGTGCCGCCGAAGATGAAGCGGTGGAGAGGATCGATCGCGCCGCTCGACAGTGTGGCATCGATCCGGTTGCCATCGTGGACGAGCTCATCATGGATGCGGCAGAACTCAGGGCGCTGTCGGAGGATCCTCTGGTGCATCTCGGCGCCCATACCATGACCCATGTGAATATGCGCAAGATCGACGCTGAGCGCCTGGCTTACGAGATTGCGGAATCGAAGCGCCGGGTAGAGGAATATGCGGGCCATACACCGCGCTCCTTTTCTTATCCCTATGGTTGGACGAAAGCGGTGGGCGAGCGCGAGGCGAAGGCGGTATCGGACGCAGGGTTTTCCGCGGCAGTCACCACACAGGCGGGGGTTCTCGGCCTCGGCAGTCTCGAAAAGCCCACACTCTTGCCGCGTGTTTCACTGAACGGCCGCTTTCAGAAAAAGCGCTTCGTCAATGCCCTTATCTCCGGTCTGCCTTTCCGCTTCGTTTAGCGACGCGAGGGTTCGTCATCCTTGCTGGCACCCGCTACCGGTGGGCATGGCTGATCTTGCTTTCCATTTCTCTCCGGCGACTTGAAAGGTCCGTGCGATCAATTTTGTTATTCACATCTCTTTATCTATTGAATATAAATAAATTTATCGATGTAAAACCTTACAACTTTTCAAAGGCGATGCCGTGCTGTTGATTTTTGCCGATGATCTGACCGGCGCGCTCGACGCGGCCGCCCCCTTTGCCGGGCGCGGAATGGTGACAGAGGTGGCAACGGGGCTGGAAGGCGTGCATGCGGCGCTGGCCGCTGCCCCTGCCGTTCTCAGCGTCAATCTTGGATGCCGCGATGGGAAGGCGGACGAGGCCCGACGTCGCACACAGGAACTACTGGCACTGGTTCCAGCCGACACGATCCTGTTCAAGAAGATCGATTCCCGCCTGAAGGGACATATTGCGGCTGAAATGGATGCAATTTCTTTCCGGCGCGCTCTTGTCGTGCCGGCGATTCCGGATTTCGGACGTATCGTCAGCGGCGGCGCCGTCTCGGGCTTTGGGGTTGAAACCGCCATCGCGATTGATGAAAAACTGGGAAGACATGCCCTGCGTTGTTCAATACCCGATACGCGAACGACTGAGGATATCAGGCAGGCCCTTTCTGCCGCGCAGGCTGAAGGCGTTGATCTTTTCATTGGCGCGCGTGGTCTTGCAGAGACGCTGGCTTCGGTGATGGCGGCGCGCGTCCTGCCCGATGTTGCAACCGTTCCACCTGGCAAGGGGATCTTTGTCGTCGGTTCCCGCGATCCGATTACATTGGAGCAGATAGACGTCCTCAAGAGCGCGGATCTGGTGTCGATCATTGAAGCGCCCAACGGTGCCGTTCCTCGGGACGCGGACGAAGCCGTCGACCTTTCCCTCATTCAGGCAACCCAGGGGAATGAGTATCTTTCTTCGCTTGAAGTTTCAGACCGGCTGGCGGAAGGGGTCGTTCCGCACTTCACGGCCGGCGCGGGCAGGCTGCTTCTGTCGGGTGGGGCAACGGCCGAGGCGGTGCTGCGCGCGATGGGCATTTTGCGGCTGCGTCTTGCCGGCGAGTGCCTGCCGGGCCTCGGTGTCGGCTGGGCGGGAAACCAATGTATCATTGCGAAATCGGGCGGTTTTGGGCAAGCTGACACATTGAAACGTATCGCGAAAATGATGCTTGGCGCGACAGATGCTGGAGAGAGCTGACCAGATGGGGCTGATGAAAGAAACGGCGCGCAAGGCACTTCCGGACATTATTTTCGAAAGGATGCACCGGGCGATAAAATCCGGCGCCTACAAGCCGGATGAAAGATTGCCCACCGAACATGAACTCGCCATGGAATTCGAAGTGTCCCGGCCGGTCGTTCGCGAGGCACTACGGCGATTACGCGAGCAGGGCTTTATTTACTCCCGCAGAGGTTCCGGCAGCTATGTCCGGGCCTTCGGTTTGCGTGAACCGCTTGGCTTCGGACAGCTGGAAAACGTTGCGGACCTTCTGAATTGCTACGAATTCAGGCTGACGCTCGAGCCCGCGGCGGCCGCTGCCGCGGCATTACGGCATGACGCCGAAAGACTTGCGGCCATCAGGAAGGCGCTTGAGCTGATGCGGGATGCGACCAACCGCCAGTCCCACCGCGAGGATGCCGACTATCAGTTCCACCTTGCCATCGCGCGGGCGGCGCGGAACAGCTATTTCTCCACCGCGATGGAGGCTCTCAAGGATCATATCGCGGTCGGGATGAAATTCCACGGCATGTCCGTAAAGCGCGAGGCCTCAGGCCTGACCCGCGTTTTTGCCGAGCACGAGGCCATCGCAAAGGCGATCGCGGATGGAGATGCCGATTCAGCCCGCCAATTGATGCTGCAGCACCTGACAGGATCGCGCGACCGGCTTTTCGAGTCATCGCACGGAGATTAGGCGGCTCAAGTAAACGGCCCGAGAACCGATGCGCGGTCACGCGCATCGGTTCTGCTTCAGTAGGCGTGACGGTAAATTCCCAGCACGTCCTGCAGGGTCATGTCGACGGGGTTGTTATCCATCAACCTGCGGATGGCATGGGCATCCTCGGCATAGCGGGTCAGATCGGCCTCGGCTGCTCCGTGTTTGGCAAGCGACATTTCGATGCCGAGCGCCGCGCAGAAATCGGTTGCTGCCTTGCGCAGATCACCGGGCGAGAGATGGTCACGAAGCCCCAGCGCTCTGGCCACTTCCGCCGTCTTCGCGGAAACCGCAGGCTGATTGAAGGCCAGCACATGTGGAAAGACGATGGCGTTGGCCAGCCCGTGCGGCAGGCTGAGACGCGTGCCGAGCGGATAGGCGATGGCGTGGCCGGCCGCCGTGTTGACCGGCCCGAGGCAAATGCCGCCATAATAGGAGGCGAGCATCATGCCTTCCCGCGCTTCCGTATCCGATCCGTCGCGAACGGCGCGGGCGAGATATTTCCCGACCAGCGTGAAGCCCATGCGGGCAAAGCCGTCAATCATCGGATGGGCCTTGCGGTTGGTAAAGGCTTCGACGCAATGGGCCATGGCGTCGATGCCTGTTGCCGCAGTTACGGCCGATGGTACGGAGTAGGTGAGTTCCGGATCGAGAATAGCGAAATCCGCGATCAGATATGGGCTTTCGACGGCGATCTTGGTGCCCCTGAGGGGATCGGTGATCAGTGAGCGGATGCCTGCTTCCGAGCCGGTGCCGGCCGTGGTTGCTATCTGCACGAGGCGCGTATCGCGACGGGCGACCTTGTTAGGTCCGGCGACGTCCTCGAGCGTCTGATCTGAATTCCACAATGCGGCGACAAGCTTTGCCACATCCATCACCGAACCGCCGCCGAGGCCGATGATGAGATCGGGCCTGGCAGTGCGCGCCGCGTTGAGAGCGGCGTCCAGTGTCGCCGTATCCGGCTCACCCGGAATGGCGTCGAAGACGGCAAAGGGCCCTTGCAGTTGCAGACGTTCGGCGAATTTTGCCGTCAGCGGCGTTGCGATTACCAGTGTTGAGGCGGTTTTGCCGGCCCAGTCACCAACCTGCGTGACGGTGCCTGCGCCAACCGCGAGCCTGCGCGGCTGGTGGATAAGAATGGGAGCCGTAGACATGGTGCTCATCCCTTTCCACCCTTGCCTGCCACGAGCTTGCGCGCATAGGCGATGGCCGCATTCATGTTGCCGTGATTGGCGATGCCCTTGCCGGCTATGTCGAAGGCGGTGCCGTGATCGACGGAGGTACGGTCTATCGGCAGGTCGACGGAGACATTGACGGCGGTGTCAAAGGCGACGAGTTTGATGGGGATATGCCCCTGATCATGATATTGCGCGACGACGAGATCGAAAGCGCCTGAATAGGCGCGATGAAATACGGTATCGGCGGAAACAGGCCCCTGTACCTCGATGCCTTCGGCGCGTGCGGCCGCAACCGCCGGCGCGATCTGATCGTCGTCCTCGGTGCCGAAAAGACCGTTTTCGCCGCAATGCGGATTGATGCCCGCCACCGCGATGCGGGGTCGTTCGTAGCCGATGCGCTTCAAGTGGGCGTTGCCGGCGCGAATGGTGGCCAGCACCCGCTCCGTCGTCGCCCGGCGTATGGCCTCCTGCAGCGAGACGTGGGTCGAAACATGAATGACCTTCAGCCGCTCGGACGCGAGCAGCATATAAGCGGCCGAGGCACCTGTCAGGCTGCGCAGCATGCCGGTGTGGCCGTCATAATGATGGCCCGCAAGGTTCAACGCTTCCTTATTGATCGGCGCGGTGACGATGCAGCCGATCCGCCCTGCCTCGGCGTCCCGCACAGCCGTTTCGATGAAGCGGAATGCGGCGTCGCCGGCCACCGGTGAAAGCGTGCCCCAGGGCAAAGGCGCACCCTCAACGGGCAAGTCTGCCACGTGCGGGGCAAGATCGATATCGAGACCGAGCGCCTGCCGTGCTGCCTCCAGCGTGGCGAGGTTTCCGTAAATCCGCGTTGCGGCCTGGTCGGGAGCGGACATTTCAGCAAATGCCCGGACAGTGATCTCGGGACCAACCCCGCAAGGATCGCCCATCGTGATGCCGATAATATTGCTCATCTTTTTCTCCCGTCCGCAGTTTCGGCCCAGCCGGGCTCCAGCCGCACATATTTGATGGCGCGACGATGATAGGTGTAGCTTGCGTGCAGCGCACCGTCAGGTGTCTCCAGAAGCCATGGATAGGACATTTCCAGGTTTCGGCCATCCGTCGAATCGTTCGACAGACATGTGCCCGGCCCGTCCTCGATCAGGATACGGGTCGGAAAGCTGCGCCCGTCGTCATCGGAAAGGCAGATTGTGACGGGTGCGCGCGGCACCCCCCAGACGGGCACGCATCCGCCGCTTGGATCAGCATCCGGCCTGCCATCGTCCTCTCCGAGTTCGTCATAAAGCGAGGCGCGGCGGTCGCTCGACTGGGCGGCGTTGACGGGATTGCAAATCATTGCCAGCCGGCCGCTACCGAGCCTTGTCACGGCGATGGAAGAATTGTTGTTCGGCACATCGGTCGGATGCGGCCTTGACCATGAGCGACCGCCATCCTTGCTTTCGGTGCGGTAGACAAAATCGGCCTGGCGGCGGCGGAAAAAAGCGGAGTGTTGCCCGTCCGTTCCCGCCACCGGGCTCATATGCACGCAGCCGATCGAGTCCGGCAATTCCTGCAATGTCCATGTCTCGCCATCGTCCGTGGAAATGCCGAGCGCTGCCGTATCGTGGCTGCCGTTCCATTTCTGTCCGGGTCGCTGAACGCAACGGAAGATCGGCAACAGCCACGCTCCATCATCGCGGATGCGCAGCGGCGCGCGGATGAAACAGCCCTCGGGAAGATCGAGAAATCGTCCGTCCTCCGAAATGAGCTTCTCCGGTTCCGACCGATTACGATGGATTTTGGCCATGCGGATGCGGCACTCATCTTGATTGCCGGAGGGCTGGGCGGTGTGAAACAGCCAGAGCGCGCCATCCGGCGAAGTGAAAAAAACAGGATTCTGTTCGGAGTGGGCCGTATCATGACTGAGGCGCTGCGGCGCTCCCCAGCGTCCGGCTCCGGGCGTCAGCACGGATGCGAAGATGGAAATATCCGACTTTCCCTCGAGCGTTCCCCCGAACCATGCGCAGAGCAGCGCGCCATCGTCCAGAAGATGCAGGAAGCTCGCATGGTTCTGGATCATGGGCGATGGCAGAAAGGCTTCACGCCGTTTTTCTGACGTGACGTGGATATCTCCGGTCATGGCCTGAGCGATGTCATCAGGGGTCATCTTGATCTCCTCTTGGGCAGATGAAAATGGCATATTCGAAAAGTTGTCAAGTTTACTATGTAGAAAATATCGTGATATTCATTCGGAGTTTTATATCTAATGTGTTGATTTACAACAATAAAAATTATAAACCGAGACTGATCTGAAATCGGTAAGGAAAAATAAATTGACAAAAAATGCGATAGCGTCGATGCTTTGATGACGGGTGGAGGAGACGATCATCCGCACGCCATGCTCCCCGATGCGGGAGACGGGGCCTTCAACTGCCTCTTGCGGTCCACCGCCATGTTGCTGAATTTCTGATCTGGGAGGAGAACGGAATGAAGAAGTCATTGATTGCGGGCGCCCTTGTTTTGGGTTCCCTCAGCGCCGCCGGCTCGCCGGCGTTCGCAGCTTCGGGGCCGATCAAGATCGTGCTGGCGGAAGAAGCGGACCTGCTTGAGCCCTGCATGGCCACGCGCTCCAACATTGGCCGTATCATTATGGAAAATGTCAGTGAGACCCTGACCGAGCTTGATGTGCGCGGCAAGAACGGCGTTCAGCCGCGCCTTGCTGAAAAATGGGAGCAGAACTCGGATGGCAGCTGGCGCTTCCACCTGCGTCAGGGCGTGAAATTTTCCGACGGTACAGATTTTGACGCCAAGGATGTGAAGCACAGCTTCGAGCGCATCATGAGCGACAAGAACGCCTGCGAGTCCCGTCGCTATTTCGGCGGCATGACGGTGACGCCGACGGTTGTCGACGACCATACGATCGATTTCAAGACGGATCCGGCCCAGCCGATCCTGCCGCTGCTGATGTCGCTCGTGACCATCGTTCCCGAAGAAACCAAGATGGAATTCATCCGCGAGCCTGTCGGCACCGGGCCCTACAAGCTGACCAACTGGACTCCCGGCCAGCAGATCGTACTGACGTCGCGTGATGATTATTGGGGCAAGAAGCCGCAGGTCACGGAAGCGACCTATCTCTTTCGCGCCGATCCCTCGGTGCGGGCCGCCATGGTGCAGACTGGCGAGGCCGATCTCTCCCCCTCCATTTCACAGCTAGACGCGACAAATCCTAAGACCGATTTTTCCTATCTCGACAGTGAAACGGTCTATATGCGCCTCGATCATAATATTGCGCCTCTGAACGATGTCAGGGTGCGCCGCGCGCTTAACCTTGCCATCGACAGGCAGGCATTTCTCGGCACGCTGGTTCCCGAAGGAGCGGTCCTGGCGACGGCGCTGGTTCCGCCGACCACGCTCGGCTGGAATCCCGACGTCAAGGTCTTCCCCTATGACCCTGAGTGTGCAAAAAAGCTGCTCGAAGAGGCAAAGGCCGCCGGCGTAAAGGTGGATACACCGATCACCGTCATCGCGCGCACGGCGAATTTCCCGAACGTTACCGAGATCATGGAAGCGATCCAGCAGCAATTGCAGGAAGTCGGCTTCAAGATCGACCTGAAATTCGTGGAAGTGGCCGAGCACGAAAGCTATTATTCGAAGCCATTCAAGGAAGGCCGTGGACCGCAGATCGTCGCCGCCATGCATGACAATTCCAAGGGCGACCCGTCCTTCACGATGTTCTTCAAATATGCCACCAAGGGTACCCAGTCCGGCTTTTCTGACAAGAAGGTGGATGATCTGATCGAACGCGCCTCCGCAGCCGTGGGTGACGAGCGCGCCAAGCTCTGGTCCGAACTCATCGCCTATCTGCATGATGACGTGGTGGCGGATGTGTTGCTGTTCCACATGGTCGGTTTCTCCCGTGTCTCCGAGCGGCTGGACTTCAAGCCGACCATTGCCACCAACTCGATGCTGCAGCTTTCGGAAATCGGCATCAAATAAGGTCCCGCGTTCTGTCAATGAAGAAGCGGCGGCGCGGCGGAAGCTTCGCCGCCGCATTGAAAAACCGGAGGCAACAATGCTGAGCTTCATCCGAAAACGTTCCTTTGCGAGCCTGATCTCCCTGATCGGCCTCATCGTGATGGTTTTCTTCCTGTCCCGTCTGACGGGGGACCCTGCGGCGCTGTTTCTGCCGGTGGAAGCGTCCGAGGAATTGAAGCAGCAGTTTCGCGCCTTGCACGGTTTGAACGACCCGCTGATGGTGCAGTTTCTGCGCTATGCCGGCGATGTGATGACGGGTGATCTGGGTGAATCCCTCCGAAAGGCGCGCCCGGCGCTGGATGTGGTGCTGGAGGCTTTCGTCTGGACGCTTTGGCTTGCCGTTATCACCATGTCGCTGGTCACCACGGCGGCCATCATCATCGGCTCGCTCGCGGCGTTCCGTTCCGGCGGCTTTTTTGACCGCGTCGCTTCGAGTATCTCACTCATCGGGGCATCCGTGCCGGATTTCTGGCTGGCGATCGTTGCGATCGTGGTTTTTTCCGTCAACCTGGCCTGGCTGCCCACGTCGGGCACAGGGTCCGTGCTGCACTGGATATTGCCTGTCGCGGTTCTGTTTGTGCGCCCCTTCGGCATTATCGTGCAGGTGGTGCGCGGCTCGATGATCGGCGCTCTGTCCTCGGCCTATGTCAAAACGGCGCGCGCCAAGGGTGTGAAATCGGGTCCGATCATCTTCATCCACGCCTTGCGCAATGCCATGTTGCCCGTGATCACCGTTATCGGCGATCAGGCGGCGAGCCTTCTTAACGGCGCCGTCGTGGTTGAAACCATCTTTGGTTTCCCCGGTGTCGGCAAGCTGATGATCGATTCCATCCTTCAGCGGGATTTCAATGTCGTTCTGGCCGCCATCCTCGTCACGGCGTTGGCCATCTTCCTGATGAACCTTCTGATCGATATCGCCTATGCGCTGCTCGATCCGCGCATCCGGCACTGAGGAGGTCGTCCAGCCATGAGCCTTATGAACGCCGATACTGAGATCATCGATGAACCGTCTTTCGCAACCCGCATGCTGCGCATGTTGTGGGCGGACAAGTTTGCGCTCTGCGCGGCCATCTTTCTCATCATTGTCGTCATTCTCGCTTTTGTCGGCCCGGCCTGGCTCGGCGATCTCGCGACGAAACAGAACCTGCGCGGGCGCAACCTTGCACCGTTCGACTGGCAGCGCGAGTGGTATTTCTGGCTGGGGGCGGATGCACTCGGCCGCCCGCTTCTCGCGCGCATCGTCGCCGCCACACAAAACACGGTGATGATCGCCGCCGGCGCGGTTTTTCTCTCCGCCGTTACCGGAACCGTACTCGGCCTCATCGCCGGTTTTTCCTCCAGCCGCACCGGCCAGATCATCATGCGGCTTGCGGATGTGATCATGTCCTTTCCATCGCTGCTGATTGCGGTCATCGTGCTTTATCTGCTGGGCTCCTCCATCCTCAACCTGATGCTGGTACTCGCCATCACACGGATTCCCGTTTATATCCGCACCACCCGGGCGGAGGTGCTGGAGGTGCGCGAACGGATGTTCGTGCAGGCGGCAAGGGTCATGGGCGCTTCGGGAAAACGCATCCTCTTCCGCCACATCCTGCCCGTGGTGCTGCCGACGCTGACGACCTTGGCAACGCTTGATTTCGCTTATGTCATGCTCGCGGAAAGCGCGCTGTCCTTCCTCGGCATCGGCATTCAGCCTCCGGAAATCACCTGGGGCCTGATGATTTCGCAGGGGCGGCAATATCTCACCAATGCCTGGTGGCTGTCCTTCTGGCCGGGGCTCGCCATCATTCTCACCACCCTGTCGCTCAACCTGCTGTCCAACTGGCTGCGCATCGCGCTCGACCCGGTGCAGCGCTGGCGGCTGGAAATGAAGGGCCGTAAAAATGGCTGACCATCTTCTCGAGGTGCGCAATCTTTCCGTCGAATTCCACACCGTAAGCGGTGTCGTGCATGCGGTGAAGGATGTCTCCTACCATATCGACCGAGGTGAGACGCTGGCGATCCTTGGCGAAAGCGGTTCCGGCAAGTCGGTATCCTCGTCGGCCATCATGAACCTCATCGACATGCCGCCCGGCCGCATCGGCGGTGGAGAAATATTGCTCGACGGCAAGGACCTGCTGACCATGCCGACCGAGGCGCGGCGCGAGATCAACGGCCGGCGCATCGCCATGATCTTTCAGGATCCGCTCAGCCATCTCAACCCGGTTTATACTGTTGGCTGGCAGATCCGCGAGGCAATGACCACGCATGGCATGGGCAAGGCCGAGGCAGAAGCGGAAGCGAGGCGGCTTATAGCGCGTGTGGGCATTCCCGATCCTGACAGGGCGCTGACGAAACACCCGCATGAATTTTCCGGCGGCCAGCGCCAGCGCGTGATGATCGCCATGGCGCTGGCGTTGCGCCCCGATCTTCTGATCGCCGACGAACCCACCACCGCGCTCGACGTGACGGTGCAGGCGGAAGTGCTTTCGCTGCTCAGGGAACTGCAGCGGGAAACGGGCATGGCAGTGCTCATCATTACCCATGATCTCGGCGTAGTCGCCGAAATTGCCGACCGGGTCGTGGTGATGGAGAAGGGCGTTCTGGTAGAGGCCGGCACCGTTCGCGAGGTTTACAGCAATCCGCAGCACCCCTACACCCGCAAGCTGATCAACGCCGCCCCCGGCCGGGGCGAGATGCATGAGCCGAAAGCAACGGGTGAGCCATTGCTCAGCGTGCGCAATGTGCGCAAGCGTTACGGCGCCTTCGAGGCGTTGAAAGGTGTCTCTTTCGACCTGATGGCCGGAGAAACCATCGCCGTCGTCGGCGAAAGCGGTTCCGGCAAGTCGACGCTCGCCCGCATCCTGCTGCGGCTCGATGAGCCGGATGCCGGCAGCGCCGTCTGGAAGGGGCGTGACCTGTTCAGGCTGTCGCCAGCGGAGCTTTATGCGCTTCGGCGCGATCTGCAGATGGTGTTTCAGGACCCTACCCAGTCGCTCAATCCCCGCATGACGGTGTTCCAGCTGATTTCCGAAGCCTGGGTCATCCATCCGGACATAGTGCCGAGGGCGAAATGGCGCGAACGGGTTGCCGAATTGCTGCAGCAGGTCGGTCTCTCACCGGATCATATGCGCCGGTATCCGCATCAGTTTTCCGGCGGCCAGCGGCAGCGCATCGCCATTGCCCGGGCGCTGGCGCTGGAGCCGAAGCTGATCATCTGCGACGAAGCGGTTTCTGCACTCGACGTTTCGGTTCAGGCGCAGGTTATTGCGCTGCTGGACAAGCTGCGCCGCGAAATGGGCCTCTCTTTTATCTTCATCGCTCACGACCTGCCGGTGGTGCGGGATTTTGCCGATCACGTCATGGTCATGCAGCGCGGGGAGGTGGTGGAATTCGGCACCGTCCGCCAGATTTTCGAAGCGCCGGGCGAGGCTTACACGCGCGCGCTCCTTTCAGCCAGTCTCGACCCCGACCCCGATAGGGAGGCCGGACATAAGGCTGCATCGCCTGTCCAGGCCACCGGAAATTCAAGCGGAGTTCTTTCATGAGCAAACAAGCCTTCGTTGCGCTCGTCACCTGTTTTAATGAAGACGAAACCATCAATTATGAGGCGACGCGTGCGCAGGTGCACCGCCAGGTAGCCGCCGGCAACAACATCATGTGCGCCGGTACCAACGGCGATTTTACCGCGCTGACGCATGATGAAAAGATCCGGCTGACGGAGGAGGTGGTGGATGAGGTGGCCGGCCGCGCCAGGGTCATCGTGAATGCTGGCATGCCGGCCACCTTCGA
Source organism: Agrobacterium sp. FDAARGOS_525 (assembly GCF_003938925.1). Lineage (NCBI taxonomy): Bacteria > Pseudomonadati > Pseudomonadota > Alphaproteobacteria > Hyphomicrobiales > Rhizobiaceae > Agrobacterium > Agrobacterium sp. FDAARGOS_525. Next base: position 1,022,736 of record NZ_RKIU01000004.1, on the reverse strand, counting down.
AACCCTGCAGCTCGCGAGATCCTTCGACCGTATTGGTGTCGACGGCATCGCCGTCATCACGCCCTTCTTCATCGCCTGTACGCAGGATGGCCTGATCCGCCATTTCTCGACGGTGGCCGACGCTGTCGACACGCCGGTCTATCTCTATGACATTCCCGCCCGCACCCAGAACCACATAGAACCGGAAACCGCCCGCAAACTCGCCACTCACGGCAATATCGCCGGCATCAAGGATTCCGGCGGTGCACAGCAGACGCTCGAAGCCTATCTTCGGGTGGCGAAGGATGTGCCCGGCTTCGAGGTCTATTCCGGCCCGGACCATCTCGTTCTGTGGTCGCTGCAGAACGGTGCGGCAGGCTGCATTTCCGGTCTCGGCAACGCGCTTCCGGATGTGCTCGCCGGCATTCTCGATGCTTTCAACGCCGGCGACATCGCCGAAGCCGAACGCCAGCAGGCCATTTATGCGGCTTTCCGCACCGATCTTTATGCCCTCGGTTTCGCGCCGGCCATGGTAAAACGTTCGCTTTATCTCCAGGACCCTTCCGTCGGCGCCAGCCGACAGCCGGCGCTCCTGCCGGATCCTGATCAGGATGACCGGATCATGGACATCCTCCGGCGCTATCAGCGCCTGTAGACCTGATCGATCAATCACACCCGTCTGGCAAAATCCGAGGCGTGTCATCAGTAAATATCGGCAAAAACAATCAAACTCCAACCCCATTCCGTGAGCTCGTTCAAGACGAATAATTTGTGACACAAACGCGAAATTCCGCTTGTCAGCCCGGCCATTGATGTTTAAGAGGAGCGCGCAACGCAAGCGTTCGCGCATGCGGAGAGGTGGCAGAGTGGTCGAATGCACCGCACTCGAAATGCGGCATACCTGCAAGGGTATCGTGGGTTCGAATCCCACCCTCTCCGCCACGGGTTTTCCCGTTGATTTCGTGAGTAATTTCAAGGCCCCGGTTTGGGTTCGTACCCACTCTTGTACCCGGGCTTTCCATGTATCTCACACGCCGTAGCAACGGTTATCGCTTCCAGCGCCGAATCCCCCAGGACCTCGTTCCTGTCCTCGGCTCATCCCCTATTCGCCTTCATATCGGCATGGTGTCCGCACGTCAGGCGGCTTCGATGGCGCGTTTACTTGTCGGTCATCTGGACCGGCTATTCCGCGATGCCATGAGAATGAAAGGTAGGACCATGCAGGACAGCCAAGACCCGCGCGATGCCATTATCGCGGAACTCAGGGCCTATATCGAAGACCTCAGGGAAGAGGCTCAGCAGATCGCGGACGTTACCGATCAGGTCATGGAGCAGCAAGAGCAGCTTCATGCGCTCGAACTGGAGAAGCAGGCCAATCGCCTCAAGGTGGAAGCTCTCGAACGCGACAACGCTTTCAAACGTGAGGTCAACGCGGTCTATACATCCACCCTTGAAACCCAACAGATGGTTCTTGCAACCCTCCAGCGGGCCAAGAGCGAACGCGTAAACGGCACAAGTGATGTGCTGCCGCATCTGGAGGCACTTTCCAGCAAGATCGCTGATCTCGGCAGGTCGGTCGAACTCGTTCTGGACGGCGGGCATCCGGGACCGTTGCTGTCCGTTACGCTTGAGGAATGGACGAAGGTGCGCGGCGGTCTCGGGATCGACGGAAAGAAGATCGACACCGACTATAACCGGATCAAGGACTTCATCACCTTCGCCGGCGACAAGCCTATCAACAAATACCGCTATCTCGACTTCCAGTCATTCGCCAACATGTTGGTGCATGTCCCTGCGAGCTACAGCGTCAAGCCCGAGTTCCGGAGCATGACGCAGGCCGAGGCGATGAGGCATAACGACGGTCTGCCGCCCGCGAAGCGGCACAAGACCCTCACCGGTAAGACCATCGAGACCAACTATCTCTCGCCGCTGAACATGATCTTTCATGACATGTGCGCCCATCACAATTTTCCGTCCCCGCTCGCAAATGTCACGATCCGTATTTCCAACGATGCGCGCGACTCGACGGATCGTCTGCCGTTCGCCGTGCCCGAACTGAACAAATGGTTCGCTCACGCGGCCACGGAAGATCGGGGAGACAACAAATGGCTGCCTTTGCTGGGCACCGTGACAGGAGCCCGTATCGGCGAACTTATCCGCTTGCAGGCAAAGGATATCTATCAGGTCGAGGGTGGCCACTGGGTTCTTGATCTCACGACCGATCTTGTCACGCCTGATGGGCTTGCCGTCGCCCGCCGCGTGAAGACCAAATCCAGCCGCCGCATCATCGCAATCCATCAGGCGATCGTGGATGCCGGGTTTATCGAGTACGTGAAGACCTTCCCCAAGGATGGCTGGATATTCCCGTGGGCTTTCTACCACGGCAAGGAGAAGGTGAAGCGGCCCGCGGACGCGGCATCGAAGCGGCTGAACGGGCAATTGAAGAAGATCGGCATCCATAAGGAAATCGAATCCACCTTCCATTCGAGCCGGCACACAGCCAAGGACATCATGCGCGTTGCGCGCATCGACCAGCGCACTCACGATCTCCAGACGGGCCACAAGCTGAAAACGGTTTCGGACAATTACGGAGCCAAGAGGCTCAAGCGCGAGGAGCTTGAAGTCCTCACGGTTCTGCCGCTTCCGGAAGGTCTGGACCTCTCGCCCTATATGCGAGTGAGCGCCATCGGCGCTTGACCCGTGCGCCGCCGGCTCCAAGCATAGAAAAAGCCGCGGATCATAGGGCTGGAACCCTGCCGCGGCTTTTCTGGAGATTGTTCAATGATAGTGAACGCCGGCGACGCAATTGTAAAGACTAATGACCCCGCGCAGGCAAGCGCGGGAAAAACCACTTGTCGGAAGCCAGACATCGTAGGGCAAGCCCTGCTCGGCTTCGAAACGCGCTACGGAGAAGCCCAGCGCAGGGCCTCTGAGGCGAAGGCAAAGCGGAAAAAAAGCGATGAGGACCGCAAAACGGTCGATCCTGATTCCGATGCCGCACGCTACCGCCAGGAGGCGATCGATCTACGCGCTGCCGTCCGAGACCGTCTTGAGAATGGCTATGCGCTGCCGTTCGATCAACACATAGCAGGACGCTGGCGGCGAGCCTTTGTCGAAGAGGGATTGCGCTCCGAGGATAATCCGATCTTGAAGCTGGTCGTCACCCTCGTCCCGAAGGGCGGCAGGGCGCGGGCATCCAATGACAAGGCCACGCTCGACGTTCAGTCACGTTCCAAACTCCTGACCCTGGATTATCCGTATATCGAACTGAACAAGGAATTCCTCGGCGCGCTCCGTATCGATTGCGACGGCGTGTTCGCGTCTCCAGAGGCGCTGCTCCTTGCCCTTGAGGAAATGGTTCGGGACGGGGCGATTCCATGCCTGCCGCATATAGTCGTCGGCGACTTGCGTGACGACGGCACTTATCATCGTCCGCATTTCATTTTCCTTCTGCCGCCCGGAACCGCCGTGTGGAAATCCGACGACAAGCGGTGCCGGCGCGACATCGTGAGACTGTTCCTCGGCGTCTCGAACGGCTTGACGAAGGCCCTGCTCCCACTCGGGGCCGATCCTGCCGCGCCGGCAACGACCATGCGCATGAAGAATCCGCTGTCACCGCTCTGGCACACACTGACCCCGAACCGGCACAACATGCCGACGCTCTCGGACTATGCCCAATGGGTAGACACTGGATCGAGCCGCGAAGCGCTTGCCCGACAGGCCGCGGCGATCCAGTCTGGAATGGGCCTCAAGGCCTCGAACATCGCCTTCAACACGCTACGCGCACGGGGAACAGCCCTGTTGATCCAATGGCACTTCGCCGCCGATGCCCGCATGAAGGAATCGAAGGCAGCGCTTGCCGATCATCTTCATGTCGCCCTCGAAAGCTACGCCCGGACAATGGAGTTGGAAGACGTCAGGCTTTCCTACGTCATCGGCAAGGTCGCCGATCGTCTCGCCATGGATTTCGACCCAGCCAAGCTACAGGGCAACAAGAATCGTCAGCGTCTTCTTCATGTCGTCGAAGGAATGAAGAACGTTCGGGACCGCCAGCGAGCGGGAGCTCGGTTTTCCCAAGACATCAGGCGGGAACGGAGTCTTGAGAAACTGGTCGCGGTCTATTCCGCCATGCTGGAACGATCGGAAACGCTGAGCCCGGAAAGGTTGGCGTCTCGGGCTGGCGTGTCCCGCTCGACCGCTTATCGGCACTTTGCAGCCTGTCAGCAAATTTGTGCCAGTGGGTGTATAGATAAAAAGGTAGGCATCGCTCCGTGCGACGATAATCCTGAACCGAGGCAGGGCGAAACGGCCAATGGTGAAACCGCATGGGGGAACGCCAACCTTGAAGCTCTCCACGGCCAGAAGCGTGGCGGGTGGAATTCCGATGCACCAGAGGCCGAAGACGACGACTTCCGCCTGATCGAGGAACAGGAGACCTGGATCGCCGTGCAGGAGGGGCGGATTTCGGGTCGCCAGATGCACCCGGACGTTTCTGATGTATCCGACATCATCTTTGACGCTCACCCCCATCTGGCGGTCACGGAAACCCCAGACTCGGCCATGCTGGAAAAAGGACGCTCATCGGCGCTGGCCTAGTCCCGGACATGGGTTTCATGTCCAGGGGGCGAAACGGTTGGGGTCGCTCCGATCCGTCAAGTTGTCGCCTTCGCGGCCGAGGCTCGGCTTCGCCTGCGCCCGCACTACCCGCTCGCCGAAACCTGACGGCTCTTCTCTCCAAGCGTGAATAGTCCCAAATATGGGACCGCAGCAATCTTTATTTCGCGTTTAAATCCTGCTAGTGCTTAGCTTGAAGCTTCACAAGTCCATTTCCTAACAGGCTGAAAAAATGAGAAAAATTAGCATCACGTTGACGGTTGCGGCTATCGCTTTGTGTGTATCTGCGCCCGCCAAGGCCGAAGACCTCGCATTCACATTGAAAAACGGAACGAACTCCGTTTTGAACAACTTCTATGCGTCTCCGGTAGGCATAGATAAGTGGGAAGACGACATCTTCGGCCGCCAAGCTTTGGCACCGGGCGAATCCATGGAGATTACCATCGCCGATGGTCGCTCGGTTTGTGAATACGATATGCGCTTCGAGTTCCAGGGCGATGACCTTGACACGACGACGGACACGCAGAACCTTTGCGAGCTTGGTGAATACACAATCCACGAATAAGTGGTTACGCTGGGGAGCATTAGACGCTTCCCAGCGTTTTTGGTCGCTCTATGGAGGAAATTCCAACAAAGCCGTCCGCCATACAGGCATCCTCAAATGCCTTCGATACAGAGGCAAGTTTGATCGCTTGCCAATAGAGATAGTCTCGGACAAGTTGAGGCGAAATCCAGCAATCGCCGCGATTGCTTTCCTTGGCCCAGCCAATTAGCTGTGACTCGCGCGCTAGGCTGAAAAGTCTTGCCGTGTGCGTTCTCGAAATTCGATATCGGCTTGAGAGCACTTTAGGCGAAACCTTTCCGATCCATATTGGCCGTGCCTCATCCGTTGCCAACGGAGGAACAGCCTTGATCAGATCGTGCAGGACGCTACTACCAGAGTCGGAACTAACGAACTTCGCAATGCTATGCGGTGGCTTGTACCAATCACTACAGTTGACGAGCATCCATATAAAGCGCGGTTGAGCGTAATGTAGCAATTCTGGATGTTCGCATGAAAGCGCGAACCGCGTACCTTCGTCCATAAGGTCAAGTGCCCGAAGATGGATGTCAAAATACCGTCGAATAAGATGCTCGCTCATTTCCGTTGCTCGAACGGCGCGCTGTCGGCGATCGACCCTCTCTATGGGGGCCACAAAGTGATACTTCCGCATCTCCATAAGGAAGGTGTGAACGGTATTACGACTGGCTATTCCCGTATTACCGATCGCGCGGACCAGATTACTTGGCGAGAGAGGGGGGGAGGTTGGATCATGCAAATGCTCGAAATGCATGGCGATGGTCATCTGGCTAAGCATCCATCGCTGTAAATCAGCAACATAGTGAACTTCCCGAGGCAGGGAAAGATGTGTTTCCAGGAGCTCTTGGGCGGCCGACGCCAAACTGTCCCGAAAACCGCGCTTCTGGACCAGTTTTTCAACGGTGTACGAGCAAAACTTACTGGTGACTGGTGGCAGGTGCATACCTTTCGCTACAAGCAATTCCGATGCTGAGCAACACCAGTTATGCGTCGAGACATGCCCCCATACGTCGTGTTCCCTCCGTTGTCGCGTCGCCGCGCCAAGACTTCACTCCTCTTCACTCCGGGGAAAGATCGTTCGACTTTCGAACGGATGTCGATGGCCCGAAAATCGAATGGATGGCAGAAGTTCGAGGATCGAACGAACGGTCGGATTCCCTATCCGCGGCGACCTTCATGTACAAGTACATGAAGCTTCGGCTTGTAAATGACCCCATAGCCCATCTTTCGACATTCGAAATGATCGTTTCGAGATTCGACGCGAATGGTTCGACTTTCGGATTATTCATTTCGAAGTTTGAACCATCGAAGACTGTCATCGACACCATTCAAAACAGTTCGAATCCCGAAGCGTATTTGCGCCGGCGGAATCCTCACCCCATCATTTTCCCACAGAGGGAAAGAGCCAGCAATGCCTTGTGTCCACAAGGCGCTGGTCAGGGGGAGATACCTCCCCCGTGAACCCCCTCGGCCCTCGCGGGCCTGAAAGGAGCAACCGATGCGTGATCAGATTATTCGCATCCGTGCCAGCCATCAGGAGGTGGCAACAATGAAAGACCTCGCCACCGCTTGGGGTCTTACATTGTCGGAACTGGTCCGCCGCTCCGCGCTTGGCGCTCGGATGCCCGTCCTTCGCCTCAATCATACCGATGCCGCGGTGCTCGGCCGTACACTCGGCGAACTTGGCAGGATCGGCGGCAACCTCAACCAGATCACACGCCAGGTAAACGCGGGCAGGCTCCATGGCCACGATGCCGAGCTTTCCCGCACGCTCGCGGATGTCGATGCGCTACGTGGGCGAATACGGGAGATCATCGCATGATCGTCCAGTCAACGCGCATATCCTGCAAGGGCGGCATCCGCTATCTCGCCCATCACCTTCTTGGAAAAGTCCACGAGAACGAGAAAATCGAAGTCCTCGCAGGAGACCGGCACGCCCTTGCCGATGCCCAGGCGCTCGCCCGTCTCAAACGCTGCCGATATAGTGTTCGACACTTCTCCATCTCGCCCCAGCATGAAATGACCCCGACGCAACTCAGCACGTTCCTGCGGACGATAGACGCCGAGTTCGGGATTGGCGCGGATCGCCCGCGTCTTGTCGTCCGTCACGTAAAAAAGGGACGTAGCCATTTCCACGTCGCGGTGGCCGAGGTCGATCCTATCAGCTTCCGGGTTCTGGACTGCCGTAGGGATTTCGCACGATTGGAAGACCTCGCCCGCCGCTACGAGGCGGATAGCGGCGAGCAGGTGCAGCCGACCCGTGCCGAGCGACGGGCGCGGAGGACAGAGGGCTTTTCGGATGTCGCACGCAAGCGAGCGGAGAGAAGTGCGCCGAAGTTCGACCGGACCAGGCTTCGGCAGGCCGCCACGCGAGGGCGGACGGCATTCCTCCGGGAGATCGATCGCCAGAGCCTTCGCATCGAGAACGGCGACAAGGGGGCGATCCTCGTCACCACCGATGGCGTGTTCGTCGCGGCCGCCTGCCGTGCGGCGGGCAGGAAGCGCGGCGAGTTCCAGAATTTTCTACAGGGAGGAAACACGAATGAACAACTTATCGGAAGCCAGACCCGAGTACCTAAGTACCCTCGCGACCGTGGAAGGCAACACAGCGCGGCTCCTGCCTCTTCTATCGTTGCTGGAAACGCCGGAACAACCCGACCGACTGGCCCAACTTCTGGAAATGCTGGGTCTCATCCTGGATACGCAGCACCAACACGCCATCGCGCTCAAGACCCTCATCGAGAAAGTCGACCGTTTGCCGCGGCGGTAGCGCGCCGACGTCACGAAGACCTGTTCTTTCGCAAGCTCGGAAAGGTGGACCTGGACGATCTGCTTCGTTGTGCGCGGGAACTGGCGAAATGGGTGAGGTCCATCTTTGAGCCTCAGAGCGTGAGCCTCACTCGCCAGATCGAAACAGCCAGACGGATGCAGAAATCATTTCCTGATCCGCCTGCGGAAAGGGCGACCGTCCCGACGCCGACATATGATTTCCGAAGGAGGACTCCACAATGAAAGACACCAAGCTCACCTCGAAACGCAAACGCCGTACCTGTTACGACAGGTTACGCAAACGCATGATCGAGGCCCGCCGTCTCCGTGGCACGAACCCCGCCGGATCGGCAGCACTCCAATTGTTGGCCTTGTTCGCGTCGATCTTCGGCAGGATGCCGCTCCCTGCTTCTGCTGCGGTTGCGTCGTATATCCCGCCAGCCTATTCTCCAGCCTATCAGCAGAAGCGCGAGGTCGCGCAACGCCTTGGCATATCACCGCGCTACGTGGATGTGGTCCTCAGCCAAGGAAAGGTTCCATATGCCACCCTGTTTGACCATATCCGACAGGGCGGTGCCCTTCGGCGTGATGCGCTCCAGGAACTGCACAAGCGCGCCCCCGAAGCCTCACGCGATTGGCTGGATCACATTGAGCGTTCCGGATTGTGGTCCAGTCTCACCCAATGCCATGTTCGCGGGGATACCGAAGAAGATACCGACATCAGGCTTCTGCGCTCCACGCTGGCATCGATCGAAGGAAAGCGGAAACCGGCGGAGAAAGTACCTGCTCCCGCCGAGGCGGAGGAAACCTTGAAACCGCTCGTAGGTTCCGACGATAAGGAACGGCCTGACGACGATCCCTTCAAGCCGTGAACGCCTGGACATGGCCTACATCGTGGCTTAAATGGAGATGTACCCACGAATGTACCCAAACTGGTTTTTGGTGACTCGTGAATCAATGGGTTACGCGGCGTTTGGGGGGCGGTCCCACCCTCTCCGCCATTGATGCAAAAAAGCGTAATTTTATCAATGCGTCGTAATTAATTTGCGCCTTCGCCCCACAAAATGACCCACATAATTGTTGTGTGAGGATCATCATCGTTGGCTTGGCTGTTAGATAAGTGTCGCGAACGTCGCACCGTGGGTAAAGTCTTCGTGCCTAGGCCCCGAAAAAGTTCGCTTCGCTCTTGGTTGACCAAAGAGTGCAGTGGCGTTTTCTTCAGCCTCGACTTATCTCATGCAAAAGTAGCTCTGCCTGTGCGAGCACCATTTGTATGGCCTCCTGCTCCAGGTCTGGCGGATATCCAAACTTCTTGAGGATGCGTTTCACTAGGATGCGCATCCTGGCGCGGGCACTTGCCTTGTGTTGCCAATCAACGGTGACTGAGCCCCGCATGTTCTCGACCAGTTCGTGGGCGATCACACGCAACTGTTCGCTACCCATGACCTCGACGGCCGTCTCATTGCCAGCAAGCGCGTCATAAAAGGCGATCTCCTCCGGAGAGAGATCAAGCTCATCGCCACGTGCGGTCGCCGTTTGGATCTCCTTGGCCAGCGCGATCAGTTCCTGAATCATTTCGACCGTCGAAATCGCATTGGCATGATACCGGGCCACCGCCTCCTCAAGGCGTCGAGAGAAGGTCTTGGACTGAACGAAATTGGTTTTGGACCGGCTCTTGCTCTCCCCGTTCAGAAGCTTCTTCAAAGCTTCCAGCGCGAGGTTCTTCTTCTCCATCTTCTGGACGTCCATCAGGAACTGGTCAGAGAGAACAGAGATGTCGGGCGACTGCAGCCCCGCAGCCTTCAGAATGTCTACGATCTCGGCGTTGGCTACGGCCTGGTTGAGAAGCTGCGCCACCGCCATTGATTTGGCCTTGTCGGACATCTTGCCGGTAGCCGTGGTTTTCACCAGAGCGGCGCGAACGGCCTGGAAGAAGGACACCTCATCACGAATTTCCGTTGCCGCATCGCTGGCGGAGACAAGGGCATAGGCCTTGCTCAGCTCCAAAACCGCATCCTGATATCGGCGATGCGCCTGCTTCTTGACCTCTGGGCTTTCGACTTTTGCTGCTTCCGCCTGCTGCCACTTCAAGATCCAGTCGATGCCGTCTGCCAGCGCCTTCAGCCGCTCGATAGGCTTGTCCGTGACACCCAGGCTGTAGTCATGCCCGGTGAACATGCCCCGGACGATCTCGTATTTCTCCAGGAGGACGGCGACGGCTTCCTCTTCATCAATCCCCGTCTTGTCTCGATCGGATTGGGAATACTGCGCGAGCGCCTTCTTCAGGTTAGTGGCGATGCCGATGTAATCGACCACGAGGCCGTCTGGCTTCTCCTCGAAGACACGGTTGACGCGGCCAATCGCCTGGATCAACCCGTGACCGCGCATCGGCTTGTCGATATACATCGTGTGCATGCAGGGCGCATCGAACCCCGTCAGCCACATGTCGCGGACGATGACCAGTTTCAGCGGATCCTCGACCTTTCGCGCCCGCTTGGCGAGATCGTCGCGGCCGGACATTGCCTTGGCGACCCTCGCCGTCCGGATGCACATCGACTGTCATGTCTGCTAACACGATAGATCAATCCGGTGCTTGGGTGAAGCCAGTTTATGTCAAGCAACGTACTTGCGATCGATCCTCGAGTGAGGAGGACGATCGCCTCTGGTCGGTCGAGTGGCGTTCAACGGCTCATGAGGGCGGAAGTTTGCATGGTCCGACTGCCGGTCTTTCCTGGCGTTTCCACGTCATCGAACATTCGAAGAGCGAGTAAACAAATGACGACCAGCGACAGGCGGGTAATAACAGGGCTCCTGTGCTCCTAAGGAATGACGCGTGGTCGTCAGCTCGCACGTCCGCAATGGCGAGGCGCCCTGAGGTTTTTGCGAAACAGCACCCTCGATAGTGCCCGGCGTTCAATACCGGTTGCAATGACGTGCGCAACGAGCGCATCGACCTCTCAACGGTCGGCAGGCTCCGACAAGTCGCGAGCCTCACAATTGAGCGACTAAGGAGGTGCTAACCCCGATATGTTGCACTGTGCCACCCGCGCCGGACGTCACAGCCTGATGAGCACCTGCCCAAAAGCAACTGGTTTCGCACGGGCGGAGCCAGTGCGCTGCGGTCTGCGTGCGCTCCTTTTTTTATCTACGGCACGACGGCGGGCGAAAAAGCTGATTTGATAAGTGTTCTGGTGTACTCAGCCGAAGGCCGGTTGAAGATGGCGTTTGTCTCTCCCTCCTCGACAATCTTTCCGTTTCTCATGACGATGACATAATCTGAAATGGCCTTGATGACGGACAGGTCGTGGCTGATGAAGATGTAGGAAAGGCCGTGGGCCTTCTGTAGATCACGCAGGAGGTCGATAACCTGGCCCTGAACGCACCGGTCCAGCGCCGACGTGGGTTCGTCAAGAATGATGACCTCTGGTTTGAGAATAATGGCACGGGCAATGGCGATACGTTGGCGTTGCCCCCCGGAAAATTCGTGGGGGTAGCGGTTGCGGGCGGCGGGATCGAGGCCCACTTCCTTCAGCGCCTCGATTGCGCGCCTGTCCCGTTCCGCACGGTTGAGGTCCTGGTCGTGGACGAAGAGCCCCTCGGTGATGATCTCGCCTACTGTCTGTCGCGGCGAAAGCGAACCATAGGGGTCCTGGAACACGAGCTGGAGATGCCGCCGTAGCGGCCGCATGGCCTTTCGATCAAGCCCGGTGATTTCCTGTTTTCCGAAAAAAATCCGGCCATCGGCCTGGATCAGGAGCAGCAGAGCGCGACCGAGCGTGGATTTGCCTGACCCGGATTCGCCAACAATGCCGATCGTCTGTCCCTGATGAAGATTGACGTTCACGCCATCAACGGCCCGGAACTTGCTCGATTTCGACAGGAAGCCGCCCGGAATTGTGTAATCGATCGTTACGTTCTGGCCGGAAAGCACGATCGGAGCCTCTCGGCTGACTGCAGGCTTGTTCCCTCGGGGCTCGGCATCGAGAAGCATCCGGGTATAATCCGCCTTCGGGCGCTCGAAGATATCCTCCGTGGTCCCAGCCTCTACGATTTCCCCCCGTCGCATGACCGCGACGCGATCGGCAAAGTGGCGGACGACGCCGAGATCATGCGTGATCAGCACGATCGCCATCCCGAAACGCTGCTGCAGCGACTTCAAAAGATCAAGGATCTGGGCCTGGATCGTAACGTCGAGGGCGGTGGTCGGCTCATCCGCTATCAGGATGTCCGGCTCGTTCGCGAGCGCCATGGCGATCATGACGCGCTGGCGCTGACCACCGGAAAGCTCGTGAGGATAGCTGTCTATACGCCGCTCGGGCTCCGGAATTCCGACGAGCCTCAGCAGTTCGAGAACGCGTGCGCGCGCCTCCTTTTTACTGCCACCGCGGTGGTGAATGATCGGCTCGGCAATCTGCGCACCGATCCGGTAGAGAGGATCGAGCGAGGTCATCGGCTCCTGGAAGATCATGGTGACTTTCGCGCCACGGATTTTGTTGAGCTCGCCGACAGGCAGTCCAAGAAGTTCCTTTCCGCGATATTTCGCGGAGCCGCTGATGGCGCCATTGGATGCAAGCAATCCCATGATGCCCATCATCGTCTGGCTTTTGCCAGAACCGGACTCGCCGACGACAGCGAGCGTTTCGCCCTGTTTGACGTCAAGGTCGATGCCCTTGACGGCATGGACGGTTCCGTCCGGTGTGTTGAAGTCGACCTTCAGGTCGCGAACGGAAAGAATGGTGTCAGTTGTCGTCTTCATGTCAACGATCCTTGGGATCGAGTGCATCACGCAACCCATCGCCGACGAAATTCAGCGAAAACAGGGTCAGCACGAAAAAGATCGCCGGGAATATCAGAAGCCAGGGGGCGGACTGGATGTTGTTGGCACCTTCGGAAATCAGCGCGCCCCAGCTTGTGAGCGGCGCCTGAACGCCGAGACCGAGGAAGGACAGGAAGCTCTCCAGAAGAATGACTTTGGGCACGACGACCGTCACGAACACGACAACGGGTCCGATCGTATTGGGGATGATATGACGGCGGATAATCTGCCAGTCGCTTAGTCCCAGAGCCTGCGCCGCACTGACAAATTCCCGCCGTTTCAGGGCAAGCGTCTGGCCACGGACAATGCGCGCCATATCCAGCCATTCCACCGCGCCGATGACGAGGAAGATCAGGATGAAGCTGCGGCCAAAAAAGACGACCAGAACCACAACCAGAAAGACGAAGGGCAGTGAATAGAGGATTTCGACGAAGCGCATCATCACATTGTCCACGCGCCCTCCAATATAGCCCGCTGTTGCACCGTAGACCACGCCGATTCCCAAGGAAACGAGGCTCGCCAGGACACCGACCGCAATCGAAATCTGACCGCCAAGCATGACGCGCGCAAGCATGTCGCGGCCGTTGGAATCTGTACCGAAGAAAAAGTATTCGCGGTTGACGTCGCCTTCCAGCTTCAGCGTGCGTCCGTCGTCTTCGGTCGCAGTCACCTTGGTATTTTTGAATTCATTGGCACGGTCGAAGTAGCGTGTTGCGCGCGGATCGATTGCGCTGCTGGAGGTGATGGTCGCCGTGAAAGTCTGGCCTTCAACGGCAAATTCCTTCAGCTCGACGCGGGCCCGGCTCGCAACACCCTCCATCACGTCCTGAAGGTTATTCACATCCGGGCGTGGCTCGAGACTGGGCGCCACCGAGACATAGGAGGAAAACACCTGATCATAGGTATGTGCCAGGAAATGAGGCCCGACAAACGAGAACAGAGTGATAAGGAGCAACATGACGGAACCCGCCATGGCTGCCTTGTTGCGTCTGAAACGCAGGACTGCCAGCTGGAACAGGCTGCGGCTTTTGATTTGTTGCGAATGAGGGTTAGTGCCGGGGCTATCAGTCATGTCTGACCCTCGGATCAAGAAGGCCGTAGAGAATATCGACGACTAGATTGAACAGGATGACGAAAATGGCGACGAGAACAACGGTGCCCATCACCAGCGTATAGTCACGATTGATGGCGCCGAGAACGAAGTAGCGGCCGACACCGGGAATGGTGAAGATCGTTTCGATGACTGCCGAGCCAGTCAAAAGCGCGGCGGCGCAGGGAGCGAGATAGGAAACGACCGGCAGCATTGACGCGCGCATGGCGTGGAAAACGACGACGCTGCGCGCGGGAAGGCCATAGGCCTTGGCCGTGCGGATGTGGTCCATTCGCAGTGCCTCGATCATGGCACCGCGCGTCAGCCGGGCAATGACTGCAAGCTGCGGCAGCGCAAGTGCGATCATCGGAAGAATGAGGTAGCGTAGCGACCCGTCACCCCAGCTGCCTGCCGGAAGAAGCCCGAGCAGCACGGCAAATACAAGCGTGAGAACAGGGGCCACGACGAAGTTCGGGACGGTGACGCCCACTGTCGAGATTGACATGATCGAGAAATCGAAAGCGCTGTTTTGCCTGAGTGCTGCGAGCGTGCCGGCGAGCACGCCGCCCACCAGAGCCAGCAACAGGGCATAACAACCCAGTTCGAGCGAATAGGGCAGGCCCTTGCCGATCAGCTGCGCGACGGTGTTGTCCTTATAGATGTAGCTTGGGCCAAAATCGCCGGTGACGGCATTGCCGAGATAGATGAGATACTGGCGCCATAGTGGCTCATCCAGATGATAGGTTCTCATCAGATTTTCCATGGTCTGCGGGGGGAGGGGGCGTTCGAGATTGAACGGACCACCGGGCGCAAAACGCATCAGGAAAAACGAGATCGTGACGACGATAAACAACGTCGGCACGGCGCTCGCCAAACGGCGCAGAATAAACGAGATCATGTTTTTGGGCTCCGGCATGGCACGGTGGCGGGGCCACCGTGCCAGTGCTGCTTATTCGGAAACGCTCAGGAAGCGGCTGAGGTGTTGATTGGCAGCGTTGTCCACCCAACCCTTGACGCGGTTGGACACCAGCCAAAGATCGGCCTGCGTCAGAAGCGGCGCTACCGGCTGTTCCTTCATGAGGATCGTTTCGGCCTCGTGCAGCAGCTTGGAGCGAGCTGCCGGATCCTTTTCCTCATAGGACTTCTTCAGCAATGCATCATACTCGGCGTTGTTGAACTTCGAGTAATTGAAGGTCTTGTTGGACGAGATGGAGAGCGCAAGGAAGTTTTCCGCATCCGCATAGTCAGCGACCCAGCCAGCACGCGCCACATTGAACTTGCCGCCTTCCTGGAGGTAGCCGTAGTGCGAGGCAACGTCGAGGTTCACGAGGGAGACCTTGGCGCCGAAGGTGTTTTTCCACATGTCGGCAATGGCGGTCGCAACGCGTTCGTGGTTGGGGTTGGTATTGTACCGGATTTCGATGGATAAAGGCTTGCCACCTTCACCGTAACCGGCCTCCTTCATGAGCTTTAGAGCTTCGTCTTCGCGATCAAGCTGCGACAGGGTTGCAAAGTCGGCCTTGGCGGGCTCACCGTAGGAATCCATGCCGGGTGGAACCATCGAATAGGCCGGAACTTGCGAGCCGCTGTAGATTTCCTTGGCGAGGAAGTCGCGGTCGACAGCCATGGATAGCGCCCGGCGCACGCGGACGTCGTCATATGGCGCTTCGCGCGTATCGAAGGTGTAGTAGTAGGTCGCGAGCGTCGGTGAAACGTGCACCTGGTCGCCATAGGATTTGCGCAGACGGTCGATCTGGTCAGCTGAAAAATTGTAGGCGAGGTCCATTTCCTTCGCCTCGAAACGGCGAACGGAGGCGGCCTGGTCGTCAACCGGGTAGAAGATCACCTTGTCGATCTTGGTATTGGCAGCGTCCCAGAAATTGGTGTTCTTGACCACAGTGAGGCTGTCGTTCGGAACATGAGCTTCGAGTTTGTAGGCGCCGTTCGACACCATCACGCCCGGTTTCACGAAATCCGCGCCGTTCTTTTCGTAACTCGCCTTGGAAATGGGCAGAGCCGTTTGATGGGCGAGCAGTTCAAGGAAGAACGGCGTCGGCCGCTCAAGCGTGATCTCCAGGGTCTTGTCATCCACCGCCTTGACGCCAAGCTGGTCAACAGGCGTTTCGCCCTTGTTGATCTTTTCGGCGTTCTTGATCGGGTAGAGAATATTGGCGTATTTCGCTGCGGTCTTCGGGTCTTCGACGCGCTTATAAGAGAAGACAAAATCTTCCGCCGTCACGGGTGTACCGTCCGACCACTTCGCATCGGCGCGCAGTTTGAACGTGTAAACGGTACCATCGTCAGACAGCGTCCAGCTTTCGGCCGTGCCCGGAATGATCTTGCCGGTCGCGTCATAGATGGTCAGACCTTCATAGAGATCCTTGACGATGAAGGCCTCGATATTGATGGAGGTCTGTGCCTGATCGAGCGTCTGTGGTTCGCCGGCATTACCGCGGTGTAACACTGTTTCTGCAAGCGCAGAGCTCGCCCCCAAGAGAAGCGCAGCCATCACCACCGCGACCCTAGACCTAGCATTTATCGACATTTTTTCTTTCCCCGTGACTATTGAGCCGACAAATATGGCCAAATCGCCAGGAAGCGCAACCGAGACGAAATCATCAGGTAAAATTGCCACTGCAGAGCCAGGGGTAGGAGAAGCGGATGCAGCGCGTGCCCGAACTTACAAATAACGAACTCAAAATGCGCGAGCCCGTGAAGCGACGGTGCTCCACCGTTTTGACCAGTCGGCCAAATTTTCTGTTATTTTGGTGCCTCATCGCGTCTGGCAACTCTGCAGTCGGGCTGAGGCGCCGGCAAGGCAAGAGGTTGCCATCAGCCAGGTTGGAAGCGGACCGGCACCGGGTGTTACTCCTGCGGGATGAAAATACCAGCGTTACAACCATGTCGATGGAGAGATTGCCAGGTCGCTCCGTGACAGCGCAATCCCTCTTTCGAAACCGTTTTGTGCGGCACCGTACGAAAGCGATTTCGACCGGACTTAACCATGTTGGTTCCAGCCGCTTTAAGTTTCGTTCACGTAGTCTGGACGAAACACAGGCGGATATGAAACGATGCAAACCCTTCTGCAGTCGAAATGGTTTTGGAGATTTAGCCTGCCCGTCATGGCGTCATTCGCCATCTGCGGGCTGCTTCTCTTGTCACTCTATTTTGCGGCGATCGCAAGCGACGGTATCGCAGTTGCAAGGCAGCGTGACGTGGTCGCCCTGACGGTATCGAAACTCAAGTCATCGATTGCTCATGATCAGGAAAGCGCCACTGTCTGGGATGACGCCGTCACGAACTCCCTTGCCCGTAATCCAGACTGGATGGAAACCAATCTCGGCGTATGGATGAATACCTATTTCGGACACGATGCAGCAATCGTGCTGACAGCGGACCTTAATCCGATCTATCAATTTCTTGTCGATCACAATGACGCGTCCACCGCCGATGGTTTGCGGACCGCCTATCTCCCGTTAGCGACGAAGCTGAAGGAACGCCTTATCGCAGGCGATCAGGACGGAACGAGTAGCAAGGTGCTCTCCATAGGAGAAGCCGACATCGTCTACGTTGGCTCACGTCCGGCGATCGTAAGCATAAAACCGATCGTTTCCGACACGGGTGATATCGAGCAGCAACCGGGGCGACAAAATCTGCATGTTGCGGTCCGATTTCTGGACGGAGATCTCGCAGCAACGGTGGGTCAGGAATACCAGTTCGAAAATCTTCGATTTGCCCTTCATCAGCCAACGGACCCGCGTTTTTCTTATCTTGCGTTGCATTCGAGATCCGGACAGGTCGTTGGCTACTTCGAATGGCAGCCGTTCAGGCCCGGCCAGCAAGTCCTTGAAGCTACCATTCCCGCGATCGCATTTGCTTTTTTTGCCATATTCAGTGCAGCGAGCGTCGGCGGAAACGCCCTCTGGAGACGCTCGAACCGATTGAAGGCGAACCAGGAGCAGTTGCAGTATCAGGCGGCACACGACATTCTAACCGGCCTTGCCAATCGATCGGAATTCAATGCGAGAGTTGCGACCGCCGCGCATAATGCGAGGGAAGACGAGGCACACGCCGTGCTGTTCATCGATCTCGACAGGTTCAAGGAGGTGAACGATTCGCTTGGACATCCTGCAGGCGATAGATTGATATCACTTGTCGGGGCGCGGCTCACGAGCCTTTTGCCCGACAGTCTTGTTGCGCGGATTGGTGGTGATGAATTTACCGTCCTTGTCACATCGAACGATTTGCTGCAGCCCGATCAGGTTGCAAAATCCATTGTGGACGACCTTCGATTGCCGTTCGAGATCGAGGAGACGCAAGTCACAATTGGTGCCAGCGTCGGAGTGGCCGTAAAGGACGGCGCCTTTGATGCAAACGAGGCGATACGTCAGGCCGACATCGCACTGTATCACGCCAAAGCAGCTGGCAGGAATACTTACGCAATATTCGGCGAGCACATGGACGAGTTGCTTCGCAAGAGAAGGGCTATGGAAGCTGACCTGCGGAAGGCGGTCAACGGCCGCGCGGAGATAGAGATATTCTATCAGCCAGTCTTCTCAGCACGGGACGGGATGCTCTGTTCCCTCGAGGCGCTGGCCCGATGGAACCACCCCACACTTGGATACGTAAGCCCCGGCGAGTTTATTCCGCTGGCCGAAGAGTGCGGTTTGATCCACGAAATCGGAGCCATTGTGCTAGAAGACGCCTGTTCCATGCTGGCGCACTTTCCCGACATCGACATCGCGCTCAACGCCTCCTTGCTGGAACTGTGTTCGCCGGCCTATCCGCTGAACGTGATTGCTGCGCTCGAAAAATGGAAGGTTTCGGCTAACCGCCTGGAAATCGAAATAACGGAAAGCGCAGCTACCGGAGAGGACGGCCGATCGGAACGGACCATTGCGGCCCTGCGCGCAGCCGGAGTAAGATTTGCGATTGATGATTTCGGAACAGGATATTCGTCATTCTCGCGGGTTCAAAAGATTGAGGTGGATCGCATCAAGATTGACAGATCATTCATCGAGGAAATCCACAGAAGCGACAACAGGGCCCTCGTCACTGCCATGATCAATGTCGCGCGGGCCAAGGGGTTGAAGATTACGGCTGAGGGTGTTGAGACAACGGAGCAGCGCGATGCTCTGGAGAGCCTCGGTTGCCATCATCTGCAGGGCTTTCTACTCGCACGGCCCTTGTCGCCGAATGCTGCTCGCGCGCTGCTCTCGGCCCCTGATCCCGTCTCGACGCTGCCTGGTCACGCGGGTTTCTGGCCTGACCGACAGTCGTATAACGTAAACCGCTGATCAACCGTCGCACTCCGCGGCGGGCGGAGCCAGGTAACTCTGCTCCCCCGCTTGTTCCTCGCCCTGTTATCGCAAAACACGACCTGCTTCTGGCGAAATGCGTCGTTCTCCTCAACACCAATGGGATGCAAGCCTTCCAAGCTCGTCACATTGGCTCCGTGCAGGAACGAGGTTAGTCGCGATGCCTGGCAGATCCGAATTCGCGACCTCACGCCGAAAAAACAACCCCTGATAATCGGCAGATTGCTCGCCCGCCGGCCGTTATCTAGTTTCGGTCGAGGTTGACACGACAAAACGCGCGGGTGTCCATGTCCAATGAACCAAAAAGTCGCCTGCCATCGTTGAGTGCAGTCACGGCGGGCTTCATGTTTGCCTGTATCCTCGTCGGTGCCGCGATTGTGTTCAAGGTGATTGACGATCGAATGCTCAGTTTCCAGGAGGCAAGTCTGCGTACTGCCGTGGAAACCAGGGTACGGGGCGTTCAAACAGCCTTCGCCGCTTCCCTTTATCGAGAATGGACAAACCTCGAAACGTTGGGAAGGTCGCTTGCGGTGAGCCAGCCTGAAGAGATCCAGGACGATCTTTCAACGCTCGTGGGAAGCGGACGGGTTGTGTCGTGGGCAGGTTATGCCGGAAATGACGGCAAAGTCCGTGTCGCGTCAAACGGTCTGTTGGTCGGCGCCGACGTGTCATCCCGTCCGTGGTTTCAGAGGGGGCTTCAGGGCAACTTCGCCGGGGATGCGCACGAAGCGGTTCTTCTTGCGGCTAAACTTCCTGCTCCCGAAAGTGGGGAGCCGTTACGGTTCCTCGACCTGGCAGCCCCTGTAACCGGTGTTGGTCAGTCAGTAACAGGAGTTCTTGGGCTTCATCTCAATCTGGAGTGGGCAAAAGCCTACATTCGTGAGCTGAGTGATGCCCTGGACGTCGACGTCCTCATAGTCAATCCCGAGGGCAGGGCTGTTATATCGTCCACGAACGAGAGCCCTTCAAACCTGGATCTGCCAAGCTTTCGAAGAGCAAGGACAGGTGCCACCGGCGTGAGCCTCGAGTTATGGCCGGATGGCAAGAATTACTTCGTAGCCACGCTTCCCGAGGCCAGCTACCAAAGCCTACCGAGGTTCGGGTGGTCCATTGTCGCGAGGATCGATGCGAACGCATTCAGCAATGCGGCCAGTAGCTTCTCCAGCGGTCTTTTTATTAGTTTGTCTCTTCTGACCCTGCTCCTTCTGCTCCTCATGTCATTGTTCATTGTCTCGTTTATCCGGCCGTTCCATCACCTCGCCGTCAATGCCAAAGCCGTTGCGGATGGACAGAACGTATATCCCTACGAGAGCAGGAGAACTTCCGAACTAGCGACAATCGGCTCGGCAATTTCTCGCTTGCAGGCAAGTGCAGACCGGCAGGACGGCGGTTAAGTAAGCTAGACCACCACTGGCGGGCAAAACGGGTGGTGGCATCCTTGATGATCGCCGATAGCCGTGTTGACGTGACACTTGGTACGCTCCCTCCAGCGTAAAGTCTTTTCAGCAAGAGCTGGTACTGTGTTTCATCCAACCCCAGCGCAACGACCAGGCCGTCGTCGGTCCGATCCAGCACCGTGGCGGTGAAATCTCCGATTTCTTTGAGTTTCATGATGATCTGGGTAGCTATAGGCGCGTCTACCCCTCTGAGACGGGCCGTTTCCTGCGTCAGGTCCGTCATCCAGACGCGCTTCAGCGCACCGCCGAGGGATATTACGACCCGCTCGGGACGGTCCGCATAGTGTTTCTCACGTCGTGGCAACTCGACACAGACCAGCAGCGTCACGGCAAGGATCACCAGATTGTAAACAGTCCAGAACAGGATAACGACCTTCCCGTCTCCTGCGTCATTGAACGCGAAACGGTCAGAGACCAGACCGATCAGGACCCCGGCGACGGTCAGAAACGTCAAAAGGAGGAAGGGGCGCATAAGACGCCATTGGACAACGACTTTGGTTCGGTCTCCTCCCTTTGCCGTAACACTGAAAGGGTGACCTTTCGGCTTCACAAGCCCCACAATGGCGGCTCTCGATATGGGGAGCGCACCAAGCAACTGGCTGACGTCATTGACGATGGGGATCACCATTCCGGACGAGATGAAGTGTGATTAGGCATGGAATAAGGACCCCGCACATGGGGTGATCGGCGTCCAAACGGGACCCCCATTTGCAATGGGGTTACAACAGCCTCCGGTTTCATCGGAGGCTTTTTGTTCGGATGCTTATTGTGGAAACAATTCTGAAGATACGGCGGCTAGCCCATGTTCAGGGCAAGTCGATCAAGGCGATCTGCCGGGAGTTGGGCATATCGCGGAAAGTGGTGCGGAAGGTTTTGCGCACCGATGAGACGGAGTTCAAATACGAACGGACCCGTCAACCTCAGCCGAAGCTCGGCCCCTGGCGCGGTCAGCTCGATGGAATGCTCCTCGCCAATGAGGCCAAATCTTCTCGCGAACGGCTGACACTGATCCGGATATTCGAGGACTTGCGCGACCTCGGCTACGAGGGCGGTTACGACACAGTCCGGCGTTACGCCCGAACATGGGCGAAGGAGCGCGGGTCCGTGACGGCGCAAGCCTATGTGCCGCTCTATTACGCGCCGGGCGAGGCCTACCAGTTCGACTGGAGCCACGAGATTGTCGTGCTGAACGGCGTGACGACGACGGTGAAGGTTGCGCATATCCGGCTCTGCCACAGCCGGATGATGTATGTGAGAGCCTATCCGCGCGAGACGCAAGAGATGGTCTTCGACGCCCATGACAGGGCGTTCGCTTTCTTCGGCGGGGCCTGCACGCGCGGCATCTATGATAATATGAAGACCGCGGTGGAGACGGTCTTCGTCGGCAAGGAACGGCAATACAATCGCCGCTTCCTACAGATGTGCAGCCATTACCTGATCGAACCGGTGGCCTGCACGCCGGCGTCGGGGTGGGAGAAAGGCCAGGTCGAGAACCAGGTCAATCTGGTGCGCGAACGCTTCTTCACGCCGCGACTGCGCTTCAAATCCTACGATGAACTGAATGGCTGGTTGCTGGACAAGTGCATCAGTTACGCCCGCGCTCATAAGCACGTCGATCAGACGGAGCGCACGATCTGGGAGGTGTTCGATGCGGAGCGGCCGCACCTGGTCGGCTATCCCGGCAAATTCGACGGCTTCCACGCTGTGCAGGCCTCGATCGGCAAGACCTGCCTCGTGCGTTTCGACAACAACAAATACTCGGTACTGTCTACGGCAGTCGGCCGCCCTGCCGAGATACATGCCTATGCAGATCGCATCGTCATCCGGCAGGATGGCGTGGAAATCGGCCAACACGATCGCTGCTTCGGCCGTGGCGAGACGATCTATAATCCCTGGCATTACGTGCCGGTCCTGACCCGCAAACCGGGAGCACTGCGCAACGGTGCGCCGTTCCACGACTGGGTTTTGCCCGCCGCCATGGAGAAGGTGCGCCGCCGGCTGAAGGCAATGCATGACGGCGACCGGCAGATGGTGTCGATCCTCGAATGCGTGGGCCTGGACGGGCTCCCCGCCGTCGAAGCGGCCTGCCAGGAGGCGATCGATCAGGGCGTGTTCTCGGCCGCCGTCATCATCAACATTCTGGCCCGCAAGCGTGATCCGCAGCCGGCCGCCATCCTTTCCATCCCCGATGCGCTTCGCCTGACCCATGAGCCTCTGGCCGACTGCGCCCGTTACGACAGCCTGAGGAGGGCAAGCTGATATGGAACGATCCCAAATCCTCGACATGATGGGCACGCTGAAGCTGTTCGGCATGCGTAGCGCCTATGACGAGATCATGGCCTCCGGCATCAAGCGACAGCACGAACCGCCGCGCATCGTCGGTGACCTGCTTCAGTCGGAGATCGCCGAGAAGCAAGCGCGCTCCATCAAATACCAGATCACCGTCGCCAAGCTGCCGCTGGCCAAGGACATCGACGACTTCGACTTCACCGACACGCCGGTCAACGAAGGCCTGGTGCGCCAACTCGCAACCGGGGCCTTCCTCGCCGAGCAGCACAATATCGTTCTGGTCGGCGGAACCGGCACGGGAAAGTCTCACCTGTCCATCGCCCTTGCTCGTGCTCTGATCCGCAATGGCGCACGCGGCCGCTTCTTCAACGTCGTCGACCTCGTCAATCGGCTCGAGACGGAGGCACGTAGCGGCAAACAGGGACGGCTGGCCGACTTCATCACCAGGCTCGACTTCGTCATCATGGACGAACTGGGCTATCTCCCATTTGCCCAGGCGGGCGGCCAGCTCCTCTTCCACCTCATCAGCAGGCTCTACGAGCGGACGTCCATCATCGTCACGACGAACCTGGCCTTCGGCGAGTGGCCGGCCGTATTCGGCGACGCCAAGATGACCGCCGCTCTGCTCGACAGGCTCACCCACCATTGCGAGATCGTGGAAACCGGGAACGAATCCTGGCGCTTTAAAAACCGCTCTCAAAGCTAAAGCCGAAAAGACAAACAACCCGCGCCCGCAGGCCCTTGCGCTAAATGGAGAGCCCCGGGCCTACGCGCGCTGACCCGATGCAACTAGAGGCAGGGGTCCCTTTTGGGAGCCGATAAGGGGTCCCGTTACGACGCCGATTGACACGTGAAGTTCAACACGAACAGGATCCACACCATATACGCCCCGAAATAGCTGATGACATCGGGAACAGATGCGTTGACCACCGTGATGTTGAAAAACCAGTAAAAGAGAGGAAAGGTCATGGAGGCGATGCGGAATGTGAAGGTGGTGAGCCAGAAAAATACCGAGTCAACGACGCTCCAGCGGTCCCGCAGCCGCAAATTGTTCCGCGAGAAGGGACCCAGCCTTCCCCGGGCAATCTGCATGAGCCCCAGGCACCATCGCGCTCGCTGAGTGACGTATTCCTTCAACCCCTCCGGAGCAAGGCCCTCGGTCAACGCTTCGTTCAGATAGACCGTCCGATAGCCGTGCTCCTGCAACTGAAGCGTCAGCATGAAATCTTCCGTGATGCTGTCTGTCGGGAACCCACCGGAGGCCTGCACTGCCCTCCATCTGATCACCGACGACGTGCCGCAGCAGAATGCGATGCCCCACCCGTCGCGGCTTGGTTGTAAATGGTCAAAGAAAAAGCGCTGCTCGTCGGGATACGATCGGCTGAGCCCGAGATTATGCTGGATAGGATCCGGATTGAAGAAGTGCTGGGGTGTTTGAACCAGTCCGACCTCCTGGTCGTGGAAAAGCGCAAGTGCGCGCGAGACAAAATCCGTGTGAGGAACGAAGTCCGCGTCCAGCACGGCTATGAAGTCTGGCGGTTGATCGTCTTGCGCAAGAACGCCCAGGGCATGATTGATGTTGCCGGCTTTCGAGCCCTTGTTATCTGGCCTGCGAAGGTATCGAACGTCGTGCTCCTCGCAGAAGTCACGCAGCCAGTCACGGCGCCCGTCATCCAGCACAAGAACCTGGACGTCCGGATGATCGCTGGCCTTTGCCCCGACGACCGTCCGTTCCAGAACGGCTTGCTCCTCGTTGTATGTGGCGATCAGAATCGCGACTTTTGGAGGCGGATCCGGTTGCCACCAGGATTTATTCTCCTCGACTTCAGGGGACCGATCGGTGGTTCTGGTCAGGATTGTAAACGCGCTCAGCGACGAGAGAACAGATAATGCTTCCAGAGCAAAGAATGACCAACTGAACAGACAGTCCAGCGTGAAGCCGGGCGGGGCCAGGGTCTGGGTTCCTCGCCACCAGATATATCGCACCGCTAAAGCCATTCCGATTGCGAAAAGGAACGTCCTGTGGGTCCAGTTACGATTGTTCAGGAGGTATGGCAGGACGAGTGCGCACCCGAAGGCCAGAGCCAGATGAGCGAAGCTCGACTGAAGTTCGCTAAGATAGAGAAAACTGTCCAAGTCCTATCTCCATAGTCCTCGCAGCCAGTCAAAAGCGCGCGTTTCGAAAAACACCCTGCCCGTGCGCCCTGCGAGGCACCGAAGGTCGGGGTCGTCCCGCAGAGCCGGCACATCAAGTGCCACGTCGTACCTCTGGAGGTGGCGCTCACTCGGTGCTATTGCCATATTTTCATAGATCGTAGCCGCGCCGGAACCCGCAAGGCGGATTACCGATCCCTGAAGAACCTGACGGCTTCGGTTAAGGCGAAAGGTCGCGGGTGCGCCGACCCTGAGGGAATTGTAGACGCTTTCCGACACGGATAAGGTCACAATTGCGGAGTCGCAGTCGATCAGGCGCATGAGGTCCTGACCGCGCTGGACCGTTTCGCCCGAAGCGGAGAGGTACTCCCACAGCGCACCATTCACATTCGCCACCAGATCTGAGGAAGAAAGTCTGTTTACACGAAGACGCTCGTTTGCCAGCCGATCGGAAATTGCAGCCAATGCCAGTTTCTTCGCCTCAAGTTGCGCTTTTAATTCCAGACGCTGCACGTCGATCTCGGAAATCCTCTGTTCGGAGTAGGGGGCGTCGTTAAATCCGTCTCCGAGGAATACTCCCCGCTCGGCCGCCTTCTGTGCCACAACGATTTCGGCGGCCTGAGCCTTTGCATTTGCGACCTCCAGCGCGGAAACCTCGGAAAGTGACTGGGCCTGTTCAAGGGACTGTGCGGTAGAAATGCCCTGACCGCTTAGCCGTGATGATCGCTCGCGGCTGAGTTCCGCGTATTTCAGACGTGCCTCGGATGCAGCACGCGAGGCGTCGGCAGACTGAGCCTGAGCCGCGAGCTGGCGTTTTCTTTCTTCACGATAGATGGCCGCGCGGGTCTGCAACTCATCAATCGATTCATCGAAAGACGTGACGACGGTCTCGAGCCTTTTTATTTCGGTCTGAGCATCGGCCTGTTGAAGTTCGAGATCAAGGAGACGGATGCCGTCAACAAGAGGATCCTCAAGAGAGCCCAGTGGATCGCCTTGCGCAACCTGGGCGCCCAGCGGCCTGGAAATCAATTCAATTTTGCCAGCGATGGGAGCGCGTATCGTCGTCAAACGGGCATTTATGAACGCATTTGCACTCGCGCCGCTAAGCTGCTCCCCAAGCACCACATAAAGAGCACCGCAGATCAGCAACAAACCGAATCCGATCTTTATGAGCTTCATGTTTCCTCCTCCGCATCTACCTAACAAAACGTACGGCCGGGGATCGGTTCACCCTGCTTGAGAAAACCCGCTCCCAGAGTTAGCGCGCGGTTAAATGACAACCGGCGCATATAAACTTTGACCTATCAAACCACCGAGCGCTAAACGTGTCTCAGGTCAAAACTTGCCCGCGAGTTTTTGTGGAGCGCTCGCTTTGCACGATTATCGACAGGCAAAGGGCGAGAACGCGCGCGACGATCACCGAGAGGAGGTGGCTCGGCGAGCGTCATGGATAGATCGAGAAGTTCGGGAGACGTGACTAGGGTCGTTCGATACGCCGCGTGAATTTCGTCCAGATCCACAGCAATAAGATCGTGACACCGCCGGTCGCTATACCGATTACCGCCTGAATAAACGCGGTGGCCAGCCAATTTGTCACGGAGGGGACAATCACCAGGGTTTGTTCTATCCTTGATGCGACTGTTTCGATCAGATGTTCAGGCTGATGCCATCCGATCCCAGCGAGGCTGTGTACGATAATGCTTCCGCCTACCCAGAGCATCGCCGCCGTTCCGACGATTGCCAGTGCCTTGAGAAGAAACGGTACACCTTTGACCAGCCCGGCACCGACCGTTCTTGACAAGGGTCCACCGGACTTCGTCAGGTGCAATCCGACGTCATCTGCTTTGACGATGAGCGCGACCACACCATAAACTGCTGCGGTGAGCAGGATGCCAACCGCCGCCAGGACCCCTGCCTGGGTATAGATGCCGGAGGATGACACACCAGCGAGTGTCAGCGCCATGATCTCGGCCGAGAGGATAAAGTCGGTACGGATCGCGCCTGCGACCTTGCGGTTTTCCAGATCTGTTGCATCAAGCGCCGTGTTGTCGTCCGGACCGTGTTCCGAGGCGTGAATGAAAAACGCCTCATGTAGCTTCTCCGCGCCTTCGTAGCTCAAGTATATGCCACCGATCATCAGGAGCGGTGTGATGAGCCAGGGAGCGAAATATCCGAGGACGAGAGCGATGGGCAGGAGGAAGATCAGCTTGTTTTTAAGCGATCCAAGCGCAATTTTGCCAATGATCGGCAGTTCACGCGCGGGAGCCAGACCGACGACGTAGGCCGGCGTGACGGCGGTGTCGTCGATCACGACACCTGCCGCCTTTACACTGGCTTTGGCCGTCTGGGTTACGACGTCGTCGAGGGACGCGGAGGCAGCCTTAGCTATCGCTGCCACGTCGTCAAACAATGCGATCAATCCGGTAGCCAATTTAACTCCTGAACAGGTTCAGCGTTGTCCGTGATTTGGGGCCGTTGCACAGAATGGAGAGTAAAGGTTGCTCGATATATCACAGCCATCCTGTCTTCTTGAACCGGTAATAAAGTATCGCGCAAAGGGTGATGATTACGGCGATCACGACATAATAGCCGTATTCCGATTTCAGTTCCGGCATGTGCTCGAAGTTCATTCCATAAATGCCGGCGATCGCCGTTGGGACAGCCAGGATCGCGGCCCAGGCTGCAAGCTGGCGGGTGATCATGCCTTGGCGCTGCTGTTCAAGCAGGTTCGAGGCCTCGAACACGGAAGTGATAACTTCCCGCAAGCCTGACATCATGAATTCGACGCGCCGTACATGGTCAAGCACGTCCCGAAAATAGGCTTTGGCGTTCTCGTCAATACAGGGCAGCTCCAGATTGGCGAGCTTGCCAGCGACCTCCTCCATCGGGCCCAGAATGCGCTGAAAGCGGATCACCTGCCGTCGCATGCGGAAAAGCCGTCTGATCTGCTCCCGTTCGAGAAATGCAATCAGCATGTGCTTTTCCATCTCAAGCACCTTGTCCTCCAGCGTCTCGACCATCGGCAGATAACCGTCGACGACGAAATCGATGATACCGTGCAGGACATAGTCCGGGCCATGTTCGAGGAGTTGCGGAGACTGTTCGAGATGCTCCCTCAATTCCTTGTGGGAGCGTGCCGAACCATGCCGGACCGAAATCACATGGTGCCGTCCGACGAAAATACAGGTTTCGCCATAGGCAATCTTGTCGCCCTCAAGATGAGCGGTCTTGATGATGACGAAGAGCTGATTGCCGTACACCTCAACTTTCGGCACCTGCCTCCCGTTCAGTGCGTCTTCGACGGCAAGCGGATGCAGGTCAAACATCGACTTCAGGCTCGCCATTTCCTCGACGGTCGGGTCGGTGATACCGATCCAGGCAAACTCGCCGCCCCTCTCGGGGAACGGTCGGCCAGTCAAGGGGAGTTCTTCGGCACGCTGGCCAAGGCGGTAGATGTAGGAAGCTATGACTGTCATGAAAACCGCCGTGAGTTAACCGTCATGATTTGGTATTCTGATATCGTCGTGACAAGATGGAACGGGCGATATCCTATCCGTAGCGAATCTGCACACCAGCGTCATTGGCAGAATCGCCGCGTCACGGCGCGTCCACCGAATGTAAGTTTGCCGTCACTGGAACAGTCCGCGCTGCACACCGTTATAAACCGGCGCTGCAAAGGGTGGCGTTGGAGATGGTTTGCATGAACAGTCGCATTTGCATTATCGGTTCGGGGCCTACCGGAATCTTTTCCCTTCAGCGACTTATTCATTCTCCTTCCCCAATGAGTATTACTGTTTTCGAAGCGGAAATGTTGGCAGGGAAGGGAACGCCCTATCTTCCCGGCTCAAATGATCCTGTCATGCTTTCCAACATTCCGAGCATCGAGATACCGCCGTTGCCGCTGTCACTGGTGGAATGGCTATCTCGCCAGGAAGACGATTACCTTAACCGTTTTGCCATTGTGCGCGATGCCATCAGCGAGCGTGCGTTTTACCCGAGGTTGGTTCTCGGTGATTATTTTCAAGAGCAGTTCAGTGCGCTTGTGGATTATGGAGTCGAGAAAGGTCACCAGATCGATATCCGCCCCGGGCACCGCGTCAGTGATATATCGCTCGACGTCGACCATATCCGAATTTGCGTCGAAAGCCCTGACGGAAAGTTCGACGCGATCTATGACCACGTCGTGATGGCGACCGGCCATAATTGGCCCGAGAAGACCGAAGTGCAGCCAGGCTACTTTGCGTCTCCGTGGCCCGCTTCCGCGCTCAAAAGTTCCTGCTATGGAAGGCTTGGGATACTTGGGACGTCGCTCAGCAGTATCGACGCGCTTTTGACCGTCGCGGTATCCTGCGGCTCGTTTGTTTATGACGACACGGGAACAATGAGGTTTCACGCATCCACCGGGCACGAAAACTTCACAGCCGTGATGATGTCCCGCAAGGGACTGTTACCGGAGGCGGATTTCTATTGCCCGCTTCCCTACCGGACACCGAGTGTTTGCACGCAGGAAGCTGTCAATGGAGAAATCGAGATTGGCTCTGCCGGTTTGCTCGACAGGGTTTTCGAGCTCTTCAAGCGGGAAATCGCGACCGCCGATCCTGACTACGCAGCCGAAATAGGGCTAAATTGCCTGACGGCGGACACCTTTGCTGACGCATATTACTCTCGCCGGTCGGGAGTGGATCCGTTTGTCTGGGCAGCAGCAAACCTAGCCGAAGTCGAACGCAACGCAGAGCAGCGATTCACTGTGCCTTGGCGCTACGCCATACTCATCACACATGAAATCATCGCCAGAGCAATCCCGCACCTGGACACGCGTGACCTAGCGCGGTTCAACCGATCGTTTAAAAGTATATTCATCGATGAATATGCGACCGTACCCCACCTTTCGATCAAGCGTTTGCTTGCGCTTCGAAACGCTGGCAGGTTGGAAATTATCGCGCTGGGAGAGGATTACGCAATAGACACGTGTGGCCTTGCGCGGGGCGCCAGAGTGACCACGGCCGGCTCGGAAGAAGTCTTCGAAAGTTTCATCGATGCTACCGGCCAAACGGCGTTATCGGCACGGGACCTCCCGTTTCCTTCGCTCGTGAAGCAGGCAGCTGTCAAACCGGCTGTCACGCGCGTGGCTTCGACTGGATTAATAGCCGATACGACAGGCCACAACTTCAAGAGGACCGGTGGTATCGAGGTCGACGAATGCTATCGTCCACGCGATACCGGCTTGTTATCCAACCGGCTTTATTGCGTGGCGATACCATTCCTGTTGCATAAGAACCCCTTTGTACAGGGTATCACCAGCGCCGCTGAGTTAGGGCAGGCGGCCGCGCAGGCTATCCTCGACGATATTCGGGCGACGACAGCCGACTTGCTGCTCACAGCCTGACATAGCGGACAGAATAGATATGACGGTCACTTTTCGCTCAAAACACGCTATCGGGAAAGTCGCTGAGATCTGGCGTTTCCCGGTAAGTTCGCTTGGTGGAGAACGATGCAAATGCGCCGAAATTGCGCCAGGGGGCATCGTCGGCGACAGGCGTTTTGCGCTGTTCGACAGTGTATCCGGCCTCGCGGCAGCGCCGGAAAAAGACGTTCGATGGCGGCCGGCACTTTTCCTCCGCAGCGCCATTGATGATGGCGGTGTGCGGATCACGTTTCCAACTGGGTGTAATTTCTATATTGAAGATCCTCAATTGGGACTGGAACTTTCGAAGTATTTTGGTTTTGACGTCGGTATCGGAAGTTACATCGATGCTGACCCGCTTGCCCCTTCTCTTCCCACCGTTGAGAACCGATACTCGAGATCGGCACTTCACTTGGTCACCACTTCGTCACTGGCCGAGCTTCAACAAATGTTATCGGATAGTACGGTTGACCGTTTGCGCTTTCGGCCAAATATTCTACTCGAAACCAGTAATGTGACAGGTTTTGCTGAGTTTCAATGGATCGGTAAGGTCATTAGTTTCGGGCTGGCGGAGGTCGAGGTGACAGACCTCACAAAACGGTGCGGAATGATCCTTGCCGCACAGCCTGATCTGCCGGAACAGCCGGAGATTCTCAGAACGGTATTGAGAAAAGCAGGTCGCGCGTTCGGAGTTTACTGCGAACCTGTCAAAATAGGAAATATCGAATCCGGCCAGCGCGCAGAGTTGATTTCCGGCTAGTCATTCCAAGGGTCGATTTCCAGGGATTAAAAGCAGGCCGAAAACCCACGCCATTTCTTCTCTTCAGTAGCGCGACATTGGCTTTTGGTCATTCCGCCATCGATGGCGTCTTGAACTGGTCGCCCGGCGCAGATGGTAAGCCGAGGTTGTTCCGGAGCTTGATGACAAGACTGTCGGGGTTGAGACTTCTCCGAACGCGCGTCCTGTAGTAGAAGAAAAGGCAGCGGTCCGAGAAGGCGAAGTCTCGCAGGCGGAGCCTCCGGCAAGGCAGTTGAACCGCCTTGATGAACTGAGGCAGGAGCGCGAAGACAAGCGCGATCGAGACGACCAGGAACGGTAAGATGAACGGAAAAAGCCTGCTTCACATTTACCACGAGCAGAAATTGGCGGACGAGTTTGCGCGTGATCGCAATCCTGAGGTGCCAGCGATTTTTGTTGCGGTCGCACTGTTCGTTGTAGTGTTCGTGGTGGGTGCAGCGCTCGACACCGCTTGGGTCTACCTACAGCAATGGTATCACGTCGCCACCAGCTAATGGCCGTTCCGATGAGTAATGAAAGCCGGGTTAGCCCGGCTTTCTGATTTTGAACGCACGAGAGCCCTTGATTGCAGACGGACGCCCCTCCTTCGTACAGCTTTACCACGCAAGTCGTGATGCCTCGCGTGGGATCCACAATGATCACAACCGCTTACGTCATCGACGCCAAAGGCCTTTTGGTGACGCAGGCAGGATCCGTCCGTCTCATCCCGTGGACCTCCATTCGGTTCATACACGTTCACGTAACGAGTGGGGTCGGCTCCACCGGTTTTCCCGTCTACAGCGCCCGTTTGCGGATGCTCTTCGCGTCGAGGGAGATATCCTCGCTGCATTGGCAGGGAGAGGCACGTACCGATCAATCAGCCGGCTACGTTCGCTTCATGGAAGAACTTATTCCATTTGCAATCGCCCGTAACCCGCGGATTCGCCTCCGACACGGTGGCGACCCTATGCTCGAGGCAGCGATCCCGACGGTGCTGTTTCTCGTCTCCATGCCATTCTTGTTGATACCGTTCTTGATCGTTAAACCGCTTGGTGCTCTTGTTTCCGGCTTCAAATTTTCCGGGTTGAACAAATTCGGAACCAGGCCCGTAGTTGCTGCGATCATCGCGGGGCTTGGTGTGGCGCTCAACATGCTTCCCTGGGTCGACCGGCAAGCAGTTCAAGGTCGACGATCTGCCAACCGCAGAACTTCCGCCGAAATATCGGAAAGCTCGCGTCTCATCTCATGTGGGATGAAAGCGCGGGTAGTTCCATAATAGAGCTTAGCCCGAGGGAGTCTGGAAACGTTCATGCTGACAGTTGCAGTCGGGAGCAATGGACGGTCGGTCGAAAACTGGTCCGCCGATTATCGGTGCTCGTCATTATGGCTTCGGCTCGATATCACTGCTCAAGCTGTGAAACCCGCGCCTGCATGGTCACACGCAGTCCGTCAGGATCGTAATTGATCTCGACGCCCCCTTCCCAGGAGACCCATGCGGATCAGAACATCGGCAGATCTTATCCGCCACGGGCGTGGGACACCAGCAGGGGCACGACTTCGCGCTCAAGCCGCTCGACAGACCAGCTGTGCACAGGAGCGGATACGACGATGGCTCCCGCCGGACGACCCTCTGGCCCTGGTACCGCAGCGGCAACATTTACCTCGTCGCGGATCGACTGGCGATCCGTGAAAGCCACGCCTCGAACGCTTGCCTCCAGAATCTCTGTGCGGATTTGGTCCTTGTTCGTAACGGTAAAGGGAGTACCGGGCTGGACGGGGCTTTCCGAAAGAATTCTGTCAATCTCTCCAGGTGGCAGCCACGACAGGATCGCCCGACCACCGGAAGATGAAACGGCCGGAAGTCGCCTGCCCGGATAGGCGGTTCTGAAAGCCGGTTGCGGTCGGCTTTGAACATGCAGCAGGTGGATGATTTCCGTGCCGTCCAGGATGCAGAAGGAACAACGCAGCCCGCATTCTTCCCGCAGCCTTATAAGCCGAGGCCATACCGACCGGAGCAACGCGTTTCCCATCTGGAAACGATAAAGAAGATCAAGCGCCCGCTCCGAGACATGGAAAGCGCGTTTGGGCTGGTCTTTCTTCAGATAGCCCAGTCCCGCCAGCGTATCTGTAATGCGCTGGACAGTCGGCACCGGAAAACCGGTCTGCTGTGAAAGTTGCGTCAGGGTGAGCAGCGGCGTTTGTGGGTGGAAAAACTGCAATAAATGCAGGCTTTTGGAAACTGCGGTCACCGCGAGCGGATCATTCTCGTCGTCGACCAGCGGCCACAGCGTGCGTGGATTTGGCTCGAGGTTGGCCGGGCGTATCGCCCGTGTCACCATCAACTCCCCCATGCGTGAGACGGTTTCGCAAAGTTGCCCGGTCACCGTGCCTGCTGCCTCTGTGTCTACAGGACCGGAAAGCGAAATCGCAGCAAGCGGCTGGCCGGCTGCATCGCGAAAAGCGGTCGCAATGACTTGGCGGGATCCGCCTTCGACAGTTCCGTCAAAGGAAAATCCCACGCTGCGCTCAGAGGCTATCCGCTCGCGCAGCAAACCCGCGTCGCCTGTCCATGTTGCCAGAAATGTATCGAGTGTTGCGGCATCCATAAGAGACAACAGCGCCCGGCCGGGCGCGGTCCCGGCAAGTGCGACGCGGCTGCCAACCGGGGCAAGTGCCAGGGATGCGGCGGGTGAGGGGACCCGGGCCAGCGTAACGGCGGTCTTGCCGTCGAGGAGCCAGAGGTCGGTGCTGAGGCCGGTGCGTGCATTCAGTTCGACGACCAGCGGCATCACGAGATCGATCAACTCGTTGCTGTAAAGATAGACATGTGCGGGATAACACGCCCGGTGCCCGAGAGAAAGGACACCGCTCAGTGCGTCGCGTTCAAGCCAATGGGATTTGACAAGTGTATGGACCAGACGCTGGGCGCTGGACCGGTTCATCCCTCCTCGCCTCGCAACATCGGCAATTCTCAGTTCAGGCGTTTCCGGCCCGAACATCTCAAGCACGGCAAATGCCTTTTCCAGCGCGGCAATGCGGGCCCGGTGATCGGATCCTTCTGAGGGTTTGGTAAAATTCATTTTGCGACGCAGCAAGATCGTTGACAAGGCTTTCAACGAACCTATAATCGATAGTCGAGAATAGCAATCGCATCGCGGTAAAATAATCCTAAGGGGAACGCCTTGCACTTTATGCCAATCGGAATGACGTCATAGTCAGCTATGCCCACATGCTGGCCATGTGACAGTAAGCTGAACCTTGCAAGCCTCTCGCGTTGCGGTCTCACAGCCGCAGTTGCGCAAGGTATTGCAGTCGTATGTTTCGCCGCACCTTTGCGGCGGTACAAGTGCTCTTCGCTGCGCAAACTTTGAGGGATCGCAGCGACATTATCGAAAACGGTCCGGATCGGAAGGGTGCCGTGCGCTTGCGTGCGGGCCAATGCCCGCGCGTTTCGGTCGCTACCTGCCAAACAAAAAAGGGAACAGCGAAATCATGCACGCTCAGTTGACCAGAAAAGCAAGCCGGGCAAGAAGCCGGCTCGTTGCGGCGATCATCGCCCTTTCAGCCTGTGTTGCGGGCTTTGGAACGGATGCCTCGGCCACAACAATGATGGCCGTACCGCATTCTGGCCTGCGTATTCTCGATCCGATCATCACGACCGCTCATATCGTACGCAATCACGGCTACATGATCTATGACACGCTGCTGGCGCTTGATGCCGATTTCAAACCGCAGCCCCAGATGGCTGACTACACCGTTTCGGATGACAAGCTGACCTATACATTCACGCTGCGCGACGGTCTGAAATGGCACGACGGCACACCTGTGACAGCAGAAGACTGCATTGCCTCGCTTCAGCGCTGGGGCAAGCGGGATACTTCCGGTCAGATCCTCTTCGACAAGACAGAAAGCCTGACGGCTACGGACGACAGGACCTTTGTTTTCAAGCTGAAGGAACCCTTCGGCTTCTTGCCCGACGTTCTGGCCAAGCCGTCTTCGGTTGTGCCGTTCATGATGCCGAAACGTATTGCCGCAACCCCGGCCGATACCGCCATTACCGAATTTGTCGGTTCCGGCCCCTTCAGGTTCGTCACGGCCGAGTACCAGCCGGGCGTCAAGGCGGTCTATGAAAAATTCACCGATTATGTGCCGCGCAACGAGCCTGCGAGCTGGCTGGCCGGCGGAAAGGTGGTCAAGGTCGACCGTGTGGAATGGTTGAGCATGCCCGATGCCCAGACGGCAATCAACGCTATCCAGTCCGGGGAGATCGACTATATCGAAGCTCCGCCAGTTGATCTTCTGCCACTTGTCGAGAGCAATGACGAACTGACCGTCAAGACGCTAAACACGCTTGGCTCGCAGACCATGGGCCGCATGAATTTCCTCTACCCGCCATTCGATAACAAGAAGATCCGCCAGGCTGCTCTCAAAGCGATGAACCAGAAGGATGTTCTCGACGCGTTGATCGGCAATCCGGACTACTACACCATCTGCGGCTCCGTCTTCGGCTGCGGCACGCCGCTTGAAGCACTTGCCGGTTCGGAAAGCCTGACCGGCGCGGGCGATATGGAAAGCGCAAAGGCACTCCTCAAGGAGGCCGGGTACGACGGAACTCCCGTTGTCATCCTTCAGCCAACCGACGTCGTGACCGTCAAGGCCCAGCCCGTCGTGGCTGCGGCTGCGCTGCGGGCTGCGGGCTTCAACGTCGAACTTCAGCCCATGGACTGGCAGACGCTCGTCACTCGCCGCGCCTCGCAGAAGCCGGTGGCTGAGGGTGGCTGGAACATGTTCTTCACCAACTGGATTGTGCCGGAAATCATGACGCCGCTTAACAATCCGATGTTGAACGGTCGCGGCGCCAAGGGATTTTTTGGCTGGCAGACGGACGAGAAGCTGGAAGCGTTGCGCGCCAAATACATCGCCGCGGCGACAGCTGAAGAGCAGAAGGCTGCGGCCGCCGAGCTTCAGGCCCATGCCATGGACGAGGTCAGCTACGTTCCGCTTGGCCAGTACAAGAACCCCTCCGTGTGGCGCAACCAGCTTTCCGGCTTCCTGGAATCGCCGGTTCCCGTGTTCTGGAACATCGAGAAAACAGAAGACTGAGCCTCGTGGAAGAACATGGCGGCATCCTGTGGATGCCGCTGCCCTGCCTGCCCAACCGACGTGAGGATGCTTATGCTCGCCTATACGTTCCGCCGAATTCTGGCCTCCGTTCCGGTAATGATCACGGTCGCCGTCTTCGTTTTTCTCCTGCTGCGCATAACGCCCGGCGATCCGGCCGCCATCATCGCCGGCGACATGGCCACGCCAGAGCAGCTTGAGAAAATCCGCGCTGCCCTCGGCCTCGACAAACCAATCGTCGTGCAATTCGTCTCGTGGTTCTGGCTGCTTCTCCAGGGCGACCTTGGCGTGTCGCTGATTTCCAATACGCCAGTCACTGCGATGATCGGCAAGCACATCGAACCGACCGTGAGCCTTGCGCTCGTCACGATCGTCCTGTCGGTGCTGATTGCCGTTCCACTTGGGGTCATCGCTGCGTGGCGCCACGGCACGTGGATCGACTATGCCGTCATGACGGTGTCGGTCGTCGGCTTCTCCGTGCCGGTTTTCGTGATCGGCTATATCCTCATCCAGGTCTTCGCCATCGACCTCAAATGGTTTCCGGTGCAGGGCTTCCGGAGCATCACCAAAGGCGTCGGTCCTTTCGCGGAACGCGCCATTTTGCCGGCCCTCACACTTGCTTCCATTTATATCGCGCTGATCGCCCGCATGACACGCGCCTCCGTGCTCGAAGTGCTGGGCGAGGATTATGTGCGAACCGCCCGCGCAAAAGGGCTGAAGGAAAATACCGTCCTGTTCCGCCACGCGCTGCGCAATGCCGCGGTTCCTGTGCTCACCATTATCGGCACCGGCTTTGCGCTGCTTATTTCCGGCGTCGTGGTAACGGAGAGCGTATTCAACATTCCCGGCATTGGAAGGCTCACGGTCGATGCCATTCTTGCCCGCGATTACCCTGTCATTCAGGGCATGATCCTGCTGACAAGCGGTATCTATGTGATGGTCAATCTCCTCATCGACCTCTCCTACTCCTTCTTCGATCCGAGGATACGGTACTGATGGCCAATTCCACGCTTTTTGGTGCCGCCATGCGGCTGCCCGTCTTCGCCGGCAGAAAAAAACGCGGACAAGCTGTCCTCGTCCCTGCCATCGCGCTTGCAATTCTTACCCTGATCATTCTCATGGCTGTTCTCGCGCCATGGCTTGCTCCGCATGATCCCGTGGCCATGACGCCCTCTGCCCGCCTCAAGCCCGCCAGCGATATCTACCCGCTCGGTTCCGATGCCTACGGACGGGACCTGCTGTCGCGTGTGCTTTACGGGGCTCGCATCTCCCTTTTTATTGGTATCGGAGCGACTGTCATCTCGGTGGCTGTCGGACTGGGGATTGGCCTGGTCTCGGGCTTCTTTCGGTTCCTCGACGCCGTGGTCATGCGGATCATGGACGCACTGATGGCAATTCCAAGCCTGCTGCTCGCCATCGCCGTGGTTTCGCTCACCGGGGCAAATATCTGGACCGTCATGTTCGCCATTACTGTCCCGGAAATTCCTCGTGTGGTGCGTCTTGTTCGCTCGGTGGTGCTGACTGCACGCGAAGAGCCCTACGTCGAGGCCGCGATCGCTGCCGGTTCGGGCCTTCCGAAAATCCTCTGGCGGCATCTGATGCCGAATACCCTGGCGCCGCTCATCGTGCAGGCCACCTATGTCTGCGCCTCGGCGATCCTTACAGAAGCGATCCTGTCTTTCCTCGGGGCTGGTGTCTCCACGGAAATACCGACATGGGGAAATATCATGGCCGAGGGACGCGCCTATTTCCAGATCAATCCGCAACTGATCTTCTGGCCAGGTCTGGTGCTCTCGCTCTGCATTCTATCCATCAACCTTCTCGGTGATACGGCGCGCGATCTGCTCGATCCGCGCATGAAGAAAAGGGAGGCCGCGAAATGACGGCTGTTGCATTCGATCCCGCCACCGCGTCCGAAGTATTGCGCGTCGAGAACCTCGTCATCCGCCTGACCGGAGACGATGACAGCGTGCCGGTCCTCAACGGCATTTCGGTCACCATCCGAGCCGGAGAAACTGTGTGCCTTGTGGGCGAGAGCGGTTCTGGCAAATCGGTGACCTCGCTCGCTACGATGGGGCTCCTGCCGCGAAATTCTCTTGAACCTGCAGGGGGTACAATCCTCTTTGAAGGTGAAGACCTCCTCAAGGCCGACGCCGGTCGCATGCGGGCACTGCGCTCGAAAAATATTGCCATGATTTTCCAGGAGCCGATGACAGCACTCAACCCGGTGCTGACGGTTGGCAGGCAGATTTGCGAGGTGCTTCAGGAGCACACGACGCTTTCAGCAAGAGAGCAGAAGATCGCCGTTCTTGAGATGATGCGGGAAGTGCATCTGCCCGATGTCGAGCGGATATTCGCAGCCTATCCCCATCAGCTCTCGGGTGGACAGCGCCAGCGTATCATGATCGCCATGGCCTTGATCCTCAAACCCAGACTGCTGATCGCCGACGAACCGACCACAGCCCTTGATGTGACGACCCAGAAGCAGATCCTCAAGCTCATCAATGAACTTCAGGAAAAGCAGGGTACCGCCGTTCTCTTTATAACCCACGACATGGGCGTAGTGGCCGAGATTGCAGACACCGTCTACGTCATGAACCGTGGCAATCTCGTCGAGAGTGGTCCGGTCGACAGGATTTTAAGCGCGCCCGAAATGGACTATACCCGCACGCTTCTTTCTTCCGTGCCAAGCCTTCAACCACGTGAGCCGCGCCCCGCGCTTTCGGACGAGGTCGTGCTCTCGGCCTCGGAGCTTGAGAAGGTGTATGGCAAAAAAGGCTTTTTCGGAAAAACCGCGGCCGGAACAAAAGCCGCGACGGATGTGTCCTTCACACTGAAGAAGGGTCGTACTCTCGGTATCGTCGGTGAAAGCGGCTCTGGCAAGTCGACCGTCGCTCGCTGTATTATGCGGCTGATCGATCCCACCTCCGGCTCGATCCGCATTTCGGGACAGGAAATCGCCGATTTCTCCCGCCGGACCCTGCAGCCATATCGCCAGCATATCCAGATGGTGTTTCAGGATCCCTATCGCTCGCTCAACCCGCGTATCACGGTGGGGGAAAGCATCATTGAAGGGCCAGTAAATTACGGTACGCCGAGGCGGGACGCCCTGAAGCGAGCGCGCGAACTTCTCGCAATCGTCGGCCTGCCCCCGGACGCAGTGAGCCGCTATCCTCACCAGTTCTCAGGCGGCCAGCGCCAGCGCATCGCGATCGCCCGTGCCGTTGCCATGAGCCCGAAGGTTCTCGTGGCCGACGAGGCAGTGTCGGCACTCGACGTATCGGTTCAGGCACAGGTACTCGACCTTCTTGCGGACTTGCAGGAAAAGCTCGGTATTTCCATCCTGTTCATCACGCATGATCTTCGCGTTGCCGCCCAGATATGTGACGACGTGATCGTTATGCAGAAAGGTCGCATTGTGGAATATGCCAGCGGCTACGAAGTGCTCACCAGTCCGGTTCATGCATACACCCGCCAGCTTATCGATGCCGCCCCGGGGCGGCATTGGGATTTCGCCAATTTCCGGCCGCTTGCCCCCGAAGCTGCATAATTTCCAGGAGAATGACCGATGACGTCCCGGCGTGTCGCCTTTGCCGGTTTCATTCATGAGACCAATACATTTGCTCCCACCAAAGCCACTTATGACGCCTTTCTGAAGGGATCCGGCCATCTGCCGCTCTGCCGTGGCGAGGAGATGATCGCTCTCGTCCGGGGCGCAAATACCGGTATCGAGGGCGCGCTCGATTACGCCCGGCAAGCAAACTGGGAAGTTGTTCCTATACTGCGGGCAAGCGCCGTTCCTTCTGCTCATGTTACCGAGGATGCTTTCGAGCGCATTGCCGGTGAGATCGTTGCCGGCATCGTGGCAGCGCTGCCCGTCGACGGAATCTACCTCGATCTTCATGGAGCCATGGTCTGTGAACATCTGGACGATGGCGAGGGCGAACTTCTCGCCCGCATCAAAAGCGCAGTCGGCCACGACATCCCCGTCGCTGTCAGTCTCGACCTGCACGGCAACATAACTAGGCGGTCGGTCGACGACGCCGATGTCATGATCGGCTACCGCACCTATCCGCATGTGGACATGGCCCTGACTGGCAAACGTGCCGCGGGTTTGCTTGACCGCCTGATGGATGGTGAGCGTTTTGCGAAGTCCTATCGTCAGATCGACTATCTGATCCCCATATCGTGGCAATGTACTGAGATGGAGCCGGCGCAATCCATCTACGCCCGCCTCGCAGGACTGGAGGAAGAGAAAACAATTGTCTCGCTCTCCTTCTTTCCCGGCTTCCCGGCTGCCGATTTCAACGATTGCGGTGCGACTGTTCTCTCCTATGGAACGACGCAGGAAGCAGCTGATCTTGCCGCCGACGAGCTGAAGGCCCTGATCGACGCCAGCGAGCCCGCCTTTGCCGGGCGCGTCTACAGCGCTGATGAGGGCGTAAAGGAGGCAATCCGTCTTTCCGCAACCGCCGCAAAGCCGGTCGTGCTTGCGGATACGCAGGACAATCCCGGGGCCGGTGGCGATTCCGATACGACCGGAATGCTGCGGGCTCTCATCGACAACGGTGCACAGAACGCAGCACTTGGCCTGCTCTATGACCCTGAGGCTGCGCTGGCAGCACAGGCAGCGGGCGTCGGCGCAACGATCCGCATCGCGCTCGGTGGAAAATCCGGCATTCCCGGCGACGAGCCGCTTGAGGCCGAGTTCATCGTCGAAGCATTGTCCGACGGGTTGACACGCGTCACCGGTCCCTACTACGGCGACACCCTGATGCGGCTTGGACCTTCAGCGTGCCTCAGGATCGGTGGCGTTCGCGTAGCCGTAGCCTCTCACAAGGTGCAGATGGCCGACCGCGGCCTGTTCCGTTATCTCGGCATTGAGCCGGAAACGTCGAGCATTCTCGTCAACAAGAGCTCGGTGCACTTCCGCGCAGATTTCGAACCGTTTGCCGAGACAATTCTCGTTTGTGCCGCACCCGGTCCAATGGCCGTTGACCCGGCTGCCCTTCCATGGAGGAGGCTTCGCCCGGGCGTCCGCCTCTCCCCTCTCTCTGCCGCCCTCTCCTGATCCGTCACTTTTTTGAATTCAAGGATACAGCAATGCCCGTTATCGAGAAAATTGCCGCCTGGCACGATGAAATGACTGCCCTTCGCCGTGACATTCACGCTCATCCGGAAATCGGTTTTGAGGAGATACGAACTTCCGCCATCGTTGCCGACAAGCTGGCGAGCTACGGCATCGAGGTGCATCGCGGCATCGGCAAGACCGGCGTTGTCGGCGTTTTGAAGGGGGCTAAGGGGAGCGGGCGTACCATCGGCCTGCGTGCCGACATGGACGCGCTGCCGATGGAAGAGCGTACCAACCTGCCATACTCGTCGAAAATCGCGAACCGCTTCCACGGCTGCGGCCATGACGGTCACACGACCATGTTACTTGGTGCCGCGCGATACCTCGCCGAAACCCGCAATTTTGCCGGCACGGCCGTATTCATTTTTCAGCCCGGCGAAGAAGGCTGCGGCGGGGCTCGCGCCATGCTGGCAGATGGCCTGTTTGAACGTTTCCCCTGTGACGAGCTCTACGGGTTGCACAATATGCCGAACGAGGAGCCGAACAAGATCGGCATCAAACCCGGCACCGCAATGGCCGGCGCTGATTTCTTCGATTTTCACATCAAGGGACGCGGCAGCCACGGTGCGCGTCCCGAAGGGTCCAAGGATCCCGTCATTGTCGCAACTCACCTGGTCTCGGCCCTGCAATCGATCGTGTCGCGCAACATTTCTCCACTTCGGTCAGCCGTGGTGTCGGTCACGCAGATTCATGCCGGCTCCGCCTATAATGTCGTTCCGGAAGAGGCGACAGTCTCCGGCACGGTGCGTTATCTCGATCGCGAGGTGAATGAACAGATCCGTGAGCGTATGCGCACCATCGCAGCCGGCCTTGCCGCGTCTTTCGAAGTCGAAATTGTAACAGACATTCGCAATGTTTTCGACGTCCTCATCAATACGGAAGAACTTGTAGAGGGTTTCGCTGATGCCGCCCGCGACATCGTGGGTGCAGATCTTGTCTATACGAAGGACGAGCCTGTCATGGGCAGCGAGGACTTTGCCGATATGCTCTACAAGGTGCCCGGCGTCTACTGCACCGTTGGCCATGCCGGATCGGTACAGCTGCACAATCCGGGCTTTGTTCTGGATGACAATATTCTGCCGGTTGGTGCGAGCCTTCTGGCGCGTGTCGTCGAAAAACGTCTGGCCGCCTGACGCCCATGCCCTGCCACAAGATCGGGATTGCCCCCTCCCTTGTGCGCGGGCGTCCCGTCACGATGAAACGAGCCCCAATTATGGATTTCACCAAACTTCCCTTTGATACAGACGCCATGCTGAAGCGTCTGAGGCCCTGGATAGAATGCGAAAGCCCGACATTCGATGCTGCAGCCGTGGATCGCATGATGGATCTTGCTGCCACCGATTTCGCAACGATCGGTGCCACAATAGAACGAATCCCCGGCCGTATGGGACTTGGCGGCAGCCTGCGTGCGCGTTTTGGCGACACGCACGGCACGCCTGGAATTCTCGTCTCCGGTCATCTCGATACGGTTCACCCGGTTGGCACGCTGAAAGAACTCCCGTTTCGTATCGAGGATACTCGTGCCTACGGCCCGGGCATACTCGACATGAAGGGTGGCAATTTTCTGGTACTGGAAGCAATGAGGCAGCTTCTGAACACGGGTATCGGCACCCGCCTGCCGGTCACCGTCTTGCTGACCCCCGACGAAGAGATCGGCACACCATCGACGCGGGACCTGATCGAGGCTGAGGCCCGGCGCAACAAATACGTGTTGGTTCCCGAACCAGCTCGGGAAGAGAACGGGGTGGTCACCGGTCGCTATGCCATCGCCCGCTACAACCTGGTGGCCCGCGGCAGACCCTCGCATGCCGGCGTTTCGCCGAAATCCGGGCGGTCTGCAATTCGCGAAATGGCCCGCAGGGTGATTGAAATTGATGCAATGAGCGACGACGACTGCACTTTTTCCGTTGGCGTCATGCATGGCGGGCAATGGGTCAATTGTGTCTCTTCGCTGTGCACGGCCGAGGCGCTGTCCATGGCGAAAACCGATGACGATCTCGCGTCCGGTGTCGCCCGAATGCTCAGTTTGTCAGGGGTGGAAAACGAGGTGGAGTTCTCGGTCACCTGCGGCGTCACCAGACCCGTCTGGCCACCGGACCGTCCGGAAACCATGGCGCTTTACGAAAAGGCTCGTT
The DNA here is from genome assembly GCF_003938925.1 of Agrobacterium sp. FDAARGOS_525. NCBI lineage: Bacteria > Pseudomonadati > Pseudomonadota > Alphaproteobacteria > Hyphomicrobiales > Rhizobiaceae > Agrobacterium > Agrobacterium sp. FDAARGOS_525. The sequence continues at coordinate 979,101 of NZ_RKIU01000004.1, read as the reverse complement.
TGCTTGCCGACAGTCTTGGGGTTTGCCTTCCCCACGGCAGTTCAGGCGGCGGTTCCGACGGCAATTTTACGGGCGCGCTCGGCATTGCCACGCTCTGTGGCCTGGGGCTGCGTGGCACAGGTTATCACACCCTCGAAGAGCACATCGAAATTGACAGCCTGATCGATCGCGGCAGGCTGATGGCCGGACTTCTGGCGACGCTGGATTGAGGACAGAGTAATGACAGGCGACATCACCCGGCTCTCCGCAGCCGCGCTTTCCAGGGCAATCCACCTGCGGCAGGTTTCCTGCCTCTCGGTGATGGAAGCCTATCTCGATCGCATCGACAGCCTCAATCCAGCCGTGAATGCGATCGTCTTTCGTAGACCAAGCACAGAGTTGCTGGAGGAGGCGCGCGCCTGTGACCGGGAACTTGAGGAAGGGCGCTCGCGCGGCTGGATGCACGGGTTTCCCCAGGCGGTAAAAGATCTCTCCGAAGTTCAGGGCCTGCCGTGCTCCTGGGGGTCGCCGCTCTTTGACAATTTTGTTTCCACCGCCGACAGTCTCCATGTGGAACGTGTTCGCGCCGCCGGCGCGATTTTCATTGGCAAGACCAACACGCCCGAATTTGGCCTCGGGTCCCATACGACCAACCCTGTCCATGGCCCAACCCGAAACCCCTATGACAGGACCAGAAGCGCCGGCGGTTCTTCCGGTGGCGCGGCGGCGGCGCTCGCATGCCGGATGCTGCCGGTCGCAGATGGCTCTGATATGATGGGCTCACTGCGCAATCCTGCCGCCTTCAACAACGTTATCGGCTTCCGGCCGAGCTTCGGGAGGGTACCGGGCGCAAAAGGGAACGAGCTTTTCCTTGGCCAGCTTGCCACTTCAGGCCCCATGGGCAAGACGGTGGAGGACGCCGCTTTGCTTCTCGCAACGCAGGCAGGTTATGAGCGGCGCGACCCGCTATCCCTGGCGGACGAAAGTCTGGCAATCCGAGGTCCTGCAACGACACAGGGAATGAAAGTCGCCTGGTTTGGTGATTTCGGTGGATATCTTCCCTTTGAGCCCGGGGTTCTGGATGTTGATTGCAAGGCTCTCGCCGTCCTGGCGAACATGGGCTGCGATATCGATGAACTCGTGCCGGATTTCGAACTGCCGAAACTCTGGGAAGCGTGGATGACATTGCGCAGCTTCAGCGTGACCCACGGCCTGCGCGCCTTTTATGACCAGCCGGAAACACGGTCGCTTCTCAATCGGCAACAGATGTTTGAATTCGACATCGCGCTTTCGTGCAGTGCCGCCGATATCTTTAATGCGTCCGTCGTCCGGACAGCCTGGTACCAGTATCTCTGCAGATTGTTTGAACGGTACGATTTTATTTTGATGCCGAGTGCACAGGTATTCCCTTTCGATATCGATCTCTCGTGGCCGACCGAAATCGACGGAAAAGCCATGGACACCTATCATCGCTGGATGGAGGTCGTGATCGGTCCCACGCTGGCTGGACTTCCCGTGGCGGCCGTTCCCGCGGGATTCGGGGTTAACGGATTGCCGACTGGTATACAGCTGGTGGGACCACCACGCAGTGACCGGGCAACCCTTGAATTTGCACTGGCGTATGAGCAGTCAGCTGACATCCAGACGGGTGATGCGGTCATGTAAACCCCTTTGGCGCTCCGGGGCTTTCTTTGAAGCGCGAGCCGGTCTGAGACGGATAGCTTATGCGGCTTGTAGCAAGTAATATCGTCTCGTTGGACCGGGTCCTGCGTTTAATTGCAGAGCCATGAGTATGGTTTCTGTTGCATCCCGGGCTTCCGTCTGTTCGCAACAACACATCTCTGTCATTGCCTGTAGCGGCTGAGGCGCTATCATGGGGATGCTGTGGGGCGCTAAGCTTTGGGAGGAGCGATACGTGAGACGGATGTGGCCAGATGAATTTGCCTTTCTGCTGGACGATGCGGAAGAGGTCGACTTGCATATTCCACCGGTGGCACATGAGGATGGATCGCCGGGAAAAACCATTTCCAGGAAAGCCTTGAAAGTTCGTATCAGCCAGCAGGACTTCGAGAAAATTTGGCCGCTTGCCGAGGCTCGCTATCGGTTGAACGGCAGGTTTGCGGGCAAGGCCATTACGCTGATCGCCAATAATCCCCATTACCAGAAGTGGCATCCCTCCGATGGCGGCAGTGTCGAAAGCGTGTCGGATAGCGGTCAAAAATATACCACGCCTTATGTGATGGTGCACTTTCTGCTGGATGATGTCCGCGAGCCTGTCGAGGTTTAGTTCGCAGAGCCGCCTGCCGTCAGTTAGCCCCGGCCTTTCATGGCGTCCCGATATTGGACGTTGCGGGAATAGTCTCTCGCTTCAAAGGCTCTCGCATATGATCGAACGATCATTGAAGATTGAGGCAGCCATTGTATGAAAACGGGAGACGCGGCCGCTGGCCGCGCCCTTCGGGTTCAGAAGCCGCTTTTTGCAAGAAATGCCCTGCTGGCTGCCAGATCATCGAGAATGCTGCCAGTATTACGCGGATCGCGTTCCTGTTCGATGGTGATATAGCCGCCATAACCAAGTTCGGTCAGGAGGCTGCGGATGGCTGGATAGTCAATCGAGCCGCGGCCTATCGGACACATCACGCCCTTGGCGCAGGCCTCGAAGAAGCGGATGCGCTCCGCCATCACTTCCTGAAAGACCGCGGCGTCGATATCCTTGAAATGAATGTAGTCGACGCGATCCCAATAGCGGCGCAACGTGGCGACGGGGTCCATGCCGGAATAGGCCATATGGCCGGTATCGAGGCAGAAACCCGCAAGATCTGCGGGAATGTCCTCAACGATCTGCTGCAACTCATCGGCAAACTCGATGTAGCCGCCGGCATGGGGATGTAAGGTGGCGCGCACGCCATATTTGTCCCGGGCGAGCGTTGCGATGGCCCGGATGTTCTCCACCATGCCCCGCCAGGCGGTTTTATCGAGACGTGGCGCGCGGTCAGAATGTCCGGCGGCATAATCACGCTCGTCATGGCCCCAGTCCATCACCGTCAGATAGGGGGCGGAAAAGCGTTGGCCCGCATGGGTTTCCGGCTTTGGCAGGCGCGTTATCAGCGCGCAGATCTCCTCAGTCTGGCGTAGCAGATTGTCGCAATTTCCGGGTGAGACCAGATCGTCGAAGATGGTGCCGGCGACGATCTTGAGGCCTCGTTCATCCAGCGCCTGCGAAACGCGCCTGAGGTCGAGCGGCAGATAACCGTAGGGGCCGAGTTCCAGACCGCCGAAACCGGCTGCTTTCGCTTCGTCCAGCACCCTTTCCCAATGGGGAAGATGCGGGTTCTTGACGTCGTCGACACCCCAGCAGCAGGGAGCGGTGGTGATGGTGATCGGGTTGGTCATTTGATCCTCATGGCGGCAGCGACATCGGACTGTTCTCTAGCCCGGTGCAAGGTCTCAGCGGTTGATGGCAGCTTGCAGGGCAACGATGGAGGGCCGGCTGTCCGCTTGGTGAATTTGGTGAAATCCTCACTTGAAGGCTGACCCAGCCGGAGGAGGATTGATCCGGAATGCCCTTAAATCCATTATGCGAAATCGACCCAGGTGGCACCGGCATCGGCCGAACGAACGCAGTTTTCCAGCCAGCGAACGCCTTCTGTGCCGGCTGCGATGCCGGGATAGTGATGGGTCTTGAGAAAAGCCCTGTCACCGCGATTGGCCGCATCGATTGCCTGGGCGATCCAGAGGTAAATGTTCGACCAGCTATCACCGAGACCTTCGGTGTGCAGCGCGCCCATACGATCGATAGCAAGGCTCTCCTCTTCCAGATACGGCATGCCGTGATGCAGGATACGCTCCGGCTCGCCCTGAACCTGATAGATCAGTTGATCGGGACGGGAATCGGACCATTCAAGCGACGCCCTGGAGCCGATGAAGCGGTAACGCTGCGACCCCATATTGCCGGCATTGACGGAAGAAACCCACAGACGCCCGCGTGCGCCATTATCATAATGGATGAGAACCGTCGCATGGTCCTCCAGCGGCGCCCGCGTCGGGATGAAGGCCTTCCGGTCGCACAGCAGTCGTTCCACCTTCATGTGCGGCAGCACGATTTCCGAGAGATAATAGAGATGCGTACCGATATCGCCGAGCACGAAGGTCGGGCCAGCGGTACGGGGATTGGTACGCCATTTGACGGCCTCGCCAGCGCCCACATCGTCGCCGGCATTGAAGCCGTGGGTATATTGCAGATCGACGATGCGGATATCGCCCAGCATCCCCTTTTTGACCATGGCAGCCATCTGGTGCACCAGCGGATGGCCGGTATAGCCATAGGTGACGCCGACGATCAGTCCCTTCTGTTCGGCCAGCCGCGCCACCTCGTCACATTCTGCAACGGTGAAGAATAACGGTTTTTCGCAGATGACGTGCAGCCCGGCTTCAAGGCAGGCCTTGGTGATCTCGTAATGGGTAAAGTTGGGGGTGGCGATGGAGACGACGTCGATACCGTCTTTGCGCGCGGTTTCGCCAGCTATCAGTGCCCTGTAATCCGGGTAGCAGCGTTCCGCCTCCACGCCGAGATTGACGCCGAAATCGCGGCCCATTTCGGCATCCAGGTCGAAGGCGCCGGCGACGAGCTGGTAATTGCCATCGCGCAGGGCGCCGGTGCGGTGCTTGTATCCTACCTGTCCCGTGCGGCCGCCGCCCACCATGGCCCAGCGCAGCGGTCGCGAAATCAGTCTTTCTCCATTGATCATGTCGATCGTCTTTCCGTCGGATGTTTCGAATGGCGTAGCCAGAGGCAGGTTCTGCCTGGGCACCGGCACCGGTTTTTCGCGTTATTTCTTGAAATAGAGGTCGATATAGTCCTGCATCTTGGCGCGCATGTACCGGCTCGATTCATCCGCCCTGTCTTCCCAGGCGAAGACGCAGGAGGTCATGATGCCGTCGAAACCGATTTCAGCGAGCGTGCCGAAGAAGTCGTCCCATGGCACTTCGCCCTGACCGATATTCAGGTGCTGGTGCACCCTTGCCTGTGTCCCGGGCGGGTTGAGAATGTAGCGGAGCCCAGAACTTGCCCTGTGGTTGAAGGTGTCGCCCACATGCACATGGGCCAGCACGTCTTTGGCTTCCCGAAGCATCGCCTTGGTGTCGTCGCCGAAATAGAAGGTGTGTGGCGCGCAATAGAGGAATTTGACATTCCTGGAGTTTACCGTGCGGATGATATCAAGCGCCGGCTGCAGCGTTTCGCACCAGTCTTCCGGATGCGGCTCGACATGCAGGCTGATGTTCTCGCGCTCAAAGATCGGTACCAGCTCTTCCATCGAGCGCCACCATGCATCCTCGCAGGCCTCGATCATCGAACCCGTATGGCAGCAATAACATGAGCCCTTGTCGGGATGCGGTCCACGGCCGAACTCCGAGTTCATCGTGTCGACATCAAGTTCGATTGCGATCTCGATAGCGCGTTTCCAGTGTTTGACCGCTGCCTGCCGCTCGGTTTCATCATTGGAGGCCCAGCGATACATTGGCAGCAGCGCGGCGATGCCGACATCGGCCTCTTTCAAAGCCTTCTTGAAGGACCTGATACGTTCGGGAAACACGCGCGGCGCCTTGAACCATTCGAGGAAATCGGCACGCGGGCTGAGTTCGATCCAGTCGTAACCGAGCTCCTTAACTTTGGCGGGCAGCTCATCGAGGCTGGTGAAACGGTGCATGTGGGGGTCGATGGCGATTTTCATCGATCTTGATCCTTCTTATGTCTCGACTGGATGGCGAGGGCGGATGGCCGCAAAGGCAATGGACGCCATCACAAGCGACGCGGTTCGTATCGCGAAAGATTTCCTGAAAAATGCCATTGCTTCCTCCCCGCCCATCCTCCCGATGGGCCTGAATGACAGGCCGATTTATATCTTTCATTTTCGCGGAAATGGAATTTATATTTCATTTGGCGTTGCATTTCGTATCATTTCATGTCATTCATCAATGATACGATTGAGGGCGCCATGAATCGACCCACCATTGCCGATCTTGCGAGAGCCGCGGGCGTCAGCATCTCCACTGTCAACCGGCTGCTGCACGGTTCGAGCGCCGTACGTCAGGATACGATCAACCAGATTCTCAGGGCGGCGCAGGAGATCGGGTTTTATGGTCTGGGCACCATCAAGGACCGAAGGCGCGAGGCCTTGCCACATTACAGGCTGGGCTTCCTGCTGCAGCAATCCCACCGGCCGCTTTACCGCCTTTGGGGAGAAGGGATCGTCACTGCCGCACACCAGAGGCTGGAAAGCGTCATAGAGCCGGACGTGGTTTTTGAGGACGATCTTTCACCGGAGGCCGTTTCCGCCAATCTCCTGAAGATGGGGCAGTCCTGCAACGCAATTGCGGTTGTGACTGCCGATCACCCGCTTGTGAGCCAGGCCATTGATGAGTTGCGGAGCAAAGGTGTTCCCGTGGTGACCTATGTGTCCGATCTGTCAGCGGCGAGCCGGGCGGGTTTTGTCGGAACCGACAGCTGGAAACGCGGCAGGACGGCCGCTTGGTTCCTCAGCCAGACCGTGAAAGGCGAGGGGGTGGTCGTGCCCCTGATCGGCAGCAACCGTTATCAGTGCCAGGATGTTTCAGATGCCAGTTTTCGCTCCTACATGCGCGAGAACACGCCGGAACTGCAGGTAGCGGAAACACTGCTGACCCATGAAGAGCCGGAAAATGCCTATGCCGTCATTCGGGACATCATTGCTGCCGAACCAGGGCTCAGGGGGGTATATGTCAATGGCGGCGGCATATCGGGCGTCTTGCGGGCGCTCAGGGAGCTGCCTGCGGAGAAACAGCGCGGCATAAAGATCGTCTGCAACGATATCGGCCCGGAAACGCGCAAGGGCTTGAATGAGGGGCTGATTACCGCTTCGCTGCCACTGCCCCTCGACAGGATGCCGCAACAATTGATCGACGTGATGTTGCGGCGCATCGAGAACGCGGATTCGTCTTCCGTCGAACAGCGGATCGTGCCCTTTGAAATCCTGACGCCCGAAAGCATCTGGACATGATCGCAGGGTAGTGGGAATTCAAAATTCTCTAACTGCGTGAAATTACCGATTGGGAAAAGCCAATCCACACCAAGGCTGGTGGTGCGCGCGCCTGTTACGATACGTGGTGAAGAATGGCAGCGGTCGGTGGCACGGTGCGAGAACGCGGACGCTTTTCGTAGTCGGCTTTTTATGGGCAACCATGCTTACCGCAGAACCGAAGAGAGAAACTCGCGGGTCCGCTCTTCTTTCGGCTCTCCAAAAATTTCCTCCGGCTTTCCCTGTTCGCAGATGCGCCCCTTGTCGAAGAAGCACACCCTGTCCGATACCTCACGGGCAAAGCGCATTTCGTGGGTGACAAGCAGCATCGTCAGATCGTGCTCATGCGCGAGATCGCGGATGACGGAGAGCACTTCGCCCACCAGCTGCGGGTCCAGCGCCGAGGTCGGCTCATCGAAAAGCAATACACGCGGGCGCATGGCGAGCGAGCGGGCGATGGCGACACGCTGCTGTTGTCCGCCGGAAAGCTGAACCGGATAATGATCTTTCTTGTCCGCAAGCCCCACCATTTTCAATAGTTCGATCGCACGCGCCTCAGCCTCTCCACGGGCGATACCCAGAACACGCACCGGCGCCTCCACGATGTTGCGCAGCACGGTCATATGCGGAAAGAGATTGAAGCTCTGGAAAACCATGCCGACGTGGTTGCGGATCTGGCGCAGGTGTTTTTCCGAGGCCATGAAGGGGCCCTTGCCTCCCGGCTCATGGTAAGACATGTCAGCCAGCGTCAGTTTTCCCTCCTGGAAGGGTTCGAGTGTCATGAGAATGCGCAGGACCGTTGACTTGCCGGAGCCGGAAGGGCCGATGAGGGTGACTTTCTCACCCTTCGCCACGCTGAAATTGAACTGGTCGAGCACCGTCAGAATGCCGAAACGTTTCGTGACATCCGAAAATTCGATGAGTGGCTGATTGGTGGTGTTGGTCATCGCAAGGGTATTCCTGCTTTTGGGAGCGCCCTTTGCAGGCGGCTGAGGCCTGCCGAGCAGATTATGGTCAGAAGGAGGAAGATCAGGCCGACAAGCGTCAGCGGCACCAGATATTCGAAGGTGCGTTCGCCGATCATGTTGGCAAGCCCCATCATTTCAAGAACCGTGACGACTGAAAGCACCGGCGTTTCCTTGATCATGGCAACCAGATAGTTGCCCATGGCCGGAACAATGCGGGGAACGGCCTGCGGAATGATGATGTCCGTGTAGGTCTGCATGCGCGTCAGGTTAAGGGCGGTCGCCGCCTCCCACTGGCCGTGATGCACCGCTTCGATGCCGCCGCGATAGACTTCGGAGGTGTAAGCCGCATATTGCAGGCCGAGCGCCAGCGCGCCGGTCAGAAACGCCGGCAGGACGATGCCGAAATCCGGAAGCACGTAATAAAGGAAGAACAGCTGCACCAGAAGCGGCGTATCGCGAAGGAATTCGACCACCAACGCCGTCGGCCAGGAGATCATCTTCACCCGGCTGCGGCGCAGCAGGGCGAAAACGAGACCCAGAACCAGTGCGATGGCAAAACCGGCGGCGGCTGCCTTCAGCGTCACGGTCAGGCCGATCAGGATGATGGGCAGGATGGAGGTCGTGTAGGTAAGCCAGGTGGTCGTGTCCCATTCGTAACCATACATCATGAGAAGATATCCTTACGAATGGCGCGTGCGCGGGAAGACATTGCCGCGCCGCACGAAGCGTTCGATCGCCCGGATGACGACCATCAGGATCAGCGACATCGCGAAGTAACAAAGCAGCGTGACCGAATAGATGCTGGCGCTGTCCAGCGTCAGGTTGCGGATCGACTGTGCCGCGAAGGTGAGATCGGCAATCGAGATCAACGAGACGAGCGAGGAAAGCTTTAGTGTCTCGATGGCCAGATTCCCGAAAGCCGGCATCATTTCGACGATCGCCTGTGGCAAGGAAATGCGAAAAAGCGTCTGCATGCGTGTGAAGTTCAGCGCGCGTGCGGCTTCCAGCTGTTGCACCGAGACGGAGGACAGCGCGCCGCGAACGATTTCCGCGCCGTAGCCGCCAGCATGGGCGGCAAGCACCAGCACCCCTGTCGTGATCGGATCGAAGCTCAACCCGACCAGCGGCAGGGCATAATAGAACCAGAATAGCTGCACCAGCAGCGAGGTGCCGCGAAACACTTCCGTATAACAGAGCGCGATTGCCGACAGGATGGGTCCGCCCTCGACGCGCAGAATGCCGAAGAAAAAAGCGAGTACGGTGCCGACGACAAGTGCTGCCACCGTAATCGTCATGGTGACGACGGCGCCTTGCCACAACATCGGCAGATAGGCAGTCATGTCCATCTGGAGTTTTCCCGAATTCCCGAGGAACGGCGCCCGGTTATGCCCGGGCGCCGGCTGGCATTATTTGCCGGCGCAGAGATCGGCGACCTTCTTTTCGGCCGCTGCCGCGATACTCTGTTCGGAGAGACCGTATTTGGCGAGGATTTTCTTGTAGTCGTCCGTCTTGCGGAATTCGACCAGGGCAGCGTTGAAGGCGTCACGCAGCTCCTTGTCTTCCGGGCGGAAAGCGAAACCGCCGTAGTTGCGCACCGGCGCATCCTTCACGACCGGATCGGTGAAAGGCTTTACCTGCTCAACGTTCGCCTGACCCTTGGCGAGTTCCGAAACCGTCAGCTCCGTGGCCGCATAGGCGTCGGCGCGGCTCTGCACGGTTGGGATGGCATCGGCATTGGCTGGGATGAAGACGATCTGTTCTTCCTTGACGCCAACGGCGCGCAGGAAGTCGACATTGTTCGCGCCCGACACGACGGCCACCTTCAACGAAGGGTCCTTTGCGATATCGGCATAGGTGGTCAGCTTTTTCGGATTACCCTTTTTCACCAGCAGGCCTTCGCCATAGGACGAGTTCGGCTCGGTAAAGGCAACCTGTTTGCAGCGCTCGGGCGAGATATTCTGTTCGGCGGCCGCAAAATCGAAGCGACGGGCCTTGAGGCCGGGGATCAGCGTGCCAAAGGGCGTCACCGTCCAGTTGACCTCTTCGATGCCCATCGATTTCAGAACCGCATTGGCCACATCCGGGCCGATGCCAGCGGAGGTGCCATCCGGCTGCATGTAGGAATAGGGCACTTCATTAGCCGTGGCGGCGCGAATGTAGCCCTGGCTTTTGACTTCTTCGACGGTGAGCGCGCTGGCTGACGTCACGCCGATGGTAAGGGCGAGGGCGGAAAGGCCGGCGAATTTGGTGATCTTCATGTTCTAACTCCTCTGGTTGGGTTGCGTGGTCCGTTTTCGGATCTCACGGTGTTCTAGTGGCTAGGTATTCTCCGTGACCGTGGCGATGACGGAAAGGCAGTCTCCAGCCTTGATGAGGCCGGGTACGTGGCGCGCGGCAAGCAGCCCTGACATGGAGGCGCGGTAATCGACCGGTGCGAGGCCGGTTTTCCCGATGGGATAAACCCGTGCGATTGTCTCACCAACCGTGACCGCGTCTCCCAGATCGCGGACAAAGGCGACGAGACCGTCGTCTTCGGCAAAGGTGAAGCAGTCGCTGGAGGGCATATCCAGCCAACGGCTTGGCGCGGCAACGGGCGAACCGGCCAATATGCCTGCATGTCGCAGCAGATTGATGGTGCCCCTGCGGGCGATATCGATCGATTTCGCGCTCGCCGTGCCGGCGCCGCCGAGTTCGGTGGTGACAAAGACCTTGCCCATTTCCTCGACGGTCGTGTCCAGCATGCCGACGGCGTCGATTTCCAGCATCTTCATCGAATAGGGGGCAGCAAAAGCGGCCACGGCATCAAAGCAACGGCTTTCCTGAGTTTTGTCGGGCAATTCGTGCGCCGCTGCATAGGGCAGGAAATCAAGCGTCCTGCCGCCGGAATGAAAATCGAGAACGATATCCGCGAGCGGTATCAGATGACGGGTGACGTAGTCGGCAATCTTCTCCGTCACGGTACCGTCAGGGCGACCGGGAAAGCTGCGGTTGAGGTTTCCCCGGTCGATGGGTGAGGTGCGTGTACCTGCGCGAAAGGCCGGGTAGTTGAGCGCTGGGACAATGATGATGCGGCCTTTCACTTCGGCCGGCTCGAGCGTCTGGGCGAGTTCGAAAAGCGCCGCCGGCCCCTCATACTCATCGCCGTGATTGGCGCCGGTCAAAAGGGCGGTCGGCCCCTCACCATTGGCGATAACGCAGATCGGGATCATCACCGAGCCCCAGGCACTGTCATCGCGGCTGTAGGGCAGCCGCAGATGACCGTGTTGCACGCCCTTGCCGTCGAAATCGACGGAGGGCGTGATCGGGGAGGGGCGAAGCGCGGTCTTCAGCATCGTCTCAGCCCTTCACGAAGAGTTGCCGCGGTACATTGGAAAGGCATTCGACACCGGTGTCGGTAATCGCGATGCTCTCGGTGATTTCGAGCCCCATGTCCTCCAGCCACAGGCCGGTCATGAAATGGAACGTCATGCCGGGTTTCAGCTCCGTGCGGTCGCCGGGGCGAAGGCTCATGGTGCGCTCGCCCCAATCAGGCGGATAAGAAAGTCCGATCGGATAGCCGGTGCGGTTGTCCTTGATGATCCCGTATTTTTTCAACACGGCAAAAAAGGCATTGGCGATGTCTTCGCAGGTATTGCCGGGCTTGGCTGCGGAAAGACCGGCCTCCATGCCCTCGAGCGTTGCTTTCTCTGCGTCAAGGAATGCCTGTGTCGGTTTGCCGAGAAAGACCGTGCGTGACAGCGGGCAATGATAACGACGGTACGCGCCGGCGATTTCGAAGAAGGTACCTTCGCCTGAGCGCATCGGCTTGTCGTCCCATGTCAGGTGCGGGGCGGAAGCGTCGGCACCGGAAGGAAGGAGCGGCACGATGGCGGGGTAATCGCCGCCGAATTCTGCGGTGCCCCGAATGCCGGCATCGTATATCTCTGCCACGAGATCGCACTTGCGCATGCCCGGTTCAACGACGTCGACGATACGCTTGTGCATCAGTTCGACGATCTTGCCCGCCTTGCGCATATAGTCGAGCTCGGTCGGGCTTTTGACAGCACGCTGCCAGTTCACGAGGCCGGCGGCATCCTTGAAACGTGCGTTTGGCAGATGTTTGTTCAGTGATGCGAAAGCTGCTGCCGAGAAGTAATAATTGTCCATTTCGACACCGACCGTCAGGCCTGACCAGCCCCGTTCCTCGATGATCTGCGACAACAGGTCCATCGGGTGCCGCTCGGTCGATTGAACATAGTGATCGGGATAGCCGATGATGTTGTCGTGGGCGAGGTATGCCGTGCGCTTGGCTCCATTCGCATCCTGTTTGCGACCGTACCAGATCGGCTCACCATCAGGCGGCACGAGCACACATTGGTGGACGTAGAAGGACCAGCCGTCATAACCCGTCAGCCAATGCATGTTGGACGGGTCGGTGACGACAAGCAGGTCGATACCGGCACTTTCCATGGCTTTACGGGTTTTAGCCAGGCGCGCGGCATATTCCTCGCGCGTAAAGTTCAGCGTTACACTCACGCTGCGTCTCCCATTTTTACGCTGTTTTCGATGATTTGGCCGCTGCCTGCGTCTTTGGCGCGGGCAAAGGCGAGATTGGCGATGGCTGTGTCCTGCACGCCGGTTCCGGTCAGATCGGCAAAGGTGATGTCTTCGTTCGAGAGGCGGCCCTGTGACTTGCCGGCAATCACCTCTCCAAGCTCGGCGAATGGCTGATCCCGCTCGACGTAACCCGCGGCAATTGCGTGATGCAATTCGCCGAGAATGCGGGTCTGCGTAAGCCTGTCCGCGACATAGCGCACTCTGGCGAATACGGCCGGATCGATCTCGTTCTTGTGTTCGGCATCCGATCCCATCGCGGTCAGATGCTGGCCTTGTTCCAGCCAGTCGGCGCGCAGGATTGGCTTTTCGGCCGGTGTCGTGGTGACGATGATGTCAGCGTTTCGCACCGCCGCCTGTGGATCAGCCACGGCGGAAACTTCGATGCCGTGCTCCCTGGCAAAATCGCTAGCGAGCTTTTCAGCCTTGTCATGGTTTCGTGCCCAGATCCTCGCAGTTTTAATCGACCGCACCAGCGTCAAAGCCTCGAGCTGCAGACGCGCCTGCATGCCCGCCCCGAAAATCGTTGCGACGGACGCGTCCTTTCGTGCCATGTGCCGCGCCGCAACTGCACCGGCCGCAGCGGTGCGCACATCGGTAAGATAACCGTTGTCGAGAAGCAGGGCCTCCACCACGCCGGTCCTCGCGCTGAAGAGGATCATCAGGCCATTGAGGCTCGGTAGCCCAAGCGTCGGATTGTCGAAGAAGCCGGGGCTGACCTTGATGGCAAAGCCGTCGAAACCCGGCACATAGGCAGTCTTAACATCCACTTCGCCGCGAAATTCGGGAACATCGAGCCGGAGGATCGGCGGCATGGCGACAGCTTTGGTGGCAAGGGCGCCCAACGCCTGCTCCACGCAGTTGACCGCGGAAAGGTCGAGCTTAACGATGGCGCGCAGGTCTTTTTCGGTGAGGATGGTGATGCGGCTCATGCGGCTCCCCTGTCGATGATGGTCTTGTGGAGCGCCGGATCGATGTTTTCGCCCGATACGATGATCGCGGTCGGGCCGCTGATGTTGACTTTGCCCGACAGGACGGCGGCGAAGCCAACGGCGCCCGCGCCTTCGACTGTCAGGCCTTCCTCGTGCGCCGCATGGCGGATGCCTGCTGCGATCTCGTCTTCGGAAACCAGCACGATGTCATCAAGCAATGCCTGGCAAAGTGCAAAGGTCACACGGTTCGCCAGTCCAATCCCGCCGCCGAGCGAATCCGCCAGCGTTTCTTCCTCCTGGACCGAGACGGGGCGACCGGCTTTAACCGACGCATGCATGGCCGCACCCCGCTCCATGGAAATACCGACGACCCGCGCCCTCGGCTTCAACGCTTTCACCGCAACGGCGATACCGCCCGCAAGGCCTCCGCCTGATAGCGGAACGAGAATTGTCGCCAGTTCAGGCATGTCCCCGACAACCTCGAGACCAATCGTGCCTTGGCCCGCCACGACGTCGCTATGATCGAACGGAGGTATAGCGGTCAGGCCACGGCTTCTGGTCAGGCGCTGCACTTCCTCCTGCGCGTCATCCTGTGATCTGCCGACGATCCGGATGTCGGCGCCAAGCGCGCGGATTGCCTCCACCTTGTTTGCCGGCACCAGCGCCGACATGCAAATGGTCGCAGGAATGCCGAGTTTCTTTGCTGCATAGGCCACGGCCCGGCCATGATTGCCTGTCGAGGCGGTGACGAGGCCACGTTTGCGCGCCTCATCGTCAAGCGAGAATATGGCATTCATCGCGCCGCGCAGTTTGAAGGCGCCGATTGGTTGACGGGTTTCAAGCTTCAGATGAACGGGATCGCCACAGCGTTCGGACAGATTGTCCGAGCGGACCAGCGGGGTTCGCTCCACCTGTCCGGCAAGCCGCGCGGCCGCCTGCTCTATCGCGGCCAGCGAGACCGGAAGCGGGCTTTTTTCGGCGGATATGGACGGGTTTTCGCTCTTCATGATTGTCATGTTGTGAGCGAAGTAAAATCATGTCAATTATTATATTGTAATGATTCAATGATTTTCGATCGACAGCCTCAGCCGATCGAGCCGATATCGTAGACGGGCGGCAGTTGTTCGAAGGTCTGCCGCACTGTGGTCAAAGCTTTGATGAGGGCTGCATGATTAAGGCGGCCGCCGAGGCATATGCGGATACCGCCGCCATGCCCGGGTCCGGCAATGAATGGTTCTGATGGGGTTACCGCGACATTCTGGTTCGTCAGCGCACGCACCAGGCCGTCCTCCGTCCAGCGCGTCGGGACCTTCAGCCAGGCGCAGAAGGAAAGGGGATGGGTCGAGGCGATATGCTGGCCTAGGATATCCACGGCAATTTTCTGCCGCGCCCGTGCCTCGGCGCGCTGCACGTCCAGCAGCCGCAAGGCAGTGCCGTTTTCGACCCAGCGCGTCGCTATTTCGGCCATGAGATAGGTTCCGCTCCAGCTCGATACCCGCAGGATGGACGCGGCGCGGATGGAGTAGGCTGGCGGCACGACAAGATAGCCGACGCGCAGCCCCGTCAGGACCGCTTTGGTGAAGCTGGTGACGAAAAAGCCGAGATCAGGCAGCATTTCAGTGATGGATGGCAGATCCTCCTCGATGATCGGCCGATAGACTTCGTCTTCAATGACAAAGATGCCATAGCGTTCAGCGATCGCGGCGATCGCCTGCCGTCGCGCCGGGCCCGATACATGTCCGGTGGGATTGTTGAGGGTCGGAATGAGCACCAGGGCTCGCACACCACCGGCTGCGCACGCGGCCTCCAGCGCATCGGGCAATATGCCCTCTTCATCGGTCGGCAGGCCCTTGAGGCTGAAACCGAGAATGTTCGACAGGCCGATAATGCCGTGGTCCGTGAGGTTCTCGCAGAGAACCACGTCGTTCGATCGAATGATGCAGCTCAGGGCAAGGAAAATGCCGTGGGCTGCGCCGTTAGTGACGAGGATACGCTCCGCCCCGGCGGTCACGCCCATCATGGTGAGCCAGGTTCGGGCGGTTTCCCGGTGGCTGTCGAGGCCGGCCACCGGCCGGCAGGGGCGCATGAAACCCGAATTGTCACCATCGGCCAATTCACGAAGGATGGCGCGTGAGGCGTTTTCATGCTCGTCGAGATAGACGCCGCGGATAATGGAGAGATCGAGGACTTCAGTCGGGCTGTGGTCGAGCATCATGCGGCCCGCCCGTTCCGTCACCCGTGTCTTCACGAAGGTGCCTCGGCCGATCTCGCCGCTGAGATAGCCCAGCCGCTCGGCCTCCTTGTAGGAGAGGCTGACGGTCTGGACGGAGAGGCCGAGTTCACGGGCGAGGTCGCGATGGGTCGGCATGCGGTCCATCGGCTTCAGAACGCCGGCGTCGATATCGGCGATGATGCGTTCGGTCAGTGCCGAATGTTTCGTTTCGCCCTTCTGCTTGGCGAGAACTGGCCGCCATGCCACCGGTTTCGTTGCGGGAACCGGATCGAGGCTGAGCGGATTGGCTTGACGGCGCATGAAATTGTCTCGTTTTAGACGAAGATGATTTCATGACATTATGCACGGTTCGGTGAAAAGATGAAGCCTTATGCAGCGTAGATGACAATTGCATCCAAAACAGGCGCAATCGTCATCTCCCTGCTGTCCAGACGAGCAGTTCCCGGTCCGGTAAAAGCCTCGCTGGTGATCAGATTTTTTCGCCAGCCTGGACCAGATCATCCATGACGCTGCGGACGGCGGCTTCGGCGATGGCGATGATCTCGTCCACCTCCGCCTTCGTCGTTACGAGCGGCGGTGCAAAGCCTAGAATATCGCTATGCGGCATGGCCCGCGCAATAAGGCCGCCATTGCGTGCCGCCTTCGAAACGCGTGCACCAACCGCAAGACCCGGTGCAAAACGTGTCTTCTTTTCCCGGTCCGCCACGAATTCGATGGCGCCCATCAGGCCCACGCCACGCACCTCGCCGACGATTGGAAGCTGTGCGAACCTTGCCTTCAACTGCTCCTGAAAATAGTTGCCGACGGCCCGTGCATTGCCCGGCAGGTCTTCCTTTTCCACGATATCAAGCACGGCGTTTGCCGCAGCCGCACCGATGGGATGTCCGGAATAGGTGTAGCCGTGCGAGAAGGCGCCGACGCGATCAGCGCCGTCCTCCATCACCTTGTAGACTTTCTCTCCTACGATCGCGCCGGAGAGCGGGAAATAGGCTGATGTCAGCCCTTTGGCGACGGTGATCAGATCCGGCTCGATGCCGTAATGTTGTGAGCCGAACATGGAGCCTGTACGCCCGAAGCCGGTAATCACCTCATCGGCGATCAACAGGACATCGTATTTTCTGAGAACATCCTGTATCGCCGGCCAGTAGCCTTCCGGCGGCGGCGTGATACCCCCCGTGCCAAGCACCGGTTCAGCAATAAAGGCACCGATTGTGTCGGGGCCTTCGCGCAGAATGAGCTCTTCCAGTTCGTCGGCGCGCCGTTTTGAGAATTCCAGTTCAGTTTCACCGGCTTCAGCGCCCCAATAATGGTGGGGGACGCCGGTATGCAGCACGCCAGCGCGCGGCAGGTCCATGTGGTCATGATAAAAGCTCATGCCGGTCATGGAACCGGAAACGACGCTGCAGCCGTGATATCCCCGCTCGCGGCAAATGATCTTCTTCTTCTCCGGTTTGCCGCGCAGATTGTTGTAATACCAGACGAGCTTGGCCTGGGTCTCGTTGGCGTCCGAGCCGGACATGCCGTAAAACACCTTGCTCATCTTGCCGGGAGCCATCTTCACCAGCCGGTCGGACAGGATCGCCAGTTCGTCCGTCGTGTGAGCGGCGTAGGAATGATAATAGGCGAGCCGATAGGCCTGACGGGAAATGGCTTCCGCCACCTCGGTGCGACCGTAACCGACATTGACGCAATAAAGACCGGCAAAGCCATCGATCAACTGCTTGCCGTGGGCGTCCTGAATGCGGATGCCCTTGCCGGTTTCAACGATGGTCGGTTCCCCGAGCTTGCCGCTGGCGAAGTCCTTCAGCTGCGTGAAGGGGTGCAGAACCGCATTTCGATCCATTTCCGCGATATTTTTGATGTCGATGGTCATAGGCGGGTTCCTTTCAGGCAGCCAGATTGCCGAAGCAGACATATTTGGGTTCAAGATATTCCATCAGGCCGTGGCGCGAGCCTTCGCGACCGAGGCCGGATTGTTTCCAGCCGCCGAAGGGAATTGGCGCACCGGTGAATTTCGGCGTATTGACGGCAACCATGCCGTATTCCAGCTGGTCGGTCAGGCGCATCGCCCGGCCCAGATCGTTGGTGTAGACATAGGCCGCAAGCCCCATCTCGGTAGCATTGGCGCGGCGGACGACCTCATTCTCGTCATCGAAGGGAAGGATGGCGGCCACAGGCCCGAAGGTTTCCTCACGTGCGATCAGCATGTCTTCAGTCACATCAGCCAGCACGGTTGGCGTTACGAAATTGCCGCCGAGCGGACTGTCCTGCCCGCCGCAGACGAGGCGCGCGCCGGCGGAAAGCGCCTGTGCGATCTGCTGACGGCACTTTTCGGCGACCAACGGCCGTGTCATCGGCCCAATGTCGATGCCCGGTTCAAGGCCGTGGCCAACGGTCAGTCTGGAAGTTGCGTCGGCAAATCGATCGATGAAGCGGTCATAGAGCGTTCGCTGAACATAGATGCGATTTGCCGCCAGGCAGTCCTGGCCAGATGTAGCGAATTTGGCGCTGATGCACCCCGCCACCGCTTGAGAAAGATCAGAATCCCCAAATACAATGAAGGGTGCATGACCACCCAGCTCCAGCGAAGCTTTCTTGACGGTTGCCGCCGACTGGGTAAGGAGCAGCCGCCCGACCTCCGTCGAGCCAGTGAAGGAGAACGCCCGCACATCGGTATGCTCCAGAAGACGACGCGCCAGAGGCGCGGCTTCACCGGGCAGTACCTGCAATACGCCGGCCGGCATGCCTGCCTCCTCCGCAAGTTTTGCCAGAGCCAGCGCCGAGAGCGGAGTTTCGGGTGCCGGCTTGACGATCATGGTGCAACCGGCGGCAAGGGCCGCTCCTGCCTTGCGGGCTATCATGGCTGACGGGAAGTTCCATGGCGTGATCGCTGCCGTTACGCCGATCGGCTGCATCCGTACGGAGAGATTGCCACCTTTCAGGTGGCTCGGTATTGTCTCGCCATAGGATCGCTCGCCTTCGCTTGCGAACCAGTCGAGAAAATTGGCCGCGTAGGAAATTTCCCCCTGCGATTCTTCCAGCGGCTTGCCCTGCTCGGCGCTGATGATAATGGCGAGATCGCGCGCATTGTCGCGCATCATTCTGCCCCAGCTCCGCAGGATGTCGCCGCGTTCTACCGGCAGCGTCTCGCGCCAGTGAAGGAAGGCTGCGCTGGCGGCCTCTATGGCGGAATCGACATCATCGAGAGAGCAGGCGGTCACATCCACGAGATGGCCGCCGCCTGCTGGGTCGATAACGCTCAGCCTCTCGCTGCGCTCCACCCATACCCCGCCCAAAAAGGCGCGATGCTCGATCAGATCGGGCCGGCGAAGGTTCTTCAACGCTGCGCTGGCAATACCTTTCATGAATATGCTCCATTTTCATTTGCGTGGAGCTTAGCGTCGCTGCATGATCGATCTCCGGCATTTATTTCCTGCTTGACGCAGAAATAATGCTAATTTTTACCCAAGTACGCAGGAATTCTGCATGACCAATATTGATCGAGCCGACAGGGCGCTGCTTGACGCCGTGCAAAAGAACAACCGTCTGACGTCGGAGGAGCTTGCGCGGATCGTCAATCTCTCGCCGACGGCCTGCCAGAGGCGGCTCAAGCGATTACGGGAGGAGGGAGTGATCGAGGCGGATGTGGCGATTATCTCGCCCAAAGCCGTGGGACGGGGCATCACCATGATCGTCCTCGTGTCGCTGGAACGGGAGCGCGCGGACATCGTCGATCGCTTCAAGGCGGCGATCCGTGCGACGCGCGAAGTCATGATCGGCTATTATGTCACCGGCGATGCCGATTTCATTCTGGTAATCACGGCAAAGGACATGGAGGACTACGAGGCCTTCACCCGCCGCTTCTTTTATGAAAACCACGACATTAAAGGGTTCAAGACAATGGTCGTCATGGACCGCGTGAAGGCCGGATTCGCCTTTCCTATCGAAGACTGACCGGCCAGAGGCCTGCCAACATGTCTGTGTCGGGACTTCCGCCTTTTGTACGGTCGTTCTAGTTCTGGACGGGCTGCAAGACCCTGCCCAAGCAGCGGGGAAAGGAAGGAGGCCCGGATATCCGTGCGATGACAGATCCGGAGCCTCCGGGAGCTGGGAGTTCATGTAAGCCCTGCGCAGGCAGATCATGCGCTCGCAATTTAGAACATTGTCGAGCGCTATTGCGTGATTTCGGGTTCCACGAGTTTGGCAAGCTTGCGCAGTGACTCCTGCCAGCCGAGATAACACGCATCAGCCGGAATGATATCCGGCACGCCCTCCTGTTCGATATTCACTTCGGTGCCGGATGCCACTGCCTTCATGTTCACCGTGACTTTCATTTCGCCAGGCAGGTTGGGATCGTCGAAGCGGTCCGTGTAGACAAGGCGCTCTCCGGGCACGAGTTCAACATAGGTCCCGCCAAAGGAATGACTGTCGCCCGTCGTGAAATTTCGGAAAGACATCCGGTGATTGCCGCCGACCTTCGCATTCAGTTCATGAACGGTACAGGTGAACCCGAATGGCGGGAGCCAGCTTGAAATCGCATCCGGTTCGATGAAAGCGCGATAGAGCTTTTCGGGTTTCGTTGCGAAGACGCGATGTAGACGAATGACGCTTGGCATGGTTTCCTCCTGTTGATGCGTTGTCATTCAACGTGGTCGATCATTGTCGGGCTGAACAGCAGCCGGATATAGCGGTGAAGATGGTCGAGGCTTTCGACGGCTTGCTGCGGATTCCCGCTCGCTTTTGCCAGAATGAAGGCGCCCTGGATGACGGCTTGAATGTGCAGGGCAAGACTTTCCGCCGTAAATGTCTCTGTTATCCTATATTGATTCAGGGCTGCTTCGATATCGCTGACAAGTGTTTCGGCGTGGCCTGAAATGCTGGTCCAGCACGCTTGCCGGATCGCCTCGCTGGTCTCGTAAACCTCCTGCGCCATGGTGCCGACAAAGCAGGTAAAATCCGGCAATTCGCCCTGTATCAACTGCTTGCGGAAGGCGACATAGTTCAGCAGTCGCTCCAGTGGATCAGCGGCATCGTGATACGACGCGGTTTCGAACACGGCACCGGTTACCTCCGACCAGTGCTGGGCAGCCGCGACCGCCATTTCCTCCTTGCTGGAGAAATGGTGAAAGAATGCACCTTTGGACAGCTCGGCCTCGGCGCAGACATCGTCAACTGTCGTCGCGGCGTAACCTTTCGTCCGGATGACGGTAAATGCCGCCTCCAGCAGGCCCGGCCTGGTCAATGGGTTCTGTTTCCTTGCCACATCAAATCTCCCTTGCTTGATTAAATACAGACTAGTCGGTATTTAATCAAGCGGAATTTTACTGGTGTGTTGTCCGGTGACTTCCCGGTCCAATATTGTTGGGCAGGATGGCGCATAACAGAAGGCGCGCGCTCGATCCCGCGAGGGAGCGCGCCGCTCCCACGCCGTCATTAAAATGCGCAGATCCGGGCAGTTCTACTCCAGCGCCACCATGTAGGCTGGTAACTGTTCTTCGAAAAATTTCGAGAAAGTTGCGATGCGGGGCGGCAGGGCCTGATAGGGCGGATAATAGAGCGTCAGCCAGAGTTCCGGCGGCGACCAGCCGGGCAGGACATGGACGAGGCGGCCGCTGTGGATATGCTGTGCGATGTTGAAGCCCGGCAGCAAGGCGACCCCTGCGCCATCCGCAGCCATATCGGCCAGAACCTCGCCGCTATTGGCGCTGAAGGCACGACCTGCCGTTATCGTGATACTTGACCCGCCATCTGACAGAACCCAATTCTCCCGACGGCTCTCGCCGCTGTAGGCAAGGCAATCGTCAGGCGTCAGTTCAGCGGGGTGTTTCATCTGCGCGAACCGGCTGCCCGGAGCCGCCACCAATATGCGCGGTACAGCCCTGATCTTGCGCCATATGGTGAATTTGTCCGATGGGGCGGACGAGATACGGATCGCCAGATCGTAGTCATCATCCACGATATTGACCAGGCCATCCGATAACGAAATCTCGAAGCACATTTTCGGATAGAGTTCCCGGAAGCCCGACAGGATCGGCGGCAGCACCGTTTTGCCGAGCCATGTCGGCGCGCTGATCCTCAGGCGTCCCTCGTCGGCCTTGTGGGCGTTGCGAACATCGCGCCGGGCGTTCTCCAAAGCCTCGACCGCCGGCTGAATCTGTGCGGCGAAGACGGCCCCGTCCGTCGTGAGCGATACCTGACGGGTGGTCCGGACGAATAATTGCACGCCGAGATCATCTTCAAGTGCTGCAATCGCACGGGTGACGGCCGCTGCCGTCATGCCGAGTTCACGGGCCACCTGTGCGAAGTTGCGCTTTTCGGCCGCCATCAGGAAGGTTTTGAGAGCTTTGTGATCGTTCATCTCTATTATTTCAAAAATCGCAATTCATTCGAGAAAAATATTGCAATTCCGCGATGCAATCAAGCGGGTTACATCTTTCTCCATCGAAACGGGCATACCAACAGCGAAAGGCGCCGACGATGATCAAGGATATCAAGGGCCTGCACCACGTTACCTCGATGGCGTCGGATGCGCGGCAGAACAACAGCTTCTTCACCGATACGCTCGGCCTGCGCCGGGTCAAGAAAACCGTTAACTTCGACGAGCCAAGCGTCTATCACCTTTATTACGGTGACGAAAAGGGAACCCCGGGCACCGTCATGACGTATTTTCCCTTCGCCAACATGATGGCCGGCCGTCCGGGCGTCGGCGAAGTGGGCGAGACACAGTTTTCCGTCCCCAAGGGTTCGCTCGGCTTCTGGAAAGATCGTCTCATTACGAAAGGTGCCGCCGGCCTTCAGGCCGATACGGTCTTCGGTGCACAGCGCCTGCGTTTTACCGGTCCGGATGGCGATGGACTCGCGCTGATCGAAACGGATAACGATGCTCGCGCTCCATGGCTTGCCGAGGGCATCTCCGAAGACAACGCCATACGCGGCTTCACCGGTGCGCGCTTCAATCTGAATGATACGGCCGCGACCGAGGAACTGCTTCGCTTCATGGGATATGAGCGCGCCGATGTAGAAGGCGATGTAACCCGCTTCGTCATTCCCGGCGGCAACGGCGCCGATACGATTGATCTCGCCACACTGCCAACGACGCCCTTTGCCCGTCCGGGAGCCGGTTCGGTTCATCACATCGCTTTCGCGGTTGAAAACCGTCAGAAGCAGCTGGACGTGCGCAAGGCGCTGATGGACACCGGCTATCAGGTCACCCCTGTCATCGACCGCGATTACTTTTGGGCGATCTATTTCCGCACGCCGGGCGGCATCCTGTTCGAAATCGCCACCAACGAACCCGGTTTCGATCGCGACGAGGATACCGCGCATCTGGGCGAAGCGCTCAAGCTGCCAAGCCGTTATGAGCCTTTCCGCAATCAGATCGAGGCGAACCTCGCTCCCCTTGCGGCATAAAGCGGGTCCTTGATCCGCATCCACTGAAGAAATCATATCCACGCTTTCAAGGCGGCTGCCCCTGCCGGGCAGCTGACCGGCGAAGCCTTGTCAATTTCACCGCCGTCGATCGGCAATCACCACCTGAACGGAGAACCACCATGTCGAAGCTTGAAGTCCTTACTCCCGCCAACAGCCAGATCATCTTCATCGACCAGCAGCCGCAGATGGCTTTCGGTGTGCAGTCGATCGATCGCCAGACCCTGAAGAACAATGTCGTCGGCCTCGCCAAGGCTGCAAAGATCTTCAACATTCCGACGACAATCACCACGGTTGAAACGGAAAGCTTCTCCGGCAACACCTTCCCGGAACTGCTGGCAGTATTCCCGGAAAACGACATTCTCGAACGTACCTCGATGAATTCCTGGGATGACCAGAATGTCCGCGATGCCCTGGCGAAGAATGCTGCCAACGGTCGCAAGAAGATTGTTGTTTCCGGCCTCTGGACGGAAGTGTGCAACACCACCTTCGCTCTTTCGGCGCTGCATGATGTCGCCGATTACGAAATCTACATGGTGGCGGATGCATCTGGCGGCACCTCTGTCGATGCGCATAAATATGCCATGGACCGCATGGTGCAGGCGGGGGTCATCCCCGTCACCTGGCAGCAGGTGCTGCTGGAATGGCAGCGCGACTGGGCCCGCAAGGAAACCTATGACGCCGTCACCTCGCTGGTGAAGGAACATTCAGGCGCTTACGGCATGGGCATCGATTATGCGGTCACGCATGTTCATGGCGGTGCTGAGCGCGTCAAGCACGGCAAGCGCATCGGCCCTAACCCCGCGAAATAAGCTTTCAACCCTGACGCGCCGGCGGGATCAATATACCGGCCGGCGCGGCTTTATCCACCCAAAGGAGGTTTCCATGAAAGTCTATCTTCTGTCGCTTGGCGCCGGCCTGCTCGTCGGCATCGTTTACAGCCTGCTCAATGTGCGTTCGCCCGCGCCGCCCGTCATTGCCTTGGTCGGTCTGCTGGGCATCCTGGTCGGAGAACAGATCATCCCTTTCGCAAGAACGATCATCGACAGGGAACCGGCCGCCGTTTCGTGGTTCAACCAGATCAAGCCGCACATGTTCGGTCATATGCCCAGGGGTGGTGTAGAAACGGTAGATATCGCCAAGGGCAACGCACCCATCGAGAGGGAGAGAAGCTGATGCCAACACGACGCACTTTCCTCGGCGCGGCATCCAGTCTCGCCTTTCCGAATCTGTTTTCACCGGCTAAGGCCGCTGATCCCATCAAGAGCGGAGCTTCGTCCATGCATCCAGATACCATCCTTCACAATGGCCGCGTCACGACACTTGATCGTGGCAATCCGAATGCAACGGCAGTCGCCATCAAGGATGGTCTGTTTCTGGAGGTGGGAAGCGATACCGAGGTCATGGCCCTTGCCGGGCCGGAAACGAAGATCATCGACCTCAGGGGCAAGCGGGTTCTGCCGGGCCTGATCGACAACCACACCCACGTCGTGCGTGGGGGCCTGAACTTCAATATGGAACTGCGCTGGGACGGCGTGCGCTCGCTTGCCGATGCCATGGACATGCTCAAACGCCAGGTCGCGATAACGCCAGCCCCGCAATGGGTGCGCGTCGTCGGTGGTTTCACAGAGCACCAATTCGTCGAAAAGCGCCTGCCGACCATCGAGGAGATCAATGCGGTCGCGCCGGATACGCCGGTCTTCCTTCTGCATCTTTACGACAGGGCGCTGCTGAACGGCGCGGCGCTGCGTGCCGTCGGTTATACCAAGGACACGCCCAACCCGCCCGGTGGCGAAATCACCCGTGATGCCAACGGCAATCCCACCGGCCTGCTGCTCGCCAAGCCGAATGCCGGCATTCTCTATTCGACGCTTGCCAAGGGGCCGAAACTGCCGCTCGACTATCAGGTCAATTCCACCCGCCATTTCATGCGCGAGCTGAACCGGCTGGGTGTAACCGGCGTCATCGATGCCGGCGGCGGCTTCCAGAATTATCCGGATGATTACGAGGTGATCCAGAAGCTGTCGGATGAGAACCAGATGACCGTTCGGCTGGCCTACAACCTCTTCACGCAGAAGCCGAAACAGGAAAAGGAAGACTTCCTCAACTGGACGCAATCGGTCAAATACAAGCAGGGCAACGATTATTTCCGGCACAATGGTGCGGGTGAAATGCTGGTCTTTTCCGCGGCCGATTTCGAGGATTTCCGTCAGCCGCGGCCCGATATGCCGCCGGAGATGGAAGGCGAACTTGAAGATGTTGTCCGGATCCTCGCGGAAAACCGCTGGCCCTGGCGTCTGCATGCCACCTATGACGAGACCATTTCGCGGGCGCTGGATGTCTTCGAAAAGGTCAATCGTGATATCCCGCTCGAAGGGCTTAACTGGTTCTTCGACCACGCAGAAACCATTTCTGACCGCTCCATCGACCGTATCGCCGCGCTTGGCGGTGGCATCGCCACCCAGCACCGCATGGCCTATCAGGGCGAATATTTCGTCGAGCGTTATGGCCAGGGCGTGGCCGAAGCCACACCACCGATCCGGCGCATGCTCGATAAGGGTGTGAACGTTTCGGCCGGAACGGATGCAACGCGCGTCGCCTCCTATAATCCGTGGGTGTCGCTCTTCTGGATGGTGACCGGCAAGACCGTTGGCGGCATGCAGCTTTACCCGCGCGCCAATTGCCTCGACCGCGAAACGGCGCTGCGCATGTGGACGGAAAAAGTCACCTGGTTCTCGAATGAAGAAGGCAAGAAGGGCCGCATCGAGAAAGGCCAGTTCGCCGATCTCGTGGTGCCGGACAAGGACTTCTTCTCCTGTGCGGAGGATGAAATCTCCTTCCTTACCTCGGAACTGACGATGGTGGGTGGCAAGGTCGTCTATGGCGCCGGTGACTTCAAGGCACTGGACGAGAGCAATATTCCGCCGGCCATGCCAGACTGGTCGCCAGTGCGCAAGTTCGGCGGCTACGCCGCCTGGGGTGAACCGGATGGCGCCGGCGCCCGCTCGCTGCGCCGCACGGCCATCTCCACCTGCGGCTGCGCCAGCGATTGCGGTGTGCATGGTCACGACCATGCCGGTGCCTGGACATCGAAGCTGCCGATTGCCGATCTCAAAGGCTTCTTCGGTGCCCTGGGCTGCTCCTGCTGGGCGGTATAAGCCTCATCGGCAAAGAAACCCACCCACGGGCGGCGCATGTGCCGCCCGTGGGATACGACCAATAGCCGATAAAAGAATATTACAAATTACGCAATTATATCGAAACTATTGATGCAATTGTTGGCGATAATCCTTTGCGCCAATATCGCTCCATCAGATGAACGCCAGCGCCGCTCGAACCGAACGGCCAGTAGGAGCACATTATGACTGAGCCGTCTTCAACCCTTCGCCTTCGGGGCTTCCTTGCGGATATCGTTGCCGCACCCGCCACAAAAACCCTTGCGCTTCTGGCGCTTTGCTCGGCCTATATTCAGGGACCGCTGACGAAGATTTTCGACTTTCCAGGGGCGATTGCCGAGATGAACCATTTTGGCCTTCAGCCGGCGGCCGCATTCGCCGTCGTCGTCATCCTGTTCGAACTCACCGCCTCCGCTCTGGTCATGTCGGGCTTCCTGCGCTGGGCCGGAGCTCTGGCACTGGCGGGCTTCACTCTTGTCGCCACCTTCATCGCTCTCCGCTTCTGGGAAATGGCGCCGGGCATGGACCGCATGATGGCCACCAATGCCTTCTTTGAACATCTAGGTCTCGCTGGCGCATTTGTTGTCGTCGCTGCAATCGATCTCACGAAAGGAACGGGCAAATGAGCGCCGCAAAATCCTCCGCAAGCAGTTTTGCTCCGCTTGCACAACCGGTCTTCGCCGTCCTCTGGGCCGCGACGGTGCTGGGCAATACCGGCAGCTTCATGCGTGATGTCGCGAGTTCATGGTTGATGACCGATCTTTCGGCCTCTCCGGCGGCTGTCGCCATGGTGCAGGCCGCTGGAACCCTGCCGATCTTTCTTCTGGCGATCCCGGCCGGCGTGCTGACCGATATTCTCGACCGCCGCAAGTTCCTGATCGCAGTTCAGCTGTTGCTGGCCTCTGTCAGCGTCACACTCATGGTTCTTGCGCACACCGGCCTTTTGTCCGTCAGCGCCCTGATCGGTCTCACCTTCCTCGGCGGTATCGGTGCGGCGCTGATGGGACCGACCTGGCAGGCCATCGTGCCGGAGCTGGTGAAGCGCGAGGATATCAAGAGCGCCGTGGCTCTGAACTCGCTCGGCATCAATATCGCCCGTTCCATCGGTCCGGCTGCTGGCGGCATCCTGCTTGCGGCCTTCGGCGCGGCCTTTACCTATGGCGCCGATGTCGCCAGTTACTTCGTCGTCATCGCCGCCCTTTTGTGGTGGCCACGGGTAAAGAACGCTGACGATGCGCTGGCCGAAGGTTTCCTCGGCGCTTTCCGGGCGGGCCTTCGTTACACCCGTGCCAGCAAGCCGCTTCATGTCGTGCTGCTGCGGGCCGCGATCTTCTTCGCTTTCGCCAGCGCCGTCTGGGCGCTGCTGCCCCTGGTTGCCCGGCAATTGCTCGGCGGAGACGCCAGCTTCTACGGTATCCTGCTCGGTGCTGTCGGCGCTGGCGCCATCGGCGGCGCGCTGGTCATGCCGAAGCTGCGCGAACGTTTCGATGCAGATGCCCTGCTTCTCGGTGCTGCCGTCATTACCGCACTCGTCATGGCCGCGCTTTCACTCGCACCGCCGAAGTGGCTTGCCATCATCGTCCTGCTGTTCCTCGGCGGCGCATGGATCACCGCTCTAACGACGCTGAACGGGGCCGCCCAGGCAGTTCTGCCAAACTGGGTGCGTGGCCGTGGCCTTGCTGTCTATCTCACCGTCTTCAACGGCGCGATGACAGCCGGCAGCCTTGGCTGGGGTGCTGTTGGTGAAGCCACAGGTGTGCCGGGTGCATTGCTGATCGGTGCTGCGGGACTGCTGGTTGCAGGCCTTGTCATGCACCGCCTGAAACTGCCTGCGGGTGATGCGGATATGGTGCCATCAAACCATTGGCCGGAACCGCTCGTTGCCGAGCCGGTGGCCCATGATCGCGGCCCGGTGCTGATCCTGATCGAATATAATGTCGAAAAGCATCACCGCTCCGCTTTCCTGCATGCACTCGACGAGCTTTCCCAGGAACGTCGCCGCGATGGCGCCTATGGCTGGGGTGTCACGGAAGACTCCGCCGACCCGCAGAAGATCGTCGAATGGTTCATGGTGGAATCCTGGGCGGAACATCTTCGCCAGCACAAGCGGGTCTCCAATGCCGATGCAGATTTGCAGGGCAAGGTGCTGGCTTATCATTCCGGGCTGGAAAAGCCTGTCGTGCGCCACTTCCTGACGATCAACCGTCCGGGCAAAGCATAAACAGAAGGGGCCGAAAGGCCCCTTTTGTTCCTACCGTTGCACCGGCTGCTATCGCGCAATCCGCTCGAGCACGCGGCTCAATGCATCTTTCAAGGCCTTTGAACCGCCTTTGCCATCGAAGTCTTTGAGCACCTGTTCGTTGAGGCCGCCTTTGGTGGCGAATTCACGGCTGATATCGTTAAAATCCGCCTTGCTTCCGGCCAACACCGCCACCTCGGAGAGGCCGCCAAAGAGGGGCGCAAGATAGGCACGCGCCTTTTCTTCCGGCAGTCCGTTTTCGGCCAACCATTCCGTAGCTGTCTGCATGATGCCGAAATAAGTAGCCATCAGAGCGCTTCCGGCGGCCAGAAGGTCGTATTCGGCCTTGGTCTCGCATTCCACCGCATTGCCGAGC
The DNA here is from genome assembly GCF_003938925.1 of Agrobacterium sp. FDAARGOS_525. Lineage (NCBI taxonomy): Bacteria > Pseudomonadati > Pseudomonadota > Alphaproteobacteria > Hyphomicrobiales > Rhizobiaceae > Agrobacterium > Agrobacterium sp. FDAARGOS_525. The sequence continues at coordinate 950,122 of NZ_RKIU01000004.1, read as the reverse complement.
ACGTTGAAGATTGCTGCCGTATCCCTATCGGCGGGATAAATGGCGGTGACGCCTTTGCGGCGGGCGACGAAGGGCAGCGGGATCGCCTGGGTGAGATGTACCTCCGCATCGATCCAGTCGAGAAGGGCTTCCCGGCTGGTCGCAGCCACGACGCTGATGACTTTCTGTTCGTCCCTGAACCGTAGCGGCCGGATGACCTCCTCGGCGATCTGGGGACGGATTGCCAGCATGACGGTATCGCAGCCATCGACGATCGCCTGATTGTCGCTTGAGACGATCACCTGCGAAAAATCGGCAGCCAGTTCAGCCGAAACATCCGCGCTGCGCTGGGACACCATGACATGTGGTACGGCGGCGGGTCTGGCAAGCAGGCCGCGTACCATCGCGTCGGTGATGGCGCCTGTTCCGATAAAACCGATTTTTTGGGGCAGGGACATGAATACTCCACTGTGGCGGCTGGATCGAGAGATGGTCGGTCCTTCCAGTTTGGCGCGATGCTAGATTTTCCACCGGTAAATGTCGACAGGCGGTCGGGCTATCTGTGACGCCACGGCACTTAGGTCGGCCGATGCTCGCGAAAAGCGGCAGCGAGCGTTCGCAACGCCTCACGCGATCTGCTGTCCGTCAGGGTCGAGAACATGATGATTTCGGTGGAAGGCAGGGACGGCAGCCCAAAACGCTGGCTCACCTCCACGGTGCCGGGTGGGGCAAGACGGGAGGAGAAGGCGGAAATCGCAAGTCCCGCCGAAACGGCCGCGGTTACCATGGACGATGTGCCGCCGAGGAAGACCTCCGTCCAGGCTATGCCAGCCCCGTCCAGGGCGCGGGTGGCTATATCACGCACGCCACAGGCGGGAGACAGTGCCGCAAGCCGCAACGGTTCACCCTGACGATGTTCGAATTGCGGGGTTGCATACCAGCCGAAATGCTCCGGTCCGAGAACCTCGCCGTCGCGCCGGTCGTCCTCGCGTCTGATGATGGCCGCATCGATTTCCCCACGGTCGAACGCGTCGAGCAGGGAGCGCGAATGGTCCATCCGCACTTCAATCGTCAGGCCCGGGTCATGGTCGTTGAGGCGGGCCAGAAGGGTTGGCACCTCCGGTCCTGCCACGTGGGCGGCAATGCCGAGGCCAAAACGACGGCGCGGTGAGGAAAGGCCTGCCAATGCGCGATCGTGTGCGGCGAGAAATTCGCGGGCGGGCGCCAAAAACACTGCACCCTGCGCGGATAGCCGCACCGAACGCGGTGTGCGTTCGAGCAGCCGCTGGCCTAGCCTGTCTTCCAGTCGCTTGAGCTTGACGCTGATCGCGCCCTGGGTGGTGCCGAGCGCTTCGGCCGCGCGGGTGAAGCTCTGCATATCGGCGATGGTAACGAAGGCTTCGACGGCCTCCACATCCAGCGTGCTCATGTCGACTATTCCAATTTGTTGTCTCTGAAATAGCCAATCATCCAATTCAGTTATGGTCAAGCTTTGTCTAGCCTGTCGCCTCGTAGATCGGTTTCACAGTTGCGAGGCGAGCCAAGAAAGGCTGAAGAATGACCCTTGTTATTACCGAACAAACGGGCAGCAGAAGCGCCATGGCGCTCGCTGCCGTTTGTCTCTCCGCTCTTATGTTCGGACTGGAAATCTCCAGCGTTCCGGCGATCCTGCCGACACTGGAACAGGTACTGCACGCGGATTTCCGGCAACTCCAGTGGATCATGAACGCCTATACCATCGGCGTGACCATGGTGCTGATGGCAACCGGTGCGCTGGCCGACCGCTTCGGCCGCAAACGTGTCTTTATTGCCAGTATTGCTGCCTTTGCCCTTTCTTCCCTTGCCTGCGGAATGACGCAGAATGTTCCGGTGCTGATCGGCGCGCGCTTCTTTCAGGGCTTGAGCGGCGGAGCGATGCTGGTGTGCCAGATCGCCATTCTGTCGCACCAGTTCCGTACGGCGCGGGAGCGCGGCATGGCCTTCGGCTGGTGGGGCATCATCTCGGGCGTTGGGCTCGGTTTCGGCCCGATCATCGGTGGTGCCATTGTTGCGCTGTGGAGCTGGGAATGGGTTTTCCTCGTTCACGTAGCGCTCGCCATCGTGACGTGGCTGCTTGCTTCGGGCGGTGTGAGAGAATCGCGTGACCCGGAGGCGGCACGTCTGGATATCGCCGGCATGGCCACGCTTTCGCTGTCCGTTTTTTGCCTTGCCTTTTTCATCACACAGGGACCCGAGCTTGGTTTTGCGAGCCCGGCGGCGCTTCTGATCCTTGGCGCCTCGGCTGCGAGCTTCATCGCCTTCCTGATTGCCGAAAAGCTTAGTTCAAGACCGATGTTCGACTTCTCAGTGTTCCGCATCCGGCCTTTTTCCGGGGCGATCATCGGTTCGGCCGCGATGAATATCAGCTTCTGGCCGTTCATGATCTATCTGCCGATCTGGTTTCAGGCTGGCCTCGGTTATGACAGCGTCACCGCCGGGCTCGGCCTGCTTGCCTATACGCTGCCAGCCTTGGTGGTCCCGCCTCTGGCGGAACGCCTGTCGCTGCGCTACCAACCCCGCCTCGTCATTCCGGCAGGACTGTTCACTATCGGCCTCGGCTTCATGCTGATGAAGCTGGGGAGCGGTATCGAAGAGGCGAACTGGCTTACAATGCTGCCCGGCTGCATCCTCGCCGGAATGGGGCTCGGACTTACCAATACCCCCGTTACCAACACGACCACGGGCGCGGTTTCGCCCGCCCGTTCGGGCATGGCTTCGGGCATCGACATGAGCGCACGCATGATCTCGCTTGCCATCAACATTCCGATCATGGGCTTTATTCTGGTCGAGGGCGTGGGGGCGTCGCTTCGGGCGAACCTGCCGATCGCGCCGGATGTGTCTCATGTGCAGTCGCTGGCGGAAAAGATCGCCGCGGGAACTGCTGGCGCCTCGGCGCAGGGCGTTTCGGAAGAGCTTGTCCACCGGGCGCTTGCGGATGGGTTCGGCCTGGTCATGCTCTATGCCGGCATCAGTGTATGGCTACTCGCCGCCATCAGCTTCATGATCTTCGGGCCGGCGCGAAAGCCTGCCCATGACTAGGGTGGAGTTCAGGATGCCTCCCGGAAAATGACGGTCACGATCGTTCCGCCGTCCGGGCGCGCCTTTATCTGCAGATCGCTGTCATGCGCCTGTGCGATTGCGCGGGCAATGGACAGGCCGAGACCTGTCCCGCCGGTCTTACGCGCGCGTGACGGTTCCATCCGCCAGAAGAGTTCGATGCCGTGCGCCTCGACGCCGGCGGGGAAGCCCGGCCCTTTATCCTCGATCGAGACGAAGGCGCGCCCGTCCTGAAGCCCGGTCGAGCAACGCATAAATCCGCCGCTCGCCGCGTAGCGGCGCACATTGTCCATCAGGATCAGCAGCAGCTGCCGAAGGCGTTGACGGTCGCCGCAAACTGATGCTGCCTCCAGCGACATCTCGAGATCAATGCCTGCTTCGTTCATGAGCGGCCGTGCCGCCTCCGCCACGGCCGCGCATTCGGCGGCAAGATCAAGTGGCTCGGTATCTTTGACGAGGCTGTTGGTTTCGGCCAGAGAAAGCGTGCGCAAATCATCCACGAGACGTGCCAGCCCCTCCACATGGACGATGAGGTGGCGAATGGCTTCCTTGTCGAGGGGAAAGAGATCATCGGCAATGCCGTGCAAACGGCCCTGCAGGATCGTGAGCGGGGTGCGCAGTTCATGGGCTACCGCCATCGTGTTGAACTTCAACCGGTGCTCCATCATCTGAAGTTCCCGGATCAAGCTCTCGAAACTGTCGACGAGAAATGCGACCTCTGCGATGTGGCTCCCCCTGATCTTTGCTCCTCCGCTGAAGTTGCCGGTCGCCATGCGCCGCGCTGCATCGGCAAGTTCGCCGAGAGGTGCCGCAATGCGCCGAGAGATGAAGTAACCAAGCAAGCTGCAGAGAAAGACACCGAGCAATCCGAAAATGAACACGGATTTGATAAGCTCGTTATCGGCCTCGTCCTCGAGGCCCGGCAAAACCCTGACAAGGGCCTCAAGCTGACGCTGGTCCGGCATCACACCCCGGTCTATATCCGAGAAGGCCTTGGAGGCATCCGGCGATAGCTGGGCGATCATGCGCTCCTGAATATTGTCCGCATACCAGGAAACGCCGAAATAGACCAACGCAACCGCAAAGATGAGCATTGTAGTAATCGTGATCGCCGTCATCGTCCGCAGGCGGAGCCGCCAAGGCTTCATGGTTTTTGCTCCCCTGCCAGCCGATAACCGATGCTGCGCACCGAGACGAGATAACCGCAGGCGCCATGGTCCGTCAGTTTTTTGCGCAGATTGGCAATGTGTGTGTCGATGGTGCGCGCCAGCGCATCGCTTTCCGGCAGGCAGGCGTCAAGAATATCGGCACGCTGAAAGGCGTGGGTGGGACGACGCGCCATATGGGCGAGGATCCTGAACTCGCTCAGCGTGAGCGGCAGAACGGCCCGCTGACCGTCGTTGCAGACGGCTGCGACATAGGCTTCGGTGTCTACCTCAATGGGCCCGAAGCGTAAAACCCCGCCAGAGCCCGGTTGCCGCGTGCGTTTCAGCACGGCATTCACCCGCGCGATCAATTCATGCGGATTGAAAGGTTTGACGATGTAGTCGTCAGCGCCGAGGCGAAGGCCCGTCAGCTTGTCCATGTCCTCGGCGAGAGATGTGACCATGATGACAGGCGTCTCCCGTTCCCGCCGGATGCGGTTCAAAACCTCGATGCCGTCGAATTTCGGCAGGCGAATGTCGAGGAGAACCAGATCAGGTCTCAACATGGAGAAATGGGTCAGCGCCGTTTCTCCGTCGCTGGCTCTGACGGTTCTGTATCCTTCGCGAACGAGATAGGCGTCCAGGATCTGAATAATATCGGGGTCGTCTTCGACGATTAGAATTAGTCCTTTGTCCATACTCAATCCGCAAATTTACTGGTGTCGGCCGTGGCAGCGCCGGGACGCTAAGCGGATGCGGAACATCGGGCAAGAGCCGCTGTGCCTGAATGGATCCCACCGGCACTCCTTTCCATACACTCTTGTGTCTTTCTCCGCAGAGCCTTGACATTTCTGCGGAAGAGAACTGGCCATGCACCAGTCTCTCACCCATAAAACCCACCCCAAAAAGCGGCGTTTGACCCAACGGTCGAAATTTCGTGTCAACTTTATTTCTGTCATTCGTCAGGCATTTGCGCGTGCCTCCTGCAGTCCCTTTGTGCTGGCTCTTCTGGTCGCCCTTGCGATGATGATTGTCTTTACCATCAGGCCGGATATCGATCTTGGAGTAAGCCGGCAATTCTGGGCGGAAGGTTTCACACTCGGCGAGGACGAGTTCCTGATTTCCGTTCGCGATCTGAACCGCAGGCTTCCCTGGGTCTTGCTGTCCGGACTTGTGTTCATGCTTGTCGTAATGCCCTTCTCGCGCGGCTTGCCACGGCTTTTTCCACCACACAGACTGCTGCTTATTATCGTCTTTTTTGCCCTGGGACCGGGCGCTGCGGTGCATGCCCTGAAAAACCTGTTCGGCAGGGCAAGGCCGCGGCATCTCGCAGAGTTCGGGGGAGAGCTGGTTTATACACCGGTTCTTTCCCTCGGTGGCAGCTGCACCCGAAACTGCTCTTTTCCTTCCGGTGAAAGCGCTTCCGCAATCGCCCTTCTGGCCTTCATCATTCTCCTGCCAGAGAAATTTCGCCTGATCGGCACCGCGATATTGACGCCGTTCATCGTGATTTTCTCCCTGAACAGGGTGGCGATGGGAGCTCATTTCCTCTCGGATGTCCTGATTGCATGGCCTTTGATGTTTGCGGTATTTCTTCTGCTCCATCGGCCGTTCATCAACAATCGGCGTGCGATCGACGCGACTTTTTCGCGCAAGAGCGATGGTGCGCGGCGCTCCGCCGAAACAAGACCGTTTGCCGAACAATAACGCCCGTCGGGCATCCGACCGCTAATATCAAAAGGGCAGCGGAAACCGCTGCCCCTTCCGTTTCTTCTGCGCAGATGATGGCAGCCTTATTTCACCTTTGCGACGACAAGCTTGCCGTCGGCGCGTTCGGCGATGAACTCGATATTGGCGCCTTCCTTGAGCTTGGCGAGCATCGCATCGTCCTTGACGCGGAACACCATGGTCATGGCTGGCATGTCGAGGTTCTTCAGTTCTTCATGGATGATCGTGACCTTCTTGGCGGCAGCATCGACTTTCTTGACTGTTCCCCTGGTGAATTCCTCTGCAAATGCGCCAAATGGAGCGGTGAGTAGAAGTGCGGCTGCGACGGTGATCTTAATGACGGTCTTCATGGTGAGATTCCTTCGGTTGTGGGTTACTTGGCGGATACTTTGAGATCGCCGCGCATGCCGGCCTCGTAATGTCCGGGTTTCAGGCAGGCGAATTCGAACATGCCGTCATTGGTGAATTTCCAGATGATTTCGCCGCTTTCTCCCGGCGCGAGGGTGATAGCGTTCGGGTTGTCGTGTTCCATCTCCGGCGCCTTGGCCATTGCAGCCTTGTGCTCCAGATTGGCTTTTTGCTCGTCCATGATGAATTCATGGTCCAGCTCGCCGGCATTCTTGACAGCGAAGCGAACCGTCTTGCCCTTCCTGAATTCGAATTTGGCGGGCGTGAACAGCATCTTGCCATCGGGTGTCTCTTTCATCGTCACCTGAATGGTCTGGGTTACCTTTGCCTTGTCGCCCGGTTCGCCCACCGCCATCGCTTCATGGCCGCCGCCGTGGGTGCCGGATGCGAGCGCTGGCGTGGCAAGAGTGGTGAGAAGCAGTGCAATTTTCAGTCTGGTCATGTCATTCTTCCTTGGTTTGTAAGGGTGGGTCGTCTTCAGCCGTGTCTCATCGGTTGCGGCGTGATCTGCGTTTTGGGGTCGGTGTTCTTTTGGCTGTCCGGCAATTCGCCGGTCCATTCCCAGGCCTGCGTGCCGGGCGGATTTTCGTACCAGCCGGGGTCTGCGTAATCGCCCGCGGAAATGCCTTCGCGAACCTTTACGACAGAGAACATTCCGCCCATTTCGATCGGGCCGTGCGGGCCCCACCCCGTCATCATCGGAACGGTATTTTCGGGGATTTCCATTTCCATCGCGCCCATGTCGGCCATGCCGGCGGTGCCCATCGGCATATATTCCGGCCGGACCTTGCGGATCTTTTCGGTGACGCTTTTTTTGTCGACGCCGATGAAGGTGGGGACGTCATGTCCCATGGCGTTCATCGTATGGTGTGACTTGTGGCAATGGATCGCCCAGTCGCCGACATATTTGGCGTCGAATTCATAAGCCCGCATGGCGCCGACGGGAATATCGATGCTGACCTCCGGCCAGCGCGCCTCCGGCCGCACCCAGCCGCCATCCGTGCAGGTCACCTCGAAATCGTAACCGTGCATGTGGATCGGATGGTTGGTCATGGTCAGGTTACCGACGCGCACGCGCACCCGGTCGTCCCTGGAAACCACCAGCGGATCGATGCCCGGAAACACCCGGCTGTTCCATGCCCAAAGATTGAAATCCGTCATCGTCATGATTTTGGGGACGGAGGTGCCGGGATTGATGTCGAAGGCGTTGAGCAGGAACACAAAATCGCGGTCCACCGGCATGAAGGTGGGGTCCTTCGGATGGACAACGAAGAAACCCATCATGCCCATCGCCATCTGCACCATCTCGTCCGAATGCGGGTGGTACATGAAGGTGCCCGACTTCAAGAGGTCGAACTCGTAGACGAAGGTCTTGCCGACGGGGATATGCGGCTGCGACAGTCCACCCACCCCGTCCATGCCCGATGGCAGGATCATGCCGTGCCAGTGGATCGTCGTATGTTCCGGCAGCTTGTTGGTAACAAAAATGCGCACCCGGTCGCCTTCCACGGCCTCGATGGTGGGGCCCGGTGACTGGCCGTTGTAACCCCATAGACGGGCAGTCATGCCCTCGGCCATTTCGCGTTCCACCGGCTCGGCGACAAGGTGGAATTCCTTGACGCCATTGTTCATCCGGAAGGGCAGGGTCCAGCCATTCAAGGTGACGACGGGATTATAATCGGGACCGGTGGTGGGCTTTACCGGCGCCTGCGTTGCCGCCGTTTCCATCACTGCCGCTTCCGGCAGGCTGCTGTTGGAGGTTTTCGCCCAGGCCGCCGAGGAGACCATCGCGGCGCTGACGCCCAGAAGTTGTCTTCTATTGAACATGGTCTTTCCCTTTCTCAATGTCCGCCACCACCGCCGCCGGAAGCGGCGGCAACCTCGGTCTCTCCGCCAGACGCGCCTGCGCCGCCGCCATAAATGGCGGGAGCGAGGCCGGCTTCGGCGAGCCAGAAGTCGCGTTTGGCATTGATGGCCAGCAGGTTTGAATTGACCTTCTCGCGGCTGTCGGCCAGCAGCTCGAACGTGTTGGTGAGCATGCCGTTATAGGTCAGCAGCGACTCTTCCTCGATCTTGGTGCGCAGCGGCACCACGCTGTTGCGGTAATGCCGGGCGATATCGTAATTCGAGCGATAGGCCTGATAGGCCGAGCGGGCCTCCGAGCGGATATTGACCGCCTTTTCCGCCAGCAGATTGGCTGCACGCATATAAGCGAGCTCGGATTCCCGCATGCGCGCCTGGCCGGAATCGAAGATCGGAATGACGAATTCCAGTTCCGCGTTGCCGGTCGTCTGCTTGTGCTTTTCGCCGTCTTCCAGCTCGCGCTCGGTCTCGAAACCGGAGCGCAACTCGAGATCGGTGACATAGCGGGTGGCTTCCGTGAGCTTGAAGGAGCGCGCAGTCGCCTCAAGATCGAGTTTTGCCATCTGCAGATCGACGCGGCGTTGCAGCGCCTCCGCCTCGATCATGTCACGCTTGGCGAGTGTTTTTGGAAGCTGCGGCAGGCGGCTGGGAATGGCGTATTCGATATCCGCTCCCCATAGACCCATCAGCCGCGTCAGTTCTTCCTTGGCAAGGCGGGCTTCAAGCCGCGCCTTGGCGATCTGGCCCGTCAACTCGGCATAAAACACCTGCTCGCGGGCCTGGCCTTCCTTATTGAGCGAGCCCGCCTCGCCAAGCTTCTTGGCGAGTTCAGAGGCGGCGTCCGCCGCGGTCTGCGCCTGCGCCAGTTGGCCGACATTTTCGAGGGCGGCAACGGCGTTGATCCATGCCCGGCGCGTATCTGCCGCCAGTTGCAGCGTTTTCAGCGCGGCGGCAAGCTGCGCCTTGCGGAAGTTGGTATCGGCAATCGCCACGTTCTGCTTGAGGGTGGCGAGTGCCAGGATATTGGTGACGACCACGCCCTCGATTGACTTATAGGCCCTGAGGCCGGGGGTGCCGATCCCCGTCAGCCCGATGCCGACCCGCGGATTGACCAGCATGGTCGATTGCCAGGCGGTGGCAGCGGCTTCCCCCAGATCGGCATAGGCCGCCTGCAGGCCCTTGTTGTTCAGCAGCGCAACCTGTACGGCGGTTTCGGCATCAAGGACCTTGCTGGCCGCCATCAGCGTTTTGACGCGGGCCTGTGCTGCCTGCGCTTCGACCCGGTTCTGCACCCAGATGGCCTGTTTGCCGGTCGCTTCCGATGTCTTTGCCGAAACATTGATGAACCCAGCATCCGACGCCGCATATTGTGCGGCCGAGACACAGCCACTGAGAAAAAGCGGCATGGATAGAACGGCTGCCAGTTTTGCGCCGAGTTTGAATGCACGTGGTGTCATGATGCGTCTCCTTTTGGAGCCTGCGCATCGTTCTGGTCACGCCAGGGTTTGGGATCGACCGGCATGCGGGCCGTGTAAGCCGAGACCGGGCTTTGGTAGCGGAGGGGGGCGACGGCAAGCGTCGGGTTTGCCGCGTCGTCATAGGAGGCGGCGTCATTCATCATCGATGTGGCTGTGCAGCCGCCCAGAAGCAGGGGCGCCGCAACCACAATATAAATTGGGTTCATGGGTCGTTTCCGAACAGGAGATGTAACGGCGTAGCGGCGCTACAGCCGCTCACGCACGGTCATTGCCCAAGGCGGGCTTTGCCTGTTCAGATGTTCGGGGGGCGGTGAAGAAGCGGGGTCTGCCCCAGCGCCTTGCTGTCATCGAGGAAGGAGCGGATGCCGCTGACGACGGGCGTGCCGACTGTGCCGTGATCGATCAGTACCGCCATGCCGAGACAGAAATCGCCGCAGCATTGTGGCTTCGCGGTTTTTTTGACACCACCGTCCTCGTCGGACATTCCCTGCAGGTCCTGGACGCCGTGGCGACCATGAGTGTCGGACATCATCGCCGAGCCGCCATGATCCATCATCTTGCCGTGATTCATCGTGGCGGATTGAGCGTGTTGCATTCCGCCGGCGTCGGGACCATGCATTGCGGCATTCACGGTGGAAACGCTGTAGCCAGCCAGTGATAGGATCATCACCAGTCTAAACATAAGGGCCAGCAATTTCGATGCTCGCAACGTTTCACGCATGGCCTTTAGAAAAGCCGCTGTCCCGTGATTTGTCAATGGATATGGTTCATAACCATTGATGAAAACCTTGACGTGAAGCTGATTGCCCATCCGATTTCATGCGAAAGACCACAGCCTGATGCGGCCCTTTCGCCGACGATGCGGGTAATATCGGCCTCGGCGATGAATTCGGGAGGAGGCAGCGCAAAGCGGCTCCGTCGCAGAAAATGGGCTCGGAAATGGATGATGGTGTGCATGGCACTGTCATCCCCCGCGCCGTCGGCGGTCTATTCTTCCGTCGGGCGAAATCGAAGATGGATGAGCGGATAGGGCCGCCCCTGTCCGTCGAGATCGGAGCGTCCCGTCGGCTTGAAGCCCAGCCGGCGATAAAAGCCCAGTGCTTCGCCGTTTTGCTCGTTAACGTCGGTTGTCAGTGCCGGGTGAAGCGCAAGCGCACTTTCCACCAGGGCCTTGCCGATGCCTTTGCCGTGATGGTCCGGATCGATGAACAGCGCCTCCATATGGCCTTCATGCAGAAACATGAAACCCAGGGCACGGTCTGTTTCGTCGACGGCAAGCGTCAACGGCGCCTGCGGCAAAAATGCCGTGACTTCCTCGCCGATCGCAACGCGATCCTGCGGAAGTAGAAAGCCATGGGTTGCGTCAACGGCCCTGCTCCATATGTCGAGGATGCGCGCCGCGTCGCCGTTGGTGGAGGTGCGAAGTGATATCATTCCCGAGCTTTAGCAATTCGGACGGTTTCGCGCCATGGGCCTGCTCGATCTTTTCGTGGGCAAATATGTGGGGAATTGCCACCCTCGAAATGCGGCCTGTCTGTCCCGATCGATCCTGTCTGCCTTTCGCGTCGAAAAAAACTCTCAAGAAAAAAGTGCTTGCAAAACGCCATCGGAAAAAAATAGATAAAAACAAGTTCTATCTATTTATTCAAGGATTGTGAGTGACGTATGGATCAGATGGCACTGCGGACTAACGACAAACCGGCTGCTTTGAGCGATACTGAAACGAATTCCGCCGTTGAAGAGGCAAAAATTATCTATAATTTACCCTTCAACGATCTTTTGTTTCGAGCGCAGCAGGTGCACCGGCGTCATTTTGATGCCAATGCAATCCAGATGAGCCGGCTTCTTTCGATCAAAACGGGCGGCTGCCCCGAAGATTGCAGTTACTGCAGTCAGTCCGCCCGAAATCCGACCGGTCTGAAGGCTTCCAAACTCATGGAAGTCGAGCGGGTACTGGCGGAGGCGCGCAAGGCAAAAGAGGGTGGGGCGACGCGTTATTGCATGGGCGCGGCCTGGCGTAATCCCAAAGAGCGCGACATGGAGGCTGTTGTCGCCATGGTCGAAGGCGTGAAGGCGCTCGGCATGGAAACCTGCATGACGCTCGGCATGCTGACGCCGGAACAGTCCGAGCGGCTGGCCGATGCCGGGCTGGACTATTACAATCATAACGTTGATACGTCAGAGCGGTTTTATTCCGAGATCATTACGACCCGCACCTTCGAGGACCGGCTGGCGACGCTCGCCAATGTCCGCGATGCCGGCATCAAAGTCTGTGCCGGCGGCATTCTCGGCATGGGGGAGACGGTCGAGGACCGGATTTCGATGCTGGTGACGCTCGCCAACCTTCCGGCTCCGCCGGAAAGCGTTCCGATCAACATGCTGATCCCGATCCCCGGCGCGAAACTGGCCAATGCCGATCCTGTCGATCCGATCGAATTCGTCCGCACCATCGCGCTTGCCCGCATCCTGATGCCGCGTTCGCATGTAAGGCTTTCTGCCGGGCGTACCGAGATGAGCGATGAGACGCAGGCGCTCTGTTTCCTGGCCGGCGCCAATTCCATCTTCATCGGCGAAACGCTGCTGACGGCGGATAATCCGGGGGAAGATCACGATACGGCGCTCTTCCGCCGACTCGGCCTCAAGCCAATGGAATTGCCGCCTGTGGAAGCAGGAGGCTGCCGGTGAACCTTGCGGCGCTCTCCCCCTATGAGGCGAAGCTTGCCGGCCTCAGCCGCAAATCGCGGCTTCGTGCGCTTGCACCGCGCGAGGGGGTCGATTTCACTTCGAACGATTATCTCGGCCTTGCCGAAGCGCCGCGCCTGAAGGCGGCAATCGTTGATGCCATGGCAAGAGGCGTGCCGGTGGGCGCCGGTGGCTCGCGATTGCTGCGTGGCAATCACCCCGAACACGAGGCGTTGGAAGCGGAAGCGGCGGCGTTCTTCGGGGCCGAAAAAGCGATCTATTTCAGCAGCGGTTTTGCCGCCAATGTCGCGCTTTTTTCCACCCTGCCGCTGCGGGACGATCTTGTCCTACATGATGCCCTTATCCATGCCAGCGTGCATGATGGCATTGCGGCGGGAAAGGCCAAGGCGGTGGCTGTGCCGCATAATGAGGTCGAGGCATTCGAGCGGGAAATAATCCGCTGGCGGCAGGCGGGCGGTAAGGGGCGACCATGGATCGCTGCCGAGAGCCTATATTCCATGGATGGCGATTGCGCGCCGCTCGCGGCGCTTGCCGATCTTGCCGAACGGCATGGTGGTTTTCTGGTTGTCGATGAAGCCCATGCCACCGGCGTCTTCGGCCCCGGTGGGCGTGGACTTGCTGCGGCACTGGAAGGCCGTGGCAATGTGGTGGCGCTTCACACCTGCGGCAAGGCGCTCGGGGCCTCCGGCGCGCTTTTGAGCCTGCCTGCGGTTCTTGCCGATTATCTCGTCAACCGCGCCCGCGGGTTCATCTATTCCACCGCCCCTTCGCCGCTGATGGCGGCGGCGGTGCGGGAAGCCCTGCGCGTCGTCGCGGACGAGCCCTGGCGGCGGTCGCGACTGGCAGAACTGGTCAGTTTTACCGGCGAGGAGTTACAGCGCCAACTCGGCGTGGCGCCAAGCGGTTCACAGATCCTTCCGGTGATGATCGGCGACAATGCACGCTCGCTGAAGATTGCCGCGCGGCTGCGGCAAGGGGGCTTCGATGTGCGGGCGATCCGCCCGCCGACGGTGCCGGAAGGCACGGCGCGGCTGCGCATCGCCATCACGCTCAATGTGGAGGAAAGCCAGATTGCCGCTATGATCGGGTTGCTTGCCCTCTCGTTGCGGGAGGACGCGGCGTGAGTCTCCGTTTTGTCATCTCTGGCACCGATACCGGCATCGGCAAGACGGTTTTTGCCGCAGCGCTTACCCATGCCCTCAAGGCTCATTACTGGAAGCCCGTGCAGTCAGGGCTTGAGGAAGAAACCGACAGCGAGACGGTTGCAAGGCTTGCCGGCGTGCCGCACACGCACATCCTGCCGGAAGCCTATCGCCTGAAGACGCCGGCCTCGCCGCATCTTTCGGCTCGTCTCGACAATTCCACGATCGATCCCGCATTTTTACAGCCGCCGCGGCTGGATGGACCGCTTGTCATCGAAGGCGCAGGCGGGCTTCTCGTGCCGCTGACTGAGAGCGTGCTCTTCGTCGATATCTTCGCCCGCTGGCAAATTCCGCTCATTCTGTGCGCCAGAACCGCGCTCGGCACCATCAACCACACGCTGCTGTCGCTCGAGGCGTTGCGGCAACGCGCCATTCCGGTGCAGGGCGTGGTTTTCATCGGTGAGGAAGACAAGGAAAACCAGCGCGTCATTTCGAATATAGGCGCGGTGCGTCCGCTCGGCCGGTTGCCACGCCTGGCGGATCTGACCAGCGACGCGCTGCATCAGGCCTTCGCCCAACACTTCAATCTCGCTGATTTTCTGGAGGCACCGGAATGAGCCGTTCCCCGGTCTGGCATCCCTTCACCCAGCATGGGCTGGAACCGCCGATGAAACATGTGGTCTCGGCGCAAGAGGCGTTTCTGGTGGATGAGGACGGCAATCGCCTGTTCGACGCCATTTCATCGTGGTGGGTCACCACCCACGGGCACCGGCATCCGGCAATCATGGCGGCCATCCGTGCCGCCACCGAGACATTGGACCAAGTTATTTTTGCCGAATTTTCCCATGAGTCCGCTGAGACGCTCGCCCGGGGGCTGATTGAGCTTGCTCCCGCGGGCTTAAACCATGTGTTTTATTCCGACAGCGGCTCGACGGCGGTGGAGGTGGCGCTGAAAATGGCGCTCGGTTATTTCCACAATCGCGGTGAAAAGCGCGATCGTATCATGGTGATGGAGCATGGCTATCATGGTGATACGATCGGCACCATGTCGACAGGCGAACGCGGTGTGTTCAATGCCGCCTATGAGCCGCTGCTTTTCGGCGTCGACCGTCTGGCCTTCCCGGAGGCTGATCGCGAGCAGCGCACACTGGATATGTTCGAGGTCTATTGCCGCTCGGGCCGCATTGCCGCCCTGCTGATCGAACCCCTGGTGCTCGGAGCCGGCGGCATGAAGATCTATGGCGCCCATGTTCTTGCCGGGCTGAAACAGATAGCCGAACGCCACGGCTGCCTCGTCATCGCCGATGAGGTGATGACCGGCTGGGGCAGGACCGGAACCCTGTTTGCCTGCGAGCAGGCGGCAATTTCGCCGGATATTCTCTGCACCTCCAAGGGGCTCACAGGCGGTTCCCTGCCGCTGGCGGCAACGCTGTGCAGCGCAAAGATTTTCGATGCGCATTTTTCGACCGACCGTCGCAAAACCTTTTTCCATTCGAGCTCCTATACGGCCAATCCGATCGCCTGCGCCGCTGCCGTCGCCAATCTTCAGGTCTGGCGGGATGAACCGGTTCTCCAGCGCATCGGGCAGGTGCAACAGGCGCTGGGCGATAATATCGGGCGATTTGCAGATGATGGCCGTTTCGCCAATATCCGGCAGGCGGGCACCATCGCCGCGCTCGATCTTGTGGTGCCGGCTGGGGGGTATCTTTCCGCAGCGGGGCCACGCATGCGCCAGCTGTTCCGCGAGCGCGGTTTCCTCATCCGCCCGCTCGGCAACGTACTTTACCTGATGCCGCCGTATTGTTCGACGCCTGACGACCTGACACGCGCCTTTGACGTCATCGGTGAGGTTGCCGGGATCGTTACTCAGGCTGCACCGGTAAATTCGCGCGCCGCCGGGAGCTAGGAATGGAGATGCCAGGACCGTTGCGAAAGTCATGATAATGCAGACACGCACTTCCCGTATGGCTGGTTTCGGCCATGCCGTTCCTGCCCGTTGCGTCGGCAATGCTGAAATAGAGGCCAACCTCGGGTTGGAGGCCGGCTGGATCGAGCGGCGCACCGGCATTCGCTCCCGTTATTGGGCAGAGAAGGACGACACGCTGAGTGGCCTTGCGGAAAAGGCGGGCCGGATGGCGCTGGCGGATGCCAAGATCGATCCCGATAACATTGCGCTTACGCTGCTTGCCACCTCCACGCCGGACCATCTTCTGCCGCCTTCCGCGCCGCTGCTGGCACACAGGCTCGGTTTGACGCGCTCCGGTGCGATCGATCTTGCTGGCGCCTGTTCCGGTTTTCTTTATGCGCTCACCCTCGCGGATGGTTTTGTCCGTACCCATGGCCGCGCCGTCCTTGTTGTCGCGGCCAATATTCTCAGCCGTCGCATCAATCCGGCGGAAAGGGCGAGCGCCGTCCTGTTTGCCGATGCCGCCGGCGCTGTGGTGCTCACCCCTTGCCCTGAGGCGAAACGCGGGCTGTTGTCGGCCGATCTCGTTGCCGATGGAAGCGGTTACGATCTCATCCAGATTGCGGCAGGCGGCAGCAGCCGGCCCTTTTGCGCTGATATGTCCGCCGAAGATGCCCTGATGACGATGCGCGATGGCCGGGAGGTTTTCTCCCGCGCCGTGGCGCTGATGAGCGAGACCTCACAGCGCGTGCTGGAAGAGGCGGAACTGACCGCAGCCGATATCGGCCGTTTCGTACCGCATCAGGCCAATGCCCGCATGTTTGATGCCGTCTGTGGCAATCTTGGTATCGAGCGGGGAAAGACGGTTCGCACCATAGAAAGCTTCGGCAATTCGTCCGCCGCCACCATCCCGCTTTCGCTGTCCATGACCAACAGCGGACGACCTTTCGCGAGCGGCGAAAATCTGCTTCTGACGGCAGCCGGCGCGGGCATGACGGGCGGAGCGGTTGTTTATCGCATCTAACCCCGCGGCGGCCTTCAGCGCCAGAACACGAGCGCCATGCCGATAACGACAAGAGCGGCTCCCACCCACGCACCAGATGCGGGCCGCTCCCCGGTTCTAAGCCAGAGCAATGGCAGGATGATGACCGGCGTGGTGGCCGAAAGTGTGGAGACAATGCCGACCTTTCCGCCAGAAAGCGCAAACAGCAGCAGCGTCATGCCGAAGCCGAGCGCGATCGTGCCGGTCAGCGCCGTCTGGAGGAAAATGCTGCCCGTCAATGGCCCCTTGGGTTTTACGGCCTTGATGGGGAGCATTGTCAACATCGTAAGGCAGATTGCGGCGACGCCCACCCGCAGCATGGATGCGGCGATGGGATCGATACCTGCTGCCATCACAGGCCTCGCGATCAGCGAGCCAACGGCTTGGCTGAGAGCTGCGAGAAGGCCGACGAGGACGCCGAGCCAGAGCGGTCCCTTCACGCTTTCCCATGCGTGCAGCTGCGACTTGCGCTTGCCGAAAAGGATGGCCAGCAGAACGCCCGCAAGGGTGAGGCCTATACCGGCTATGGCTGTCACGGAAAGCTGTTCCCCGAGAACAGCCCAGCCAAGCACGGCGGAGATGGGAGCGTTGAGCGCAAACAGGATTCCGGAGCGGCGTGGCCCCAGCCGGTTGAGGCAGGTGAAAAGCAGCGTGTCGCCAACGAAGATGCCGATGAAGCCGGAAAGCAACAGCGCCCACAGCGCATCCGGTTGCAGGTCCCGCCAGGTTCCTGAAGCGAGGACGTAAAGACCGAGCACCGAGGCGACAAAAAGCTGCCTTGTCCTGTTGAAGGCAAGCGCACCAAGATGCCCCGCCGGGCGGGCGGCGAGCAGTCCCGTTATCGCCCAGCAGGTTGCAGCGCCCACGGCGGCCAGTTCATAGAGTACCATCTCGTTCCACTGCTCCGCGGGCTTTTCTTATTAACCCGCCCCCATCATGCGTGCTTGCGCGCCCACCGCAGGTTCTGCGTTTGCCCGCCATAACCATAGGTGTCGCCATCCACGGCGTGAACCAGCACATAGCTTGCTTCGTGCACGGGGCCAAGCAGCCTGTTCATCTCTTCATAAACACGGCGTACCCATTCGGTCGTCTCGTCCTTGATGTTTGTGTGATCGGTAATCGAAACCTCGACATAAAATGTGCCGACCTTCTGTTCGGCGACGCTCGATCCGGCGATGATCCAGTCGGCGGGATCGGCACTTTCGACGAGAACGGCGGTAACCGCCGGGTCTTTGTGCAGGATGTCCGCAGTCAACCGGGACAGGAGAGCGGCGATTTCCAGCTTCGGATCGTCAGCGTCTTGAGGTTTGGTGTAGCGGGTTTTGATCATGGGCATGGTGTTTCTCCTTGTTGCCGAAAACCACCTTGCGTAAATTTCATCATAATGAGAAGATAATGAATAATATTCTATTCATAGCGATTTTATATGATTGACCTTGAAAGCGTCCGCCTCTTCATTTTCGCCGTTGAACTGGGCAGCCTGACTAGGGCGGCCGAGGCTGCGGGAACCGTGCAGCCCGTCGTCAGTCAGAAGCTGAAGATGCTGGAGCAGCGTCTCGGCAGACGGTTGATCGACCGCTCGCCACGCCACCTTCGGCTGACGGAGGATGGGCAGGTGTTTCTGCCGAAGGCCCGCGAGCTGCTGGCCAAACATGAGGATGCGCTGAACTTCAGTGACGAGCCACCGCTGCACTTTGCACTGGCGGCCAGCGATCACGCGATCGGGACCCGCCTTTCGGCGGCGATAAGAGCAATGCGCGCGTCGCTGCCGGCCAATGCTGTGATTGATGTGACCTTGGGTTTTTCCCGGCGGGTGAAGGAAAGCTTCGCTTCCGGACTGGCCGATGCCGCCATCATCCGTCGCAATGGCGGCGGGTCCGATGGCGAAGTGCTGCGCACCGACAGGCTGGGATGGCGTGTGGCCCCGGACTGGCGACCGCGCACCAATAGCGCCGTTCCGCTCGTCTCTCTTGGGGCGGGGTGTGGTGTCCGGGATATTGCGATAGCCGAGCTCGGAAAGGCTGGCGTCGCCTGGCGCGATGCGTTCACCGCTGGAAGCTGTTCTGCGCTTCTGGAAGGAGTGCTTGCCGGCGCAGGCATCGCAGCCCTCGGCGAGATCAGCGCGCGAGGCTTGCCGGATCGCGGCCCCGAGCTGGGCCTGCCACCGTTGCCAATCTCTGACATCGTGCTTCTTTCCCGCGCGCGTACACCGGCCCACGCCTCAGCCATCAGGGCGCTCGCCGTCGCGATATCGGCCGCGGGTGAGTAGCGTCGGAATGATATCCGCTACGAGACAAAAATCGAGGATGTAAAGGGAGTTAAGGTGTTGGCTGGGGAACCTGGATTCTCACATGATTTCAACGGCTTAGTTTAAAAGCCTTGAAATTCCCTCTGTTTTCCCATCGCGAGCGACCGTGGATGCCACCTTTGTGCCCTGGCTTTGGGCATCAGTCAACAGGACGGGCGAGCGGTAATTATTTCCGCGTTCCGGCCTAACATTTGCGGCGATGCGGCCATAAGGCAAACTGATCGAATAGCTCCGCTCAGTATTTGAAATTGTACGAGGTTGCTTCATCGCAACTTCCCGATGGCTTGAGCGCCAGGTAGCGGCAACAATCTCCGCTCTGAGCAAATTCGCGAGCCAGTCAAAAACAACGGGCTTGTCGGCAAGCTTACGCCTCATGATCGTAAGCAGTATGCTACGGCCGGAATCGGCATCGCCAGTCTCACCCAACGACGTCCGCGAACAAGCCATCGACATCTCTTTCCGAAGTCGGTGGTGCAAGCATGTCTCGCGACAATGATCGCTTGCGCTCAAGCAAATCGTGCAGTTTTTGGTCGAATGACCCTTCTCCATGTGTGGGGTGGATCGCCATGGGCAGGTGAATGGTGACATCCTTGGTTTGGCCGATGCGGAAGGCGCGGTCGTTGCATTGGTCTTCGACCGCCGGGTTCCACCATCGGCTGAGGTGGATAACATGATTGGCCGCCGTGATCGTGAGGCCGATTCCCGCAGCTTTCGGTGAGAGGATGAGGAGATCGAAACCTGTGGGTGCTTTTTGGAAAGCGTCGACGATCTCCTGGCGCTGTCGGCCGACCATCGTTCCATTGATGACGGGTGGCCGCGCAGGGAGATTCAAATGTTCCGCGATCGCTGCTGCAAACGTCTGCTGCATGGCCCGGTCCTCAAGAAACACAAGCGCCTTCTCCGACCGGCCGCGGATGTCTTCAAGAAGGGTGATGGCCTTCTGCACTCGAGCAGAACTGTTGATCCACGACATGCGCCACGCCGCATCATAAGCATTGGCCGCGCCTGTGCGATCAGGATGCAAGGATATGCCGCGGAGCAGATGGAGGGTCTCCAGCATGCTCTTGCGGCTTTTCGAGCCTGCCTTTGCAGCCGCGACGGCTTCATCATAAGCCCTTGCCTGGCTCGCGGGCATTACGACCGAGTATGGCATGATATGCTTGGCTGGCAGATCCTTTGCGACGTCATCCTTCATACGTCGCAACATGATGGCTGGCGCATTGCCCTGAGGCCGATCCATCTTCGCTTTGAGTTCCGCAAGCGCCTGCGGATCTTCATCGCCATACGTGCTGGAAAAGCTCTTGAGATCTCCCAGATAGCCGGGCGCGATCCGATCCATAATGCACCATAAATCCTCCAGCCGGTTTTCGATCGGTGTTCCGGTCATGCCGAGAACAAAGTCGATGTTCATTGTCTTGGCGGTGTGGCTGTTGATCGAATCGGGCGACTTCACTTTCTGCATTTCGTCGAAGATTGCGATCGAATAGGCGATGCGCGCAAAGCTTCGGTGATAAAGGGCCAGTGTCTCATAAGTGGTGAGGATCCAGTCTGCTTGTCGAATATAGTCGACATCGAGCGCGTCCTCCTCGGTCCATCCGGTGCTTTTGCGGGTCTTGAGTGCTTTTAAGCCTGAGCCGAATGCCTCGACACAGGAACCAAGCTTTCCCGGCTTGAGATGAATGCCAGCCTCTTTTTTCCAGTTGTCAAGAAGGGACGTCGGAGCAACGATTAGGATCGGGCCCTGCAGCGCCCGATAGGCACCTCGTCTCGCCGCCATGTTGTCCCTGATCCAGGCGAGAAACGCGAGCGCCTGAAATGTTTTGCCAAGTCCCATGTCGTCGGCGAGCAGCGCACCGGGCCAGCCTTGCGTCCAGCAACTGCAAAGCCAGTCAAAACCCTCAAGCTGATGTTGCTTGGGCTGTGTGCCGTTTATGCTCTGCGTTGGAAAGCCGTTGGGGATTAGCCTGCTTCGTTTCGCCAATCTGGATTGAAAATCGAGCTCCTCTAAATTTTGCCTGATGATCAGGACGTCATTGTCCGGATCCTCGCGGGGCGCCCTGTCACCCTGCGGCTCGCCGGAATAGGACACCCCGTCTTCATCGAGCCTCGTGAGCATAGATCGAACATCCGTGGTTGGATAAAGCTCTTGCTCGAAAGTGATCTCCTGGGAGCGGTCCTGCTCCGCCTGGTCACATAGAACCTGTAGCTCCTCGATCTTGTCCGGAGTGGCATTGAGCGTCTTGCTGCCAATCCGAACGACGAAATTTTCCGGCAGCCATTGGTTGGTCTTTTTCTTGATCCAGGGCAGGCTTGGTTTTTGCCACAGGCCCAAGCCTTCGATCCGATCGGAATATTGTGCCGTCTCGACGAACAGGCTGGACGCGAGCACGTCGCCGTCATCGCCCAGCGCTGCTGCGATACGGGTACGCGGGTTCTTCAGGAACTCTCTGCGGGTCTCGGCCGATGCACCACGCATCTGTTTGACGACGTCAAGGGCGGTGCGCAGTGTCGGCTCCAGCAGAAGGTATGTGTTCCGGGCAACCACGTAAGCCGCTTCGGTCCTGCCGGGGCGGGAGAGTGCCTGTTCGTAAAACGTGTCCTGGAGGATTGGCGGCAGCAGCGCATCGGCATCGTTGCTACGCTTGTCAGTGTCCGAAGCCCAAGCCGCGGCATCGTCTCCATCGGTTTCCGGCGCATCATTGCCATCATCGACCTCGCCACGCTCAGGTTCGATCGTCCGCGACATCAGCACCGGCAGGAAATCGGTTCCATGAGCGGTTTCACGGACATCAAGGCCGAATGCGCCGGCCTGATAAATTGTCAGAGAACCCACAAGCTTGTCGGCCTGCACATCGCTGCCAAGATAGGTCTTCAACTTATCCTGAATCTGCTGCCAGAAAGGAAGACGCTCGGCGAAGGGTTGGCCGGCGGAATTGTTGTAGTCTCGGGCTGCGACGTGGATTTCATAGAGCGGACGAGACAATCGGGCCCACTCACCGTCCACGCGAAGGAAGGGGCCTTGAAAGTCCGGGGTGATCGGCCGCGAATTCTGGTCCTGCCAGTTCAGGAGGAGGGTACTATCGGAGTTGTCGATTCGACCGCGCATGGAAAGGCTGACCGAAAGACCAATCAGTTTGGGCACGCCCAGCATATCGGCCTGCGTCGCCGACAAAGACAAGATGAATTCCGGCTTCGCGAAGAGACCATCACCTGATGAAACGAGGTCACCGGCTGCGACCGCATGGGATAGAAAGCGAAGGCCGTGATCTCCAGCGGCAGCCTTGTCGCCCCACTGCTGATAGGGAATTACCTTCTTGCCGAGCAGGCCCCGCTTTTCAAACTCGATAAGAGCGCCGTTATGCTGCGGTGTGCTTTTGAAACTCATTATCGGCCCTTCACTCCGTAGTCGCTCTCCTGCAAACGGGTGTTCGTCATACGATAAATTCGCTCAGCGACAATTCGCTGCCAACTGTAGGTTTTGGGCGAGCTATGTGTTTTGACGAGATAGCGCGAGGTTTCGATATCGTCTTTCGAAATTGTCACATCGTCCGAACTATAGCTTCTCTGATAAAGCTTTGGCGCGCCGCGCTCGGACGCATCGGACCAAATGTTCACCTTTCCATTGTGGCTCCAGTCGGCGACAATTCCTTGACCGACCTCGAGGAGAAGCACTGCGTGTGTGCGCTGGATCTGTTTGGAGCCAGCACTGACAAATGTGGCAAAGTCCACGTTCTTGCCAAAACGACTACGCGCCAATTGGGCACCATCCTCCGCGAAGATCACCCATGCGCCCCTGATGATGCCTTTCCTGTGTGCGGCTTCCCAGAACGCGCGTCGATATCGCCACATCTGAGCGTCGTTCGGATCCTTTACGGTGAGCCCCACGATATCAAGGAATTGCCGAAGCGACTGCTCCGTTAGCCAGGAGATGATCAAGGCCTTGATGTGCGGAAAGCGTTCCCAGCGGCCGGGATAGGTTCGCGGATCCTTGAAAATCGAAACAATGAAATTCAAGAAGAGATCTTTAATCGCCTTCTCGGGCGACTTGCCGAGGAACGGTTTGATCAAGGCTTCGGCTATCTCCAGATCAAGTCCCTTAAAGACAAGCTCGTTCCGGCTGTCGAACGCGTATGATCTGACCATCTCCAGGCGCCTCATATGGTCGGGCTCCGCGCCGTTGCCGAGTTGCACCAGCAGGTTTCGGGTGATCGCCTCCGTGAAGCCGGACTGCGCGTCGAGCGCACCAAACCCGAGAGATCGCATCGCGTCGGAGGGCGACATAGCCTGCCGCAACGCTAAGGCGGCGATATTCTTGGGGCCAAGGAGCGGATCGTAGAGTGCGTAGTCTTTTTGATATGATGCGAACGGCTCGCCCCAGCGAACACTGCCTTGTTGCAGGATGGAACTGATGGCCTCAAGTCCCGGCCTGTCTTGTCGAAACTGTATCAAATAGACTGTAGCGAGCGTCCTGAAGAGCTTGCGCTTGTCGCTCCGATCCACTTCGTCGACAATTCGCCTCAGCACTGCGGGTTGGTCGGCCAGCGGCGTCCTAGCCTCCCACAGGCACCAAATAGCGTCTCGAAATTCCTTCGTCGACAAGGCATCGCCTGCCTGCAGCATCGGTAGCAGCCGCGCTGCAATTTCATTGATGGATGCCAAGTCACGCTTTGCACGATCATCAATGCCGGTTGCGCCAATTGATCGTGCTGCTTCATGCACGTAAGTGTGTTTGGGTATCACGTCATGCCCGGTCAGCCCCGACGCGCGAGCTGACATGCCTGTGCAAGCTTCGCGGAATAGCCCAATCATCTAAGTGTCGCCGCCTCCCGCAGTTTCTCTATCTGTCCCTCCATGTCGTCGGTGAGACGGAGCACGTCCTTCAGTCTATCGGAAGGGTCAACCTGCATGACAAAGCGCATGTCGATACGCCGGTTCTTCTCCAAGGCCTGTTGTGTGATTTCAACGCCTTGCGCAGGAAGCTCAGTTCCCGGTATCGGACGCGTCGAGGAGTAGCCTGAGACAGACAGGATTTCTTTCTTCTCCGGGTTCCTAAGCCCTCTCAGCGAGGGCTCGAAGGCAGTCAGAGTTCGGTAAGTCTCGACAGCCCGTTCGGTCGATAGCTGCCAATTCCGGCTATCACCGGCCGCGGTCTCCGATCCCTGTCTGTCTGTGTGCCCCTCAATGAAAACGGTGTCGATTGCTGCGCCAGGCGCAAGCTGTTTGCAATCCGTGGCCTTACTTGAAACGACGCAACTTGTGTATCGCGGCAATACTCGCGCGAGCACTGCAGCGAGCTTTCGAACATTGTCTGCAGCTTGGGCGCTCAAGTTTGACTTGTCGGTGGCAAAGCGGATTGCGTTTTCCGTCAGACGCAGAACGCCGTTTTCGCGATCGATCTGAACGTCGAGGCCCGTGGCCTTCAGCTCGCGCTCAAGATCGTTCAGCAATGCGGTCCGCTCGCGCTGCGACTGGCTGAGATCCTCAAGTTCTTCGTTTATCTCGGATCGCAAGCTATGGAGCTGCTCGCTTACCTGCCTGACCTTCTCCAGGACTTCTTCGATCTGCACTTTCGATTTATCGGCTTGCTGTTCGGATTCGTCTGTCTGCTTCTGAAACTGCAACGCGAAAACCATCAGCATGATGATGAAGATGAAAAGGATGCCGACCATCATGTCGGTCATCGACACGAAGTAATTTTCCTCTTCCTCTTCGACCGCCGGTTTGTCGGCGGCATCGTCGAATGCCAGCATGGCTCACTTACTCCGCCGCAGGCCGGACAGCCGATCGCAGGTCCGAGATCGAGCCGGAGAATTCGTCGAAGGAATCGCTCATTTCCTTGACTGAAGAGGACAGCGTATTGACGGCATTGGCGAGCCCGCGATCGATGTCGGTCGCATAGCGGCTCAACGTATCGCCCTGCCGCTCCGTTGCGGTCGCGAGGTCGCTGACCGATTTCGCCAGCGCTTCGTCGATGCGGGCGAACCGTGCTTCATAATTGCTCCAGATCGCGGCCATGCTCTCCGATTGTTCACGCAGGGATCCGTTCAGTTGCTGTGACGCTGCCTGGCTTGCAGCGAGTGCCTCGACTGCCAAGCGAAGCGAATTTTCGAAGCTCGACGTTGCCGAAGCGATCTTATCGCCAGACTGTAGTAACGGTGCGGATGCGGAGCGAATATCGGTTGCCGTCTTTGAAAACGCATCGGAGACAATGCGCGTTTGTGACGTGGCTTCCCCAAGGACACTCGCCTGTGACGAAAGTGCTGAATTTGATCCGCGCAATGCACTTTCGAAGCGGTCTACTTCCTGACGGATAGTGGCAATTGCCTCGGCAAGGCCTGTCTTGATAGCCTCGGCGGCTCCCACTGCAACTGCGCTGACGGTCGAAACCGCACTTTCCTGCGCCGTTCTGATCTGTTCCTGCGTTTTTGCCACGCCGTCTCGCAGATCGCTGTCGAGAGAAGTCATGCTGCCGGTCAGGGTGCTGACCTGAGTTTCCAGCTTCTCCATGACCCGGCCCATGGCCGCCTCGATCCGCTCCGAAGCGCCGCCCGCGGCGCGCCCAAGCTCCATGTCGACCTGCTCGCTCGCCTTGTCGAATGTGGCCTTCATGGCAGCGAGAATCTCCGCAAGCCCGTCGCGGTTGCGGTTGGCGCCGTCGTCCATTGAGCGGGCGGCGTCACTGACCAGGCGGTTGAGATTTTCCGCTGCCTCGCTCATACGGCGCGCAAAATCCTCTCCCGAACCGCGGACGCCTGTCTGCATGTCGGCGAGGGTTGCCTGCATGGCGCCCAAGGTTTCCGCAAGCTGGCGCAATTCCGTGCCGGCGCTACCCTGGACGCTCGAGGAGAACTGGGCGAGCATGTCGTTGATGCCGCTCTGGCTGTTCTCCGTAATCTTGCCGAGCACACCCGTAATGCTGTCATTAATCGGCGCCATTGCCGACGCGAACGCCGACTGGATCTGCGGCTCCAACTGCCGACCCATTTGGGCAAAGAACTTGTCGCTATTGATTTCCTTGAGTTGGTCCCGCTGTTCTTTGGCTGCTTCTGCGATCTCGATGGCAACCGATTGAGGTGGGACATATTTGAGCCTGCTCTCAGCAGCCTCGCAAAATTTGTGCACGCTGGCCTCGAGCCAGATCGTGTAGACCTTGAAGACGATGGAAAGGAGAAGAGAGCAGCCAAGTCCGGCGATGGATGTGGTGAACTTGAAGGATGCGATTTGCAGCAGCTCGGTCATCGCTACCTGCATTTCGTCCACATTGCCCGCACTCGAGGCGCTTCCTGCTTTGTAGAGGGCCAGGACGATCCCTGCGAATGTCAGCAGCAAGCCGACGGCAACAAAATAGCCGGGAATGCTAGCCATCATCTTCAGGCCAAAAAGACGGTCCCGAATGGTGCCGAAATGGATGAAGCTCTGAGGCCGCACCGTGTTCTTGATGAGCGGCGGCTCACCGGCTGACGGCTTTATCAGGGTCTCATCAAATTCACGCCAGGCGTGGCCAAGCAGCTTGCTGCCTTCCAATTGGTGATAGATCGACTGGTCGTATTCGTTGGCAAAATCAGCCCGTGTTTTTGGGCGTGAGACAACGCGGCGAAGATTGTAGAGCGAGCTGATGATCGCAGCGACGTGCAGCAGCCCGAAAGTCACTATCAAGGAAATGGCCGCAGCGAAGATAAGCGACGCGAGACTGAAGATGAAATCGGTGTTGCTCAGAGCGTCCAGCGCAGCTTTTGCACCATTCGCGCCAACCTGGCCATTCAGCAACGCCAAACCATTACTGATGCGTTCGATGATCAAACCGATATCGAGCGGCGGCAACACATAGCTGAGCGCGAAGACAGTCCCAAGCGCCAATACCCAAAATGCAACCAGTCTTACAAACCAGTTCCAGAACAAACTACCGAGATTCCCCATGCCCCTACCTGCGGTTTCACCAGAGGCTGGTTCGCAATTCGCCCCAGCGCCCGATTTCCCTGAAAGACTGTGCGATGCAAACGCATCAGTTGTTTTTATTCCCGCTAAATGATGCAGTTGTCCAGATTACTCTACTGAAAATTGACGACATAACAGCTTGGTTCACCTCCAAAGCTGCCATCCACGAGGATGCGAGCCATGCGGTGTTTCCTTCAGTATCTTTTCGGAAATAATTTCCGCCATGAGGGGCATCCCGCCCGCCAATCAACCCAGGATGGTTCAGCCGTCTTTACACATCCCGAGCCACCATCCTATTGTCTCCCCAAATGATTTGGGGAGACTGCCCTCGTGGCGAAAGAGAACAATGGTGACCTCGGCTTTACGGCCGAGCTTTTTAAGGCAGCGGACAAGCTCAGGGGCAATCTGGAGCCTTCGGAATACAAGCATGTCGCGCTCGGCCTGATCTTCCTGAAATACATCTCCGACGCTTTCGAGGGTTTGCACGCCAAGCTGAAGGCGGACGAGCATGCCGATGCGGAAGACCCGGAGGAATATCTTGCGGAAAACGTCTTCTGGGTGCCGACGGAGGCGCGGTGGCCTTATCTGCAGGCCAACGCCAAGCGGCCCGAGATCGGGAAGCTGATCGACGAGGCGATGGAGGCAATCGAACGCTTCCCGTCGAACGAGGGTTTGAAGGGTGTTCTGCCGAAGAACTATGCTCGACCGACGCTGAACAAGACCATGCTCGGCGAGCTGATCGATCTCTTTTCCAACATCGGACTGCATGACAGCAAGGACACCGCCAAGGACCTGCTGGGGCGGGTCTACGAATATTTCCTGTCCGGTTTCGCCGGCTCGGAAGGCAAGCGCGGCGGCGAGTTTTTTACGCCCCGTTCCGTGGTGCGAACCCTCGTCGAAATGCTGGAGCCCTATAAGGGCCGCGTCTATGACCCCTGCTGCGGCTCGGGCGGCATGTTCGTGCAGTCGGAGAAATTCATCGAGGAACACGGCGGGCGGCGCAATGACATTGCCGTCTATGGCCAGGAGATCAACCACACCACCTGGCGTCTGGCCAAGATGAACCTCGCCGTCCAGGGCATCGATGCCGATATCCGCTGGAACAACGAGGGCAGTTTCCACCGCGACGAACTGCCGGACCTTAAGGCCGATTTCATCCTTGCCAACCCGCCCTTTAACATTTCCGATTGGGGCGGCGAGCGGCTGGCGGAAGATGCCCGCTGGAAGTTCGGCAAGCCGCCAAACGGCAATGCCAACTTCGGCTGGCTGCAGCACATCATCCATCACCTTGCCCCGCGCGGCACGGCGGGCGTGGTGCTGGCCAATGGCTCGATGTCATCGCAACAATCCGGCGAGGGCGAGATTCGCAAGGCGATGATCGAGGCGGATCAGGTGGATTGCATGGTGGCCCTGCCGGGTCAGCTCTTCTATTCCACCCAGATACCCGCCTGCCTCTGGATTCTCGCCCGCGACAAGAGCGCCAATGGCCACCGAGACCGGCGTGGCGAAATCCTCTTCATCGACGCCCGCAAGCTCGGCTTCATGGTGGACCGTGTGCGCCGCGAGTTCACAGCACAGGACGTCGAGAAGATCGCAGGAGCCTATCACCGCTGGCGGTCGAAGCCGGAAACGCGGGCGAAGAGCGGTTGGGCGGATTATGCGGATGAGCCGGGTTTCTGCAAATCAGCCAGTCTGGAGGAAGTGCGGGGGCACGGTCACGTGCTGACGCCGGGGCGGTATGTGGGCGCGG
This sequence comes from Agrobacterium sp. FDAARGOS_525, assembly GCF_003938925.1. Classification (NCBI taxonomy): domain Bacteria; kingdom Pseudomonadati; phylum Pseudomonadota; class Alphaproteobacteria; order Hyphomicrobiales; family Rhizobiaceae; genus Agrobacterium; species Agrobacterium sp. FDAARGOS_525. The sequence continues at coordinate 921,639 of NZ_RKIU01000004.1, read as the reverse complement.
CGGATTCCGAGGATGATGGAGTTTTGTTCGCTGAGAAGTTTGAAGGGCTACGGGAGACTTTGCTTGGGCAGTTCGCCGAGGGACGAGCATTACAAGAGAAGATCGAGAGCGTACTGCGAGGCATCTCGTGATTTATCCGCGACTTCCTATAGAGCATTTCGTCCGCCTAGGTTCAATTTCGTTGCAGACGGGCCCATTCGGTTCACAGTTGCATTCCTACGACTATGTCGACGCCGGCGTGCCAGTCGTGCCAACTGAGGCAATCCGCAATAGAAGGATCGACAGAAGCAGCCTTCCTCACGTTTCACATGAGACCGCACAGCGGTTGTCAAAACATCAAGTGATCCTGAAAGACATTCTTTTTGCGCGACGAGGAGCGCAGGCGACCGGACAAACTGCTATCGTTCGCCACGAGGACGTTGGCGCTGTTTGTGGCACCGGCGCAATTCGTCTTCGCGTCAATTCGCTTCAAAATGATATCGACGCAACATTTCTTTCTCACTACTTGTCCACGTCTGAGGCCGTGAGTTGGATAAGGGCGCAGGCAATTGGCGCCACAATGCCCAACCTCAATGAGGGAATTATCAAGCGCCTCGCGATCCCTCTGCCAAGCTTTTCCGAACAGCTTCTCATTGCTACGACACTTGACTCGATCGACGACAAGATCGAACTGAACCGGCGGATGAACGAGACGCTGGAGGCGATGGCGCAAGCGATCTTCCGCGACTGGTTCGTGGATTTCGGCCCCACTCGCCGCAAGCTGGAGGGCGCCTCCGATCCCACCACCATCATGGGGGGGCTCGTCCAGGACACCGGGCGGGCACAAGCCCTTGCCGATCTGTTCCCGGCTGCGCTGGGGGATGATGGGCTGCCGGAGGGGTGGAGGCTCGGCGTCGCTTCAGCTCTTGTTGAGTTCAACCCAAAGGAGCCGCTGAAGAAGGGAACACCTGCCCCTTATAGCGACATGTCCTCTTTGCCAACGTCTGGACCATTGGCAGAGCCACCTGTTGAAAGGGAATATGGTTCTGGTATGCGGTTCAGGAACGGCGACGCCCTGCTCGCCCGGATCACGCCATGCCTAGAGAATGGCAAATCGGCATTCGTCAATTTCCTGCCGGACGAGCAGACGGTAGGCTGGGGTTCTACAGAGTTTTATGTCCTGCGATCCAGGAAGGGTGTTCCTGCTCCTTTCGCCTATCTACTTGTTCGACATCCCGAGTTTCGCTCTGCAGCGATTGCAAGCATGACTGGGACATCGGGGCGACAGCGGGCTCAGGTCGACCAACTGGAAGCTTTCCCCTTTGCTGAACCGCCAATGGAATTGCTTGGAGAGTTTGGCAAATTCATCTTGCCTATGTTCGACAAGATCACCGCGAACGGTTGTGAAGACCGGACCCTTGCAGCCACCCGCGACCTGCTCCTCCCTAAGCTAATGTCTGGGGAAATCCGCCTGTCCGAGGCGGAAGACCTGATGGAGGCGGCGCAGTGAAGCCGTCAGCTAAATCGCTATGCAGAACTTTTCTGGAGCTTGGGGATGCCGTCTCCAGAAACCTGCATCTGGCTTACGGATCGGCCATTTCTTACGGCGAAGAGACAATCACGGAGAGCACGCTGCTGGAGATATGGCGTCGCCACTCAAAGATAGTGAAGATCCGAACGTTCACAAAACGACAGGAGGCACGCAACGGTGCCGACTGGGAATGGCACCTGATAGGCCGTAAATATACGCTGAAGATGCGGGTGCAAGCAAAACGCCTGCCAAAGAATACACTGCAGTTTCCAGGACTGTTTACCTACAAGGCGAAGTCGGCACCGCATCCGCAGGTTGATGTGCTAATCGCAGAAGCCAAGCGCGATCGATTGCTGCCCATCCTGTGCTTTTACTCAGAAGAGAGCGCGAAGTCGCGTTGGCGAAAATCAGCCATGCCATCACCTTACGAGGCGGGATGCTTAATCGGCCCCGCTCGCACAATCAAGAGACATGGCCATCAAGATCTTGCCTCGTTGGAAGCGCGATGCGTGCCTTGGCATTTCCTGGTTTGTTCGCAGCAAGGCAGAAGTCTCTTCATTCCAAGTGTAGGGAAACTGAATGGCCAGACACCTATGCGTGACGGGACACTTCCTCCCTATATCGTTCCAACCGATGGATATTTCTCTCGGCCTATTCGAGAGCCAGAGGGCGAACACGGTCCAATAGGATTGGTGACAATCGATTGTCGAAATCCGTGAGCCGGCTTGCCACCAACGAATTTTGATTAAGGATCAACTCGCATCATGAAAATCAACAGCATTCTGGAAAAGATCGACGAACGGCAGCTCTTCGTGCCGGCGTTCCAGCGCGAATATGTCTGGAAGAAAAAAGACGCCAAGCTGCTGATCGACTCGATGATCAAGGGCTATCCGACAGGCACCATCCTGACTTGGGATACCAACCAGCCGCCGGAGTTAAAGGGCGAGCACGTCTATGATCCGCTTCAGGGAGCCATCAAGATCCTGCTGGACGGTCAGCAGCGCGTGACGACGCTTTACATGCTGATCCGCGGCGAACTGCCGCCTTACTACACGCTCGAGGAGATCACCGAGGATACCCGCGGGCTGCATGTCCACGTTCAGACGCGCGAGGTCGAATATCGACAGAAGCGCATGGAAAACGATCCGCGCTGGATCAACCTGACCGACATTTTCAAGAAGAAGGTTCGGGCCAAGGACGTTGATAAAGCGTTGGGGGAGGCGGGACGGCAACTCTCAGATGAGGACTATGACCGCATCGACGATACGTTCGCCGCGGTGCAAGGCATATTGGACCGGGACTTCCCCGAGCAGAATATTCCGATCAAGGCGTCACTGCGTGAGGCCATCGACATTTTCTACATCGTCAACGCAGGTGGCGTGGCGCTGACGGACGCAGAACTCGCGCTGGCGCAGATCTCAGGATACTGGCCACAGGCCCGCGAGGCCTTCAAGAAGAAGCTCGATACCCTGAAGGCAAACGGCTTCATCTTCAAGCTGGATTTCATCGTCTACGCGCTGCTTGCCATTCTGCATCAGGGCGGCTCCGACATGCGCAAATTGCATTCGGCGGAGAATAACGATGCGATCCGCGGCGTCTGGAAGGCGCTTGACGGCAAGGTCTTGGACTATGTGGCGAACCTGCTTCGCGGCCATGCCTTCGTCGATCATACTGACGAGATAAACTCGATCTATGCGGTCATCCCGATCGTAGCCTATTGCCACCGAACGAACTGCAATCTCAGCCATAACGACATCCAGAAAGTGGTGAAGTGGTTCTACTATTCCCAGGTTCGCCGGCGCTACGTCAGCCAGCTTCCGCAGAAGCTGGATCATGACCTCAAGATCGTCGCGACATCAGAAACGCCCTTTGATCGATTGCTGGATGTGATCCGCGAGGATCGCGGCGGCAACATCGCGATCACACCGGACGAGTTCGTAGGCAGCGCCGTGCAAAATCCTCTGTTCGGCCTGTTGCGCTGGCATCTGAAGAGCAGAGGCGCAAAGTGCCTCACGACAGGCGTCTCCATTCACCAGCCGATGGGCGAGAAATACAAGCTGGAATATGATCACATCTTCGCCTTCGCCAACTTGAAGGCAGCCGGATATGGCCAGGAGAACAGGCTCCGCTATCAATTGGCGCAGGAACTGACAAACCGCGCCATTCTGACCCAGACCGCCAACCGATCCAAAGGAGCGAAGGAAACAGAGGCCTATCTGTCCGGCGTCGCGGAGAACCAGCCGAAAGCGCTTGGCTTGCAGCTCATCCCGGAGGATCGGGAACTGTGGCAGATCGACAATTACGAGCTCTTCCTCAAGACGCGCCGTAAAATGCTGGCGGACAGCTTGAATACCTGGCTCGAGGCTCTGGCAGAGACCCATGCCGTTGCCGAAAAAATCTCGCTGGAGGACTTGATCGCGGAGGGGGAGAACGAAGAGGTCGAATTCAAGCAGACCCTGCGCTGGGATATCAAGCTCGGCACCGTGAACAAGGAACTGGAAGGCGTGATCATGAAAACGATTGCGGCTTTCGCGAATGCGCATGGCGGCACGCTCCTGATCGGCGTTTCCGACAATGGCGAGATCACGGGTCTCGACAATGACTACAAATCGCTCAACGGCGGCAATCGCGACAAGTTCGAACTCCATCTCAAGACGCTGATCATCAACACCTTCGGAGAGGCCTTCGCAGCAACGAAGGTCAAGCTTGCCTTTCCCGAAGTTGATGAGAAGGAGATCTGCCGGGTCGACATCCTGCCTGCCAACAAACCGATCTACATCAAGCTGGCCGACAAAGGCGGCGCTGTGCAGGATCGGTTCTACGTCCGTAATGGCAATTCCTCGCGCGAGATGACAGGTGACCAGGCGATTGCCTACATCAAGGAGCGCTTCGTCTGAGTTAGGCGGCGGGGGGAGCCATGGAAGACATTCTTTATCAGCAATCTTCGTCATCACCTTCGGGCTTTTCCGAAGGCCTTGTTGAAGAAGTCGTTCTCTCGACCTTCCAGGAGCTAGGCTACCTCTATCAGCCTTCGCAGGTCATTTCCCCGGATGGCTCGGCTCCAGCCCGTCTAGCCTATGGCGATGTGCTGCTTTCGGATGTGCTGGCGGTTGCCGTGGAGCGATTGAACCCGAACATTCCCGCAGATGCCCGCGACCAAGCCATTCGCCAGCTTTCCATCAGCGAAACGCCATCTCTGGTCGAAGAAAACCGCCGCATCCATCGCCTGATCACCGAGGGCGTCGATGTGGAATTCGGCATTGGCGATGGGGAGGTGAAGGGCGACAAGTTGTGGCTGATCGACTTTGAGAAGGCTGAGAACAACGACTTCTGGGTTACCAACCAGTTCACCGTGGCCGAGGGCAAGTACACGCGTCGCCCGGACGTGATGGTTTTCGTCAACGGGCTGCCGCTCGGCATCATCGAGCTGAAGAACGCGGCGAGTGAGAACGCCACGATCCATGAAGCCTATAACCAGCTCCAGACCTACAAGGAGCAGACCCCGTCGCTGTTTCGAACCAATGCGGTGATGGTGGCGTCCGACGGTATGCTGGCGCGGATAGGCTCGCTGACGGCCGATGAAGAGCGTTTCATGCCTTGGCGGTCGGTGACCGGCGCCGACGGGGATTTTACGCCTCATGGTCCCTATGAGATGGGCACGCTGCTGCGTGGTGTCTTTGACAAGGAGCGCTTCCTGGCCTTGATCCGTGACTTCACGGTGTTTGGCGATAAGGGCGAAGGTCCGTTCAAGATCATTGCCGGTTACCACCAGTTCCACGGAGCCCGCAAAGCGATCAACAGCGCGATTGAGGCGGTGAAGCCGGAAGGCGACCGCAAGATCGGCGTGATCTGGCATACGCAAGGCTCCGGTAAAAGCTTGCTTATGGCTTTCCTGGGTGGCCTTATCGTCCGCTCCCGTGAGCTCGAAAACCCGACGTTGATCGTGCTCACCGACCGCAATGATCTCGACGACCAGCTCTTCGGCACCTTCAGCCTGTGTAAGGATCTGATCCGTCAGACGCCCGAGCAGGCGGACAGCCGGGACGATCTGCGCAGGCTTTTGAACCGCGCCTCTGGCGGCGTCATCTTTACCACGGTGCAGAAGTTCACGCCGGAGAAGGGCGAGGAAGTCTTCCCGATCCTGACCGAGCGCCGCAATGTCATTGTCATGGCGGACGAAGCACACCGCAGCCAGTATGGGTTTGACGCGAAGCTTAATCGCGAGACGGGTGAGCGCCGCTACGGCTACGCCCATTACATCCGTCAGGCTCTGCCGAACGCGTCGTTCATGGGCTTTACGGGAACGCCGATCGAGGCAGCCGATGTGAACACACCGGCCATTTTCGGTGAGTACATCGACATCTACGACATCAGCCGTGCGGTGGAGGACCGGGCGACAGTACCGATCTATTACGAGAGCCGCCTCGCTCGCATCGAACTGAACGAGGATGAAAAGCCGAAGATCGACGCCGAGATCGAGGCTATGCTCGAAGACGAGACGCTGACCGAGCAGGAGAAACAGAAGGCGCAGTGGGCAACTGTTGAGCGGCTGGTCGGCTCCAAGAAGCGTCTGGCTCAGATTGCCTCCGACTTGGTCGAGCATCTGGAAAAACGTATTGAAGGTCTGCCGGGCAAGGCCATGGCGGTCTGCATGAGCCGGCGCATCTGCGTAGACCTCTATAACGAAATCGTCGCGCTCAGGCCCGACTGGCATTCCCTTGATGACGACAAGGGCGCAATCAAGATCGTGATGACCGGCTCGGCGTCCGATCCTCTCGATTGGCAGCCGCATATCGGCAACAAGAAGCGCCGCGACTATCTCGCCAAGCGGGCGCGAAAGGTCGATGATCCGCTGAAACTGGTCATCGTGCGCGACATGTGGCTGACGGGGTTCGATGCGCCCTGCATGCACACGATGTATATCGACAAGCCGATGCGCGGTCATGGGTTGATGCAGGCGATCGCCCGCGTCAACCGTGTCTTCAAGGAGAAGCCAGGCGGCCTCGTTGTCGATTACATCGGCATCGCCACCAACCTGAAAAAGGCGCTTGCCCAGTATTCCCAATCCGACCGCGACAAGACGGGCATTGATGAGGAGGAAGCCGTCGCCGTCCTCCTGGAGAAGTACGAGATCGTCCGCGGTATGTTCACTGGGCATGACTACAGCCTAGGTGTCACGGGCAAGCCGGTTGAACGGCTGAAGGCGCTGGCAGACGGCATCGACTGGATCTTGAAGTGGCAACAGGCGGAAGCAGCAAAGGTCGACAATCCGGAGGCCAAGAAGCAGGCGCATCGTCGTTATCAAGATGCGGTTCTGGAGTTGAGCAAGGCCTATGCCCTCGCCTCAGCCAGCGATGCGGCAACCGAGATCCGCGATGAAGTGGGCTTTTTCCAGGCCGTTCGCGCCGCTCTGGTGAAAACGACCGCAACCGGGAAGATGTCCGACAAGGCCAAGTCGCTCGCCGTGGAGCAGCTTCTCAACCAGGCTGTGGCAAATGCCGAGATCGTGGACATTTTGAAAGCGGCCGGCCTGCAGTCGCCCGACATCTCCGTTCTCTCTGACCAGTTCCTGATGGACGTCCAGAAGATGGAGAAGAAGAACCTCGCGTTAGAAGCACTGAAGAAACTTCTGAACGGGGAGATCAAGAGCCGCTCCAAGACCAATGTCGTTCAATCCAAGACCTTTTCACGACGCCTTGAGGAGGCCGTGGCCCGTTACCACGCCAATGCGATTTCGACGGTCGAAATGATCCAGGAACTGATCGCACTGGCCAAAGAGATGCAGGCGGCGGCCGCACGTGGTGATGAGCTCGGCCTCTCTCCGGAGGAGATCGCCTTCTATGACGCGCTGGCTGGCAATGAGACGGCCGTCGAGGTCATGGGCAGCGAACAGTTGCGTGTGATCGCCCACGAATTGGTCGAGAACATGCGGGGCTCAGTCACCGTTGATTGGCAGCACAAGGCAAGTGCCCGTGCCAGGATGCGCATCTTGGTGAAGCGCATCCTTAAAAAATTCGGATATCCGCCGGACCTGGAGCAGGAGGCCGTGCAGATGGTTCTCGCCCAGGCCGAGCTTCTGTTGAAGGAAATTTCATTCGGCCATGGAAAGTGAGGCGCGGAAATCATTTCCGCGCCATCATCCCTTAAACACCCCCCTGCGGTGATACTGCAGAAACTGCGAGTGTGGCCGTTCCTCGGGGCGTGACGGCACCAGAAGGCGTCGCTCCGGATTGATGAGGCGGGTGATGGTGTCCGGAACGCCGCCGCTGGCGATCAGCAGGTAGTAATCGTCATCGACGGAGATCAGGCCGCGATCGAACATCCAGTGCACGGTGCCGGAGAGCGCGAGGCCGTTGCGGACACTGTCCGGGCCGCGGTCGGCGACGGGGCGGATATGGGCTGCCTGAACCTCGGAACGGCCGCCGCCATTGATCAGCTTGAGGCCCGTGACGGCGCACGTATCGTGATAGGCCGCCTTGATAGCCACGGAAAACGCGCGCTCCCGGAACGGACGTTGCACGATCTGGGAGACGATCCGGCGGTCGATGCTGTCGATCTCGTATGGCATCTGCGGATTATCGCCAAAGCCGAGGCGCGCTTCTTCGGCTGGATCGGGCGCTGGGCGTTCTCTAGCTCGCTTGCCGAGGACGTGGGCGAAGCCAGCGGCGAGGATCAGGTCATACTCAGCGTCGGAAATGTTGCGCACGGCACGCCCGAAGGCGCCTTTGTTGGTTGAGCCATCTTCTTTGCGAAGACCGCTCTCATAATAGTGGTCGGCCTCCTTGAACGGCACGGCATGATCGAAGTGCAGAAAATCCTCAATCAGCGCATAGAAATGGTCTGCCTTCGACGGATCCTCGATGATGTCGGTGATCCTGGCTGTTGCGAAATATGCCTGTTTGCCGCCCGTCTTCATCAGGTCGCCGCTTGGCCGTCGTGGCTCGTAATAGACGATCCAGTCACCGCGCGCGGCCTCGACCTGACGCAGATATGTGCGCGGGTGTTGGTTTCCGCGCAGAAGTGAGCCGGTTTTTCCACCGAGAAGTGAGCCACCTCTAAGTATGGTTTTCTGATCAGGCTTTGGTCAAGGGATTGGCCTTTTCTCCTCTCTTCTGTGCTGCTGCGGCCGAGCTGGCCTTGAAGCGGAAGCTGTCGTTACCGGTTTCCAGGATGTGGCAACGGTGGGTCAGGCGATCGAGCAGAGCTGTCGTCATCTTGGCGTCGCCGAAGACGGTGGCCCATTCGCTGAAGCTGAGGTTGGTGGTGATGACGACGCTGGTGCGCTCGTAGAGCTTGCTCAACAGGTGGAAGAGGAGCGCTCCGCCTGAAGCACTGAACGGAAGGTATCCGAGTTCATCGAGGATCAGCAGATCGAGACGAACCAGCGTCTCAGCGATCTGACCTGCCTTGCCTTTAGCCTTCTCCTGCTCGAGCGCATTGACCAATTCGATGGTCGAGAAGAAGCGGACTTTTCGGCGATGATGCTCGATAGCCTGGACGCCGAGGGCGGTCGCCACATGTGTTTTGCCTGTGCCCGGTCCGCCGACAAGCACGATATTCTGCGCCCCGTCGATGAACTCGCATCTGTGCAATTGGCGCACCGTCGCTTCATTGATCTCGCTGGCGGCGAAGTCGTATCCGGAGATGTCCTTGTAGGCAGGGAAGCGGGCAGCTTTCATGTGATAGGCGATGGACCGGACCTCACGCTCAGCCATCTCGGCTTTCAGCAACTGGGACAGGATCGGCACGGCTGCATCGAAGGCCGGAGCACCTTGCTCGATCAGGTCCGTGACCGCTTGAGACATGCCATACATCTTCAGGCTACGCAGCATGATGACGACGGCGGCGCTGGCCGGATCATGACGCATGGCGACCTCCCACGATCCTGACACGTAGGCCATCGTAACGTTCGACGTTGGCCTTGGGTTCACGTACCAAGGTCAGCGCCTGCGGCGTGTCGATGTCGGGGCCGTCGGTCGTTTTGCCGTCAATCAGCATATGCAGCAGATTCAGCACATGCGTCTTGGTCGCCACGCCTTGATCCAGAGCCAGTTCCACAGCCCTGACGACAACCTGTTCGTCGTGATGACGCACCAGAGCGAGGATGTCGGCCATCTCCCGATCACCACCGGCACGGCGAAGCATCTGGTCTTGCAGTTGTCGAAAGGCCAGCGGTAATTCCAGGAAAGGCGCACCATTGCGCAGAGCTCCGGGTTTGCGCTGGATGACCGCAAGGTAATGCCTCCAGTCATAAATCGTCCTCGGCGGCTTGTCGTGGCTGCGTTCTATAATCCGCGGATGTTCGCAGAGGATATTTCCCTCGGCTGCAACGACCAGCCGCTCGGGATAAATCCTCAGACTGACAGGACGGTTCGCAAACGATGCCGGCACGCTGTAACGATTACGCTCGAAGGTGATCAGGCATGTTGGTGAGACACGTTTGCTTTGCTCGACGAAGCCGTCAAACATGGCGGGCAATGCCATTAAAGCAAGCTGTTCATCACCCCAAACATCCGCGATCGAACCGGGCAGACTCCCGTGCGCCGTGTCCCGCCATAGGTCCTGGCAATGCTGCTCCAGCCAGACGTTCAAAGACAGCAAATCCGGAAAGTCAGGCATCTGTTGCCACAGCCGCGGCCGAGCATCCTGAACGTTCTTCTCAACCTGACCCTTTTCCCAACCCGCGGCGGGATTGCAGAACTCTGGTGCAAAGACGTAATGGTTCGTCATCGCGAGGAAGCGGAGATTAACCTGTCGTTCCTTGCCGCGGCCGACGCGATCAACTGCGGTGCGCATGTTGTCATATATTCCCCGCGCGGGCACCCCACCAAACACCCTGAAGCCGTGCCAATGGGCATCAAAAAGCATCTCATGCGTTTGCAGCAGGTAAGCCCTGACCAGGAAAGCCCGACTGTGCGATAGCTTGATATGTGCGACCTGAAGCTTCGTGCGCTCGCCGCCGATCACGGCATAGTCCTCACTCCAATCGAACTGGAATGCTTCGCCTGGGCGGAAAGACAGCGGGACGAATATGCCACGGCCCGTCGTCTGCTGCTCACGTTGCCGGTCAGCCCGCCAATCACGGGCGAAGGCGGCAACCCGACCATAGGAGCCGGTAAAGCCGAGAACCACCAGATCGGCATGAAGCTGCTTTAGAGTTCGACGCTGTTTGCGTGACCTCCCGGCCTCGGTCTTCAGCCAAGCCGCCAGCTTATCGGCAAAAGGATCGAGCTTGCTCGGCCGTTCCGGTATCGTGAACGTCGGCTCGATCGTACCGGCGTTCAGATACTTCGCGATCGTGTTGCGCGACAGCCCGGTGCGCCGGCTGATCTCCCGGATCGACTGCTTCTCACGCAGCGCCATCCGGCGGATGATGTTTAAAAGTCCCATGTGGATCACTCCGTTGCCCCCGTCGCTCACCGCGTTGGGGGAAGGTTCACATGGCTCAATTCTCAATGGAAATTATGCGCCTAACCGGCTCACTTCTGCGTGGAAACCAACAGGCTGATGCTGAAAAGCCGTTCCCGCTTGAAGTGAATGGCGCGCGGGGCGAAGTCGGCCTGTTCGTTGGCAAGGTGCCGCTGGTTATCGTTGCCGAGATGGGCGGTCTTGCCGCTGTGTCTTCGCGCCTTTCCTGCAAGAGCATGTCTGATCTGTTTCTTCGCCTTTCAGGTGTCGAGCCGGCCGCTACTGTGGCCGCACTCGACCTCCTTACCGTGCGCGGCGATAAAGTAGCTGCTATTGGAGCGCTGAAGCTCAAGCACTTCGGCGCCGTCGCCAAGGCGATCTCTGAGGCGTTGTCTCATCATTTCGATGAGGACGACGAGGGAAACGGGGAAGCCGCTCAAAAGGCGGCATAGAAGAACCTTTCCCTTGGCGCGATTGGCAAAAGATCGCATTCGGCGGCCTCGGCTGGACCCCAGGAATATTCTGGGCGTCTAGCTTGACCGAGTTCACCCTTACGGTGAAGGGCAAGGCCGAAGCGAACGGAGCCAAAAAGTCCGTGGCCCCACCATCTGACGAAGAGATGGATGAGTTGATCAAGAAGTATGGTGGTTAGGCTGGTTTCAGCTTGACCGCTGTACCCGTGGCGGCAACGAAAAGGATGCCACCGGTGCCGCCCGTAGCAAGTTGGTTATAATCGAGGTCGACGGAGATCACCGCATCAGCTCCGACCGCGTGAGCTTCTGACCTGAGTCCGTCCAAACACGCGAGACGTGCCTCCTTGAGGGAGGCTTGAGATGCATTTGACCGGCCGCCCACAAAGTCCCGCCAATTGTTGGCCACATCTTTGAAAATGTTCATGCCGAGGGCAGCTTCGGACGCGACGATCGATATGACGCTGTCTACTTCACGGTTGGGCACGTCAATCGAAGTCGTCATGATGATCGACTGCTTTTTGGCGTCGCCGTCGCTCTTCGCGACAGCTTCTCCACAGTCAACGCAGTGGCCGTCCTTGTCGCCCAAATAATAGTCCGTCCCGCATCGCTTGCACTTGGGCATATCCATCCTTCTCGGCTCGCCATTGGCGGGCTTTTTCACGTTAGGACACCGACTTGGCCGGCAACAACAGTGATGATCTGATTATCTCAATCAGCACCGATCTTGCAACCGTAAAGCGTGCGCTAAATCGGCTGGTGTCGGACGTAGGCGCAGCATCCAACGGCATTGAGAAACGTTTTGCCGCTACCGGTAAGTCTATCAACAATTCGCTCACCACCTCGATGCAGGATCGCATCAACAGCATGGTGGGGATAGGTACGACGGCAGCAAAAGAATGGAACGGGGTTCTCGCTGATCAGCAGAAAGAGCTTGATCGCCTCCGCGCCAAATACAGCCCGTTGTTCGCAACAATTTCGAATTATAAGAACGCGGTCGCCGAAATTCGGCAGGCCCATGCCGCCGGCGCAATTTCTGCCAACGAGATGGCGTCTGCGATTCAGAGGGAGCGACAGGCGGCGCTTGCGTCGACCGCGGCCATCAAGGGTCGCAATGCCGCTCTGAAGGCTACGGTCACGACGAGCAGCGGCAACAGCTTCAATACCGCAAACATTGCCGCTCAGTTCCAGGACATCGGCGTGACCGCAGCGATGGGGATGTCTCCCATCCAGATCGCCCTGCAGCAGGGCACCCAGCTTTCGGCCGTCCTGCAGCAAATTAAAGATAGCGGGCAGGGCGTCGGCCAAGGTCTCGCGGCAGCTTTCGCGTCGGTTATTTCTCCGTTGTCGCTGGTAACGATTGGCGTCATCGCCGCAGGCACAGCGGCATTTCAGTATTTTTCGACGATTATGAGCGAAGGCGATAAGTCAGCCGAAGTGCTCAAAGAGCAAGCTGCGCTAATTGCTGCCGTCGCCGAACGCTGGGGCGATGCCGTTCCCGCTTTACGCGACTACGCCGACCAGCTGAAACGGGCGCAAGACAATGCCGACCTCACCAAGGGCGCCGACATTGTAAATACCAACACGCTCGCTGACGTCCGCAAAGAGGTCGAAAGTACGCGCGCCACCATTGCCGATCTGGTTTCGCAACTTCAGTCTGCAGGTGAAGAAGCTGACGTTATCAAGAACCTCCAGTCAGCATTCAATGACTTCGCGAAGGCTGCCGAAGAAGGAAAGGCACAGACTGAAGATGTCGACCGTGTGCAGGCCGCTCTAAGTGCGGCGATCAACAGCACCGGCATCCCCGCGCTCGCTGAGTTCGCCAAATACTTCTCCACACTGTCGGCGGCAGCGCTGACTGCCGCGGATAGCGTCCAAAAGGTCAATGAAGTCACATCTGTTGCGACCTCCAGGATCAATGATCCGAGGACGTGGCGCGGAGCAGGCCAGCAAGATTCCCAATTCGGCGCTGACGCCACAATCCAAGGAACGCAGTTTCCACTACCGGATAGCGGCCCTACACCAGAACGCCGTCCATCCGATCTGGATACAGACAAAAACAGAGGTTTCGGTACGCCGAAGCGGGCACGGGCTCCCAAAAAGACCGCGTCTGACCGCTTCGCAGAAGACCTTCAGGCTGTCCGAGATAGGACTGAGGCGTTGCGCCAGGAAATGAACCTTATTGGGTTGTCCAATGAGGCTCAAGTTAAGCGCCGTACAGCGCTAGACCTGGAGCAGAAGGCGCTGGCCGACCTTCGCGAAGAGGCTCGCAAGAAGGGCGAAAAAGACCTCGAAAGCATCACGCTGTCGCCCGACAAGATTGCTGCAATCGAACAGGAGTCTGCCGCATATGCTCGGCAATCCGAAGCGCTTAGGAAAGCGCAAGAGGAACAGCAGAAGCTGAACGAGTGGAACAACGTCGCGAGAGACGCAACGCGCGGATTCATCGACGATTTGATCCATGGCGAGAGTGCCGCGGATGCATTTGCTGGCGCTCTCAGCCGCATTGCAGATGCCCTCCTGGACGATGTGCTCAATAGCATCTTCAAGGTCAACAACGCTGCTGGTGGCGGTGGCGGGTTCTTGAGCGGCCTATTCAGTCTGTTTGGCGGTGGGGCATCTCGGTATGCTGGCCTGTCAGGCGGGCTTTTCTCAGAAGGCGGCTTCACTGGTCCAGGCGGCAAATACCAACCTGCTGGCATCGTGCACAAAGGCGAGGTCGTTTGGTCGCAATCCGACGTGGCGCGGGCCGGTGGAGTAGGGGCAGTTGAAGCGCTGCGCAAAGGCTACGCCAACGGCGGCCCAGTCGGGATTTCCGTCCCTAGCGTGCCGAGCTTGCGATCGATGTCGGCGCAATCTGCGGGTGTCGTCGTCAACTTCAATCCAGTCGTCGACAACCGCGGCGCATCTGTTGAAGCCGTCGCGCGGCAGGAAAAGGCGCTGGCCAAGATGCAGGGTGAACTGCAAAGCCGCGTTGAGGCCGCCGTTCGGTCGGCCCAGAAACGAAACGTGAAGTTGGGGTAGGGCGAAGGGATAGTCTGTACACACGTAAGAGTGGTTTAGGACTCGCGTTAAGAGTGATTTTTTGATTTCAATGCCTCTGTAAACGGGGCGGGGAATCATGGCCGAAAATTCAGATCACTTGGACAAAGAAACATCGGTGTCCGTCGCTTACACCGACAACAGTATCAAAGCTGGCGCTAAAAGCAGATTTGTCGCGGCGATCGACAGGCTCGGCGGTAGCGTGGTGGATTCCGCGAACGCTGCGATAGAGTCGTACGCCGAAAAGCGGCGCGCAAAAACGAGAGGTGAGGTCAGGTTGATCGAGGCCATTACCGACTACGGTGTAGCTCAGCTTGGTGCCAACCCGCAAACTGCGGAGAGAGCCTTCCAACGGCATTTTCGTAAAGTCATCTCGCAGCAGGAAAATATCGACCACGTTTTGCTGGAGGCTAAAGCCGACCTCGAGTTAAATCCGCCAGCCGCCGATGATCCAGATCAGACCCAAGAGTTGTCGGAAGAGTTCATGGACCGCTTCGAAGAGTACAGCTCGACAGCGACCACTGAAGAGTTACGTCAGCGATGGGGTCGCGTCCTTGCATCAGAGGTTCGGAAGCCGGGCACTTTCTCAGGGAAAGTGTTGCGTGTGATAGATGAAATGGACAGCAACACTGCACACCTATTTGAGGAGGCATGCAAGGCTAGAGTGGACAACCTGATAATCAAGTGTGTGTCAGGTTCATTGCCATTCTTCACAACCGCGTCCTTTACGAGCTCTGGCTTGATGTTAGAGGCCGGGTTGGGGCAGAGCTTAGCGATGAAGAAAATTGAAGCCCCAGACATTGGCGAAATGTGGGGACTTGCTACGGAATGGGGGCTTATTGGGCTCTCTACGAATCTCGCCTTAAAGAATGAGTTCGATGATAACGCTTGCCTGCGACTTGAAAGTGGAACGCCCCGCATACCCGTTTATGTCCTAACCGACGTCGGAAAAGCAATTGCGTCGATCCTGCCAGATAATCAGTCAAAAGTATTCGAGCGGTATGCCGAAATTCTAGAGGCAGAAAGAGTTTCTGATTGGATCAGGAGATACAAACCAAACGGAAAAGGCGGGTTTTCCCTCGTGTCTGAAACCCGTTTCTAAGAGCATTGTTGCAAAAAGTCGGATTAGGCGCGTAAGCCACCCTTTTCATAAGCCCTCCTCCACGTCATCGGCTCTTTGCATCATCGGCTTTAACACCTTGAGATTCATTGACAGTCGGTGCGCTTACGCAATGCCGGCGATGGATTTTAGACTCGTAGTGGGTTCGTTTCTCCCCAAAAGAAAAGGCCTCCCTGTTTGGGAGGCCTTGGCAGCCTGCTTTAGGCGGCTTTCTTCGCAGCCGACGTCTTGTTGATTGACGTGACGGCGAGGTTGGTAAGCTTGTTGTTCGTGGCCTTTTCTTGGTCGAGGATTTCGCTCAGTATCTTGTGCGCTTCGTCGTGGCCGAGATCCTTGGCCCATTCGCGCAGAGATCCATAGCGAGCGATTTCGTAATGCTCCACGGCCTGGCAAGCTGCAAGGAGTCCTGCGTCGAGCGCGGTTCCCTCGGCTTCTTCCATCAGCCCCTCGGCTTCCTTAATCAAGCCTTCAATGGCATCGCATTTTTCGCCCGAAGCCTTCTTTCCGATGGACTTGAAGACCTGATCGAGCTTCTTGATTTGATCTTTCGTCTCGGCGAGGTGATCTTCGGCGGCCTTCTTCAACTCGGCGCTTTTTGCGGCCTTTGCGACCTTGGGCAGTGCCTTGGTGATCGCGTTCTCAGCGTAGTAGACGTCCTGCAACGTGTGCTCAAAAATCTCCGCAAGCGTTTTCATGGCTTCCTCCGGTGGTTGATTGCACCGGTGAAATGCGCGGTTGCGACCTTTGTTCCTTTGCGACCCCTAAACGGCGGAACCACAATGACAATCACATACCCGCTCCCAACTTCGTTTTTCGACGAGTTCCCAGGCTGGTCGACGGAGTTCAATCTGCTTTGGCGACAAGAACAGTCGCGCACAGCAGGCGGCCAGACGGTCGTCAAGGACATGGGCTCGCCGCTGTGGCAGATGACGGCACAATCGCGATCGATGAAGCCGAACGAACTGGATTACTGGCGTGCTCGGCTTACAAGCTTGGAAAACGGGCTCAAGACGTTCCGCGCATTCCCGAAGTCTCGCTGTTTTCCGGTGGCGTATCCGAATGGCAGTTGGCCAACCGGCGGAGCATTCGCCGGGGTGGGGCAGGTCGCCACGATTGCGAGTAACAGCAAGGCAATCTCGCTATCGGGCCTGCCTGCTGGCTACAAGGTCTCGGTAGGCGATTACATCCAGATTGGCGACAAAGACCTTCACATGGTCATGGAGGCCGTGACGGCCAGCGCAGGCGGCGTGACAACGCAGTTTGAGGTTCGCCCGCATCTGTGGCCGGGGGTAGTGGCGCCTGTAGCCGCTACGCTAGTCAAGCCTTCCTGCATTATGGCGATCGTGCCTGGCTCGATCTCGACGACAGCCGACATGGCAACGGGTCGTGGGACGGTCACGTTCCAAGCGATTGAAGCCCGCTAAGGGAAATCAATGAGAAACATCTCAGCAGAAAACCTTGCTGCGCTTGAGGCGCGGCAGCTGGTGGCGCGTGACTTCCTCTGGTTTGTTGCGCGCGATCGGGCGACTGGTGCGCCGGTCACCGACGGCATGTGGTCGGATGTCGGCAACGTGTCGGCGGCCGTAATTCATCCTGATACGGGCTTGCCAGTCACGCGTGACTGGTATGGCTCCGGCACGCTGGTGCAGATCGATGACATTCCTCTCGTCGCCAACCTCTCGGTGCAGAACGTCAATATCCGCCTGTCGCAGGTGAGCGAGCACGTGCAGACGCTGGTGCGGCAGTATGATTGCCGCCAGGCCCGCGTCGAGATTTACCGAGGCATGTTCGATCCGGACAGCCGCCAGATGGTTGCGCCGGCTGAATGCCGCTTTGTTGGCTTCGTCGACACCATCACAATCAACACGCCTTCCGAGAACGAAGAGGGCAGCGTGACGATGGTGTGCGCCAGTCACACGCAGGAAATGACGCGTTCCAACCCGTCGACGCGCAGTCACGCGACGCAGGTGCTGCGACAGGCTGGTGACGCTTTTTACACCGATGCAGACACATCGTCCGAGTGGGAGTTCTTCTGGGGCTCTGAGAAGGGCAAGGTTGCCACACAAAAGAAGCGCAAGAAGCTGTTCGGTATATTCTGATGGATGTCCGCTTCGCACAGCGCGAGGACCGCGACCGCATTGTGGCGCTCCTGCGTGAGAGCCACGCGGCCGCAGGGTTCACCTTCCCGTTCCAAGCAGCTTACGCCGATCAACTGTTTCAGCAGCATCTGGCGTCGGACAAGGCCTGCGTTCTCGTCGCAGGCGATCCAGCGCAGGGCGTTCTTATGGCCTGCGCTTTTGAACATCCCTTTGGTGCTGGCCGGATTGCCAAAGAGACGGTCTGGTACGTCACGACGGCGGCGCGCGGTCGAGCCGCAATCAAGATGCTTGATGCCTACGAGACATGGGCTCGCTCAGTCGGCTGCGTCTCTGCCGGCATGGCTTCACTGGCAACCAATGACGTCTCCAGCCTCTACGAGCGGCGCGGCTACAGCGCTGTCGAAACACATTTCATGAAGTCGCTCTAGCGGCATTCCTTCGGCGCCATCCGCGCCCCGCGCGCATTGCGCATCCCAAGGAAAATCGATGGCTATTTTCACGGCTATTGCATCCGTTTTTACGGCTGTGGGCAGTTTTATTGGCGGCCTTGGTGCGGTCGGCGCGTTCCTGCTGAAAACTGCGGTTGGCCTAGGCGTCAGCCTTCTGGCGCAGTCTCTCGCTGGGAAGCCCAAAGACCCGACGTTCTCCATAAACGGCACACTGCAGGGCGGCGGCGATGTTGCTCGCTCCTTCATCATGGGCCGCACAGCCACCGCTGGTTCGCTCGTGTTCGTCAATACCTGGGGGCAGGACGGCGATACGCCGAACGCCTATCTGACGCAGGTTATTGCGCTGTCGGATTTGCCTGTGCGTGGCCTTGCTGAAGTCTGGGTCAATGGCGAGCGTGTGACGCTCGGCGGGCTGACGGATCGCGGCTATGCGGTCAACGAGTATCCGGACAGTCTCTGGATCAAGTTTTACGACGGCACGCAGACGACGGCCGACAGCTTCCTGTTCACGTCGGTTTCTAACGGCAACAGGTGGTGGAACCCGGATCGTATCGGGCGCGGTGTTGCTTATGCCATTGTCACGGCTCGCGTCTCGAAGAACATGTTTTCTGGCGTGCCTTCCTTCAAGTTCCTGCTCGAGGGCCTGCGCCTCTACGATATCTCGCGTGACAGCACGCAAGGCGGCGTTGGTCCGCAGCGCTTCGCTGATCCAGCGACGTGGGGCGGCGACGGTGATTTCCTGCCGGCAGTGCAGATTTACAATCTACTGCGCGGCATCACCTATAACGGCCAGTGGTTCTATGGCCTGCAGAACCTTTCCTCTTCACGCCTGCCTGCCGCAGCATGGATTGCGCAGATCGAGAAGCATCGAGCCGGCACGCTTGAATCAACGGGCTGGGTAAACACCTACCGCAGTGGCGGTGAAATTCAGGTCGATGCACCGCTGACCTCCGCCGTCGAGGCGTTGCTGACGGCTTGCCAAGGCCGGATATCGGAAGTCGGCGGCGTCTATTATCTGCACTCCGGTGCACCTGATGCTCCCGTTATCGCTTTCACCGACGATGATATCCTATCCACAGAAGAGCAGGAGTTTACGCCGTTCCTCGGGCTGGCCGACACGATCAACGGTGTTTCGGCAAACTATCCTTCGCCGGCAGATGGCTGGGTCGCCAAGACAGCCCCGCCGCTCTATCGGACAGACCTTGAAGCGATCGACGGCAATCGCCGCCTGATGGCTGATGTCGACCTGAACTTCGTTCCCTACCCGGAGCAGGTTCAGCGCTTGATGAAATCTGCGCTTGAGGAGGCTCGGCGCTTCCGCAGGCATACGATTGTCCTGCCGCCAAAGTTCTGGGCCTACGCCACGCCGGGAACGGTGTTTTCGTGGACGTCAGAGCGCAACGGCTACATCGCCAAGCTGATGCGTATCGACGGTGTTGCCGATCGCGCCAATCTCGACGTGATGATCGACATCACTGAGATTGATCCGGCCGACTATGATTGGAGCAGCGATACCGAATTCAAGCCGCCTGTTGACGGCCAGCTTGGTGTCATTCGTCCGACACCACAGCCGATCGTCGACTGGTTTGCGGAACCGGCCACGGTCAAGGACAGCTCCGGTGAAGATCGCCGACCGGCTATTCGGCTGACCTGGGATAACAGCGATGGGCGCCTCGATGACGTGATCGGCATCGAATACGAGGTGAGACTACAGGCCACGCTGGAGAAAATCTCCGAGGGCCGAACCGACCAGCCCCAGGTTGGCTCTATGCTCATCTCGCAAAGCCTGCTGCCGGCTGAAAGCTACGTCGTCCGCGGGCGATACATCCCCGGCGGCGATAGGCCTGTCTTGTGGTCTGGGTTCATTCCCGTCATCACGCCTAATGTCTTGCTGACCGACAAGGATGTGTTCGTCGATGTCGACTTCTCCGGCATCGATAAGCAGCTCTCGTGGCTCTACGACAACGCGCGCACGTCGCGAGATCGCATTCAGGCTCTCATCACTGCCCAGCTGGAAATGCCAGCTGCAGCAATGGAGCACAGCGAATCCATCAGGCGCGACTTGTCGCTGGCGCTGGGCAATGCTCGTGCAGACTATCGCGAGAAAATCGAGATAGCGGTCAGCGAAACGGCGGCCGTTGGCACGAAGCTGGAAGAGTTGACCGTCAGTGTAGGGCAGAACATTGCTTCGCTTACCAGCCAAGTACAGGTCGCTGTTGATGGTACGCAGGCGGTTGCCACAAGGGTTGACAGCCTTGAGGTGGAGTTCGACGACGCCACTGCCAGCCTGACAAGTCAGATCATCGCCGTCGCCAATGCCAATGAGGCGCTCGTAGGCAGGGTTGACGAAATCGAGGTGGATTTTGGCGCGGCGACTGCTCAGCTGTCTACCGACATTCTCGCGGTGGCGAATGCTACCTCGGCGCTGGCCACTCGGACGGATACGCTCACTGCGGCCCTCGGCGGGAACAATGCCCAGGTCAACGTGAAGTGGGAAGCGAGCGCAGGGCCGTCTGGCTACGCCGCTCGCTACGCAATTGTTGCGGCCGTGAACGATGCATCGTTCCGGTCAGCAGCGTTAATGCTGGATGTTCCATCAAACCCGGCCAGCCCGACGCGTGTCATTCTGAAGGCGCAGCAGATCATTATCGGCAATGATGACGCTTCGATAGTCCGTAACCCGTTCGTATATCAGGGCAACGTCCTCTATCTCGATGACGTCAGGGTTAACAGCCTGTCCGCGTTGTCGGGCGAGCTGGGCAATGTCAATATCGAAAATGCGATTGTTGGCAATCTTCAGGTCGGCACGTCCAATATCGCTCCCGGCGCTGTCAGCGTCGCCGTGTCTGCATCCTCTGGAACCCTGGTGGTCGACCACGGCGCAGGTGCTCCAAACGTCCTGATAATATGGAAAACAAGAGGAACCATGTCCACTACGGTCAATCCTCCGGGGTTGGCGACCGCGTCTATGACATTGTCGGAAAGCGGCAACATTATCGACACCCAGCACAGTTCTTCTGTCCAGGGTGGAGCAACCGCATATGTGGCTTCCTCTGTGAACTTCATTCCGCCATCTGGCAGAACGCAGACGACATTCACGATTGGAGGCGCTTCTGGCCCTTCGGGAAGCCTTCAAGGCGGAAGTTTGGTCTCACAAATCACGGCGCTGGTGTTCAAGCGCTAACCCTCGAATAGGTGAAGAATGACAACCGGCAACACGATGCAGGTCGATCCGAGGGTCGCCCTGCAAGAAGCGAACGCGCGCGAAGAATTCTTTAAGCAGCGCAACCTCTTTCTTGCTCAGTCGCACGCCTCTGCTGCGGCTGAAATCGCTCGGCTGAATGCGAAAATCGACGGCTTGGAAGCTGATCTTCGTTTTGCGCGTGGTGAGGAAGCCGATCCCATTGATGGAGGCTCCGAATAATGGCTGGCGAAGCTTACTATAACACCGGCACGGCGACTGTTGCGGCAAATTCCAAGACCGTAACCGGAACCGGCACGAACTGGCTGTCTGCCGTAGGTGGTTTGACCGCCATTAAGGCTGGCGACAAGTTTGGCATTCATGTCGGCCGGCCGATCATCATTGCGTCGGTCGACAGCAACACGCAGCTGACGCTTGAGGACAATTGGCCCGGTCCGGCGCAGACAAACGCCGCTTACAAGATCGAGGTTACTAACCCGGACGTGATCGCTGTTGAGGCGATGCGGCGTTTGCTGGGTTCGCTCGGCTCTGGCGTTCTGTATGGCTTGTCACAGCTTCCCTCTACGCCAAGCCGCCTGCTTGGTATCGATGAGAACGGTTTGGCCGCACTGCTTGCGACTATTCCCAATGCGCAGCTTCCGGGGCGGCTGCGTGAGCTTTCTCCAGCTGTAACGGACGCTGACACCGTTCTGGCAAATGGTTCATATGCCGTTCTCGGAACTGCCGCCAATATACCTGAAGCCCTTCCGGGGATGCTCGTGGTCGATGTGTATTCAACCACAACAGCGGCCATTCAGTATTACGTTAGAGCGTCCGGAACGGTTCCTAACATCTGGTACAGAGTTAGAGCAGGAGGAGCATGGGGAGCGTGGGTGCGCATTCCCAACTTCGGTAGTGATAACATTATTCCTGATGGGTCTTTGCCGTCGCGGTTGAAAGAAACGGTTCCCGTCATCACCGACGATATGGACATTGATCGGCCAACGGGTTTCTACACCGCAAACTCTCCGGCCCTAAATCGCCCATTAGGCACAAATTCTGTGTTTATACAGATAAGGCATACAGCCAATTTTCAGGTTCAAATTGCCGTCCACCACACGACAAGCCGAACCTTTATTCGTAATAAAATATCTGGAACGTGGCAGGCTTGGACGAGGATAGACGGCGATTTGTCAGGCCCCGGCGCTGCTGTCGCCAACAACGCCCTTGTCGGATTTAATGGCACATCAGGGTATCTAACAAAGGCCCTTACCACGCTTGAGGCGTTAGGGAACCTTGGCCCCGTATTCGGCGGCGTGGCCCCGGAACCTGCTGCAGCCGGCGTTGGCATGGCCAATGGCGATTTCGACACGGTCACCTTTCCAGGCATATACACCATAGCCGGGTCTTGGACGAACGGGCCAAACGGTGCGGCAGCATCAACGTATGTTGGCGTCCTCGAAGTGCAGGCCAGATCGTTCAACAACCTTTATATCCAGACACTGAGGGTTGGCGCGAACACATGGAAAAGAACGGCGGGTAGCGGGCCTTCTTGGACGGCGTGGGCAAGGATTGAGGCAGAAGACACGGCGGCATCGCTGGCGCTTTCTGCACTCACTCCAGCTGCGGACAGGTTGCCATACTTCAACGGCGCATCTTCGGCTGCGCTAGCCACACTCACATCGTTCGCCCGCACCTTGCTCGATGATGCCGACGCAGCTGCCGCTTGGGCCACCCTCGGCGCAGGTCAGTCATTGGCGGCAAACGGATGGCAGCGTCTGCCGAGTGGGCTGATACTTCAATGGGGTAGCGCAACATCAACCGGTAACGTGACGGTCGCTTTCCCAACGGCGTTTCCTAATGCTTGTTATGGCGCTTTTCCAAATGTCACGCAGCCACAACCGTCGACAACCGTTATGTATTCTGCATGGGCGGATAATATCACTCTCAGTAATTTCGCGTTGCGAACGAGGTACGCGCTCAACGGAGGCACCGTGGCGGCTGATACCATGAGCGCGTGCTTCTGGGCACTAGGGAGATAGAAATGGAAGATAAAAATATAGAGCCTGAAATTACTGGCCATGATCTCCTAACGTCAGTCGGAACGTCGCCTGATATAATTGAGATGCCGGAAGCGATCTTCGCTACCTTCGCGGATGACGGTTTCCCAACCGGATTTTATTCGACCATCGTTGTGGGCGACGACTATCCTGCCGAAGCCATCGAGATCACGAACGAGCAGTGGCTTGAGTTCATCAACAATTCCGGCCGGCGCAAATGGGTTGATGGCGAAGTGGTGGAATATACGCCTCCGCCATCTCCCGAACCCATCACGGTCGTCAACAAACTTGATCTCTGGTCGCGCATGACAGACGAAGAGGCCGATCAGGTTGGTGCCGCGATGGATACCCAGCCCTTCCGTGTTCGCAAGATATTCGAAAGCGCCAACACCTACCGTGCCGACCATGAACTGTGGCCGCTCTTGGTTCAGATCGCCAGCACGCTTTTTGGTGAAGGGAGGGCGGCTGAAATTTTGGCGCCATCAGCGGCGAGCTAGATTCGACTAGCGAGACCTTCATGATCCACGGAAACCACCTTCGGACGCGATACCCGCTTACTCATTCCGTGAGAGGGCAGTTCTACCCACCTGTGTATGATGTAAGCCGCCAGGATCGCCGCGAACGTGGTGATCGCAAGAGAGGCAGGCGTACTAATGCCATTCCCTAGAAGCCAAACAAGAAGAGTGTATCCAGCCACGCCGTGAACTGCGTAAAGCGGGTAACTGATGTCAGCAAAGAAGTCGGTTACCTTGTTCCCGCGGAATAGACGAGGAAGCGAAAACGCCACGGTGAAAATCACGAGTGCCGAAAGGTAATTCCATATCTGGGTGAATGGTATCAGGGGTTCGTACCACCAAAGCCCTGAGAAGATCGCCAAAATGGCCGCTACTATCGCGAAAGCGAGGGATCGCGAGATGATCCCCTTTTGTGCGAGGAAAAGTGTCGAGCCGGCAAACATATAGATCACGAAGAGGCCGCAGAACATCAGCCTCCCTGCAAACGTGCTGTAGTTGGCGTCGACCAGAAACGGGGCGAGCAGTATCGCAGCAGCCAATGCGGCAGGGATGATGAGGATTTTAAGGGATAGATTTCGAAAGAGTGGCGCCCCCATTGCGCAAAGCAAGTAGAAAAACACCTCAATTTCCAATGTCCAAATAATGCCGTCGATATTCGCTGTGCCAGCGACAACACGCATCCCGGGGAAATAGTGAACAAGCACGTCAGCGACGGAGTATGGCCATTCACCGCCATAAGCCCAAACGTTAAACCGGATAGCCAGAAGGCACACTGTAAAGCCAGCAGCGTATGTGGGCACGATCCTCCAGAACCTGCCACAGAGAAATGGAACCGCAGCGGTCTTTGAAAGCGAGGCGGTGATAACAAACCCGCTGATCAAAAAGAACAGCGCAACACCAAACGCGCCGTAATCGACATAGGGATGAAATTTCAGCCACTCGACATATGGCGGGACGTCATTCGTGACGGGAGATTTCGAGGCGATCAGTGCGTTGACCGCATCTCGCCGCCTCCAAAACACATCAAAATAGTGAGCCAGCACGACGCTGAGGGCCGCTAGGCCACGCAAGGTATTCACGTACTGTATTCGATCATTGTCCCGCACGTAGAGCCCTCCCTTTAGCTACGCCTAATACAACTTCTGGAAGGAGGCGTATAGGCGGAAATAGAGAGCTTTCGCGAAAAGCACGCGCGAGACTACAACCGCTTGATCATAAGAGGCCCGTCGCTCCTCGTAAGCGCCAGGCCTCCGTGCCTCGGCCCGTTATGAGCGTGGCGCTTCCCCCATATCTGCAAGTATCGGCTGTATCAATAGCAGCAAAAGACCCGCGCAGCTGGGGGACGTTTGCGCGGGTCTTTAGGCCATGGAATTGGGGACATGGCGCCGTCTAAACGCGCCGACCGTTCGAACGTTCCCAACAATACCCAACTAGGACATCCAAATGCCAATCACCCAAATCTCCACACAGGGGAGGGCTTTCGTGCGCCTGCATGAGGGCAATCCGCTGACCGCCTATCTCGATCCTGTCGGGGTGCCGACGATCGGAACCGGCTTTACGATGCGCAGCGATTCCGTTCGCCGCGAGCTGGCTAAGATAGGCATCACAAAACTCGTGCCAGGCAAGACCAAGATCACGGCCGCCCAGAGCGACGCCATACTTGATGCGGTGCTTACGTCTGAATACGTGCCAGCTGTCGTTGCCGGTTCTCCCGCCGACCGCAAGCAGCACGAGCTCGACGCGGCCACTTCTGTCACGTTCAATCTCGGCGTCGGCGCCATGAACTGGACATGGGCCGAATATTGGCGCAGAGGCCAGATCAAGAAAGCCGCCGCTCATCTCGCGGCCAATTACAACACGGCGAAAGGCAAGAAGCTGCCGGGGCTCGTACGCCGCCGCAAAGAAGAGGCCCTGCTTTTCGAGAAGGGCATCTACACCGGCGTAGCGAGCGCGACGAAAGAGGCTACCGCTGAGCCGCCTTCCCAGCCGGATCCGGTTGTGAAGGAAGCGCAGGAGCTGCTGACTGCGGCTGGCCTCAATCCCGGTGCTATCGACGGCTGGATGGGCGAGAAGACCAAGGCCGCAGTGATTGCTTACCAGAAGGCGCACCCGCATTTGATCGCCGACGGCATCATCGGTCCTGCTACACTCGCGCAGCTTCAACGCGACGCGTCGGCAGCAAGGGAAGCCGTTACTAAGGGTGTAGGCTCAGCTGCAAGCTCAGGCTTGCTCGCTTTTGTCGCCGGCCTTCCTTGGGGTTGGATTGTCGCCGGCGTCGCTGTCGCTGCTGTTGCCTATGTCGCCTATCGCAATCGCGATGTCATCGCCCGCCGATGGAATAGCTGGCGCGGCAAGGAGGTGGTGGTTTGATCCTCTTGTGGGCAAAACTCAAAGGCTATCTAGCCGCAATCGGTACGGCGCTCGCAATCCTCGCGGGCGTCTTTTTGTATGGCCAGAGGGCAGGGCGCTCCGCGGCAAAAGACGAACAGGCCGCAGCAAATGCCAAGGCCATCAAGAAGGCCGGGGATGTCGAAAATGAAATCAAGAATCTGGATGACGCTGGCGTTGATGACGCTCTTGGCAAGTGGATGCGCGACAAGCGGTAGCTACTGCGACATCGCCCGGCCGGTAAGGCCGTCCATCGATGACCAGATGACGCCAGAAACAAAGCGGCAAATCCTCGCTGAAAATGAGAAGCTGATGAAGCTTTGCGGGGTGAAGCCATGACCGGCGCCGAGATCATGGGCGCCGTCGGTTTCTTCGTGCTGGTGTTCGGCTTTATCTTCGGTCTATGGAAGTACGTTGACGCGAAGATCAGCACGGCAAAAACGGAGGCATCCGCAGCGGCGTCTGCCGCCTCGGCGATGGCTTCTCTGGCGAGGGAAGAGCTCGCGGCTCACCGGCTGCACGTGGCTGAAACGTATGTTTCCAAATCCGGCCTGCGCGAGCAGACGGAGCAAATCATGGGCGCTATCGGCACCGTGAAGGATGCGGTCGACAAAATGACGATGCGCGTTGATCGGATTGTTGAAAACCAGTCGAAGCC
Organism: Agrobacterium sp. FDAARGOS_525; assembly: GCF_003938925.1. Taxonomy (NCBI): domain Bacteria; kingdom Pseudomonadati; phylum Pseudomonadota; class Alphaproteobacteria; order Hyphomicrobiales; family Rhizobiaceae; genus Agrobacterium; species Agrobacterium sp. FDAARGOS_525. The sequence continues at coordinate 894,739 of NZ_RKIU01000004.1, read as the reverse complement.
AAGGACGACGCGAAACACATAGAGCAGCATCGTGGAGAGATGCTGTTAGAGCCAAAGTAGAAGGCCTGCCCACTACTGGAGGTAGCGAGCAGGCCGGTTTAAGCCCCTCCCACAGGAGCGAATGTATTCAAACACTACCTTGTCGCGAGATCAAGGTGGCGGAACGCTATTTTAAGCTTGCGTTGGGTGGAGGGTGTTGCCCGTCCTCCTCGACCCAGGGCCGGGCCGAGGAGGGTGACTGGGATCACTAGCGAAAGCCTTGCGGCTGTGGATCTTCGCCAGAACATCGAAAAAGAGAATACAATCTTTTGATGTGGCTGTCTCGCAGATTCTTCAAGCAAAAAAAGCCCCGGCATTTCTGCCGAGGCTTCCATCACTGACAATGTCAGATCAGATTAGAACGAGCGCTGAAGGCGGAAGAAGCCCTTAACCTGGTCGTCGCCGTTGTCTTCATCGAAGTAGTTAACAGCAACCTTCGTGGAGAGGCCCTGCGTGATCTTGTAGTCGACCGTCAGGCCAACCTGCCAAGCGTCATCGTTGGTCCAGTCATTACCAACCAGACCGTAATTGCCGAAGTACTGGCCGCCGGGGGTGATGGTCAGCTTGTCGGTTACCTTGATGGCGTATTCAGCAGCAACTGCCCATTCAGATTCGGCATAGTAAGCGTTCGCGCCGGAAGCCCATACGCCAGCCAGGCCAAGTGTGCCAGGACCAACGTCGGCCGTTGCGATCAGGCGAACAGAGCCTTCTTCGCGGTCAGTGTCGTAGCCGCCGATGAGCTGGAAGGAAGCCGCTCCGAGCTTGGCACCAACGCCAGCAGCGATACCAACGTTGTTGTCTTTGTCTTCGTAGCCGAGGGTGATGCCTTCGAGTTCGTCAACCGAAACACCTGCCCAGAAGGAACCGGCGTCGTAGGTGTAACGGACCGAGTTGAACAGAGCGTTCGTGGAGAGAACGTCAGACTCGCCAGAGAGGCCATCGTCCCACCAGCTGTAGAACTTACCGACCTTCAGGCCGCCGAGTTCGATGAAGGCCTGATCAACGAATACGCCAGAACGACCGGACGAGCCGTTGTCAGCATTGCCGCGGAAGCCGATGAAGCCACGCAAAGCGCCGAGCTCGGTGTCGGTGCGGGTGTCAACTTCGAACTGAGCGCGGGTAAAGGCGTCCCAGTCAGAGTAACCGCCAGCGCCGGTGCCGATAGAATTGCCGTTACCGCGGTTTACATCAACCTGGAAACGAACGTAACCGCCGAACTTCAGGCAGGTTTCGGTGCCGGGGATGTAGAAGAAGCCGGTGCCGAAAGCGTCGCAAACGCGAACGTATTCCAGGGGCTCGGGCTCAGCAGCGACGATGGCGTCAGCGGCCTGTGCGCCGGATACTGCTGCGAGAGCCGCAGCGGAGCCGATCAGAAGGCTCTTGATGTTCATGGGTTGACCTCCAGTCAAAGTTTTTATCCACCAACGCAGAGGCCCCGAAACCGGTTGTCCCCGCCTCATTGGCCCTGCGTTGATTCACAAAAGACAGAAAGTCGCCCAATTCCGCAATCCGGATTCGCTGTTTTAGTGTGATTGAATGGAGACGAAGCGCAGAAGGTGTGTCCAATAAGTAACAGAATCGCATCTGGCCTGTTGAAAACGTTAAGCTCTCATTAGGAAATTCAAGCAGTTCGGCGGAAGTCTGGTCTTGCTGGGAAGGAACATGAGGGAATCGGTTGGCAATCTGTCTGTGCCGTTTCGTAATAAGAATCGCCGCTCATCCATCGAACATTTTGTAAACGGTTCGCCTGTAGGCTTCGCCCATGAAGAAGCCCAGAACAATCAAGCCTCTTCTGAGGCAAGACGAACCCCTCCGCTCTCGGCCACGGCGTCGTCGGGACCCGGCTCAGCCGGCATTGCCACTTGAACCAATGCCGGCACGCGTTGAACCCGCCCTTGCGCTACTGAAGCAAAAGCCGCCTTCTGGCGACAAGTGGGGTTGGGAAATCAAGTGGGACGGCTACCGGCTGACGGTCCATGCCGATACCAACGGTGTCCGAATATTGACACGCGGCGGCTATGATTGGTCGGCGCGCTTCCCGGCTATAGAGCAAGCGGCTCGCGACCTTGGCCCTGCCTCTCTTATTATCGACGGCGAGGCGGTCGTTCTGGACGAGCAAGGCCGGTCGGACTTCAATGCGCTTCAGAACAGCTTGGGTGCAGTTGGCGCGCGCAGCGGCAAGAAAGTGGCCGGGGACGCCATTCTCTGCATTCGACCTTCTGTATCTCGACGGGCGCGATCTGCGCGAGCTGCCGTACCGCAGCCGGCGGCACTTGCTTGAAGAAATGCTGACCGCCGTCGATGGCGCCATCCGACTATCGGAAGAGGTGGAGACCGACAATCCCGGCCTGATGCTTGAACATGCCTGCCGCCTCGGGCTGGAAGGTATTGTCGGTAAAGACCGAAACAGCCCATACCGCAGCGGTAGAACCGGTGACTGGATCAAGGTGAAATGCGTCCAGTCAGAGCCGTTCATGATCGTGGGCTACGAGCCGTCCATGTCAGCAAGCGGTGGCTTTGCCTCGCTGTTGCTGGCCGCCTATGACGGCGATGACTTGCGCTATGTCGGCAGCGTCGGCACGGGATTTAAGGAGCGCGCCGCAAACGACCTGCGGCGGATGTTGGATAAACTTCCATGGCGTAGGAAAAAGCCGCCCGTTGCCTATGCCGGCCGGAGAGAGGTCGTTTGGGTTCAACCTACGCTTATTGCAGAGATTGAGTTCCGCCAGATGACGCCGGATCGCAAGCTCCGTCACGCGGCCTACAAGGGCCTCAGAGAGCGGCAGGATAACGCGGATGTGTACCAGCTTGATTAAACGCCGCCGCTTTTAGTGTAAGCTCTCCTGATGAGCGAATTCAGGATAGAGCCGATTACGATCAATTGGGGTGAATTCGAAACCCTTGAAACTGTCACAGACCTCGCGCGGGTTCTCCTTCACAAGTGGCCAAGCAGAACAGAAGCGCAGGCGTACGTTACCGCTCTCATGGTTTGCTCTGCTGTCCTCGAAAATGGGTTGGACGACCGACCTGAAGACGCGCGCCTCGCATTTGTCGAAGCCGCTCATGAGGCAGGGCTGTCGGTTTCTCCGGATGATGACGAGCTCGACTTGTGAAGGAAGGTCGTTTTATTGGGGCTTCAGTCTCCTACCACCTTCAAATCCGGCGGCGCGCCTTCTGCCCTAAACGTCCGGATATCGAACTGCTTCATATCTCCCCGCGACGTTAACATCGTCAGCTCCATGATTTCCACGTCGAGGCCGCTCTTGTGGAGGTCCTGACAGCGTCATTCAGTTGACGTAGAGCAATCGACAGCCGCTGTTTTGCGTCCTTCTGTCGAGTTATGCGGGTTATCATTGGGGCCACACCTTGAATGGATAATGCTCCCAGCAATGCCAGGATGACTTTTCAACCTTGTTTCGGCTAAAGCCGAAGGCTCCCCATTTACGACAGCCCGGATGCTCGCACCAGTGATTTTCGTGAATTCCTTCAAAAACCAAAGCGAGGCGGTGGGCGATTACCGAAATAGGGCTAAGATGCTCTCTGGATCACTGTTCGCAATCTGCAGCGATTGAATACCAAGCTGTTGCTGGGTCTTGAGAGCCTTAAGACGGGTCGATTCCTCATTCATATCCGCGTCTACTAAGCGGCCGACACCGCGCATAACAGAATCCGAAAGGCGCGACGCAAAATTAAGCTGCAAATCAATTCTCTCCACTGTAGAGCCAAGCATTGCCGCACCTGAGATCGCGTTAGCGGTCACGGTTTCAATGTATGTAATGTACGATCCGAGCATGTCAGGATTCTTGGCTATATCAAGATCGAGAAAATTCAGGATAGAACGCGGTTCATTACTGACACGTATTTCGCTGAAGTTGATCCGAGTTCCGTCACCCCATTGCCTGTCCACCGCTGGATCTGATTTGATCACAACTTTCCCAGCATTTGCTTCGATTATAACATCCGGCCAATCAGCTTGTAGCAGTGATTGCATCAAGGTTGCCATATCTTCTGCTGACGACACTTTACCGTCATCGCGAGACAGAAGTTGGTTCACGTAAGCACGGTCGAAGGAGTAAGCTTTCGGTGCCGTTCCGTTCACCGAAAAGGTGAAATTGACGCGGATTCCTTTATCATCGATGCCGTCTCTGAAGACGATAAATGGTTCAAAATCGAGGGCAAGCCCTGAACCTCTACTGCCGAAGTCGGCAAGTGGCGTGAGGCCGCCTGCGCTCACCCCCACGTTCGACACTGCTGCAATCTGGACGTACGACCCGTATCCGTGCTGCGGAAGTTGCAGTGTTGTAATAGAAATCTTTTCTGGATCATGGACGGGGGGGTCGCCCATTTTAAAGTTTGCCGACGCATAAGCGCCATGAGAACTCAGTTTTGAGCTCAGCAGTGCTGCGTACTCTTTGTTTGTAGATATTACCCCTCCTAAGGCTGGATTATACGCGTCCACATCGGCTTTAGTGATTGTCACTGTTGCGGAGTAACCGTTGAAGTACGGTCCTGGGAGATCCTGAAGATCTCCGCTTACCCCAGCGTAGCCGTCTGGATTTGAGGCCTCTTTATCCAGAACTATGGTAAAGCTGATTTCAGCACCGGGCAGATTGAAATCGAGCGGCGCGCCGACCGGGAAATCAATTACGACGGTGCCGGGGCTACCTGCGTTCCACACCGGTGTCATGTATCCGCTTGAGCCGTCGATCCCGTCATAGGGAGTGTAATCTGTGCCGAGGGAGCTGGGATCTGATGTGGATTGTAGGTTCCTAAGGCCGCCTATGGTTTTTATATCCCGCGCATCCTGCTGAAGAAGGCCGCCGCCAGTACTGTTGAACAGGGATACCCGCGAAAGATCGACATCAATCGTTCTAACGCCAACGGAAGTAGCGGTGCGGACAAAAGAGGAGACAACAGTGGAGCGATTAAACGCGCTGTCGTAGATGTCGACAATATCGGTATTCAGCCAATTTTGGCTGCTGAAGCTCGCAGAGGTAGCAATACTCACAACCTGCTGCTTCAGTTGTTCCAACTCAGCCTGAACCTTGGCTTTGTCTACGCCTTTCTCTGAGGCTGTTACAAGTTTCGATTTGAATTCGTTAAGAACAGCGATGACTGAATCCATTCCGGAATAGGCGGTATCAACCTTTGCAGCGCCGAGGCCCAGCGCGTCTTGAACTGCTGAAAGAGCACCATGGTCGGAGCGCATAGTCGTGGAGATAGACCAATACGCTGCGTTGTCAGACGCGGACGAAATCCGAAGTCCGGTCGAAACTGCCTTTTGAGAGTTTTGAAGTCCAGAAGAGATAGAGCGAAGTGTTTGCAGCGCCGAAATTGCCGCGCTGTTTGTCAAAATAGATGTCATGAGGACCCTTCACTAAAATGGATGCGCGCTCCTCATGAGCAATCAGTGATTGCATTGATATAAATAGTTTGTTGGTTAATGATTGGTTAATTGCGGATTGCCGAAAATCGCATTTCTACGCAGATTCCACTGACGGATGCGTTTAGAAAATGCCATGGACGTCCCCTCTGGATTGAGGCCGGCCATTTGCGTCGCGTTTCTTCACTCGTCTTCCATCCGATACAGATTACACATGCTCACCTCGGCATCTTGGCTGTGGTGATTTTTACGTCACCCCTCACGCTGCATCGTTTGCATTTCAGTCGCTTGGCAATTTCGTCCACCGTAGTGTCCGTCTTCGCCGCGCGGTTCAGTTGCCAGTGCGGGATATTTGAAACGTGGCCGCAGTAGTTGCACTTGGCAACGACAATCTCCCAGTTTCGAATTTCCTTCACTCTAACGGCCGGCGGCTTCGCTTGTTTCAATGCCTCGATCTGGCTGCCGGATCGCGCGTGGTAATGAAGCATGCAGCGGCCGGAATAGCCCTCCATTGGCTTCGCGCATTTGATCACCTCTTGAGAAATGCGCCGCAGCATCGTCGGCATCGATAGGTCGCCAAACTCAATCATGAGCTCGCCCGAGCTTATGAATTTCAGGAGCTCGCATTCCTCGCATATAACGCCTACAGGCTCGCCGCCGTGGTCCGAAAGCAGATAAGCTCCTTCACCTGGCATTTCTGTCGGCGTCCGGCTTCCACCCTCTCGTGAAACCGGTTCCCATCGCTGCGGTCGCCAGCGCAAGCTGCAGCCGCAAGTGCTGGATGTCTTCCATCAGCGTCTCAATCGCGGCACGGCTGTCGCCGTCGTGCCAGGCAATGATGTGGTCAACCGGATCGGCTTGCGGTTCTCTCTGATGTGGGCGCACGTTCTCATTCTCCTGTTTCAGAGCCTAAATTTTTCCCTGTGTTGAAGTGGTGCACGCCCCTCGCGCCGTTAATTCAGTCTGGTATTAAATCGGCGATTTGCCCATGCGAGACGAGCAGCCGTGGGCTTGCCATAGTGCCGCTTTCCTCGTCGACGGTCACGGCATAAGCCGCAACCCCTACGTGGCGCGGTGCCATCGCGCTGGCGATTTTCTCAGCGGAGGCTTGATTGGAGGCTTGCCGCATTTCTCCGGGTACGACTCCGCCGCGGCTGTTTTTGAACTGCACGACAATGATTTTCTCAGTGTCTGCCATTTTGCGCACTCCTCATTTGTTCTACAAATGTTCTTATTTCGGAAAAGAGTCAAGGAGGGAGGTGGCGAGACTTTTTTGTAGCGCTTCTAACCGGCGACTATTGAATTCATTCCACGCTACCTTACCCGCCCCAGTCAAAAACCCAGTTATTGTATGTGTCGTCGCGGTCGATCTCGGCGCGCCCCTCAAGGGCGATCGCGCAATCGAACGCCAGGGCCGTTGCCGTTAGACGGGATGAAGATAATTCCGAAGTCGAGCAAAGCCTGCACTACAGCAGCGACGTTGTTGGGCATGCCTGACATCGGGCCGGTGGACGCCTCCATGCGTCTAAGTGTTGGGAGCGATATGTTTGCCGCCCTCGCAAGATCCGCCTGAGAAATGCCAGCCAAAGCCCTTGCCGCCGACACCTGCCGACCGCTAATCTGATATTTTTCTATCATAGTGATATTAACCTATTGACATGCGTCCAAGTTGATATATTCCTATCACCACGATAGATAAATCGCAATACGGAACCGATATCATGGTAAACAACGTCATAACGGCGAGCGCCGAAGGCATGCCTGAATCCTTCATATCACGCATGACCCGCCTTTATGTTGAGCTCGACACGATTGGCAGTCGCGTTGGAAACATGCCAGACGACGCCATGGACCATATCACCGAAGCGGCGAGCATAGTGCGTCGGGCGATTATTAGGGCGAAGGTCAAGACCGAGGCTGACATTGCCGGGAAGTTTCGCTTTGCTGCCATGCTCATTGAGGATCCGCACGGGATCATCTGTGATGAGGAGGAAGCCGCAGAGATCGCGGTTCGAGAACTCTTCAAGTTCCGCGAAGATGAATGGGCCACAATGCGTGCGGGGGCCCGGTCATGAAGTACACCTTAGACCCTGGCCCACTCGCTCTGGATGACGCCGCTACTTTGCTCGGCGAAGTCCGCAAGGTTGTTCATCTGATATCTATCGCGGCGCAAGGCGCGGACCCTGCGAGCACTGTGGCACTAGGCGCTATATGCGCTACGGCCGATTTAGCCGGTGAAAGGCTTGAGGAGATTGAAGCGCGTCTGGACGTCCTGAGGGAGGTTTGGATGAAGGAGCGCAAGAAGCAATAGATTTTTGCCCCTGTATCGGTCCGGGTCTTCTACCCCGCGAAACCGTAGAGGATGACGCCCGTTCGAATCGGGCCAGGGGCTCCACTTTTCCAACTCGCCTTATGACATGCAAGGCCAGCCACCTTGCCGCAGCGCGCCTTCGGGCAGCGCGCGGTCCTTTATTCCAGTTGCCGATACCCCCGGCCTAAGAGGCCTCACCAGCTGCACCACGCGCTCCACCACTGCGCGGGCCGGGGGTGGTATTCAATCAACCGAGGAGACCTTCGTGATTTCAGCGATCCTATGCGTGACAATTGCGCTGGTTGTCGCAGCCTCAATCTTGATGATGATATTGATGGTTGCCGACGAGCACCCGAACGCCGCAACGGTTAAGGCGAGCATGTGGACAATGATGGGAGCGGCGACGATATCCGGCGGCCTATTGATTGGAATGATTCTTGTGCAGGCCGCGAGCGTCATCTGATTTTCACACGAACATGAAGGCCTGCCAGAATCACCAACTGGCAGGCTTTGTCGCAAACCATGTCGCAGTAAACTGCCTTGCAATGGTTTGTAATCGTTGTGAAATTGGTTGTAAGTGATTGAAATTGCTTAGTACTGTGTCGCAACAATTAAAAATGGAGTGCGACAAGGAATTTCAGGCGCCCCAGCTGGCAAGCTATTGATTTCGTTGAGAGATTGTTGGCTGGGGAACCTGGATTCGAACCAAGATCGACGGAGTCAGAGTCCGCTGTTCTACCATTGAACTATTCCCCAAATGCCTGAAACGCGTTGTCGCGTTCGCTTTGGTGGGTCGTCATATAGATGATTTATTCCGGGGCGCAAGTCGAAAAAATCGAAAAATGCGTTTTATCCTGCTTTTGCGTTTCGTCTCTGTGTCAGAGCCTTGCGCGGGTGGAACGCGGGGTGGAGAGCAGCAGGCTGGTCTCGCTGCCGGTAATCCCGGGCACGAGGCGGATGCGGCGGAGCACGGCGTCGAAATCGCTAAGTGTCGCGGCATTCAGTTCCACGATCAGATCCCAGCGGCCGTTGGTGGTGTGGATTTCGGAGATTTCCGGAAAGCCGCCGAGTGTGCGGATGACGCGGTCCGTCACATGGCCTTCGATCTCGATCATCATGATGCCGCGGATTGCGGCTTCAACGGCGTCGGCGCGCAGGATAACGGTATAACCGATGATCGTACCGTCATTTTCCATTCTTTCGACGCGCGAGCGAACCGTCGCGCGCGAGGTTTCAGTCTCCACGGCCAGGTCGGAGATGCTGCGCCGGCCATTATGCCGCAGAAGGGTGATGAGGCGTTCGTCGAGTTTGTCCATACCTGCCATTTCGATAAAATGATTTTACCAAAACGGTAGCTTATTTCGATAATATTGCCAATCTTTGATGTTCGTTCTGCCATGTCTCCGTGGTCTAGTGAAGTTATCGGTAGGAAAAATGAGGACGGGAATGGATATCAGGCTTGTTGGTGCGCCGTTGCAGATCGGGGCCGGGCAATTGGGATGCGAAATGGGGCCGAGCGCCTATCGCGTCGCGGGGCTTGCCCATGCCCTCGAAGAACTGGGGCATCGGGTGGTGGATACGGGCAATGTGACGCCCGCGCCGCTTCGGGAATTTTGCCATCCGAATCCTGCCGTACACCATCTTTCCGAGACAGTGGCCTGGACAGAGGCGCTGACGGAAGCGGCCTATCGCGAAAGCGCGGACGCCGTGCCGATCTTCCTCGGCGGCGACCATGCGATTTCGGCGGGGACGGTTGCCGGCATGGCGCGCCGCGTGGCTGAGACGGGTCGGCCATTCTTCGTCCTCTGGCTCGATGCTCATACAGATTATCACACCCTTGAAACCACACGCAGCGGCAATCTGCATGGCACGCCGGTCGCCTATTTCAGCGGGCGTGACGGTTTTTCCGGTTATTTCCCGCCGCTTTCCCATGCTGTTCCGGAAGAGAATATCGGCATGATCGGCATCCGCAGCGTCGACCCTGCCGAGAGAGCCGCTCTGGAAAAAAGCGGCATCACCGTTCACGACATGCGTTCGATTGACGAGCATGGCGTTGCCGTGCTGCTGCGTGAATTCCTGGCGCGGGTTCAGGCGGCAAACGGGCTTTTGCATGTCAGCCTCGATGTCGATTTTCTGGAGCCGTCCATCGCGCCGGCTGTCGGCACCACGGTTCCGGGCGGCGCGACATTCCGCGAAGCCCATCTTGTCATGGAGATGCTGCATGACAGCGGGCTGGTCTGCAGCCTCGATCTCGTGGAACTCAATCCGTTTCTCGATGAGCGCGGCAGGACCGCGACGCTGATGGTGGATCTTGCCACCAGCCTGATGGGCAAGCGGGTCATGGACCGTCCGACGCGGGCCGGCTGAAAGGGGTGATGTGATGACCGTGATACCAAACCTCAATATCGTGCCTTTCGTCAGCGTCGATCACATGATGAAGCTGGTGCTCAAGGTGGGCATCGACACGTTCCTGCGTGAGCTCGCCGATGTGGTGGAGGAGGATTTCCGTCGCTGGCAAAGCTTCGACAAGACCCCGCGCATCGCCTCCCATTCGACGGAAGGTGTCATCGAGCTGATGCCGACCAGCGATGGCACGCTTTACGGCTTCAAATATGTCAACGGCCACCCGAAGAACATGAAGGAAGGCCGCCAGACCGTGACGGCCTTCGGCGTGCTTTCCGATGTCGGCAATGGTTATCCGCTGCTTCTGACCGAAATGACGATCCTGACCGCGCTGCGCACTGCCGCCACCTCCGCCGTCGCGGCGAAATATCTCGCCCGCCAAAACGCCCGTTCCATGGCCATTATCGGCAATGGCGCACAGAGCGAATTCCAGGCGCGGGCGTTCAAGGCCATTCTCGGCATCGATACGTTGCGGCTGTTTGACATCGACCGCTCCGCCAGCGAGAAATGCGCCCGCAATCTCGCCGGGCAGGGCTTTGCCATCAAGATCTGCGACAGTGCGGAAGAAGTAGTGGAAGGCGCGGATATCGTCACGACGGTCACTGCTGACAAGCAATATGCGACGATCCTGACTGACAACATGGTCGGCCCCGGCATCCACATCAACGCTGTTGGCGGGGATTGTCCCGGCAAGACGGAATTGCACCGGGATATTCTGTTGCGATCCGACATTTTTGTCGAATATCCGCCGCAGACGCGTATCGAGGGCGAAATTCAGCAATTGCCGCCGGATTACCCCGTTACCGAGCTGTGGCGGGTCATAACGGGTGAACAGCAAGGCCGGGCAAACGACAGGCAGATCACACTGTTCGACAGCGTGGGTTTCGCGACTGAGGATTTTTCGGCGCTGCGTTATGTACGCTCAAAACTGCCGTCCACCGGGCTCTATACGGAGTTGGACCTGCTGGCGGACCCGGATGAGCCGCGGGATCTTTTCGGCATGCTGCTGCGCTGCGAGGCGGCTCTCGTCTAGGCCGGCTCCGGCCGGCAAGCATATCAGCCTTGCCGGCGACCCTTCCGCGCGGTCATGTGTTCCCGCCAGATGGTGAAAAGACCGGCTGCTATGACGATGGCCGCGCCGATCACCATATTGGAAGTCACGACCTCGCCATAGATGGTAACGCCGATGATGGAGACGAGCACGAGCTGGTAATAGGAAAAAGGCTGCACGGAAGCCGCATCCGCCAGTTCGAAGGCTTTAATCAGGCAGTAATGGCCGCTCATGCCGGTAATGCACAGGGCCAGCATCCATCCCCAGTCATGGGGCGCCAGACTGACCCAATAAAACGGGCCAACCAGCGTCAGGGCGGCCGCGCCCGCCACGCCGGTATAAAAGAAGCTTGTCATGGCCGTATCGCTCCGGCTGCCGAGCCGCGTCAGCACACCATAAAGCGCCAGCATGAATGCGGCGACGAAGGTGATCAGCAGGCTCTTGTCGAAACCTTCGCCATCGGGTTTGAGAATAACGAGAACGCCGATGAAACCGACAAAAATAGCGCACCATCGCCGCCAGCCTACTTTTTCTCCCAGCAGCGGCACGGAAAGCGCCGCGACGATGAGCGGGGCGGAAGCGATGATGGAATGGCTGTGGGCAAGGCCGACGATTGCGAAGGAGAAAATCGAAAAGACGATCTGTACGGCAAGGAGGACACCACGGCTGATCTGCAACCAGGGGCGATTGGCGATGGCGGCACCGCGAATGCCGCCTGAAGACTTTGCCGCCATCAGCAGAACGAAAACGGCAAAGGCCCAGTAGCGCAACATGGCGACGAAGACCGGTGGATAGGCGCTGCCCAGATGTTTCGATATGCCATCCTGCGCCGCAAAGATCGTGAAGGCGACAAGCGCATAAAGAAAACCGGTCTTGGCTGATGGCATGGAAAAACCGCTGTCCGGAGTTTGCCGGCAAAAAAAGATTCGGCGTGAATGAGATGGATATGGCCATATGTTATGGCCGCACCTTGTCAGACAACCTTATTTTCCGAATAGCAGCCATGCAAGCCCGGAAGCAGCCTGTTGTGGATTCGAGCGCCGCGGATCAATGTGGGATCTGGACGATGTGCCCGATATGCCCGCTGGCGAGGCCTTGGGAAAGGCACGGCTGTCCGCCGTCGACAATTGCGCGGCGGACAGAGAGTTCGGCAAGACGCGCGGCGCTACGGCCGCTACCTCAGGCGATCGTCACGACCGTTTTCGACGTTGCGGATTTCAGCGCCGCATCGGCGAGCTTCAGCGCGATCAAACCGTCCTTGATGGAAGGAGAGGGCGCGGTGTTATTTTCAATGCTGTCGATGAAAGCAGTGATTTCCGCAGCATAGGCTGCCGTGTAACGCGTCATGAAGAAATCATGCAGCGGTGGCCGGGTGTAGCCATCCGCATTGGCGATTTCGATGGAAACCGGGCGCTGGTTTTCTGCCGCTGCCGAACCGAGCGAACCGTGTACCTCGATGCGCTGGTCGTAACCATAGGTCGCGCGGCGAGAGTTTGAAATAATCGCCTGCCTGCCGCTTTTCGTCGTCAGAATGATGCTGGCGCTGTCGAAATCACCGAGTGTGCCGATCTCCGGATTGACCAGAACGGAACCGGTGGCGAACACGCTTTCCACTTCCTCACCGAGCAGGAAACGGGCCATGTCGAAATCATGAATGGTCATGTCGCGGAAAATGCCGCCGGAAACCTTGATATATTCGGCCGGGGGCGGGCCGGGATCGCGACTGGTGATTGTCACCATTTCAACCTTGCCGATGCGGCCGTCGTCGATCGCCTTGTGAACAGCCTGAAAATGCGGGTCGAAACGCCGGTTGAAACCGAGCATGACCTTCGCACCGGTCTCTTCCACCACCTTGGCGCAGGCTTCCGCGCGGGCAACATCGAGATCAACGGGCTTTTCGCAGAAGATCGCCTTGCCGGCGCGGGCGAAACGCTCGATCAGATCCGCATGGGTGTTGGTGGGCGTGCAGATGATGACCGCGTCGATCGTTTCGTCGGCCAGAACCTCCTCGATTGTGCTGACCTTGCAGTGGGCCTCCCGCGCGATTGCTTCCGCAGCGCCGGCCATGGCGTCCACGACAGCCACCAGCTGCGCGCGGCTGTCGGTGGTGATCGCCTTTGCATGGACCTTGCCGATCCGTCCGGCGCCAAGCAGGGCCAATTTCGTAACCATTTTTCCTCCGGTTCCTTCACACGTCCGCCCGTCACTCCCGGAGAGGCAGAATATGAATGCAAACAATGTTTCGATATAGAATATATGTTCCATTTTGCTAGATCGACAGGCATGGCGTGTCAAGCGATTTGACGTCGCGAAGGGCAGCCGAAATCACGGCTCCGGAGGGTGTCGGAGAGATGCCGTTCGGCTTAAAATGGGCCGTTACAAGCTGGGCAGCAGGCGCAGCCCATCAGGCGGCGACGGGCGCCGATGCGGGATTTTGCGGAAGAGCGTAAACTTCGACCGGGGTTTCGAGGCCGCGCAACAGCCAAGGGCCCAGACTTTCGAACCCGGTCCCGTTGCCAGCCATGCGCACGAATTCTTCGGAGAAGAGAACGTTGCGCCCTGTTTCCTTGGTCAGCGTCTCAAGCCGCGATGCGATGTTGACGGCGGGTCCGATAACGGTGAAATCGAGCCGGGTTTTCGAGCCGATATTGCCGTACATGACATCGCCGACGTGAACGCCGATGCCATAACCCAAGGGGTCATGGCCTTTTTGCCGGTTGATCTCGTTAAGTGCGATCAGGCTCCGTTGCGCCCTGGCAATGGCCTTCAGGAGGTTTCCGCAAGCATCCGGGTTGCTGAGCGGGAAGATCGCCAGCAGCCCGTCGCCCATGAATTTCAGGATTTCCCCGCCAAATTCCTCGATCGGATCACACATGGCGTCGAAATAACCGTTCAGAAGCTCGATCACATCGTCACGCGGCCATAGATCGGAAATATGGGTGAAATTGCGCAGGTCGCAGATCAGGATTGCTGCTCCCACCGTCATGCCGCTGCCGCGTGTCGTGGCGCCGTTCAGGATTTTTTCGCCCGCATGTGGTCCCACATAGGTTTCCAGAAGGGTGCGTGTCATCCTGTTCTTCAGGCGTATCTCGCTCACCAGCGCGAGCGCGGGCAGGAGGTTTTTCAGCGCGACGATCTCTTCGTCGGAAAAGCCGCCGGGGCGATCGCTGGAAAACGATGCGACGTGGCGTTTGCCAAACGTGTGCTCGATAGGCCAGGCGCAATAATCCGTCAGCCCTTCCGACCGCAGCTCCTCATAGATCGTGTAACCTGTTTCGTCGATGGCGTCGACGTTCAGGCGATGCCGGATTTCGCTGGCGCCTTGGTGAATGTCCCTGATCGGGCTGTTGAGATATTCGGGGGTGTTTTCCGAGCCGTAGCCATAAGTGACGATCTCGGCTTCGGACATGCCGGCTTTCCATAAAATCCGCGCGCCCAGCCATTGCGGATGGCGGATACGGAAAGCCAGAACGCCGCGCGCCACCGAAATTCCGCTTGCCCGCAAGCGGTTGCAAAGCTCCACGAAGATTTCGTCGATGAAGCGTTCGTCCTTGGTGCCGGTGACCAGCCAGTAGAGAGTCTCGGTTTTCTCCGCCGGCCACAATTCAGCCAATGCTGAAGAAACCCGTTCTTCGGTGTCGAGCGTAAATGTCATGGCAGGATTCCGGAGGTTGTTGCTGCTCTCGGCGGGCGGGATACATGTCGAATGTCGCTGAACGTCCCCGCTCGCGAATTGCATGTGGTGCCGGATAACGAAAATGTTAAGGGAGCGGATGCGGAAAATGTTCCGAAAGAACCGGCAGCCTCCGGGCTGCGTGCGCCGCCTCGATGTTCCCGGGAACATCTTCCCGGCGGCGCTGAGATTTTTCGTGATCGATAGGAAAGATCAGATAACGGTTTCGACCGGAATATGCAGCGCGGCGGCAACACGCCGGATGCGCAGGGGATCGCTGTCCGTGCCGTCTTCCAGGGCACGTATTTCGCTCGTGGTGAGGCCACAGGTCACGGCAAGCTGCTCGATCGTATAGCCGGCAAGATTACGCGCTGCCAGGACCTTTTTGGCGAAAGGAGCATCGGTTTCGTGATCGGAATCGGGTTGTGAAACTGAAATTGTCATTATTGCATCTCCCTGATGATGGACACTTAAATGCGGGCGGCAGAGAAAAGTTGCCGGGCCAAATGCGACCGCGTTGCCGGAGAAGAAATCGGTGTTGCAACGCAGCGAGGAACATAGCCGCTTCGTTGACCTACGCAATAGTTAAATTTTGTTAAGATTCGTGATCGCCGAATTGACGAGGCACGTTTCCATGCGAAAGCGGCTGCGAAACGGTCCTTTTTACCTTCCGGATCGTCTGCGAGGGGCCGCTACAGCATGCCCCAGGCGCGGAAACGGCCGCGACCGGTAACCTCCCGCAATTCCAGCTGGTTGGCTAGTCCGATTGCGCCCTGTGGCGTAGTGCCGAGTTCCTTCACGATCATGGCTGCCGAGACCACGGGGCGGGAGACGACCAGCTCGACGAGTTCGGGCAATCGCGAAGAGGAACGGCGGCCGGCCAACTTGCGCATCATACGCTCCCGCGCGTGGCTCAGCCGGTCGTGTTCCTTCATGCTGGCCAGCGCCGCCTCATAAAAACTGTCGAGAAGCGCGAGGATGCGCTGTGTCTGGTTCCTGGCGTGCCGCCGCTCCCTCGGGATGGCACGAAGACCGGCGCTCAGGGCCGGCAGGTGATCGGGCGTGACGGCGCCATCGCGCAGAAAAGCGGAGGCCAGAAGCCGCCCAAGCCAGGGGCTGCGCTGGAGCACCTCTATCATGTTCCAGGAATCAAGCAGGATGGCGGTGCGCAGAATTGCCGGCAGTTCCTCCGTCCGCGACTGCACGTCCCACCATTCTTTCAGCCGTTCGTCTTCGTCCCAGTCAGGCTCGTTGATGAGCGCATGGCTTTCCTCCCTGTGCATCGACGGAAGCGCGTTTCCCGTGGTGATCGCATCGAGCGTGGCTGCGCTTCGCGCCAGAAGGGCGTCGAGTTCGGAAAAAGCGCCGTCCAGCGATGTCTCAGCCTCATGTGCCTCCTCACCCGCAGGCTGATCGACGGTCTGCCGTGCGGGCAGCATCTCTTCGGCGGCGGGCGACGCCCTGCCGCGCAGCCGGGAAAGACCCGGTGCAGTGAAAGCCCAGCCGGCCGCATTGGCAAAGATCAGCCGCCGCGAGCGGAGGATTCGGTGTGCCGCCGTCATTTCATGGCTTGGCGCACGCACATCCATATGGGCGTCATGCAGCACGAGGTCTTCCATGTGCACGAGTTCGCCGTCCACCCACATGGAGGAGATGGCGTCGGTGAAATCCTGCCTTTCGATGAAGCCCTGTTTCATCGGCGATCTGCTTATCCGCTCGTCCAGCCGCGCCAGCGCTTCGCCCGCGCGGGCGGCGGCGATGAGGAGCTTTTCGAGCTGGATGTCGGATATGTCGTAAATCATTGATATATTTTAGTTTGAGCTGGCGCGGCTTACAAGGCGGTTCAAGGTCGTCCAGTTTTCCTTCGATGGTTTCTGCCCAGCAATCGTGATAAAAACGGGTGGCGAAAATGCCGGGGAGGAGGAAGTCTTTCAGACGCCACGGCTGCTTTTTCAGCAATATTGCAACGCGGTATAAACTTGCGCATCGCAGCATGGCGGGTATATACCCTCGACAGGAGCGACAAATTATCACACCTTCCGTTCGCCCTTCCATCTCCAGACGAAGATGAATTGGAGTCAACCCGTGAATATTATGGCAAATGGTCCCGCCGCCGCGCCGGACCAGAAAACCCGTTTGAAATCCATTATCGGCGGATCGGCGGGTAATCTCGTCGAATGGTACGACTGGTATGTCTATTCGGCTTTCACCCTTTATTTCGCGCCAGTGTTCTTCCCCTCGGGCAATCAGACGGCCGAACTCTTGAGTGCCGCTGCCGTTTTTGCCGTCGGATTTCTGATGCGGCCCATCGGGGCCTGGTTCATGGGCACCTATGCAGACCGCAAGGGCCGCAAGGCGGGTCTGACCCTGTCCGTCACCTTGATGTGTCTCGGTTCGCTGCTGATCGCGATTACGCCCGGCCACGAAACGATTGGCATTGCCGCCCCCGCCATTCTGGTATTTGCAAGGCTGCTGCAGGGCATCAGCGTCGGCGGCGAATATGGCGCAAGCGCGACTTACCTCAGCGAAATGGCCGGCAAGAACCGCCGTGGTTTCTTCTCCAGCTTCCAGTATGTGACGCTGATTTCCGGCCAGCTCCTTGCGCTGGCGGTGCTTCTGGTGCTGCAGCGGGTCCTGACGCCGGAACAGCTCGGCTCCTGGGGCTGGCGCATTCCCTTCTTCATTGGCGGCCTTCTGGCGATTGCGGTGTTTTATATCCGCCGCGGCCTTGTCGAGACGCAGTCCTTCGAAAATGCCAAGACCGGCGCTGCCGACAAACCGAAGTCCAGCGGATGGGCGCTGTTCAAGCACTATCCAAGGGAAGCGCTGATGGTCATGGCGCTCACATCAGGCGGCACGCTCGCCTTTTACGCCTACACCACCTATCTGCAGAAGTTCCTCGTCAACACCTCGGGCTTCAGCAAGGAAAGCGCCACGGAAATTACCACGGCGGCGCTTTTTGTCTTCATGCTGTGTCAGCCGCTTGCCGGTGCGCTGTCGGACAAGATCGGCCGTAAACCGCTGATGGTGGGCTTCGGCATCCTGGGAACGCTGTTCACCTATGTCATTTTCAGCACGCTTTCGACCACAACCGATCCGATCATGGCTTTCGGCCTCGTGCTGATCGGCCTGCTGATCGTCACCGGCTATACCTCGATCAATGCGGTGGTGAAGGCGGAAATGTTCCCGGCCCATATTCGCGCGCTCGGCGTGGCGTTACCTTATGCGCTGGCAAACACCATATTCGGCGGAACGGCGGAATTCGTAGCCTTGAAGTTCAAGCAGATCGGCCACGAGAACTGGTTCTTCTGGTATGTGACGATCATGATCGCGTTGTCGCTGGTGGTTTACGTGAAGATGCGCGACACGCGCGACCACAGCCATATCCACGAAGACTGATCGGCTTACACAAAAACCAGCAAAGCCCCGTCCTTCCGGCGGGGCTTTTTCTTTTTTGCGTTCAGGCGGCTTCGCTAGGAATGATCACGCGGGCTTCAAAACCGTCCTGCTGACCTTCTGCGGGAGAGGAAAGCACCAGTTTTCCGCCGGTCTGTTCCACCAGGCTTTTGACGATGGCCAGACCTAGCCCGGTGCCGTCAGCCGTAGACTGGCCTCTGGTGAAACGTGTCGTCAGCTTGGGCAACAACACCGGATCGACGGTCGGCCCGGCATTTACGACGCGGATCGCGCCGTCTGTTTCCGCAATCACCTGCACGGGGCTTTTCGGCGGGCTGTGAATCAGCGCATTTTCGAGAAGGTTGCGGATGATGATACCGAAGGCATCCGGACCGATCCTGCCGGACAGGGCGCCTTCACAGCGATTGGTGAAGCGGATGCGAGACGCCCCTATCGCCGTCCTGCTCATATCGTCGATAACGAGTTCGAGCACGGGGATGAGATCGCTTGTCTTATCCGTGAGCCCGATCCTGGCTTCAGCCCGGGACATCTGAAGCAGTTTCTCGGCGAGGTGGGCGAGGTGCTGCAGGGATTTCTCGATGTTTTCAACGCGTGGCGCAAGCTCCGGGGGGATATCGGCGTGCAGCCGCTGCGCCTGCGCCAGCGCACCGGCAATCGGGGTTCGCAATTCGTGGGCGCTATTGGCGGTGAATTCCCGCTCGGCCTCGATTGTCGAGCGCAGCCGCCCAAGCAGCAGGTTGACCGATCGCGCAATGGGGTGCAGTTCGGGCGGGAAGGGCTGAGTTGCAAGCGGCGCGAGATTGCCGCCGTCCTTCTTGCCGATTTCGTCGCGTAAGGTTTGCACCGGCTGAAGCGTTCGCCGCACGACGACGATGACCGCAAAAATGCTGGCAGGAATGAGAATGAGCACGGGCAACACCAGCGCGGTGCCTGCCTCTACGATTGCCTCGCGGCGATTTGCGAAGGCATCGGCGACCTGCAGGAAATAGTTGCCGTCGGGTGAGGCGACCGTGAAGATGCGCTGCGACGAGGTTTCTGAAAAACCGGGGTCGAGCGAGACTTCGAAAGGCTCCGTCGAACTGTCATGCGAATGCAGCACGACCTGGCCTTCTCGGTCGCGAACCTGATAGGTCAGATATTCCGCTCCCTCCGCCGACTGGTTGAGCTTCTGCGAGGCCGGGGCGGTATTGTTCTCACGCAGGTCGTCGAGCAAAAGCGGCAGCAGTCTTTCCGCGGTTTCCTCGAGACCGGCATCGAAAATCTCAGCGAACTCGTCCTGCATCACCATGACGCCCAAACCGCAGGCGAGAAGCCATGATATGGCGACGACGCTGGTCAGCGCCATCACGAGTTTGCGGGTCATGCTGGTCGGTCTGGCCATCTGTATCTGCCTGGGGTTCGTCTATTTGATCGTGTAGCCAACGCCACGCACCGTCTCGACGCGGTCATGGCCGATTTTCTTGCGCAGCCGGCTGATATAGACTTCGACCGTGTTGCTCTCTATTTCCGCGCCGAATTCGTACAGAGTATCGTGCAGCTGCGCTTTCGAGACGACTGCGCCGGGATGCTCGACCAGTTTCTCCAGCACGGCCCATTCGCGGGCGCTGAGCGTCTGCGCCGTGCCATCGACCGTGATGTTGCGCGCTACCTGGTTGATCTCGATGCCGGGCAGGCGGATGACGGGGGCGGAACGCCCCTCGTAACGACGCGAGACCGCCAGCATGCGTGCTGAAAGTTCGTTGAGATCGAAAGGCTTGACCAGATAATCGTCCGCGCCGGCATTGAGCCCGGCAATCCGGTCGGAGACCTGGTCATGCGCCGTCAGAATGATGACCGGCGTGGCGTCGTCGCGCTTGCGCAGGCTTTGCAGAAGGGTGATGCCCTCGCCGTCAGGCAGTCGCATGTCGAGCAGGATCAGGCCGTAACCCATCGTCAGCGTCGCCGCCATGGCGTCGCCCAGCGTCTTGAACCAGTCGACAGCGTGACCCGCCGCGGCCACATGGTCCCGCAGCGCCTCCCCCAGCACATGATCGTCTTCAACAAGCAGAACCCGCAAGACAGCTCCCTCTATCGCGTCGTCTTGCGTATCTTGTTCTCCGGATAAGCGTCAAGCACTGTCTGTTCAGCTCGTCCGGCGTTGGGTACAGCGGCTGAAGACATCGAGCGAGGGATCGTAGACCGAGGTGGAGACGTTCATCATTCCAAGGATGCTGTGGAAATAATTGTCGTGCGAGCGCCCGCCCTCTGCCGCGCTTTTCGCAAGGCAGGCCTTGTCCAGTCCCATGGATTTGGCAAAATCGTCATCGAACCACACGAGAAACGGCACATGGGTCTGCTGGTCGGGCGCGAGGAGATAGGGCGCGCCATGCAGGTAGACGCCGTTCTCGCCAAGCGACTCGCCGTGGTCCGAGGCGTAGATCATGCCTGTTGCCAGCTTGTCGGAACGCGCCTTCAGCTTGTCAATCACGGTCGAGAGGAAGTGGTCGGTATAAAGAAGCGTGTTGTCGTAGGAGTTGACGATTTCGGCGTCGCTGCAATTGCCAAGCTCGGCGGTGCGGCAGTCCGGCGTGAACTTGCGGAACTCGTCGGTGTAACGCAGGTAGTAGGTCGGACCATGGCTGCCCATCTGGTGCAGCACGATGACACTATCCTTCTTGACGTTATCGAGCCAGGCGTCGAGCTTGTCGAAAAAGATGTCGTCGCGGCATTCCCCGCCGGTGCAGAAGCGGCTGTCATTGGTGGAAGGCAGGTCGAAATAGGGGATACGGTCGGCGACGTCCTTGCTGCCGGTATTATTGTCCAGCCAGGTCGCGCTGACCCCTGCATGGACGAGGACATCCATGACATTTTCATTCGCAAGCGCCTTCTTGTGGCTATATTGCGAGCGCGTGAATTGCGAGAACATGCAGGGAATGGAAATCGCCGTCGCGGTGCCACAGCTCGTTGTGCTGGGGAAATAGACCACATCGCGCTTCTTGAGCTCCGGATTGGTTTCCCGCCCGTAGCCATTCAGCGAAAAATTCGCCGCGCGGGCAGTTTCGCCCGCAACGATGACGGTAATGCGTGGCTTATGCACGTTACCCAATGCGGGCAGGACTTTGGCGTCCTTGCCGATTGGGCTGACCTGAATATCGACTTCCTTGCCGGCCTGCGTGAAATAATGCACCGTCGACATGATCGGTGACAACGGATTGACGCTCTTGACGATATCCTTGTGCTGGCGAATGGCGGTGGTGAAGGTCTTGGAGTTGGCGAAGCTGATGATGCCGGTTATGGCGAGGCAGACCAGGATGCTGATCGTGTTCCACAGAAGCTTGTCGAGGATCGGCCGGTGCCGGATGCGGACGGCGACGACGACGAGAGACGGCACCAACCCGTAAATCGCCATATGCCAGAGAAAGCCGGGCGTGATCAGATTGCCCGCTTCCGCCTGCGTCGTCTCCATGGCGTTGCGGATCATGTCGCTGTCGATGACGATACCGTAGCGATCCATGAACCAGGACGACGCCGCCGCCGCGAAGATCAGGACGATCAGAAACGGCCTGAGGAGATATTTGGCGGAGAAAATCGTGATGAGCGCGCCGAAAAAGGCGATCATGGCAACATAGAGCGCGACGATGGCGACCGGATAGGCGGAAAGATAGGTATGAACCTTCGACCAGAATGTCCGGTTCGTGAAAAACAGGAGATAAGCCGCCGTCAGCAGGCTCAGCGCCACGCTGCCGATTTCCGGACGATAAGTTGTTGTTCCCGTCGCTTTCGCGGTAAAAAGAGCCACTGCCAGATCCACCAAATTTTCGATAGGCCGGCGGCAAAGACAAGCGAGCGCAAACGCCCCTTTCCGGTTTGCCGCATGGGCCGGTCAATGGCGCATGCAGGATTTTGCTGACATCAACCTGAAAGCTTGTCATGAAAGTGTCATGTTGCATGGCATTGCCTCCATAGTGTGTGTGGCGCTGTTGCCGCGGAAAGACCATCAGTTGAGCCCGACAATGCCGGTTGCGGTGGTGCGCGTCGAAAATATCCGCGTTGCGCGGGCCGGCAGCAGGCTGCCGGCGGGCAGGTTCTGGAAGGTCACGGTTGCCCCGGAAAGGACAGTCAGGCAAAGATGTCCGCCATTGCCCACATAGATCGCGCGTGTGGCGGAAGGAAGCGGCTTTGCATCGTCCGGAACGACGTCAAAAGCGTGGGAAGCCGGTGATTCGAGGCCGGCGGCGTAGTGGTCGTAAATCTCAGCCATTGCTGTCTCCCATAAATCGAAATCTGTCGCGATTATGCAGTGGGCCGGGGCGGCGGGGAGATGCGGGGAAGGAGATTTTTGCCCCGGTCGCCGGGACGACGTCCGGCAGGCAGCCATCTGCCCGGCAATTCCGGGCGTTGCGGCGCACCGTTGTCGCTCCATCAATTCCGCGCGACGGAGGGCGGCGGATTTTTCGTCCCCGGCGAACAAGGTGCGACACGGATATTTCCTTCCACGCGCCTCAATTGCGGGCGTGGAGAATGAAGGCCCTGACGGCGGGGGAGGCTTCGGTTTTCCGGTGGGCGATGGCGAGGTCCGACGTCGTGGCGCTTGCCGCAAGCGGTACGTAGCGCACGCCGGGCAACCGCAGGCAATCAAGCGAGCGCGGCACCAGCGCAATGCCAAGGCCAATGGCCACCATGCTGACAATGGTCGTGTAGTCCCTGCCTTCCGGGCTGATTGCCGGCTGGAACCCGGCTTCGTTGCAGGCCTCGATGGTGTTGTAATGAAAGCCGACATCCGGCGGCTGCCTCGGCGTGATGAAGGTTTCACCGGAAAGATTTTTCAGATCGACCTGCGGGGCAAAAGCCAAAGGATGGTTTTCCGGCAGCGCTGCCATCAAGGGCTCCCGCAACACCACGTGGGTTGTCACACCTTCCGGAACAGGGGCGGGCGGGCGGATAAAGGCGAAATCCAGATTGCCGTCGGCAATCCTGGCCAGTTGCAGCCGCATTTCCATCTCGATCAATTGCAACTCCACATCGGGATGGGAGGCGCGGAAACTGGCGATCGACTGTATCATCAACCCGGAATAGGCGGCGGAGGCGACATAACCGATGGAGATGCGCCCGGTTTCGCCGCGGCCGACACGCTTCAGCGTTGCAAGCGTCGCCTCGGCATTCGAAAGGATTTTCCGGGCATCCTCATAAAGAAGCTGGCCGGGCATGGTGAGCTTCACCGACCGCCTTGTGCGATCAAGCAACGGCATGCCGACGATCTGTTCAAGCGCCATGATCTGCTGGCTCAAACCCGGCTGGGCAATGCCGAGGCGGGCAGCGGCGCGCTCGAAATTGCGCTCGTCCACCAGCGTGGTGAAATAGCGCAGATGCCGCAGCTCGAACACGTCAGCCCGGTTCGCCGGTTTTCTGCCCATTGTCAGCGCCTTTTTGGCAGGTTTTGAATAATTCCAAACTATTATGGAGAGAGATTTCATAACCAAAAATTATGAAAAAATCCAGTTTCACTTATTGGATCGAAATCCACACCTTGCGTAATAAGATGACTTTAATTCTCCAGTAAATGACTGCCTATGGCTGGTGCGGGTGACGAGGGATTTTGGCGTGCAGGGAAAAATCAAACACATTTCCATTCTGGCTGGTGGCTGCGCCGCCATTGCTTATGTGGCGTTCCTGACCCCGGCTTCCGCCCTTGCTCAGGACGCCGGAACCACGGTGCTGCAGACCATCACCGTTGACGGCGCGAAAAATCAGGACCCCAAGGCGCCCGTGAAGGGTTATGTGGCAAAAACCAGCGCCAGCGCCACCAAGACAGGGCGATCCCTGATCGAGACGCCGCAATCGGTATCCGTCATCACCAGAGATCAGATGGATGCGCAGGATGTCCGCAATCTCGGCGAGGCGCTGAATTACGTCCCGGGGGTGGTTGCGCAGCCGTTCGGCGCCGATCCGCGTTTCGATGCGCCGCGCATTCGCGGCTTTCAGGGGAATCAGCTGCAGTTCCTCAATGGTCTGCGGTTGATGCGGACGGCCGGTGCGCCTTCTTTTGAGGTCTACGGTCTGGAGCGCGTGGAGGTCATTCGCGGGCCCGCTTCCGTGCTCTACGGGCAGGGCAATCCCGGCGGCCTTATCAATCTCAGCAGCAAACGGCCGACCTTCGAACGGTTCGGTGAAGTCGGTGCGCAGATCGGCAGCTTCGATTATTATCAGTCGATGTTCGATGTTGGCGGCCCGGTGGCGGATAGCGACAGTTTCGCCTATCGCCTGACCGGCCTTGCGCGCAACGCCCATGCCCAGACGGACAATTTGCAGAACGACCGTTATTTCATCGCGCCGGCTCTCACATGGCAGCCGGACGAGGATACGAAGCTGACTGTTCTTGCCTCCTATCAGCACGACAATCCGAGTTCGCCCTCCGGCCTGCCGCCGGCGCTGACCTATTTCAGACCCGGCAATATGCTGGACCGCAGCTTTTATGTCGGTGATCCGTCCTTCGATACATCAAACCGCAAGTTCACCAATATCGGTTATGAATTCGAACACCGCTTCGATGAGACCTTCACCTTTCGTCAGAATGCGCGTTATTCCAATTTCGACTGGTCCTACCGCGCGCTCGGCATGTCTTCGACCAGCGGCGGCATGATAGGCAATCTCATCCGTCGCAATGCGACGTTCCAGGACGAGCTGCTGAACACCTTCAACATCGACAACAGCCTCCAGGCGGATTTTTCCACGGGGCCGATCGATCATACCCTGCTTGTCGGGCTGGATTACCGCTATTTCGACAATAACGTCAAAACCGAGTTCTGGGCCGCAACGCCGCTCAATCCCGTCAATCCTGTTTATGGCGGGCCGATCAGCCTTACCTCGCGCACGCTTTATGCCGATGTGAAGACCGATATTTCCCAGATCGGCCTTTATGCGCAGGACGAGATGGCGATCGAGAACTGGCGCATCACTGCCGGCCTGCGGCAGGACTGGGCAAGCACCAGCGGCACGACCTTCAATGGCACCACCTATCGCACGCTCGACAAGGATGACCACAAGCTGACCGGTCGTGTCGGCGTCAGCTATCTGTTTGATGGCGGGATCGCGCCCTATGTCAGCTATGCAACCTCCTTCGAGCCGGTGCCGCAGCCGGCTGTCGGTGATGCGCCAAAACCGACCACCGGTGAACAATGGGAAGCGGGTGTCAAATACCAGCCGGAAGGTTTCGACGGTTTCTTTTCGGCGGCGATCTACGATCTGAAACAGAAAAACGTCACAACGACGGTGGGTGGCGTGACGCAGCAGATGGATGAGGCGCACGTGAAAGGCCTAGAGCTTGAAGGCGTTGCAAGCCTTGTCGACGGGCTCGACCTGCGCGCGGCCTATACCTACATGGACAGCGAGGTCTCCGGCCGTGTGAATAATGGGAACGAGCTTGATAGCACCCCCCGGCACGCCGCCAGCCTTTGGCTCGATTACACCTTCCCGGAAGATACCGCGCTCGAAGGTTTCGGCATCGGCGGCGGTATTCGTTACGTTGGAAAACGTTATGGCGATGCCGCCAATACCTTTGAGATGAAGGGGCTCGCCCTGCTCGATCTCGGCGTGCATTACGAGAAGAACGGCTACCGCGCCTCGCTTATGGTGCAAAACTTGACTGATAAAGAATATATTTCTAGTTGCTCCACTTTCGGATGCTATTACGGTGACGGAAGAACGGTCATGGGCAAGCTGACCTATCGTTGGTAACGCCACATCTAAGTGAAACAGCAGGGGCATGACGCGCAAGGATCGATGGATGTCTCCCGTTTGGGGACGGCGGGAGTTTTTGGCCCTGCTCGCTGCTGCGGCCTTTGCTGGCGCGACGCGGGCACAGTCGACCCCGCGCATTGCCGCCATTGACTGGGCGATGCTCGAAACAGCCGTGGCCCTTGGCGTCATGCCGGTAGCGGCGACCGAGCTTATCCAGTTCCGGGCGGGTGCGGTGGAGCCCGAAATCCCGGAAACCGTCGCCGATCTCGGCCTGCGCGGCGCTCCGAATTTCGAGCTCCTGCAACTGACCCGACCCGATCTCATTCTGATCTCGCCCTTCTACACCCGCTACACCGGCAGGCTTGAAGCTATCGCGCCGGTCTTCTCGTTGCCCTTTTACGCAAAGGGCGAGCCGCCTTTCGCAAAGGCGCTGGCGGCAGTCACGGCGCTTGGTGAAAAGCTCGGGCGGGCCGAAGAGGCGCGCAGGGTTCTGGGTGAAACGGAAGCGGCGCTGCACGCCATGCGGACCCGCCTCGCCGGATTTGCGGCGCGGCCGACCTATGTGATCAATATCGGCGACGCGCGGCATTTTCGCGCTTTCGGTGCGGACAGCATGTTCGGGGATGTTCTTGGCCGGCTGGGGCTCGCCAATGCCTGGGTGGATCGCTCGCAATTCACTTTCGCGGCTCCGGTCCCGATTGAAAACCTCGCGGCCTCGCCGGATGCCCGCATCGTCGTCGTCTCCGATATTCCGGTCGAGGCACGGGAAACGTTGCGCAACAGCGCAATCTGGCGGGCACTGCCTGCCGTGCGGGAAAACCGCGTTGTGACGCTTGCCAATGTCGCCCCCTATGGCGGCATCACCGCCGGCATGCGTTTTGCGCGGCTTCTGACCGAAGCGCTTTCGGTGCGGGGGGAAGCCCTGTGACGGCGCGCCCTCTCCAGATTGTCCTGGGGCTGCTGTTCGCTCTCGCCTGCGGGCTCTCCTTGCATGCAGGGCTGCTCCGGCTGCCGTTCAGCGCATGGCCCAGTCCACCGTTCGATGCTGCCAGCCTGTCGATGGATCAGGTGATTTTCGCCTTCAGCCTGATGCCCCGCGTGGCGGTTTCCGTTCTGGCGGGCGCGATGCTCGGTCTGTCCGGGGCGCTTTTCCAGCAATTGCTGCGCAATCCGATTGCCGATCCTTCGACGCTCGGCATCTCGGCCGGCGCGCAACTGGCCATCGTCATCGCCACCCTGTTTTTTCCGTCTGTTCTGGACGGCAACCGCGCCCTGGTGGCGCTTGCCGGGGCCGCTGCGGCCGCGGGTATTGTCTTCCTGCTTGGCTGGCGGCGCTCCTTCGAGCCGGTGACCATGGTGGTGTCAGGATTGCTGGTCGGCATCACCGCCGCTTCCGTTTCCGCGGCGCTGACGCTCGCGCAGGGCGAATATCTGATGTCTCTGGTGGTCTGGAACGGCGGCTCGCTCAGCCAGCAGGACTGGTCGAACGCCCTGTCTCTCACCTGCCAGCTTCTGGCAGGGCTCGTTCTGACCGGCCTGCTGATAAGGCCTTTGACGGTTCTCGGTCTCGGCGATTCCGGTGCTCGATCGCTCGGCGTATCGCTGTTTTCGATCAGGCTCGCGGTTGCGGCCGTCGCGGTCATGCTGGCCGCCTTCGTTGCTTCTGCGGTCGGTCTCGTCAGCTTTATCGGTCTTGCCGCACCGGCACTCACCCGGGCGCTGGGCGTGCGGCGCTCGTCTTCCGTTCTGTTCGTTTCGCCGCTGCTCGGCGGTCTGCTTCTATGGTTCTGCGATAGTCTGGTCCAGCTTCTGGCAAGCACGACGGCGGAAGTTTTTCCAACGGGAGCGGTGACGGCCCTGATCGGCGGTCCGCTGCTTCTGTGGCTCCTGCCGAAAATCCGGCCGACAGACGTGCAGCGCGGTGAAGGCGTCGAGCTTGCGACAAGACGCCGGCTTACGTCCCTGCTGCCTGCACTGGCCATCATGGCGGTGCTGGTGTCTGCCGCACTCGCCGTTGGCAAGGGACCGGATGGCTGGGAAATGCTGAAGGCGGACGATCTGCAAAGCCTGTTGCCGTTCCGCTGGCCCCGGCTACTGGCCGCCATGGCCGCTGGCGGTCTTCTCGCGATGGCGGGTGCTCTTTTGCAGCGACTGACAGGCAACCCGATGGCGAGCCCGGAGGTGATCGGCGTCAGCGGCGGTGCGGGCCTCGGTTTTGCCGTCGCCATCACCATTTTTCCGGCAGCAGGCCTGCTGGAACTGTTTTGCGGCGCCGGCATCGGCTCGGCGGTCGTCATGATCCTTGTGCTCTTCTTCGCCGTGCGCAGGCACCTCCCGCCGGAAAAGATACTGCTCGCGGGCATTGCCGTCAGTTCGCTCTGCTCGGCGGTGCTTTCGGCGCTGCTTGCCATTGGCGACCAGCGGGCATGGCAGATTCTCGCCTGGCTCAGCGGCTCGGGTTCGACGGCAACGCCGGCTTCGGCGATCTTTCTCGCCGTTCTTTCCATCGTGCTTCTGGCGGGAGCGTTATCGGTCACGCGCTGGCTGACGATCCTGCCGCTTGGGCGGGATGTGCCGCTCTCCCTCGGCCTGCCGCTCGGCGCTGCGCGAACCGCCGTCATCGCCGTGGCCGGCATTGCCACCGGTGCCGCCTCGCTGCTGGTTGGTCCCTTGAGTTTCGTCGGGTTGATGGCGCCCCATATTGCGCTGCGCTCCGGTTTCACAACGCCACGTGACCATCTCTTCGCCTCCTTCCTGTTCGGCGCGGTGCTGATGGCGCTTTCCGATCTTGGCGCGCGGACGGTGACCTTTCCCTATGAACTGCCGCTCGGATTTTTTGCGGCGCTTGCCGGCGCGCCCTATCTGATCTGGCTTTCAGGCAGGCGATGATGAATTTTTTGAAAGATGTATGGAGATGAGAAGCATGGGTCAGGCAGCGCCCGCAGTCGGTTACGATGATATGCCGCTTTTTTCTCTGGATCGCGTCACCATGGAAGTGCCGGGCAGGACATTGCTGCAGCCGCTGACGGCCAGTTTTGCAACCGGCAAGACCATCGGCCTGATCGGCCATAACGGTTCGGGAAAATCCACGCTGCTGAAGATTCTCGCACGGATACAGGAGCCGACGGCGGGCCGGGTGTCCTTCGAAGGGAAGGCGCTTGCCGCCTGGGGCAATCGGGAATTTGCGCGAAAGCTCGCCTATCTGCCGCAATATACGCCGGCCGCTTCCGGCATGCTGGCCAAAGAACTGGTTGCACTTGGCCGTTATCCCTGGCACGGCGCGCTGGGCCAGTTTACGAAGGCGGATCAGGAAAAAGTGGACGAGGCGATCGAGCTTACCGATACCGTTGCCTTCCGCGACCGGCTGGTGGATACGCTTTCGGGTGGCGAGCGTCAGCGCGTCTGGCTTGCCATGCTGGTGGCCCAGAATGCCGAAAGCCTGCTTCTCGATGAACCCATCTCGGCACTCGACCTGGCGCACCAGATCGAGGTGCTTTCGCTGGTGCAGAGACTGTCGCGTGAAAAAGGCCTTGGCGTCATCGTCGTGCTGCACGACGTCAACATGGCGGCACGCTTCTGCGACGAGATCGTCGCGCTGCATTCCGGCCGATTGATTGCCCGGGGAACGCCGGAAGAGATCATGACGCCGGAGACGCTGGAGCGCATCTATGGCGTGCGAATGGACGTGATGACCCACGCCGCCACCGGCCTTCCCGTGGCC
Source organism: Agrobacterium sp. FDAARGOS_525 (assembly GCF_003938925.1). NCBI lineage: Bacteria > Pseudomonadati > Pseudomonadota > Alphaproteobacteria > Hyphomicrobiales > Rhizobiaceae > Agrobacterium > Agrobacterium sp. FDAARGOS_525. The sequence continues at coordinate 865,025 of NZ_RKIU01000004.1, read as the reverse complement.
CTGCCGCTCTGATGTTGTTGCTGCAGAACCACGCCCGCCAAACGCTTGCTGTTGATGGTGATTCCGCACGCATTTCCCGCCCTAACAATGTCTTAATGGCATCCTACCGCCATCAGACATTGTTAACCGTTCGGCTTTCATCGCCTCCAATTAAGTTGTTTTGGATCGATTTCAGGGAACAAACGTTAACAGTGCGGAATTCAATATCCGGAGAGGGCAAGAAGGGCTGCTGCGGGTAGGAATAAAACAGGAGATAATCAGATGAAAAAGGCTGTTGCCGTAACTTTTGCCGCATTGACGATGGGCCTTGGCGGAACCGCATCCGCACTCGCTGCCGACCTTGCACGATACGAGCCGGCTCCGCAGGAGCAGGACGATCGCAACGGCGTCAAGATCGGTTACCTCACCTGCGATATCGGCGGCGGCGTCGGTTACGTTCTCGGCTCGGCCAAGGAACTGGATTGCACCTTCCAGTCCACGATCGGCGCACGTCGTACCGACCATTATAGCGGCGCTATCCGCAAGATGGGCGTTGACCTTGGTTTCACCACGCAGGGCCGTCTGGTCTGGGCCGTTTTCGCCCCGACCGCCGGTTACCACCGCGGTTCGCTCGGCGGCCTCTATCAGGGCGCAACGGCTGAAGTCACCGTCGGTCTCGGCGTTGGCACGAACGTTCTCGTCGGCGGTACTTCCGGCTCGATCCAGCTGCAGACAGTGAGCGTGACCGGCCAGGTTGGCCTCAACCTCGCCGCCACCGGCACCTCGGTGACGCTGACGGCCATGAACTGATCCGGCTGATGCCCGGAGGCTAGAGCCGGGCATTAGGTCGCATGACAAAACACGCCCTCTTCGTTGTCAGACGCAGAGGGCGTTGTATTATCAGGGGTATGATGTCCCCGATCAAAAAAGTCCCGGCCGCGGTCGCATTCATCCTCCTCCCGGCGTCGAGCGCTTTCTCCGAAGGCGATGCTGCGCATGGCGAGAAGGTTTTCAGCCGCTGCTCCACCTGCCACAGCATCGACGCGCCGCGCACCCGCATGGGGCCGCATCTGATGGGCGTGGTCGGAAGACCCATCGCATCTATCGCTGACTACAGCCACTATTCACAGGCGCTGAAGGATGCTGGAGCGGCAGGCAGGGTTTGGTCGGAGGAGGAGTTGCAGAAATTTCTGTCCAGTCCGAAGAAGGCGCTCCCGGGAAATGCAATGCGCTTTTTCGGCCTCTGGAGCGAGAGTGATATCGCCGATCTCATCGCTTATCTGAAAACCCGTCCGCTGCCACAATAACGTCAGAGCGGTGCTTCCGATAAAATATCTTCCGCTTCTTCCGTCGTCATCGACATAACCTTCGACCCGATTTCGAAACCAAAACCATTGCGGGCAAATGCCGAAAACTCCTTTGCCTTGCGCTTCTCATCAAGCTCGACCCGACGGTAAGGGCCAAAAGCGCGTTTTCGCGCAAAATTGATGGCTGCGACCAGATCGTCGGTTTCCTGAAGGGCGACGGCTGCGGTCTCCCGGTCTATCCCCTTAAGCTGAAGCTTTTGCGCCAGCCCCCGTTTCGATTTGCCGCTGCGCTGCCCGCTTCGCACGGTGATTTCCGCAAAGGCTGTATCGTCAAGCGCCTTGATCTCATAAGCGAAACGCACCGCGAAATCGCCAAGCGCCTTTATCTGCGCGGCGCCGATATCCTCGAATTTTTCCCGTGCCTTGCGCATGATGGCGTCGCGCAGCTGCTTTTCCGTCATCATGCGCTGTTCCAGCCGGTATAGAGCGGAATTGCGTGCCCAGGAGAGCATGCGGCTGGTTGGTTCAACGGCCGGGGCTTTGCCGTCGAACTCCATATCGTCAGTCAGGAAAAGGTTGGAATCGTCACTCATCGGCCAATTATAGCGCTCTGAAGCGATCTTGCCACTTCCTGCCAGACCAGCGTTTTCGGATTTCAGGGTGTCTGTGCACCGGTTGCGGCGACATAGACCGAATAGAGCGATTTTGTCGCGGTGATGAACAGGCGGTTCTTTTTCGGCCCGCCGAAGGTGAGGTTCGCCACTGTCTGCGGCACCTTGATCTTGCCGATGAGCGTGCCGTCAGGCGCAAAGCAGTGCACGCCGTCACCGGCGCTCGTCCACAGATTGCCGGCCGTGTCGAGGCGAAAGCCATCTGGCAGGCCATTGTCGATATTGCAGAATTCCCGGCCGTTGGCGAGTTTTACGCCATCCACGACGTCGAAGACGCGGATATGGCGGGGTCGGGTGACATCGTGGCTGTAGGAACTGTCGGCAATGTAGAGCTTCGTTTCGTCAGGCGAAAATGCGAGGCCGTTCGGCTGCACGAAGTCGTCGATGGCGATGTCGATCTTTCCGGTAGCGGGATCGAGCCGGTAGACATTGCGGGTCTTCTGCTCCGGCTCGGCCTTGTAGCCCTCGTAATCGGACAGAATGCCGTAGGTCGGGTCGGTGAACCAGACGCTGCCATCTGATTTCACCACCACGTCATTGGGTGAGTTCAGCCGCTTGCCGTAGTAGCTATCGGCAAGGACGGTGATCGAGCCGTCGACCTCGGTGCGGGTGACGCGGCGGCCTCCATGTTCGCAGGACACAAGACGTCCCTGCCGGTCGCGGGTGTTGCCGTTGGTGAAGTTGGAGGGCTGGCGATAAACCGAGATTCCGCCATCCGGCACCCAGCGAAGCATGCGCTCATTGGGGATATCGCTGAAAAGCAGGCAGTTCAGGTCGGCGAACCACACCGGTCCTTCTGCCCAGCGGCAGCCCGAATAAAGCTCTTCCAGCTCGGCATTGCCGACGATCAGGTGGCGGAAACGGTCGTCGTGAATTTCGTAAGGTGAAGTCTTGTCTGTGGTCATGAGCGTGGTCCGCTTTGGCTTGTCGTTCGGGGTCAGCGCGTGGCCTTCGGGCCACTCGCCAGAAGAATGACGGAGATGATGATGAGACCGGTGAGGATGAGGCGGATGCCCGCGCCGAAACCATAGGTATTCAGCATCGAGACCACCAGGAACATGAAGAGCGATGCGCCCCATATGCCGGGCACGTTGGAATCCCCTCCCGCCACCGCTGTGCCGCCGATGACAACGACGGCGATGGACATCAGCAGATATTCCGAGCCCATGTTGAGCGCCGCACCGCCGGAGAAGCTGGCGAGCAGATAACCGGCAATTGCCGCCAGCACCGCACAGAGGACGTAGGTGACGAAGCGTGCGCCATCCACGGGAATGCCGGTCATGCGGGCAGCGAAGGTGCTCTGGCCGATGGCGGCAATCCAGCGTCCGTAGAAGGAGCGGTCCAGCAGCAGCCATGCAATGACGGAAAGCAGCAGGGCGACCAGGGCGACGTTGGGAATGCCGAGAAAACTCGATGTGGCGAATGTGGCCAATGTTTCCGGCGGCTTGATGCGCAGGCCGCGGTTCGACCAGATGGCGATGGACTGCACGATGAAGCTCATGGAGAGCGTCGCGATGATCGGCGGGATGCGCAGGAGCTTGATCAGGGCATAATTGCCGATGCCGATGGCGATACCGATGAGGATGGCGATCAGCAATCCCGGCAGAATGAGGCTGTCCGATACATCCATGAACTTCAAGGCAAGCGTCCTCGACAGCGTCATCGTCGCGGGAACGCAGAGGTCGATATTTCCGGGCCCGAGCGTGATGACGAACATCTGGCCGATGCCGACGATGACAGAAAAGGCCGCGAAGGTGAGTGCTGCGTGCGACAGGCCGAATGAGCTTGCGCCGCCAGTGAAGAGCACGGTGATGATCCACACCGCAATGGTTGCGGCAAAGGACCAGATCCACGGTTTTCTGGTGAGGGAAGAGAGCCCGTTCATTGGTTTTTCTCCCGCTTTTCGAGACGGTTGAGCAGGATGCGCAATGCCAGCACGATGATGAGGATTGCCCCTTGCGCGCCAATCTGCCAGTCCGGCGAGATGCGCATGAAGGAGAGGAAGGAGCCTGCAAGCGTCAGCGTCAGCGCGCCGATGACGGCACCGATGGGCGATACTCTTCCGCCGACGAATTCGCCGCCGCCGAGGATGACGCCGGCAATCGACAGCAGCGTGTAGCGCAGCGCGATATTGGCGTCGGCCGATGTCGTCAGGCCCACGAGGGCGATACCGGACAGCACCGCGAAGAAACCGGCCAGCGCAAAGGTGGCGGCGCGGATGCCGATGACTGACCAGCCGGAACGCTCGACAGAGCGGAAATTTCCGCCGACGCCGCGCATCAACACGCCGAACGAGGAGCGCATGACGATGTAGTGGGCGATGACCGCAATCAGGATACTGGCGACGATCGCGATCGGCACGAAAGGCGGTTTTGCCGTCATCAACGTGCGGATGAAGGCAGGCGCCTGGCCGCCGGGCGAGGGGAGAATGAGCACGGCGAGGCCGCCCCAGACGAAACTCATGCCGAGTGTGACGACGATGGAGGGCAGGGCGCGGATATGGATGATGGCGCCGAGCAGTGCATAAACCGCGATCGCCCCGGCAAAGATCGCAATACCGAGCAATGGCGTCGTTTGCAGGAAGGTCGCGGTGACGCAGGCGCAGAAACTGACGAAGGTGCCCATCGACAGGTCGAGATCGTTGACCGACATGATGAGCATCTGCGCAATGGTGGCGAGTGCAATCGGCACTGCCAGATTGAACAGGAGGTTCAAGCCGGTGTAGCTCATGGCACGCGGCTGCATGTAGAAGACCGCGGCGAGCAGGAAGGCGAGCGAGGCGGCGGGAATGATGAGGCGGAGCGCGTTTGCCGAAAGTTTCATGCGTGGTCTTCTCCGGCAAAGGAAGCGGCCAGCACATTCTGCTCGGTAACGTCGTCGCCGACGAGTTCCGCCTGGATGGCGCCGTCGCGGAAGACATAAACCCTGTCACAGAGACGGATTTCATCCATCTCGGTCGAGTACCAGATGAAGGTGCGGCCGTGAGAGGCTTCAGTTCTCAAGATATCGTAGACCTCCTGTTTGGTGCCGATATCGACGCCGCGCATCGGATCGTCCATCAAAACGGTGCTGGCGGAGGTGGCGAGCGCACGGGCAAAAAGCACTTTCTGCTGGTTGCCGCCGGAGAGAGACAGGATCTTGTTGCCCATGTCGGGCGTGCGAATTTCGATGCGCTTTTTCCACTGCGCGCCCAGTTCGCTCTCCTTGCTCCTGTCCACAATGCCCGCGGATGAAATATCCCGCAGCGACGCGATGGAGAGGTTCTTCAGGATGCTCCACAGCGGGAAGGTGCCGTTGAGGCTGCGGTCGCCCGCGACGAAAGCGATATCGGTCTTGCGCGTCGGCAGCCAGCTGCTGTTGCGGGCAAGATAGAGGTCGAGAAGCGCTTCGGTCTGGCCATGGCCGCCGAGGCCGGCAAGGCCGATGATCTCTCCGCGGAAAGCCTCGAAGGCAAGGCCTTCGCCCCGGCGCGCCGGCATGGAAAGCATCTTTTCGCCAGCCTTGCGGCTCTCACCCTTTTGCCTGTCCTGCGGCTTGACGACGCTGCCCATGGCCTCCACCAGCGTCCGCGTGGTGAATTCGGCGGCGGGCCGGTTGGCCACCACGCGGCCATCCTTCATGACAACGATGCGGGTGGCGGTTGAAAGAATTTCACCGAGAATATGCGAGATCAACAGAACGGAGCCGCCGGTGCGCACAAAACGCCGGACATAATCCATCAACTGTTCGGCAAGGCCCGCGTCTAACGAGGATGTCGGCTCGTCGAGAATGACCAGCCTCGGGGCTTCAGGCGTGCGGCAGAAATTGATGGCGATTTCCACCATCTGCCTCTCTGCAATCGAAAGCTCGGCAATCGTCAGTTCGCAATCGATGCCGTGGCCGGGAAAAATCTCGTCGAGCGTCTGGCGGATCATGGAAAGAGCGCGCCCGCGCCAGTTCCGCCCGTTCATGGCGGCATGCATGATGCGGACGTTTTCGCTGATTGTCAGATTGGGGCAGAGCGAGAGTTCCTGAAAGACGCAGCGCACGCCGCTCGCACGCGCAGCGGCTATGCCGTGGCGGTTCTGGTTCCCACGATAGGAAATGGAGCCTTCATGCGGTGTGAGCCCGCCATTGATGACATTGACGATGGTGGATTTGCCTGCGCCGTTGTGGCCAACGAGCCCGAGGCATTCCCCGGCGCGGATGACGAGATCGGCCCCATCCAGCGCCCTGACCGCGCCGAACACGACCTTCACGCCGCGCGCGGCGACGACTTCTTCCGCCTCGATGATGTCATTCATGAGCAATTACGCCAGTGATCTGAAATTGAATGTAGGCATCACTGCGGCGCTTCCTTCGAAAGCGCCGCAGGATCAGGCAGGAACCGCGGGTTACTTCGCCGCGGAAATCACCTTCTGGGCATCCTCAAGCGAATATTCCACATTCGCCACGCCACCCTTCTGGGTGTTCTTGAGGTTGTCCTCGAGATTGGCCTGGTCGATGCGCAGGAAGGGCACCGTCAGGTCCTTCTTCACATCCTTGCCGTCGAGAATTTGCTGCGCCACCCAGAAAGCCAGCGTCGAAACACCGGGTGCGATGGAGACGGACATGGTCTCATAGCCGCTCGCATCCTTCTGCTGTTTCCACCATTGCAGCTCGTCTTCGCGGTTGCCCATGACGATGGTCGGCGTCGGGCGCTTGGCGGCGGCAAAAGCCTGGGCCGCACCGTAACCGTCACCACCCTGCGTTACGACGGCCGCGATCTCGGGAAGGCTTGGCAAAATGCCGGCAACGGCGCGCTGGGCGACATCCTGTGCCCAGTCGCCATTGACCGAACCAACGATCTTGAATTGCGGGTTCTTGGCGACGGCGTCGACAATACCAGCATGGATTTCGTCATCCACGGAAACACCGGCCAGGCCGCGAATTTCGAGCAGGTTGCCGCCCTTCGGCATGGCCTTGGCAAGGTAGTCGATCTGGCTTGCGCCCATGGCCTTGAAGTCGACCGCAATGCGCCATGCGCAAGGCTCGGTGACGATGCCGTCGAAGGATACGACGGTGATGCCGGCATCGCAGGCTTCCTTCACCGCGCCGTTGAGTGCAGTCGGCGAAGCGGCGTTGATGACGATGGCGTCGTAACCCTGCAGGATCAGGTTCTGGATCTGCGCCGCCTGTTCGGTCGCCTGGTTTTCGGCTGTCGTGAAGGCGTCAGCTGCGGCCACCTGCTTGTCGGCAACCGCCTGCTTGGTGATCTTGTCCCAGCTGGTCAGCATCGCCTGACGCCAGGAATTGCCTGCGTAATTGTTTGAAAGCGCAATCTTTTTTGCCGACGTATCGGCATGAGCGGTGATCGGCAGCGCTGCACATGCGACAGCGGCCGATGCCAGAAGCATCTTCCTGAAAGCCATTTGATTTCCTCCCTCGTGGCTTGCCCTTTTCGAGCCCGGAATTCTCGCACGCCGCAAATCTCCTCGGCGGCAGGCGGAATTCCTTTGCACTGGAGCTCCTTTCCCCAGTAGAAGCGAGAATGACCAAGAAGATTTGGCTTGTATAGGCGGATCGCGGCAATCTTCCTGCGGATTTCCGCATAAAGCTTGCGGGAACCCGCAGGACGAAAGGCCACTGCCGGGCGCAGAATGAAGAATGCGGACCCGATGGGTTAAATCTTCGCCGCAGGAATTGGAGGCAGACGCTTGGGAGGGCGTCCGCACATGCTGGATACGCCGAAAAGTGCTCTTTTTCATCACTATATGGGCATTTCGAGGCTGCTCGCCGGGCAGCTGGAGTTTAATGCCATCATTCAGGCGGTCGCAACCGAGATCAGCCATATCATCCCGCATGATCACATGGATGTCTGCATCAAGCAGCTGGATGACAAGTATCACATTGCCTATGAGAGCGGTCTGGTCAGCGCCTGGAGCCGACAGCCGCCCGCACTTCTCACCGGAAGCCCGATCCGGTCGCTGTTGTCGGGCTCGGTCGAATATCTTTTAAGCGGCGACGCCTGTTCCGATCCGCGCTTTCATTTCGAAGGGTCATTTTCCAGCCCCATCATCGAACTTGGCCTGCACAGCCGCCTGCATGTCCCCATGAAGGTGCATGGCGACATCATCGGTGCGCTCAGTTGCTCCTCGCACCAGTCGAACGCCTATACGATGGAAGATGTCACCAACGCCCGCGCCGTTGCGGATTTGCTGGCGCCCTATTTCTACGCCATTCGTGCCGCTGAACAGGCCAAGCGCTCGGCCATCGAGGAGGCGCGCGCCAATGCCCGCGAAGAAGGCCTGCGCCTCGGCGCGCTGCAATTGACGGAAGCGCTGGAGGCCGAGCGGCAGCGCATCGGCATGGACCTGCATGACCAGACTCTGGCCGACCTGACGCGGCTTGCGCGGCGTATCGAGCGCATGAGCCACACTCCCGATATTTCCGGCGAGATGCTGGAGCCGGTGGTGCGCAGCCTGCAGCACTGCATGCAGGATCTGCGCGAGATCATCGAGGAGGCGAAGCCTTCGATCCTGCAATTGTTCGGCGTCGTTGAAGCCATCGAGACCTATGTGGACCGCTCCGTGCGCGACAGCGGATGCGCTATCGACTGGTCAGTGAAGGACGAGACGGAGGGGCTGGTTGAAAGGCTGGACAAGACGGTGGCCATATCGCTCTTCCGCATCGTGCAGGAGGCCGTGAACAATGCCATTCGCCATGCCCAGCCCGAAACGATTGCCGTGAGACTGGCCGCAATCGACGGCGGGTTGCGGGTGACGGTGAGCGATGACGGCAATGGCGGCGGTGACAGTGGTGCCCCCGGCGGTCTAGGCATGGGCAACATGAAGACGCGGGCGCGGCTGATCTCTGCCCGGTTCGACAGAGGCGGCAACCGTGGTGGGGCGGGTACATGCATCACCGTCACCCTGCCTGCGGGCGCTTTCAATTTCCGGGAGGAGATGTGACATGGACGTGCTCATCGTTGAGGATGATGCCCTGCACCGGGCCTATCTGAACGAGGCGGTAAGAGCCGCCCTGCCGGAATGCGACAAGGTGCTGGAGGCGGCAAACGGCAGAACCGGCGAAAAGCTGGCGCGGGAAAATCGCGCCGCCCATATCGTCATGGACTTGCAGATGAACGAGCGCAACGGCATCGAGGCGGCCCGCACCATCTGGAAGGAAAGGCCGGATACCCGCATCCTGTTCTGGTCCAATTATTCCGACGAGGCCTATGTACGTGGCGTTTCCCGCATCGTGCCTGAGGGTGCCGCCTATGGCTATGTGCTGAAATCCGCCTCCGATGACCGACTGCGGCTGGCCCTTCGCAGCATCTTCATCGAGGCGCAATGTGTGATCGACCGGGAAGTGCGCGGCCTGCAGGAGAAGAGCCTCGGCAAGGCGCATGGCTTTACTGATTCCGAATATGAAATTCTTGTCGATGTCGCGCTTGGACTTACCGATAAGGCGATTGCGCGCCGGCGGAACCTGTCGCTGCGCAGCGTGCAGAACCGTCTGCAAAGTCTCTACGAGAAGCTGAACGTGCATCAGGCGGCCGGCGATGACGAGGCGGAAGGCCGGTATAATCTTAGAACCCGCGCCGTTACCGTCGCTTTCCTGCGCAAGCTTTTGAATTACAGCGCGCTGGAAAAGGCCGAGCGCGAACTGGCGGAATGGCTGGGAGGCCGCTGACCTGTCAGGGTAAAAAGGCCAGCAGACGTCGTTCATCCGCCCTGAGGCCGGAGACGGGTTTTGCCCCGACCTTCAAGATGCGGCTGAGCTTTTTCTGGGCCTTTTCCTCCGTGGCGATATCGAGAACAGCGGGGTGCACATAGCTCTTGCGGCAGATGGCAGGCGTATTGGAAAGCTCGGTCGCCGCAGCCTGGCACATGCCTTTTATGCTCGGTTTTTCACCGGCTGCCACATGCTCCATGGCGTTGCAGAAGGCCGCGAGCGTTCCGCCCCAGGTGCGGAAGGTCTTGGCGGAAATGCCCTGGCCGCCGATGCGTGAGAGATATGCGTTGAGATCGCTGGAATCGACGGAGTGAACCCGGTTTTCACTATCCTGCCAGACGAAGAGTTCCTTGCCGGGCAGATCGGCGATCTCTTCAAGAATTTTCTGGAGGCGGGGGTGGCGTAATTGCCGTTTCACCTTCTGCCCGCCTTTGGCGGCGAAGCGCAATTCGATGGTTTCACCGAAGGAAACGTGCCGCTTGAGCAATGTCGTTGCGCCATAGGTGCCGTTACTCTCAAGATAGGAGCGATTTCCGACGCGCAAATAGGCGGCATCAAGCAACAGGGTGAGGGCTGCAAGCGTCATTTCCTGCCCGTGGTCCTGTTTACCGACGTCGGCCATGGCGCGACGGCGGATGGCAGGGAGCGCCCTTCCGAAGCTTTTGAGCTGGAAGAACTTCGTTTCTCCCCTGAGCGTATGCCAGTCGGGATGATAACGATATTGCTTTCGGCCGCGGGCATCAAACCCGGTGGCCTGCAGATGCCCCGACGGGTCGATGCAGATCCAGACATCCTTATACGCGGGCGGTACACCGAGCGATTTGATGCGCTTCAGCTCATCACTATCGCAGAGGAGTTCGCCGCCCGGCAGCCGGTAACAGAAACCGCGTCCGCGCTTTTCGCGGGAAATACCCGGTTCCTGATCGCTGACATAGGCAAGTCCGATTTTGGCAAGAAGGCGGGTTGGCGGCTGTGGCATTGTTTTTCCCGGCAGGTTTCACGCTGCGGCAAACGAAAAACAGGCCGCCTTCGTTCCGGCGGCCTGCTGTTCCTGTCATGGCTTTCTCAGGTGGCCTTGGCGATCCGTAAAATTTGCGAGTTGCCGCCGCCGCGTTCTTCAGTCACGGCGTAGACAGCGCCATCCGGACCCACTTTCACATCACGAATGCGCGCTTCCAGCGGCAATCGGCTTTCCGTCGCAACCCTGTCGCCGTCAATGTGCAGGATGACGAGGCCTTGGCTCACCAGACCGCCGACGATGAAGGCCCCCTTCCACTCGGGAATCTGGTCGCCGTCGTAAAAGGCCATGCCGGACGGGCCGATGACGGGGTCCCAATAATAAACCGGCTGTTCCATGCCTTCCCTCGCGGTGGCGCCTTCGCCAACGGACCGGCCGCTATATTCGACGCCGTAGGTGATCACCGGCCAGCCATAATTGAGGCCCGCCTTCGGCAAGTTCAGCTCATCGCCGCCTTTCGGGCCATGTTCCACTGTCCAGAGCCTGCCCTGTCCATCCAGCGCTGCCGATTGGAGGTTACGGTGGCCATAGCTCCATATCTCGGGGAGGGCGTTCTGCTGGCCGGCGAAGGGGTTGCCCTCGAAGGCCTTGCCTTCGGCATAAATGCGGAAGACCTTGCCGAGCCCGCTCGAGAGGTCCTGCGCCTGCACACGCGGCGTTGCGTCTGAACGTTCACCGACAGTGACGTAGAGCTCATTGTTCTGGCCGAAAACCAGCCGTGATCCGAAATGCTTGTCGCCATCATAGGTCGGCATCTGGCGGAAGATCACCGAGACGTCTTCCAGTTTCGCCGCTCCACCGTCTTCTGTCAGTTTGGCCGATGCGACGGAGGTGCCGTTACCGCCCTCACGCGGCTCGGAAAAGGAGAAGAAGATTTTACGGGAGGTTTCGAAATCGGGCGCCAGCGCTATGTCGAGAAGCCCGCCCTGTCCATCGGAAGCCACCTCCGGCACGCCTTCTATCGCCGACCCGGCCTTGCCGTCAGCGACGATATGCATGGCGCCCTCCTTGGCAGCGACGATCATGCGACCATCGGGCAGGAATTCCATGGACCACAGATGCGGCAGACCATCGGCGACGACGGTTTTTTCGATGCTCGGCTGGGCAGTAGCCTGCGGCGCGCGCGTCTGGCCCTCAAAAGCCGGTTTCTGATCCGGCGCATTCGGCCGTTTCGTTTCGGCAGCCGGGGCGGTCTGTGCGTTGGCTGCACCGGCCAAAGGAACGGCAAGCATCGCGCACAGGATCGTCGAATTCAGAAATCGGTTGTTGTGGAACATGGGTCTCCCTTCCGTCGTTTAGGTCACGCAGGAAACCATTTGGGGAGGATTTCGTTTCCTTCGACAGTTTCAAGAAAACTTGATCATTGCGTGTGCAGGCGTCACGCTCTTTTCTCATCCATGCGAATTCATAGGGAACCGCGAGCCGTGCGCTGCGTTTGGCCTCTGTTATACGGAGGGCGCCATGCAAATCATCGACAACAAGACCATAGACGCGAACAGAACCAAGCCGATCCTCAACGTGGCGGAGTTCTGCCGCCGTTATCGGCTCGACAAGGCTGAGGAAGTCAGGCTCAGAAAGCTGTTCGGTGAGTTCGCCTCGCGGCATGAGCTTCTGATGAACGCGCAGCGAAAGCCGAACTTCCGCTGATCATTCATCCTCGTCGTGGGATTTTCCGAAGATCATGAAGACATCATAGCGGGTGTTCTTACCCAGTATCTGATGTGAGGGTCTGCGAACACCCGGCATCGGGTCGGCGCGGAGCGGCCACTTCAGAACCACCCGCTTCGTCGCATTCTCCAGCGCAGCCTCCATCAGCTCAACCTGGTCCGGGTCGGCGCCGACCAGTTCTCTCAGCACCCGCATCTCTTTTTTCACCAACGCCGTGTTTTGGCGCGGCGGATGCATGGGGTCGACAATCACCACCTCCGGTGACAGCTCTTTCAGCAGATGCCGGGAGTCGCCATGGAGCAACGTCATGCGCGCCGCCGCCTCGGCATAAGCGCCGCCCGCTTCCAGTGCACGACGAATGCCGTCAGCGAGGTGGGCGTGCATTTCCGGCGAGCGCTCGATGAGGGTGACGTCAGCCCCGAGCGATGCGAGCAGGAAGGCATCCCGCCCGAGGCCAGCCGTGGCATCGACGATTTTTGGCGTGCGGCCCTTGGTGAAACCTGCGGCCTTGGGCAGTGCCTGTCCGCGCCCCTCGCCGGAACGAAAACGGTGCCCCACCGCGCCGCCGACGAAATCCACCACGAAACTATCGTTTTGTTCCTTCATATCGACCTCAGAACGGAGAGGGCACGGTATAGATGACATCCCGGCCGTCCGGATGACGGAATGCCACTTCCTGCGCATGCAGCATCAGGCGGGGCGCGGCGGAAAGCGCCTCACCTTCGGCATAAAATTCATCGCCGAGAATGGGATGGCCAAGCGCCTTCATATGCACCCGCAATTGATGGGTGCGCCCGGTGAGGGGAGTGAGCGCCAGCCGCGTCGCTGGAAGCGGCAGTCGTTGCAGCACCTGCCACAGGCTCTGCGCGGACTTGCCATTTTCGTGGTCGACCCGGTGGCGGGGCTTGTTCTCGGGATCGATGGCGAGCGGCAGGTCCACTTCTCCGGCCTCTCCCTCAACCTCTCCCCAGACAATGGCAACATAGGATTTGCGCGTCTGGCGGTTTTCAAACTGCGACGCAATTGCCGCGTGCGCCTTGCGGTTCAGCGACATCAGCACGATGCCCGAGGTGTCCTTGTCCAGCCGGTTGATCATCAGCGCTTTCGGGAACTGCTTCTGCACACGCGTCATGAGGCTGTCGGAAAGCGCCGGATCGCGCCCCGGCACCGATAACAGCCCGCTCGGCTTATCAAGCACCAGCAGATCGTCATCGCGGTGCACGATGGTGAGCCAAGGGTCGAGTGGCGGATTATAGATAGGGTTGGAAAGCTCGGATGACATGTCGCTTCCTTAGCACGAATTGCGCATTCGGACAGGCGGTAGAGCATTTCCAGGAAAGGTGGCCCCGGTTTTCCGACCGGAAATGCGCCGAAATAAAGAGTTAGAGGGTTTCCGCGATTCCAAGAAAAGCGAAAACTCTAGTCGGGAATATGGAGATTGACGCGTCCGCTGGTCAGGTCGCTGAGGAGCTGCGTTAGTCGTTCAGTTTCCTCGGCCGGAACCGAAAGCACCATATCCGCGCCGGTGCCGGTAAAGTCTTCCCTCTCAAGCCGCAGGTTCGGCGTGGCGGAGAGGCGTGATTTCACCAGTGCCAGGTCTGAGAAAGGGCAACTCAGCGTGGCGCTGACATAAGCGATGACCGGTGACGTCTCGCCGAGGCGAAGACAGGCGGCCGCCGTGCCGCCATAAGCGCGCATCAGCCCGCCGCTACCGAGCAGAATGCCGCCAAACCAGCGGATGACGAGAACCGCGACATTGTCGAGTGACTGACCGTCGATAGCCTGAAGGATCGGTTTACCGGCCGTTCCCGAGGGTTCGCCGTCATCGCTAAAACGATAGGTCTGACCCGCTCGCCATGCCCAGCAATTATGGTTTGCATCGGGATCGGAATGTGCCGCGAGGAATGTTTTCGCATCCTCTTCACCCGTCACCGGCGCGGCAAAGGCGATGAAGCGGCTTTTCTTGATATCCTGCGAAAAGGTGACGGGGCGGTCGAGCGTGAACATGGGCGCTTCAATATCGCATATATTCGCCTGCGGAAATCGCTATAAGGCTTTCAACGGTGAAGATGGCAATGGAGAGGGTTTTGGGCGAGGCGAGGCAGGTCGCAATTATCGGCGGCGGACCGGCGGGGCTGATGGCGGCAGAGATGCTCTCGGCTGCAGGCCATGCCGTGACGGTGTTCGAGGCGATGCCGACAGTGGCGCGCAAATTGCTGATGGCCGGAAAATCCGGTCTCAACATCACCCACGCCGAAGATTACGACAGTTTCCGCCACCGGTTCGGCGATGCGGAACCGAGGCTGCGCGCCGCTCTCGATGATTTCACGCCTGATATGCTGCGCGACTGGGCGCAGGGGCTGGGGCAGGAAACTTTCGCCGGCACTTCGGGCCGGGTGTTTCCCACCGTCATGAAGGCTTCGCCGTTGCTCCGGGCATGGCTCGCCCGGCTGGAGGCGCAGGGGGTGACCATCAGGCCGCGGCATCGCTGGACGGGTTTTTCCGGCGAGCACCTGGTTTTCGCGACACCGGAGGGCGAGATCATCATCAAGGCCGATGCCGTTCTTCTGGCGCTCGGTGGCGCAAGCTGGCCGCGTCTCGGTTCGGACGCCGTATGGGTTCCGGCGCTGGCGGAGAGAGGCGTGGCGCTTTCCCCGTTCCGCCCCGCCAATTGCGGTTTCGACGTTGACTGGAGCGATGTCTTCCGCTCGCGTTTTGCGGGGGAAGCGGTGAAATCCACCATCACCATTTCGCCAGCCGGAGCCTTTCAGGGCGAATTTGTCATCACGAAGCATGGTATTGAGGGCAGCGTGATCTACGCCCATTCCGCCGCGCTGCGCGACCGGCTGGACGAGGCGGGCAAAGCGTCGCTCGCAATCGATCTTGCGCCGGGACGTACGGTGGAACGCCTCAGCGGCGATCTGGCGAAACTCGGACGGAAAGAGAGCTTTGTAAACCGCATGCGCAAGGCGGCCGGCTTATCGGCCGTGAAGGCCGGGCTCCTGCGGGAAATCTTTCCCGACATCGCCGCCATGCCGGACGAGTTCGTTGCCGCGAGAATAAAGCATGCAGAGATACCGCTCTTGCGGACGAGGCCGATTGCCGAGGCAATTTCGTCCGCCGGCGGTATCGCGTGGAACGGCCTTGATGAAAACTACATGCTGGAAAAGCTCCCCGGCATATTTGCTGCCGGGGAAATGCTGGATTGGGAAGCGCCCACCGGCGGTTATCTCCTGACCGCCTGTTTCGCCAGCGGCAAGGCGGCCGCAAAGGGCATGGCCGCGTGGCTCGAAGGCTCAGCCTGACAAACGTTCAGCCATGCCTGCTTCCTCACCATGTGCGGTTCGGACGAGGCAGCGCATGATGGCATCGGTGGTGATTGCACCAAGCGCCTTGCCGTTTTCTCCGACGACCGTGGCGCTGCTGACATTTTCCCGGACCAGCGCGCGCAGGCCCTCTTCAACCGTCATATCCGCATCGAGCTGAAGGCGGGACTGGCCGGCAAATTCCGGCTGCACCACGGCGCCAAGGCGAATGACGCGGCCGCGATTGACCTCCTCCACGAAGGCCTCGATATAACTGTCCGCCGGCGACATGACGATTTCGGCGGCCGTTCCCTGCTGGATGATTTCGCCATCGCGCAGAATGGCGATCTTGTCACCCAGCCGCAGCGCTTCGTCGAGATCGTGGGTGATGAAGACCACGGTCTTCTTCAGCTCCTTTTGAAGTTCCAGCAGCACCGTCTGCATGTCGACGCGGATGAGCGGATCGAGGGCCGAATAGGCCTCGTCCATGAGCAGGATTTCGGCATTGTTGGTGAGCGCCCGGGCGAGACCCACACGTTGCTGCATGCCGCCGGAGAGCTGGTTGGGGTAATGGTTGGAGAAGCCCTCCAGGCCGACCCGCCTGATCCAGACCTCTGCCCTTTCTTCGCGCTCGCGCTTGTCGACGCCCTGCACCTCAAGGCCGTAAACGACATTCTGCAGCACGTTGCGGTGGGGCAGGAGACCAAATTTCTGGAACACCATCGCCGTCTTGTGGCGGCGAAATTCCAGAAGATCCGCTTCGTTGAGGCTGCACACGTCTGTGCCGCCATAGAGGATTTCGCCGGCGGTCGGGTCGATCAGCCGGTTGACATGGCGGATCAGCGTGGATTTGCCGGAGCCGGAAAGGCCCATGATAACGGTGATCTGCCCGCCCGGCATGGTGATGTTGATGTCACGCAGGCCGAGCACATGGCCGTGCTTGGCGTTGAGTTCCGATTTGGACATGCCGGCTTTGACGGCTTCGACATGATCCCCCGCTTTGGAGCCGAAAATCTTGTAAAGACTGCGAATTTCGATCGATTGACTAGCCATGCGCCACTTCCCGGTGTTTTTGCAGGCGAAGGCCATAGGCCTGGCTGATGCGGTCGAAAATGATGGCGATGCCGACGATGGCAAGCCCGTTGAACACGCCGAGCGTGAAATATTGGTTGGCGATGGCCTTCAGCACCGGCTGGCCGAGGCCCTGCACACCGATCATGGAGGCGATGACGACCATGGCAAGCGCCATCATGATGGTCTGGTTGATGCCGGCCATGATGGTGGGCAGCGCAAGCGGCAGCTGAACTTTAAAAAGCTTCTGGCGTTTGGAGGAGCCGAAGGCATCGGCCGCCTCCAGAACGTCACGGTCGACCATGCGGATGCCGAGATTGGTGAGCCGGATCATCGGCGGAATGGCATAGATGACGACGGCGATGACACCTGGGACACGGCCGATGCCGAGAAGCATGACGACCGGAATAAGATAGACGAAGCTCGGCATCGTCTGCATCACGTCGAGAACGGGGTTGATCACGTTCTGCAGGCGGTTGGAGCGCGCCATGGCGATGCCGATGGGCAGGCCGACGATAATGGACAGCACGGCGCAGACGAAGATCATCGAAACCGTCTTCATCGTGTCTTCCCACATGCCGAACCAGCCGATGGCGAAGAGAATGCCGCAACAGAGCGAAACAATGGTGGCGCTGCGGCTGCCGAACCAGGCAAGAGCGCCGACAATAAGAATAACGACCGGCCAGGGGGCGCCGATCAAAAGCCTTTCCGCCCAGATGAGGAAGCTCTGGAGTGGGGTGAACAACCCCTCGATTGCGCCGCCATAGGTTCGGGTGAACGCCCGGAACCCCTCGTCGATGACTTTTTTCAGCGCGCGCAGAGCATCGTCATTCATGGTCGGAAATTTGAAAAGCCATTCCATATCCTGTTCTCCATGACGAACCGGAGGCGGGGATCGATGTCCTCCGCACTCCGGGAGTAAAATCGCCAGAGCGCCGCGCGGCCAACTGGACGCATGGGCGGAACGCTCTGTTGAACCGGCGCATCGTTATCAGCCAAAGCCGGGTAGCCGATGCGGTTCGGCGTCGCCGCGGGAGACGCCGGTTGCCGGGCAGATATGTCAGGACGCGCTTTTTAAAGGGCGGCCTTGACCTTTTCCGCGACCTCGGGCGAGACCCAGCCCTTCCACAGGGCTTCGTTGTCCTTCAGGAACTGCTTGGCGCCGTCTTCGCCGGTGGCCTGATTATCCGTCATCCAGGCGATCAGCTTGTTGACGGTGGCGTTGGTCCAGGCACGCTTGTTGAGATAATCCATTGCCGGACCGGCACGATCGGCAAAGGATTTGCTGACCAGCGTTTGTACGTCATCGATCGGCCAGGCGTTCGGCTTCGGATCGGCGCAATCGGCAACGGATGTGCAGCGTTTCCATTCGGCCGCGTCGTACTCAGTGCCGAATCCAAGTTTCACCATTTCGTATTTGCCGAGCAGGGAGGTGGGCGCCCAGTAATAGCCGACCCAGGGCTGCTTGGCTTCATAGGCCTTGGCGATGGAGCCGTCGAGACCTGCGGCAGAGCCGGTGTCCACGAGGGTGAAGCCGGCCTTCTCGCCGCCAAACGCCTTGAACAGCTGCGCGGTGACGACTGTGCCGCCCCAGCCCTGCGGGCCGTTGAACACAGCACCCTTGGACTTGTCTTCAGGCGATGGGAAGAGCTCGGGATGCTTGAAAAGATCGGGAATTGTTTTGAGATCGGGGTTGGCGTCAGCGACGTATTTCGGAATCCACCAGCCCTGAACAGCGCCATCGGAAAGGATTTTTGCGGCCGCGACCACTTTGCCGCCTTCCAGACCCTGCTTGACGATTTCCGGCTGCAGGCTGACCCAGGCCTCAGGTGCGATATCCGGCTGGCCTTTTTCGGCCATGGAGGTCAGTGTCGGCACCGTATCGCCGGTAACGATTTCGGCGGAGCAGCCATAGCCTTTTTCGAGAATGAATTTGTCCAGGTTGGCGGCAACTTCAGCGGATTGCCAGTTCATGCTGGCGATTGTTACGTTTCCACAGTCGGCGGCATGGGCTGCGCTGCCTGAAAAGGCGAAGCCGGCGGAAAGAATTGTGGCACCCAAAAGTATTTTCATTGTTGTTCCCTCTGGTCGCGGTGTGGCGATGACCCGGGCGCTGACGGCACCGCGACCGCCAGCACCCTTATTGAGGCTTAATAAATCTTTTGTCGCCATCCCGTTTGCGGCAATTTCTGGCGTATTGAGGATGCCATTCGCCGGACGAAGGCGCGATCACAGGGCCATATTAGCGAAAATTTCGGAATTAAGATATTGAAACATATAGTTTTTTAGCGGCGCCTCAACGATATTTCACAAGCGAGGGAACTTTTTCATTTTTTTGAAAAGTCTTGGAACAATCAGGCGAAGTTTCTGTTCTCTTGGACTTTTATCCCGTTCTGTATTACGGGAGATTTCTTCTCGATTTTTGTGGTGATTTTGAATGACCAATCTTCATGCTGCCCCGGTATGGCCCATCGGCGGCGGTGAAACTGGTGAGCTTGTGCGCCGCTTCGACTGGTCGAAGACATCGCTTGGTTCGATTTGCGACTGGCCGCAAAATCTGAGGCAAAAAGCCAATTCCGTCGTCAATTCACCTATTCCGCAGGTGCTGATGTGGGGCCGCGATCATGTGATGATCTACAATGACGGTTATGCGGAGATCGCCGGTAATTACCATCCGCAGGCGCTGGGCGGCACGGTACCCGGGATCTGGCCGGAAATCTGGGACTGGAATAGCCGCATTCTCGAAGCCGGTTTTCGCGGTGAAGTGTTGGCATATCGCGACCAGCCAATGACGCTTATGCGACATGGCATACCGGAAGAGGTGATCTTCGACCTGTTTTACACGCCTATCTATAATGAAGGTGGCACGGTTGATGGCGTATTGTGCACCGTGCTCGAAAATACCGACAAGGTGAAAGCCGTTGAGGCTATGGAGCAGAGCCGCAAGGAATTGAGCCGGCTCACCAACGCCCTGCCCATTCTGGTCGGATATGTCGATCGCGATTACATCTATAAATTTGCCAATGACGGTTATCTCGAATGGTTCGGCCGAAGTGGTGAAGACGTCATCGGGCGCAGCGTTCCCGAGATTGTCGGCGAGGCATTTTTCGATGCGCGCAAGGCCTATCTCGACCGGGCGCTTGCCGGTGAGAAGATCGTTTCGGATACCGTCATCAGCAGACCGGATGGCACCAAGCGCGCCGCTGAAATCCGGTATGTTCCGCGCTACATTGCCGACGGCTCCGTCGACGGCATCTATGTCCTGATCATCGATATCGAGGAGCGGAAGCGCTCGGAGCAGGAAATCCTCATCAGCAACAACCGTTTCCGCGCGGCGGTGGAGGCCGTGCACGGTGTGCTGTGGACCAACAGTGCCGAAGGCAGGATGCTGGGTGAGCAACCGGCATGGGCGGCGTTGACGGGCCAGACGCCCGAAGAATATCAGGGCTTCGGGTGGGCGGACGCCGTTCATCCGGAAGACAGGCAGGGTTCAGTCGATAGCTGGAACAAGGCGGTCGCGGAAAAATCGACCTATATCTGGGAACATCGCGTGCGCAGACATGACGGTGTCTATCGTACTTTCGCGATCCGCGGCGTGCCGATTTTCGACAAGTCAGCTGCTATTGCCGAATGGGTCGGCGTTCACACCGATATCACCGAGCAGCGCCGTGCCGAAGATACCCTCAAGGAACATGCGAGCAACCTTGAGCGTGAAATTCGCCATCGCATCCGGGCGGAAGAGCAGCTCCGGCAACTGAATGAGGGGTTGGAAGCCCGGGTCGAAGCTGAAATGGCGGAGCGCCGTCAGACCGAAAAGGCCCTTCAGCAGGCGCAGAAAATGGAATCGATCGGTCAGCTGACCGGTGGCGTGGCGCATGATTTCAACAATCTACTGCAGGTGATCGCCGGCAATCTGCAATTGCTGGCGAAAGATGTGATCGGCAATGAACGTGCGGAGCGCCGGCTGGAGAATGCGCTCGCGGGCGTCCAACGTGGTGCGAAGCTCGCGAGCCAGCTTCTGGCCTTCGGCCGCCGTCAGGCGCTGGAGCCGCGGGTCATCAATATTGCCCGTTTCGTAACCGGCATGGATGACCTGCTTCGCCGCTCGCTTGGTGAGGCGATCGAGGTGGAGGTCATCACGTCAGGCGGCCTCTGGAACACCTATGCCGACCCCAACCAGGTGGAAAACGCGCTTCTCAATCTCGCGATCAACGCGCGCGATGCCATGGAAGGGCACGGAAAGCTCACCATCGAGGTAGCCAATGCTGTTCTCGACCGCGATTACGCCCGCAAACATTCCGAGGTCACGGCCGGGCAATATGTGATGCTCGCGGTAACCGATACGGGTTCGGGCATGTCGCCGGAGATACTCGAAAAGGTCTTCGAACCGTTCTTCTCGACCAAGCCCGAGGGCAAGGGCACGGGCCTTGGCCTTTCCATGGTCTATGGTTTCGCCAAACAGTCCAGCGGGCATGTGAACATCTATAGCGAGGTGGGGCAGGGCACCACGGTGAAAATGTATCTGCCGCGTTCCGCAGCCGATGAGGACAGGGAGGTCGTGGTGCATAACGGCCCTGTCGAAGGTGGGACGGAGACGATCCTCGTGGTTGAGGACGATGAAGAAGTGCGCGGTACGGTCGTCGAAACTCTGAGCGATCTCGGTTACAGGGTGCTGACCGCACGCGACGCACAGGCGGGTTTGACGGTGGTGGAAAGCGGCATTCCGATCGATGTCATCTTCACCGACGTCGTGATGCCAGGCCCCTTGAAAAGTCGGGAAATGGCGCGTCGCGCGCAGGAGCGGTTGCCCAATCTCGCCGTTCTTTTCACCTCGGGTTACACCGAAAACTCCATCGTGCATGGCGGCAAGCTGGATGCAGGTGTGGAACTGCTATCCAAACCCTATACGCGTGAAGCGCTGGCGCGGCGCATCCGCCACGTCATAGCCAACCGCAAGCAGGTTTCGCTGTCGAGGGCGCGGCCTGGTTCTTCAAAAATCCCCGAACCCGCCATGGCGGTCGACAACCGGGAACGGTCAATCCAGGTTCTTCTGGTCGAGGATGACGAGCTGATCCGGATGAATTCCATGGAGATGCTTTCGGAGAGCGGCTTTGCCGTTGTTGAGGCTGGCAACGCGGCGCAGGCGCTGAAGGTTATCGAGTCGGAGCAGATCGACGTTCTCGTTACAGATATCGGCCTGCCGGACATGAAGGGCGGTGAACTGGCGGTGGAGGCCCTGCGCCGCAGGCCGGGTCTTGCCATCGTCTTTGCGACGGGCGACAGCCATCTGCCGGAGGGGGCGCCGGAAAGCGCAGTCCTGCTCACCAAGCCCTACGATGAACAGCAGATCATTGCCGCCGTTGAAAAGGCCCATACGGCGAGGCCGGTGGCGGCCGAATAGGCCGCCTTGATGCCGGTTCAGTAACCGCGGTCCATGTCGACGGTTTCCGGCAGCTTGCCCGTTTCCCGCCATGTGCGGACGTTGCCGGCCACGATCCGCGCCGAACTCTCCCGGCTTGTCGGCGCGGAAATATGCGGCAGGACCGTAACTTTGGGATGCTGCCAAAATGGCGAAGCCGCAGGGAGTGGCTCGTGTTCGAAGACATCGAGGACGGCATGCGAGAGCTTGCCGGAATCGAGCGCCGCGATCAACGCATCGGCGACGATGACGGCGCCGCGGGCGAAATTGATGACTGACGCGCCCTGTTTCATTGCGGCGAGACGGCGGGCATCGAGAAGACCGCGCGTCGCATCGGTAAGCGGCACAAGGCAGATGAGAATGTCGCTTTTTTCCAGCAATGCCTGCAGCCCTGCATCGCCGGTCAACGTTTCCACGCCTTCGATTATCTTGGCCGAACGGCTCCATCCTGCGACGTTGAAGCCGGCATGGATAAGACGCTCCGCCGCGGCCGCGCCGAGTGCTCCGAGCCCCAGGAGACCGATGGTCATCTCGCCGGGGTGGCGGTAATCCAGTTCCTGCCAGAGCGCCTTTCGCTGATTTTCGCGATAGGCGGGCATGTCACGCTGCAGATAATAGGTCCATGCCAGCACCGCTTCGGCCATGACGCGGGAAAGTTCCGGGTCCTTCAGCCGAACGATGGGGGGAGCCTTGCTGCCCAGTTCCAGCACCAGCCGCTCCACGCCCGCCCACAGGCTGTGGATCCATTTGAGGCCGGGAAGAGCGGCGATATCGGCCGGATCGGGATTGGCGACAATGGCAAATTCCACTGCCCGCCGCTGCTCGTCCGTCAATTCGGAAAAGGAGAGGATCTCCTCCTCCGGCATGGTGGCGCGCAACGCCTGTTTCCAAACGGCCTCCGTCTCTGCGTTCATCCGTGAAACAAAGGCGATTGGTGAAGACATGGTATTGGTCCTGCTTGCGATTTTTGCGTGACGCCATCAATGCGCAATTTCGGCGGGTAATGCCATGGGTGGAATGGGGGAATTTGTGATTCTTCCGTCATGCCGGACTAGATCCGGTATCCAGCCGCCGCGCGTCTGCGCGGCGCCAAGACTTTTTTCAGCCCAAGGACTTGGGCTGGCTGGACCCCGGCTCGGGGGCCGGAGTGACGGAGTGTGGATCCAACCGGCCTGTTAAATCTCTGCCACTACGCATCTTCTTTCACCGGCGGCTTTGCATCGCCGTAATAGGCCGAGAACGACTCGTGGTAATGCTCCGAACCGCCAGGTCCGGCATAACGCTGCAGTTCCGTCATGTCGGTCTTGTTGAGCACGATGCCGAGCGTCTTGTTGGCGATCTGCGGTTCGTTGGCCATCAGGTTCTGCACCATCTGGATCGGTGTCTTGCCCCATTCGGTGACGAAGACGAAGCCGTCCACCTGCGGCGCAAAGGCCTTGGCGTCGATGACGGGCACAACGGGTGCAAGGTCAACGATGATGTAGTCGCAGGCCTCGCGAGCCGAGTCGATAAACTTGCGCATGCCGGAAGAGGAGAGCAATTCGCTTGAATGGGCGAACTGGTTGCTGGTCGAAACCGGCAGAATGCCCATCTTGGTGCGCGTGTCCACTTTCACCGCCTGCGTCCACGGCACCTCGTCAAGCACGACCTCCACCAGACCGGCGGATTGGCGCGTGGTCAGCATGCGGCTGAGACCCGGATTGCGGATGTCGGCATCCACCACAAGCGTGCGCTTGCCGGTGGAGGCGATCAGGCCCGCGAGGTTGAGCGCAACGACCGATTTGCCCTCATTCGGCAGGCAGGAAATGACGCCGATGACCCGGCACTGGCGCTCCTGAATGACGACATCCGCCGTCAGTTTCACGTTGCGCAGCGTTTCCGCAAAACTGGAGCGCGGACTGTCAACGGCAAGGCGCAGCATTTTCTGGAACGAAACCTGGCCGCTGTCCTCAAGCGTGGCATTCTCGCCGCCGGGGGTTGCGGCGCTGTTTCCGGTCTTGGCGTTTTCCACACCCCTTTCGCCGATGAAGGGGAGGTAGCCGAGAAAGCGCATGCGCAGGTTATCACGCACATCGTTGCCGGTGTGGAAGAAGCGGTCGCGGAATTCGAGAAGTGCCGCAATGCCCCCACCCAGCATCAGGCCCAGTACGACCGAAAGCGCCATTGTCATGGTCTTTTTCGGGCTGGAAGGCGATGTGGGAAGACCGGCCTCGGAGATGATGCGGGCTTTGGCGATCGGCAGCGACTGCTTCTGCGAAGCCTCTTCGAAGCGTCCGAGATAGGACTGGTAGAGGGTGCGCAAGGCCGTCGCCCGCTGCTCGAGCTCGCGTAGCTGCACCATGGTGATATTGGCTTCCGAATTACGGCCAGCCACCTTGTCGATACTGTCGCGCAACGACTGTACGCGCGAATTGGCGACGTCGTATTCGTTCTTGAAGCTGCCGGTCAGCTGCTGCAGTTCCTGGAAGATCTGCTGCGCCACTTCTTTCTTCTCGGCGTCCAGCGCGGCTGCCTGCGGATGGTCTGCTCCGAACTGCTGCACAATGCCCCGCTGCCGGTCGGAAATGGTGATGTAGCGCTTGCGCAGATCCTGAATAACGGAATTGTCGGTGTCACGGGCCGAGACGACGGCGTTGTCCACGGCCGTTTCCGGGCCGCGGTCGATGATGGATTTATACTGATTGTAACGGGCGGAGGCCGTCGCGGCATCCGCCTGTGCCGCAATCAGCTGGCCATTGAGATCGGCAAGCTGGCCTTCCGACATCAGTTCGCCGCGCGAGGACACGATATTTTTGTCGGACCTGAATTTCTGCACCGCAAGCTCTGCCGCCTGGGCGCGCTGGTTAAGGTCGGTCAGGCGTTCCTGCAACCAGACAGAGGCCCGCTCGCTGGCGTCGAAATTGGCGTTCAGCTGCTCGGTGAGATAGGCCTGCGCGTAGGTCTTGGCGATGTGTGCGGCCAGCTGGCGGTCAGTCGAACGGGTGGAGATTGCGATGACGGAACTGCGACCGACCCGCTCCACAGTCAGCGACTGCTGCAGCACGGCGGCAGCCTTTTCGCGGCGCCCGGCACGGATTGCGGCTTCGGAGACCGGCGGATCGCCCGGCAGGACGAGATCGAGGATACCGCGCACGGAGGATTTGACGAGCTCGACCGGCGACATCGGCGGATTGACGATGGTGTCGTTCTCGTCAAGCTTGGCCTTGTCCACCACGGTCAGCGCCATTTCCTTGGATTTCAGGATTTCCACGGCGCTGGCGATGCGGTTGTCGACGATCTGGGCAGCGGGCACAGGCGATTCCTCTTCCGCATAACGGGAGAGGCTTTCATCGAGCAGCACCTGCGTCATCGCCGTATAAACAGGGGTCGCAAGCACCAGGTAAAGTCCGGCCAAAACTACGGCGGCAATGACGGAGGCGGCAATGACGTTGGCACGGCGCACCACGGCGGCCCACAGGCGGTCGAGGTCGATGAACGTGTCGGAATCCTTGCCGGACTCCGGAAAACCGATATTGGATTTAAAGGTCTTGTGGTGCATGGACCTACCTTGTGAATTAAAAATGGTACGCGGGAAGCCGAGCAACTCTCGCCTTCCCGCCTCCCGTTATGGTGCGCCGGCCGCCTCCCCCGGCGGCGCGATGAAAGTCAGGCCGCCTGCACGCGGCTTTCGTGGTTTGCCACCAGTTCCTTCACCGAAGCGAGAACCTGCGCTTCCATGTCGGCGCGCAGCAGCGAGAAGGCGACGTTGGCGGCGATGAAGCCCTGCTTGCTGCCACAGTCAAAGGTGCGGCCGCTATATTTCTGCGCATGGAAGGCCTGCTTTTCGGCGAGCCGCTTCATGCCGTCGGTAAGCTGGATTTCGTTGCCCGCGCCGCGCTCCTGCTTGGCGAGAATATCGAAGATTTCCGGCTGCAGAATATAACGGCCATTCAGGTAATAATTCGAAGGCGCCCTGGATGGTTCCGGCTTTTCGACCATTTCGGTCACGGCGAAGCCGTGATTGACCTTCTGGCCGACGCCGACGACGCCATAGGACGAAACTTCTTCCGGCAGGCATTCCTCGACACCGAGAATATTGCCGCCGACTTCATCGTAAAGCTCCATCAGACCGGCAATGCAGCCGCGCGCGCCATAGGAGACCATGTCAGGCAGCAGCAGGGCAAAAGGCTCCTTGCCCACCAGTTCGCGCGCGCACCAGACGGCGTGGCCGAGGCCAAGCGGCACCTGCTGGCGGGTATAGCTGACGGTGCCGGCAACCGGCAGCATCTTTTCCAGCTGCAGCACCTGCACGGTCTTGCCGGAGCGGGTCAGCGTGTTGATGAGTTCAGGCGCGCTGTCGAAATAGTCTTCGATGGCGGTCTTGTTGCGGCTCGTGACGAAAATAATGTGCTCAATGCCGGCCTGCATGGCTTCATCCACGGCATATTGAACGACCGGCCGGTCGACGATCGTCAGCATTTCCTTTGGCATCGCCTTGGTGGCGGGCAAAAACCGCGTGCCGTTGCCGGCTACCGGAATGACGGCTTTTCTGACAGTTCTCTTCAGGTCCATCGCGTTCTCCTTCATCAAGGTTTGATCTGTCCCCAGTCCCCGCGCAGACATGGTCCGCGCGCAAATTTTATGAAATCTGCCTTTTCACCCCTGTATTCGCCGAGGGCGCAAACACGGCGTCCCGCAGCCTCCTCAGCCGCACTGCAATCGGCATTCTCAGGTGCCCCAGCACGGCAGGATCTCGGATTGTGGTCTTCAAGGCGCCGAGTACCGAGCGGCGCTTGATGTTGTCCACCAATGTCAAAAAATTATGCGCCAGCCGCAGGCTGCGGGCTCTCGCCTGCTGCGCGTCCATGGCGGCCGGCAGCAAGGTGTAGTGGCTCAGGAATTCTTCGTCCGCCCGCATCATCGCTTCGACGTGATGAAGTTCGAGGACGCGGGAAATCGAACCTTCGCGGATATTGTAGATGTAACCCGGCTTCGGTTCGATGACGCAGAGGCCGCCAGCGGCAAGCGCCGAGGCGAGAAGAATATAGTCTTCGCCGATGCGGATATCCTCACGGAAGCGCAGTGCTTCGTTATTAAGGAAATCGCGCCGGAACATCGGTTTCATGTAGCCGAAATTGAAGGTGGAGCGGAACAGGATGTTGGAAGAAATAAAGTCCTCCAGCGTGAGAACAGGCCGTTCCTCCAAAAACTCTTCGGGAAACATCGTCTCCATCGGCCGGCCATCGGTGTAGACGACATCGAGATTATCGACAGCGATGTCAGCGTTGGCGGCTTCTGCCCGGCACATCATGCAGGCGGAGCGCTCCGGGCGGATGACATCGTCGGAGTCGAGCACGGCGATCCAGCGCCCTGTCGCGGCCTCGATGCCGGCATTGCGGGCGCCGCCCGGACCGCGGTTTTCTTCGAGCGCAAGCAGCCGCACGCGCGTATCGATTGCGGCGATCGCTTCAACGAAGGAAATGGTATCGTCAGCAGACTGGTCGTCGACGACGATCACTTCCAGCGTCACGCCCTGCTGATCGAGCGCGCTTTGAACCGCGGCCTCAATCGTATCGGCGGCATTATAGGCGGCGATAACGAAGCTGATGTCTGGCGGAGAGGTGAGGTTTTCCATCAGGTCGCCTCCACGGCACCATATTGCCGGATTTCGCGCACACCGAAGGCGCCGCTCATCGAACCCATATGCAGCGCGCCTCGCAACGCATAACGGTTGCGGCGTACGGCATTGAAACCGCTCAAGGCGGCAAAAAGAGCGCAATAAAGCACTTTCGAACCAGCTTTCACCACCTGGACGACGCGGCGCGCACCGGGTTTCTTTTCAGCCAGCACCCGTCCATGGGTCTGGCCGGAACGGAACCGGCGCTTGGCAAGCCATAGAAAGCTTGCCCGATTTTCCGGAACCGGCTCCGACAAGACAGCGTCTTCCGCAAAGACGATACGGCCGCCAGCGGCGTGGAGATGCGAGAAGAAATGTGTGTCTTCGCCGCCGCTCTGGCCAAGCGCCAGCGCGAAGCGCCGGCCCTTTACCGATGGCGCTTCCATCCTGAGCAGCGTGTTGCAGGTATAACCGGTGATGATCTCGCCATTGACCCAGACGGGAACGGTCGAGTGGAAATCTCCGCGTTTCATCCAGCCCGGCGCGTTGTCCCGGTAAACCGCAGTGACGGGGCCAAGAACGGTTTCTGCACCGGTCTCGTCGGCCTTTTCCAGAAGCGCGGCCAGCCAGTGTGGCGGCGCCGTTTCGTCGTCGTCGATAAAGGCGAGATAATCCGCCTTGCATTCCGACAGGCAGGCATTGCGGGCAATCGAAATATTAGATTTCGGGCAATGCACATAGGTGATCTCGAAGGGGGCGGTTTCGCGCAGGCGATCGACGCTTGCCTTTGCGCTGGGCTCCTCGTCATTATCGGCGACAATCAGCCTAACTTTCACGCCTTCAGGCACATCCAGCTCGAAGAGTGACAGAAGTGTGGCGACAAGCGCCGGGCGTCTGTAGGTGCAGATGCCGATATCGACGGTCTTGAGATATTGTGTGCCGGTGACGGTGTTGTCGGTCATGAGACAGCCTTTCTTCCCCGGAATTTCAGGAGTTCCAGCCAGAAGCCGGTGGACCAGGCCAGATGCATCACCATTGCCGAAAAAGCGGCGAGCGGGCCGTATGGATTTTTCTGACCTATTGCCATCCACAAGCCATAACCCACACATGCGGCAATCCAGAGGCCGAGCGGAATAAGGGCTGCCCAATGCACCAGCGACAGCAGCGCGAAGATGAAGACCGGCAACACGGCGAGCGGAATCATCTGGCGGATTTTCGGGATGGAGCGATGTTTCAACAGGTTCTTCGCCCGGCCGCGGCCATAGGCGAGATATTGCTTGAAGAGCGGCATGACGCTGGCGCGCGGATAATAGGTCATGCGGGTCTTGTCGGTCATCCAGATGCGGAACCCAGATTTGCGCAGCCGGAAATCCAGCTCCGCATCCTCATTGTGGCTGAAGCTCTCATCATAACCGCCGACCGCATCGAAAGCGGCAATCCGCATCAGCGCGTGGTGCCCGTGATCGATCCAGTGGCCTTTTGCGCCTTCGCGGTGCTTGGAACCGCCATTGCCGAGCTTGGAATTCTGGGCAATGGCAGTCGCCTTCTGGAACAGGCCGTAGCCGACCGTATCCATCGCGACGACAACGGAGTCCGCACCCGTCCGTTCAGCGTCCTCGATCAGCCGCTGGCAATAATCATCGGGATAATCGCCATGGGCGTCGATGCGGATGAGATAATCGAAATCCTCGCCGAAGGTGGCGACGGCAAGGTTGATGCCGGCGCTCTGGATACGCTTCGGATTGGCAAGAAGCGTGACGCGTTCGTCCTTTGCCGCAAAGGCGGCAACGATATCGCGGGTTCCATCCGTGCTGCCGCCATCGGCGACGACGATGCGGAACAGGCGCCCCTGCATTGCGCCGGTGAATTTGACAAGCAACCCCTCGATCGTCTTCGCCTCATTGAAGCAGGGTATGACGATCAGCGTTCTGATGCCGGAATGACCTGGACCTTCCATGATTTGCCCCCTACGCACTACACGGGTGAAAACTGCGCTTCACGGGCGTGGCCGGAAGCGGATTTGGCGAGTGAGGACAATTGCTGCACCAGCAGACGGCAATCGTCGCGGTCGGTCAGCCATTGTTTCCTGTCTGTTGCCGACAGGGTGTGGAAGGCATCCGCATAGGTTTGCGGGGTCATCCGGTTGAAGAGGGCGGCAAGATCGTCAGCGCCCGCCTGTTGCAGGACGAAGCCGATATTGCGTTTTTCAATGAAGCGAGCCGTTTCCGTGCCGGAAAGTGCAATCGGCAGAGTGCCGTAAAGGCAGCCCTCGTAAAGCCGGTTGGGCAGCAGCCAGCTGGAATTCTGGCCTTCTTCGAAAAAGTCGATGGCCCAGGTAAGTTGCACCTCGTTATAGATCGCGGCCAGGTCCTCGGGGTTTTTGTAAGGTCCGTTGAAATGCACATGTGGAGCAGCCGCCACGAAGCCATCGAAATCAGCAAACTCCGAATAGGCCGGCCGGCCACGCAGGATGATTTCGACCCTGCCTTCCATGCGGCGAGCGAACTCAGCGAGAATTTCAAGCGATTTGCGGCAGCGAAGCGCGCCGAACCAGCCGATTTTCCATGGCTCGCCGGGCGCGGGCGCCCGTGGTCTTGGCGTGGCGGCAATGGTGTCGTCGAGCGCCAGCACCTTGTTTTCCTGCAACAGGACAGGAAGGTCGAGGCCCGACACGGGCTTGAAATAATGCTCCACGAATGCCGGGGAACTTGTCACCAGAAGCTTTGCGTCGCGTGCGAAATAACGCTGCGCGGCATTCAGCATCTGTCCGGGCTTGCCTTCGTTGAGCAGCAGGCGATGAATATCGAGACATTCGTAAACCAGCGCCGGGCGGCCGGAATAGATCGACATGGCGCGCTTTGCCAGAGCCAGCATTTCGAGGTTCCTGGCGAGAACGACGTCGGGTGCCGGAATTCCGTTCAAGACTTTGCCGAGCGAAAGGCTGGCTTTCGCCACTGCCGCCATGCGCTGCAGAAATTGCCCGTCGGCGGTTTCTCCGAGCACGACAGGTACGACGCCTTCGATCTCCGCCAGCCGGTTCTGTCCGCGCCGGAAACCGGCCAGCGTGACCCGCGCCCCGCCTGCAAGCAGCGTCAGCACCCGCCGACGAATGGCGGGGTCTGACAGATCATGCGCGAGGTAGAGAATATGGATCATGCAGGGTTCCGGTCGGTTCGCGGGTCAAAGACGCCGCAGCACAGGATTTGGTTCAAAAAAATCGGTCAATTCAGAGCGCAGGCAATGCTTTCCGGGAACTGGCATTTATCGCCGAGCGCGGTGAAGGCGAAGCGGTCAACGACCATCTGCGATGGCCCGGCATAGGCAAACTTGCCCATCCAGTCCTTCAGCGTATCGGTGCCCCACAGGCTGAAGAAAATCTTCTGGGCGTTCTGCGGAATTTTCGTCGCGTCCGTCACCTCATGAACGAGCTTGCCGTTGACGTAATAACGCAGGCGCTGCGGTTCCCAGACGAAGGCATAGTCGTTGAAGCCGGCATCGGCGCCGCCTTCCACCGGCACCAGCTTCTCATTGCCGCCCTTGGCGGACACATATTGATTGAGCTGCACCTGACCGGTATTTTTGCCAAGAACCTCAAAGTCGATTTCGTCGTGCGGTTTTTTGTCGGTCGGGCCGATATAGGTGAAGAAGGCGGAGTTCAGGCCAGGGCCGGTGGCGGCCTTCATGCGCGCTTCATAGGTGCCGTAACGATAACGGCCCTTGGTCTGGATTTCACCGCAGGCGAAGTTGCGGTCGCCAGCCTTGGCTTCCTCGAAGCCCAGCATCAGCTGGCCGTTCTCCACCGTTGCCAGCTTCTTCGACCAGGTGCAGTTCTGGTGCGCGCCATTGTTCCAGCCGTCAGAAGCGTACCAGAAGCTTCTGTCCATCTGGTCGAAATTCTCCATGAAGGACGTGCCATTGCCCTCTTGGGCGTTGACGGGGGCCGTGAATGCCGTTGCAGTGAGGGCGGCGGCAAGAAGAATGCGTGTCTGAACGCGGGTGACAAATGTTGTCATTGGTTCACCTCTGTCGTTGCGAATAAAGTGTTTCGGATGTGGGTGGGCCTATCGTGGAAGCCTGTTTGGCCGCGAATTCGGCCTTTGCCTTGCCTTTGCCGCTGCGGCTTCCGGTCAATACGGCATAGACGGCCGGCAGGTATTTGCGGGTCTGGGCATTGCTGATCACCAAAATGACGAAGGCGCAAAGCGTCGCGCTGATGTAGAAAGCGGGATAGAAATCCGGCCCGCCCTTGTTCCAGACCATCCACATGATGACCAGCAGCGGATAATGGGCGCAGAATATCCAGAAGCTGAGACTGCCGGTCTCGGCAAGCCTCTGACCAAGCCGGCTGCGGATCAAGATCGATGAAGACACCCAGAAGCCGAGCGCGCCGAAGACCGCGAGCAGATTGCGCGAGATATTCAGCCAGAATGTGAATTCAGGGCCAGTAAAATAGAGACCTGTGGCGAGAATGGCCGACGCGGCAAATGTCAACAACATGATCGGCAGGGCATAAGGATCAAGTGCCTTGACGTCGACCCGGTGCAGCGCAAGCGCGATGCCGAGCGAAAAGCTGAAGAGGATGGATTTTTTCTGGACAATGAAGATCTTCAGGTCCGGCATGGCCGTGATGATCAGCAGGATTATGAGCGTCGGCAGCGCAAAGCGGCGCATCAGAAATGCGAGCACCGGCGACAGCAGAATGCAGACAAAAAGGTCGCGCAGGAAATAAAGCGGCACATTCACCGGCAGCTCTTCCAGCGCCGTACCATGGCTGAGTATTTCGCGCGGGCTGGCGTTCCATAGGTCGGGAAAATATCCGACGCCAACCTCGAACAGCTGGATCAGCAGCACGGCGGCAAACAGTGCGCCATTCCACAAGAGGAATGGCAGCAGCACGGTTTTCGTCTTGGAGCGGATCGTCGCCGGATAATCGAAAGCGCTCATGCCGCGGCGAAACAGCAGATAACCGGAAATGGCGCTGAGACAGGGCACGCCGATGCGAAACAGCGCGTCGCCCAGGAAAACCCGCAGCCAGTCGAAAAAGCCGTAAAGGCCAAGAAAGGGGCTGGTTTCGGCATTGTGCGGCACATGCACGAACACGATTCCTGAAATCAGCAATATGCGCATCAAGTTGATACGGGAGGATAGGTTCTGATCGACAGTCACATCAGTCACCCCTATTGGGCGGCGTCTCCCCACGCCGCGTTGCAACCAGAGCGAACTTAAGCCCGCACTGGGAAGTCTGGTTTCGACTTTGGGATAAAATGTGGCGACGCGGGAAAAACACAAGATTAGATTTTGCGGGTGAATGTCTGGCGTCAGCACAGTTTCTATCGCGTGAAAAAATTAAACGATTGAAATAAATGAATTTTATCTAAACTCACGCTTCATTAAAAATCTCTGAAGGGTGCGAATTTGTCATTTGCCGTGATGTTGCGCTGCAAAAAGAGCGCCGAACCCACCTTGCCACGGCGAGAAAAATCACCGTGACAAGGCCCCTTAACGGCAGAAATGAGGCGCATTTTTCTGTGACATTTCTAACCTTGAGTTGCGGTATTTGGCATGCGCCGTGATTTGACCATGCCCAGGATTTTTCCCAGCAGGGCACGTTCAGTCAGCAGGATCAGTATTGCATAGATGGCGCCGCCCACGGCAGCACCGATAAGAACCTGAAGGGTGGCATTGGGAACGCGATCGGCGAGAAGGTGAAGCAGATAGCGCACCGCAACGGCCATCACGAAAGCGGCTATCATCGGTCGACTGCTGACATAAAGGCCCCGGAAGAAAGGCGTGTCGCTGGCCTTGAACACGGCCCAGGAGTAAGCGACCAGTGTGACCGCGTTCACGATGCAAAGCCAGACCATGGCGTCGATCAGCGTGCCATAAAGTGCGGCGAGCCACACTGCCACCGTGGTGACGATGGCGCGGATCGTCGCCGACCAGAACAATACGCGGCCGTAACCAGCACCCTTCAGATACGGGATGAAGGTGCTGCACGGTGTGAGAATGGCCTTGGACAGGGCGAGCAGCCCGAGGACAGGCCAGGCATAGGCCCAGTTCTGGCCGAAGATGACAAGCATGGCCGGCTCGGCCACGGCCCAGAGACCGAACATCATGGGCGCGAGCAGTACGGTCAGCACCTGCGTGCTGAACATCAACGCATCACGACGGCGCTGCGGGTCGTCCATCATGCGGCTGAAGGCGGGAAACAGAACCCCCATGACGGCGGATAAAACCACCTGGTTGGGAATGCTGGCGAAACGGTTGGAGGCGGAATAGGCGCCGGCATCCGCCAGACCCAGGTGACGGGCAATGACCACCATCGGCGATTGGAAGGTGACAAAATTGGCGATTTCCGAGCCCATCAGCCCCGAACTGAAGCCGAGAAGCGGCACCAGCCGGCGTGGCTTCATGACAAAACGCGGGCAATAGCGGGAAACCGCATAAAGCCCGACGAGACGGATGAGAGCTGCGGCAAAAAGCTGGATGATAAGCGCCCAGACGCCGAACCCCATGAAGGCGAGCGCGACCGCGACAATCGCTGCGATGCTCTCCGAGGCCATGCTCCAGAGCGCATCCTTGCTGAAGTTCATCCGTCGCGCCAGCAGCGAATAGGCGACATCGCCGGCAAGCTGCAATGGAATGAGGAAGGCCATGATGCGCAGCAGGTATGCGCTTTCCACCGCCCCCAGCAGTCCGCCGAAAAATTCCGCCCAGATGTAGAGGACGGCTGCCATGGTGAAGGAGATCGCCAGATTAGCCCAGAAGACGGTATGGATCGTTTCCATATCCTCTTCCTTCTCAACGATGAGAGCGGAGGTGAGCCCCGCGCCGGCAATCATGGTCAGGAACTGTACAACCGTTAGTCCTACCGCTACCACCCCGAATTCCTCCGGGGAAAGCAGCCTTGCAAGAATAGGGACCGTGACAAATTTAAGCCCGAATGTCCCTGTTTTTGATAAAACGCTCCAGCCGACATTCGTGGTGATGGTCTTTACATTTGGCGCTGGGGGCATACAAGCATCCTGTTTCTGGAGGCCGGCGGGAGGAAGCCGGTTGGGAGTTGCCGATACCATCGGGGCCGCTTTTAGGATCGGGCCCGACACTTCTTGATCAACGCAAGGGGCGAAACAATGGCAAGATTTACTGTCGTCATTCCCTACTATCAAAAGCAGCACGGTGTCCTGGGACGTGCACTCGCATCGGTTTTTGCGCAGACCTACCAAGACTTCGATCTTGTCATCGTCGATGACGAATCGCCATACCCGATCGATCAGGAACTTGCGGAACTTTCGCAGGAACAGAAAGACCGGATTCTTGTCATTAAGCAGGCCAATGCCGGCCCGGGCGGCGCCCGCAACACCGGTCTGGACAATGTGCCTGACGGCACCGACTACGTTGCCTTTCTTGATTCCGACGATATCTGGACGCCCGATCATCTGCGGAATGCAGCCTTTGCGCTCACGACTTATGGCGGCGAGTGCTACTGGGCGTCCATGCAGGCAAGTGACGAATTTTATTATCATTTCGCCATTTCCGAACTGGAGAAGAATGAGGGTGCGGCACGGCTTTCGGAGAAGCCGCTGGTGATCGAACTGCCGGATCTCGCAAGCGTCATGCTGCGGAACTGGAGCTTCCTGCATCTCTCCTGCATGGTGATCGGTCGTCCTCTTTTCGAGAAGATCCGTTTCGATCCGGCGCTCAGACTGGCGGCGGAAGACGTGCTGTTTTTCTGCGATTCCATCCTTGCATCGAAGCGGACACTGCTCTGTGACGACGCCGGCGCGATGCGCGGCATGGGCGTCAATATCTTCCACAGCATCGACAATACCTCGCCGGAATTCCTGCGCCAGCAGTTCAATACCTGGGTGGCGCTCGATACGCTGGAGGGACGTTTTTCTCGCCGGCCGGCCGACGTGGCGTCCATCGCTTCCTATAAAAACACCGCGCGCAAACAGGCTCTCTGGAGCCAGGCTGGCAACCTGAAACGGCGCAAGGCTCCCGAATTCGGTTTGCTGCTAAAATGGGCAATGCGCGATCCGGCACTGCTGCGCGCCGCTTTCGAACTCGGCGCCGGAAAAATCGTCCGCTCCAGATGAGCGAATTTTCGCCCGCAACAATTTATATGTTTTTCACCCAGGAGTGACCTCATGAAACCTTACCACTGGGAATCTCATCACGGAAATTTCGGTGACGATCTCAACCTGTGGCTGTGGGACTTTCTGCTTCCGGGCCTGCGCGATGTGCATGACGATGTCATGCTCGTGGGCGTCGGAACGGTGCTCAACGACGTTCTTTTGCCCGCCAAGCAGCGCAAGCTGGTGATCGGCAGCGGCTATGGTTATGGCGCGGTGCCGGATACCAGCACCGAGTTCTGGGATATCCGGTGTGTGCGCGGCGAAAAAACCGCCGCCAAGTTGGGGCTCGCTCCCGAAAAAGGCATTGTCGATCCCGCCGTGATGGTCACCGAGATGCCTGATTTCAAAGGGCTGCCAAAGCTCCACAAGAAGACCTTCGTCCCCCATTGGGAATCGGCGGAATTCGGCATGTGGGAAACCGTCTGTGAACCGGCAGGACTCACCTATCTCGACCCGCGCGGCGAGGCAAAAGCGGTCATCCGCGCCATTGCCCAATCGGAATTCATCGTGGCTGAATCCATGCATGGTGCAATCCTTGCCGATGCCTTCCGCGTGCCGTGGGTCGCCGTCAGCACTTCACCATCGATCAACAGCTTCAAATGGAGCGATTGGGCCGGCAGCGTCGGAGTCGAATATCAGCCGCGCTATGTGCCGGTTTCAACCCGCGCCGAAGCGGCGAAAAAGGGCTCACGCTTCTGGGGCATGAGCTTCCCCCCACCGCCCGCCCCCGTTGTCACCGCCGATTCCGTCTCTGCGCTTGAGGGCCGGGCGCATGAGGGCGATGTAATGGTGCGTCCGCAGGAAACGCAATCCCGCTCGTTGCGGAAGCTTGCCAAGCAGGTGCTGGCCGCACCTTCCACACTGGCGCTCTGGCAGGCAAGCCGAGCGGAACCGCGTCTTAGCCCGGATGGCAGACTGGAGGAACGCAAGGAGCGTTTCGCCGCCGTTCTGGAAACGGTGAAGCGGGATTATCTCTAGAGGTGAGGAGCGGATGTCGCAGAAAATTTTCTGCGGCTTTTGCTTGAGGACACCGTTGCCGCATCGCCATGCTTGGGTCTGTCCCGAGCATCTGCGACTGAACGCTTAGAGGATAAGCAAATCCCCGGGGACAAGCCCGGGGAAGACGGCAGAGATTTGTCGTGAGTTGTCTTTTCCCTTAGGAAACCGGCGTGCCGTCCAGCAGATAACGCACGTCCCGCACCGGCGCCGCTTTGCGGAAGCGGGCGGTCTTGTCGCTCCAGATACCGCGTGTAATGGCGGGCAGGGCGGGCAGACGCGCAAGGGCGTGGCTCAGCGCTCCGCCCACACCCTTCTGTTTTTTTGTATCGAGAAAATGGCGAAGCTCGAATTTGGCGCGGATGTGTTTCTCATGCTCGCGCAGGATCGCCGTTTCCTCTGCCGAGAGCCGGCAACCGGCGAGAATCGCCCTGTCTGCTTCGTAGAGAAGACGGAGATCTTCGGTTCTGTGGCGGCCACTCAGCGAGTTGCCGCGAACGATCGCACCGTAACCGCAATGACGGATGACCTTGTAGCGCGCGCCGGCCGCCAGCGCGCGCACGTAAAGTTCGTAATCCTCGCCAAGTCGCAGAGCCTCGTCATAACGCAGCGCATGTTTGTCGAGAAAGGCGCGGCGTATCACCGGTTTCAGGAAGCCGGTTTCCCCGCGCTCCACACCCGGCCTGGAAATATTCCCTTCCACGAATTCCGTCAGCGACAAAAACCGCGCCTGGGGCTCGAAGCGGGCCGGCTGCATGGAGGACGCGCCCGGAACGGATTGCTGGATGAAGGCGATATTATCGGCCACGAGGTCCCAGTCGTCATCGGCCAGCATGGCAGCGAAACGGCCGCGGAAGAAAAAATCGTCCGCATCGAGAATGCTGATGAGGGGAGCGGAGGAAATCGAGATGGCATGATTGCGCGCAGCCGATGGCCCGCGGTTGACGTCGAATCGCACCACCCGCAGGCGGCCCGTGCCGTCATCCGCCGCATGCGCCACGTCGCTCGTTGTATCGGTGGAGCCATCGTCGATCACCACGACTTCACCGACCCCTGGCTCCGCAAGGGCGGAACGAATGGCGATATCGATGGTATCAGATGCATTCTTTGCAGCGATGATGACGCAAATGGGCTGTGAACCGCTCACCATGGGGTGTCCTTCTGCTTTGACGAACCTTCAGGATTTGGCCAGCAGAAAGTGTCAGCGATATGGATGCAAGCGATTTTTTGCGATGCAATAAAAGCGGATGCGAAAAAACTTACATATCCGTCAGCTTTGCCCCATGCGGCGGTGCGCTTTTCGCGGTGTCTGCTGCAATTGTTTCAGCGCTGAGGTCCCGGGAAAAGGTCTCCCGCATCCGGCGTTTTTCACGGGCGACCAGAACCAAAATCGCCACGAAGTAACCGACTTGCAGAATGACTGCGCAAATGAGGGTCTGAATGAACGCCGTATAGAAGGAGCCGTGGATGAAATATGTCGCAACCGCAAAAGCAAGCAAAGCACCGATCATGCTGAAAAAAACACGAGGTGCATACATGTTGCTCTCCTCCCGAGAACGATTTCTCCATTTTTGACTGCGCTGCGGCATTTTTCTTCTTTGCAGGAAATATACGATGAGACCGGTGCTGTTTCAACACACATATACTTCTTCTACCTCCCGCGGCATGAAATTTCGGTAATCTTGATTGGTAAATTCCTCAGTAACTGCCGATTCGCATCGATGACGTCGGCCAGACAACAGTGATGCCTGCTTCCGATAAGTCTAAAACCGCCTCCGGTGCGGGCCTTGCGGAGCATCCGGCCGGCTCTGCAGACTTCGTTAACCATCTCGCCTTTAAAAAGTCGGTATTGATTCCTCGAAGAGCAGGGTGCCCGCGTGACGACGAGTTCAGAAGTAATCGCCTTTCCGGCAAAGAACCGCATTGCCGACGTAAAACGATGTGCAACCATGCTCGACCGGCTGCATGGTGTGGAGGCGAATGATTTCTGGCGCAGGGAGTGCCGTGAACTGGCCGCCCGTCTGACGGCGCTTGGCTATGAGGACGCCGCCATGCGCCGCGAGGTCATGGAATTTCAAAA
This sequence comes from Agrobacterium sp. FDAARGOS_525, assembly GCF_003938925.1. NCBI lineage: Bacteria > Pseudomonadati > Pseudomonadota > Alphaproteobacteria > Hyphomicrobiales > Rhizobiaceae > Agrobacterium > Agrobacterium sp. FDAARGOS_525. The sequence goes on along the minus strand of NZ_RKIU01000004.1, from coordinate 826,082 downwards.
CGCCGTGCAGGCTGAATTGTGGGCGGTGGATGCCGCGCCCGAGGCACGCCGCGACAGCCATTGATGGTTCTTTTTCTTCATTAAAAAAGCCGGCGGATTATAAACCAGCCGGCTTTTTTATTGGTTCCGGACGCCTTAGGAGGCGCCAGCGGCGCCGCGCGTGCGGGCAACGCCATCCAGTGCGGGCTTGTATTTGGGATCGAGTCGCGCCGCATGCGCATAGGACTTGGCCGCCTTGGCCATCTCACCGCGTCGCTCATAGACCAGCGCCTGGTTGGCCCAGGATTCCGCCACATTCCCGTCAAGCGAAATGGCGTGGTTGAAATCCGCGAAGGCGTTTTCGTCGTCATTGAGCGCGACGTAGGAAAGGCCGCGACCGTTATAGGGCTCCGGTGACGTCGATGACAACGAGATTGCCTTGGAGAAGTCCTCGATGGCCTGGGCATGCTGGTTACGCAGCTGGTAGATCAGGCCGCGATTGTGCCAGGCGCGACCGTCTGTGGTTTCCAGCTCGATGGCGCGGGAGAAATCGTTGAAGGCTTCGTTGACGCGTCCGGACTGCCGGTAAAGATTGCCGCGACCGATCAGCGCCACATCGTAGCTCGGATTGATCTGCAGGGCGGCGTTGTAGTCCTGAAGGGCCTGCTGCTGCTGGCCGCTATTGCGGTAAACCAGCGCGCGGTTGGCATAGGCCTGGTAAAAGCGCGGGTTGAGCTGCAGCGCCTTGTTGAAATCTTCGATGGCGCGGCGCGAATCGCCGGCGCGGCCGTAGGCCGAGCCGCGGACGTTGTAACCCTCAGGATCCTGCGGATTGGCGTTGATGACCGAGGTGAGCGAGGCGATGTTTTCCTGCGAGCCCTGTGCGCGGTCGATCCTGAACACATCTTCCGTCTGGTTGGATGTCGCGCAGCCGGAAAGACCGGCAAGCACGGCGCAGACGACCAGAGAAGCGCGGAACCCTCTGTTGTTTTTTAATGGCAACCGGCGCGTGGAGGCATCGGCGTTTTTCACAACACAGGTGTCGACAGCGATCATTCGGTGTGGGTTCCCTCGCAGGCCGGTCTCACGGTCGTTTTCAAGAGCGTTCTCCGGCCACAAACACAAAGAGCGGCGGCGAATTGATCGCCCCCGCCCAACAAGCATTCAAAAACGTCCAAAAGACGGCCTATTAACGGCCTGCGCGGGGGCCAGCAACCAGACCTTCGCGCTGTGCACGCTTGCGTGCCAGCTTGCGAACGCGGCGAACGGCTTCAGCCTTTTCGCGAGCGCGCTTCTGGGAGGGCTTTTCGTAATAATCACGCATCTTCATTTCACGGAAAATGCCTTCGCGCTGCATCTTTTTCTTCAGGGCGCGGAGCGCCTGATCAACGTTATTGTCGCGGACTAGTACCTGCACGTTAAACCCGTTCCTTTAGTTTGGTTATCTTGCTGTGTGAATAAAGGCATTCGCACGCAAACAAAAAGTGGTTCATCCGGCTGTTGAGCCGGGCGATTGGTGACGTGCAATAACAGATCATTTGCAGCAAGTCCAGCCGGTAGCGCATATTCAGCCACAAAATGCGCGCCGTCCCGCAATCTTTCGGCCATGTCGAAACAAAACCATTGCCGCGTCGCAAAATGGATATTGCCTCCCATCCCGATTTGCCATGTGTATGATACGGGCCGGGGCTATGTTCCAGGCCTCTGGCCGGTTCTCGAGGAGCAGATTGCGAATGCGCAAATATTCCGTTTTTGCCGTGGCGCGTGAGGCGCTCAGGGGTCATAAGGGCTGGGATGCGCAATGGGCCTCACCCGAGCCGCGCAAGGACTATGATGTCATCATCATTGGCGGGGGCGGCCACGGTCTCGGAGCGGCATATTATCTTGCCAAGGAACATGGCATTACCAATGTCGCGGTTCTGGAAAAAGGCTGGCTTGGCGGCGGCAACACCGGTCGCAACACCACCATCATCCGCTCCAATTATCTCTATGAAGAGAGCATGGATATTTACGAGCATTCCCTGAAACTGTGGGAAGGCTTGAGCCAGGATCTCAATTATAACGTCATGTATTCGGCGCGCGGCGTGATGATGCTGTCGCACAATATCCATGACCGGCAGTCCTTCAGCCGTCATATCAATGCCAACCGTCTTTATGGCATCGACAATGAGTGGCTGACGCCGGAGCAGGCAAAGGCGTACTGTCCGCCGCTCGACATATCCGGCAATGCGCGTTACCCGATCAATGGCGCAGCCCTTCAACGTCGCGGCGGCGCGGCACGCCATGACGCTGTCGCCTGGGGTTATGCGCGCGCGGCCTCCGACCGCGGCGTGCATATCATCCAGAACTGCGAGGTGACCGGCATTCGCCGCGGGCCTGATGGCGCGGTGACGGGTGTCGAGACAAATCGCGGCTTCATCGGCGCAAAGAAGATCGGCGTATCGGCCGCCGGTCATTCCTCCGTCATCATGAAGATGGCAGACGTGCGCGTTCCCTTGCATTCGAACCCGCTGCAGGCGCTGGTTTCGGAGCCGCTGAAGCCGATTTTCCCCTGCGTTGTCATGTCCAACACGGTGCATGCCTATATTTCGCAGTCGGACAAAGGCGAGCTGGTCATCGGAGCTGGCACCGACCAGTATAATTCCTACTCCCAGACCGGTGGTCTGCAGATCATCACTCACACGCTCGACGCTATCTGCGAGCTGTTTCCGATCTTCCGGCGGGTGAAGATGATGCGCCAGTGGGGCGGCATCACCGATAACACACCTGATCGTTCCGCCATCCAGAGCGTGACGCCGGTGCCAAACCTTTTCGTTAATTGCGGCTGGGGCACCGGCGGCTTCAAGGCGACGCCGGGCTCCGCCAATCTCTTCGCGCATCTCATCGCCCGCGGTGAACCGCATCGTCTGGCGGCCGGGCTGACGCTAGACCGGTTCCGTACCGGCCGCCTGATCGATGAGGCTGCCGCTGCCGCGGTGGCGCATTGATGCTGGCGGCGGCCATGCTTGCGATCAATATATCAGGCGCGGCCGAGGCCGTGCCCGCCGGTAGCGTCATTCCCGGGGCCGAGGATTTTCGCAGCCAGAAGATTGCGAAGATGCAGGGTGAGAAAGACTGGCCCTTCACGGCGGAAAAAGGCCTGCTTTTGTGTGCTCCCAGCCTCGCGGACAAGATGGTCTATTTTGTCGGCGAGAAGGAGGATGGCGAGCAGGATTATCCCTTCGCGATCGACACCGACATGATGGCGGTCGCCATCGTCAATATGGGCCGGGCCTCGGCGTTGCGCCCCTTCGATAATTTTGAGCAGCTTTTAAAGCGGCTTTCCCCTTTTGTAGCCATGGGGAAGCGGCTGTGTGACCAACCCGCCGGAACGATCCTTCCGGAAAATTCTCTCTAGGTGGAGCGACGATGCTTCTGATCCATTGCCCCTATTGCGGGGAAGACCGTTCCGAACTGGAATTCCGCTGGGCGGGCGAAGCCCATATCGCCCGGCCGGAAAACATCGCCGATATCTCCGACGAGGCCTTCGCGGAATATTTCTGCATCCGCGACAACGACAAGGGCCTTGTTTTCGAGCGCTGGCGTCACATTCACGGCTGTGGCCGCTTTTTCAACGCCGCCCGCGATTCGGTGAGCGACAGATTCCTGATGACCTACAAGGCGGGTGAACCGAAACCCGATATTGAAACGGTCCTTTCGGCAGAAAAGGGAGCCGGGCAATGAGCGGCGATTATCGTATCAAGGGCGCAGGCCGTCTCACGCCGGCGAGAACCGCGCGCTTTACCTTTGACGGCAAGATCTATCCGGCGCTGGAGGGCGATACGGTTGCGTCAGCCCTTCTGGCCAATGGCGTGCATCTGATCGGCCGCTCGTTCAAATACCACCGTCCGCGTGGTTTCCTGTCGGCCGGGCCGGAGGAGCCGAATGCGCTGATTGACGTTTCCCGCGACAGCCTGCGCAAGCAGCCCAACGTGCGCGCCACGGTGCAGGAAGTCTTCGACGGCGCGATTATCGCCTCGCAGAACCGTTTCCCGTCACTGTCCTTCGATCTGAGCGCCATCAACGATCTTCTGTCGCCGATGTTCGCGGCCGGTTTCTACTACAAGACGTTCATGTGGCCGAAGGCCGCCTGGCACAAGATTTACGAACCGCTGATCCGCCGCGCCGCCGGTCTCGGCAAGGCGCCGAGCGAGCCGGATGCGGATCATTATTCCGGCCGTTATGCCCATTGCGACGTGCTGGTGGCCGGCGCTGGTGTCGCCGGTCTCACAGCTGCGCTTTCTGCCGCGAAAACTGGCGCCAGCGTCATTCTGGTGGATGAGAATGCGGAAGTCGGTGGTGCGTTGCGCTTCGACACTGGCGCTGTAATCGACGGCCTGCCCGGTTATGAATGGGCGCAGAAGGTGCTTGCCGAACTGCAATCCATGCCCAACGTCCGGGTTCTGACCCGCACGACGGCCTTTGGTTATTACAACCACAATTTTGTCGCGCTCGCCGAACGCGTCACCGATCATCTCGCGACGCCGGCCAAACATCAGCCGCGCGAGCGCCTTTGGCAGGTCCGCGCCAAAAAGGTCGTGCTGGCGGCCGGTGCGATCGAGCGCCACATGGTCTTCGCCAACAATGACCGGCCTGGCATCATGCTGGCTTCGGCCGCCCGCACCTATCTGAACCATTACGGCGTCGCCGTGGGCCACAATGTCGGTGTCTACACCGCTCATGATTCCGCCTATGAGACTGCCTTTGATCTGAAGAAGGCCGGGGTGAAGATCGCCGCCATCGTCGATTGCCGCGAAAATCCGGACCAGCGTCTGCTGGACGAGGCCCGGGCGCTCGGCATCGAGGTGCTGGCGGGTCACAGCGTTTACAACACCGCCGGCCGCCTGCGCGTATCTTCCATGACGGTCGGCCGCAATGGCGGGTCGAACAAACGCAAGATCGCCATCGACGCGCTTGTTGTCTCCGCCGGCTGGACGCCTTCAGTGCATCTGTTCTCGCAATCGCGCGGCAAGCTCAAGTTTGACGCGGCTAACCAGCGTTTCCTGCCTGACATTCATGTGCAGAACTGCGTCTCCATCGGCGCCTGCAATGGCACGGATGATCTTTCGGCGCTGATCGCCGAAGCCGCGGCTGCGGGTGGCGGCGCGGTAGCGTTTTCCGGCGAAAATGCGCGGACCTGGACCGGCGGCATGATTGGCGCTGCCGAAGGCGCAGGTGAGGGCACCGGCGTCAAGGCTTTCATCGATTTCCAGCACGATGTCTGCGCCAAGGATATTCGCCTTGCCGTGCGCGAGGGCATGCATTCGGTCGAACACATCAAGCGCTTCACCACCAATGGTATGGCGTCCGACCAGGGCAAGATGTCGAACATGCATGGCCTTGCCATTGCATCGGAAGCGCTCGGCCGGGATTTGCCCAAGGTCGGCCTCACCACCTTCCGCCAGCCCTATACGCCGGTTACTTTCGGCACGCTCATCAACCATTCACGCGGCGCGCTGTTCGATCCCGCGCGCAAGACGCCGATGCACGACGAAGAGCTGGCGGCTGGCGCGGTATTCGAGGATGTCGGCAACTGGAAGCGTGCCTGGTTCTTCCCGCGGGCGGGCGAGGACATGCATGAAGCGATCAACCGTGAATGCAAGACGGTTCGTGAGAGCGTTGGCGTGTTTGATGCCTCAACCCTCGGCAAAATCGAGGTGGTTGGCCCGGATGCGGCGAAGTTCCTGAACCTCATCTACACCAATGCCTGGGATACGTTGAAACCCGGCCGCTGCCGTTATGGCATCATGACCCGCGAAGACGGCTTCGTTTACGACGACGGCGTTGTTGGGCGCCTGGCCGAAGACCGTTTCCACGTGACGACGACCACGGGCGGCGCGCCGCGCGTTCTCCAGCACATGGAGGACTATCTCCAGACCGAATTCCCCGATCTCAATGTCTGGCTGACATCGGCAACCGAACAATGGGCCGTGATTGCCGTGCAGGGGCCGAAGGCGCGCGAGGTTATCGCGCCTTTCGTCGAGGGTATCGACCTTTCGCCGGAGGCCTTTCCGCATATGGCGGTGGCGGAAGGCAAGTTCTGCGGCGTGCCGACGCGGCTTTTCCGCGTCTCCTTCACCGGCGAACTCGGTTTCGAAATCAATGTGCCTGCCGATTACGGCGCGGCCGTCTGGTCTGCAATCCGGGAGAGGGCTGAAGCCGTCGGCGGCTGCCTCTATGGTACCGAGACAATGCATATCCTGCGTGCCGAAAAGGGCTATATCATCGTCGGGCAGGATACGGACGGCACCGTGACGCCCGATGATGCCGGGCTTGCCTGGGCTGTCTCCAAAAAGAAAACGGATTTCGTCGGTATTCGCGGTCTGAAACGCCCCGATCTAACGCGCTCCGGCCGCAAACAGCTTGTTGGCCTGAAGACGAAGGACCGGCTGACCGTTCCGGAGGAGGGCGGTCAGATCGTTGCCGATCCAAACCAGCCAAAGCCAATGACCATGCTTGGCCACGTCACTTCAGCCTATTGGTCGGAAAATCTCGGCCACTCCATTGCTTTCGCCTTGGTGGCGGATGGCAGGGCGCGCATGGGCGAAACGCTCTATATTCCGCTTGCCGATAAAACCATTGCCGTCGAAGTGACCGACATGGTCTTCCTCGACAAGGAAGGAGCCCGTCTCAATGGCTGATATGCTGCACGCAAAACGCAAATCCGTGCTTGAGGATTTTCACGGCGCTTCCCCCTTCGTATCGCTGAAGCCTGCGGCTTCTGCCTCGCGGTTGTCGCTGCGGGCACGCGAGAGCGCCGTGCCGGCGCTGTCCGAAGCGCTCGGTCTTGCCCTGCCGACCAGCCCGAAAAGCTCGGTCACCTCTGGTCTGCGATCCGCTCTGTGGCTCGGCCCGGATGAATGGCTGGTGATCGATCAGGGCGAAAGCGATCTCATGGTGGCGCTTGCCGGCGTTTCCGGCCTGTTTTCGGCAACTGATATTTCCCACCGCAACACCGCCATCATCGTTTCCGGCGCTGGCGCGGAAGCAGCTCTCAATGCCGGCTGCCCGCAGGACCTTTCTCTTGCGAGGTTCCCGGTAGGTGGCTGCTCACGCACTATTTTCGGCAAGGCGGAAGTGGTCCTGCTGCGCACGGCGGATGACACATTCCGGGTGGAGTGCTGGCGCTCATTCGCGACCTATGTCGGCGGGCTGCTGCAGGAGGCGGCTGAGGACGTGGCGGTTTAACTCTCTGTCCAACCCCGCCATTCCACCCATCGCCCATGGAAATCGGCGCGGCCGATTTCCTGCTTTTCGCCGCCCGGCCAGATTTGAAGCGTCATTGCAGCACCGCCGGGCGTCGCATCCGCTTCCATTTGCAGCCGGGCAAGCGGGGCGTCCGGCGTGGCGCGGGCGCCGGCCTCGGCAATCACAGTCTCGCCGGCCTGTTTCAGGTCATCGGGCAGATATTGCCAGGCGACGGAATGATAGATGACATGGGCAGCGCCCGGATATTGCGTGGCAAGGCGGCGTTGCAGCCAGTCGACAGCGTCGGCCTTCTCGACATGCAGAGCGTGTTCCATCGCTATGCGCAGGGCGGCGGCCGTTCGTTCGAGCCTGTCCGTCTGGTCGGCCCAGACATAGGACATCAGCCGCAGACGATCTTCCGCGGATGACGGATCAAGTGGGTTGATATCGCAGCCGGCGCGCTCGATAACGTCGATCCGCTCATGGGGGGGTGTGTCGCCGCGCCATTCCGGTGACAGGAAAACATCGGACTGTTCACCCCAGGCGAGATCGCCGAGGCGATATCGGTAACGGTCAAATTGCAGGTTGAGGCCAGCGCTGGCCCCGACTTCGGAAAGCACCAGCGGCTTGCCCGTCATTTTCGCAATCGAAAGAAAGCCAGGCAGCAGAACGGCAGAACGGCGAACCTCGTTGGTCTGCGGCGGTGATTGCAACCTTTCGAGGATGAAGGCGGAATGAAAACGCAGGGCGTTTGCACATGCCTGCCAGAGCGCTTCTTCGTTTTCCGGCGGAATATCGGCGAGCGGCGCAATCTTTTCCTCTATGGCAAGCGCATGCAGGGCGCCGGCCAGCCGTAGCGGTACGGAATCTCCGGATGGGCCGACATCGCCGGACCAGGACAAAATTCGCTCGCCGACCTCTGTCTGGCGGTCGAGCCTTGTTGCCATGGCGCGGCAAAGCCGTGCCGTGAAGGGAGAGCCGAGGCTGTCGCAGGCTCTTGCCTGAACGAGAAACGCATTCCTCACGGCTTCGTCATGCATGCGGTCTCTCCCTCGTGGGTTTCAGGCGTCCTCCGGCCTGTCCTCCGGATTGAACTGGCTGATGGTGGTCCAGCGCGCGGTTAGCGCCGGCTTTTTCTCGTTTTCGATTTCCACCGTCACATCGTAGGTGGTCATCAGCATGGAGGCTCCGCGAAAGCGCGTCTCAGCCAGGGTGAAACGGCCGCGCACGCGAGCACCGCTTTTGACCGGAGCGACGAAACGAATGGCGTCGAAGCCGTAATTGATGCCCATGGTCTGCTCGCGAATGCGCGGCAGGGCGTCGTAATTCAGGGCCGAAAGCAGAGACAGCGTCAGGAACCCATGCGCAATGGTGCCGCCAAAGGGACTTTCCGCTTTGGCGCGTTCCGGGTCTGTGTGGATGAACTGGTCATCCAGTGTTGCTTTTGCGAAGCTGTCGATCATTGTCTGGTCGACCGTGATCCAGTCGGAAACGCCCATTTCTGTGCCAACGTGGTTTTTCATCTCGGCCAGCGCAATTTCTTTTGTCATGTTACCTCGTCCGCATTGTCTCCCGCGACTTATACGGCTCGTGACGCGACGGGATCAACCGCGCAGATAAAACACCACCGAACGGGCTGGAAGGAAGGCGGGGTTACCGAAATCCGTGCCGATGGCGGACCAGCCATCGCCCGGCAGGGTGAAAGGCACGATCTCACGGCTGCGGTTTATCAGCACGGCAAGTTCAGCGTCGGCACCAGTTTCCCGGTCGAGGGTGGAAAGCACCATGGCAAAAGCCTGCGCAATTGGCCTTTCCCAGTCTGCCGTCGTCATCGGCTCGCCGGCGGGGGCGAGCCATATCACATCGCCATGGCCTGAGAAGAAGCCTGTCCCCGAAAACACGTCGAAACGTTTGCGCAATGAAGCGAGAAAGGCCGTATGGTCGATCAATTCGCGGGAAAGCGATGACCAGTCGACCCAGCTTATCTCATTGTCCTGGCAATAGGCGTTATTGTTGCCTTGCTGGCTGCGGCCGCCCTCGTCGCCCGCCGTGAGCATCAGGGCGCCGCGAGAGACGAAAAGCGTGGAAAGCAGCGCCTTCACATCTGCAATCCGGGCTGCTCCAATGACGGGATCGTCTGTCAGCCCCTCAAAACCATTGTTCCAGGAATGGTTGTCATTGTGGCCGTCGCGATTGCTCTCGCCGTTTTTCTCATTGTGCTTATGTTCGTGGCTGACGAGATCGTACAGGGTGAAACCGTCATGGGCAGCGAGAAAATTGACGCTGCGGGTGTGCTGGCGGCCATGGCGGGAAAAGATCGGCGAGGAACCGGAAAGCGCATCGGCCAGCGCCCCGGTCGTGCCGGTGTCCCCGCGCCAGAACCGGCGCATGTCATCGCGGGCGCGATCGTTCCATTCGAGGAAGCTTTCCGGAAAATTGCCGAGCTGGTACCCGCCGGGGCCGATATCCCACGGTTCGGCGATTAGCAGGCGGTCATAAAGCAATGGGTCCGAATGCATGGCCGAGAGCGTTTCGCTTGCCATTTCGAAGCCATTGGCCGTTCGTCCGAGCACTGGGGCCAGATCAAAGCGGAAACCGTCCACGCCGGCACTGAGAACGAAATGCCTGAGAGAATCGATAATAAGCTGCCGGATATAGGGATGGTCGCAGGCGACCGTGTTGCCGGTGCCGGTATCGTTGACCAGAACCCCCGGTTTGCCCGGCGGGTGACGAAAGGCGGTGAGATTGTCGAGCCCGCGCAGCGATAGAACCGATCCTTCGATATCGCTTTCACCCGTGTGGTTGAAGACCAGATCGAGAATGACACCGATGCCCTGCGCATGCAGCGCTGCAACCGTCTCGCGCAGTTCGCGCACGCCACCGGGACAGAGTCGAGGATCAAGCGCCATGAAGCCGACGGGATTATAACCCCAGGCATTGGAAAGGCCGAGAGGCGGCAGGTGACGCTCGTCGATCCACGCGGTAATCGGCATCAGCTCCACCGCGTCGACGCCGATTTTTTTCAGGTGGGCGAGGATGGCGGGATGGGCGAGCGCGGCGACGGTGCCCCGGATGTCTTCCGGCACCTCGGGATGCAGCTGTGAAAAGGACTTCACGGAAAGTTCGTAAATCAGCCCACCTTCGGTGAAAAGCGGGGGTTGGCGCTTGAACGGCTCATGGCTGGCAAGAATTGCCTTGGGCACGATGTGGCCCGTTTCCTGACCAAAGGCAAAAAGGGCTGGATTATGCCGGAAGGAACGGTCTATCTCCGTGGCATAGGGGTCGAGCAGTAACTTTGCGGGATCGAACCACAGGCCATGTTCGGGCGAATAAATACCGTGAGCGCGAAAGCCGTAACGCGTACCCGGACCAGCGTCGGAGACGATCAATCCGTGAATGTCGCCTTCGCCGCGCACCATTGGCAGGCGCGCCATCTCTTTTTCCCCGGCCGTATCGAAAAGACAAAGATCGATCTGGGAGGCGTGCCGGGAATAGACCGTGAATTCCGTTCCGTTTTCCGTCTGCAGCGCGCCTTTGGGGAAAACGGAAGGTGTCTGCATTATCTGTCTCCGCTAGATAATATCTCTTCTGAAAGGTATCGGCAGAATAGGAGGGTTGGAAACCCTCCTCCGTCATCCTCGAGCAAGCCCGAGGATGACGCCGAGCAGGGCGGCGGACGTGTCACTCCAACGAGTTGCTTTGTGAACTCATCGTATTGTGCCCGGCGCTCTCAGGAGAAAGCAGCGCCGCAGCCAGCTTATGTGATAACGCTCGGCGCGCTTCGTCCCGTATGGGCCTTGATGCCGGCGATCGTATCGGCAACTGCAATCAGGTCGGCGAGCGCTTCCTGCGTTTCGATGCCGTGACGCGCCGCGTCCGGCTCGTAACGCTCGACATAGAGACGAAGTGTGGCACCTGCCGTACCGGTGCCGGAAAGGCGCAGCACGATGCGCGAACCGCCTTCGAACAGGATGCGGATACCCTGGTTCTTGCTGACGGACTGATCGACCGGATCGTGATAGGCAAAATCATCTGCCGCGGCGACCTTCAGATTGCCGTAGCTGGTGCCGGGAAGCGTCGCGAGCTTTTCGCGCAGGGTCGCCACCAGCGTGTTGGCGGCGTCCGAATCCACTTCCTCATAGTCGTGGCGGGAGTAATAATTGCGGCCATATTCGGCCCAGTGCTTTGTGACGATGTCCTTCACGCTTTCCTTGCGGGCGGCGACGATGTTCAGCCAGTAGAGCACGGCCCAAAGACCATCCTTCTCGCGTACATGATTGGAGCCTGTGCCGAAGCTTTCTTCGCCGCAGATCGTCACCCTGCCGGCATCCATGAGGTTGCCGAAGAACTTCCAGCCGGTTGGAGTCTCGTACATGCCAAGGCCGAGCTTTTCGGCGACACGGTCAGCTGCCGCACTTGTCGGCATGGAACGGGCGATGCCGGAAATGCCTGCCGCGTAACCGGGCGCCAGTCTGGCATTGGCGGCGATGATCGCCAGGCTGTCTGATGGCGTGACGAACATGCCCTTGCCGACGACCATGTTGCGGTCGCCGTCGCCATCGGAAGCAGCGCCGAAATCGGGGCCTTCCGGGCTCATGACATCGTCATAAAGCTCCTTGGCGTGGACAAGGTTAGGGTCGGGGTGATGGCCGCCGAAGTCCGGCAGCGGTGTAGCATTGCGGACCGAGCCCTTCGGAGCGCCAAGCCGCTTTTCGATGATCTCAACGGCATAAGGGCCTGTGACGGCGCTCATGGAATCGACCACGACCTTGAAGCCGCCGGCGATGAGGGCACGGATGGCATCGAAATCGAACAGCTCTTCCATCAGGGCGGCATAATCGGCGACCGGGTCGATCACCTCGACCGTCAGATCGTCCACCTTGAAGCTGCCCACCTTGTCGAGGTCGATATCGGCGGCGTCTGAAATTTTGTAGCTGTCGATGACCTTGGAACGGGCGTAGATCGCGTCGGTGATCTTTTCCGGGGCGGGACCGCCATTGCCGATATTGTATTTGATGCCGAAATCTTCGGTAGGGCCGCCGGGATTGTGGCTGGCGGAGAGCACGATACCGCCGAAGGCCTTGTATTTGCGGATGATGTTGGATGCGGCCGGCGTGGAAAGAATGCCGCCCTGACCGACCAGAACCTTGCCAAAGCCGGCAGCGGCGGCCATCTTGATTGCCTTCTGGATGACTTCGCGGTTGTAGTAACGGCCATCGCCGCCGATCACCAGCGTCTGGCCTTCAAAGCCCTCAAGCGCGTCGAAGATCGACTGGATGAAGTTCTCGGCGTAATTTTCCTGGGCGAAGACGGGCACCTTCTTGCGCAGGCCTGAAGTGCCCGGCTTCTGGTCCTGATAGGGCTTCGTCTGAACAGTCTTGATCATTGGTTCAATGGCCTTTCGAAATAAGCTGGCTGTAAAGCGCGGCGTAAAGGCCGGCGCTCTTTTCCCAGGAAACATCGGATTTCATCCCGAGTTTCTGCATTTGTGTCCATAGTTTCGGGTCGTGATAATAACGGATGGTCCGGCGGATCGCCTGTTTGAGTCCATCAAGCGTGACGGGGGAAAATTGCACACCGGTCGCCGACTTGTTGGCGATAGCGGCATGGTTGGCGTCGATCACCGTGTCTGCAAGGCCGCCGGTGCGGGCGACGACCGGAATGCAGCCGTAACGCAACGCATAAAGCTGGGTGAGGCCGCAGGGTTCGAAGCGCGAGGGGATGATGATCGCGTCGCAGCCCGCCTGCATGAGATGTGACAGGGGTTCGTTGTAACCGATGGCAACGCCGACGCGGCCATGGTGGCGGGATGCGGCCGCCAGGAGCGCACCTTCCAGCGCCACATCGCCCGCGCCCAGCACCACCAGACGGCCGCCGAGGGAAACGATCTCGTCCACGGCTTCGGCCATGAGGTCGATGCCCTTCTGCCAGGTGAGGCGTGAGATGACGCAAAACAGCGGGCTGTCATCGTCATCGATGCGAAAATGTTCGGCGACAGACTTCTTGTTCAGGGCCCGGTTTCTGAGATTGGCGGCGGAATAATTGTCATGAATCAGATGATCCGTTGCCGGGTTCCAGACGTCCGCGTCGATGCCGTTGACGATGCCGTGCAGCACATGGGCTCGGCTGCCGATAACGCCGTGCAGGCCCATGCCGAATTGCGGGGTGAGGATTTCCTCGGCATAGGAGGGACTGACGGTGCTGAGCGCCGTCGCCGTCTGCAGTCCACCCTTGAGGAAACTCACATCGTTATAATATTCCACGCCCTCCATGCCGAAAGCATGGGCTGGTAGCCCAAGCTTGCTGAAGATGTTGGCGCCGAACTGCCCTTGGAAGGCAATGTTGTGAATGGTGAGCAGGCTCGGAATTTCAGGCGTTTCGGCATAACGCATGTAGACTGGCGCCATGGCAGCCTGCCAGTCATGAGCGTGCAGGATATCCGGCCGCCAGTCGGGAAATTCGCCGGCTGCAATGCGGGCCGCCGCCAGCGAAAGCGCCGCAAAGCGCTTCCAGTTGTCGGGATAATCCTTGCCCGTCTGGTCGAGATAGGGCCCGCCGGAGCGCTCGTAATAAGCGGGCGAATCGAGGATGAGGAGATCCAGTCCCTCGTGCCGGGCTTCGAGCAGATCGGCCTTTTCGCCCAGCAGGTCGGTGAATTCGTAACATTTCACCGCGTTCGTCACGGCAGCTTTCACCGCTGGGTACCTGGGTATCAGCGTGCGCGTCTGTACGCCATAGGCTTCGAGCGCGATGGGGAGCGCGCCGGCAACATCGGCGAGCCCTCCGGTCTTGATCAGGGGGTAGATTTCGGATGAAACCGAAAGGACATTCATCGGCGCTACAGGTCCAGCTTGTCGATCATCGATTGGGTGATAAGGCAGATGCCGTTTTCGGTACGGCGGAAACGTTTGGCATCCAGTTCTGGGTCTTCTCCTACAATCAGTCCTTCCGGAATGACCACGCCATGGTCGATGACGACATTGCTGAGCTGGGCATGACGCCCGATCTTCACACTCGGCAGTACTACGGCATTCTCAAGGCGGGAGTATGAATTGGCGCGCACGCCTGTGAACAGAAGGCTGCGGTTGAGCGACGCACCCGAAATGATGCAGTCACCGGAAACGACCGAAGACACGGCCGAACCACGGCGGTTCTCGTCGTCATGGACGAATTTTGCCGGCGGGGTGATTTCCGCATAGGTCCAGATCGGCCAGGATTTGTCGTATATATCGAGGTCAGGCACCACATCCGTCAGGTCGATATTGGCCTGCCAGTAGGCGTCGATGGTGCCGACGTCCCGCCAGTAGGGGCCATGCTCGAAATCCGAACGCACGCAGGAGTCTGCGAAGCGGTGGGCGACGGCTTTGCCGTGTTTCACGATATAGGGAATGATGTCCTTGCCGAAATCGCGGCTGGAGGTGGGGTCTGCGGCGTCGCGGCGCAGCGCTTCCATCAGGAATTTCGTGTGGAAGACGTAGATGCCCATGGAGGCGAGCGCAAAACCCTCATTGCCGGGAATGCCGGGCGGATCGGCGGGCTTTTCAATGAAATCGATGATCTCGTCTTTTTCATTCACATGCATGACGCCGAAGCCGGTTGCTTCCATACGCGGCACTTCAAGGCAGCCGATCGTCACATCCGCACCGGAATCGACATGCTGCTGCAGCATGTATTCGTAGTCCATTTTATAGATATGGTCGCCGGCGAGGATGACCATGTATTCCGGCCCATAGGGCTCGATAATGTCGATGTTCTGGTAAACCGCGTCTGCCGTACCTTCATACCATTGCGTTTCGGAAACGCGCTGGGAGGCGGGCAGGATGTCGAAGCTTTCGTTACGTTCGGGGCGGAAGAAGTCCCAGCCGCGCTGCAGGTGCCGAATGAGGGAGTGCGCCTTGTATTGCGTGGCGACGCCGATGCGGCGAATGCCGGAATTAAGCGCGTTGGAGAGCGCAAAATCAATGATGCGCGCCTTGCCGCCGAAATAAACGGCGGGTTTTGCCCGGCGGTCCGTGAGTTCCTTCAGGCGGCTGCCTCTGCCGCCCGCGAGGACATAGGCCATTGCATCACGCGCCAAAGGCTGAACTCTTTTTTCCGACATGGTGTCCTCCCTCTCTGTCTGTCAGTTTTCCGGCTCGAGCATAATCGTGGCGAGCGGCGGCAGGACGAGCATCGCCCCGATATCGCCGCCGGCATCGACCGCCTGAACGCGTCCGCCATTTCCCTTGCCGCTGCCGCCATAAATTTCGGCATCGGTGTTGAGAATCTCCCTCCACCGCCCCGCCTGGGGCAGCGGCACATAATAGTTTTCCCGATAGACCGGGGTGAGGTTGCAGATGACCGCGACCGGCTTTTCGCCGGGCGCCGTGCGCAGCCAGGCGAAGACGGAATTCTCGTGATCATCGACCACAAGCCAGCGGAAGCCGTCAGGTTCGCAGTCCCGGGCATGCAGGGCGGCTTTGGATCGGTAGGTGAGGTTGAGATCACGCACGAGGCGGCGCATGCCCTCATGCATCGGATATTGGCGCAGGTTCCAGTCGAGCGCGCCCTTTTCGCTCCATTCGCTCCACTGCGCAAATTCCTGACCCATGAACAGCAGCTTCTTGCCGGGATAACCCCACATGAAGCCGTAATAGGAGCGGAGATTGGCGAATTTCTGCCAGTCATCGCCGGACATTTTGGCGATCAGCGACCCCTTGCCGTGCACAACTTCGTCGTGGGACAGCGGCAGCACGAAATTTTCGGTGAAGGCGTAAAGCAGGCCGAAGGTCAGTTCCTGATGATGGAACTTGCGATGCACAGGCTCCCGCGAGAAATAACTCAGCGTGTCGTGCATGAAGCCCATATTCCACTTGAAACCGAAACCGAGGCCACCCTCATGAACGGGCTGCGAAACTTTCGGCCAGGAGGTGGATTCCTCGGCAATCGTCATGACGCCCGGATGGGTGCCATAAACGAGGGAATTCATCTTCTGCAGGAAGCGCACGGATTCGAGATTTTCACGCCCGCCATATTCGTTCGGGATCCACTCGCCTTCCTTGCGGGAATAATCGAGATAGAGCATCGAGGCGACCGCATCGACGCGCAGGCCGTCGAGATGGAATTTTTCAGCCCAGTAAAGCGCGTTGTTGATGAGGTAGGACATGACCTCGACGCGGCCGAAATTATAGATCGCCGTGTTCCAGTCGGGATGGAAACCCTGACGCGGATCGGCGTGCTCATAGAGTGCCGTGCCATCGAACCAGCGAAGTCCATGTTCGTCGGTCGGAAAATGGGCGGGAACCCAGTCCAGCAAAACGCCGATGCCAACCTTGTGTGCGCCATTGACGAAGCGGGCAAACCCTTCGGGATCGCCAAAACGTGCGCTTGGGGCGTAGAGACCCGTCGTCTGGTAACCCCAGGAAGGGTCATAGGGATGTTCCGTAATCGGCAGGAACTCGATATGGGTGAAGCCCATATCCGTACAATAGGGAATGAGCTGGGCGGCGAGCTCGTCCCAACTTAGGAAGGTGCCGTCCTCACGACGCTGCCAGGAGCCGGCATGGACCTCATAGATGCTGATAGGCTGGCGACGCTGGTCCACCTGCGCCCAATGCTCCCTATGGGCCTGATCTTCCCATTTTTGCGTCAGTTCGGACGTAGTGACGGAAGCGTTCTTCGGCCGCAACTCGGCGCGGCGGGCATAGGGGTCGGCTTTCAGCGGCAGCAGCTCGCCGTTTGCACCGAGAATCTCGAATTTGTAGGCGCAGCCGGCGTAGACGTCGGGCGCGAAGATTTCCCAGATGCCCGTATCCTTTCGGAAACGCATCACATGCCGGCGGCCGTCCCAATTGTTGAAATCGCCAACGACGGAAACGCGCCGCGCATTCGGCGCCCAGACGGCGAAGTGAAAACCTTCAACGCCTTCGAGCTTCAGCGGGTGCGCGCCCATCTTGTCGAACAGCCGCAGATGCGATCCTTCCCGGACGAAATAATCATCCATGGGGCCGAGAACCGGGCCGAAGCTGTAGGGGTCTGTCACAGCCCACTCGGCATCATCGCGGCAGGCGCGGTAACGCACCGGCTGGCGTTTGGAAATATCGATCGGGCCTTCAAAAAAGCCGTCCGGGTCCAGCTGCTTCAATTCGCCCACGAAATTTCCGTCCAGCGTCAGGACGGAAACCTCCTCGGCACCCGGAATGAAACAGCGGGCAGAAAACCCTTCCGGCGTTTCGTGAACGCCGAGAAGGGCAAAGGGATTGGAATGCAAACCGCTCTTGATCGCCTCGATTTCAGCCTTCGTGATGTCGCCAGTCTTTTTCTCGTCGGCCGAATTGAGCGGTTTTTTCATCAGGCTCTCCAGATCTCGGTGGCATATTGGCGGATAGTCCTGTCGGACGAGAACCAGCCCATGCGCGCCGTATTGCGCACTGTTTTGGCGTACCAGCTATCCGGATTACTCCAGATCGCATCTACTTCTCGCTGCGCACCGGCATAGGCGTCGAAATCGGCGGCAACCATGAACCAGTCGCTGTTGTAAATACCGTCGATCAGGCCGGCGAATCGCGAGCGGTCATCCGGCGAGAAGACGCCTGATGCGATGGACGAAAGGGCCTGCGACAGTTCCGACGATCCTTCGATGATCGCGCGGGGATTGTGACCCTCTGCACGGGCTCTGGCCACCTCATCGGCCGTCATGCCAAAAATGACGATGTTTTCTTCACCGACATGATCGCGCATTTCAACGTTGGCGCCATCGAGCGTGCCGATGGTGAGTGCGCCGTTGAGGGCGAATTTCATGTTGCCGGTGCCGGAGGCTTCCATGCCAGCCGTCGAGATCTGTTCGGAGAGATCGGCGGCGGGTACCATGATTTCCGCGAGCGAGACGTTATAGTTCGGAACAAATACCACTTTCAGAAGCCCGCGCACGGCCGGATCGTTGTTGATGACCCGGGCAATATCGTTGGCAAGCTTAATGATCAGCTTCGCGTTGTGGTAACTCGGCGCCGCTTTGCCTGCAAAGAACTTAACGCGCGGAACCCAATCCAGTTCCGGGTGAGAACGAATCTGGTCGTAAAGCGCGACGGTTTCCACGAGGTTCAGAAGCTGGCGCTTATATTCATGGATACGTTTGATCTGGATGTCGAACATGGCCGACGGATCGACGCGAATGCCCATGCGCTGCGCCACCGTATTGGCAAGGCGCACCTTGTTCAGACGCTTCACCTCGGCGAATTTCTCGCGGAACGCGGCATCATCGGCGAAACGGTCGAGCGCTGTCAGCTTTTCCGCATCATCGAGGAAATCGTCGCCGATCGTTTCGCGAAGCAGGCTGGTGAGGCCGGGATTGCACTGCATCAGCCAGCGGCGCGGTGTGATGCCGTTGGTCTTGTTGTTGATACGGTCAGGATAGAGGCCGTGGAGATCGGCAAAGACCGTCTCCTTCATCAGCTCGGTATGGAGGGCAGAAACGCCGTTGATCGAATGAGAGCCGATGAAAGCGAGATTGCCCATGCGCACGCGGCGCTCGCCGCCTTCATCGATGAGCGAGATGGAGCGGATCTGCTGATCCGCCATCTTCTTTTCCTTGCGGGCAAAGAGCAGCGTATTTGCGTTGATGGCGTAGACGATCTGCATGTGCCGGGGCAGAAGACGTTCGAGCAGCGGCACGGGCCAGCTTTCCAGCGCCTCCGGCAGCAGCGTGTGATTGGTGTAGGAGAAGGTACCCTGGGTGATCTTCCAGGCCTCATCAAATTCCAGCCCGTGCACATCGCATAGAAGACGCATCATCTCCGCAATGGATATGGCCGGATGTGTATCGTTTAGCTGGATCGAGACCTTTTCCGGCAGCGAAGTAAAATCCGGATATTGCTGCAGATGGCGGCGCAGAATGTCCTGCAAGGAGGCGGAGGAGAAGAAGAATTCCTGCCGCAGGCGCAGTTCCTGACCGGCAGGCGTCGCGTCAGCAGGATAAAGAACCCGCGTCAGGCTCTCCGCCTTGTTGCTTTCACGCAGCGCGCCGATGTGGTCGCCAGCGTTGAAGGCAGCCAGCAGAATGGGATCGATCGGCTGTGCCGACCAGAGGCGGAGCGTATTGACGCGCGTGCCGCGCCAGCCGACGACCGGCGTGTCATAGGCCATGGCGATGACGCGTTCGGCCGGTTTCCAGACGAAACGCTGCGGATCTTCATAACCGCCGATTGTCTCCACCGATCCGCCGAAGCCGATTTCATAGGAGCTTTCGCGGCGTTCGAATTCCCAGGGGTTACCGTGGGCAAGCCATGTTTCCGGCAGTTCCACCTGCCAGCCATCTGCCATCTGCTGGCGGAAGAGGCCGTGCACGTAACGGATGCCGTAACCATAGGCGGGGATATCAACGGTCGCCATGGATTCCATGAAACAGGCGGCGAGACGGCCAAGGCCGCCATTGCCGAGCGCGGCATCCGGCTCCAGCCCGGCGATGACGTCAAGATCGACGCCGAGGGAGGACAGCGCGTCGCGGATTTCATGCATCAGGCCGATATTGGAGATGGCGTCGCGCATCAGGCGGCCGATCAGGAATTCGAGCGACAGGTAATAAACGCGCTTGGAATTGTTGGCATAGGCCTTGCGGGTGGATTCCATCCACTTGTCGATGATGCGGTCGCGTACGACGAGAATGGTCGCGGTCAGCCAGTCATGCGGCTTGGCAACCTTGACGTCCTTGCCGATACGGTAGGTGAGGCGTTCGATGATTTCCGACGCCATGATTTCCGGGTTGGAACTGCGCGGCGCGGGACGGGGGAGATCGGCGGCGTTGAGATTATTGATCATTGGTCGGTCAGCACCTTGGTGGGAGGAGAGGGTCTGATGAGGTCGATCCGTGTTGCCTTTGCTGATGCCAGTTTATGCATCGATATGGAGGTGTGGCAACAGCAATTTTTTCGGAAAGTTGAACGGCTTAGGGTGATGAAAAATAAGAATTTTTACTCTGCGTTCCGAGGATCGCCGAAGGGATTGCCGGCCCATTATGGGTCGGTCCTGAACGGGTTTGCACGGTCGTCGCGATGGCGGGCAACGTGCAAGAAAGGGAGAGGCTGCAACACTTCTAAATGGTTCACCGGTCCTGAAATCTGTTTCGCTCTAATATTCCGTTTTGCGCGTCGAGCCGAAAATCGTGCTTATTCCGATCCGACGCCATGGACCACACACTAGCCTTCGCGGTTGCAAAAATTCAATGAAAATAAACGAGGCATCGCGGCAGCCGCACCGGTCGACGGAAGCGACGCGGCGAAACCGGGAAAATGCGGCCAGCAAAACCGGGATTACGGAAGGAAAAAAGCCTGTGTCATCATTTTTCCGGCGCGGATCGTCACGCTGGTATTTGGTGGAACGGCGCACCAGGGAGCACAATCGAAGGAAAAGGGTTCCGAACTCAACGCAATGCCTTCGTCCAGACCGCGCCAGTAAAGTGTCGGCGGCTTGTCATCGCTTGACCAGCGGAAGGCGTGAACGCAGTCACCATCCATCAGAACGGCGCTGAATCTCAATGCGGAAGAGACACCCGCCGCCATCATCTTTTCCTGGCAAAGCCGCAGCGCGGTAGAGATGGCATTGACCGGGTCCACCTCAAGGCCATGGCCGGCGGCAATCAAGAAGATCGCTTCGCTGTCGCCCGTGCCGCGTCGGGATGCATAGATGTCATCGGGGATAAGGGAATCGATATCGCGCCTGATCTGCTCATAGCCACCGATCTGGCCATTATGCATGAAAAGGTATTTCCCATGCGCAAAGGGGTGGCAATTGGCGCGCGAGACTTCGCCCGACGTTGCAGATCGCACATGCGCCATGAACATGCCCGACCGAAGCTGGTGGCAAAGTGCCGCGAGGTTGGCGTCTGACCAGGCCGGCCGCGTGTCGCGAAAGACGCCGGGCGTTGCGCGTTCGCCATACCAGCCAAGGCCGCAACCATCACCATTAACGACGGTCTTGGCTTCCCTTGCTGCCATGGACTGGCTGACCAGCGAGGCTTCCGGCTCGATCAGCAGGCTGTCGAGCCAGACCGGTTTACCGGAATAGGCAAAGAGGCGGCACATTCATGCAGCTCTATCGAATGCCTTGTCTCCGAGCGCAAAGCCGACTGCGGCCTTCGCGTGAATGGCGGTCGAATCGTAACCCGGCAGCGGCAGGGCGTCGGGATCGATCAGCAGGGAAATTTCGGTGCAACCGAGAATGACGGAATCAACGCCGAGTGCGCGAGCCTTCTCGATGACCGCAAGATAGCGGTCACGCGAGCAGGACTTGATCTCGCCCTGGCACAATTCACCGAAGATGATGTCGTGGATGGCGGCCCTGTCTTCGGCATCCGGCACGACCACGTCGACGCCGTGGCGGCGCATCCGGTCCGTGTAGAAACCGTGTTCCATCGTGTAGCGGGTGGCGAGCAGCAGCGGCTTGCGGCGTCCATCCGTTTTCAGGGCGGCTGCGGTCTCGTCGATGATGTCAATCAGCGCCACGCCGGACATTTTCGCAACGGTGTCGGCAACGAGATGCATGGTATTGGTGCAGATCAGTACACAATCGGCGCCGGCATTGGCAAGGCGCGCGCCTGCTGCACCCAGAAGCGCGCCGGCCTCATCCCAGCGGTCTGCCTTCTGAAGGGCGACGACCTCGGAAAAATCGAGCGAATGCATGACGATATCGGCCGAGACCAGGCCGCCGCGGCTGTCGCGAACCGCCTCGTTGATCATGCGGTAATAGGTTGCGGTGGATTCCCAGCTCATGCCGCCGATCAGGCCGATCCGTTTCATAATAGTTCCCTTTTCAACTTTGATTGAAATAAGAATGCCATCGTCGCAACGAAAACGGCATGCGTTTTTGCGCAGTTTTCGTGGCCTAGATGCAAACTCGGCGCGCTTTCTGTCCTGATGTCGCAAATTTCTTGCGCGCTTGCATTAACCCGTGCATTGTTCACTGATGATTGATGACCGTGACCGCCGAATCCTTGCGATTCTCCAGGAAAATGCCGAAACCCCGCTCGCCGATATCGCAGAGGAAGTTTCCCTGTCGCTATCGGCCTGTTCGCGCCGCATCACGCGGCTACGAACGGAAGGTTATGTGACAGGCACCATGGCGCTGCTCGACCGGCGGAAGATCAATCTTCCGACCACGGTTTTCCTGCTGGTAAGAACGGGCCTTCATGCGGAGGACTGGCTGGACCGGTTCCATGCCGCAGTCAGCACCATCCCTGAAATCGTCGAGGTTCACCGGCTCACCGGCAATTTTGATTATATTCTGAAGCTCGTCCTGCCGAATGTCGAATATTACGACACGGTCTACAAACAGATTCTGCGCCGCGTGCAGCTTTACGACATGTCCGCCTATATCTCCATGGAGACGGTGAAACTGTCGTCTTCGCTGCCGACGACGCATATCTGAGGGCTATCGAACCGTGATCAGCGTGCTGCCTTGAAACGGACGCCAAAGCGGAAGCTTCGCGTCTCGCCCGGTTGCAGCGTAATTGCATCCGCGAGTTCCGCCTGGTTGAAGGCGTTGGTCGGCGTTTCCACGGGTTCGAGCGCGATGGAGCGCCGCCTGTCGCGTGCGAGCGTATCCCCGGTAAAGACATGCATGTGCCCACGCTCCTGCCAGACCGTCAGGCTTGAACCGTCATGCGGGTTTTCGAGCCTCGTCTCGTAAAGCCCGTTCGCGGAAGCAATCAGATCGGTGAAACAGGCATCGACCACATGCCCGGCCAGCGGGGTATGGAGAAAAAGGGTGTCGTTCCGTTTGACTAACCCGCCCTGTGGGTTTCGCAGGGGGATTAGATACTCGTTTGTTTCAATTGCTGTTCGCGAAGGCAGGGTGAGGAGAAGGTCGTCGATAGACGTGGTGCCGGGCAGGCGGAAATAGGGATGCCAGCCGGCGGCGAAGGGCAGGGGCCGGTCGTCGCGGTTGATGCCGCGTATGTCGATGGTAACGTCATGGCCGACGAAGCGATATTCCACTTCGATGGCGAGACGGTAAGGGTAACCGCTGAAATCCGCAGGCGATATTTCGGCACGGAAGATGAGAGTATGAGCGCCGTTTTCCTCCGATGACTGGGCGAGGACGAAGGGCAGGGCTCTGGCAAATCCGTGGAAGACTAGGGCTTCATGGGCAAGCACCGGCTCAATGCGGTGCGTCTGCCCGGCAAAACTAAACCGACCATCCGGGATGCGGTTGGAGAAGGGCGCGAGAATGCCGTTCCTCACGCCATTTTGGGACTGCATTTCGGCGGGCGTCGAATATCCGTCGACGAGATTTTCGCCTCCGCTGCCATCGGCAGAGACCGGCCGCCAGCTCAGAAGCGTCGCCCCTTGATAGGCGATTTCGGCAATGAAACCGGTTCCGGAAACGGTCAGACTGGCAATTCCCGTGCCTGTCGCGGAGGTGGTCATCGGGAAATTGTCCTTTGCATACATGCGTCTGCTGTCATCGCGGCCACTGCCGTGCCGATTCGCCTGATCATCTTCCCT
Organism: Agrobacterium sp. FDAARGOS_525; assembly: GCF_003938925.1. Lineage (NCBI taxonomy): Bacteria > Pseudomonadati > Pseudomonadota > Alphaproteobacteria > Hyphomicrobiales > Rhizobiaceae > Agrobacterium > Agrobacterium sp. FDAARGOS_525. The sequence goes on along the minus strand of NZ_RKIU01000004.1, from coordinate 802,401 downwards.
GAAAGACAATTTCGCAATGGCTCGCAGGGACTGTATCAACAGGCTCCTGCCATCCCCTGTCTGCCGGTCAATCAGTCCGGAAAGCTTCGCTTTGCGCCGCTGAAAAACTCCATAAGCGCTGCCTGGTCCTCTCCACCGAGCCCTGCTGCCGTGAGCATCCGGTGCACCTCGGCGCAAACAGCCGTCAGCGGCATGGCCGTGTTGGTGCGTCGGGCGAGATCCTGCGCGCCGTTCAGGTCCTTCACCATATTGTCGATCCGGCCGGTGCGGCGGTAATCCCTTGCCACGTAACGCGGCATGTACTCCTGCAGGATGGCGCTGTCGGCGCGGCCGCCCCTCAGTGCCTGCGGAATTTTTGCGGCATCGACGCCGGCGTCCAGCGCCAGTTGCGTCGCTTCCGCTACAGCAAGGAAGTTCAGACCGCACAGAACCTGGTTGATGAGTTTTGTGGTCTGCCCTGCGCCGCAGGGTCCCATATGAGTGTAATTGCTGGCCACATGTCGCAGCACGCGATGCGCATCGGCCACATCCTTTTCGCTGCCCCCCGCCATAAGCGTCAGTTGGCCGACAAGCGCCTTGGGCGCGCCGCCCGAAAGCGGGCTGTCCACCCAGCGCAGGTCCTTTTCGGCGGCATCGGCTGCCAGTTCCTTTGTGGCTTCCGGATCGATGGAAGACATGTCGATGATGAGCGTGCCGGGCTTCGCCCCCGCCGCGACGCCATCCTTGCCGAAGACGGCGATGCGAACGATTTTGGGCGAATTGAGGCTGAGAATGACCACATCGGAAATCGACGCTGCTTCCGCCGCTGTGCTCGCGCTCTGCGCGCCGAGGCTCGTCAGTGCCGCCACCTTTTCCGCATCCAGATCGAAAACCGTCAGCTGATTGCCGGTCTCTATGAGCCGTGTCCCGATCGCCCCGCCCATGGCGCCTGCGCCGATCAGTGCAATTTTGTTCTTCTCGGTCATGGTGGTCACGGCCTCCTCCCAAAGCGTCGTGGTGTCGTCGTTCAAGCCCGGATGGCGGTGCAGCCGGCCATCCGGGCCTGGGGTGTCAAAGCGAAGCGGTAATGCCGCCGTCGACGTAGAGAATGTGGCCGTTCACGAAGGATGAGGCATCGGACGACAGGAAAATGCAGGCGCCGACGAGTTCTTCGACCTTGCCCCAGCGACCGGCCGGCGTGCGCTTTTCAAGCCATGCCGAAAAGGTCTCGTCCGAAACAAGGGCGGCGTTGAGCGGGGTGTCGAAATAACCGGGCGCAATGGCGTTACACTGCAGTCCATATTTGGCCCAGTCCGTTGCCATGCCTTTTGTCAGGTTGCCAACGGCACCCTTGGTGGCGGTGTAGGGGGCGATGCCGGGGCGGGCAAGGGCGGTCTGCACGCTGGCGATGTTGATGATCTTGCCACGGCCGCGGCCGATCATGTGGCGCGCGGCAGCCTGCCCGGCGTGAAACACCGAGGCGACGTTGGTTTGCAGCAGGCGCTCGAAGGCATCCGCCGGAAAATCCTCCAGCGGCGTTCGGTGTTGCATACCGGCATTGTTGACGAGGATATCGATGGCGCCGACCTCCGCTTCGAAACGGTCGATCGCCTCGCGCACCGCGCCGTGATCGGTAGCATCGAAGGCAAGCGTTCTGGCACCCTTGATGCCCGCTGCCGCCGCCTTCAGCTTCACCTCATCGCGCCCGTTCAGCACCACTTCCGCCCCTGCTTCCGCCAGCCCGTGCGCCAGCGCCAACCCGATGCCCTGGGACGAACCCGTGATCAGGGCGCGGCGGCCGGAAAGATCGAACAAATTAAGGCCCACTGTTTCCTCCAGTCTCTCGACATTGCATTCTTGAAAGAATATGTTACCGATAACATTCATCCGTTTGAGGGCGGATGTCAAGGCTGATGCGCCCGCTTTCGGTACGTATCGGGCGGGTGGCGAACTGACAAGGTGCATCGAGGCGCATCTTGCGGCAGCAATGGGATGAAGAATTTTATGCGCCATAATGGCGCGCGCTTGAACGGGAGTTGTCATGAAAGCGATTGTCGCCCACGGGGCAAAGGATGTGCGCATCGAAGACCGGCCGGAGGAAAAGCCGGGACCGGGTGAGGTGCGGCTCCGTCTGGCCAGGGGCGGAATCTGCGGCAGTGATCTGCACTATTACAATCATGGTGGTTTCGGCGCCGTGCGGTTGCGTGAACCCATGGTGCTGGGCCATGAGGTCTCCGCCGTCATTGAGGAACTGGGCGAAGGCGTCGATGGGCTGAAGATCGGCGGTCTGGTTGCGGTTTCGCCATCCCGGCCGTGCCGAACCTGCCGCTTCTGCCAGGAAGGCCTGCACAACCAGTGCCTGAACATGCGGTTTTATGGCAGCGCCATGCCTTTCCCGCATATTCAGGGCGCCTTCCGCGAGGTCCTGGTGGCCGACGCCCTGCAATGCGTGCCGGCCGATGGCCTGAGCGCCGGTGAGGCCGCCATGGCGGAACCGCTGGCGGTAACGCTGCACGCCACCCGCCGCGCCGGTGATATGCTGGGAAAACGTGTGCTTGTCACGGGCTGCGGCCCGATCGGTATCCTCTCCATTCTGGCCGCGCGCCGCGCCGGTGCAGCTGAGATCGTCGCCACCGATCTCTCCGATTTCACGCTTGGCAAGGCGCGTGAGGCGGGTGCGGATCGCGTCATCAATAGCAAGGACGAGCCCGACGCGCTTGCCGCCTACGGTGCGAACAAGGGAACCTTCGATATTCTCTATGAATGCTCAGGCGCCGCCGTGGCGCTTGCCGGCGGCATCGCGGCGCTTCGCCCGCGCGGCATCATCGTCCAGCTTGGCCTTGGCGGCGATATGAGCTTGCCGATGATGGCGATCACCGCCAAGGAACTCGATCTGCGCGGTTCCTTCCGCTTCCATGAGGAATTCGCAACCGGCGTTGAATTGATGCAAAAGGGCCTGATCGATGTCAAACCTTTCATCACCCAGACCGTTGATCTCGCCGATGCCATCTCGGCCTTCGAATTCGCTTCCGACCGCAGCCGCGCCATGAAGGTTCAGATCGCTTTCTCGTAAGCAAGGTTTCTACGTGCGAATACGCCGACGTTTCGATTGGCGGCGGGTTATCCCGCCGCCAATTTTTTTGGGCTGATTGTTGGTCGTAGCGACTCGCGTAGATGTTATCGATATCATCGACTGCTTCGGAGACTTCATTCCGGCTCAAGGCCGGAATAACGGAGGGAACGTGACGGACGCCAGCAAACGCTCCAGCCTGTCATACCCCCCAACACGACTGCCGCATATTTTGCCCGGACTGCACCCACAACCGTCTATACCAGCGTCGTCTCTGCCATTTGCACATTTTGACGCAGGCCAAAAAGGTGATTTGCCGCCAGTCGTTTTTTGCGTTATCGAAATTTCAGAAATTACTGAAAATTCAGAAGGAAGAGAAATGCCTTCCAATCTCTCCCCACTCGTCCAGTCCTTCGTGCTGCATTTTGGTGAGATGGGCAGCCGCTGGGGCATCAACCGCACTGTCGGCCAAGTCTATGCTCTGCTTTACATATCGCCACAGCCCCTCTGCGCGGACGATATTGTGGAGGCGCTCGGCATTTCGCGGTCCAACGTGTCGATGAGCCTCAAGGAACTGCAAGCCTGGAACCTGGCAATCCTCAAGCACTTCCCCGGAGACAGGCGTGATTTTTTCACGACGCCTGAGGATGTCTGGCACATCCTGCGAACGCTTGCTGAGGAGCGCAAGAAACGCGAAATCGATCCGACCCTCAGCGTGCTTCGGGAAATCCTGATGGAAACGCCGGAAAACGAAGATGAGCGTCATGCGCAGAGGCGTATCGATGAGATGAAGACGCTGATCGAGCAGCTGACGGGTTGGTATGACGATGTGAAAAGGCTGGAGACGGAACGGCTGGCTTCTCTTCTGGCGCTCGGTTCCAAAGTCACCAAGCTTCTGGAGGCCAAGGACAAGATCGTTTCCCTTGGTCGGCCCCGCGTCGCGAAAAAGGACGGCTGAGGCGATCATGACCATGTCAGCCCAGACCCCTCCCTTGGCCGACAGCCGCGATGACGGCTGTTCCGCGCCGGTTGCACTGTCACTCGGTACGCGGCGGGTCTTTTCCATTCCTGGCCGCAAGCCCCGCGCCGATAAAGCGCCCACCCCGCAAAAAATGCACGCACCGGCGGCGGCAAGATCGGCTTCCCTGCTGCATGTTCTCGTTTCGCTGTTCTGGTTGCCACAGGCGGGTCTGCTTGCCTTTTCCGTCGGAAAAATTGCTGATGGTGCGCCAATGATGGCGCTCATGCCGCCGGCTGCCGCCATTTTTCTTCTCGGTATCCTCAAGGCCCTTCTGGAAAAAACCGCAGCGCGCATGTCGTTCCGTATGGCGCGGGCGGCTCTTTCGCAGCGGCGGCTGGAAGCGCTCCACGCCCTGGCCAGGGTCTCCCCGCTCGACCTCTCGCGAACGGCTTCCGGTGAGGTGGCAGCTGTCGTCGCCGAAACGTCGGAAGCACTGGTGCCCTATCTTTCCCGTTTTCACCCGGCAAGGATGAAGGCAACGATCGTTCCCGTGGCATATGCCCTCGTCATCCTTCCGTTCAGCTGGATCGCGGCGCTGGTGCTTTTGCTTGCCATGCCGACCATTCCGCTGTTCATGGCTTTGATTGGCTGGCAGGCCAAGGCCGCCAGTGAAAAGCAGCTTGCCGAGGCCGGCAATATGAACGCTTTCCTGCTCGACCGGCTGCGCGGGCTGGAAACGATTCGCGCGCTGGAGGCGGTCGATCTAACGGCCACACGCCTGAGCGCCGATGCGCAGAATCTCAAGAAGAGAACGATGGCGGTGCTCAGGATCGCCTTTCTCTCATCGGCAGTGCTTGAGCTTTTCGCGGCGCTCGGCGTCGCCATGACGGCCGTTTACATCGGTTTCCATCTGCTCGGCTTTCTCGATTTCGGCGCGTGGGGTCAGAAACTGACGCTTGCCGAAGGTCTTTTCATCTTGCTTCTCGCGCCGGCATTTTTCGAGCCTCTGCGGGAATTGTCCGCCGTCTGGCACGACCGGGCGGCCGGCGAGGCTGCGCTCGGCGCGCTCGACGATCTGGCGAAGGGTGGGGCGGCTATTGCAGGCACGGGCAAGGACGCGCCGGACGTGACAGTTGCGACGCCGGCAACCGTGGATTTGCATGACCTGACCTTCGCCTATCCCGGTGCATCGCCCGTGCTTCGAAATTTCGATTTCAATGTCCGGGCGGGTCAAACAGTGGCACTTCTCGGACCCTCCGGTTGCGGCAAATCCACGGTGCTCTCCCTTATTGCCGGGCTCGCCAAGGCACAGGGCGGCACGATAAAAATCGGCGGCACCGTACTCGACGATGAGACGGCGGACATACTGCGCAAATCCATCGGGTGGATTGGCCAGAAGCCGTTTTTCACAGCCGGCTCGCTGGAGGCGAACATTCGCTTCGGCCGGGTCGGCGTCACGCGAAGCATGGTTGACATGGCGCTTGAAAGCACCGGCCTCGATCAATTGTCGTCTTCCCGCGGGCATCTGCCGGTGGGAGATGGCGGCCATGGCATTTCCGGCGGTGAAGCGGTGCGGCTCGCCATTGCCCGTGCCTTCGCCGACCCCGCCGCACGGCTCATTCTGGCCGATGAGCCAACGGCGCATCTCGACCGCGAGACGGCCGAACTCGTTACGGAAAACCTGCTGCAACTGGCGAAGGGAAGGACGTTGATCGTCGCGACCCATGATCCGGTGCTGGCCGCGCGCATGGACAGGGTCGTGGATATGGCGGCGGTGAGATCGGGAGATCCCTCATGATGTCACGCTTCGCCATATTGAAACCCGTTATCGCCCTCTTCTGGTCGGCACGGAGCGGCATGTTGCTGGCCGGTGCGGTTCTGGCGGCGACCACAGTGCTGGCAGGCATCGGTCTGCTTGGCATATCCGGCTGGTTTATCACGGCCACCGCCATTGCCGGCCTGCTTCCAGCGACAGCTTATGCTTTCGACGTTTTTGCACCTTCAGCCGCCATTCGCCTTCTTGCGCTGGCCCGCACCGCCGCGCGGTATGGTGAGCGCATGACGACCCACGAGGCCACGCTTTCCATCCTCGCGGCACTTCGGGAAAAGCTGTTTCGCGGTTTTGCCGCGCCGCAGGCGGCGAAAAATCTCCAGGCTAGGCCGGCGCGCCTTTTGAACCGGCTGACAGCGGATATCGATGCGCTGGATTCACTCTACCTGCGTGTGCTGCTTCCCGCGGCCGTCGCGGCCCTTGCGGCGATCGCAACCGGCATCGGGCTTGCTTTCATTGATCCGCTTGCCGGTCTTCTGGCTGCATTGTTTCTTGTCGCTTCCGGCCTCGGTATTGCGGTGCGTGCAGCTTTGCGGGCGGAGAAATTCTCGCGCCGCAGGGCGGTCGGTCTGGAGGCGCTACGCGCTCGCGCGGCGGATCTTGTCGGCGGGCAGGCGGAACTGCTCGTGGCCGGCCGGCTTGCCTCACAGGTCGAGGCGGTGAAACGTGCCGATGATTATCTGCTCGATTGTGATGAAGCTTTGAACCGCATTGAGACGAATGCCGGGTTTTCCTTCGGCGTTGCAACGGCGGTACTTTTGAGCGCGACGCTTCTCGGCGTGGCCTGGCTGGCGGAGCAGGAAAAGCTCGGTGCGCCCGCCGCGGCGCTTGGCCTGCTGGTCTGTCTGGCGGCGCTGGAGCCGTTCACGGCGCTGCGCCGTGGGGCGATGGAACTGGGACGAACGCTTTTTTCCGCACGCCGCATTGCACCACGGCTCGCGCCTGCAGCTGCGTTGCACTGTCCGCTCCTGCCGGCTGGCGGCATTGCGGCCAAGCTTCAGGGCGTGCGCCTCGAACGTGAAGGCAACGTAGTGCTGACGGGTATCGAGCTTGAGATCTGCGCCGGAGAAAGGCTTGCGATCGTCGGTCCAAGCGGCGCGGGCAAGACAAGCCTCATCCAGCTGCTGGCGGGCGAATTGCAGCCGTCGGCAGGCACGGTCAGCGCGCTGCCGTCCAGCCCTATGACACAGAGAAGCCAGCTCTTCCGCGACAGCATCGCCGACAATCTAAGGCTGGCAAATCCTGCCGCGACCGAGAGCCAGTTGTGGGAGGTCCTCACGGCGGCGGGCCTCGCCGAACACGTCAAGGCCATGCCGGGCCGACTGGAGGCGAGGCTTGGCGAAGCGGGACAGGGGCTTTCCGGCGGCCAGTCGCGCCGGCTTGCGCTGGCCCGCTTCCTGCTCACCGACAAGCCCCTCTGGCTTCTCGACGAGGTGACGGAAGGGCTGGACGGCGAGACCGCCCGCGACGTGCTTGCCCGCCTGTTTGCCTCGGCGGAGGGCAGGACCGTCGTGGTCATCACCCATAATCGCCGCGAGGCAGAATTCGCAGACCGCATCGTCGTGCTGAAAGAGGGGTGTCAATTTGATGAATGTCAAAGCGGCACTCCGGAATACGGCGTAGTGCTGAACACATTGCGCCCGGACTGAGATTTTTTTGAGAGCCGGCGTCGTCTTAGAAATGGAAGGCCGGCCTTCCGGAAAAGGTGGATAAGACCATGGAACTCGACATAGTGGCGCTGTCGCGCCTGCAATTTGCGGTGACGGCTCTCTATCACTTTCTGTTCGTTCCCCTGACGATCGGACTGTCGGTGGTGATCGCCATCATGGAAACGGTCTATGTCATGACCGGCCGCACAATCTGGCGGCAGATGACGAAATTCTGGGGCACCCTGTTCGGTATCAATTTCGTGCTGGGCGTCTCCACGGGCATCGTGATGGAATTCCAGTTCGGTATGAACTGGAGTTACTACAGCCATTATGTCGGCGATATCTTCGGTGCGCCGTTGGCGATCGAGGGCATGATGGCCTTCTTCCTGGAAGCCACCTTCGTCGGTCTGTTCTTTTTCGGCTGGGATAAACTGTCGAAGCTCGGCCATCTCGTCGCGACATGGTGTGTGGCGCTCGGCTCCAATTTCTCAGCGCTTTGGATATTGATCGCCAACGGCTGGATGCAGAACCCCACGGGCTCCGCCTTCAATCCCCAGACCATGCGCATGGAAGTAACTGACTTCTTTGAAGTCCTGTTCAACCCGGTGGCGCAGGCGAAATTCGTTCACACTGTTTCCGCCGGTTATGTCACGGCATCCATCTTCGTGCTCGGCGTTTCCGCCTGGTATGTGCTGAAAGGCCGCCATGTCGATCTTGCCAAACGCTCGATGACGGTTGCTGCCTCATTCGGCCTGGCGTCCGCGCTGTCCGTCGTCGTGCTGGGTGATGAAAGCGGTTATCTTTCGACCGAACACCAGAAGATGAAGCTCGCCTCCATCGAAGCCATGTGGGAGACGGAGCCTGCGCCGGCCCCGTTCACCGCCATCGGCTTTCCGGACCAGGAATCGCGCGAGACACATTTTGCCGTGAAGATCCCGTGGGTCATGGGCCTCATCGGCACACGCTCGCTCGATACGGAAATTCCCGGTATCAACGATCTCGTGGAGCAGGCCAAAACCCGCATCCGCGACGGCATCAAGGCCTATGATGCCCTGATGCAGATTCGCGCCACCGGCAAGGGCGCCGAATTGCCGGAAGAGGTGCGCGGCACCTTCGCGGAACTCGGCCATGAGCTCGGTTACGCCCTGCTGCTGAAACGCTACGTGGACGATCCTCGTCAGGCGAGCGAAGAGCAGATCGCCAAGGCGGCGGCGGATACCATCCCGCATGTGCCGACGCTCTTCTGGTCGTTCCGCATCATGGTTGGTCTCGGCATGTTCTTCATCCTTCTGACCGCGACCTTCTTCTATCTTTCGGCTCGCCGCCGGCTGGATCATTACCCGTTGCTGCTGAAGGTGGCGGTATTCGCCATTCCGCTGCCCTGGATCGCGGCGGAAATGGGCTGGGTCGTGGCCGAGTTCGGCCGCCAGCCATGGATCATCGAGGGCGTGTTGCCGACCGCAGCCGCCGTCTCCAGTCTCAGCGCGTCCACTGTCCTCATCACGCTCCTGTGCTTCATCGCCATCTACACGGTGCTGTTCATCGTCGAGATGGGCCTGATGTTGAAAGCGATCCGCAAGGGCCCCGATCCGGACCATCAGCCGGAAGCGCCGCTCGTTCCTGAAAAACTCGTCGCTGCGGAGTAAACGATCATGATATTGCACCAACTCATCGACTACGAAATCCTCCGCATCATCTGGTGGCTGCTGCTTGGCGTGGTGCTGATCGGTTTTGCCGTGACCGGCGGTTTCGATCTCGGCACCGGCGCGCTGTTGCCCTTCGTGGCGAAAACGGATGTGGAGCGGCGTGTCGTCATCAATTCCATCGGCCCGGTCTGGGAGGGTAATCAGGTCTGGCTCATCCTCGGTGGCGGAGCGATCTTCGCGGCCTGGCCGCCGCTTTATGCGGTGTCATTCTCGGGGTTCTATCTGGCGATGTTCGCCACCCTGTTTGCACTGATCCTGCGGCCGGTCGGTTTCAAGTATCGGTCCAAGCGCGAGAGTACCGCATGGCGCACCGGCTGGGACTGGGCGCTCTTCATCGGCGGCTTCGTCCCTTCGCTTATCTTCGGCGTGGCGATCGGCAACGTACTGCAGGGTGTTCCCTTTCACCTCAATGACGATCTCAGGATTTTCTATGACGGGACGACGCTGTTTGAACTTCTGAACCCCTACGCCATTCTCTGCGGGCTTGTATCCGTCGCCATGCTGGTCATGCATGGCGCCGCATGGCTGGTACTGAAAACGGATGGTCCGGTGGCGGCCCGCGCCCGCAGTTTCGGCTCCGTCGCCGCACTTGCCACCACCGTTCTCTTCGCGCTTGGCGGCGTTCTTCTGTGGCTTGGTATCGATGGTTATCGCTTCACCTCGGAAGTCGTGACCGATGGACCGTCCAATCCCTTGTCAAAGACGGTGGAGATTGCAACCGGGGTCTGGTTCTCCAATTATGCAGCGCATCCATGGATGATGCTGGCGCCGACCCTCGGCCTTGTTTTTCCGCTCGTCGCATTGCTGTTGTTGACGCTGCGCCGGGAGGTGATGGCGCTGCTTGCCAGTTCGCTCGCAATCTTCGGCATCATCTCGACAGTGGGCCTCACGATGTTTCCTTTCATCCTTCCGTCTTCGGTCGATCCGAAATCGAGCCTGACGGTGTGGGACGCGTCTTCCAGCCATATGACGCTGTTCATAATGCTGGTCGTCGCCCTCATCTTCATCCCGATCATCGTCGCTTACACCTCGTGGGTCTATCGGGTGCTGTGGGGCAAGGTGGATGAAAAGGCGATCCGCGATGACAGCGGTCATGCTTATTGATCAAGAAAGAAGGAGATCGAACATGTGGTACTTCGCCTGGCTGCTCGGCCTGCCTCTCGCCGCCATCTTCGCCGTCATGAATGCGATGTGGTATGAGTTGATGGAAGAAAACGCGAAAAAGGCCGAAGCCAAGCTGGATAGATAGCGGCTTGATGTGCGCGACACGAAAGGGGCGGCATCCAAACCGGATGCCGCCCCTTTTTTAATGCCGGTGCCTACCAGGGCGCTGCTTCAGTGGATAGCAATACCGCGCTTGTCCGCTTCTTCCTTGATAATGTCTTCGACGATGGTTCGCTTCAGACCCGGATCTCCCAAAAGGTAATCGTCGGCGATTTCGAAGATCGACTTCGGGTTCTCCGTTCCCTGCAGGGTGTCGAGATCGCGACCGATCTGCTCCCTCAAGCTGGAATAGTCGTCCATGGCGGCCTCCGTTTACCGGTTCAGTCCAGAAGTTCGGCCGGAACCTTGCCGCCGTTTTCGGAAAGTTTCTTGATGACGGCCTTGTGCAGCCAGATGTTCATGGTGGCCGAATCCGAGGTATCGCCGGTGTAACCGAGTTCGCTGGCGAGTTCCTTTCGGGCGGTCAGGCTGCTGTCGAGGTCGAGGGCCTTCAGAAGGTCGACGATGGAGTGCTTCCAGTCCAGCTTCTGGCCGTTTTTCTTGACCGCCGCATCCAGGATGGACGCTACATCGACGTTGCCGGTAGAAGCCGGTGCCGCCGTTGTCGGTGCAGGTGAAGCCGGTGCGGCAGGGGCCGCTGCAGTTGTGCTGGCAGTGCCCGTCGGCGTGCCGGCCGGAGCCGAAGTCTGTGGGGCGGCTTCTGCCTTGCCGAAAATCGCGTTCTTGATCTTGTCGAAAAAGCTCATTCTGTCCTCCCCTTAGCGGCGAAATGCACGCCCGACGGCAATAAGAATGCAGGCGCCGATGAAACCGGCAATGAGATAGCCAATCCAGCCGCCAAGCGAAACGCCCACCAGTCCCAGAAGGAAATTGGCGACGATGGCACCGACAATGCCAAGGATAATGTTCATGAAAACACCCATATTGCTTTTCATGAACTGTTCGGCGAGCCAACCAGCTACACCGCCAATGATGATTGCTGCAATCCAGCCAACTTGTGCGTCTTCCATAACAGGCCTTTCCTTTCTAAGAGAGGTCAAAAGGCATATGGACCCGCTTTGTGCGCACGTCCCCCCGCCTTGAATCGACCCCAGGCGGGATAATAACGATGGCGCGGAAAATTTGTTCCGTGCCGCGTGCAGGCTTCAATTTTTGCTCTCGAAATCCAGTCCGATATCCAGAACTGGCGCGCTGTGGGTCAGCCAGCCGATGGAGATGAGGTCGACGCCCGTGGCGGCGATGGCCGCAGCCGTCTGTGGAGTGATGCGCCCGGACGCTTCGGTAATGGCACGACCGGCGACAATTTTCACCGCTTCGCGCAGCTGTTCAGGCGTCATATTGTCGAGAAGAACCGCATCGACACCTTCATCCATTGCCTCGCGCAACTGTGAAAGCGTGTCCACCTCGACTTCTATCTTGACGAGATGGCCGACACCCTTTTTTGCACGGCGGATCGCGTCACGCACGCTGCCCGCCACGGCGATGTGGTTGTCCTTGATGAGAACAGCGTCATAGAGTGCAAAACGGTGGTTCATGCCGCCGCCGGCGCGCACGGCGTATTTTTCCAGTGCCCGGAGGCCTGGTGTGGTCTTGCGGGTGCAGGCGACCGAAGCATTGGTCCCGGCGATGGCCGCGACGATCTTAGCCGTGACGGAGGCGATACCCGACAGGTGGCCGAGGAAATTCAAAGCTGTACGCTCTGCCGTCAAAAGCCCGCGTGAAGGCCCCCTGATCGTTGCGACGGTGTCGCCCGGTGCGACGGAAGCTCCATCCTGCACGTTCCGCTCTATCGTGATGGCCGGGTCCACGAGCTGGAAGGCCAGTTCCGCAGCATCAAGCCCGGCGACGACACCCTCTTCGCGTGCCGCCATGACGACGACCGACCAGTGATCGGCGGGAATGACGGCGGTAGAAGTGACGTCGCCCGCAAGGCCCAGGTCTTCCAGAAGGGCGTTACGGACCAGCGGTTCGATGATGAGGCGGGGCAGGGGGGCAAGGGTCATGTCAGGCGGTCCGTGCGAAGCTGGAAGAGGAGGGGCTGGTCGAGGAAAGGGCATGGGCAAGGTCAATCACCTCTGCCATGCTCAGGCGACGCCTCGTCGCCGTCGCATCCTTCCCAGGAAAATCATCGCGGAAATGCGCTCCGCGCGATTCCGTCCGCAAGGCGGCAAAAACGGCGATCGCCAGACCCACGAGGGCGGGATCGGATGCCGGGCCCTTTGCCTCCACGAGCGGCAGTAAATCCCGGATCGCCTCGGTTAGACCCGCCGCATGTCTGACGATACCGAGATGTCGGGATATGATGGCGCGGACGGTGGCAGGATCGGCGGCAGGATGGTCCACCGTGCGGGTTGCAGAAGCGGTGGTACTCGGCCGTGCGAACGAGGGCTGGGTGGCGATATCCTGTGCCGCACGCATACCCATTGCGGCAGCTTCCAGCAGGGAATTGCTGGCCAGCCGGTTGGCGCCGTGAAGCCCCGTGCAGGCGGCCTCGCCGGCGACCCACAGGCCCGGCACCGAACTTCGCCCTCTGCCGTCCGTGGCAATGCCGCCCATATGATAGTGTACGGCAGGGCGGACGGGGACCAGTTCACGGGCCGGATCTATTCCAGCCTCCCGGCAGAGCAGGTCGATTGCAGGAAACCGGGCGGAAAAGCTGGAGCCAAGGGCCTTGCGGGCGTCAAGAAACACCCTGCCGCCGCGCAGGATTTCACGATCTATCGCGCGTGCGACGACGTCGCGGGAGGCGAGTTCCGCGCCGGGAACAGGGGCCATGAACCTTTCACCGCTTTCGTTGAGGAGAAGTGCGCCTTCGCCCCGCACTGCCTCGCTAACCAGCGCCAGCGGCCGCCGCGCTGAAGAAAGCGCCGTCGGATGGAACTGTACGAATTCCATGTCGGCAAGAATTGCGCCGGCGCGGGCGGCCAGCATGATGCCCTGTCCGAAATTGCCGGAAGGATTGGTCGTGGCCTCGTAGAGGCCACCGAGGCCGCCGGTGGCGAGAACCACCCGCGTTGCCGGCAGAACGAAGCCGCCTTTCGGTCCGGCGCAGGCGAGGCCAGCAATCGCGCCGTCCTGTGTCAGCAGCCGGCGCACTTCGGTGCCTTCAAGAACCGTGATCGACGGTGTGCGCAGAACGGCGGCGGCGAGAGCCCTGACGATGGCCGCGCCCGAACCGTCGCCCTCGGCGTGCAGGATGCGCCTTCGGCTGTGGGCGGCCTCCAGCCCGAAGATGGGCCTGCCATCGGCGTCCCGGTCGAAGCGCACCCCGGCCTGCTCCAGCGCCTCGATGACAGCAGGGGCGGCGGAAACGATATCGGCGGCCATTTCCGCATCGCAGAGACCGTCTCCAGCGGCGAGCGTATCGGCAAGATGCAGCGCGACGCTGTCATCGGGACCGAGGCTTGCGGCAATGCCGCCCTGCGCCCAGGCGCTCGACGTTTCGCCGCCAAGCGCACCACGTGTCAGAAGCAGCACGGGCTGCGGCGCAAGTGTCAGCGCCGCCATCAGGCCGGCAATGCCGCTGCCGACGATGGCCGTCCAGTCCTGCTGCGGCAAGCGCTCGCTCATACTTCCAGCATCCTTTCCACAGCGCGACGGGCGGCGGCGGCGATGGCCGGATCGACAGTCACTTCGTGGCGGTTTTCCTCAAGGGCTGTGCGGATATTGCCGAGCGTGATGCGTTTCATGTGCGGGCAGAGATTGCACGGCCGGATAAATTCGACGTCCGGGTGATGCACGGCGACATTGTCGCTCATCGAGCACTCCGTCAGAAGCACCACGCGGGCGGGGCGCTCACGACCGACATAGTCGGACATGACGGCGGTAGAGCCGGAAAAATCCGCGGCCTCGACAACCTCAGGCGGACATTCGGGATGCGCCAGTACGATCACGCCGGGATGGCTTTCCCGCAGCTCCCTGATGTCATCGGCGGTGAAACGCTCGTGCACTTCGCAATGGCCGCGCCAGGCGATCAGTTCGACATTGGTTTCCATGGCCACGTTCTTCGCCAGATATTCATCCGGCAGCATCAAGACGCGCGGCACGCCGAGCGATTCCACCACCTGGCGGGCATTACCCGACGTGCAGCAGATATCGGACGCCGCCTTCACTGCGGCGGACGTGTTCACATAGGTCACAACAGGCACGCTGGGATAGGCCTTTCGCAGGAGGGCGATATCCTCCGGCGTGATGGAATCGGCAAGCGAACAGCCGGCAGCCATATCCGGAATGAGCACGGTCTTTCTCGGATTGAGCAGCTTCGCCGTCTCGGCCATGAAATGCACGCCGGCGAGAACGATGACATCCGCCTCCACCTCCATCGCCTTGCGGGCAAGGGCAAGGCTGTCGCCGACGATATCGGCGACAGCATGGAATATTTCAGGTGTCTGGTAATTATGGGCGAGGATGACGGCATTACGCTTGCGCTTCAACTCAAGGATCGCCTCCACATCGTCCTGGAAACCCATCCATTCGGCCTTGGGAATGACGCGGGCAACGCGGTCGTAAAGGCTTGCGGCGGAAATCTGCTCGTTCACGGTGCGCTCCCATTTATGCTCGTTTTGAGTATATCTAGAACGAAGGAATATTCTCATTATGAGCATATGTCAATTGCGGGAGAGCGGTAGTTTCGTTCCGGAAAGGGCGCGTTCATCGAGGACGGTCTGGCGGAAGCGGAAAAGCTTTGCCGGTCGTCCGCCGGTTTCCGTAGCCATGTCGCCGGTTTCTTCCACCAGTTGCTGCTGTTCGATCAGCCGGCGAAAATTCTGCTTGTGCAGCGTCAGCCCGGCCAACGCCTCGACGGCGCGCTGCAATTGCAGTAGCGTGAAGGTATCGGCCATCAGTTCGAATACCACCGGCCGGTATTTGATTTTGGCCCTCAACCGGGCAATTCCGGTGGCGAGGATGCGGCGGTGATCGGCGAACATCGGCCTTCCGAAATTGATCCGGGGTTCCGCCTGCGCTTCCTCAACCAGCCCCGCCTCATACAGCAGCTCATAGCGCTGAAGGGTGAGTTCCTCGTTCCAGCCGCCGCCGTCGAGGCCGAAGGTAAAATCGGCCCGCAAGTGGCGCTGGTTTTTACAAGATGGGTCGGAATCCGCCCATGCCCGCAGCTTCTCGACGATGCTGGCGAGAACCGCGGGGCGTCCTTGGCGATGGTCTTCCCACGGGAAATAATCGTACCATCCGTGCCAGAAAGGACGTTTGCCGTCCATCGCCTCCTGTTCGCGGACAAGTCCCAGATAGCCGATGGAGATGGTTCTGCCGCCCGGAATATCGTTGTTTCGGTCGCGGTCGGCGAAGGTGTAGAGCTGCTCGAGATAACCGACGGGATGATGCGTCTGCTCGTGAATCCATTCCCGCAAGCCGCTTTGAAGCGTCCTGTGACCGAATTCGAAGGGTCCCGAAGGAAGCGCCGCCCCCGCCCGAACGGTCATCACGCGCGGTTCATCTCCGGTAATGGCGGTGACGACGGCAATGAGTTCGGCATGGGCAAGCCCGATGGTCACGGCGGCTCCTGTGATCTGTAGCGGCAAGGTCAATCTTCTTTGGCACAGGAAGATCGCTTCGCCAACATGGCTGCCGAAATGGCCTGTCGATAAGCGACCGGCCAAAAAAGATACTATATCAGACAAAAGAATGAATTCTTGTGGTTAGCCGTTTATCGTCCATTATGGTAGAGACCCGCCACAAGCATCTCAGACTGTTGAAGGCCGATGTTGAAGAACATATCTCTCGAAGAGACACTTGTGGGTTACTACACCTGGAATATCGGGCAAAATCTGGTTTATCTGGATGCCGTGGCCGCGCGCCTGCGGGAGGTTCGTCCGGAAAAGGCCGCCCGCGGTATCCCGGTAGAGGATTTTATTGCACAAATCGAAAGCGGCTCCCGGGCGCGTGTGGCTGAAGCCGTCTATAATTCGCTGACGAACGGCGTGTTTTACGATCAGGAATATCGTATCCAGCTCACCTCTGGTGGGTTTCGCTGGCTGCGGACAACAGGACGGGTGATCCTCGACAGCGATCGGCTTCCGATTATGGCCATGGGCACGGTCAGGGATATCAGCGCAGGCAAGCTTCTATTGATGTGATGGGCGGCCGTGGCCTCTCGCAAGGGAACGTCAGGCCGATTTTATTTTGTTCATTGTTTTTAATGTTGCGGTGACATGGTCCGGCAGGTCGCAATTTTGCTGTTTCAGATTGCCCTGGTCATAGGCGTTGCCATAGCCGGCATGCGGATTGCCTCGCTCGTCAATGGCGAGACTGCCTCCGCCCCGGCAGGACTTGCGGCCAACACCGAACAGCTGTGGACCACCTCGCCCGTACGGGTTGACCCCACCCGGCAGGAATACGAGCGCGTTCCGACCCCGCCGGATCCCTTCCCGCTGAAGATGCATGCCGACCAGCGCCTTCGCGTCATCTCCAGCAGCCGCTTCACCTTCAAAAACGAGGAGTTCCGCCTCGCAGGCGTGGAGGAGGTGGAGAGAAACCGTGTCTGCACCACCCCGGACGGCCGCCGTTATGCCTGCGGCCTCAATGCCTTCAAAGCGCTGGAGAACCGTTTGCGCGGCAGATATATTGAATGTCGCGTGGTGGAGGAGAGCGGTGCGCTCCGTTCTCTGGAATGCCGTATCAACGGACAGGATGTGCGGGCGTTATTGCGATAGATGGCCGCGTGAGGTGGGACTGAAGGTCGCACGATCCAGATTTTACTGACGTGATGAATTTTATCTTGGGAAATTTGGTGGAGCTAAGCGGGGGCTACACGACGATTGTCTATGCCATTGATCTCATTGATATCAAATGATAATCAGGCGGCAAACTTGGTCTGAAACATTGGTCTGAAATGTCGAAAAACTCCCGTCGTTACCTCGATTTGCGCGGTCTCACCTACTGGTTCAAGCGCGACATCCCCCAAGCCATCCGCCTCCATTTCGATGGCAAGACCGCGTATCTGGTGAACCTTGGAACCAGTGACCTGAAGCTTGCGATGTCGAGGCGTGATGACATTGAGCGAGAGACGGACAGGCTGTACCGTGAGGCGCGGGAAGGTCGCCCGCTCGCCACGAGGCAGGACAACGTCCGCATGCTCGGTGAGGCATGGGCCGCTGAACTCGCAGTGAGCGTGAAAGACCCATTCGAGTGGACCGCGAGAGTGACGGGCCGGGAAGCCGGTGACATCGAAGACGTGGACATCATCAGCCCGCATGACATGATCGAGGAAGAGGCTAAACGGATCGAACGCAAGCAAGGACGCGCTGCCAAGACGCGCTTCCTAAACATCGTCAGCGGTCAGGTTGCAATCGATCATCACTTGGAAACCTACCTGAAGGAAGCGAAGCTTGCGCCGAAGACCACGGCAGAACGCCGGAACCTCGTCGCCAAGTTTGCGAGGTGGGCGGATGAGACCGACCTGACAATTGGCGACATCGACAGGGCTGTGGCGGGTAAGTACGTCTCGTCGAAAATCAGCCCCCTCGACCCATCGACCGCAAAGAAGCATTTAGGCAGCGTCAAGCTGTACTGGGACTACCTGATCATGCGCGGCCATGTTCGTGGCAAGAACCCATGGGAAGGCCAGACGATGCCTAACAGGGGCCGCAGGGTCGAACGGGACGCTGACGTTGAAGAACGCCCGTTCACGTCTGGCGAGATGAAGACGCTGCTCTATTCGGCATACCCCAAACGAATGACGCCAGAGTTTGAGCAGCAGCTTCGGGACGCCATGCGCATCTCTGCGCTGTCGGGCATGAGGCAAGCCGAAGTCGTCACACTTTGGGTGGAGGAGTGCCCGCTGGATGAGCAAGGCATTGGCTGCTTCAACGTTCGTCAGGGCAAGACGAAAGCATCGGTAAGGCGGGTTCCAATTCATCCCGATCTGGTCGAGATGATCCGGCGCAGGAAGAAGGACAAGGGGCCGCAAGAGTGGCTGTTCCACGAGTTGGCGAACGAAAAGAACCCTTCCGACGTGTTCGGCAAACGCTTCGCTCAGTACCGCAAGAAGCTCAAGGTAGAGGATAAGGTCGAGGGCAAGCGCCGCAGTCTGGTCAACTTCCATTCATTCCGACGTTGGTTCATCACAGAGGCTGAACAGGCTGGACAGCAGGAGAGCATCATATCGGAAGTCGTCGGCCATGAGGAGGGCCGCAAGTCGATCACACTGAAGGTTTACTCAGCGGGGCCATCAGAGGACCAGAAGCGTAAATGCGTGGAAGCTGTTAGGCTGCCCTATCCAACCTCAATCGAGAGGGCGAACTCGTAGGTCGGATGCGGGGAATAACTGCCAGCACGGTTGAAGACCAGACACCGATCACCTAAACCATCAACCTAGGGCGTTGTTGTTTGGGGGCATCGTGAAGCGTTATATTTTCTTGAGGAGCGTTATCTTTGTATTTTTTCTGTCGTTGAGCGCTGGAGAATGGTGGGGATTGGCTGCTCATGCTGCCGATGTCGCTGTCGTTAACTGGCGTGGCCATCAGGTTTTAAAGCTCTCAGGCGAGATTGATGAGGGGACAGAGCGAAAGTTGGCAGCGTTGTTGAAGCAGGTATCGGCATTGCCGCACGGGCTACCTGTTCTGCTTCTCGACAGTCCGGGTGGATTTGTTGACGAAGCTTTGCTGATCTCATCGCTCCTTGATCAAGTGTCGGTTCACACGGTTATACCGAAAGGCGCGCGATGTGCTTCAGCCTGCGCGTCCATCATCTTTGTCGCAGGCAGGGCACGTACCGTCGAGGATGGTGGATTGCTGGGGCAGCACTCCTGCTCCCGGGGGGGTGTTCCTGACGATGCTTGCAACGAGGCTCTGAGCAAGCACGCCGTGGAGCATGGAGTTTCCCACGGCAGCATCGGAGCGTTCGTCACTTATGTCCCGCCCGAGAAAATCCTTTGGTTCTCCAGAGAGGACGCCGAGGGGTGGGGGCTGACCAAGTACCCGGGCGAAGACCTGAGTGGATTTGAGAAGAGCGAACCCCGCGTAATAAAACTGCTGACTGGCAAAACACCACAAGCGCAATCGGCATGGCGGATCAATTTTCGAGAGGATGGGTTCGAGGCATTCGTTAGAACCGCATCCGACTTCGAACGAGAGATGCAGTTGAACGTCTTCTGCTCAGAGAAGCTACCGGGGAAGCTCTTCCTTGGCATGGAGGTGAATGGTCCCGCTGAGGCAGTCCGAGATGCCGTGGTCGGGTTGGCTGTCGAGGCCGACAGAGCTTCGTGGGAAGACGTGAGCCCCCTCATCCACCAGAAGGATGAACAAATCTCGGAGGTCGTGACTGAGGTTCCTAGGGAGCATCTGAAGGCGTTCCTCACGAAGGCAGACAAACTCACTTTCGGGGTCGCATTGAAGCATCCATATCAGCCGATGATTGCGCAGACTTGGCTGGGCACTAGTCGGAAGGTTCTGCTATTTGCCGCAAACAACTGCATGGGTACCACTACTAAATGAGTTGGCACCTTAAGCGAGACTCAACGTGCACTACTGCTGTTTGAAAACGTATAATCACACTCTATCACACAGGCGCATAGCTAATTCCCCACTCATGCACCCTTCTCAACCCTCTTGGCCAACCGTGAAAGCGTCGAGCGCGAGCAGCGAGTTGCCCTAATGATGCTGTTCCAACTCTGACCGCTGGCTAACATCTGGGCGATGGCAGCGTTACGCTCGGCATCCTCAGGGCGTCCCTTGTAGACGCCATCGGCCTTAGCCTTCGCGATGCCCTGAGCCTGCCGCCTCCTGCGGTCCTCGTAGTCCTTGCGGGCTATGGCTGCGAGCATGTCGAGCATCATCCCGTTGATGGCGTCCAGCATACGGCTCTGGATGTCGTCCTTGTCAGCCGTGGCCATCATCCAAGACGTAGGGAGGTCCAAGGCCACCACCTTCACACGGCGCTGCTGTATCTCAGCCTTCAGCCTCTCCCAGTCGGCAGCGTTCAGGCGGCTCAAGCGGTCCACCTGCTCCACCAGCAGGATGTCTCCGGGATGACAGTCGGACAGCAGCCGGAACAATTCAGGACGAACCAAGGAAGCACCACTCTCGTTCTCCACGTAGGAGGCAGCAATCTTCAGGCCACGCTCCTCAGCGAAGCGGAACAAGTCCTCCTTCGCACGGCTGGCGTCTTGGTCTTTAGTGCTGGCACGGAGATAGGCACGGACATGCATGGGAAACCACCTGAGTTCGTTCTGGGTGGTTCTCTTATCATTGGTTCGCGTTGGGTTGTCAATCGGTATTTATCGAACCAGTTCGACAATGGTTCTCCTAAGGCACACCTAAAAAGAACCACCTTTAAGGCGCTCCTTCCCCATGGCGGCGGGCAAAACCCAGTCGTGGAACGGCGCACCGTTGCGTAGTGCTCCCGGTTTGCGGGTCAGGACCGACACGTAGTGCTAGGGATTATAGATCGTCTCGCCACGGCCCTAGGTCTCGATCATGCGGACGAGCTTGGAGGCGTTGAAGGCTGGGGCGGTTACAGCAGGGGTAAGAGTGCCTTCTAAAAAACAAAATAGGAGGGTGGCCCACCGGGGGGGCTGGTACCTCCCATAAATCTAAGCTGGGTTCTCAGATTTTTTCATCAAACATTCCGCCCCCTTCAGTCCGGTCAACGAGGGCTAGCAGAATATACGCCTGATGAGAAATCCCCCGAGGAACGCCGCGAGGCTTGTTCGGCAGGAAGGGCGAAATAATTGACCATTCGTGGTCCGTGAACCAGCTCAACAATGAGCTGAGTGGCGTCTACGCCAAGAGACTTTATGAGTTTGCGGCCTAAGACGTATCGACCTCGGAGAAGCCGTCCCCAAATTTGGGGGCAGCTACCGTGGAGAGGCGTTCGTAGCTGAATAGGTGATGACACCGGCCAGACGGTGAACGCCTCCCCACGGTCGGGGGCCGCAAGAGGGAACCGCTGTCAGTCAAGGGCGGGAGGGTGATTAGTCTGGTGAGGAAAGGAAATCACTCAGAAGTTCAGTGTGCCGAGCCTGAGCGATCCTACGCGCATCATCAGGGGAAATACTTAGACATGCTTCGATTTCCTCGACCAGATGGGCAACCACGTAAGGCGTTATGCAGCCATCCGGCAGAGTGGTCATGACCGCTGCGAGTGTCGCTGCTTCTCCCGGCTCATACCCATTCCACGTATCACCGGAACTGATTTCATACCAAGTGTATGGTCGGAGATATGGGGGCACTGCCTCCTGAACAGCCAGACTACTTCCCTCGCCGCGAAGATAGTCATCAAGCCGGTCGAGAATTTCAGCCGCGCACGGATCGTCTGCCAGAGTGGCAACAGGTCGGGCAAAGGAGAGAGCGAGCCTACGGCAGGCGGTCGAATGCTCCGCTTTCGTCGGCAACTGCCACAACGTGTCATAGAGACCACAGATTGACAGGCCGGTGAGGTAGTCTAGCGGCTCATTGTCAGGCTTGGTTTTGCCAAGCCCGATTAAGAGTGTTTCCCACCCTTCACCGCACATCCTTCCTGACCCTCTGAGTTCATGCAGCGTGGTAACGATCTTTGGCATTGCTCCTTACCTATAGCGCGGCGATTAGGATGAGACGCGGGCGACAATCTGGATGAGATTCTTAGGTCGCGGTCGGGGTCAGATTATCATGCTGATTGTCGCTGACAAGTTCTTCGTCATTTTCTGATTGCCGCTCCGCGACAGACAGCGTTGAGGTCCTGATTGTCGCAAACGAAGCGGGTCGGCCTCGCTGGCGCTTTTCCTCAAGTGCTGCTCTGCGGCGATAGCTTTCGACATTCATCTCGAAGATCGTGGCATGGTGCACGAGCCGGTCGACTGCGGCGAGTGTCATGGCAGGATCGGGAAAGACCCTGTTCCACTCTCCGAACGGCTGATTGGCGGTGATCAGGATCGACCTGTGCTCGTATCGGGCCGAGATCAGTTCGAAGAGCACACTTGTTTCCGCCTGGTCCTTGGTGACGTAGGCGAGGTCATCGAGGATGAGCAGGTCGTATTTGTTGAGTTTGTCGATGGCTGATTCAAGCTGGAGTTCTCGACGGGCAACCTGAAGCTTCTGCACAAGATCGGTGGTTCGGGTGAACAGGACCCGCCATCCGTTCTCAATCAGCGCGAGACCGATGGCAGCAGCAAGATGGCTCTTTCCTCCGCCGGGCGGACCGAACATGAGGATGTTCGCTCCCTTGGCGAGCCAACTGTCGCCGGCGGTAATTGCCATGACCTGGGCCTTCGAGATCATAGGTACAGCGTCAAAGGCGAAGCTGTCCAAGGTCTTTCCAGGCGGCAGGTGCGCTTCGGCGAGATGCCGTTCAATCCTGCGATTTGCACGTTCTGCCAGCTCGTGCTCGGCAATAGCCGACAGGAATCGAGCTGCTGGCCATCCTTCCCGGTCCGCCTGCTCGGCAAATTGCGGCCAAAGCGTTTTAATTGTCGGCAACCGAAGTTCGTTGAGCATGATACCGAGCCGTGCTTCATCGATGGCGTGTGCGTTCTTCATGCGGCTTCTCCCGTCCCGATCAGGGCCTCATAACCGTTAAGCGATGCGAGTTGCACATGAACGGTCGGCAGCTTGGCCGGGTCCGGACCGAAGAGCGCTCGCATGGCAGCCAGGTTGGGTAACTCACCAGCATCGAGTGTCCTGGCCAATTCTTCGGCAAGTTCGCGTTCGCAGCCGCGGTCATGCGCCAGTGCCAGAAGCTCAACGGTGATCTTGCAAGCCTGCTTATCGGGAAGATGTTCGGTCAGGGCCTCGAAGGCCTTGCGATATTCTTCTCGCGGGAAGAGCTTGTCGCGATAAACGAGGCCACGGAGCGCCATCGGCTTTTTACGCAGGGAATGGATGACGTGGTGGTAGTTGACGACCTGGTCGTGTCGCCCGTCAGCGTGGCCACGTCCCCGGCGCAACGTCATCAGATGCGTACCGCCAACGAAGACATCCAGCCGATCGTCGAACAGGCGAACTCGTAACCTGTGGCCGATCAGGCGGGACGGCACGGTGTAGAAGACCTTGCGCAGGGTGAAGCCGCCCGTCCGGGACACAGTGACAACAATCTCCTCGAAGTCCGTGGTCCGGCGCTCAGGCAGCGACTGCAGATGGGACCGCTCTGCATCGATACGCCTGCCATGGGCAGCGTTGCGACGGCTGACGATCTCGTCGACAAAAGCGCGGTAAGAACCGAGATCGTCGAATTCCTTGGTGCCCCGCATCAGCAGGGCATCGTGAACAGCGTTTTTGAGATGACCATGCGAGCTTTCGATCGAGCCGTTCTCATGCGCGACACCTTTGTTGTTGCGCGTCGGGGTCATCCGATAATGGGAGCAAAGCTGATCGTAACGGTGTGTGAGATCGACCCTGGCGTCGGCATCGAGGTTGCGGAATGCCGCCGACAGGCTGTCGCTGCGATGATAAAGCGGCGTACCACCCACGGACCACAGGGCATTTTGAAGTCCTTCGGCCAGCGCGACGAAGCTTTCCCCGCCGAGAATGACATGGGCGTGTTCGAAGCCCGACCAGACGAGCCGAAAGTGATAGAACAGATGATCAAGCGGCTGGCCGGCGATCGTTACACCAAGGCCGCTGGCGTCGGTAAAATCCGAAAGGCCCAGTCGGCCTGGCTCGTGCGTCTGGCGGAAGATGACCTCCTGCGCTTCGCCATTGACAGCACGCCACGACCGGATGCGTCGTTCAAGCGTACGGCGGATACCTTCAGATAGTTCTGGATGTCGGCGCAGCATCTCGTTGTAGACGGCGACGGCACGGATGCCAGGGGCGGCCTTCAGCAGCGGGACGACTTCAGTCTCGAAAATCGGCTCGAGGGGATCAGGGCGGCGACGTCCACGCGGCGCTTTGCTCTGAGATGGTAGGTGTACCTTCTTGTCGAGGCGGTATGCCGTGGCTCGGCTGATCGACGCTTTTGCCGCGGCGATCTCTACGGAATGCGTTTGTCGGTACTTCATAAAGAGTCTCATCTGATGATCGGTTAAATGGCGACCCGGCACAAACTGGTTCTCCAATCCAGAAAACCGCAAATGTACCGGACCGACCGCGATCTTGAGACGCCGAAAATCTGCGCCACGCCGGGGTATGACTACGATCGGGCTACGCCCTCACTTCGTCACACCCCGGCGCAAGTCTCATCCTGATTGACGCTGAATCCGCATTGCCTCACTAGAAATGTTCCCTGATTGTTGGCCGTTGCCTCATCTGATTTGCTCCCAGCATTTGTGGGTGCGGAGCAAATCAGATGAGGCTGATCAGCGTGACGACGAAGAAGGAATTGGTTGCTGCTCTGGCAAAGCGCTATGCGGCCGGAAAGCGGGAGGAAAAATCGCGGATCCTCGATCAGTTCGTTTCGATTAGTGGGATGCATCGCAAACACGCGATGCGTTTATTGCGGGGGGCGGATAAGCAACCGCAATCGCGAACGCGGGCGCAGATTTATGACGAGGCGACCCGACAGGCTCTTATTGTTTTGTGGGAAGCCTCCGACCGCATCTGTGGCAAGCGATTGAAGCCCTTGCTGCCAATTTTGATCTCATCGATGGAACAACATAGCCATTTGAGGTTAGACGATCAGGTCCGCACACTTCTGCTACAGATGAGTGCGGCTACCATCGACCGTGCATTGAAAAGCGTGCGAGAAACAGCAGGCGGCCGTCGACGCCGACGTTCCGTTGCTTCATCAGCATTGAAGCGGAGTATCCCAATTCGAAAATTCTCCGACTGGGGTGATCCCCCACCTGGCTTCATCGAGGCCGATCTGGTGTCGCACTCCGGTCCCAACGCACGCGGCAGCTTTATTCAAACTCTTGTCCTTACAGATATTGCGACCGGTTGGACCGAATGCGCCCCTCTGCTTGTTCGCGAACAGAAGCTTTTGACGGAAGTTTTGACCGAGCTTCGCCGCGTAATGCCCTTCCCGTTGCTTGGCTTTGATACGGACAATGATAGCGTATTCATCAACGAGACAATCAGGGACTACTGTATTGATTCAGATATAGAATTCACTCGCTGTAGGCCATATCGTAAAAATGATCAGGCTTATGTGGAGCAGAAAAACGGATCGGTCGTCCGCCGCATTGTTGGCTATCATCGGTATGAGGGAGTTGAAGCTGCGGCAACACTTGCAGAGCTTTATCGTTCGGTGCGCTTGTTCGTGAACTTCTTTCAGCCGTCGTTTAAGTTGCTCGAAAAGCAGCGAAACGGAGCGATGGTCAAGAAGCTCTACTCTTCTCCCGCGACGCCACATCAACGGATTTTGTCGGATGCAAGGACGGGACTGGAGGTACGCGACCGCTTGGTGCGCATGAGCGAACAACTCGATCCTGTAACGCTTCTCCGAAACATTCGTGCAGGACAACAGCGGCTTGCCGACATTGTGCATCAGGGAACACCCTTAAGCGAAGTTCCTGATATCGAGAGCTTTTTACGAAGCCTGCGTATCGCGTGGACGGAGGGCGAAGTTCGTCCGACCGCGAAAGCAAAGCCAAAACTAAAACGCGAGCGACGGCGGCCTGACCCGCTGGTTAACGTCACGAATGATCTTTACAGTTGGTTTGAAGCAGAGCCATGGAGAACCGGCCGCGAGCTACTAGAGCGACTTCAAAGCATCTATCCCGGCGAGTATCCTAATGGACTAATCCGTACGGTGCAACGACGGGTGAAAGGTTGGCGTCGCGATCGCGCGCATAGAATGATATTCGGAAACGAGCCTGGCGAAGATGAACAACAACCAGAGCTCAGCAGGGCATAGGGAGCATTCTGGTGAGGCAATATGCTATCCGTTCGGGAGCATTCTTCGATGAGGCAATACGAATCTCACCTTGATTGCCGCTATGCACCTTACCTCCACGCCGTTGTCGGGGCTGCTTCATCAGCGGTCGTGGTGGTGGGTGTTTTTAGCCATCGCCGCTTTTCATCGCTTATGGGCCGGTAACCGACGATGCGAGGACCGTGTCGCTCGTTCTCACTGACCGTCAGGCGTGCTGCTTTTTCGATGTCATGGAAGACCATCCGGGGATAGGGGCGCTCGTTGTCCCATATCTCCATCCGCCCCTGATGGCCTTGGGCGACCAGATGTCGGCAGGCGTCGGCAGCGGGATTGCGGGTGTTCGTGATGATGGTCTCCCCGTGGAAAGTGACGGAGTAGCCTTGCCCTCTGCTGGTGATCTTCACGGGGTCGATGAAGACACGCAGGGACGGTAGTGCATGGTTGTCGTGCATTAGATGGTTCTCATGTCGTTGTTGTCGTGAGGTTGAGGCTGGCATTGCCAGACGGGGTGAAGTGCTGCCTTCGTCGCTGCTGCTCTCGACCGACAAAAAAGCCCCCGCGTCAGTGAAGACGCAGGGGCCAAGTCGACAGGATCACAAACAACGGACGAAGAGAGCTGCCGGTTAGATCAACCAGCAGTACGCACGTCCCTGAAATCGGGTGTCGATGGTTCGACTGTGCGTATAGACGGCGGATGTAGATGACAGAGCAACGAAAGAACTCGCCACTCTACAGGTTTTCGTTAAGGTCACCTTTCGGGGTTGTTAACGCGACCTGTTGTTGAATTATGATTTCATCATCGACAACATCATTCATCATCAATCACATAAAGATAAATCGGAGAGTAACCTGATTTCATCAGTTCAGCCTCTCCTCCCCCTTTATCCCCCTTATCCATAAGGCAGGGGTATTCAATCTCGGTCTTTCCGAGTGCGGGCCGCTCCTTCATACCTTTATGTGTGGGGTAATGCCGTCCCGTTGTGCGGTAACGACCGTAGAAGCGCGTTCCCTTCCAAAGGGCGCTGATACCCCCCCACACTCCAAACGCCTCTCCACGGTCGACACCGCATAGCGGGAAATAGCCCTTAAACGAGAAAGCCCCCGTAGATCGCTCAACGGGGGCCGTGAAGGTAACGGGAGGTGGGACAAGTCAGATAACGGGCTGTGTCTCCGACATCGGCGGCTGATACTGCCGCTTCTTCTCCAGCAGCCAGTGACGGTATGCGCCAGACGGCAGCTTGAACCATTCATGCCGGTCGTAGGCGAACACATGTCCGTCCGTCTCGATGTAGAGATAGGACAGGCTAACAGTCTCGATGGTGAGGGGGCGGCGGAAGATGGTGACTGAAAAGCGCATGTATGAACTCCGTATGGATGGATGAATAGTGGGTCTTAGACTCCCTCTACCCATCTGATGTCAAATATAAAAAGCATTGATAATTCAAATAGTTATATGCACTAGTGGATAGGTATGGTCAAACTTCCAAGCCACTCAAGGAGTTAGCTGCCTCTCCTTGTGCGGGTTGTGAAGTGATTTTTTTCTACCCCGGAGCGCCTTGGCACCTGTGAAGCCCATCGCCAGAAGCGTGAAGCCATCGCGGGTCATGTCGAAGGCGCGATAGGTCTGTCCGTTCTGTTCGTTGGTGTAGGGGGCCTCCTCAAAATTGAGGACATCCTGTTCAAACAGGTTCTCGATGTCCCTGACCACGTTGTCGTGGCGCTTGCCGAAATAGGCCGCAACATCGAGGCTGTTGGCGACGACGGGAAGCTCAACACTTTTGTTGGCCAATATGGGGAGGAAAGCGGTGCCGCCGAGACAGGCACATTAGCAAAGCCTAACAATTGGTCTGAAACGCTGGTCTGACTTGGTCTGAGCCATCGTCCAGTCGACCGATCAACCGTTTGATTTCGTTTGTATATTCAGAAAGAGAAAAGTAATGGTGGAGCTAAGCGGGATCGAACCGCTGACCTCTTGCATGCCATGCAAGCGCTCTCCCAGCTGAGCTATAGCCCCATAAGGGTTCCGGCATTTCTTCCGGTTCCGGGAACCGAAGCGGTTGTTGTTCCGTTCGGTGGCGGCTTACTACTGCGGCTTTCCGACGAGTGCAAGCATAAAAAACGGCCCGGCGTCATTTTTTTGTCGTCGGGCCGAATTGTCGAATAAAATCAAGCTTCTTCGTCGTCGCCCGATACGCCGATGATACCGGACATGTCGTCGTCGTCATCTTCGTCGTCGGTTTCCAGGAAGGTGTCGTCGTCGTCGTCGATTTCGACGTCATCGTCGTCGCCGAGATCAGGGATATCGTCGCCGCTGTTGTCGCCGTCGGCATCTTCCAGCGACACGAGTTCGACTTCCGTGTTTTCGGTATCGACTTCCGCTACATCCTCTTCTTCAGCCTGCTCGAGCTTTGCCTGAGCTGTGCTTTCCTCGAAGAAGGAGAGCGGCCAGGACTTGCCGGTGTAAGGAGAAACGACCGGATCGCGGTTCAGATCGTAGAACTTCTTGCCGGTATCGGGGTCTGTGCGCTTGGTACCAAGTTCCGCTTTTGCCACTGTCTAAGCCTCAAATTGTCGAATGAGTTTCGGGGTGTACGCCGTAAAACCGGCATAGACGGTAAAATTTATAGCCGGTCCCCTTAATCGTTGCGCTCTTTCGTGTCAAAGACAAACTTCGGGTGCCTCCTGCCTTGGCGCAACCCCTGTGCGGGAATGCTGATATAAATCTTAAGGCGTGTCGCACTCTATTATATGAATAACAGATGCACAGGCGGAAAGCTTAATGACCTTCACGATCGCCATAGACGGGCCGGCTGCGGCGGGCAAGGGAACCCTGTCGCGAAAGATCGCGGAAGCCTACGGTTTTCATCATCTCGATACCGGGCTGACCTACAGGGCGACAGCGAAGGCGCTTCTGGACGCGGGCCTGCCGCTGGATGACGAGGCCGTGGCGGAGAAGGTCGCCCTGGAGGTCGATCTTGCGGGGCTCGACCGCTCCGTCCTGTCCCGGCACGATATTGGCGAAGCCGCGTCGAGGATTGCGGTGATGACGCCGGTGAGGCGGGCGCTCGTGATGGCGCAGCAGCGTTTTGCCTTGAGGGAGCCGGGTACGGTTCTCGATGGCCGCGATATCGGCACGGTAGTATGCCCGGATGCGCCAGTGAAGCTATATGTCACCGCCTCTGCCGACGTGCGGGCGCGCCGGCGCTACGATGAGATTCTGGCAAATGGCGGCACCGCGGATTATGATGTCATTTTCGCCGAGGTGAAAAAACGCGACGAGCGCGACATGGGCCGCGCCGACAGTCCGCTGAAGCCGGCGGAAGACGCACACTTGCTAGATACGTCGGAAATGAGTATAGAGGCGGCGTTTCAGGCCGCGCGCACGATCATCGACGCCGCTCTGAAGAGATAGGTTTTTCGCGGAACGGCTTCCTGCCGTCTGCGTTTAGTCAGGAATTGCCCGAAGACATGTCCTTGCGCCGGAAAGCCTTTTGAAAAGGCGGGCATGGGGTCGGGTATCAACAACACTAGCCCACCGGCGCTTTTGTATTCGCCATCGCGCGGATGCAATCAGGAGATTTCATGTCAGTATCTACCCCCACGCGCGAAGATTTCGCAGCGCTTCTCGAAGAATCCTTTGCCTCCAACGATCTTGCCGAAGGCTATGTTGCCAAGGGTATCGTAACGGCAATCGAGAAGGACGTTGCCATCGTCGACGTCGGCCTCAAGGTTGAAGGCCGCGTACCGTTGAAGGAATTCGGCGCGAAGTCCAAGGACGGCACGCTGAAGGTCGGCGACGAAGTCGAAGTTTACGTCGAGCGCATTGAAAACGCTCTCGGCGAAGCCGTTCTGTCGCGCGAGAAGGCTCGCCGCGAAGAAAGCTGGGTCAAGCTCGAAGCCAAGTTCGAAGCTGGCGAGCGCGTCGAAGGCGTCATCTTCAACCAGGTCAAGGGTGGTTTCACCGTCGATCTGGATGGCGCTGTTGCGTTCCTGCCGCGTTCGCAGGTCGACATTCGTCCGATCCGCGACGTTACCCCGCTGATGCACAACCCGCAGCCCTTCGAAATCCTCAAGATGGACAAGCGTCGCGGCAACATCGTTGTTTCGCGTCGTACGGTTCTCGAAGAGTCGCGTGCCGAGCAGCGTTCTGAAATCGTTCAGAACCTCGAAGAAGGTCAGGTTGTTGACGGCGTCGTCAAGAACATCACCGATTACGGTGCGTTCGTTGACCTCGGCGGCATCGACGGTCTGCTGCACGTCACCGACATGGCATGGCGCCGCGTCAACCATCCTTCGGAAATCCTCAACATTGGCCAGCAGGTCAAGGTTCAGATCATCCGCATCAACCAGGAAACCCACCGTATCTCGCTCGGCATGAAGCAGCTCGAGTCGGATCCGTGGGATGGCATCTCCGCCAAGTACCCGGTTGGCAAGAAGATCTCCGGTACGGTCACGAACATCACCGACTACGGTGCATTCGTTGAACTGGAGCCGGGCATCGAAGGCCTGATCCACATTTCCGAAATGTCCTGGACCAAGAAGAACGTACACCCCGGCAAGATCCTGTCCACGAGCCAGGAAGTTGACGTTGTCGTTCTCGAAGTCGATCCGTCCAAGCGCCGTATCTCGCTCGGTCTCAAGCAGACGCTTGAAAACCCGTGGCAGGCATTCGCTTACAGCCATCCGGCTGGCACGGAAGTCGAAGGCGAAGTCAAGAACAAGACCGAATTCGGCCTGTTCATTGGCCTCGAAGGCGATGTCGACGGCATGGTTCACCTGTCGGACCTCGACTGGAACCGTCCGGGCGAGCAGGTCATCGAAGAGTACAACAAGGGTGACGTCGTTAAGGCTGTCGTTCTCGACGTTGACGTTGAGAAGGAACGCATCTCGCTCGGCATCAAGCAGCTCGGCAAGGACGCTGTCGGCGAAGCCGCTTCTTCCGGCGACCTGCGCAAGAACGCAGTCGTTTCCGCTGAAGTCACCGCGGTCAACGATGGCGGTATCGAAGTGAAGCTCGTCAACCACGAAGACCTCACCTCGTTCATCCGTCGCGCTGATCTTTCCCGTGACCGTGACGAGCAGCGCCCTGAGCGCTTCTCCGTTGGCCAGGTTGTCGACGCCCGCGTCGTCAACTTCTCGAAGAAGGACCGCAAGGTCATGCTTTCGATCAAGGCTCTGGAAATCGCTGAAGAAAAGGAAGCCGTCGCACAGTTCGGTTCGTCCGACTCGGGCGCTTCGCTCGGCGACATCCTCGGCGCGGCTCTGAAGAACCGCGGCGAATAATCGTCTAGATCGTTGAAATGAAGAACCCGCCGGAATTTTCCGGCGGGTTTTTTCTTGGGCAATCGGCCGGCAGGCAATGTGGCGTTCAGAGGACGCCGCTCATCTTGAGGTAATAATTCTCCGCACTGTCGTCGGCGGCCGTCGCCGTCGGACGTTCCTGCGTGTCGATCCCGTCATTGGCGGCAACGCGCTCTTCCAGGCCGTCGTCATCGCCGGAATTTTCAGACTCCGCTCCGCTTTCGCTTTCCGCCTCATCGTCGGAAAAAGGCCCGCCGCCCCGGGGTGGCGCTTCTGATTCGTAATCATCATCGGCAGGGGGATAAGCGACGAGCGGCAGCGGCGTGCCGTCTTTTGCCAGAGCGGCGGCAACCAGCGATTGCGAGGCGGATTGCTCCATCATCGCCATTCTCGCTTCCGGGTCCAGCGGGAGTCGCGAAGAGTAGGGAGCTTCAGGCCGGTGAGCCACTGTTTCCGCTTCTTCCCCTGTTGGGTGGGCAGCGGACGTCATCAGCCCCGACTTTTCGGTTGGCTGATCCTCCGGCGATGGCGGCTCGATGCCCTGCGGCATGGCGGGGGGCTGCTGCGTCGTGCTTGCTCTCGCCGGCAGTTTGCCGGCCGTGGCGGCCAGCACAAGACTGGCCACGTTCTCTGCATCAGTTGCAGGCGGGCCGAAGATTGGTGGTGAGGCGGTGCGGACGTCTTTCTGCTCGGTCTTCATCATCTCCCGAGGCGGAAGGGCAGGGCGTGTTTCGCCGGTTTGCGCGCGAGGCGAATTGCCTGGACGGGTCTCTGCCAGCGCTTCTTTTGTCATGCTGCCCGTCTGGGGCGGAAGCGGACGCGTCGTGGTTTCCGTCCTGCCTTCCGGTTTTGCCGACTGGTCTGGCAGGTCGGGCGCATTTGCGGGCGCGGCGGAATGCCGGACGGCTCCTTCCGGTTGCGCGGTCAGCGCCGTGACCGTTGCCTTCATTGCCGCACCGCTGAGAGCGAGTGGGCCAGTGAGCAGCGGCAACAGACGGCCGGTTGTCGTGGAGCCCGGCAATTGCGCTGCCGCGGGCGGATTGGAACGGAACTCCGCATTGGGGCTCGCGGCGGTCGGCTGCTGCCTGGGCTGGGCGGGCGCCGGACTGGCGGAATTATTCTGCTGATAGGAGGAGACCACCGCCCTCGCAGCCAGATCGGCCCCCCTGTAACGCGAAAGCTCGATCAGCAGCGCAAGCCGCGCCGCATCCGGTCCCGTCGGCTGTTTCAGGATTTCCGCGAGCATCGAAAGGCTGAGACCCTGCAGGGCTTTGCCAATCTGCTGTTCCAGCGCAAGACGCTGCGCGGGCGGTAGGGCGCGTAAGGCTTCCGTCAGACGCCCGACATAGGTTTCGACGGCTTCGCCGTCCCGTCGCGGCAGGTTCATCAGCTTGCCGAGTGTTTCCGCCAAGACTGCGGTGCTCCGGGCCAGCTGGAACTCGCCCGCGAGGGAGGCCACGGCAGCCCGTGAAAAAAGGCTGGCGCTCTGTTCGGGAAAGGCAGCGCTTGGCTGCGGCTGCACGACGCTTTTCGGCTGCGCGCGCTGTGCCGACGCGAGCGAGGCTCCATAGGTGGCATCGGCTGCGGAAACTTTGGATACAGGCGGTAACATGCTGCGCTCCGTTTCTATCGGTGGCCGGCGCCGGCTGCGAAAGCGCCAATCCCCACTGGCTCTGTGATCCGCATCTGCCTCGAATGTTGAAAAATCGCCACGCCGCTGGCATACAGGTGTCATCTCGCCCGCTCATGCGGGAGCGCCATGTGCACCATAGGCTCGAAGGCCCGCTCTTTTCAGCGCACACAGAATCATCAAGCCGAATCCTCGCCTGCAGATATTAAGATTTAGCTAACCAAGTGATTGCGGCCGGCCGGACCGGCTCAGGGCGAAACGCCGATGAACATGCGATAAAGCCCGTTATCGTCCGAATTGACGGAGGAGATACGATCGGGTTCGCTCACCGTGACTTCCAGCGCCTCCGGCGGCATGGCATCCAGCCAGCTCGCTTTCGGAAAGCTCCGCTCCGGCTGGATTTCTGCGGGCGCGATAGTCGCTTCTTCGCCAGCCAGTGAAATGATGGCGGCATCCTCCGGCGCGAGGGGCGGAGCCGCCATGGAGAGAAGGGCCTGGGCCGCGTTCGGTTCGGCATCGTGAATGGCGCCGCCTGATACGCCTGAGATATCAACCATGTCTGAACTCACATCATGTTTCGCTCACGTGGCAGTTCCAGACGGCAATCATGCCGCCTTTTTCTTCAGCAATGCATAAAGGCCATTTTCATCGACCGAAATCGGCAAGATGTCGGTTCCGGCAGCTTCGACAGCTGCCTGTGCATCAAGCAGTTTTTCCGCCTCGTTTTCCGCATCGGCCGGCGTGGTGGCCGCATCCGCTCCCTCAGGCTCGTTATCGCCTTCAGCAGGTGGGGCCTCTTCCGCCGGCGTTGCTGCGAGCACGGAAATCAGGGCGATTTCTGATGAGATGTCGGCGGGGACCTGGCCGGCTGCGCCATCCGTCTTCTCATCGGCGGAGGCGTCAATGTGCTCCTTCACGACGTCCTGAAGTTCCTGCACGTCCTCAAGCTTGCCCTGTGCGTCACGGGTCTGGATATCTTCTTCCCGTTCGGCTGCCACTTCCGCATCGTTGATTTCTCCAATGCGCTTTTCGCCACGTTCGGCCTGCAATTCTTCCTTGGACTTGGGATCCGCCACGTCTTCCAGACGCTGGATGACCTTCAGGGTCTCCCTTGTCATGAAGAGAGTGCCTTGCGCCTCGTCATTGAGCGCATCTTTTACCGCTCGCGCCTGATCTCCGTAAGGATTGGCGATGGCGGCGATCATCGCGCTGGCTGAGATGCCGAGCTCCTCGAGACCGGTCGATTCCTCCAGTTCACTGACGTTCCTGGGCAAGGTCGCCCGCGCGGCCATGATGGCCTCCGACATCTGCGCGCCAAAATCCTCCTCCGTTCCGGTGAGGCCGGCACGCTCGGCGATGCGGGCGGCAAGCGCCGCCATGGGATCGGTTTTGGCGTTGACGCCGTTGTTCAGTACACCGACGACCTGCAACTGCGAAACACCGAAGGAGGCGAGGGAAATTGTGGTGGCTTTTCCCTGCGCATCGGTTTTTTCGAAATCCTGGGTCAGGGTCAGCGCATCCTGAAGCCTTTGTGCAAAGGAAAAATTGGATTCATCCGCGTCCTGCGTGATGCCGAGGGCGGCGGAAAAGCGGGAAACAAGCGAGGCGAAGGCATCCGGGTCCGGCTTCATGGCACCGAAGAGATAAGCGCTTATCTTCTCATTGGCGAAGCGCTGGCTTTCATCCGGCTGCGGGTCCGTTCTGAACGCATCATCCTTCTTGGTGCCGTTGGCCTTTTCCTGCTCCTCGCGCTGGCGTTCCTCGATGGTTTCGACCATCGAGCGCATGAGGTCGCTCACTGCAATGCCCGCCGTCTGTTGTAGCGGAGTAATCATCTGGAAAGTCCCCGGCCGCCCAAAGTTACGGCCGAGAATAGGCAAGTCTGGTAAATCAGTGTTTAAACGAAGGCGAAAACGCTCAGCTATGGGCGAAAATGTCGGTTTCGTCCCAGCCGAGCAGGTCTAGCTTCGCACGGGTCGGTAAAAACGCGAAACAGGCATCGGCATGATCAAGGCGGCCGTCGCGGATGAGACGCGCCGTCAGCTTGTCGCGCAGCGCATGCAGATAAAGAACGTCGGAAGCGGCATATTCGAGCTGCGCCGGGGAAAGCGTTTGCGCTGCCCAGTCAGAAGATTGCTGCGCCTTGGAAATATCGACCTCCAGCATTTCCTTGAGGTTGTCCTTCAGCCCGTGCCGGTCCGTATAGGTGCGGGTCAGCCGTGAAGCGATCTTGGTGCAGAAGACAGGCGTGGTCGTCACACCGAACGTATGGAAAAGCACGGCGATATCGAAACGGCCATAGTGAAAGATCTTCTGGTGGGCAGGATCGGCAAGCATGCGCACGAGGTTCGGCGCTTCTTTCTGCCCAGCGGCGATGCGGATGATGTCTGCCGTGCCGTCGCCCGGCGAAAGCTGGACGACGCAGAGGCG
Source organism: Agrobacterium sp. FDAARGOS_525 (assembly GCF_003938925.1). Taxonomy (NCBI): domain Bacteria; kingdom Pseudomonadati; phylum Pseudomonadota; class Alphaproteobacteria; order Hyphomicrobiales; family Rhizobiaceae; genus Agrobacterium; species Agrobacterium sp. FDAARGOS_525. The sequence continues at coordinate 766,876 of NZ_RKIU01000004.1, read as the reverse complement.
GTCGCGACGCGGCACCAGCCCCAGCGTTTCCGTATCGATGGCGATGGCGCCGGTATAGCGCGCGGCATCTTCGGCGGAAATATCGCCTTCGTGATAACGGATGGGTGCTGCCATGTCCTGCTCCAGAAATTCCAGTCTACTGCTCCGGCTATAACGGAAAGACTAGCGGGACGATACCGTTTTATCGGTCGGTCCGCCGCGCCACGCCGCACGCCCTTGGCACTTGCCTTTGCGAAAGTCCCCGGGTTAGGGTCGGAAATCTTTTCCTGACAAATCGCATGAATTCCCGATGACAAAGAAAATCTATCTCGCCGGACCGGAAGTGTTCCTCGCGAATGCGCGCGAAATGCTCGACCTCAAGGCAGCACTGGCGCGGGAGGCCGGCTTCATCCCGCTTTCGCCGGGCGATCTGCAGATCCCGCCGGCGGATACCAGGATCGGTCATGGCTGCAACATCAATGAAGTCGACGAAGGGATGATGCTTGAAGCGGATGCCGTGATTGCCAATCTCACACCGTTTCGCGGCATCGCCGCCGACACGGGAACGAGCTACGAGCTGGGTTTCATGTGCGCGCTGGGCAAGCCGGTGTTCGCCTACACCAATGTCGCGGCCAATCACTTCAGCCGCATCAAGGCGCATTACGGCAATGTTGTCACCGTGGATGAAACAGGCCGGTATCGCGGGCCGGACGGGTTGTCAATCGAGAATTTCGACATGGTCGACAATCTCATGCTGCACGGCGGGATTTTGCGGCGGGGCGGCAACGTTATTGTCGGCGACGTTTCCGATGAGGACTTATATACGGATCTCGCGGCCTACCGGCGTTGCCTTGCAGCGGCGGCGGAAAAACTACTGACACCGATTGACCCTGAAAAAACGAATAGAGTGGAGGCATCATCATGAGCGGAACCATCCTCATCACCGGCGCGACGTCGGGCTTCGGAGAGGCTACGGCCCGACGCTTCATCAGAGAAGGCTGGAAGGTCATCGGCACGGGCCGTCGGGCGGAACGACTGGAGGCACTGGCGGCCGAACTCGGATCGGCTTTCTACGGCGCCGCCTTCGACATCACCGATGAGGACGCGGCCGAAAAAGCGCTTGCCGCCTTGCCGGAGGGCTTCCGAGACATCGATGTCCTCGTCAACAATGCCGGTCTGGCACTGGGCACGGCCCCCGCGCCGCAGGTGCCGCTAAAGGACTGGCAGACCATGGTGAACACCAACATCACCGGTCTACTGAACATCACCCACCATCTCCTGCCGACACTGATCGACCGTAAAGGTATCGTCGTCAACCTTTCGTCTGTTGCCGCGCACTATCCCTATACGGGCGGCAATGTATACGGCGGCACCAAAGCCTTCCTGCGGCAGTTTTCGCTCGGTCTGCGCTCGGATCTGCACGGCAAGGGCGTCAGGGTAACCTCGATCGAACCGGGCATGTGCGAAACGGAATTTACGCTGGTGCGCACCGGGGGCAATCAGGAAGCTTCGGACAATCTCTACAAAGGCGTCAATCCGATCACGGCCGATGATATCGCCAACACCATCTATTGGGTCGCCTCGCAGCCCAAACATATCAACATCAACAGTCTTGAGCTCATGCCAGTCAACCAGTCCTTCGCCGGTTTCCAGGTCTACCGGGAGAGCTGACTTGTCGCGGTAGGGTAGGTTCTGCCGAAAAACCGGGCAGTCATTCCGGAGCTATGCAGAAATGCAATGCTGCATTGCGAGACTTGCTCTGTTAAAATTCACAGATACCGCTATATTCAAATCATCGAAGCGACGCACTCCTCCTCCCAGCGTCGCTCGATGTGGATCGGTGGTACTCCTCCTCCCAATCACCGATCAAGTTTGAAGCCTGCCGCACCTCCTCCCGCGGCAGGCTTTTTCCTTTTCTTGGCTCTTTTTTTGTAGTGGATTGGCGTCCGTTTCCCGGCTGCACGCGATGCGTGGATAAGGGGCTGGTTTCTCCCTTGGATTCCGGGGGATTTTCGATTTCCGCGTCAAGGCAACGACTGCTGAAATCAGGCTCGCATCGATCACGATTTCGTTATGTCTAGATAAATATGCACAGTTTTGTGGCGGTGCGTCCTCCCGCCCCATTGCTTAGCCTTCCCCCTGTGGTTAAGCATGGGCAAAAGAACGCTTGGGAGGTGCCGGCACGCCAGTGTCCGTGCGCCCGAAGGCGGCGGGGAGAGAATGGCAGACTTTCAAGAGGCGCTGAAGCAGTTTCAGCCGATCGCGGTTTCATCGATCGCTGAAGACGAGCTCAGGTTGCGGTTGCGTGGCCTGCAGGCGCGAATGACCCAGCAAAACATCAAGGCGGTCTGGCTCGACGCTTCGTCGTCGCTGACTTATTATACCGGTCTGTCGCTTGGCCTTTCCGAGCGTATTCACGGTGCTCTGGTGCCGGCCGAGGGCGAGCCGATCTATATAAGCCCGACCTTCGAGGAACCGAAACTCCAGACCCTGATCCGTATCCCCGGCGCAGTCGCCACCTGGGAAGAGGATGAAAGCCCGTTCGACCTGATGACAAGGCGTATCGGTGCGCTGGCCTGTGCAGGTCACTTCGTCGCCATTGATCCCGCCACGCCCTTTGTTTTCGCATCCGCGCTCATGCAGCGTCTGGAAGGCCGCATCATTTCCGCTCAGCCCTTGATTGTCGCCCAGCGGCAGGTCAAGTCTGCAGCGGAGATCGCCCTCATTCAGACCGCGATGGACGCGAGCTATAATGTGCAGAAGGCCGTGTTCGAAGGCCTGCGTCTTGGCATCTCCACCACGGAAGTCGCGGATTTCGTCAATGCCGCCCATATTGCCCTTGGCATGAAGCCGCTTTTTGTGGCGGTGCAGTTCGGCGAGGCGACCGCCTATCCGCATGGCGTGCCCCATGCGCAGACGCTGAACCAGGGCGACATGGTGCTGGTCGACCTCGGTGGTATTCTTCATGGCTATCGTTCCGATATCACCCGTACCTATGTCTTTGGCAAGCCAACGGAACGGCAGCGTTTTCTCTGGAATGCCGAACGTGACGCACAGGCCGCGGCCTTCGCTGCCGCCCGCGTTGGCGCCGCCTGTTTCGAGGTGGACAAGGCCGCCCGGGACAGTCTGAAGGCGGCCGGATTTGGTCCGGATTATCAGCTTCCCGGTCTGCCGCACCGCACGGGTCACGGGCTTGGGCTGGATATTCACGAAGAACCCTATATCGTTGCAGGAAATGCCACGGCGCTTGAGCCCGGCATGTGTTTTTCCATCGAGCCGATGCTGTGCGTTTATGGGGAATGCGGCGTTCGTCTCGAAGATATCGCTTACATGACGGAGGCAGGGCCGCGCTGGTTCTGCCCACCGGAAACGAACCTCGACCGGTTGTTTCAGCCGGTCGCCGGGTAATTGGTCGGGAGGCAAAGACCGAACGGCGAGACGGGCATCCCCGTGCCGCCGCTGACCAGAAGAAGGTAGGCCCCTGGAGGGGGCCGCAGGAACTCAGAAAAAGAGGGAAAGGACCATCAGATGAAAATGCTGACCCGCAGTTTGCTTATCGCTTCTGCACTTGCGATGACTTCCGCCATGCCAGCCATGGCGAAGACCTTCGTTTACTGCTCCGAGGCATCGCCGGAAGGCTTTGATCCGTCGCCTTACACCGCAGGCGGCACCTTCGACGCTTCCGCGCATCCGGTCTACAACCGTCTGACGGAGTTCAAGAAGGGCACGACAGAAGTAGAGCCGGGCCTTGCGGAAAAGTGGGACGTTTCCAAGGATGGTCTCGAGTACACTTTCCACCTGCGCAAGGGCGTCAAGTGGCACTCCAACGACAAGTTCACGCCGAGCCGCGAATTCAACGCTGACGACGTGATCTTCAGCTACAACCGCCAGGGCGACGCGAAGAACCCGTGGAACCAGTATATCGCAGGCATCACCTACGAATATTACAACTCCATGGAAATGCCGTCCCTGATCAAGGAAATCGTCAAGGTCGACGATTACACGGTCAAGTTCGTGCTGACCCGCCCGGAAGCGCCGTTCCTCGCCAACATCGCCATGCCTTTCGCATCCATCGTGTCGAAGGAATATGCCGATACGCTTGAGAAGGCCGGCACCAAGGAAGACTTCAACAACCTGCCGATCGGCACCGGTCCGTTCAAGTTCGTCGCCTATCAGAAGGACGCGGTCATCCGCTTCCAGAAGAACGCCGACTACTGGGGTGACGCCCCGAAGATCGACGACCTGATCTTCGCGATCACGCCTGACGCCGCCGTTCGCCTGCAGAAGCTGAAGGCTGGCGAATGCCACCTGATGCCATACCCTGCTCCGGCTGATCTCGCGACCATCCGCGCCGACAAGAACCTCAAGCTCGATGAACAGCCGGGCCTGAACGTCGCTTACTTCGCCTACAACACGACCGTTGCACCTTTCGACAAGCCGGAAGTCCGCAAGGCGCTGAACATGGCGATGAACAAGCAGGCGATCATCGACGCCGTGTTCCAGGGTGCAGGCCAGGTTGCCAAGAACCCGATCCCGCCGACAATGTGGTCCTACAACGACAGCATCAAGGACGATGCTTACGATCCGGAAGCTGCCAAGAAGGCTCTCGAAGCCGCTGGCGTCAAGGATCTGTCGATGAAGATCTGGGCGATGCCGGTGCAGCGTCCTTACATGCCGAACGCCCGTCGTACCGCCGAGCTGATCCAGTCGGATTTTGCTAAGGTCGGCGTCAAGGCCGAGATCGTCTCCTTCGAGTGGGGTGAATATCTCAAGAAGTCCACCGAAACGAAGCGCGACGGTGCCGTCATCCTCGGCTGGACCGGCGACAACGGCGACCCGGACAACTTCCTTAGCGTTCTCCTGTCCTGCGCCGCAACCGGTGAAGGCGGTGCGAACCGTGCACAGTGGTGCAACAAGGAGTTCTCGGACCTCTTGGCCAAGGCAAAGCAGACCACCGACGTTGCCGAGCGCACCAAGCTTTATGAGCAGGCACAGGTGATCTTCAAGGAACAGGCTCCGTGGGCGACGCTTGCGCACTCCACGCAGTTCGTTCCCATGTCCGCCAAGGTTTCCGGCTTCACCATGAGCCCGCTTGGCGACTTCACCTTCGAAAACGTCGACATCGCGGAGTAATCCCCGAACAACCGGACGCGCGGAAGAACCCTGTTCTTCCGCGCGTCTTTTCAGGAAAAAGCCATGATCCGGTTCATTCTCGGCAAACTTCTCTATCTCGTTCCGACCTTCCTCGGGATCACCATCGTTGCCTTCGCCTTCGTGCGCGTCCTGCCGGGCGATCCCGTGCTGCTGATGGCGGGCGAGCGTGGCATTTCGCCCGAACGGCATGCGCAGCTTGCCGAACAGCTCGGCTTTGCCCAGCCCGTGTGGCAGCAATATCTTCATTTCCTGGGACGGCTGCTTCAGGGCGATCTCGGTAATTCGCTGGTCACCAAGAAGCCGGTTCTCACCGAGTTCCTGTCGCTCTTTCCCGCGACGGTCGAGCTTGGTCTCGTCGCCATCATCATCGCAACGCTCATCGGCGTGCCGGTCGGTGTCATCGCCGCCATCAGACGTGGTTCCTGGTTCGACCAGATTTCCATGACGACGGCTCTGGTCGGTTTTTCCATGCCGATCTTCTGGTGGGGGCTGCTGCTCATCATCATGTTCTCCGGTATCCTGCAATGGACGCCGGTTTCGGGCCGCATCTCGCTGATGTATTTCTTCCCCTCCGTCACCGGTTTCATGCTGATCGACAGCCTGATTTCGGGACAGAAGGGCGCCTTCGCCTCGGCCTTTTCGCATCTCATCCTGCCCTCGGTGGTGCTTGCCACCATTCCGCTTGCCGTCATTGCGCGCCAGACGCGCTCGGCCATGCTGGAGGTTCTGGGCGAGGATTATGTGCGCACGGCCCGCGCCAAGGGCATGTCGCCTTCCCGTGTCGTCGGCATTCATGCGCTGCGCAACGCCATGATCCCCGTCATCACCACCATCGGTCTGCAGATCGGCGTGCTGATGGCTGGCGCCATCCTGACCGAAACCATCTTTTCCTGGCCGGGTATCGGCAAGTGGATGATCGATTCCATCTCGCGTCGCGACTATCCGGTCGTGCAGAGCGGCCTGCTGTTGATCGCGGGTCTGGTGATGATCGTCAACCTGCTCGTCGACCTGACCTACGGCCTCATCAATCCAAGGATCCGTCACAAATGAGCGATGTGACCACTGCTCCGGTCGTCAGGCTTTCTGACGCCGCCATCCGCCGCCGGATGATCGCCGATTTCTGGTTCTATTTCCGTCAGAACCGTGGTGCCGTCATCGGCCTTGCCGTGTTTATTCTCCTCGTGCTGGTCGCGGTTTTTGCGCCGCTGATCGCGCCGCATGATCCAACCCAGCAATATCGCGATGCGCTGCTGGTGCCGCCGGTCTGGCAGGAAGGTGGCCGTGCCGACTTCTTCTTCGGCACGGACGCCGTCGGGCGTGACATGTTGTCCCGTCTGATCTACGGCGCGCAATATTCGCTGTTCATCGGCATCGTTGTCGTTTCCATCGCGCTCATTGGCGGCATTGTCATCGGTCTCATCGCAGGCTTCTTCGGTGGCTGGGTCGATACCGTCATCATGCGTGTGATGGACGTCATCCTGGCGTTCCCGTCGTTGCTGCTCGCGCTGGTGCTGGTCGCAATCCTTGGGCCGGGGCTCACCAACGCGATGATCGCCATTGCCATCGTCTATCAGCCGCATTTTGCGCGTCTGACGCGTGCGGCGGTGATGAGCGAGCTTCGGCGTGAATATGTCACGGCCGCGCGCGTGGCCGGTGCCGGCAATCTCCGGCTGATGTTCAAGACCATCCTGCCGAACTGCCTTGCACCACTGATCGTACAGGCAACGCTTTCGTTCTCGTCTGCGGTTCTCGATGCGGCCGCACTTGGCTTCCTCGGCATGGGCGCTCAGCCGCCTGCCTCCGAATGGGGCACGATGCTGGCGGAAGCGCGTGAGTTCATTCTGCGCGCCTGGTGGGTTGTTACCCTTCCCGGCCTGACGATCCTGATCTCGGTGCTTGCCATCAACCTGATGGGTGACGGGCTGCGTGATGCGCTCGATCCCAAACTGAAGCGGAGCTGAGATATGAGCCTGCTGAAAATCAAGAACCTGACGGTGAAATTCGCCACCGCCACCGGTGCCTTCACCGCCGTCGACGGCATTGATGTGTCCGTGGACAAACACGAAGTGCTGGCCATCGTCGGTGAATCCGGTTCGGGCAAATCGGTATCGATGCTCGCCGTCATGGGCCTGCTGCCGGATACGGCGACGATTACCGCCGATGAGATGGTCTTTGACGGCATCAATCTGCTGGCCATGTCGCCGCAGGAGCGCCGCAAGCTGATCGGCCGTGAGATCACCATGATCTTCCAGGAGCCGGTCGCCTCGCTTAATCCGTCCTTCACGGTCGGCTTCCAGATCGAGGAAGTGCTTCGCCTCAATCTCGGCATGAGCGGCGCTGCCGCACGCGCCCGCGCGCTGGAGCTATTCCGTGCTGTCGGTATTCCCGATCCGGAATCCAAGCTCAAGGCCTATCCGCACCAGATGTCGGGCGGCCAGTGCCAACGCGTGATGATCGCCATTGCGATTGCCTCCAAGCCGCGTCTCCTGATCGCCGACGAGCCGACGACTGCGCTCGACGTGACGATACAGAAGCAGATTCTCGACCTGCTGATGAAGCTGCAGGAAGAATATGGCATGGCGCTGATCCTCATCACCCACGATATGGGCGTGGTTGCCGAGACCGCCGATCGTGTCGTCGTGCAATATAAGGGCCGCAAGATGGAGGAGGCGGATGTGCTGAGCCTCTTCGAAGCCCCGCAGCATCCCTACACCAAGGCATTGCTTTCGGCCCTGCCGGAAAATGCCACCGGCGACCGTCTGCCCACCGTCTCCGATTTCTTCGGCAAGGAGGGCGTTCGATGAGTATCGTGGTTAAAGGCAAGGGCATTACCCGCGACTATCACGTTCCCGGCGGCCTGTTTGGCGGTGCGAGGATGGTGCAGGCCCTGAAGGGCATCGATTTCGCCGTCGAGCGCGGCAAGACGCTCGCCATTGTCGGTGAATCCGGCTCGGGCAAGTCGACGCTGGCTCGCATCATTGCCCTCATCGATCCGGCTTCCGGCGGTGAATTGAAGATCGATGGCCAGCCGGTCGATATCGCCAGGCGCCGTCCCGGCACGGAAATGCGCTCCAAGGTGCAGATGGTGTTCCAGAACCCCTATGGCAGCCTCAATCCGCGCCAGAAGGTGGGTGACGTGCTGATGGAACCACTCATCATCAACACGAAAATTCCTGCTTCCGAGCGCCGCGAGCGGGCTGAAGCCATGCTGGTCAAGGTCGGCCTTGGTCCTGAGCATTTCAACCGTTATCCGCACATGTTCTCCGGGGGGCAGCGCCAGCGTATCGCCATTGCGCGTGCACTGATGCTGAACCCGGCGCTGCTGGTGCTGGACGAGCCGGTCTCGGCACTCGATCTTTCGGTGCAGGCACAGGTCTTGAACCTGCTGCGCGATCTGCAGGAGGAATTCGAACTAACCTATGTCTTCGTCAGCCACGATCTTTCCGTGGTGCGTTACATTGCTGATGACGTGATGGTCATCTCCAAGGGCGAGGCGGTGGAGCAGGGCACGCGCGAGGAACTTTTCGCCGATCCGAAGCACCCCTATACCCGTCAGCTCTTCGCCGCGACCCCGATCACGGACGTCGATGCCATTCGCGCCCGCGTGGAGCGCCGCAAGGCGGCGAGACAGGCGGCGACAGCCTGACGGTTGACGAAAGAGGTTGGGAGCAGGCCGGATTTCCGGCCTGTTCTTTTTTCAGGACTTCAGGAAACGCCCAATTGCCGCCAGGGCGCCCTGCTCGCGAATGTTGCGATAGGCGGCTTTCAGGGCCAGGACAAAGGTTTCGTTGGCGGGCAGGTCGCTGCCAAAGGTGCGTTCGAAAGCGAGGAAGCGGTCGACCACCGCATCCGGAGCCATCGCCAGTTGATCCGGCGAATCCCACTCTCTGAAGGCGGGGTCGAGAATGGTGATCGGGTGCCCCTTTTCATCCTCCTCTGCGCAGGACCTGATCCACAGCGCGACGGCAAAAATGACCGCTCCGCACTCAGCCTTTTCCGCCAGCAATTCTCGTAGTGGTGAAAGTATCCGCAGCGGCACTTTCTGCGACGCATCGGAGGCGATCTGCATGGTCTTGTGCTGCAATGAAGGATTGGCGAAACGCTGCCGCAGGCCGGCTGCGAATTCAGAACCATCGACGGCAGGATCCAGCGTCCGTCCGACCTCACGCCAATAGACGTCGATGAAGTCGCGCACGGTCTTTTCAGCCCAGGCATCGGCCACCGTCGCAAGGCTGACAATCTGGCCGATGGCGGCGATGGCGCTGTGGGAGCCGTTCAGCATCCTCAGCTTCATATGCTCGTAAGGTTCGACATCATCGACGAATTCCACGCCCGATTTCTCAAGCGCCGGCCTGCCATGGGGAAAACGGTCTTCGATGACGAAACGGAAATAAGGTTCCGCAACAACCGGCCATGCATCGCTGAGGCCGAGTGTGGCCGAAATCGCATCCCGGTCCGCATCCGTGGTGGCGGGAACGATGCGGTCCACCATCGAGCAGGGGCAGGCAATATTGGCTTCGATGAAGGAGGCCAGTTCCTGATCCGCAAGGCTCGCGAATTCCAGCAGCAGCTTTCGCAGCACGTGGCCGTTGGCGGACAGGTTGTCGCAGGACAGCAGCGTCAGCGGCAGGGAACCTTCGGCACGTCTGCGCCGGGTCGCTGCAAGGATGAAGCCGAAGATCGAGCGCGGCCGCTCCGGGTTTTCGAGATCGTGGACGATATCGGGATGGTCGCGCAGCAGGCTGCGGGAGGCGAGATTGGTCAGGTAACCCTTTTCCGTCACGGTCAGGGTCACGATGAGAACGCGGGGGTCGGCCATCCGCTCCACCAGTCGTTCCGGGTTTTCCGGGGCGACGACGGTCTCAAGAATCGAGCCGACGATGCGCAGGCGCTCGCTTTGGCCATCGCGAAGGCAGAAGGTGTAGAGATTATCCTGCGGTTCGATGGCGTCGCGGGTGTCCGGGCTGCGCAGCGATGCGGCGACGATGCCCCATCCTGTTTCGCCGCGATTGAGGCAGTCGTCGATGAAAACCGCCTGATGCGCCCGGTGAAAGGCGCCGACGCCGAGATGCACGATGCCGGGCGTGATTTTCATGCGCTCATAGGCAGGGGTCGTGACCGTGTGCGGCAGGCGGGGCAGGGTTCTAGCGGAAAGCCGGTCCATCATCAGCACAAAATCCCCCTGTGGAATGAGATGGTCTCGGCTCGCGCTGATGGAATTGCGACCCCGGGGTTTTCGCGCATGCAGTCCTCCACTTGTCTTTTAATTGATCAGGCGCCGGCCTCTTTGAGCAATCGGACCTGACGCAGCGTGTTCTGGCGGCTGCGCTCCAGGTGCCGCCACAGCGCATCGATGATCTGGGCCTTGCTGCCGGCGGCAATGGCATCGGCAATATTCTGGTGCTCCTCGACCGAGCGGGCGTAATCACCGAGGATCGAGACGAAGACCGTGTGGGTCTGGTCTAGAATGCGCTCATGCGAACCGGAAATGACCGGAATGCGCGCCGCTGCGACCAAGGTCGCGTGGAAACTGCGGTCGTAAAAAAGCGCTTTCGACAATTCATCCAGCGTCGAGCCTTTGGCGAAGGCGCGGTGTTTGCCAAGGCTTTCCAGCAGTGCCGCGTGCAGCGTTTCGTCCAGCTGCCCGGCATCGAAGGCCACTTCAACCGCACCTTTTTCAAGCAGCATCCTGGCCGCGTATAGTTCCTCCACATCCTCGACCGTGAAGTCGCGCACCACCATTCCGCGCCGGGACGAATTGACCACCAGCCCATCCGCCTCGAGTTTCAGGCAGGCTTCCTTGACCGGCGTCGGGCTGATGCCGAGATCGGCGGCAAGTTCATTTGGCAGCAGACGTTCGCCGCCGCGCAATTTGCCGCTGACGATGCGTGCGCGCAGTTCCCGGTGCGCCTGTTCGGCGAGCGTGACTTTGACGAGTGTGTTCATGCCCACATCATCGCCCAGCTTTGTGAAGCAGGCAATGATCGAATATTAAAAATAAAAAATTTTTTATTTTACAAAATCTGTTTTTCCGTTAGCTCTATCTGCCATCGGAAGCCGGCTGCCGGAGGAGGGCGGTCCGGCAATCCCCTGACGGTTTGACTCCTGCAACCATTGGACGCGGGAGATGACGCGATTTCACCCGCCCAGCCGGCAAAGCGTGTCTCAAAAAGGGACTTCCGCCTTTCCTCCCCAGAAGCGTTCAAGCATCGAGGAATGACCGATCATGAAAATTACCGCCGTCGAACCCTTCATCCTGCACCTGCCGCTGACATCGGACTCCATTTCCGATTCCACCCACAGCATCACCCATTGGGGTGTTGTCGGCGCAAAGATCACCACCTGTGACGGCCTCGAGGGCTACGGTTTCACCGGTACCCATGCGCATCTGGCGTCGGACAGGCTGATCACATCCTGCATCAGCGATTGTTACGCGCCCTTGCTCGTCGGCGAGGATGCGTCGGAGCATTCACGGCTTTGGATGAAGCTCGCCCGTTATCCCTCGCTCCAATGGGTCGGCAGGGCCGGCATCACCCATCTGGCGTTAGCTGCGATCGATGTGGCTCTCTGGGACCTGAAAGCGAAAAAGGCAGGCGTGCCGCTGTGGCACTATCTCGGCGGCGCACGCACGGAGGCAGTGGAAGCTTATAATACCGATATCGGCTGGCTTTCCTTCTCGCTGGACGATTTGCTTGCAGGCAGCTCAAGGGCGGTGGAGGAAGACGGTTTCACCCGGCTGAAGATCAAGGTCGGGCATGACGACCCGAATATCGATATCGCCCGGCTTGCTGCCGCCCGCAAACGCGTCGGCTCATCCATCCGCATCGCCATCGATGGCAACGGCAAATGGGATTTGCCCACATGCCAGCGCTTCTGTGCGGCAGCGAGGGATCTGGACATCTACTGGTTCGAGGAGCCGCTGTGGTATGACGATGTGACAAGCCATGCCCGACTGGCGCGCAATACCACTATCCCGATTGCGCTCGGCGAGCAGCTTTATACGGTGGATGCGTTCCGTTCCTTCATCGATGCCGGCGCCGTCGCTTATGTCCAGCCGGATGTAACACGGCTTGGCGGCGTCACCGAATATATCCAGGTTGCCGATCTGGCACTCGCCCATCGCCTACCTGTCGTGCCGCATGCCGGCGAGATGAGCCAGGTGCATGTGCATCTGAGCTACTGGCATCCGGCGTCGACCATTCTCGAATATATTCCGTGGATCAAGGATCATTTCGAAGAACCGATCCAGGTGCGGGATGGTGTCTACAAACGGCCTGAGCAGCCGGGTGCGAGCACCACGCCGCTGGCGGAGAGCTTCGCGCGTTACGGCAAGGCGCTGAACTAGAGCAGCGGTATACAGCCCGGATTTTAACGGAGGGAAAGCACGTCCTCCGTCATGCCGGACTAGATCCGGCATACAGCCACGGCGCGTCTACGCCGTGACAAGACTCTTTCGCGATCAAAGACTTGATCGCGCTGGACCCCGGATCAAGTCCGGGGTGAGGGCGTGTGGATGATACGATTTTTCCAGATTTAGCGCCAGCCAAGTGCCGGCGCTATCTGCTTCAGGATGGTCTCGATCACATGGGCGTTATAATCGACGCCCAACTGGTTCGGCACGGTCAGCAGCAGCGTGTCAGCTTCGGCGATGGCTTCGTCGGCCTTCAGCTGTTCGATCAGCTTTTCCGGTTCGGCGGCATAGCTGCGTCCGAAGATCGCACGCGTCTTATCGTCGATATAGCCGATCTTGTCGTCGCCTTCGTTACCGTAACCGAAATAGGCGCGGTCGCGATCATTGACGAGGGCGAAGATGCTGCGGCTGACGGAGACGCGTGGCTCACGCGCATGTCCGGCCTCCTTCCAGGCTTCCCGGAACGTGCGGATCTGCTGCGCCTGCTGGACGTGGAAAGGCTCACCGGTTTCGTCCGTCTTCAGCGTGGAGCTTTGCAGGTTCATACCAAGCTTTGCCGCCCACACTGCCGTTGCATTGGAGCTCGAGCCCCACCAGATGCGCTCGCGCAAGCCTTCGGAATGCGGCTCCAGCCGCAGAAGACCCGGCGGGTTGGGGAACATCGGCCGCGGGTTCGGCTCGGCAAAGCCTTCGCCTTTCAAAAGCTCGAGGAATACCTCGGTGTGCTGACGCGCCATGTCTTCTTCGCTCTGGCCCTCGGCCGGGCGATAACCGAAATAACGCCAGCCATCGATGACCTGCTCCGGCGAGCCGCGGCTGATGCCGAGCTGCAGGCGTCCACCGGCGATGAGGTCGGCCGAACCGGCGTCCTCCACCATGTAGAACGGGTTTTCGTAACGCATATCGATGACGCCGGTGCCGATCTCTATCTTTTTCGTGCGGGCGCCGACGGCGGCCAGAAGCGGGAAGGGCGAGGCCAGCTGACGGGCGAAATGGTGCACACGGAAATAGGCGCCGTCAGCCCCCAGTTCTTCTGCGGCCACGGCGAGGTCTATCGACTGCAGCAGCGTATCGGCTGCCGAGCGGGTCTGCGACTGGGGGGCGGGCGTCCAGTGGCCGAAGGATAGGAATCCGATCTTTTTCATAATGACCTTCCAGATTTGGAGGATGTCCGCTAGTGCAGCGACATCGTTGTTATCCCTCATATAAGCAACGGCGCAGATCCTCCAACCTGCGAGACGAAGACAGGGTGTCGCCGAAATGTGAACGATCGCGACTTCAGACCATGATGCCGCGCTTGAGAATAAAGAGCTTTTCGTGGGCGCGCGCGGTGGTGAGGATGAAATCCATCAAGGAGCGCACCCGCGGCACATTGGCAAAGTCCTGATGGCTGGTGAGCCAGTAACCTCGCCGCAGCTCGACCTCACCCGGAAGCACCATCTGCAAATCCGGAAAGCGCGCGGCGATGAAATTCGGCAGGATGCAAAGCCCTCGGCCACCAAGCGTGGCGGTCAGTTGCGCAAAAATGCTCGAAGACTGGAAATTTGGCCGCAGGCCCGGAAGCACATCGCGCATGTAATCGAGGCCGGGTGAAAAGATCAGATCCTGCACGTAGCCGATGAAGAAGTGGTCGAGCAGGTCTTCCCGCTTCGTGATTTTCGGCTGTCCGGCGAGATAGGACCGTGAGGCGTAAATATGCAGCGTGTAATCGATGATCTGTTCATTGATATAGGGACCGGCCTTCGGCGGATCGAGCGTGACAGCCACATCCGCCTCCTTTCGGGAAAGCGCCATGATCTGCTGGATCGTCACCATTTCCACCATGATGTGGGGATGGGTGGCGGCGAAGTCCTTCAGCCTCTCGACGAAGAAAAAATTGGAAAAACCTTCGGGAGCGCTCAGGCGCACAACGCCGCGCAGGAGGCTGCCGCTTTCGGAAATATCCGATTGCAGCCGTTCAGCCTCTGCCTCTATCCGCTCGACGGTATCGACCAGTCGCCGCCCCACCGTCGTCAGCTCATAACCGCGCGGGTTCCGCTCGAAGAGCTTGGTTTTAAGCGAAAATTCCAGCCGGTCGATATGGCGGGAGACGGTGGCGTGGCTGGTGCGCAGGCTTCTGGCGGCGGATGAGAGCTGTCCGGTGCGGGCCACGGCCAGGAAATATTGCAGGTCGTCCCAGGTGAAAGGGGTGGCCATAATTGTCTCCCATCAAGAGTTCTGTTCAAAAATGAACAGTTCCTGTTCGCAATTTGATGATGACACGCTCTTGTGTCAACGGCCGAATTCGAGAAGTCTACGCTCAGGATGCACCGCTTTGAGGAGGGCGGTGCGGCCATTCATGTGCAGGGTTTCGGTTCACCGCTGCACAGACAATCTGAGGCTCGCAATCATCTCTGGGAGGAGAAGTCATGCGCAAGAGTATCGTTTTATCCACGGCCATGGCACTGGCCGCCGGCACCGCCGCTTATGCCGCCGAGATTTCGGACGGCAAGGTCAAGATCGGTATCCTGAACGACCAGTCCGGCGTTTACGCCAATTTCGGCGGCAAATACTCCTATGAAGCCGCGAAGATGGCGGTTGAGGATTTTGGCGGCAAGGTGCTTGGCGCGCCCGTGGAAGTGGTAACGGCTGACCACCAGAACAAGGCGGATGTCGCCTCCAACATTGCCCGCCAATGGTACGACACCGAACAGGTCGATTCGATCATGGAACTGACCTCGTCGTCTGTCGGCCTTGCCGTGCAGGCACTTTCGAAGGACAAAAAGAAGATCACCGTCAACACCGGTGCTGCCACCACCGAGCTGACCGGCAAGCAGTGCAGCCCTTATGGTTTTCATTGGGCCTATGACACCTATTCGCTGGCTGTCGGCACCGGTGGCGCACTCGTCAAACAGGGCGGCGACAGCTGGTTCTTCCTGACAGCCGACTATGCCTTCGGTTATTCGCTGGAAGAAAATACGTCCAATTTCGTCAAGGCTAACGGCGGCAAGGTGCTTGGCTCCGTCCGCCATCCGCTCGCAACCACCGACTATTCGTCCTTCCTGCTGCAGGCGCAGTCTTCGGGCGCGAAGGTTATCGGTCTTGCCAATGCCGGTCTCGACACCTCCAACGCCATCAAACAGGCTGCGGAATTCGGTATCGTTGCAGGTGGCCAGCGCCTTGCAGCGCTTCTCTTCACGCTTGCAGAAGTCCATGGCCTCGGCCTTGAGGCAGCTCAAGGGCTGACACTGACGGAAGGTTTTTATTGGGATCGCGACGATGAATCGCGCAAGTTTGGTGAGCGCTTCAAGGAACGCACCGGGGCCATGCCGAACATGGTTCACACCGGCACCTATTCCGCTGTCTTGCATTATCTGAAGGCGATCGAGAAGGCCGGCACCGACGATGCAGACGCCGTCGCCAAGGCCATGAAGGAAATGCCTGTCAACGACGTCTTCGCCAAGGATGGCCATGTGGCCGCCAATGGTCGGATGATCCACGACATGTACCTCATGGAAGTGAAGAAGCCTGACGAAAGCAAGCAGCCCTGGGATTATTACAAGGTTCTCGCCACCATCCCCGGCAAGGAAGCCTTCATGGACCCCGCAAAGAGCGGTTGCCCGCTGGTGACGCAATAAAAGACTGACGCAATAAAGGGGAAAGTTTCATGACGATCGCTCCCGCCCCCGCCGGGCAGGCAGAACCTCGCGTCGTTCTTTCGGCGCGTGGTCTCACCAAGACCTTCGGCGCATTCGCAGCCGTGAAAAACGTCGATCTCGACGTGCATCACGCCCGCGTCCATGCGCTGATCGGCCCAAACGGCGCCGGTAAGACAACGGTTTTCAACCTGTTGACCAAGTTTCTCCAGCCGACAGGCGGGGCGATCACCTTCATGGGAACGGATATAACAAAGACGCCACCGGACAAGGTGGCGCGTCTCGGCCTCGTCAGGTCTTTCCAGATATCGGCGGTGTTTCCGCATCTGACGGTTCTGGAAAACGTGCGGGTGGCATTGCAGCGGCCCAACAGCCTTGCAACGCAGTTCTGGCTGCCGCTCTCTTCGCTGGACAGGCTGAATGCCCGCGCCGAGGAGCTGATCTCCATGGTGGGCCTCACGCGGGAAAAACACGCGCTTGCGGCCGATCTGTCTTACGGCCGCAAGCGGGTTCTCGAAATCGCGACTACGCTGGCGCTTGATCCCAAAGTTCTGCTGCTGGACGAGCCGATGGCGGGCATGGGTGGAGAAGATGTCTCGCATGTGGCCGAGCTTATTCGTGAGGTGGCAAAGACCCGCGCGGTGCTGATGGTCGAACATAATCTGAAGGTCGTGGCCGATATCTGCCATCACGTTACTGTTCTGCAGCGTGGAGAAATTCTGGCTGAGGGCGATTATGCCACGGTTTCTGCCGATCCGCGCGTGCGCACGGCCTATATGGGCACGGAGGAGGCTTGATATGGCGGCGATGCTCGAAGTCTCCAACCTGAAATCCTGGTATGGCGAAAGCCAGGCGCTGCACGGCGTCGATCTGACGGTCGGCGAGGGCGAAACCATCACCATTCTCGGCCGCAATGGCGTGGGCAAGACCACGACGTTGCGAACCATCATGGGCATCATCCGCAACCGCAAGGGCGTCATCAAGCTCGGCGGCAAGGATCTTATGCCGGTGCCGCTGCATCGTACGGCGAAATACGGCCTCGGTTTCGTACCGGAGGAGCGCGGCATCTTCGCGACCCTGAGTGTTGAGGAAAACCTGAAGCTGCCGCCCGTCGTCGCGTCCGGCGGCATGACGCTCGATGAAATCTACGAGCTGTTTCCCAATCTTTACGAACGCCGCACCAGCCCCGGCACGAAGCTCTCCGGTGGCGAGCAGCAGATGCTGGCCATGGCGCGCATCCTGCGCACCGGCGTCAAGGTGCTGCTGCTGGATGAGCCGACCGAAGGGCTTGCCCCCGTCATCGTACAGCGCATTGGAGAGGTTTTGCAGAAGCTGAAGAGCCGCGGCATGACCGTGGTTCTGGTGGAGCAGAATTTCCGGTTTGCGAGCCGTATCGCCGATCGCTTCTACCTCATGGACCACGGCCAGATGGTCGGCGATTTTCCGGTGGGGGAGCTTTCCGCCCGCATGGGCGAGCTTAACAAGGTGCTGGGGGTTTAACCATGACGATGATCTTCGGCGTTCCAATTCAGGCGCTCCTCGGGCAATTGCTGGTCGGCCTTATCAACGGCTCATTCTATGCGCTGTTGTCACTTGGGCTTGCTGTCATCTTCGGGCTGCTGCGCGTCATCAATTTTGCCCATGGCGCGCAATATATGCTCGGCGCTTTCGTCGCCTTTCTCGGCCTGCAATATTTCGGCATCAATTTCTGGGTGGCGCTCATCGTCACGCCGCTCGTCGTCGCGCTGTTCGGGGCGATCATCGAACGTTTCCTTCTGTCGCGGCTTTATGATCTCGATCCACTCTATGGTCTGCTCTTCACCTTCGGCCTGGCGCTGGTGGTGGAAGGCACGTTCCGGTGGCTTTACGGCGCGGCGGGCCAACCCTATTCGGTGCCGCGCGAACTCGCAGGCGGCACCAATCTCGGCTTCATGTTCCTGCCGAACTACCGCGCCTTCGTCGTCGTGATCTCGCTGATCGTGTGCATCGCCACCTGGGCCTTGATCGAAAAGACGCGTCTCGGCTCCTATCTGCGCGCCGCGACGGAAAACCCGACCCTTGTGCAGGCTTTCGGCATCAATGTGCCTGTTCTGTTGACGCTCACCTACGCGCTCGGCGCCGGCCTTGCGGGTTTCACCGGCGTTCTCGCCGCCCCCATCTATCAGGTCTCGCCGCTGATGGGCACAAACCTCATCATCGTCGTCTTTGCGGTGGTGGTCGTTGGCGGCATGGGCTCGATCATGGGCGCCATCGTCACCGGCTACATGCTCGGTATCGCCGAGGGCCTCACCAAGGTGTTCTACCCTGAGGCCTCCAATATCGTCATCTTCGTCATCATGGCCTTTGTGCTGCTCATCCGCCCCGCCGGACTTTTCGGAAAGGACGCCTGATATGTCCAAAGCCACCCATAGCCCGACAGCCGGCGCAATGCCGCGGACGGAAGTATCGACGACGGCAGCAACCATCAAGACGGTGCTCATTCTGGCCGGGCTTGCCATTCTCATCGCCGCGCCGATGTTCGTTTATCCGATCTTCCTGATGAAGCTTCTCTGCTTTGCGCTCTTTGCCTGCGCCTTCAATCTGCTGATCGGTTATACCGGGCTGCTTTCCTTCGGCCATGCGGCGTTCTTTGGCGGCGCCGCCTATTTCACCGCCTATTCCGTGAAGGAATGGGGTGTCACACCGGAAATTGGTCTGGTCATCGGCATGGCCGGTGCCGCTCTCCTCGGCCTTGTCATCGGCTTTTTCGCCATTCGCCGACAGGGCATCTATTTCGCCATGATCACGCTCGCCTTGTCGCAGATGTTCTATTTCTTCTGCCTGCAAGCACCGTTCACTCGTGGAGAGGACGGCCTGCAGGGCGTGCCGCGCGGCCATCTCTTCGGTATTCTCGATCTCAATGGTCCGCTCAATATCTATTACACGGTGCTTGCCGCCTTCGTGTTGGCGCTGCTGGTCATCTGGCGTTTCGTCAATTCGCCGTTCGGCATGATCCTGAAGTCGATCCGTGAAAACGAGCAACGCGCCATTTCACTCGGCTATAGCGTGCAGCGCTACAAGCTCGGCGCCTTCGTCATGTCGGCGGCGCTCGCCGGGCTTGCTGGCGGGCTGAAGGCGCTGGTATTCCAGTTCGCGACGCTGACCGACGTCACATGGCAGATGTCCGGTGAGGTGATCCTGATGACGCTGCTCGGCGGCATCGGCACCATGATCGGCCCGATTTTCGGCGCGGGCCTTGTCGTGACCCTGCAGAACTATCTCGCGACCTCGGACTTCCCGGTCACCATCATCACCGGCCTCGTCTTCATGGCCTGCGTTCTGGTGTTCCGTCGCGGTCTGATCGGTGAATTTTATGCTTCCCGGCTGGGGCGGAAACTCGGCTTTCAGCACCGCAGCTAGCCAATTTTGAAAACACCTGAAAAGCCTCCCCGCGTTCGAGACGACGCGGCAAGGATGGCGTGTGGAGAAGAGAATGGGCGAATATGACTATATCGTCATCGGAGCGGGGAGCGCCGGATGCGTTCTCGCCAACCGCCTTTCGAAAGACCCGAACAACCGCGTGCTGCTTCTGGAAGCGGGCGGCAACGATAACTACCACTGGATCCATATTCCGGTCGGTTATCTCTATTGCATCAACAATCCACGCACGGACTGGTGTTTCAAGACGGCGGAAGAGCCTGGCCTGAATGGACGCGCGCTGATCTATCCGCGCGGCAAGGTGCTGGGCGGCTGCTCCTCCATCAACGGCATGATCTATATGCGCGGGCAGGCGCGGGACTATGACGTCTGGCGGCAGCTTGGCTGCGAAGGCTGGGGCTGGAACGACATCCTGCCCTATTTCCTGAAGTCTGAAGATTTTTATCGCGGCAAGAGTGACCTGCATTCCAGCGGGGGCGAGTGGCGTGTGGAAAAGGCCCGCGTGCGCTGGGATGTGCTTGATGCCTTCCAGAAGGCGGCAGGAGAAGCGGGTATTCCCGCGACTGACGATTTCAACCGCGGAGACAATGAAGGGGCCGGTTATTTCGATGTCAACCAGCGGGCGGGCTGGCGCTGGAACACGGCGAAAGCATTCCTGAAACCGGTGCTTGGCCGCAAGAACCTCACCGTTTTGACCAAGGCCCATGTCAAAAGGCTCATCATCGAAGAAGACCGGGTGACGGGTGTCGAATTCCATCATGACGGCGTCCTGAAAAAAATGCGGGCGCGGCGCGAAACCGTGCTGTCCGCCGGCGCAATCGGCTCGCCGCATGTTCTGGAGCTTTCCGGGGTCGGCCGTGGGGATGTGTTGCAGGCTGCGGGTATCGATACGGTGGCGGAGGTTCAGGGTGTGGGCGAGAACCTGCAGGACCATCTGCAACTGCGCATGGTCTACAAGGTCTCCGGTGTTCTGACGCTCAATGAGCGGGCCTCGACGCTCTTCGGCAAGGCGCGGATCGGCCTGGAATATGCGCTGACGCGCTCCGGGCCGATGTCCATGGCGCCGAGCCAGCTCGGTGTCTTCACCCGCTCTTCGCCGGAAAAGGAAACCGCTGATCTGGAATATCATGTGCAGCCGGTTTCGCTCGACAAGTTCGGGGATCCGGTTCACACTTTTCCCGCCATAACGGCAAGCGTCTGCAATCTGCGGCCGGAAAGCCGTGGCTCAGTGCATGTGAAAGGACCGGATTTCGCCATGCAACCGGAAATCCGCCCGAACTATCTTTCCACCGAAGGCGACCGGAAGGTGGCCATAGATGCCATGCGGCTGACGCGCCGCATCGTCGCCCAGCCGGCCTTTTCCCGCTTCAGGCCGGAGGAATACCGGCCCGGCCCCTCCTTCGAAAACGACAATGATCTTGCCAAGGCGGCAGGTGATATCGGCACCACCATCTTCCACCCTGTCGGCACGCTGCGCATGGGGTCGGATATGGAAAGTGTCGTTGATGCGCGCCTGAAGTTCCGCCGCCTCGCCGGGCTGCGCGTCGCCGATGCCTCGGTGATGCCGCGCATTACATCCGGAAATACCAATTCGCCGACGATCATGATTGCCGAAAAGGCCGCCGACATGATCCTTGCGGATAATCGCTGAAAGGAACCTACCGATGAAGACCATCGCTTTTCTGGGGCTGGGACATATGGGCCTGCCGATGGCCGCCAATCTCGTCAAGGCGGGATATGCCGTCAGGGGATACGATCTTGCCGAAGCCTGCCGTGCAGCGGCAAAGGAGGCGGGCATTCCGGTTGCCGCGAATTCTGCCGAAGCAGTCAACGCGGCTGATGTGGTCATCACCATGCTGCCCAAGGGCGAACATGTCGTTTCGGCCTATGGCGATCTGATTGGTAAAATCTCTGCCGGAACGCTCCTTATCGACTGCTCGACCGTGGATATGGCAAGCGCATTGAAGGCGCATGAACTGGCCGCTTCCGCCGGCTGCCCTTCGGTCGACGCCCCCGTTTCCGGCGGCACGGGCGGTGCGGCCGCCGGCACCCTGACCTTCATGTGCGGTGGTGAGGCGGAGGCTTTTTCGGCGGCGAAGCCGCTGCTGGAAGCCATGGGCAAAAAGATCGTGCATTGCGGCAAGGGCGGCAACGGGCAGGCGGCCAAGATCTGCAACAACATGATCCTCGGCATTTCCATGATCGCGGTTTCCGAGGCTTTTGTGCTCGGCGAAAAACTCGGGCTTTCGCACCAGGCGCTGTTCGATGTCGCCTCCACCTCTTCCGGGCAATGCTGGTCGCTCACCACCTATTGCCCGGTGCCGGGTCCGGTGCCGACATCACCCGCCAACAAGGATTACCAGCCCGGATTCGCCGCAGCCTTGATGCTCAAGGACCTGAAGCTTTCTCAGGAGGCGGCCAATGGTGCTGACGCCTCCACGCCGCTCGGTGCTGCTGCGGCAGCGCTTTATGAGAGCTTCGTCGACGACGGGCAGGGCGGGCGTGATTTTTCCGCCATCGTTGAGATGCTGCGCGGGAGCAGAGCATGACAGCCGCCGCGCCATCTGACATTCTGTGGGTGCCGCCGGAAGAGAGGGTGAAGCGCTCGGCGCTTTTCGCCTTCGCGACAAGAACCGCAAAGATACACGGGCAGGCCGCCGATGATTATGCCGGCCTGCTGCGCTGGTCCATCGACGCGCCGGAAGAGTTTTACGATGCGCTGTGGGACGAGCTCGGCATTATCGGCACGCGCGGCGACGTTGCGTTCAAGCCGGGCGCGACGATCCGGGAGGCTGAGTTCTATCCGGGCGCGAGGTTGAATTACGCCGAAAACCTTCTGCGCGATGCCGATGAGCGGTTGGCCATCATCGCTCATCGTGACGATGGTACAAGGCGCGAGATAAGCCGCAAGGGGCTTTACAACGCAGTGTCCCGCATGGTGCAGGCGCTCGTGCATGCCGGGGTGCAGGAAGGTGATCGCGTCGGGGCGATCGTCACCCATGATATAGAGGCGATCGTGGGATATCTGGCCGTGAGCGCCATCGGTGCCATCTGGTCGTCCTGCTCTCCGGATTTCGGCCCGGCAGGCGCCTCTGACCGCCTGTCTCAGATCGGCCCGAAAATCATCATCGCCGTGCCGGAATATGGTTATGCCGGTAAACGGATCGACGTCGGCCCGACCATCCGCGCCGTGGCGGAAAGTGCGGCCCCTGAAAAGATCGTTCTGATCGGTGAAACCGTTCCCGAAAGCCTTACTGATCTCGGCTGCGTCACGCTTGCGGCGTTCGTTGCGCCTTATGCGGCGGGCGAGATTGTCTTCAACCGTCTGCCCGTCAAGGCGCCGCTGGTGATCCTTTATTCCTCCGGCACGACAGGCAAGCCGAAATGCATCACCCATTCCGGCGGCGGCCTGCTTCTTCAGCACATGAAGGAGCTGAAACTGCAATGCGATATCAAGGAGGGTGAGCGCTTTTTCTATTTCACCACCTGCGGCTGGATGATGTGGAACTGGCAGGTCTCCGGTCTCGCGCTCGGTACCACCCTCGTCACCTATGATGGCAATCCCGGCTATCCGACGCCCGGCCGGCTGATCGATCTCATCAACGCCGAAGGGATCGCCACGTTCGGCACGTCTGCGAAATTTATCGATGCATGCCTGAAGGCGGGACTGAAACCGCGGGAAAGCCATGATCTTTCATCGCTGCGAACAATTCTCTCCACTGGTTCACCGCTCATCCCGCAATCCTTCGATTATATCTATCGCGACTGGAAGGCGGATGTGCATCTCGCCTCCATTTCCGGCGGCACCGACATCTGCGCCTGTTTCCTCGGCGGCAATCCCCTACAGCCGGTTCATCGCGGTGAATTGCAGGGCGCGATGCTCGGCATGGATATCGATACGCTTGACGATGAGGGCCGTTCCGTTCGCGGCGTCCCCGGTGAACTCGTCTGCCGGAATGCGCATCTGTCCATGCCGGTGAAATTCTGGGGCGATGAGGATGGTTCGCGCTATCAGGCCGCCTACTTCGATCGTTTCCCCGGCATCTGGGCGCATGGCGATTTCGCCGAACTGCGGCCCTCCGGCGGTTATGTGATCCATGGACGCTCGGACACGACGCTTAATCCAGGTGGGGTGCGCATCGGGACTGCGGAAATCTACCGGCAGGTGGAAACCGTGCCCGAAGTAGAGGAGGCCATTGCCGTTGGGCAGGATATCGACGGGGACCAGCGGGTCATCCTCTTCCTGCGCATGAAGGGTGGTGCTGCCTTGACGGAAGAGCTGGAAAAGACCATCCGCAGCCGCATCCGTTCGGGGGCGACGCCGCGGCATGTGCCGGCAAGGATCATTGCTGTCAGCGCTATCCCACGCACACGCTCCGGCAAGATTTCCGAAATCGCGGTGCGCGACACCATCCATGGTCGGCCGGTGAAGAATGCCGATGCGCTCGCCAATCCCGAAGCGCTCGAACTTTTCCGCAACCTGCCGCAGCTGAAGGACTAGGCCCATGGAGGATCAACCGAAAACCGTGCTTGTCACCGGTTCCACCAGCGGCATCGGACTTGCCATCGCCAGGCGTTTCGCCGAGGCGGGCTATCTGGTCGCTGTGCATGGCATAGAAACGGTGGAGGAGGCGACGCAGGCGCTGGAGGCTGTAGAGAAAGTGGCGCGGCAAAGGCCGGCCTATTTCTCCGCCAACCTCGCGAACTATGAAGAAAGCGCGCATCTGCCTGAAAAGGTCATTGCGGAATTCGGCCATGTCGATGTCCTCGTCAACAATGCCGGCATTCAGAAGGTCGCGCCGATCGATGAGTTCGACTTCGCGGATTTTTCCCGCATCGTTGCCATTTCTCTCGACAGCGCCTTTCACACCATCCGCGCTGCTTTGCCGGGCATGAAGGAAAGAGGCTGGGGCCGCATCGTCAACATCGCTTCCGCGCATGGTTTGCGCGCGTCTCCCTTCAAGGCGCCCTATGTGGCAACCAAACATGCGGTGGTGGGACTGACGAAAAGCGTTGCGCTGGAGGTTGCCGAACTCGGCATCACCTGTAACGCCATCTGCCCCGGCTATGTCTGGACCCCGCTTGTGGCCGCGCAGGTCGCGGATCAGGCGAGGGTACACGGCATGAGTGAGGAAGATGTGGTGAAAAAGGTGATGCTTGCGCCGCAGCCGACAAGACGCTTCATCCAGCCGGAGGAAATCGCCGAAATGGCACTTTATCTCGCTGGCGATATGGCCCGTTCCATCACCGGCACCACCATTTCCATCGATGGCGGCTGGACCGCGAAATAACCGAGAGGCCCGGACGCCCTCTTCCGGTAAGGGCCAGATTGCGCCATGTCGAATGCGCCGGCCCCTCGCGGGAACAAAACCTCTCCCTGTGGATTAGATTGACAGAGTTTAGGGAGTGAAAGACATGGCCAGAGAAAATACCAGCTATCTCGACGGTCGGGATGCTCCGAAAAAGGAGACGGCCACACGGGCACGGCAAGGATCGACAGGACGTCCGGTTCTTGTCATTCTGATCGTCAGCGTGTTGTTAGCGCTGGTGGTCTGGGCTGTCGTGGAATACGCGGTTTTCGAACCGGACGAGAACCTGCCGCAAAATCCGCAGACGGAGAACGCCCCCGTCCCGCAGCAGCCGTCGGGATCGGAGAGCTTCGACAACAATCCCGCAAACGGCCGTGCTTCGCCGCCGGCTTCAACGGAGCGAAACCCTTCCCCGCAGGACTCCACGGGGGCGCCGCAGAACCCGTGACGCAGATGCCATGAATTTTCGTGGCGTTTGAATGGAACCATATTGCTCCCGATTTCATTTCACACAAAGTGACAGGAATCGGGGGTTTCATTCATGGCAGTCACCGTCACTGCAGTTTTTCTCACGCTCATCGGCCTTGCGCTGTTCGGTTTCGGCTCCCAGCTTGTGATGCTTGGGGGCAGTTTTTATTATGTGCTTTCCGGACTGGCCTTTCTGTTGACGGCCGTTCTGCTCTTCAAGCGCAATCGCGCAGCACTTCACGTCTATGCCGTCTTCATTGTCGCAACACTTGCGTGGGCCGTCTGGGAAGTCGGTTTTGACTGGTGGCAGCTTGGCCCGCGCGGCGGTTTTATCATTGTGATAGGCCTCTGGCTCCTGGTGCCCTGGGTGAGGAAGCCACTCGGTTTTGCAAGCCCGACGGGGCTGAGCTATGGGCCGAATGCCTGGCCGCTGGCGCTTTCCGTTCTCGCTTCCATCGCGGTTGCCGGATATTCGATGGCACAGGACCCGCATGATCAGCCAGGGTCCTTGCCGCAGGAAACGGCATCCGCGACGCCCGCCTATGGCGGCAATGTGCCTGACGGTGACTGGCATCAATATGGCCGCACGCCCTATGGGCAGCGTTATTCCCCACTGACCCAGGTCAATGTCGACAATGTTTCGCAATTGAAGGAAGCGTGGCGTTACCAGACCGGCGACGTGAAGCTGCCGGACGATGTGGGCGAAACCACCTATCAGGTGACGCCGCTCAAGATCGGCAATACGCTTTTCATCTGCACGCCGCATAATTGGGCCATCGCCATCGATGCCGCGACAGGCAAGGAAAAATGGAAATACGATCCGAATGTCGGCCTCAATCCGGATCGCCAGCACCAGACGTGCCGCGGCGTGTCCTATTATGCCGAACCGGGTGCCGCGCCGGGAACGGCCTGCGCCGAGCGGGTCTATCTGCCCACGTCGGATGCACGGTTGATCGCGCTCGATGCCGCCACCGGCCAGGTTTGCACCTCCTTTGCCGATCAGGGTGTGCTGCATCTCGAGCAGGGCATGAAATATAATCCCGCCGGCTATTATTATTCGACATCGCCGCCCGTGATTGCTGCGGGCAAGATCATCATCGGCGGCGCGGTGAATGACAATTACTCCACGCAGGAACAGTCCGGCGTGATCCGCGCTTTCGATGTGAACAGCGGTGCGCTCATCTGGAACTGGGATTCCGGGAACCCGCAAAAGACCGAGCCGATTGCGGCCGGTGAGACCTACACGACCAACTCGCCGAACAGCTGGTCCGTCTTCAGTTATGACGAAGGCCTCGGGCTCGTTTATGTCCCGCTCGGTAATCAGGTCCCGGACCAGCTCGGCATGGGCCGCAGCGAGAATGTGGAGAAATATTCTTCCTCCATCGTCGCGCTCGATATCAATACGGGCAAGGATCGCTGGGTGCGCCAGACGGTTCATCACGATCTCTGGGACATGGATGTGCCGGCCCAGCCGGTGTTGCTCGACATAACCAAGGATGGTCAGACCGTTCCTGCGCTCGTCGGGCCAACGAAGCAGGGGGATATCTACGTTCTCGACCGGCGCACCGGCGAGCCGCTTCTGCCGATCACGGAGGAGCCAGCCCCGGGCGGTGCGATCCCCGAGGACTTTACCTCGCCGACGCAGCCGACAACGGCCCTCTCGTTCAAGCCGGAGCCATTGCAGGAAAAGGACATGTGGGGCGTCTCCATGTTCGACCAGCTCGCCTGCCGCATCCGCTTCCATCAGCTGAACTACAAGGGCCGCTACACCCCGCCGTCACTGACCGGCTCGATCATCTATCCCGGCAATTTCGGCACTTTCAACTGGGGCAGTGTGGCTGTGGATCCTGAAAGGCAGGTCATGTTCGGTATGCCGACCTATCTCGCCTTCACCTCCCAGCTCGTCCCGCGCGATCAGATTCCGCCGAAGGGTCAGGACGAAAAGGGCAGCGAGCAGGGTCTGAACCGTAATGACGGTGCGCCCTATGGCGTTTTCATGGGACCGTTCCTCGGCCCGCTGCAGATTCCCTGCCAGGCGCCGCCGTGGGGTTATGTCGCCGGCGCGGACCTGCGCACCGGGGATGTGGCCTACAAGCACAAGAACGGTACGGTCTATGACATGACCCCGCTGCCGCTCCCCTTCAAGGTGGGCGTGCCGGGAATTGGCGGACCGATGATCACCAAGGGCGGCGTAGCCTTCCTGGGTGCCGCAGTGGATAATTATCTGCGGGCTTATGACCTCACCACCGGCAAGCAGCTCTGGGAAGCGCGCCTGCCCGCCGGCGGTCAGGCAACGCCGATGACCTATGCACTGGAAGACGGCAAGCAATATGTGGTGATGGTTGCGGGCGGTCACGGTTCCGTCGGGACCAAACCGGGCGACTACGTCATCGCCTACACCCTGCCGTAACCTTCAGGCTACGACGACAATAAAAAACCGGAATGGCTGACCATTCCGGTTTTTCTTTGAGCCGATGCGGATGGCGTCAGGCGGCCTTCTTCTCGGCCGCGGCGTTCACCGAAGTCTTGGCAAGCGCGGTCAGCGCGTCGTCTGTCTTCGACTCTTCCTTAAGAGTGGCATCGAGCAGCGACACCGCCTTGGTATGGCCGAGCTTTTCCGCCCAGGCCTTCAGCGTGCCGTAGCGGGCGATTTCATAGTGTTCGACCGCCTGGGCGGATGAGAC
This sequence comes from Agrobacterium sp. FDAARGOS_525, assembly GCF_003938925.1. Lineage (NCBI taxonomy): Bacteria > Pseudomonadati > Pseudomonadota > Alphaproteobacteria > Hyphomicrobiales > Rhizobiaceae > Agrobacterium > Agrobacterium sp. FDAARGOS_525. The sequence continues at coordinate 738,819 of NZ_RKIU01000004.1, read as the reverse complement.
GAGACCGGCGTCGAGGGCGGCGGTGCCCTTGAAATCCTCCATGATTTCCTCGCCCTCGGCGATGATGCCCTGGATGGCTTCGCAGGTCTTGCCCTGGGCGCGCTTGCCAATGATCTCGAATACTTCCTGCAGGCGCTCTACGTGGCCCTGCGTTTCTTCCTTGTGCTTTTCGAAAGCCTGCTTCAGCTTCGGGTCGGTCGCCGCCCGCGCCATTTTCGGCAGGGCTTTCAGGATCTGCCTTTCGGCGTAGTAGATGTCCTTCAGCGTGTCGTAAAACAGGTCGTCGAGTTTCTTCTCGGCCATTGGTCCTTCTCCCATGAAGTGGAAATGCACGATGTGCGCTCATGCGCACGGGAAACAAACTTTCAGCTGCTCCTATGGTTCCGGTTCGGTTGTACGCAACGTTTATATTGCTGTGCGGAACCATCGCGCCTTTTCGAACTTAGTGTGGAGAAATTTCCGGGAGGAGACGCGACAGTGCCCCAAAGCCTTGCAGAAGAATTTTCCATGAATATTTCCATTCCGTTCGAGGTGCTGCTGGTGCGCGTGTTCGGCGCGGTCATCCTGTGCGGCCTGATCGGTCTGGAGCGCGAATTTCACAAAAACACCGCTGGTCTGCGCACCAATATGCTCATCGGCCTTGCCGCCGTCACTTTCTGCGTCATCACCATCCATATGATGGAAACGATGGCGGAAGGGCATGAGGCAGCGCGGCTCGATCCCATCCGACTGGTGGAAGCCGTAACCGCCGGTATCGCCTTTCTCGCCGCAGGTGTGGTCGTTTACACCAAGGGCGACGTCAAGGGGCTGACGACGGGCGCAAGCATGTGGCTTTCGGCGGCGATCGGCCTCTCGGCCGGTCTTGGCATGTGGCCGCTCGCTCTGCTCGCCGCAGCAATGGGCATCGTCGTATTATGGACGCTTCGCCGTATCCAGGTGGTAACCGGTATCAAGGATGAATGACCGGCATCAGCGGAAGTGAAAAAGATCGGCGTCGGGGTCGGTACCGCCATTGATGGTGGCGGCCACGATTTCGGCGGCGATCTGGCTGAAAGTGATGCCGTTGCCGCCGAACCCCATCACCGCATAGACATTCTTCATGCCCGGAACGAGGCCGATCAGCGGCAGGCCCGTGGTGGTCGTACCAAAGGCTCCCGCCCAGCGATAATCGGGTTCGCCGATATCCACGCCCAGCAGTTTTTCAATCTTGCGGCGGATCGTTCGCGTCTTGCCTGCCAGCTTGCTCTTCGACTGATAGGAGACAGGATTTTCCTCGTCCTCGCCGCCGGCAATCACTCGTCCCTCACGGTCGGTTCGCAGATAGAGATAGGGGTCTGCCGCCTCCCATACGATGTGGCTTTGCAGCCAGTCCGGCAGATCCAGCCCTTTCCTGCTGGCCAGCGCCCAGGTGGAAATGATCCGGTGTGTCGGGCTTTCAAGCGCTTTCAAGAACTCATACCCGGTGCAAAATACGATGTTGCCGGCGGAGAGGATTTTCCCGTTGGCAGTGGCGACGATTACTTCGTCGCCAACGTTTCTGAGATCGGTGATTTCCAGAGAAGCGACGATTTCCGCTCCAGCGCTCGCGGTATGGCGCAGCAGACCCGCTGTCAACTGGGCGGGATTGGCGGAGGCCGATATGTCGCTGACGATGGCGGCGGTCCGCTCCAAGCCATAATGCTCTCTCAGTTGCGCGGCACCGAGAAACTCAGCCTCGATGCCGGCTTCTGCGCGGGCATCCGCCTCTGCCTTCAGAGCGCGCGAACCCATATCGTCACCGGCGAGGTACAGTGCCTGTTTTCGCCTCATGCCGCAGGAAATATTGAGCGAGGTGACGATTTCCTCCAGACGAAGAACCGCGCGCGCCGAGCGCTGCCAAGCCCTGTCTGCGGCCTTCCTGCCGATCATCGTCCGGAGTTTCGTCAGCGGCGTGTCGATCTCGTGCTGTATCATTGCGGTGCTCGCCATGCTGCTTCCTTTGACGGGTTCGCGTCGGTCAACGATCAGCATGGATCGTCCCGGGCGATGCAGCGAGTGGGCTACCAGCGCGCCGCTGATGCCGGTCCCGACAACGATTGTGTCGTAGTGGTTGTCTTTCGGCGTCTTGCCGCTTCTGACACTGATCCGCGGCGTATCGGCCCAGAGCGGGGTTGACTCCCTGAGGTCGCGTTCCTTCGTCAGGTCTGATGCGGTCATGAAATGGTCCTGAAAACTGTCACGGTTCGGTATAGCCGGCGACGTTGATGATAAGCCTCCCGCCTGCGGGATCGTTGCGGAAGAAAAGCGTTCCGCTGTCGCGCGATTCCGAGGCAACGTAATCGAATGTCACGTCCGCGCTTTCCTGCGTGCCGCCGTCCTGCTGCAGATCTCCGCGCACCTGCACCTGCGCCGCCGTCGTCATGGAGAGATTGCGGATATCGAATTTCACCCGATATTGCCCCGGCTCACCGTTAACGTCTGTCACGGCGATCTCGAAGCGGGCGTCGTCCGGTTCGTAGCGATAGATGTCGTAGAGGATCCAGCCGAGCATGGCGGCGACGAGCAGGGTGCAGATGGCGCCCGTGACCCATTCGATCCAGTGCGGATCGGAACTTTCCGTGTGTTTTCCATCCTTGGAGATTGTCATCATGTCCTCACAGGATCAACCGGGCCGAGGCGGCGCCGATCGAGGCGGGAACGCCGAGAATGACGGCGGCATTCAATATCTGCGACAGGGAGGTGTGGTCGAGGCGTTCGAAAGTCCAGAGCGTGTAGATGCTGATGCCGATGGCGATGACGTAGCCCGGCAGGGTGAAGCGGATGAAGGATTGCCACCATTTCTGTCCCTCGTGGAGCCGATGCGAGCCCTTGAAATGAAGCGCGTAGACGAAACCATGCATGATGGCGATCGACAGCAGGCACAGGGCGAGAATGTGATAGGGGGTCACCTTATAGGCGATGAGGATCATTTCTTCCGTCGGCGCGACGTTGAGGTTCAGAAAGAGCGCACCCACCACCATCATGAAAAGCTCGTGCAGATATCCGGTCTCGCCCGAATATTCGCCTTTCTCTTCATCCTGCTCATCGGAATGCTGTCCAAGCTGGCTGCGGCCAAGCAGGGCGCCTATGCTCGCGGGAACGGATTGTAACGCAACCTTTGTGACGATGTTGGAGGCGGTGATCTGGTCGTTGAGGACACCGAACAGCAGAAGTGCGGCCGCGCTCACCGCGACGCCCAGCCCGTAGGCGGTTATTGCGTCTCGCGCCGCCTGGCTCCAGGAGTGAATATTCTCGAACCCGATCCGACGGGCGAGAAGTAGGAGGAGCGGCAGGTTGAGGACGCAAAGCAGCAGGAGCCGCCATGGGCTGATGTAAAGGCCCAGAAACCACATCTCCATGGTCATCAGCATGGGCAGGGCAAACAGCAATGCGCCCGCCGTTCCTCGCGCCAGACCTGTCAGAAACTGTCTGACCTCGTCGTCGCCTTCACCGTCCCCATCGATTGTCGCCGCCATGCCATCCCCCGTGTGAAGAGATAACGCAATGGCGTTTTTCCGGTTCCGCGGGATTATTTCGCGGGGTCGATGAGGGCTATGCCGAAGTCACTGATATAGCTGCGTCGCAGTTCTGCGGGTGTTTCGCGGATAACCACCTCCAGTGTCGGTCGTACCACGCCTTTCAGAAAGTGCCCGCCCCTGGTCGAGCCATCGGCAAAGCCCAGAACGACATGCAGGTGCGGGTTCGGCGTATCGTTTTCGTCAAGGGTAATATCGCCGAGCAGGCTCAGGACCTCGCTCTGTTCCGTCACGGGTATTTCTTTGTATTCTCGCGATGAAAGGTCGAAAAACGCAAGCGTCGCGGTGGAGAAGGCACCGATCGCCGTCACCGACGCCGCGTTGATGTTTTCGGTCCGCGCAAAGCGGCGGATCGCGTCGAATGCCTCTTCTTCCGGCTCGATCACGAGAATGAAGGTACGTTCGGCGGCGCTCGCCAGCAATCTGCTTTTCATGACTTCCTCCCAAAAAAAGTGCCGCCGTAAGCCGGCGGCACAAAGGAATTGCGGAGTGTATCAGGCGGCACGGCGCTCGTGGCGACCTTCCTCCACCTCTTCGACGATCTTGGCCACAAAGGCATCAAGGTCATCGGGGCTGCGGGAGGTTATGATCCCCTTGTCGGTAACCACCTTTTCATCCTTCCAGTTGGCGCCGGCGTTTTTCAGGTCGGTCTTGATCGACCAATAGGATGTGGCGTCACGGCCGCGAAGGGCGTCGGCTTCGACCAGAAGCCAGGGCGCGTGGCAGATGGCCGCTACCACCTTGCCGGATTTCAGAAAATCGCGGACCACCCGCATGGCGTCTTCGTCATGGCGCAGCACGTCCGGATTGATCTGGCCGCCGGGAAGCACCAGCGCATCGAAATCATCCGGGCGAACGCTTTTCGCGAGGAGATCGACGGCAATACTGTCGCCCCAGTCCTTTTCATCCCAGCTTTTGATCTCTCCTTCCTTGATAGAGGCGATCTTTACATCCGCGCCTTTGGCCTTGAGCTGATCGTAGGGCACCCTGAGCTCCGAGCGTTCATAGCCGTCGGTTGCCAGGATAAGAATTTTTGCGGCGTTAATAGCAGTCATATCTGTCTCCTTTAGGTTCAATCTTCCTTGTCGGAATTCACGGAGGGGAGGAAAAATTCCACGTCCTTGCGGCGTTCCGCGTCGAGCGGTTCGATGTGCGTCTGCCAGAATGTCTCGGCTGCAGCTGGTTCGTGCTCCCATTGGCGCACAAATGTCTTGTTGTCGTCGATCATCACCTGACGCGTGCCGCCGAGCCGCAGATATTCTTCCGCAAGTTTGCGCGTTTCGGTTTTTTCCATGTCGCGGCTCCTAGTGTGTGGAATCGGGAACGGAGGGACGCCGGATGGGTAAGAAGCTCGACTGCCGTTTCGTTGGCCACCGGGAGAAAACGGAAAAACCCCGATGTTCTTCAGCGCCATCATGTCCGTTTGACACGGCGGCCCTCCTGCCAGAACAACGTGAGCTTTCCGGTATGGTTCCGCAGTTTTTTGACGGCGCATGCGTGCTGCGGCCCAATAAATCGCGCGCAATTTTTGCCGGAACAAACGGGCCGCTTGTGCTGTTTTACCCCTGATGCAGGGGAGGCAGCATGGTAGCCAGACACAGCGACGGCAAGGATGAAAATACGGGCTTCTGGACGATCGGGTTTGGCAATTCGCCGGTTATCGGCACGGCCATCCATGACGGTCACCGCATACGGCCAGATATAGCCGGGCTGATGGCCCTTTCGGGCGAACAACGCCTGAGAGAGGAAGATCCGTTCACCGGCGACATGATTGCGGGATTGACCAACCGCGTCATTGTGCACCACTCACGTTTCGAAATCGACCTCAACCGCGCCGCCGATCAAGCCATCTATCTGAAGCCGGAACAATCCTGGGGGCTTGAGGTATGGAAACAGGAGCCTGCGCCGGCAGCGGTCCGGCAATCTCTGGATTTCCACGCGGATTATTACGCGATGCTGGAAAATACGCTGGCCGCGCTCGAACGGCGGCACGGCGCTTTTGTCGTGCTAGACGTGCACACCTACAACCATCGCCGGCAGGGTCCGGCTGCGCCGCCGACCACGCCTGCGGAAGCACCCGATATCAATATCGGCACCTTTTCCATGGACCGCAGCCGCTGGAACGATATCGTCAGCGCCGTCGGTCATCATTTCGCGTCAGCGACCATTGCCGGACGCCGTCTTGATGTCCGCGAGAACGTGGCGTTTCAGGGCAAGGGGGAACAGACCCGTTTCATTCACGAGCGTTTCGCGGAAAACGGCTGTGCCATCGCCATCGAGTTCAAGAAATTCTTTATGGACGAATGGACAGGAAAGCCGGACAGGCGCGTAGTGTCGGAAATACGGGACATGATCACGGCACTTCAGCCCGTTGTCGAGGAATGTCTGAGGTCGCGGCGATGAATGTTTCTGCCGCCCGTGATGTCCCTTCTCCCACTGCCGAGCTGGTGGATGACGTGACATCCTGCCTCCAGGCAGGCAAGGCAATACGTCGCGATATCGGCAAAGACGGCCGGCTTCATATCGACCGGCCACTACCTTTCCTGTGCCTGCATCTGACCGGCGGCACGAAAGATCTTGCCGCGCGCGACATTGCCGCCGCTCACGCTTCCTATCTCATTGCTTCGACCGTTCAGGAGGCCGCGCCGTTGATCGAGGCCGTGGGTACGGCCATGCGGGAGCGTTTCGGCGCCTTCATCGTGCTCGATATCGGTGAGTTGGAGCACGACATCCTGCTTGCCGACGATTCACCCTTCTTACCGCATTATGAGGTCTCCGTTTCGGCAACAGCCGAACCGGAAACACAAAAGGCCCGTCGGGTATTCATCAAGGCTGTGTGTGACGCCGAGGTACGGTTTCGTACACCGCGCATCACCCGGCCCGAGCCGGAAGGCGACCCGATCCTCCGGTTTCAGAATGCAGGACTGGACTTTCCCTGTATCAGTGTCCGTTTCGCGCCGATCTATAGACAGCCGGAATCCGGTGCCGATTATCCGGGCCTGCGCGAGACGATGATCGCCGATCTTTTCGACGCGGGCCTGCAAGCCTTCTCGTCATTCTCTGCAGGGATGGACGCGCTCAAGGTGACCAGCCACAGGGCGCTCGGCCGCAAGGCCTTCGTCGATGCGGTCAGGCGCGCAGACAGGTCCATCGACGATATCGTATCGTCCTTCGATTTCCTTCTCTCCGTCACGCCAATCAATGCCCGCCGGGCCTTCGAGGAATTTCGGGACGGCAGCTTCCAGTTCGCGCCGCGTCTTCTCTACCGGCCGTTGGGCGTCGATGTCGAGGAGCAGAAGCGAAAGCTCTATTCGGTGGTTTTCGATCATCTGGAAGATCCGGTGCTTTACCATCTCTATCGGGAGAAACAGCAGGAGATCGATCTGCAACTGACGATGCTGGCCAATCTGCACCGGCGCACTTTCACGGATTTTTCCCGCGCCCTCTATGGCGCCGTCGAACCTGCGCTGCTGACGCTGGCGCTGCGGGTGCTGGAGGATTGTCCTCGCCGGGAGGAGGGCGGCGAAATCGCGATGGTAGATTGTTACGCCGTCGCACGGAAGTCGCGTGAGATGGTCGAGTCCTACTTGGCCGAGGAGCCGGGCTTCAAGGCACGGGTGGAAATCCGCGACGACCTGCCGCCGGGTCTGATGGTGACGGGCGAGAAACTTCTGATTTCCCGGCACACCGTTATGGAACAGCGCCGTGTCGAAGCGCTCCTGTCGCATGAGATCGGTGTGCATCTCCTCACCTATTTCAATGGGTCGTTTCAGGGGCTCAGGCTCTTTCGCACCGGCCTCTCCGGCTATGAGGGCGTGCAGGAAGGGCTGGCGGTGCTCGCGGAGCATCTGGCTGGCGGAATGACGCGCGAGCGCCTGCGGCTGATTGCGGCCCGCGTCGTCGGCTGTGCCGCCATGCTGGATGGCGCCAGCTTTGTGGAGACGTTCCGGCTCATGACCCGCGACCATGGTTTTGATGAGGCTGGCGCCTTCAACATGACGTTGCGCATCTATCGCGGCGGCGGCCTCTCGAAGGACGCGATCTATCTGCGCGGGCTGGCCGAGGTGCTGGACCATCTGCGCAAGGGCGGTGCGCTCGATCCGTTCTGGATGGGCAAGATAGCCGCCCAGCATTTCCCGGTCATGCAGGAGCTTGCCCTGCGCGGCCTTTTGCGCCCGCCAGGCGTCAGGCCCGCATTCCTGCTGCCGGCCAGGGCCAACGAGCGTCTGGAAAAAATCCGGGCGGGAATATCCATTGCCGAACTCGCGACATTATAGGAGGGGCTTCATGCGTATCGCATTTTTCGTCAATTCGATTGAAACCGAGGGGCCGAATTTTGCAACCGGCCTGCTGGCCATGGCGGCGCTCAATCGCGGCCATGAGGTTATCTATCTGACGCCGGGTGACTTTACCCTGCGTTCGGATGACAGCCTGACGATCCATGCCACGGTGCTGCCGAAGGCGAAATACAAGAAATCCGAAGCGTTTCATGCTGCTCTTCAGGACAAGACGCTGGAACGGCGGACCATGGATGTCGAGGAGGTCGATGCTCTGATGCTGCGCAACGATCCCTCGCTCGACCAGACCACACGGCCCTGGGCGGTCCATGCCGGCATCCTGTTCGGTCGGCTCGCCGAACAGCGCGGTGTCGTCGTACTGAACGATCCCGAAGGTCTGGCGCTGGCGCAGAACAAGCTCTATTTCCAGAGCTTTCCCGAAATCGTCCGGCCGACCACGATTATTTCGCGCAATGTGGATGAAATCCGAGCCTTCGCCGATGCCCATCCAAAAGGCGTCATCGTCAAGCCGCTGCAGGGCTCCGGCGGCAAGAACGTCTTCAAGATCGGCTCCAGCAAGGAAACCAATCTCAACCAGATTTTCGAAGCCGTCAGCCTCGAGGGTTATCTGATCGCGCAGGCCTATCTGCCGGCTGCTAAGGACGGCGATATCCGCTTCTTCATGATGAATGGCCGGCCGCTGATGCGCGACGGCAAATATGCCGCCCTTCGCCGTGTGCCTGCAAAAGGCGATCTGCGTTCCAACATCCACGCCCGCGGTACGGCGGAGGCCGTGAAGGTGACAGACGACATCGTGGCGCTTGCCGAAATGGTGCGGCCGAAGCTGGTGGAGGACGGCATGTTCCTTGTCGGACTTGATATCGTCGGTGACAAGATACTGGAGGTGAACGTGTTTTCGCCGGGCGGACTTTCCAATATCCGCGACCTCACGGATATGGATTTCAGCGACACGATCATAGAGGCAGTGGAAACCAAGATCGCCATGCAGAGCGCGTCCGGCGGCACCATCTCCAATCGCCTGCTGGCAACGCTGTAGTTATTCCTGCAGCGAGGAGGATTGCATCTGCCGATACCAGGCGACGAGGGCTTTGATGCCCTCTTCGACCGACGTCTGCGGCACGTAGCCGGTAAGGGCTCTCAAAAGATCGGGCGAGGCGAAAGTGCGGGGAACGTCACCCTGCTGCATCGGCAGCATGTTGCGGACCGCCGGTTTCCCAACCGCTTTTTCGACCGTCTCGACGAAATGCATCAATTCCACCGGCTGGCCGCCGCCAATATTGACCACGCGGAACGGTGCATGGTGGGAGAGCGTGTCGGTGACGCCTTCTTGTGTGACGCGGTTTTCCTCGGAAGGGATGACCGCGCTCAGTCGGACGATGCCCTCCACCAGGTCGTCGATATAGGTGAAGTCGCGGCTCATTTTGCCTTGACCGTAGATATCGATCGGGCGGCCGTTCGAGATGGCGTCGACGAATTTGATCGGCGCCATGTCCGGCCGCCCCCAAGGACCGTAGACTGTAAAGAAACGAAAGGCGGTGGTGGGCAGCTTGTGCAGATGGGCATAACTGTGCGCCATCAGTTCCATCGACTTCTTGGTGGCGGCGTAAAGCGTCATCGGCTCATCGGCCTTGTCGCTTTCCGCAAACGGGATTTTCTCATTGGCGCCGTAGATGGAGGAGGTCGATGCCAGCATCAGGTGCTTGACATCAAGGCTTCTGGCAAGCTCCAGCATGTTGAACGAGCCAAGGAGATTGGAATCGACATAGGCGCGGGGATTTTCAAGGCTGTAACGCACACCCGCCTGGGCGGCGAGATGAATGATGATTTCAGGCTCGGCGGCGTCGGCCGCGCGCTTCAGCGCATCCTTATCCTCGAGCATGCCGATCTCCGCCCGGAAGCCGTTGGAGCGGGAAAGAATGGCGTGACGCTTTTCCTTGAGGCTGACATCGTAATATTTCGTCATGCCGTCGAAGCCGGTGACGAAATGACCAGCATCGAGCAGACGCTTGGCGACGTAAAAGCCGATAAAGCCTGCTGTGCCGGTGACCAGATAACGCATGATGATTTCCCGAATCCATTGGTGCGTCTGCGGTTAAACCGAAACGCAGAAAACCTTTTGATGAAACTGCGATGGCGACGCCTTCAAGCGTCGTTATCCGAACCGCTTTCCTGCGGGCGACCGACGGCGGCATAGATGAAGCCATGGGCGGCGACTTCGTCGGTGCGGTAAATATTGCGTAAATCCACCAGCACCGGGCTTTTCATGATCGCCTTGAGGCGCGGCAGGTCGAGGGCGCGGAACTGGTTCCACTCCGTCACGATGACCACCGCGTCAGCGCCTTCCGCAGCCTCATAAGGCCCGGTTGCGTAATCGATGTCCTCGATCAGATGGCGGGCATTCGCCATGCCTTCCGGGTCGTAACCCACCACCTTCGCGCCCCCGTCCTGCAGGGTCTGGATGATGGCGATCGCCGGGCTGTCGCGCATGTCGTCGGTATTCGGCTTGAAGGTGAGGCCTAGCACGGCGATCTTCTTGCCGCGCACGTCGCCGCCCACCGCGTTGATGACCTTGCGGCCCATGGCGCGCTTGCGGTTGTCGTTGATGGCGATGGTGGTTTCGATCAGCCGCACCGGCGCATCATAATCCTGCGCGGTCTTGGCGAGCGCCAGCGTATCCTTCGGAAAACAGGAGCCGCCATAACCAGGGCCGGCATGCAGGAATTTCGGGCCGATACGGCCATCGAGGCCAATACCGCGCGAGACATCCTGCACATTGGCGCCAACCTTTTCGCACAGATCGGCCATTTCGTTGATGAAGGTGATCTTCATCGCCAGAAAGGCGTTGGCGGCGTATTTGATGAGTTCGGAAGCGCGTCTGGTGGTGAAGAGCAGCGGCGACTGGTTGAGATAAAGCGGGCGGTAAACCTCGGTCATGACCGGCCGGGCACGTTCATCCGACAGGCCGACGACGATACGGTCCGGCCGCTTGAAATCCTCTATCGCCGCACCTTCACGCAGAAATTCCGGGTTGGAAACCACGGCGAAATCGGCCGAGGGGTTTTCCTCATGGATAATTCGTTCCACTTCGTCGCCGGTGCCGACGGGAACGGTGGATTTGGTGACGATTACGGTAAAACCATCCAGCGCATGGGCAATTTCCTTTGCCGCTGCATAGACATAACCGAGATCGGCATGGCCGTCCCCGCGCCGCGAAGGCGTGCCGACCGCGATGAAGACCACGTCGGCCTTGGCAACGGCGGCGGAAAGATCGGTGGTGAAGCTCAACCGCCCGGCTTTGGCATTGTTGGCGACGATGGTCTCCAGACCCGGCTCGAAGATCGGGATATGGCCATTTTTCAAGGCTTCGATCTTTTCCGGCATCTTGTCGACGCAAACCACGTCATGGCCGAAATCTGCAAAACACGCGCCGGACACAAGGCCGACATAACCCGAACCGATCATCACAATCCGCATTCTTTTTCCTTTCGGTTAGCGAGGCCATGGTAACGCAGCAATATAAGCCAGGGAAATCATCGAGTGAAAATCGCAGGATAATATTTAGCCGCCTTCATGCCCGCCGCCAAGCGCCGCGATCAACACCGGCTAACGTCTTTCCATGACGGGGATGTGATGGCGGTGACGGGACAAATTTGCCGCACCTTGCAGCCATTTGCACCGGTCGCGTTCAATCGGACCATTTTACGATTTTTCCGGCTTGCACTCATAGGTAGCCGGGTCTAGCCATAGGGAGAGGATCAAAATCTGCCAGACTGTCTGTCCCCCGGAGTGGGGGCGTCCGGGTCGCGTTCCACGCGGCTGGGAGAAGTTTTGCGTTGCGGTCGATTTTCGGGGACGTTTAAATGCAAAAGGGTTTTCTGCTCGGTCTGTTCGCCTACGCGACCTTTTCCATGGGCGATGCCACCATCAAGTCGCTTGGATCGCAGATCAGCGTTTTCGAAATCGGCTTTTTCAGCATCCTGTTCTCCGGCATCTTCATCTTCTTCAGCAAACCGCGCGAGGAAAGGTGGCGTGAGTTCTGGCGCATGAGCCGGCCGTTCGCGGTGCACGGTCGCGCCATTTCCGGCCTGTTCGCGGGTATTTTCGGTATTTATGCCTTCACCACCATTCCGCTGGCGGAAGCCTATGCGCTGATCTTCCTGTCACCGCTCTTCGTAACCGTCCTTTCCGCCGTCGTGCTGAAGGAGAATATCGGCCCATGGCGCTGGGCTGCGGTTCTGGCGGGCATCGTGGGCGTCATCCTCGTCGTGCGGCCGGGTTTCAAGACGCTGGAACTTGGGCATATCGCCGCAATCGGCGTCGCCTTCCTGGCGGCCATGACCATCGTGCTTTTGCGCTCGCTTGCGGGCAAGGAAAAGCGCACCTCGATCATGGGTGTGCTGCTGGTCTACGGCCTCACCTTCAACGGCATTGCCTCCATTCCCGATTTTGTCATGCCCAACCTGCACCAGCTGCTGGCCTTTGCCTTTATCGGGCTTTGCACGGCGACAGGGCAGATCACGCTTCTGGTGGCAACCCGCATTGCACCGGCAAGCCAGATCGCCCCTTCGCATTATTCGCAAATCCTCTGGGCAGTCGCGATGGGCATGGCCTTCTTCCACGAATATCCTGACGCCATTGCGGTACTTGGGCTCGCCGTCATCGCCGCATCCGGGCTGCTGACAATGATCCGCGAAAAGGTCAGGCTCGGCACGGTGCGCTGGAACCCGTTTTTCCGCAATCGCCTCTAATGCGCACAGCTATAACGGCTTGCCAACCTGATCCAGCAGCCAGGCCTGAAAGGCACGGGCGAGCGCATTGTCCTGCCGCCCTTCCGGCAGGGCGACATAATAGCTCTTGTCGGTCTGCAACGGCATATCGAAAACGATTTCGAGGCGGCCGGAGGAAAGTTCGGCCTCGATGAGATATTTCGGCAGAAGGGCGAAACCGATACCGCTCGCGGCGGCTTCGATGATCATGGAGAACTGGTCGAAACGGCTGCCCTGATAGGCATTGTCGGCCATCACCCCGTTCATTTCCAGCCACTCCGTCCACAGTTTCGGGCGCGTGGTGACGTGCAGCAATGGCTGCCGCGTCAGGTCTTCAGGCCGCGTCACTGCCGCATGGCGCAGCAGGGCAGGGCTGGCGACGGGTACGATCACCTCATCGCACAGGAATGTGCAGGTGCCATGTGCCCAGACCGGTTGGCCGTAGTGAATGGCCAGATCGAAGCCCTCCTCGTCGAAATCGAAGGGATGGGAGCGCGAGCCGATTGTGATCGTCATATCCGGGTTGGCGTCGATGAAGCGGTGCAGGCGCGGCATCAGCCAGCGGCTGCCGAAGGTCGGCAGCGTCGCGACGGAGAGCGATGCATGTGAGGTCCCGGCAGAAACCGCACGCACCATCAGCTGCTCGGATTGCTGCAACAGGCGCCGCACATCGGGCAGGAATTTGCGCCCCGCCTCTGAAAGGACCACCCGTCTGCGGATACGCTCGAAAAGCTGCATCCCCGTCTGCGCTTCGAGTTCGCCGATCTGTCGGCTGACAGCGCTCTGCGTGAGGTTGAGTTCTTCGGCAGCGCGGGTAAAATTGCCATGCCGTGCGGCGCATTCGAACGCCTGCAGGGTGACGATGTCAGGGACCAGTCTTCTACGCGGATCCATTCCATTCTCGCATCAACTTACCCGCTTTCCTCATTGGAAAAGGGTCATAATGCCCATATATGATTACGGGAAAGAATGGAACGGGGTTTTGCCGAGTTCGACGGAGCGAGTTCCCAGAACATATAACGAATTCCGGGGAAAGAAGAGCGACGGGAGTTGAAGGCGCCGTATCAAGGCGGCCTTTCCTCCCTCTCAGCCAGAAGGACGATTGATATGGATGCAACCACGAAGCTCGACGTGAAACAGGAAGCCGCCGCCCTGCTCGAGAGGATGGGCGTTGCCCGCGATCTCTACACTGGCGGCGACATGGCCTCTTTCAGCCCGGTGACAGGCGAGCGGATTGCAAGTCTGAAGACCGTGTCGGTCGAGGGCGTAGCGGCCGTGATCGACAGGGCGGACGCTGCCTTCAAGACATGGCGTAATGTTCCCGCGCCGCGCCGGGGTGAGCTGATCCGGCTGCTTGGTGAAGAACTGCGCGCTTTCAAGGCCGATCTCGGCCGTCTCGTGTCGCTGGAAGCGGGCAAAATCCCGTCAGAAGGTCTGGGCGAAGTGCAGGAGATGATCGATATCTGCGATTTCGCGGTCGGTCTTTCCCGCCAGCTTTATGGCCTCACCATCGCCACCGAACGCCCCGGCCACCGGATGATGGAAACCTGGCATCCGCTCGGCGTCGTCGGCGTCATCTCCGCCTTCAACTTCCCCGTCGCCGTCTGGTCGTGGAATGCCGCACTTGCCCTCGTCTGCGGTAATTCGGTCGTCTGGAAGCCGTCCGAAAAGACGCCGCTGACGGCGCTTGCCGTTCAGGGCATTTTCGAACGCGCTGCCGCCCGCTTCGGCGACGCGCCGGAAGGTCTGTCCCAACTGCTGATCGGCGATCGCGCGGTCGGCGAGGCATTGGTGGATAATCCCAAGGTGCCGCTGGTTTCGGCCACCGGCTCCACGCGCATGGGCCGTGATGTCGGGCCGCGTCTGGCGAAACGCTTCGCCCGTGCCATTCTTGAACTCGGTGGCAACAATGCCGGCATCGTCTGCCCCTCCGCCGATCTCGATATGGCGTTGCGCGCCATCGCCTTCGGTGCGATGGGCACGGCCGGCCAGCGCTGCACCACGCTTCGCCGCCTTTTCGTGCATGACAGCGTTTATGATGAACTCGTGCCACGCCTGAAAAAGGCCTATGCTTCCGTCTCCGTCGGCAACCCGCTGGAAACCTCCGCACTCGTAGGCCCGCTGGTCGACAAGGCGGCATTCGAGGCCATGCAGAAAGCCCTCGAAGCGGCCAAGGCGGCTGGCGGCGTGGTGAATGGGGGCGGGCGCGTGGATACGGGTGCGGCAGATGCCTATTATGTGAAACCGGCGCTGGTCGAAATGCCGAAGCAGGTTGGCCCCGTTCTGGAAGAGACTTTCGCCCCGATCCTGTACGTCATGAAGTACAGCGATCTCGATCAGGCGATTGAAGCGCACAACGCCGTTGCCGCCGGTCTTTCGTCGTCCATTTTCACCCGCGACATACAGGAATCGGAACGTTTCCTGTCGTCGGAAGGCTCCGATTGCGGTATCGCCAACGTCAATATCGGCACGTCGGGTGCGGAAATCGGCGGTGCCTTCGGCGGTGAGAAGGAAACTGGCGGCGGCCGTGAATCCGGTTCGGATGCGTGGAAGGCGTATATGCGCCGCGCCACCAACACGATCAACTACTCCAAGGCGCTACCGCTGGCGCAGGGGGTTTCCTTCGATATCGAGTAATCGACTTTTCGATCGCGTTGTCGGAAGAGAAATTGATCCATCATGCCGGTGCGGCTTCCTCCGCGCCGGCATTTCTGTTCGATGGGTCTGACAAGGGCCTCCGCGATGATTTGCGGAAAACATGTGGTTGCGCGAAATTTTATTCCCGCAACATTGCCGATATTGAATTATCGTCTCTCTATCGTTTTAATGGAAAACCATAGCATTGCTCCATATCGTGATCCGGCCAGAGGGGCTGGTGATAAGGAGATGAAATGCCAGCCATCACCCGACGCGCGCTTTCCGCCAGCCTTTTTGCCGTCGCCGCATTCTCCGTCCTGCCGCTGCAGGCAGGGGCGGCGGAAGAGTTGAAGATCGGTTATCAGAAAACCGGACTGCCTGTTATCGCCCGCCAGCAGGGTGTCATCGAAAAGGCGCTCGAAGCCAAGGGCGTGAAGGTTTCATGGGTCGAATTCACCGCAGGCCCGCCGCTGGTGGAAGCCCTGAATGTCGGCTCCATCAATGTCGGCTGGACGGGTGATGCGCCGCCGATCTTCGGCCAGGCAGCGGGTTCGGCCATCGTTTATGTGGCGGCGCTTCCCTCGAACGGTAAGGGCGAGGCGATCTTCACCAAACCCGAAAGCGGCATCAAGTCGGTTGCCGATCTGAAGGGCAAGAAGGTTGGCGTTGGCAAAGGCACCAGTGCACATAACCTGCTCGTCGCGGCTCTGGAAAAGAACGGCCTGAAATTCAGCGATATCGAGGTGACCTATCTCAGTCCTGCCGATGCCGCGGCAGTTTTCGCTAGCGACAAGATCGACGCCTGGGCCGTCTGGGATCCTTTCTATGCGATTGCCGAAACCCGATACAAGCCGGTGACGCTGGCCCGCACCAGCGATGTGCTTGCTGTCAGCACCTATTTCCTCGCCAATCGCGACTACGCCAAATCGCATGGCGACACCATCAACACGACGATCGATGCGCTCGGTGAGGCCGCGAAATGGTCCGCCGCCAATCGCGACAAGGTCGCTGCGGCGCTGCATGAGGTGACGGGTGTTCCGCTGGAGGCGCAGACGCTTGCCGCGAACCGTTCGGAATTCGGCATTACCAGGATCGATGACAAGATCATCGCCAGCCAGCAGGAAACGGCGGATCGCTTTTATCGTCTCGGCCTGATCCCGAAACAGATCAGCATCAAGGATGCCGTCTGGTCGGGCGCCACCAACTGAGCCGGAGGGACATGCCGTGAGCAGCAGTAAGCGCATCGAGTTCGGCGGCATCATCGGCTGGCTGCTTCCCGCACTCATCCTTGCAGGATGGGAAGTGGCGGCGCGCGCGGGGGTGATTTCCGCCAATGTGCTGCCCGCCCCCTCCGCAGTCGCCGAAGCCTTCTGGCGGCTTCTGCTCTCGGGGGAACTCCTCGCCAATATCGGTGTCAGTTCGGCCCGTGCACTCGCCGGTTTCGCCATCGGCGGCTCCATCGGCTTCATCTTCGGGCTGGCGAACGGTCTGTCGAAGTTCTCCCGCAGTTTCACCGATACGACGCTGCAGATGATCCGCAACATTCCGCATCTGGCGCTCATTCCGCTCGTCATCCTGTGGTTCGGCATTGATGAAGAGGCGAAGCTCTTTCTGGTCGCGCTCGGCGTGTTTTTCCCGATCTACATCAACACGCTGCTCGGCATCCAGGGCGTCGATCCGCAACTGGTGGAAATGGGCCGTACCTACGGCATGTCGCCCTTCACGCTGTTCCGGCGGGTCATTTTACCCGGTGCACTGCCCGCCATTTTCACCGGATTGCGTTATGCGCTGGGCATTATGTGGCTGACACTGATCGTGGCGGAAACCATTTCCTCCTCGTCGGGCCTTGGCTACATGGCCATGCAGGCGCGCGAGTTCCTGCTGATCGACGTCGTCGTGCTGTCGATCCTTATCTATGCGCTTCTCGGCAAGCTGGCCGACAGTTTTGCCCGCTTCCTCGAAAGCATCTTCCTGCAATGGCATCCAGCCTTCAAGAAAGTCTGAGGTAACCCATGTCGACCGGTAATGTGACGACGTTGAGACGCCCCGATGCCCAGCCATCCCCGCCGGCAGGAGCGGAGGCAAAGATCGAACCCAGCCCGAAATCGACCGAAGGCAAGGTTGCGTTCAGCTTCCGCAACGTCACGAAGAGCTTCGGCGACAATCCGGTTCTGCGCGGCATTGATCTCGATGTGCGGCAAGGCGAGTTTCTGGCCATTATCGGCAAAAGCGGCTGTGGCAAGAGTACGCTTTTGCGTATTCTGGCCGGCCTCGACACGCCGACGACCGGAACCGTCTCTAAGGATGCCTCAAGCCGCACCCGCATGATGTTTCAGGAGCCGCGTCTTCTGCCGTGGGAGCGTATCGCAAATAACGTTTCAGTGGGATTGACCGGCATCGCCAAGGGCGAGGCGGCGCAGGAACAGGCGCTTGCCATTCTTGAAGAGGTGGGACTGAAAGACCGGGCAGGGGAATGGCCCTATGTGCTTTCCGGCGGCCAGAAGCAGCGTGTTGCGCTGGCGCGGGCGCTTGTCGCCCATCCGCAGATCCTGGCGCTGGATGAGCCGCTCGGCGCGCTCGACGCGCTCACCCGCATCGAAATGCAGCTTTTGCTGGAGCGCATCTGGCGCAAGCAGAAATTCACCGCCGTGCTCGTCACGCATGATGTTTCCGAGGCCGTGGCGCTCGCCGATCGCATTGTCGTCATCGATGAGGGCCGCATCGCACTCGACCTCGATGTGAAGCTGCCGCGTCCGCGCCGCCATGGCACGGCGGAGTTTGCGAGACTGGAAGAGCAGGTTCTGAACCAGCTCTTCGGTCGGGGAGAGGTTACAGGGTAATAATGGGTGTCGCGGCAGGGCCAAGACCCTGCCGCCCCATGTTTTAGCCAATGCTCATTAGGCTGGCATTGCCGCCAGCGGCGGTGGTGTTGACGCTGACGGAGACCTCTTCCACCAGCCAGTCCAGCGTATAGGGCTGGCTTTCCCCGGAAAGCGCTTCCGTGGTAGCGGCCTGAACGAGAACCAGCGGACCGGAAAGAGCCGAGATTTTCCTGTTGATCTCAATCACACGCTCCGCATCGCCTTCAACCAGCGCACCGGCAAAGGGGCCTGACTTTGCCCAGTCATCCGCCCAGACGATGCGTGAGGTGACGGTTGCCGGCAAGCCATAGATCGACTTTTCAAGCCCCGACGCGTTGTCAATGACAACCGCATTTCCAGTCGCAAGCGCTGCCGCGAGCTGGCGGTAAAGCCCCTGTTCGGTTGCCGGGACCAGCAAAACCTTTCCGCGCGGATGCAGCGCATAGACATTGCGCTCACCGACAGGACCCGCCAGCTCGGTTTCGAAACCGAGGCCGGAAAGCGCCGCGGTCTGCCGCGCGGCTTCGGCGGCGACTGTCTCGCCGTTTTCATCCAGCCAGCGGGCGAGATCGACTGCGGCCTGATCCTGCTGGCTGGCGATGCGGTCGATCTTCGGTGCCTTTTGCGTCATGCGCCCGAGATAGAGCGGGCCGCCCGCCTTGGGGCCCGTGCCGGAAAGACCGCGTCCGCCAAACGGCTGTACGCCAACCACCGCGCCGATGATGTTGCGGTTCACATAAAGATTGCCGGCCGCGACACGGGAGAGCACGTGCTGGATGGTATCATCGAGACGTGTGTGCAGACCGAAGGTCAGGCCATAGCCGGTAGCGTTGATCTCATCGATCAGCCGGTCGAGATTGTCGCGCTTGAAGCGGATGACATGCAGCACCGGACCGAAAACTTCGCGTTTCAGATCCGCAAGGGACTTCATCTCGATGATGGTCGGCGGCACGAACGTGCCCTTGCCGGTTTCGCCCGCAAGTGTGATCTGCTCGATGCGGTGACCGAGCGAACGCATGTCCTCGATGTGTTTTTCGATGATTCCCTTGGCCTCGGCGGTGATGACCGGGCCGACATCAACCGAGAGTCGATCGGTGCGGCCGATGCGCAGCTCATGCAGCGCGCCTTTCAGCATGGTCAGTGTGCGGTCCGCAACATCTTCCTGCAGGCAGAGAATGCGCAGCGCCGAGCAGCGCTGACCGGCACTGTCGAAGGCGGAAGCAATGACATCGGCGACGACCTGTTCGGCAAGAGCAGAGGAATCGACGATCATGGCATTCTGGCCGCCGGTTTCGGCAATCAGCGGCACCGGCTGGCCATTCGCCAGAACCCGGCCGGCAAGCTGCCCCTGAATGAGCCGCGCCACTTCCGTGGAGCCGGTGAACATGACGCCTGCCGTCAGCGGCGAGCCGACGAGTGCTGCACCCGTCTTGCCGTCGCCCGGCAGAAGCTGCACAGCGTCTTGCGGAACGCCCGCCTCATGCAGCAGGCGCACGCCCTGGGCGGCGATGAGCGGGGTCTCTTCAGCAGGCTTTGCCAGAACCGGATTACCGGCCACCAGCGCCGCCGTCACCTGACCGATGAAGATGGCGAGCGGGAAGTTCCATGGGCTGATGCAGACGACCGGGCCGAGCGGCTTTTCGCCGGCCGCGAAATTCCTGCGCGCTTCCGCTGCGTAATAACGCAGGAAGTCGATGGCCTCGCGCACCTCGGCAATGGCGTTCGGCATGGATTTTCCCGCCTCGCGCATGACAAGGCCGAGCAGATCGGGCATTTCGGCCTGCATGGCGTCGGCGGCGCGCTCCAGGCAGGCGGCGCGCTCTTCCACAGGGGTGGACGGCCAGTTCGAGGACGCCGCGCGCTGCATGGCCGCTTCCACATCAGCTTCAGTCGGTTCGGTGACGTACCCGACGATATCATTGTGGTCGCCCGGGTTGAGAACCAGCCGCGTTGCGCCGCCCGCTTGCGGTGCGGCCGCTTTCCACTCGGCCGATGCCCCCGCCTTCAGGACCTTGTCGAGGGCAGCGAGTGTCGTTTCGCTGGAGAGATCGAGGCCGGCGGAATTTTTACGTTGCGGCCCGAACAGGTCGGCAGGGGCGGCGATGCGGTCGTGACGTGCGCCGGGAACGTTATGGGCCTTGACGATGGCGACCGGGTCTTCCAGCAGGGAATCCACCGGCACCGCGGGGTCGGCAATGCGGTTGACGAAAGAGGAGTTGGCACCGTTCTCCAGCAAGCGGCGGACGAGGTAGGCCAGCAACGTTTCATGGGTGCCGACCGGGGCGTAGAAGCGGCACGGCCGGTCGAGCTTCCTCTTGCCGACGACCTCGCTGTAAAGCGGTTCGCCCATGCCATGCAGGCACTGGAACTCGTAGTCGCCAAGTTTGAAGTCTGGACCGGCAAGATGATAGATCGTCGCCATGGACTGCGCATTATGGGTCGCAAATTGCGGGAATATCACATCGCGCGCGGCGAGCAGCTTGCGGGCGCAGGCAATGTAGGAGACATCGGTGTGCACCTTGCGGGTAAAGACCGGGAAGTCTTCCAGCCCCTCCACCTGCGCGCGCTTGATTTCGGCGTCCCAGTAGGCGCCCTTGACAAGACGCACCATGATGCGGCGGTTCGAACGGCGGGCAAGGTCGATAATGTAATCCAGAACGAACGGGCAGCGGCGGCCATAGGCCTGCACCACGAAACCGAGGCCGTTCCATCCGGCAAGGTCCTTGTCCAGCGCCAGTTCTTCCAGAAGATCAAGCGACAATTCCAGCCGGTCCGCTTCTTCAGCGTCGATATTCAGGCCGATATCGTATTTTTTGCTAAGCAGCATCAGTGATCTCACGCGGGGCAGAAGCTCTGCCATGACGCGTTCGGCCTGCGCGCGCGCATAACGTGGGTGCAGCGCTGAAAGCTTGATGGAAATGCCCGGACCGCCATAGATACCGCGCCCGGCAGAGGCCTTGCCGATGGCGTGGATGGCGTTTTCATAATCCTTGTAATAACGCTCCGCATCCTTTGCAGTGGTCGCGGCTTCGCCCAGCATGTCGTAGGAGTACTGAAAGCCCTGTTCTTCCAGCGGCCTGGAACGCTTGATCGCTTCCCCAATCGTCTCGCCGGTCACGAACTGCTCGCCCATCATGCGCATCGCCATATCGACGCCGCGGCGGATGACGGGTTCGCCAGCCCGGGCGATCAACTTGGTCAGCGCCGCCGAAAGGCCGCTATCGTTCACCGTCGAGGTGAGCTTGCCGGTGATGACGAGACCCCAGGTGGCCGCATTGACGAAGAGCGAGCGGCCGCCGCCAATATGGGATTTCCAGTCGCCGCGAGCGATCTTGTCGCGGATCAGCGCATCGCGGGTGGCAGTGTCGGGGATGCGCAGCAGTGCCTCGGCGAGGCACATCAAGGCAACACCCTCGTGGCTGGAGAGCGAATATTCCTGGACCAGCCCTTCGACGCCGGTGCCCTTGGTCTTGGCGCGCAATGCTTCGATCAGTTTGCGAGCGGTCTCGCGAATGGCTTTCGCCTGTTCTGCCGTCACCGTCGCCGCCTCGATCAACGGCGCCATGCATTCTTCTTCGGTACGGCGATAGGCGGCAGTGATCGCCTTGCGCAGCAGGGTCTGCTCACGCACCGGCGGCGCAAAATTCTGGAAAATACCACTCGTCACTACACCGGCGTTGCTTGCACCATCGGCCATTCTGAAAATCCTGAAAACGCTGTTGAAGACAGACTGCCGGCGGCAGTGTGTCCTCAGCCCGCCGCTCGTCATCCTTACGCTCACAATATCATTGCCGCGAAAATTGCTATGGCCTTATTTTTAGTATAAAACAGGCAATACGAACTTTTATTGTGCGAATTTGGCGGGAAAATGAATGGCAAATAGTCAGAAAACAGAAGGTTTGGATGACTTCGACCTCAAGATTCTCGAGGCGCTCAGCGAGGATGGGCGCATGTCCGTGCTGCAGCTGTCGAAAAAGGTAGGTCTTTCCAAGACACCCTGCCAGACGCGGCTGAAGCGACTGGTGGATGAGGGCTATATTCTCGGCTTCCGCGCCATGCTCAATCCGCAGAAACTCGGCGTCGACCATATCGCCTTTGCCGAGGTCAAGCTGTCCGATACACGGGAAAAGGCACTGGAGGAGTTCAACACTGCGGTACGTAAGATCAAGGAAGTAGAAGAGTGCCACATGATCGCCGGCGCCTTCGATTATCTCCTGAAGGTCCGCACCAGCGACATACGCAAATACAGAAGAGTATTGGGCGAAAAAATCTCGAGCCTGCCGTCTGTCGCTAACACGTCGACCTTTGTGGTCATGCAGTCCGTCAAGGAAACCGGCATCTAAAAAGAAGACGAAAAAACGGGCAGACTCGCGTCTGCCCGTTCGTTACCTTCTGCGTCCAGTCCTCTCAGCGCGCCGTTGCAGCGGCGGTGACGGCTGTCATCTGCGCGTCGGGACCGAACTCGTTTTCATTCTCGATGCCCAGCAGTTCCTGCAGGCGCAACCTTGCACGGCTGACGCGGCTCTTAATCGTGCCCACAGGGCATCCGCAGATTTCCGCCGCCTCTTCATAGGCGAAGCCGGAAGCGCCGATCAGCAGTATGGCTTCACGCTGGTCGTCGGGCAATTTCGCGAGCGCTGCGCGGAAATCCTGAAGGTCCACCGAGCCATGCTGTTCCGGCGGGACCGACATGCGGGACGTATAGACACCATCCGTGTCCTGCACCTCGCGGCCGGATTTGCGGATCTGGCTGTAAAACTCGTTGCGCAGGATCGTTACCAGCCAGGCGCGCATATTGGTGCCGGGTTGATAACTGTCCTGTTTCGCCCAGGCCTTCATGATCGTGTCCTGCACGAGGTCGTCGGCCCGGTCCCTCGAACGGATCAGCGAAATTGCGAAGGCGCGAAGGTTGGGCAGTGCTGCCAGCATCTCGCGCTTGAAGTTGTATTCTGTCTGCTCCGGCTCTTTCGCCATCATTCCTCCAAAGCCTTGATTTTGGCTCTACTTTCCGCTTCATCGAGTTTTTCGAGAAGGTCGAGGAATTTGTCAGGGATGCCTTCGTCCTGAACGGCATCATAAAGCTCCCTGAGCTTACGGGAAATCACCGCCCGCCCTGAGTGCGGGACCTGGGGGGCGGCCGGATTATCCGGCTGATCTTGGTCCGATTGAAATATGCTCATAACGTCCGGTATTCCTTTTTTGTCATGGCAAAGAATGCACGGCGAAAAAAATAGTTCCGGTGGTTCGGAACTTTTTTTGCGATGTGCACGTTGCTATCTTGGGTTTGCGTTGCAGACCGCATGAAAGGGGAGAATTCCATGTCAGTTTCTACACGCATCGCACCGCACCTGCCATATCTGCGCAGGTTCGCGCGTGCCGTTTGCGGCTCACAATCAACGGGCGATGCCTATGTTGCGGCTACACTCGAAGCGCTGATCGCCGATATCAGCATCTTTCCGCAGACAAGCAGCGATCGTGTTTCGCTCTATCAATTGTTCGTATCGATCTTTAGTTCCGTCACGATCAATATTAAGGCCGACGAAAACCTGTCTGGATGGGAAAAACGCGCTTCCGCCAATTTGTCCGCCGTGCCGCCACTTGCCCGCCAGGCTTTCCTCCTGACAACCGTCGAGGAGTTCTCGCCGTCGGAGACGGCGGAGGTTCTGCGGGTATCCGAAGACCAGGTTGGTAAGCTCATCGACGAGGCAGCGTCTGAAATCGCCCGACAGGTGGCGACCGATATCATGATCATCGAGGATGAACCGCTGATCGCCATGGATATCGAACAGATGGTCACCGATCTCGGCCATCGTGTGACGGGCATCGCCCGCACGCACACGGAAGCGCTCGATCTCTTCCATCGTACCCAGCCGAAGATGATCCTGGCCGACATCCAGCTCGCCGACGGCAGCTCCGGCCTCGATGCGATGAAGGACATCCTTCAGATGACCACCCTCCCGGTAATCTTCATCACGGCTTTCCCGGAGCGTCTTTTGACGGGTGAACGGCCCGAGCCGACATTCCTCGTAACGAAGCCCTTCAACCCGGACATGGTGAAAGCGCTCATCAGCCAGGCCCTGTTTTTCAACGAAAGCTCGCGCGTCGCGGCGTGAGATTTTGCCGAAACCGCACGCTGACCGGGAACCTCTCTGGTGCCCGGGCGTTGGCGGTTACGGTCGTGGGGCTGCCCCGCGACTTTCTGCAAGGAGATGAATTTGCATCGGCTGGCGTGGCATAACGCGGAGAGGGACGAAAGCGAACTTCACGATTCGCTCGTCCTTGCCTTGCTCGATTCGGGTGAGACAGTCATGCTCCAGGACCGCAACCGTGACTACATATTCGTGGCCAATCTTCCGGATGTCTGGAAGCTGCCGGCTGAATCCCCTCCAACTGATGAAAATCTGTTCGGAAAGGATTTGTCCGGGCGGTTGGCCGAGCTCAAGAAAGACATGGGCGCGGCTGGCAGTCGCGGCATGCTGGAAGTGGGCGCGGGCAATGATCGAGTCTTCCAGTTCCACGTGCACTCAACTTTGAATCAGATGAACCAGATGGTGATGAAAACCACCATCCGGGAAGTGACGGCGGAACGGCGACGCGAGCAACTTCTGCGTTCGTTGCTGCGCGAAGTCAGTCACCGTTCCAAGAATTTGCTGGCGATCATCCAGAGCCTTGCGGGCCAGACGGCCCGTTTCAGTCTCACCAAGGATGATTTCCTGCGCAAATTCCGGGGGCGCCTGCATGCGCTTGCCCAAAGCCAGGATCTCATCACCGATTCCGACTGGCGGGGGGCACGTATATTCGAGCTGCTGCGCCAGCAATTCGATCTCTATGTGCCTGAATATCCGAACCTCATCCATATGGAAGGCGAGAACCTGCTGCTCAATCCGAACGGCGCGCTCTATATCGGGCTCGCCTTTCACGAACTTGTTGTCAACACTGTCAGCCACAGCGGCAATCTCGCCTATCACCCGCCAATATCCCTGCAATGCCGGCAGGAGGGGGAGTTCTATATAGTCGAATGGAACGAGCCGATGACGCCGTCGAAGGAACCCGTGGAGGCAAGGCGCGGCAGTTTCGGCAGCGTCGTGCTGGAAAAGGTGGTTCCCTCCGCCCTGGGAGGAAGTGCCGAATATGAGCTTACTCCAGAGCGCATTGTTTATCGGCTGAAATTCCCCTCGGGCGACGTCGCAGATATGTAAGCGACGCACGCGGCCGGACGGACGTCTCGGCCGCCTTTCACTACAGAAGACATTAAAAAAGCACGGCTCAGAGAGAGCCGTGCTATTTCAATGACGGGTTTTCAGGGGCGAAACCCGTTTATACTGGGCCAAGCTTCAGGCGGGGACGGGGGAATTGCTTGGCCTGCATTAAAAACACACTTGGCGAGATTCGGTTCCAGCAAAATGTATATTTTTTGCGGTTCACGAATTATCGTCACTTTTGCGGGTCCGATTAGTTAATGGGAGCCCGCCTGATCGGATCGTTTGGGCGTGAAGTAACGCATCGGCGCCTCCAGCGCCCATTCGAAACCGCTTTCACGATATTCCGTTGTCACATTCCCCCCGAAAGCGCCTTCCGCGTGCCTCTTGATGACCGTAGTCCCGAAACCCTTGCGGCTGGGCTCCTGCGCCGGGGGGCCACCCGTTTCGGTCCATACAAGATGAAGCATCTGCCGCCCGTCTTTTTCAACCGGTTTCCAACGGACAGTAATTTTGCCTGAGGGAGCGGACAAAGCGCCGTATTTTATGGAATTTGTGGTAAGCTCATGCACGACGAGGCCAAAATTCTGCGCGGCCTCGGGCGAGAGCATGAAATCGTCTCCCGCCAGAACAAAACGCTCTGCCACCGTGCCAAAAACATCGAGGTGGGTCTCGATCAGTTTCCGGATTGGCAAGCCCTGCCACTGAACTTCCGCCAAGGCCCGGATCGACATGCCGAGGCCGCGCAGGCGATGGTCCACCTCTTTCTGGAATTCCGGAATGCTTTTATTCTCGCGGCCCAGTTGCCGTATCATCGCCTGAACAAGCGTGAGAATGTTCTTGGAGCGGTGCACCAGCTCATGCAGCAGCAATTGCAGCCTTTCTTCTGACTGGCTTCTGTCGAAGGAGGCGTTTGAAAGCGCGATGGCCACCTGATTGGCCTCTTTTATCTTGGTGTCCACCGGCGCGACGATCTCACCTTCACCAATGCGCTCGGCCATGAGGGTCAGGTCGCGGATCGAGCTGCGCAATTGCCGCCCCACCAGATAGGCGCCTCCTATAGCAATCAAAACGAGTACCAGGCTGCCGATCATCATCTGCCGCCAGGTATCGACCAGCGCAGCCTGACTTGCGGCAAGCGGCCCCCACATGACGGTTTTCCACTGCCAGCCAGGCAATTGCGCATAGGCGTAAAGATTGCCCTTGCCGTCGAAAAAATTGCCGCTGAAGGCCTGCATTTCGGAGAGTATGGCCGGGGTGACGAACGGTTTGCCAATCGCCGCCTCGTCAGGAGCGGTGGATACAACGACACGATTGGTGCCGTCGATGATAGCGACCGCCCAGTTTCGCGGCAGGTTCTCGGTGGAGATGAGCCGGCTCAGGTCACTGGCATTCTGCGTCAGGATGAGGGCGTCTCCGGCAGACCCGAGTTCCGGATCGAGCGGCATGGTAACGTTGAACACCCATTCCTTGCTGGTTGAGCCGAAAAAAATGTTCGATACCGTTATACGGCGGGATTCTATCGCTTTGGCGAGATCGGCCTCGGCCGGCACCTTGCCGAGAGGCTTGCCGAAGGGCACACGGGTGTTGAGATGCTGCTGGCCATCCTTGGTGGCAAGAATGGCATAAAGACCCTCCCGTTTCAGGCTGTCTGCTACGCGTCCCTGAAAGGCGGCGAGATTGCCGCTCTCGAGTTCGGGAAATTGCGACAGCAGATTAAGCGAGGTGGCGATTTCCTGCAGACGGCGATCGATGTTGCGGCTGACGACCCGTACATCCTCGATCGTCTCGCGCTGCAGGTCGTCGCGTTTTTCCGCTTCCAGGCGGAGCATCAAGTAGCCGACGAAAAGGATCAGCGGCAAAGTGATAACGGTCGCCATCACCACCAGATAGGTGCCGATGGAGGCGGTCGGGAAAAAATTCGCGCTACGCCGACGCAAAGCCGAGATCATGTTCTTCAGTCTGTTGCCGGGTCGAGGCATATAAAAACTCCGGCATTTATCCCTTTGTTACGACATGGATAATACCGCGCCATACCCCATTGGCAATGGCTGATTTCTTACCTTTGGTTGTTGTGGTTCACGACATCTCCCAAAGCCGTGATTGAAAAAATCGGAACTATTTGGACAACCATGCCGTTTGCCAGTCGAACCGGTCGAAGAGCGGAAAAATGTTTCCGCCGGCCAGTTGAGAACGATGAAAGGAAGGTACGAAATGGCAAAGAAACTTACGATCCTCGTCACCGCCGCCCTCATGGGCACGACGGCTTTCGCGCCGCTTGCCATCGCTCAGGGCACGACGCAGCCCGCGCCGGCAAATCCCAGCGCACAGACTGAACCGGCGACGCCGCCAGCGACGCCCATGGCTCCTGCAGCACCCTCGGCCAATGACAGCGCAGCCACGACCACCGGCGGAGCCTATCTGACGGAGCAGGGCGAAACGCAAATCAGCGCCAACGACTATATCGGCAAGTCTGTCTATACAGCGGCCGATGAGAGCATCGGCAATGTGACGAACCTCATCATGGAACAGGACGGGGGTCTGGTTGCAGCGGTGATCGGTGTTGGCGGCTTCCTGGGTATCGGCGCCAAGGACGTGGCCGTTCCCATGGACAAGGTGACGATGACGCGCAACGCGCAAGACGGCACCATTCGCCTGACGACGACCGAAACCGCGGAAACGCTGAAGGCAGCGCCGGAATTCAAGACGCTGGAGCAGAAGACCAGCGAGCAGAACGCGGCAACCCCGGCGGCACCCGACAGCACCACCACTTCGGCGACAAAGCCGTAAATCCCATACCTGGGAGGCAGGAGCGGGAACAGGCGCCATCCGCCGTCCCGCGGGAGACACCGGCCATCGGCCGGTGTCTTTTTGGTTTATTCACCCGCGTTCCGCGACGAATGCCATGCCCAGGCGGATTTGATGATATCGGAAAGAGAATAGCGCGGTTCCCAGCCCAAAACCTCTTTCGCCTTTTCGTTATTTGCCACCAGTGTTGTCGAATCGCCATCCCGACGCCCGGCATATTCGACGGGGAAGGGTCGACCGGAGACTTCCGAAATCGCTGCCAGCAATTCTTTGACCGTGGTGCCCGTGCCGGTGCCGAGGTTGAGTTCCACGGTTTCCCCGCCCGCCAGCAGATAATCCACTGCACGCACATGGGCGTCGGCGAGATCGAGAATGTGGATGTAGTCGCGCACGCAGGTTCCATCGCGCGTGTCGTAATCCGTGCCGAATACCTTGAAACCCTGACGCCGGCCGAGTGCGGCCTCGATGGCCAGCGGGATCGCGTGGGTTTCCGGTTTGTGCCATTCGCCGATGCGGCCTTCGAAATCAGCTCCTGCGGCATTGAAGTAGCGCAGCATTACCGAGCGTAGCCCCTTATAGGCGCTGTAATCCTTCAGCGCCTGCTCGACCACCCATTTGGTGCGGCCATAGGGGTTGATCGGCGCCTGCCGGTGCGTTTCGTCGATCGGGACCTGTTCCGGCAGACCATAGGTGGCGCAGGTGGAGGAGAATACGAAGGCATTGACACCGGCATCGATGGCGGACGAAAGCAGGTTGAGCGAGCCGATGACGTTGTTGTCATAGAAAGCCACGGGCTGCTTGACCGATTCACCGACCTCGATCAGTGCCGCGAAATGCAGAACCGCCTCCGGCCGGTGTTTGGCGAAGACTTCGTCCAGCCGCGCCCGGTCGCGAATATCGCCCTGTTCGAAAGGCCCCCAGCGGACGAATTCCTCATGCCCGTTGGAGAGATTGTCAAAAACGACGGGTTCATACCCTCTTTCAGAGAGGAGAAGGCACGTGTGCGAACCGATATAGCCGGCACCACCGACGACAAGGACTTTCTTCTTCATCAATTGCCTTTCAAAAAATTACGGATACGCCGAGACTGTATGTTACTTTGTTTAAATAAGGGCGGCGTGACGCAGTGCGCCATCAACCAATCTATCCTTCGCGGGTAACATAAAAAAAACCGCGCATCCATGGGCCGGATGCGCGGTTGGTGTCGCTGGCGAGCCAAGAAGTTACTTGGTCTTTTTTGTACCTGCTCTCGTGGCGAGAAACCCGGCTGCGACGGCGACGGCAAGTGTCGCATAGGGGCGCGCCTGTATCGCGAGTGAAAGCAACGACTGAAGAGCAAGCGGCGCCGCCGTGAGCGGCGCTGCGGCAGCGAGCGGCGTGACCGGCCTTGTTGCATAGACCCTTGGACGCTTCAGGATGGCGAGTGCCACAAGCATGATAACTCCAAGCAGAAACGCGGATCCGGCGACGACCAGCGCTGCAGGGCCTGCGCCGACGTGCCGGGCGAGGTAAATCGATCCGGCTACAACCGCCGCCACGAAGGCTATCAGGAAAAATATTCCCGCCAGCACCGATAATATGATGACAGAGCGCAGTCGTCTCGTGACGACACGCCCTTCACGCTGGGTCTCCCCCAGATAGACCAGCAATGCCTCAAGCATGAGCTTATCGACGTGTCAGGAGGGCAAGAACGAAACCGACGCCGACCGCAATGCCGAGCGACTGGAGCGGGTTTCGCTGGACCTGGTCCGTCAGATTGTCATTCAGCGTTGAAATCTCGTTGCGCACGGTATCCGCCATGTCGCTCGATGCGGAGATGGCATCGTCCGCAACACGCGCGGCCTGAGCTTTCAGCTCATGCGAAGCACCGACGCCAAGCGCCTTCACGCTCTTGGCAAGATTTGCCAGATCTTCGCGAAGCTGGGCGAGCTGCGCGGCCACATCGGCTGCATCACCGCTTTCGAGGGATTGCTGGATCTTGTCATTAACGCTGCTACGCACGCTTGCCATGAGTGAAGTCCTTCTTGAACATCGTTGATGGAGATGGCGACATGTCCATGACTGACGCCGCTTGACTTTCATTACGGCGGCAGAAACTACCCGCCTGTCCGTGATTGAAACGCAGCGACACCGACTTGGTTCCGCAACGTCATGTCTTTTCTTCGTCCCGCTCGATGCGCCTCATTTTTAAGGAATTAGTCCCCGGACATTTGTTTTCCTGTAACAAGCATCATATAAGGCCCATCATCCAAGACCGACCTTGACTTCAATCAATATGTGAAACGAGATGCTGCAGACGCCATATTACCTCATCGACAAGACAAAACTTCTTCGCAACATGGAGAAGATTGCCTATGTGCGGGAAAAATCCGGTGCCAAGGCGCTGTTGGCGTTGAAATGCTTCGCCACCTGGTCGGTGTTCGACTTCATGTCGCAATATATGGATGGCACCACTTCCTCCTCGCTTTATGAAGTCCGTCTTGGCCGCGAGAAATTCGGCGGTGAAACCCATGCCTACTCCGTTGCCTATGCCGATTACGAGATCGACGAGGTGATTGCGAATGCCGACAAGATTATCTTCAATTCCATCGGCCAGCTGGAGCGCTTTGCCGACAAGGCATCCGGCATCACGCGCGGTCTGCGCCTCAATCCGCAGGTCAGTTCATCGAGCTTCGATCTTGCAGATCCCGCACGTC
This sequence comes from Agrobacterium sp. FDAARGOS_525, assembly GCF_003938925.1. Lineage (NCBI taxonomy): Bacteria > Pseudomonadati > Pseudomonadota > Alphaproteobacteria > Hyphomicrobiales > Rhizobiaceae > Agrobacterium > Agrobacterium sp. FDAARGOS_525. The sequence goes on along the minus strand of NZ_RKIU01000004.1, from coordinate 708,000 downwards.
CGTTCAGCCGCCTTGGCGAATGGGATGTCGCCAAGGTCGACAAGGTCATGGATTGCATTTCCGGTTTCATGATCCACAATAACTGCGAAAACAGCGATTTTGCCCTGTTCGACCGCATGCTGACGCAGATCGAGGAAAAATTCGGATCGCTGCTGTCGCGTGCCGAATGGGTCAGCCTCGGCGGCGGCATTCATTTCACTGGCGACGATTACCCGCTCGACCAGTTCTGCGACCGTCTGCGTGCCTTCTCAGAAAAATACGGTGTGCAGGTGTATCTCGAGCCGGGCGAAGCCTCGATCACGAAGAGCACGACGCTCGAAGTGACGGTTCTCGACACGCTGTTCAACGGCAAGAACCTCGCTATCGTCGACAGCTCCATCGAAGCGCACATGCTCGATCTTCTGATCTATCGTGAGAGCGCCAAGGTATCGCCGAACGAGGGCGAACATCCCTATATGGTTTGCGGCAAGTCCTGCCTCGCCGGCGATATTTTCGGCGATTTCCGTTTCGACAACGAGCTGAAAGTGGGTGACCGCATCTCCTTCCAGGACGCAGCCGGTTACACCATGGTCAAGAAAAACTGGTTCAACGGCGTGAAGATGCCGACGATCGCCATCAAGGAACTCGACGGCTCGGTTCGCGCCGTCCGTGAATTCGACTTTGCCGATTTCGAGCAAAGCCTGTCTTAAACCCTGTTTCAACATCCAACGAAGCTCATCCCTGCGGGGAAAAGGAGGCATCACCTGAAATGAAGAAGAACGTTCTGATCATCGGCGCCGGTGGCGTAGCACAGGTCGTGGCGCATAAATGCGCCCAGAACAGCGATGTATTGGGAGACATTCATATTGCGTCACGGACTTTGGAAAAGTGCCGCAAGATTGTCGAGTCCGTACGCGAAAAGAAGAGCCTCAAGACAGATGTGAAACTTGAGGCCCATGCGCTTGACGCGATGGATATCGAGGCGACGAAAGCCTTGATCAACAAGACCGGCGTACAGATCGTCATCAATGTCGGTTCGGCTTTCGTCAACATGTCCGTTCTTCGTGCCTGCATGGACACGGGTGTTGCCTATATGGATACGGCGATCCACGAGGATCCCACCAAGATCTGCGAGACGCCGCCGTGGTATGGAAACTACGAGTGGAAGCGTGCTGAAGAATGCAAGGAGAAGGGCATTACTGCCATTCTCGGTGTCGGTTTTGACCCGGGTGTCGTCAACGCCTATGCGCGTCTTGCCAAGGATGAGTATTTCGACAAGGTCACCTCGGTCGATATCGTCGACATCAATGCCGGCAGCCATGGCCGCTGGTTCTCCACCAACTTCGATCCGGAAATCAACTTCCGTGAGTTCACCGGGGTCGTCTATTCCTGGCAGAATGGCCAGTGGCAGACCAACCAGATGTTCGAAGTCGGCCAGGAATTCGATCTGCCTGTCGTCGGCAAGCAGAAGGCCTATATGACCGGCCATGACGAAGTGCATTCGCTGTCCAAGAACATGGACGGCGCCGATGTCCGCTTCTGGATGGGGTTCGGCGATCACTATATCAATGTCTTCACCGTGCTGAAGAACCTCGGGCTGCTCTCCGAAAAGCCGGTCAAGACGGCTGAAGGTCTGGAAGTCGTGCCGCTGAAGGTGGTCAAGGCCGTGCTGCCCGATCCGTCTTCGCTGGCGCCCGATTATGTCGGCAAGACCTGCATTGGTGATATCGTCAAGGGTATCAAGGACGGCAAGGAACGCGAAGTCTTCATCTACAACGTGGCTGACCATAAGGAAGCCTATGAAGAAGTCGGCTCGCAGGGCATTTCCTACACAGCTGGCGTTCCGCCGGTTGCTGCCGCCATGTTGATAGCGACAGGCGAATGGGATGTGAAGCAGATGGCAAACGTTGAAGAACTGCCACCGAAGCCGTTCCTGAACCTTCTGAACAAGATCGGTCTTCCGAACCGCATCAAGGACGAAAACGGCGACCGCGCGCTGGAATTCTGAGCACAGGCGTTTTGAGAATTGAGACAAAATAAAAGCCCCGCGAGAGCGGGGCTTTTTGTTGAATCTGTCGACCTGAATCGATTGCAAAGTTTTCGCATCCCCACTCCGTCACCCCGGACTTGATCCGGGGTCTAGCGCGATCAAGTCTTTGATCGCAAAAGGGTCTTCTCACGACGCAGACGCGTCGTGGCTGGATGCCGGATCAGGTCCGGCATGACGGAGGAGGTCGTCGACCGGCTTGAGTCCCACAAAAAGGGACTCATTTTCTTGCAAGAGCTAAAAACGAAGGGCGTCCTCAGCCCTTTGTCGGCTTTGGCCCACGCTTTTCGAATGGCTTGTCCTTCTTGCCCTCATATTTCGGCTTGTCGCCAAAGGGCTTTTTCTTTTTCCAGGGCTTGTCTTCGCTCTTGCGATCATCGCGGGGGGCGCTCGCGTTGTCGGACTTGCTGAACTTCCGCTGGGCCTTGGCCGGCCGCGTGTCTTCGCGGAAGCCGCCGGTCATCTCGGGTTTGCCCTCAAGCGCCTTCAGGCGAATGCCCTTTTCGAGCGTCATGTCCTTGCCGATGGCGGAGGTGAAGCGGTCGACGGCGTCGGCTGCCAGTTCCACGAAGGTTTCGGTCTGTTGCATGCGGATCGCGCCGATATCCTGGCGGGTGATCTTGCCGAAACGGCAGAGCATCGGAATAAGCCAGCGCGGCTCGGCGCTCTGCTTGCGGCCAACGGACAGCGAGAACCAGGCGCTGTCGGAGAAGTCGGACCTGTCGCGGCGCGGAGCGTTGTTTTCGACCGTTTCGAAACTGTCGCGGCGCGGCTTGCGGGTGTTATCAAGCGCGACTTCAAAAATGTCTTCCGGTGCCGAACGTCCCGCATGATAAAGGCGCACGAAGGCCGCGGCGACTTTTTCCGCGCCATGCTGTTCCAGCAGCTTGGTCACGAAATCGCGTTCGTCATCCGCCACTGCTTCGCTGAGCGTAGGATCGGCCAGAAGCCGGGCGCCGTCGCGCTCGACGATCTCTTCAACGGAGGGTGGGTGTACCCATGCGGCACTGACCTTGGCGCCTTCGAGCAGGCGCTCGGCCTTGCGGCGCTGGCTGACCGGTACCACGATGGCGCTGACGCCCTTCTGACCGGCGCGGCCGGTGCGGCCCGAGCGGTGCAGAAGTGTTTCGGAATTGGTCGGCAGGTCGGCATGGATGACGAGTTCGAGGCCGGGCAGGTCGATGCCGCGGGCGGCAACGTCTGTCGCCACGCAAACGCGGGCGCGGCCGTCACGCATGGCCTGCAGGGCATGTGTACGCTCGTTCTGCGTCAGTTCGCCGGAGAGAGCCACGACGGAGAAGCCACGATTGTTCAGGCGGGCCGTCAGGTGGTTCACCGCGGCGCGGGTGGAGCAGAACACGATGGCGTTGCGGGCTTCGTAAAAGCGCAGCGCATTGATGATGGCGTTCTCGCGATCGGAAGGCGAAACCAGAAGCGCGCGATATTCGATATCCACATGCTGCTTCTGTTCGGAAGCGGTGGCGATGCGCACGGCGTTCTTCTGGTAGCTTTCGGCCAGCTTGGCGATGCTGCGCGGCACGGTGGCCGAGAACATCAGCGTGCGGCGATCTTCGGGCGATTCCTCCAGAATGAATTCCAGATCTTCACGGAAGCCGAGGTCGAGCATTTCGTCGGCTTCGTCGAGCACGACAGCGCGGATCGATGAGAGATCGAGTGCATTGCGCTTGATGTGGTCGCAGAGACGGCCGGGCGTGCCGACGACGATATGAGCACCGCGCTCCAGCGCCCGGCGCTCATTGCGGATATCCATGCCGCCGACGCAGGAGGCGATGGAGACACCGGCAAATTCGTAAAGCCATTCTAGCTCGCGCTTGACCTGCATGGCCAGTTCGCGTGTGGGGGCGATGGCAAGCGCCAGAGGGGCAGCGGCCTGGCCGAAACGGGTGTTGTCACGCAGCAGCGTGGTCGCAAGCGCGATGCCGAAGGCAACGGTCTTGCCGGAACCGGTCTGCGCGGAAACCAGCGCGTCCTTGTCGGCAAGTTCCGGCGCAAGCATGGCCTGCTGCACGGGGGTCAAATCTTTATAGCCGCGTTTTTCCAACGCCTGCGCGATCGCCGGGGCGATACCCTGGGTGTCTGTCATCTACCGTCTTTCGGATATGAAGCTGCCCGCATCCGCCCGAAACCAATAGATCCTAAAGTCTCCGGGGCAGCCGATACAGGCCATTTCGGCCATCTGGCCGGTTGCATTGCCGCGCTCATACTGCGAATGGGCCGATTTGTACAGTGCACCGCGGTACGCTCTTTTGCGGGTGCTTTATCCCGCCGGCGCGTCAGGGCGCCATTGTTGCATGTTCAGGCTCCCGAAAAGGCGTACCGCATGGTTCATAAACGGCATTGCGTGGCCCCCGCCTTTTCGCTAAGAGACCCGCAACTTGAGGCTCTTTGTCAGGAAGAGCCGACTGGGTTTGTTCTTGTCCGTCCGTCTTTTGAAAGAGCCGGCGGGAAAATGGGATGGTACTGGTCAAGGCTATGGCTCGCATTGTCATGAAATTCGGCGGCACGTCCGTCGCGAACCTCGAACGCATTCACAATGTCGCACGGCATGTGAAACGCGAAGTGGACGCCGGCCATGAAGTGGCCGTGGTCGTTTCCGCCATGTCCGGTAAAACCAACGAATTGGTTGACTGGGTGCAGAACGCAGCAAAGATTACGGGGAGCAATGCCGCCTCCTTTTATGATGCGCGCGAATATGACGCGGTTGTCGCATCCGGCGAGCAGGTGACGTCAGGTCTTCTGGCGATCACGCTGCAATCCATGGGCATCAATGCGCGCTCCTGGCAGGGCTGGCAGATCCCGATCCGCACCGATAATGCGCATGGCGCCGCCCGCATTCTCGAGATTGACGGCTCGGATATCGTGAAACGCATGGGCGAGGGCCAGGTTGCCGTTGTTGCCGGCTTCCAGGGCATCGGTCCCGATAACCGCATTGCAACGCTTGGCCGCGGCGGCTCCGACACCTCGGCCGTTGCCATTGCCGCTGCCGTGAAGGCGGATCGTTGCGACATCTATACGGATGTCGATGGCGTCTACACGACCGATCCGCGCATCGAGCCCAAGGCTCGCCGCATGAAAAAGATCGCCTTCGAGGAAATGCTCGAAATGGCGTCGCTCGGTGCCAAGGTCCTGCAGGTCCGCTCGGTCGAGCTTGCCATGGTACACAAGGTGCGCACCTTCGTTCGCTCCAGTTTCGAGGATCCCGATGCGCCGGGCATGGGCGACCTCATCAACCCGCCCGGTACTTTGATTTGTGACGAGGATGAAATCGTGGAACAGGAAGTCGTAACCGGCATCGCCTATGCCAAGGATGAAGCACAGATCTCGCTGCGCCGCGTGGCCGACCGTCCGGGCGTCTCCGCCGCGATCTTCGGGCCTCTGGCGGAAGCGCACATCAATGTCGACATGATCGTGCAGAACATTTCCGAAGACGGTTCGCGCACCGACATGACCTTTACCGTTCCTTCGGGCGACGTTGCCAAGGCGCTTAAGGTTCTCGATGACAACAAGGCCCAGATCGGCTTCGACGTTGCCCAGAACGAAACCGGCCTCGCCAAGGTTTCGGTTATCGGCATTGGCATGCGCAGCCACGCGGGCGTTGCCGCCAGCGCATTCAAGGCACTGGCCGAGAAGAACATCAACATCAAGGCGATCACCACGTCCGAGATCAAGATTTCGATCCTGATCGATGGCGCCTATGCCGAACTTGCGGTTCGCACTTTGCATTCTGCTTACGGCCTCGATAAGAGCTAAGCCGAGACATCGGTTCCCGATGCTCCGATTCTTCGGAGTTGCGTTCTTCCGATGTGGCGTTTCATGAAAGCGTGTCCCTTGCGGGACGCGCTTCTCGCGCTATAAATTTTTAAATGACGTTTTGATTCCCGAATATTATGACATTCGGATCGGAAGCGTCGGGGAGCAAACGCGATGAGAGACCTTTCCGCAGGTCCGCGCGTCCTGCTCAAGCGGCTGCGCGAAATGATGGCGGAGCACCTTGAACCGCAGGACCGCCTTGACCAGATCGTCCGTCAGATCGCCGGCAACATGGTGGCGGAGGTTTGCTCGGTCTATGTGCTGCGTTCCGACAGCGTGCTTGAGCTTTATGCGACGGAAGGTCTCAACAAGGATGCCGTGCATCTTGCCCAGCTGAAAATGGGGCAGGGTCTTGTCGGCACCATTGCCGCTTCCGCCCAGCCGCTCAATCTTTCCGATGCGCAGGCGCATCCCGCATTCCGCTATCTTCCTGAAACCGGTGAGGAAATTTATCATTCCTTCCTCGGCGTGCCAATTTTGCGCTCCGGTCGCACTCTTGGCGTTCTTGTGGTCCAGAACAAGGCCAGCCGAACGTACCGGGAGGATGAAATTGAAGCGCTCGAGACAACCGCGATGCTTATCGCTGAAATAGTGGCGAGCGGCGAGTTGAAGAAGATCACACGCCCCGGTGTCGAGCTGGACCTGACGCGTGCCGTCTCCATCGACGGCGACGCCTATGGCGAAGGCATCGGTCTTGGCCATGTGGTGCTGCACGATCCGCGCATTGTCGTTACCAACCTGCTGAACGAAGATGCGGATACGGAAATCCGTCGCCTTGCCGATGCTATAGGCTCGCTGCGGCTCTCCATCGATGACATGCTGCAGCGCCGTGACGTACCGACCGAAGGCGAGCACCGCGAGGTTCTCGAGACCTACCGCATGTTCGCCCACGATCAGGGCTGGGTGCGACGCATGGAAGAAGCGATCCGCAACGGCCTGACCGCGGAAGCGGCGGTCGAGAAGGTGCAGAGCGACACCAAGGCGCGCATGATGCGCCTGACCGATCCTTACCTTCGCGAACGCATGCATGATTTCGACGATCTCGCCAACCGGCTGCTTCGGCAGCTCATCGGTTTCGGCGGTCGTGGTCCGGAACAGGATTTCCCGCTCGATGCCATCGTGCTGGCCCGCGCCATGGGGGCGGCCGAACTCCTGGATTATCCGCGCGAAAAACTGCGTGGTCTGGTGTTGGAAGATGGCGCGGTGACCAGCCATGTCGTCATTGTGGCCCGCGCCATGGGCATTCCGGTTATCGGCCAGGCGACGGGCATTGTCGCGCTTGCCGAAAACAACGATCCCATCATCATCGATGGCGATGACGGCCAGGTGCATTTGCGTCCGATGTCGGATCTGCAACGCGCCTATGAGGAAAAAGTGCGTCTGCGTGCCCGCCGGCAGGAGCAGTTCCGCGCACTTCGCAATGTCGAACCGATCACCAAGGATGGCCAGAAGGTCAACCTCAAGATGAATGCTGGTCTTTTGGTGGATCTGCCGCAGCTGGATGAATCGGGTGCCGATGGCATTGGCCTGTTCCGTACCGAGCTGCAATTCATGATCGCTTCCAACATGCCGAAGGGTGAGGAACAGGAGGCCTTCTACCGCTCCGTCCTGCGGCAGGCGAAGGGCAAGAGCGTTACCTTCCGCACGCTGGATATTGGCGGCGACAAGGTCGTTTCATATATGCGCGGCCAGGAGGAGGAAAATCCGGCGCTTGGCTGGCGGGCGATCCGCCTGTCGCTCGACCGGCCGGGGCTGATGCGCACGCAGATGCGCGCGCTTCTGCGTGCCGCTTCCGGTGCAGAACTGCGCATGATGTTGCCGATGGTGACGGAAGTGTCCGAAATCCGCGCTGCACGCGACCTGCTGCAAAAGGAAGTACAGCATCTTTCGAAATTCAGCCATGCGCTGCCAAAAAAGCTGCAGTTCGGCGCCATGCTGGAGGTGCCGGCGCTGATGTGGCAGCTCGATGAGCTGATGCAGGAGGTGGATTTCGTCTCCGTGGGTTCGAATGATCTCTTCCAGTTCTCGATGGCTGTGGATCGCGGCAACGCCCGTGTTTCGGATCGCTTCGACAATCTCGGCAAGCCGTTCCTGCGCATGCTTCGCGATATCGTGCGGGCGGGCGAAAGGCATCAGACTTCGGTTACGCTGTGCGGTGAAATGGCGAGCAAGCCACTTTCGGCAATGGCTCTTATCGGGCTTGGATTCCGTTCGATTTCCATGTCGCCGACGGCGATCGGCCCCGTGAAGGCCATGCTGCTCGGGCTCGATGCCGCAAGTCTTGCCGAAGAGTTGAACGCGGCGCTGGATGATCATAATTCGCTGGAAAGCGCGCGCGAGGTGTTGTTACGCTTTGCGGCGACGCATTCCATTCCCGTTTAAAAAGAACTGTTTCATAATTGGAGTGACTGGTGGCGAAGCTTCCCGTCGAAAAAATGCGCGAGTTGGAAAGACGTTTCGGCGAGATCGAAGCGCGTATGTCGGCCGGGCCTGCTGCGGATGTCTATGTGAAGCTCGCTTCGGAATATTCCGAGCTCGAGCCGGTGGTGAAGAAAATTCGCGAATACGAGAAGGCGATCTCTGAGGCCGCCGATCTCGAAGCGCTGCTTGCCGACAAGTCGACCGACAAGGATATGCGCGAACTGGCGGAAATGGAGCTGCCGGAGATCGAGAGCCGTATCGAAGAGCTCGAAAAGGACATGCAGGTCCTGCTTCTGCCGAAGGATGCTGCGGACGAAAAAAGTGCGATCCTCGAAATACGCGCCGGGACCGGCGGTTCCGAGGCGGCACTGTTTGCCGGCGATCTGTTCCGCATGTATGAGCGTTTTGCTGCTTCCAAGGGCTGGAAGGTGGAAGTGCTCTCTGCAAGCGAGGGTGAAGCCGGCGGTTATAAGGAAATCATCGCCACGATCAGTGGGCGAGGGGTGTTCTCCAAACTGAAATTCGAGTCCGGTGTTCACCGGGTGCAGCGCGTGCCGGAAACGGAAGCAAGCGGCCGCATCCACACGTCTGCGGCCACCGTTGCGGTGCTGCCGGAAGCGGAAGAAATCGATATCGAAATCCGCCCGGAAGATATCCGCATCGATACGATGCGTGCGTCGGGCGCCGGCGGCCAGCACGTCAACACCACCGATTCCGCCGTTCGCATCACCCATTTGCCGACAGGGCTGATCGTGACGAGCTCGGAGAAATCGCAGCATCAGAACCGCGCCAAGGCCATGCAGGTTCTTCGTTCACGGCTTTACGATATCGAGCGCCAGAAGGTGGACAGTGAACGTTCGGCCGACCGCAAGAGCCAGGTGGGCTCCGGCGACCGCTCCGAGCGCATCCGCACCTATAATTTCCCTCAGGGCCGTGTCACCGATCACCGTATCAATCTCACGCTCTACAAGCTGGACCGGATGATCGAAGGCGAGATTGATGAGCTGGTGGATGCGCTGATCGCCGATTATCAGGCGGGGCAGCTGGCGCAACTCGGCGAGCAGCATTGAGCGCGCCGGCCGGGGCCACTGTCGCAAGTGAACTTGCCGCGGCCCGCAAGCGGCTGCAGGCGGCGGGGATCGCCGATCCACTTCTCGATGCGCGTCTCCTGATTGCCGAAGTCGTCGGTTTTTCGTTGACCGACTTCGTGATGAAGCCGGACCGGTCGCTCACGACTGAGGAGCAAGCCCGAATTGATGCGATGATCGAAAGACGTGCCGGCGGCGAGCCTGTTCACCGCATCCTGGGCCATCGGGAGTTTCATGGCCTGGATCTTCTTTTGTCGAGGGAAACGCTCGAGCCGCGCCCTGATACGGAGGTTCTGGTAGACACGCTGCTGCCTGCCTTGAAGGCTGCCGTTTCAGCCAGGGGCAGCGCGCGTATTCTCGATCTGGGCACAGGCACGGGGGCAATCTGTCTCGCGCTGTTGAAGGAATGCCCGGAGGCGACCGGTGTCGGCAGCGATATCTCCGCCGACGCGCTGGAGACATCCTCTAGAAACGCATTCCGAAATGATCTCGGCGGTCGTTTCGAACCCGTTCAAAGCGACTGGTTCGAAAAAATCTCTGGCCGCTTTGACATAATTGTGTCGAATCCGCCTTATATAAGAAGCGATATCGTCGCAACGCTTGACCGAGAGGTTCGTCATCATGATCCTCTGGCGGCGCTGGATGGAGGTCAGGACGGCCTTGCACCGTACCGCCTCATCGCTGCCGAAGCAGGCCGATTTCTTGTGGAAAACGGGATTGTCGGTGTGGAGATCGGTTTCGATCAAAGGCTTGATGTTTCCGCTATATTTTCTTCCCACGGCTTCTCTCTTCTGGACGCCGTGAAGGATTATGGCGGTAATGATAGAGTTTTGACCTTCCGGAGATAGTTGACGACGATATGTCTGCGGAATTTTTTGCAAGGATATTTTGCACAGCAAAAGAAAAGGCTTGGATTTCCGCGGGAAGCGGGATAGTTTGCGGCCACATGCCGGGTGGCTGAGGACGAACTGAGATTCGTCAGGGTATGGGTCAGTCCCGAAGCGGGTTCTTTAAAGAGCCCTGAAAGGCTGGGCGTTTCCGGCATGTGAATCAGTAAACTTTGTTCGCAGACGGCTCGGTGCAGCATTTGCGCGACCAGTCGTCTTACGCGAGGTCTTGTCCGGAGGTATCTCGGCAGGGCGCGTGATGGAGCAATTTCAGGAAAAATTTCCAGCGGTTTTCCGCCCGGAATTGCATGAAAACAACCAGATTATCAGCAAAACAGAATTCAGGTGAGCAATTGATGAGGCCAGGACAGCAAAACAAGCGCGGCCGGGGGCGTGGAAACAACAACAATAATAATGGTGGCGGTAACAACAACTTCAACCGCAAGGGCGGTAACCCGCTGACTAGGACTTATGACAGTTCCGGCCCCGATGTTAAAATCCGTGGCACAGCCCAGCACATAGCGGAAAAATACGCGGCTCTGGCGCGCGACGCACAGAGTTCCGGCGACCGCGTGATGGCTGAAAACTATCTGCAGCACGCTGAACATTATAACCGCATCATCGCGTCGGCTCAGGCGCAGATGCAGGAACGCTTCCAGCGCGACGACCGCGGCGAGTATAACGCCGCCGATGCCGACGAGATGGATGTGAACGATGGTGACGAAGGCGCCATTGCACCGCAGCATCAGGCCGAACAGGCCGAGCGCTCGCAGCAGCCCGAACGCCAGGAGCGCGCCGAACGGAACGAGCAGCGCCAGGAGCGCCGTGAACGTCCCGACCGCCGTGAGCGGCAGGAGCGTCAGCCACGCCAGCAGGTGAGCGCAGACCAGCAGCCTCCGGTTTATGACGCCAGTCAGGCGCCACAGCCCGTCATCGAGGGTACGCCGATGGAGGTGGCCGTCGAAGAGGAACAGCAGCAGGCGGAAGCTCCGGCCGAACGCGCACCGAAGACGCGCCGGGCGACTGGTCCGCGCCAGCGCCGTCCACGTCGCACTGCGGCTGCCGAAGGTGCCGAAGGTGAAGATGCAGGAGCCGGTGAAGAGGCCGCTCCCGCCACGCTTGAAAACGCCGCGGAATAAACAGCGCAGGCAGACATGCCCTAGGACTGAAAACTCCGGCTCGCCGGAGTTTTTTTATTTTGGCGCGCCAAAGTCTACGACTGCGCGCGTCAGCATGGCTAGCAGGGTGAAGCTGACACCCGTCAACTTCCTGGGAAAATTTCTCGACGGCCGGATTTCTTCCCCTTTAAACCGATGAAAATGCCTCCCATATTCGAGCAGGATGGAAGGTTGCCGATACTGCTGGCGACCGACCATCGAGAGGCGGCGATCGTGAAATCCTTAAACACGGCTGTCGTAGCGGGGCTTGCCTTTTGAGGGAGCCTCAACCCTAACACCCGGAGCCGTGCCGAAAGCGGGCGGGCCGGTCTATGGAGGTTCGACTATGAATATTGAAAAATACTCCGAGCGCGTTCGCGGTTTTCTGCAATCGGCGCAGACCTTTGCGCTGGCCGAAAACCATCAGCAGTTTTCGCCCGAACATGTTCTCAAGGTGCTGCTCGATGACGAGCAGGGCATGGCGGCATCGCTGATCGAGCGGGCTGGCGGCGACGCGAAAGAAGCGCGTCTTGCCAATGATGCCGCACTGGCAAAATTACCGAAGGTATCCGGTGGCAATGGCGGCCTTTCGCTGACGGCTCCCCTTGCAAAGGTGTTTTCCACCGCCGAAGACCTGGCCAAAAAGGCTGGCGATAGTTTCGTGACCGTCGAGCGTCTTCTGCAGGCGCTTGCGATTGAAAGCTCTGCTTCCACTTCGGCTTCCCTGAAGAAGGCCGGCGTGACGGCGCAGGCGCTCAATCAGGTCATCAATGATATCCGCAAGGGCCGCACGGCTGACAGCGCCAATGCCGAACAGGGCTTTGACGCGCTGAAGAAGTTCGCGCGCGACCTGACGGGAGAGGCCCGCGAAGGCAAGCTGGACCCTGTTATTGGCCGCGACGATGAAATTCGCCGTACCATTCAGGTGCTGTCTCGCCGTACCAAGAACAATCCCGTGCTGATCGGTGAACCCGGTGTCGGTAAGACGGCGATTGCCGAAGGCCTCGCCCTGCGCATCGTCAATGGCGATGTGCCCGAAAGCCTCAAAGACAAGAAGCTGATGGCGCTCGATATGGGCGCGCTGATCGCAGGTGCGAAATATCGCGGTGAGTTCGAAGAGCGCCTGAAGGCTGTCCTCAATGAGGTGCAGTCTGAAAATGGCGGCATCATCCTCTTCATCGACGAAATGCATACGCTGGTCGGCGCCGGTAAGGCGGATGGGGCGATGGATGCCTCCAATCTGCTTAAGCCCGCGCTTGCCCGCGGTGAGCTGCACTGCGTTGGCGCCACCACGCTCGACGAATATCGCAAGCATGTGGAGAAGGATCCGGCCCTTGCCCGCCGTTTCCAGCCCGTGCTGGTGGATGAACCGACCGTTGAGGACACGATCTCGATCCTGCGCGGGTTGAAGGAAAAATACGAACAGCACCACAAGGTCCGTATCTCGGATTCGGCCCTGGTTGCGGCTGCGACGCTTTCCAATCGCTATATCACCGACCGTTTCCTGCCGGATAAGGCAATCGACCTGATGGACGAAGCCGCGTCGCGTCTTCGCATGCAGGTGGATTCCAAGCCGGAAGAACTGGACGAACTGGATCGCCGCATCATCCAGCTCAAGATCGAGCGCGAAGCCCTGAAGCAGGAGACGGACCAGTCTTCTGTCGACCGGCTCAAGAAGCTCGAGGATGAACTGGCGGATACGGAAGAGAAGGCCGATGCGCTGACGGCCCGCTGGCAGGCGGAAAAGCAGAAGCTCGGCCACGCCGCCGATCTCAAGAAACGGCTGGACGAAGCCCGCAACGAACTGGCGATCGCACAGCGCAACGGTCAGTTCCAGCGCGCGGGTGAATTGACCTACGGCATCATTCCGGGGATCGAAAAGGAACTGGCTGCAGCGGAAGCGCGGGACAGCAGCGGTGCCGGTTCGATGGTTCAGGAAGTGGTGACGGCGGACAATATCGCGCATGTCGTTTCCCGCTGGACAGGTATTCCGGTTGACAAGATGCTCGAAGGCCAGCGCGAAAAGCTGTTGCGCATGGAAGACGAACTTGCCAAGTCCGTTGTCGGGCAGGGTGAGGCCGTTCAGGCTGTGTCCAAGGCGGTTCGCCGTTCGCGTGCCGGCCTGCAGGATCCCAACCGGCCGATCGGTTCGTTCATCTTCCTCGGCCCGACGGGCGTGGGCAAGACCGAGCTGACCAAGTCGCTGGCCCGCTTCCTGTTCGACGACGAAACCGCAATGGTTCGCCTCGACATGTCGGAATATATGGAGAAACACTCCGTTGCCCGGCTCATCGGTGCGCCTCCCGGCTATGTCGGTTACGAGGAGGGCGGCGCTCTGACGGAAGCGGTTCGCCGCCGGCCTTATCAGGTCGTGCTGTTCGACGAGATCGAAAAAGCGCATCCGGATGTCTTCAACGTCCTGCTGCAGGTGCTGGATGATGGCCGCCTGACGGATGGCCAGGGCCGCACCGTCGATTTCAAGAACACCATCATCATCATGACCTCGAACCTCGGTTCGGAATTCATGACGCAGATGGGTGACAATGACGACGTGGATTCGGTTCGGGAACTGGTGATGGAGCGTGTCCGGTCGCATTTCAGGCCGGAGTTCCTCAATCGTATCGATGATATCATCCTCTTCCATCGCCTGCGGCGGGACGAGATGGGTGCCATCGTGGAAATCCAGTTGAAGCGGCTCGTTTCGCTGCTGGGAGATCGCAAGATTTCGCTCGAACTGGATGAGGATGCCCGTAACTGGCTTGCCAACAAAGGCTACGATCCCGCCTATGGCGCGCGTCCGCTGAAGCGGGTGATCCAGAAGGCGGTTCAGGACAGGCTTGCGGAAATGATCCTTGGCGGGGAAATCCCCGATGGTTCGCGGGTCAAGGTGACCTCTGGAACCGACCGGCTGCTGTTCAAGGTCAAGCCGCCAAAAGCCGAGGCCGACACTGAGGCCGCCGACGCTGCATAAAAAAAGGGCTCCGGAAACGGGGCCCTTTTCCTATAAGCGGACTCTGTTGATCTGAAATCCCCTGCCGATCAGCGGCTTGCCACCTGATTGGACTTTTCTTCGATATTCAGCAGATTATCGATGCGTTTTCTCTCGTCGGAGAAACGCGCCAGCGCTTCGCCGGAAAGCGACTTGCCGCCCGGCAGACGCACCTTCATTGCGTCCACCTTGGTGCCGTTGACGATCAGCTCGTAGTGCAGATGCGCGCCGGTCGAAAGACCGGTCGACCCCACATAGCCGATGACCTGACCCTGCCGGACCTTTGCCCCCTCGGTGACCCCCTTGGCGATCGCGCTCTGGTGGTTATAGGACGAGACATAGCCATTGGCATGGCGGATCAGGGTCTGGTTGCCGTAACCGGAGGCCCATCCGGCCTTCTCGACAGTGCCGTTGCCCGTAGCGATAATCGGCGTGCCCCGGGCGGCGGCCCAGTCTGTTCCCGTATGCATGCGGCTGAATTTCAGCACGGGATGGCGGCGCATCCCGAAACCGGAGGTCATGCGGCCGTTTGGAACCGGGTTGCGCAACAGGAACTGCCGGATGCTTTTGCCGTTTTCATCGAAATAATCGATGCTGTTGTCTTCCGGATTCTGGAACCGGTAAAAGCGTGTCTCGTTGTCGCCGAACTTGGCATTGACATAGAGCAGCTCCGACTTGTCCGTCGCCTTGCCATCCGCATCTTCCACGGAGAAGAAGGCTTCGAGCGTATCCGCGGGCTTGAGCTGCGCCTGGAAATCGACGCTGCTGGCCAGAAGCTTGATCAACTGCGAGACCATGCCCTGGTTCATGCCGTAAGCAAGCGCGGCGCGGTACACCCCGTCATAGACGCTTGGCAGATCGCGCCCCGCCGCAGGTGCGGGTGTGCTGTCAAAGGCGGTCGCCACCGCGTCCAGTTTCGGTGGTTCGCTGGCCTTGATGAAGCGCTTGCGGTCATCGACGGCCATGGTGACCATGTGGCGGCCCTTGCGGTAAAGGCTCACGCGCACGATATCGCTTTTCTCGTCTTCCTGAAGGATGCCGACGCGCAGCACGTCGCCGCTTTCCACATTGTTCGACTGGATTTGCGGTGCCAGCAGGCCG